>NZ_JBNDJY010000001.1:0-1483928 GCF_050435225.1 Ensifer sp. LBL | reverse complement strand
GATTTGCGCTGGACGCGGGGTGGAGCAGCCCGGTAGCTCGTCAGGCTCATAACCTGAAGGCCGCAGGTTCAAATCCTGCCCCCGCAACCAAATCAAAAAAAGCCCGCCTGGAGAAATCCCGCGGGCTTTTGTCCGTTTAAAGACGAAGTTGACGCCGCACCAAAAGGCGAAATAAACAGTGCCAAGTCGCGCCGCCAGCACCCCATCAACGGGTTCTTGGCTCCCGCCGCTGCGCCGCGATTACCTCAGCCAGTATCTGAGTGAGTGCGCCGGGTCGCTCCAAGGGTACATAATGACCGCACTCGGGGATGATACGCAGATGTCCATCGAGGGCGGCTTCTGCCTGGGAGGCGCTGATCTTTGGCCCGGGAGCAACGTCGTCCGCACCGCTTACGATCGTGACACGGCCGGGAAACGCGGAGAGGCAATCATCCCGGCTCGGTCTTGTGTGGAACACGCTGACCCCGCGGGCGATCTCACCGGGTGAGTGCCGCAGTGCCATCCTTTTCGCCTGGCCGATGACAGCGGCGTTCGTAGCGCGTGAAAACAACGGCGCCCAGTAGGTTTCCCAGGCCGCCTCCACGCCATCCTCCTCGATCACCCGAAGAGCGCGTGCGTGCAAAGCCGGATCGGGCCGGTGTCTCGCTTTCGTACCAATGAGCACGAGAGAAGATACCCGTTCCGGCGCGATCATCGCGACCTCGAGTGCGCAGGATCCGCCGACGGAACAGCCGACCACGATGATGTTGTCGCCCTTGACAGGTTCGAGCGCGGCTCGCGCCCAAGCGTGAAGGGTGTCGCCTGCGCAATAGAGGCTTGGCGCATACGTTGCGTCAGGCAAAAGATGCATCTGCTTCGCCCACATGGAGCCGTCGAGCGGCAAGGCGTGCAACAACAGAAGTTCGGGGCCTGATTTTGGCTGCGGCAGGCTGGCGGGACTGGCGATCATGAACGCACTATGGGCCCGCCGCCGGCGAAAGGCCAATCCGGCCGCGAGAAAGTCGGTTCATCACATGGGCGATGACGGATCGCATATCATCGGGAAAGCGTGGTCGTTCTTGATGTCGCGCACCGCGCTGGACAATCGCGCAAAAATAGAAACTATCGCGGTGAACCGGAGCCCAAACGCGGCTCGGACAGGGCGGGGGAGTGGCGTCGCATGAGTTATCAGGGAACCCTGGACGTTCGGCGAAATCGACCCGCCTACGCGCTCTTTTTTGTCTGTGCCGCTTTGGCGATCCTCGGCAGCCTGCTTTCCGCCTCGGACGATTCTTTCTGGCGCTGGCTGCATTATCTGACCAAGCCCACGGCGACCCTGCTGCTTCTCGTCGTGGTGTTGCGAACGATCTCCCAAACATCCAGTGCCTATGCCTGGGCCGTCGCGATCGGCCTTGTCTTTGCGGCAGCCGGCGATGTCTTCCTGATGCTGCCGGGTGATTATTTCCTCGCCGGCCTCGTTTGCTTCCTGCTGACCCATTGCGCCTACATCTATGCGCTCACCCGCGACGCCAGACTTGCCGATAGCAAAGGCATCTTCGCTGCCTTTGCACTCGTCGCGCTCGCCGTCGTCGGCGGGCTCTGGACCTCGCTCCCGCCGGAGATGCGCATTCCCGTCATCATCTATGCACTGGCGCTCGGTGTCATGGCGGCCCAGGCCATCTCCCGCGCCCGGCATCTTTCGGGAACGCCTCGGGCGACGGCAGCACGGTTCGCCGCCTATGGTGGCCTGTTGTTCCTGATCAGCGACAGCATTCTCGCCTATGGCCGTTTCCGCTTCGCAATCCCCTTCAACGCGCTCTGGGTGCTCGGCACCTATTATGCCGCCCAATGGTTTTTTGCCCGTTCGACCGATGACCACATCCGCTGACAACCTTTCAGAGCTCCGCACCACCTTCGACCGCCTGCGAGCGGCCTGGCGCGACGAACGGGCATCCGTCGAGCAACGCCGTGCGGACCTGAGCCGGCTCAGGGAGCGCCTGCGCGCCCGCATGGAGGAGATGTGCGAGGCGATCGATCAGGACTTTGGTCATCGCGCCCGGCATGAGACATTGCTTGGCGAGGGGGGCGTCGTGCTCTCGGAAATCGATCACACGCTGGCAAGGCTCAAACATTGGGTACGGCCGGAACGACGCAAGGCCGGATGGAAGCTGTGGCCGGCGAAGGCGGAAGTGCGCTTCGTACCGCTCGGCGTCGTCGGGATCATTTCGCCATGGAACTATCCGGTCAATCTGGCGCTTGCCCCGCTGGTGGCGGCGATCGCCGCCGGCAACCACGTGTACCTGAAGCCGTCGGAACACACGCCGCGCACCGCGGAATTCCTTCGTTCGCTGCTTGCTGAAGTCTTTCCCGGGACGCGGGTGGCGGTCGCCTCGGGGCCGGCCGAGCTTTCGGCGGCCTTCTCGGCGCTGCCCTTCGATCACCTGTTCTTCACCGGCTCGACCGCCGTCGGGCGCAAGGTGATGGCGGCCGCCGCGCAGAACCTGACGCCCGTCACGCTGGAGCTCGGCGGCAAGTCGCCGGCGATCGTCGGAGAGCACGCGGACCTCGCCAAGGCCGCCGCCCGTATTGCAACCGGCAAGTTCTTCAACGCCGGCCAGACCTGCATCGCGCCCGACTATGTGCTGATCCATGAGAGCAAGCGGGATGCTTTCACGGAATTGCTGAAGCGGGAAATTGCCGCGCGCTACCGGTCGAAACGCGGTCTCGACGATTACACGTCGATCATCAACGACGCCCAGTACGAGCGCCTGAAGCGGCTGATTGCGGACGCCGAGGGGCGCGGCCATCCGGTGGTTTCGCTTCTCGACGGGGCAGTGGACGTGGTCGCGCGGCAACGCGTCCTCATGCCGACACTCGTGCTTGAGCCGGACCGCGATAGCGCCGTCATGGGCGAGGAAATATTTGGGCCGATCCTTCCCGTCGTCAGTTACGCCTCCATCGAGGAGGCCATCGCCTATGTGCGCGATCGCGACCGCCCGCTGGCGCTTTATTGCTTCAGTCGCGACAATGCCGAAATCGAGGCGGTTCTGTCGCGCATCGTCGCCGGCGGCGTCTGCGTCAACGACACGCTCTACCAGTTCGGCTGTAACGACCTGCCCTTCGGCGGCGTCGGCGCCAGCGGCATGGGGCACTATCACGGGCGCGACGGCTTCCTGACCTTCTCCAAGGCGATGCCGGTGCTGAGGAAACTCGATCCGGCACCGAGCGACCTGGTGAAACCACCCTATCGGGGTATCGCCGACTGGGTCATCCGCTTCCTGTCACGATAATTCGCCAAAAATCTGCATTCAGGCAGCAATTTGACCTTGTAGCTCTAGTTGCTAGAGGTCGTAGCCTTGCTTCAGAATTTGCAAGGAGCAGGTTATGGCGAGCACTATTCGGGAAGCCCGTTATCGCGTCGAAGGCATGGATTGCGCGTCCTGCGCGTCCAAAATCGATACGGCGGTGCGTCGGCTTTCGGGCGTCGAGGACGTATCGGTCTCTGTGTCGGCGGGCACCATGTCGGTCAAGTTTGCCGACGAGAACGATCTTTCGACATCGATCGTGAGCAGGGTCGGAAAGCTCGGCTATCGTTTGCATCCGATCCAGGCCGGCCAGGCGCCGGAACGCAAGACGGCCCATGTCTGCTCCGGGCACGATCACAATCATGAGCACGATCATGACCATGGCCATGACCACGATCACAGCTGTCACGATCACGACCACGATCATGATCACCGACGCGATGATCACGCCCATCATCATGAAGGCAATGCCGGCCATAAGAGTGAGGCGGCCGCAGCCGCGATGGGGCTTCATGGTCATGACCACGGCCCGTCGAGCGGTCCCTGGTGGAGATCGGGCAAGGGCAAGCTGACGATCGCCAGCGGCCTGGCGCTGATTGCTGCCTATGCGCTCGGCAAGACGATTCCGGCGACCGAGCCCTGGATCTTTACCCTCGCCATGCTCGTCGGCCTGTTGCCGATTGCGCGGCGCGCCTTTGTCGCTGCGACCATGGGCACTCCGTTTTCGATCGAGATGCTGATGACGATCGCCGCGATCGGCGCGGTCTTCATCGGCGCGACGGAAGAGGCGGCAATGGTCGTCCTGCTCTTCCTGGTCGGTGAGCTGCTGGAGGGCGTGGCCGCCGGCAAGGCGCGCGCCAGCATCCAGTCGCTGACGGCGCTCGTTCCGAAATCCGCCTTCGTCGAGCGCGATGGGCGGCTGGATGAGGTTCCGGCCGAAACGCTGAGCGTGGGCGCCGTCATTCTCGTTCGCCCCGGCGACCGCATTCCGGCTGACGGAGTCATTCTCTCCGGCGAAAGTGCCGTCGACGAAGCGCCGGTTACCGGCGAGAGCACGCCGGTGCGCAAGGAAGTCGATGACACCGTCGTTGCGGGCACCGTCAATGGCTCCGGCGCGCTGCGCGTGCAGGTCACGGCCGCCGCTGCCGACAACACCATTGCGCGCATCGTCCGCATGGTGGAGGAAGCCCAGGAGAGCAAGGCGCCGACCGAGCGCTTTATCGACCGCTTCTCGCGTTACTACACGCCGGGTGTCGTCGTCGTCGCGGCATTGGTCGCCGTTCTGCCGCCGCTTCTCGCGGGGGGCTCCTGGGATGAGTGGATCTACAAGGGGCTTGCCATCCTCCTGATCGGCTGCCCCTGCGCGCTGGTCATCTCGACGCCGGCAGCGATCGCCGCCAGCCTTTCGGCCGGCGCCCGTCGCGGGTTGCTGATGAAGGGTGGTGCAGTGCTTGAGAATGTCGGCAAGGTCACGGCCGCCGCCTTCGACAAGACCGGAACACTGACCGAAGGCAAGCCGAAGGTGACGGATATCGTCGGCTTCGGCCGGTCGGAAGCCGACGTCCTGCGCCTGGCCGCAGCGCTGGAACAGGGGTCGAGCCACCCGCTTGCCCGGGCCATTCTTGAACGCAGCACGGCCGATGGCGTTGCGATCCCCAACATCGCAACCGTCAACGCGGTCGGCGGCAAGGGGCTGGAAGGCACCGTCGAAGGCGCAGCACTCTTCTTCGGTTCGCCCAAAGCTGCCGCCGAGCGGACGCCGATGACGCCCGACGAAAAAGCGCGCGTCGCGGCACTCAACGATGAAGGCAAGACCGTTTCGGTGCTGGTGGCCGGCGGCGTGATTGCCGGCGCCATCGCCATGCGCGACGAGCCCCGGCCGGATGCGGCCGCGGGTGTGAAGGCGCTCACCGATGCCGGCCTGCGCGTCGTCATGCTGACCGGCGACAACCGCCGCACGGCCGAAGCGATCGGCCGCCAGTTCGGTATGGAGGTCCGCGCTGAACTGCTGCCCGAGGACAAGCAACGCATCGTGCGCGAACTGAAGGCGGAAGGCTTCAATGTCGCCAAGATCGGCGATGGCATCAACGACGCGCCGGCGCTGGCCGCGGCCGATATCGGTATCGCCATGGGCGGTGGCACCGATGTGGCGCTGGAAACGGCGGACGCGGCGGTCTTGCACGGCCGCGTGAGCGACGTTGCGGCGATGATCCGGCTCTCCCGCTCGACGATGCGCAACATCGTACAAAACATCACGATTGCGCTTGGTCTGAAGGCCGTCTTCCTGGTGACGACGATCATCGGCGTCACCGGCCTTTGGCCGGCGATCCTCGCCGACACCGGTGCCACCGTTCTCGTCACGATGAATGCCCTCAGACTGCTTCGGCCCGTGCGAGCCGCCTGAGACCACCACAACTCCCAGGACGAAGGACCGGCGGCACCCGTTGTCGCCGGTTTTTCGCGTCCAAGTGCCTGTGTATATTCACGCTGGACTCTCACCAGCGATCTGATGAGAGTATAAGGAGATCACGGTTGAGGGCTTTCGCCCCGAAAAATCGATGATAAACTTAGACCAAATGGTAAAAAAATCGCCGGCACGGTTTCTGGGAAGAATGCCGAAGCGGGCCAGTTTGGGGATCGCAAGGCCAATATGGACAATATTGCCATCGAACTGCGTGGGATCGACAAGAGTTTCGGTCCGGTCCACGCCAACAAGAACATCAATCTAAAGGTCCGCAAAGGGACGATCCACGGCATCATTGGCGAAAACGGTGCGGGAAAATCGACCCTGATGTCGATCCTCTACGGCTTCTATCAGGCCGATAGCGGTGAAATCCTCGTCGATGGAAAACCCGTCGCCATCCGTGATCCGAATGCGGCGATCGCCGCCGGCATCGGCATGGTCCACCAGCATTTTATGCTGGTCGAGAATTTCACGGTGCTCGAAAACATCATGCTCGGCGCCGAGGACAGCCAGATCCTCAACAAGGGCATCGCCAAGGCGCGCGTGGAATTGAAGCGTCTGGAGCGCGAATACGCGCTGGAAGTCGATCCGGATGCCGTCATCGAGGAGCTGCCCGTTGGTCTGCAGCAGCGCGTCGAGATCCTGAAGGCGCTCTATCGCCGGGCCGACATCCTGATCCTCGACGAGCCGACCGGCGTCTTGACGCCGGCCGAGGCCGACCACCTCTTCCGGGTGCTAGAACAGCTGAAGAACCAGGGCAAGACCGTCATCCTCATCACCCACAAGCTGCGCGAGATCATGGCGATCACCGACGAGGTATCGGTCATGCGCCGCGGCGAGATGGTCGCGACGCGCACGACGGCCGAGACCTCGGTGGAAGAGCTCGCTGAACTTATGGTCGGCCGTCGCGTCTTGCTGCGTGTCGAAAAGGGCGAAGCCAAGCCCGGCGAGGTGAAGCTCGCCGTCGAGGGGCTGACGGTCAAGGACGGCCGCGGCGTCACCATGGTCGACAACGTCTCGCTCAACCTGAGGGCGGGCGAGATCGTCGGCATCGCCGGCGTTGCCGGCAACGGCCAGTCCGAACTGCTCGAAGCGATCTCCGGTATCCGCCGGGCCGTGTCGGGCTCCGTGCTTCTGAACGGCAAGCCGATCGATGTTACCGGCCGCGCCGATCCTTCGGAACTGCGCAACCGTGGTCTCGCCCACGTGCCGGAAGACCGCCATCATGTCGGCCTCGTCCTGAAGTTCGAGGAATGCGAAAACGCGATCCTCGGCTACCATCACGACAAGCGTTACCTCAACGGCGTCTTCCTGAACGTCGATGCGATCCGCAAGGACGCCGAGCAGCGCATCGCCGAATACGACATCCGCCCGCCGAACCCGCGGTTGAAGACCGCTAACTTCTCCGGCGGCAACCAGCAGAAGATCGTGCTGGCGCGTGAAATGGAGCGCGGGCCCGATGTGCTGATCATCGGTCAGCCGACGCGCGGCGTCGATGTCGGCGCTATCGAATTCATCCATAGACGGATCATCGAGATGCGTGACCAGGGCATGGCTGTCCTTTTGGTCTCCGTGGAACTCGATGAAATCCGCGCCCTGTCGGACCGTATCCTCGTCATGTTTGCCGGCCGTGTCGTCGGCGAGCGCGATCCGGATGCGACCGAGGGCGAACTCGGCCTGCTGATGGCCGGCGTTGAAGGCCGCAAGGAGGCCGCAGAATGAGCACCCCCTATGCTAAGCTTCCGGGCTGGGTCGAATACGGCCTCGTCCCGCTGGTCAACCTCGCCGTTGCCTTCCTCGTCGCCGGTCTCGTCGTGCTGCTCGTCGGTGAAAACCCGCTGGAGGCGGCCTATCACCTGATCAACGGCGCCTTCGGCCGCGGCGAATATCTCGGCTTTACGCTGTACTACGCGACCACCTTCATCTTCACCGGTCTTGCCGTCGCGGTCGCTTTCCATGCCGGCCTCTTCAACATCGGCGGCGAAGGCCAGGCCTATGTCGGGGGCATCGGCGTGGCACTCGCCTGCCTTTGGCTCGACCAGACGATGCCGTGGTTCGTCGTCTTCCCGCTGGCGATCCTCGGATCCGCCTTCTTCGGCGCCGCCTGGGCCTTCCTGCCGGGCTGGCTGCAGGCCAAGCGCGGCAGCCACATCGTCATCACGACGATCATGTTCAACTTCATCGCCTCGAGCCTGATGGTCTACCTGCTCACACGCGTCCTGAAGCCGCTTGGCTCCATGTCGCCGCAGACGCGGACCTTCGCCGAAGGCGGGCAACTGCCCAAGCTCGATTGGCTGCTCGCGATCTTTGGCCTCGATATCGGCACGGCGCCGTTCAACGTGTCGTTCCTGCTGGCGCTGGTCGCGGCCTTCTGCGTCTGGCTTTTGATCTGGCGCACCAAGCTCGGCTATGAGATGCGCACCATGGGCCACAGCCCTTCGGCAGCACGTTACGCCGGCATGAGCGAGAGCCGCATTACCGTCATCACCATGATGATCTCAGGCGCGCTTGCCGGCATGATGGCGCTCAATCCGATCATGGGCGAACAGGGGCGCATGCAGCTCGACTTCGTGCAGGGCGCAGGCTTCGTCGGTATCGCCGTGGCGCTGATGGGCCGCTCGCATCCGGCCGGCATCATCCCGGCGGCCATTCTCTTCGGCATGCTCTACCAGGGCGGAGCAGAAATCTCCTTCGAAATGCCGTCGATCTCGCGCGACATGATCGTCATCATCCAGGGTCTCGTCATTCTCTTTGCCGGTGCACTCGAAAACATGTTCAGGCCGGCGATTGCCCGGCTGTTTGCGATGCAGAGCCGCCGTGCGGCCGTCGTGGCACAGACCAAGGGAGCTTGAAGCCATGGATTTCTTCCACGTCATCGTGGTGCTCCTTGAGTCCACCATCCGCGTATCCGTTCCGCTGATCTTCGCAGCGCTGGCAGGGCTCTTTACCGAGCGCGCCGGCATCTTCGACATCGGCCTTGAAGGCAAGATGCTTGGGGCCGCCTTCGCCGCCGGCGCTGTTGCTGCCGTCACCCAATCCGTCTGGATGGGGCTGCTCGCCGCCATCCTGATCTCGATCGCGCTGTCGCTGGTGCACGGCTATGCCTCGATCACCCAGCGCGGCAACCAGATCGTCTCTGGCGTCGCCATCAACTTCATCGTCGCCGGCTCGACCGTCATTCTCGGTGAAGCCTGGTTCCGCCAGGGTGGCCGCACGCCGGCGCTCGGCGAAGGCGCGCGCTTCCAGACGATCACCTTCCCCTATGCCGACAGTATCCGGGAAATCCCGATCCTCGGCCCGATCTATTCGGACCTGCTTTCCGGGCATTTCATCCTGACCTATGTCGCCTTCGCCATGGTGCCGATCAGCTGGTGGATCCTCTACCGCACCCGTTTCGGTCTGCGTTTGCGCGCGGTCGGCGAGAACCCCGGCGCGGTCGACACCGCCGGCATCTCGGTGATCTGGATGCGCTATCGCGCCGTCATCTGCTGCGGCATTCTCTGCGGCTTTGCCGGCGCCTATCTGTCGCTGGCCATGACCGCCGGCTTCGTCAAGGGCATGACCGCCGGCAAGGGCTATATCGCGCTGGCAGCGCTGATCTTCGCCAAGTGGCGGCCGTTCAATATCATGCTTGCCTGCCTGCTCTTCGGCTTCCTCGATGCGCTCGCCATCCGCCTGCAGGGCAATCCGCTGCCGCTGATCGGCCAGGTGCCGGTGCAGCTGATGCAGGCGCTGCCCTACATCCTCACCGTGATCCTGCTTGCCGGCTTCATCGGCAAGGCCATTCCGCCGAAGGCCGGCGGCGTCCCCTATGTGAAGGAGCGCTAGAACTATGGAAAAGGAACTGTTCGAAGCCGCGCGCGACGCAATGGCCAAGGCGCATGCGCCCTACTCGAAATTTCCGGTCGGCGCGGCGATCCGCGCCGAAGACGGCAAGATCTATACCGGCGCCAACATCGAGAACCTGTCGTTTCCCGAGGGATGGTGTGCCGAGACCACCGCGATCAGCCATATGGTCATGGCCGGCCAGCGCAAGATCATGGAAGTGGCCGTGATCGCCGAGAAGCTGGCGCTCTGCCCACCTTGCGGCGGCTGCCGTCAGCGGCTGGCGGAATTTTCCGGCGCCAGCACGCGTATCTTCCTCTGTGACGAGACCGGGGTGAAGAAGACTCTGGCGCTATCCGATCTCCTTCCGCACAGCTTCGAGACCGAGATCCTGGGATGACCGCGGCTGCTGAACTGTTGAAGGCCCGGCTCGGCGACCTGTCTCCGCGTTATGGCATCGTGCTCGGCTCGGGCCTCGGTTCGCTGGTCGAGGCTTTGGACGAGACGTTGCGCCTCTCCTACGCCGAAATCCCCGGCTTCCCGGTCAGCAGCGTCTCCGGTCATGCCGGCGAGCTCGTGGCCGGAACGCTCTCGGGTGTGCCCGTTGTCATGCTCTCCGGTCGGGTTCACTACTACGAACAGGGCGACGCCAATGCGATGCGCGGTCCGCTGGAAACCCTGAAGGCGCTCGGCATCGAATGCCTGGTGCTGACCAATTCCGCCGGATCGCTGCGCGAGGATCTGCCGCCGGGATCGGTGATGCGGATCTCCGATCACATCAACTATTCGGGCTTCAACCCGTTGATCGGCGTCGAAAGCGACGATCGCTTCGTCGGCATGACCAATGCCTATGATGCAGAGCTTGCGGGGCGAATGCAGGAGAGCGCCGAGCGCCTCGGCATTCCGCTTCTCGCCGGCGTCTATATGTGGTTTTCCGGCCCGAGCTTCGAAACGCCGGCGGAGATCCGCATGGCGCGCATCCTCGGCGCCGATGCCGTCGGCATGTCGACGGTTCCGGAAGTCATCCTCGCACGCTTCTTCGGCCTCCGCGTCGTTGCCGCCTCTGTCATCACCAATTTCGGCGCCGGCATGACCGGTGGCGAGATCAGCCATCACGAGACCAAGGACATGGCGCCGGTCGGCGGCAAGCGGCTGGCCGCAATCCTCGCAGACATGATCGCGGCCGACGCGGTGCGCGGGTGACGATGCTTCCGCAGGAAACCATCAGGCGCAAGCGCAACGGCGAGCACCTCGCCCCGGCCGAGATCGCGGATTTCATTCGCGGCCTGTCGGATGGGTCGATCTCCGAAGGGCAGGTCGCCGCCTTCGCCATGGCGATCTGGTTCTCCGGCATGAGCCGCGAGGAGACCGTCGCGCTGACATTGGCGATGCGCGACAGCGGCGAAACACTCGACTGGAGCGGCATTTCACGCCCCATTGCCGACAAGCATTCGACTGGCGGTGTCGGCGACAACGTCTCTCTGATGCTGGCGCCGATCGTTGCTGCCTGCGGGCTTGCCGTGCCGATGATATCAGGGCGTGGCCTCGGGCACACCGGCGGCACGCTCGACAAGCTGGAATCCATACCCGGCTATGATATCCAGCCCTCGGCGGCTGTCTTCCGCCGCACGGTCGACGAGATCGGCTGCGCGATCATCGGCCAGACCGCCAATCTCGCGCCTGCCGACAAACGCCTCTATGCGATCCGCGACGTCACCGCGACCGTCGATTCCGTACCGCTGATCACGGCCTCTATCCTGTCGAAGAAGCTCGCTGCCGGCCTTCAGTCGCTGGTGCTCGACGTCAAGCTCGGCAACGGTTCCTTCATGAGCGACACGCGCGAGGCCGAGATCCTGGCGCGCTCGCTGGTCGATGTCGCAAACGGCGCCGGCGTGCGCACCTGCGCACTTCTAACCGACATGAACGAACCGCTGGCAGACGCGGCCGGCAATGCGCTGGAGATCGACAACTGCCTGGCTTTCCTGCGGGGAGAGAAGAAGGGAACACGGCTTGAAACGGTCGTGCTCGCCTTTGCCGCCGAAATGCTGGTGGCGGGCGGGGTTGCCGGCGATGCCGAACAGGGCGAAGCCCAGGCGCGCAAGGTGCTTGGCAGCGGAGAAGCGCTGGAACGCTTCGGGAAAATGGTCCATGCGCTGGGTGGACCGGCGGATTTCATCGAGCGCTCGGTCGCCTATCTCGGCCGTGCGCCGGTCATCCTGCCGGTCGAGACCGAGCAATCCGGCTATCTGGCTGCCTGCGAGACGCGGGAACTGGGCATGGCCGTGATCGCCCTCGGCGGCGGGCGTTCGCATCCGGACGACAGAATCGATCATCGCGTCGGTTTCGACGCCCTGAAGCCGCTTGGAACGCGGGTCGAGAAGGGCGATTTGATCGCCTTCGTTCACGCGGCCGACCAGGGGGCTGCGGAAGCGGCCCGGCGACGCCTGTTGGAACTCTACACGATCGACGACGTCGAGCCGGAGACGAGGTCTCCTATCCTGGCCAAGATCACCTGACGAGGTGCAGGGCGCCGTCCTCCACGCGGAAGGACGACAATCGGTTGAGGAAAGTCATGCCGATCAGCGTGCCGGAAAGCGCCTTGTCCGGCAGCACAAGCGCCTGCACGTCGCGCACCACGATACCGCCAATCTCGATCCGGCTCAGCATGGTCGGAGCCGCTTCGATGACCCCGTTGGCGGTGCTGACGCGGGAGACAAACGAGAGCGAGCTGGGCGAGATGCCGAGCCGGCGCGCGGTTGAAATGTTGATGGCAATGGCGCTGGCGCCCGTGTCGACCAGCCCGCGTTCGGTGCGGCCGTTGATGCGAAACGTGCCGAAGAAATGGCCCCTTCCGTCCGCGTCGAGCACGACGCTGCGTCCAGAGGCGTATTTCGCTGTCATTGCCGGCGCGGCAGGCGTCGTTTCGACGGCCGAGTTGCTGTCGGCCTGTGTCAGGACGCTCGTCGCGAAGTGAGGCACCAGCATCGCCGCAAGCGCGGCCACACCGGCCAATGTAAGCAGACGGACGAGCATGGACATCACCTCTCGATCGAACAGATATGCTCGTGCAAGTAGAGCGGATGACGCCTAAGAGGGCATAAAAAAACCGCCGGGATCCGGCGGTTTTTTAATCGACTTCAGATCCTGGTTAAGGATCAGCAAATCACTTGGTGCCGTACATGCGGTCGCCCGCGTCACCCAGACCGGGCATGATGTAGCCGAGTTCGTTCAGGTGGCTGTCGATCGAGGCCGTGAAGATCGGCACGTCCGGGTGCGCGCTCTGGAAGTTGCGGATGCCTTCGGGCGCGGCGAGCAGGCAGAGGAAGCGCATGTTCTTGGCGCCGCGTTCCTTCAGCTTGTCGATCGCGGCGATCGACGAGTTGCCGGTGGCAAGCATCGGATCGACGACGATGATCAGGCGCTCTGACAGGCTCTCGGGTGCCTTGAAGTAGTATTCCACCGCTTCGAGTGTTTCATGGTCGCGATAGACGCCGATATGGGAGACGCGGGCGGAAGGCACCAGCTCGAGCATGCCTTCGAGCAGCCCGTTGCCGGCGCGCAGGATCGAGGCGAAGACAAGCTTCTTGCCTTCGAGGACCGGCGAGTCGATTTCCTGCAGCGGCGTTTCGATGCGCTCCATCGTCAGTTCGAGATCGCGCGTCACCTCGTAGCAGAGCAGCGTCGAAATTTCCCGAAGAAGCCGGCGGAAACCCGCAGTCGAGGTCTCCTTCTTGCGCATGATGGTCAGCTTGTGCTGCACAAGCGGATGATCGATCACTGTAACGCCGTTCATGGCTCACCTTTCCGGATTTTTGTATCCGTCCTTTTTCCATGGAATGCGCCGTCGCCGCAAGGGTATTGGCCGGCGGGAGACCGTCATCCCCAGCCGGCAAATCGCGACCTGTGCCCCTAGATCCGCGCCAGCAGCAGCTTACGCGTCGGCTCGTCGACGAAGGCGGCTTCGATCGCGGTCCTGGTCATGCCGTTGATCTCATCGTCGCTGAAGCCCATCACCGTGGAGGCGATGTCGTATTCCTGGGCGAGCGACGTATGGAAGAACGGCGGATCATCGGAGTTGAGCGTCACGCGCACGCCGGCCTCGTGCAGCGCCCGCAGCGGATGCGACGCGAAATCCGGGAAGACCTGAAGCGAGATGTTGGAGCCGGGGCAAACCTCGAGCACCACGCCGGCCTCCGCCAGGCGCCGCACCAGATCCGCGTCTTCGATCGCGCGCACGCCGTGGCTGATGCGCGACGGGCGCACGTGGTCGAGCGCGTCGCGCACGCTGAAGGCGCCGGACAGCTCTCCCGCATGGATCGTCAGACCGAGGCCGGCATCACGCACGATGTCGAAGGCACGGGCGAAGTCGGCGACCTTGTGCATGCGTTCCTCGCCGGCGAGGTTGAAGCCGGTGACGAGCTTGTGCTCGCGCTTGGCGGCGAACTCGGCCGTCTTGATTACCGATTCCGGGCCGAGATGTCGGATGCCGGTGATCAGCATGCGCGATTCGATGCCGGTCTTCTGCCGGGCCGCTTCCATGCCGGCCGCAAGGCCTTCGAGATAGGCGTGGGCACCCAGGCCGATCGTGTTGCCGTGGTCGGGCGAAACGATGATCTCGCTATAGATCGTGCCCGCTTCGGCGAGTTCCGTCAGGTAGGCTTCCGCGAGCAGCGCGTAGTCTTCATCGGTCTTGAACAGCGAGGCGATGGCGTCGTAGCACGTCACGAAGCTGGTGAAGTCTTCCCAGACATAGGCCTTGTCGCGGATGATCGCGCTGGTGTCGACGCCGTATTTCTCGGCCTGGGCCAGAGCCAGTTCGGGCGGCGTCGCGCCCTCGATGTGGCAATGCAGTTCCGCCTTCTTCAGATGTGCGGTCAAATGAGGCTTCTCCCATGGTGGCCCGGCGCGATGCCGAGATGCTTGGCGACGGTTTCGCCGATATGCGTGAAGGTGTTGGCAATGCCGAGTGAGCGACTGCGCAATGACGGCCCGAACATCAGCACCGGCACGCGCTCGCGCGTATGGTCGGTGCCGCGCCAGGTCGGATCGCAGCCATGGTCGGCCGTCAGGATGACGATGTCGCCCGGCTGCAGGCGCCGGTCGAGATCGGGCAGGCGTGCGTCGAAGGCCTCGAGCGCCGCCGCATAGCCGGCAACGTCGCGGCGATGGCCGTAGAGCATGTCGAAATCGACGAAATTGGTGAAGACCAGGCTGCCGTCCTCGGCCTCGTCGATGGCTGCGAGGCTGGCATCGAAGAGCGCCATGTTGCCGTCGGCCTTGGTCAGCTTCGTCACCCCCTGGTGGGCGAAGATGTCGCCGATCTTGCCGATGGCGTGGACCGTGCGCTCGGCCTCCACCAGCCGATCGAGGATCGTCGGCTCGGGCGGCAGCACCGAGAAGTCGCGGCGGTTGCCGGTGCGCACAAAAGTCTGCGGGCTCGTGCCGACGAAGGGGCGGGCGATGACGCGGCCGATATTGTAGTCGTCGAGCAGGCGGCGAACGATCAGGCAAAGCTCGAGCAGCCGGTCGAGGCCGAAGCTTTGCTCGTGCGCTGCGATCTGGAAGACCGAGTCCGACGAGGTGTAGCAGATCGGCTTGCCGCTGCGCATATGCTCCTCGCCGTGGCGGGCGATGATGTCGGTGCCGGAGGCGTGGCAGTTGCCGAGAATGCCGGGAATGTTGGCCTCGCGGCAGATCGCTTCGACGAGCTCTGGCGGAAAGGCGTCGCCTTCGGCGGAGAAATAGCCCCAGTCGAACATGACCGGTGTTCCGGCGATTTCCCAATGACCGGAGGGCGTGTCCTTGCCGCGCGATACCTCGCTTGCCGCGCCATAGGCGCCATAGACGCGATTGGGCACAGGCATGCCCTGGGGAACGGTGCCGGTCGCAAGCTTTGCCGCGTGGATCAGACCAAGCGCAGACATGTTTGGCAGGCTGAGCGGCCCCTCGCGCAAACCGGGCCGGTCGGCAGCGCCGATAGCGCAGAACTCGGCGATATGGCCAAGCGTATTGGCACCGAGATCGCCGAAGGCTTCGGCGTCAGGCGCCCCGCCTATGCCAAAGGAATCGAGAACGAATAGAAAGGCTCGCGCCATGATGCACCTGACAGCGGGCGCGCAGCGATTGCGGCCCGAAACCTACGGAAAAGCGCAGGCGCGCCCTCTAGGGCACCCGCGCAATCTCGAAGGGATAGCGCCGCTTGTTGTTCAATGCAATTGCGTCGGACACCCGTCCGATCAGCAATCCGAGCATTTTATCGGCTGGGAGAGGCGTGCGTGGAAGTAGGCCGTCTTGGAGAGATCGATGGTCTTTGCCGTCGCCTGAAGGCTTGGCGCATAGAGCAGGAGTTCATGCGGCACGGTCAGTTCCGTGCGAATGACGAAGGAGTTGGTCGCCGTGAACTGGGCGGGCAGCGAAACCTTCGTATTGACGGCATAGGGCGTGGCGCCTGCCTGATCGCGCGACCACAGGATCGTGCCCTCATTGGTGTTCGTGACCGCGATGCCGCTGATCTTCAGCGTGTAGTTGGTGTTCCCGTAGGGCGCCAGGATGCTCTTTGCGATGTTCGACACATTGGTGAGGAAGGCCTTGTTGACCTCCGTCTGCTGCGCGACGACGTCGGCCGTAGCACTTGCGGCGCGTGCGGTCTTGCCGGCAACGGTAAAGCCGACCGAGAGTTCGAAGGCGCCGAGATAAGCCACCACCAAAAGCGGGGCGACCATCGCGAATTCGACCGCACCGACGCCGCTCTTGTCGCGCCGCAGCGCGCCAAGGGTTTTGGTGATCGGCTTGAGGCACAGGATCTCTAATGCGGAATACGACATCGCAGGGCGCCTCACTCGCTCTCGTTTCGGAAGGTGGCGGTCGCCACCATGAGATAGTCCTTCGGCATGCTTGAGCCGGCGGGTCGCAGGTTGGTGATGAACGGCCTGACGAGATCCGTGAAGACGCTCCAGCGATAATAGGCGCGAAGCACGTTGAACGAGCCGGGACCGCCAGGGGCAAACTTGAAGCCGGTCGTGTCGATGTCGGTGGAATCGGTCTTGCGCGGGATCAGCACGGGAAACTTGCTGAGATCGGCGACCGCTCTGACGTCCAGATAGAATTGCGAGGGTTGGCCGGCTTCGGTCGCCGAGCACTTCATCAGCACCGAGATCTCTTCACAGAACGCCTGGCGGAACTGCGCCTCGCTCATGTCGGTCTGTTTTCCCTGCTGGAAGGTGATCTGACCGGTGCGGACCTTGCGCGCCATCGTCTCCGTCGCATTCGCAAGCAGCTGGTCGCCGTAGAAGGCGGCGAAGGTTTCGAGCGACGCGAAGATCACCACGAAGAAGGGGAGCGCGAGAATGGCGAACTCGATGCTCGTCGTGCCTTTGCGGTTGCGAAGGAAGCGGCTGAAGATGCCTTTTCGCCTTTTTTCGGCCCCGCTCGGCCGCCCTGTGCCCTGCTCGATGTTCATTGCGCCGTCCCATCATGTTACGCCAGACGGGCGGCAGATTATGGAGCAACCATTGATATTTCGTTCTCAGGGGTGATGTGTATTTTAACGAATCACCGGCCTGGAACCCATAAAAATCAATTGGTGCTACCTGCGGTTTTACGTTCGGCGTGACGCTCGCAATTTGGTGTGCAGGAGAGCACGGTGCGGGACGTCTGTTTGTAGACGCGCACGGTGTTGCCTTCGTCGATCGACACCAGGATGCGCTCGTCGACGATGGCGTTTCCGTCCTGATCCAGGATGACCAGGTTGGTGGTTCCGAAGTTGCGGCCGGTGATCACGATCGTACGGGCGTCGGCAACCGTTGCATCCGCAACCTCGGCATTGCCGATAATGACCTTGCTGACCGGGCGATCGAGCTTCAGTACGCGCGCGTGATCCATATACACGCGCATCATGTCGCTCTCGGCCGCGGCGGCAACCGATGGAGCAAGGGCAGCGATCGCGAATGCGAATATGGCGGCTCGGCCGGTCGCGAATGGCGTGGTCATGGCGGGTCCCTAGGTGGTGTTCACGCCATACTCCCTTGTCTTGGTGAATGAACCGTTAAGTCGAGCCCGTCGAGGCTTTGCGGAGGCCTCGTCGTTTTCTGTTCGTTTACCCAAAAATCAGGGACGCTTCGTTAACCTTCAGGTAACCGCCTTCTTTAAGTCGATGGCAATGCGCCAGGACTAGTTTGGGGTTCATCCGATCAACGGCAACAGTTGGCGGAAGTGCTGAACAACAAACGTGAAGTAGGAGAATCATCATGAAGAAGATTTTTGCCCGTCTGATGAAGGACGAGTCCGGCGCGACCGCCATCGAATACGGCCTGATCGCAGCCCTCATCTCGGTTGCCCTGATCGCTGGTGCCAGCACCCTCGGCAACTCGCTGAACAGCACGTTCAACGGCCTCGGTGGCAAGCTGACCAGCACCACGTCGGGCAAGCTCTAATCGGCTAAACGCAAGCGAGGGGAAATTCGCATGACGAAGATTTTCCGCCGCCTGCTACGGGATGAAGCCGGCGCGACTGCCATTGAGTATGGCCTGATCGCGGCTCTCATTTCCGTCGCCCTGATTGCTGGTGCGACCACGCTCGGGAACTCCCTCGATTCCACGTTCAATGGGATCGGTGGCAAGATCACGACGACCACGGCCGGCAAGCTCTGACGAAACAGGTTTCGCAAGAACCTGCAATAGAGCCGCCCCCAAAAGGCGGCTCTATTGTTATCTGGAAGCCAGCAGGCATCGCAGATTGTTTGCTCTCATTTCGGAGGCAGGAAACATGATTGAAGCCGCCATTTTCGTGGTTTTTCCCTTTTGTCTGGGATTCGCGGCGTTTTCTGACCTGCTGACGATGACGATCCCGAACCGTGTTTCGGTGATCCTGCTTGGCGGCTTCTTCCTGGTGGCGCCGATGTCTGGCTTGGGGCTTACGGAAATCGGCCTGCATCTTCTCGCAGCCGCCGCAGTCTTTGCCGCATGTTTTGCCCTGTTTGCGACGAACGTGATGGGGGGCGGAGACGCGAAGCTGCTCACGGCCAGTGCCATCTGGTTCGGCCTGACGCCGTCTTTGACGGCCTTCCTGCTCTATGTCTCGATCTTCGGTGGGCTGCTGACGCTCGCGGTGCTTTTGTTGCGCCGGCAGGAGCATACGATCCTTGCGAGCGGCATTCCTTTCCCGCAACTGCTGCTCACCGCCAAGAAAGTTCCCTACGGGATCGCGATCGCGCTTGGGGGCTTTGCCGCCTATCCCTCGTCGCCGCTGATGGAGACGGCCTTCGCGCGGCTGTCCTGAAAGGTCATGCGCTCGGCTGGTCAACTTTCGTTAACTGCGCTCATAAGTAATCCGTTAACCATAATTACACCAATTCCTGATCAATCTGACCCTGGCATTTTTTCGGGGCTCGGAAACAATCATGAAACCGGTTCGCATCATCATACTGGCAGTGGCCGTTCTCTCGGCTGCGATGGCCGGTCTTTTGGCGATGAGGCTGACAGGCGCGCCTGCGCCGCAGATGGCTGAACCGGTCGTCGAGCGTGCCCCCACCGTCAACGTGCTTGTCGCCAGCAAGAGCCTGCCCGTCGGATCGCGACTGGGCGGTGACAGCATCCAATGGATGGCCTGGCCGAAGGACGGCGTGGTCGATGGCATCATCACCGAAGAAAACCAGCCGACTGCGATCGACGATCTGACCGGCGCGGTCGTGCGCCTGCCGATCTTCAACGGCGAACCCGTTCGTCACGAAAAGGTGGCCGATTCGTCCAGCCGCATCATGTCGTCGCTGCTCCCAGCGGGTAAGCGCGCCGTCGCGACCGAAATCACGGTCGCCACCGGTGCCGGCGGCTTCATCCTGCCGAACGACCGCGTCGACGTGATCATGGTGCGCAAAGGTGACGGCGAACTCTATCTGACCGAAACCGTGCTCAGCAATGTGCGTGTGCTCGCGATCGACCAGCAGGTCGAGGAAAAGGATGACGGCACCAAGGCGGTGGTCGGAACCACGGCCACGCTGGAACTTACGCCTGACCAGTCGAAGGTGATGACGGTCGCACAGCAGATGGCGGAACGCATTTCGCTGGCGCTTCGAAGCGTCGCCGACGCACAGGAGCCTGACACGGATGCAGCAGACTATCTGCTGAGCGGCGACGGCCAACCGAACATTCAGGTCATCAAGTCCGGCTCCATCGTCAAGGGCGATGGCACGGTCGGCCAGACGCAGCAATGACAGACACGGGCAGGAACCAGGTGAGCACGGGGCATAAGGTGAAGCGGAGCGGAAACAAATTTCGGGCGTCTGTCGCAGCCGGCCTATCATTCTGCCTGGCGGTGACCGGCATGTATCTGCCGGCGCCGACGGAAGCCTTTGCCGGCGCGTCCTCGGTCGTCCGCATCGTCGAAAGCGGCCCGGGCGTGAAGAAGAAGGTTAGCCTTGGTTTGAACAAGGCCGTGGTCGTCGACTTGCCAGCGGACGCGCATGATATCCTCGTCGCCGACCCGTCGCTCGCCGACGCCGTGACCCGCACCTCGCGGCGCATCTACCTGTTCGGCAAGTCCGTCGGCCAGACCAACATCTTCGTCTTCGGTCCCAACGGTGAGGAGATCGTCTCCCTTGACATCGAGGTCGAGCGCGATGTCTCCAACCTTCAGTCCAACCTGCGCCGCTTCATTCCGGACGCCGATATCAATGTCGAGATCGTCTCGGACAACATCGTGCTGACCGGTACCGTGCGCACGCCGCTCGATTCCACCCGTGCTGTCGACCTTGCAAAGGCCTTCCTCCAGGGCGGTGAAGCGACCACGCGCAACATCACGGCCCAGGGCAACAACGGCGACGCCGATATCTTCGCCGAAGACCGGCAGGTGTCGCAGATCGTCAACCTTCTAACGATCGACGGCGACGACCAGGTCAATCTCAAGGTCACCGTGGCCGAGGTCAGCCGCCAGGTGCTGAAACAGCTTGGCTTCAACGGCCGTGTTGGCGACGGCGAAAGCGGTATCGCCTTCCGCAACCCGACAAACCTCGGCGATGCGGTCGGCATCGGCGTGAACGCGATCATCAACAAGACAGTCGGCGGTACGACGATTTCCAGCTACATCAACGCGATGGAGCAGGCCGGTGTCATGCGGACGCTGGCTGAACCAAGCCTGACGGCGATTTCAGGACAGGAAGCGAAGTTCTACGTCGGCGGCGAATTCCGTCTGCCGGGAACGCAGGAAGTTACTGAAGATAAGGTCATCCGCGAAGTCAACGATGTCGAATATGGCATCCGCCTGAACTTCAAGCCGGTCGTGCTCGGGCCTGGCCGCATCAGCCTGAAGATCGAGACGAACGTTTCCGAGCCCACCTACGAGGGATCTGTCGTTACCGGCAACGGCAAGAACACGATCCCGGGCAACACCTTCCTTGGTATTCGCAAGCGCGAAGCTTCGACCAGCGTCGAGCTCCCGTCCGGGGGCTCGATCGTGATCGCGGGCCTGGTTCAGGACAACATTCGCCAGGCGATGTCCGGCCTGCCGGGCGCAGCGAAGATCCCGGTTCTCGGCACGCTGTTCCGCAGCAAGGACTTTGTGCGCAACGAGACCGAACTGGTCATCATCGCCACGCCCTATCTGGTCCGCCCGGTTGCCAGAAGCGCGATCTCCCGGCCTGACGACAACTTCAATCCGGTCAACGACCTCGACAGCTACTTCCTCGGTCGCGTGAACCGCATTTACGGCCGTCCGGAGGCAGTCGCTCCGGCAGGCCGTTACCACGGCAACGTTGGCTTCATCTACAAATAGGCTGGGTCATGACGCTTCGAACCGATTCTCACGCGAATTCCGAAAGGCCGAACGCCATGTCCTCAGGTCCGTCAGGAACATTCATCCGTCGCACGAGCCGGGCGGCCGTCCTGGTGCTGGCCGGTGCCCTGCTTGCCGGTTGCGGCACGCGGGACAATCTGGCGACCGGCTCCATACCCGACGACTACCGCACCCGGCATCCGATCGTGCTTGCCGAAGGGCAGCGGGTCATCGACATCCCGATTGCCTCGGGCGATCGCCGTCTTACCCAGGGCACGCGCGATGTCATCGCCGGCTTTGCAGCCGACTATCGCAATTCCGCAAGCGGGGTCGTGCAGATCATGATGCCGCGGGGGGCTGCCAACAGCCACGCAGCCCAGGCGATGCGCCGGGAGATCCGCGGCGTGCTGGCGAGCGCCGGTGTGCCGCCCAAAAGGTTGCTGGAGACGAGCTATGACGCCGGACCCTACGGCGATGCCGCGCCCATCCGTCTGAGCTATGTGGCGATCACGGCGCAGACGGGACCTTGCGGCACCTGGCCGGAGGACCTGAACCTCAACACCATGGAAAACAAGAACTACTACAACTTCGGTTGCGCCACGCAATCAAACCTGGCGGCTCAGATCGCCAATCCGACGGACCTCCTCGGGCCGCGTCAAACGTCGCCGATCGACGCGGTGCAGCGCGGCCAGGTGATCTCGGACTGGCGTGGAACCGAGAAGAAGGACGGCACGGTCATCACCTTCAACTGATATCGGCTGGATGAAAAGATGAGTACCATCGATTACAGGATCGAAACTGGCGCCGAGGGGGACGACCCGTCCTTCGATGCGCGCACGAGCGATCTGGAGCAGGTTCGGCCGTTGCCGCGGATTTCGATCCACGCGTTTTGCGAAAGCAACGCGATGTTGCGGCTGATGGAGCGCTGCGGGCAGGATCGACGCATGGCGAAGGTGAGCCTGCGCATCAACAGCGGCAGCATCGATGCCGCCGCGAACATGTTTGCGACCGTACCGACGCCCAACCTGATCATTCTCGAGACGGCGACGGAGCCGCGGTCGCTGCTGACGGAACTGGCGCCGCTGGCTGAGGTCTGCGACCCCAGCACCAAGGTGATCCTCGTTGGCAAGCACAACGATATCGGGCTCTACCGCGAACTCATCCGCAACGGCATTTCCGAATACATGGTCGCGCCCGTATCGATGCCGGATATTCTCACGGCCGTGTCGGCGATCTTCGTCGACCCGGATGCCGAACCCTTGGGGCGAAGCATCGCCTTTATCGGTGCGAAGGGCGGCTGCGGATCGTCCGTGATCGCGCACAATTGCGCCTGGGGCATCTCCAGCCTGTTCTCGACCGAGACGATTCTCGCCGATCTCGACTTGCCCTACGGCACGGCCAACATCGATTTCGACCAGGATCCGCCACAGGGCATTGCCGAAGCGGTTTTTGCGCCGGAGCGCCTGGACGAGGTGTTCCTAGATCGCCTGCTGACCAAGTGCTCCGAGCACCTGTCGCTGCTTGCCGCACCGTCGATGCTCGACCGCGCCTATGATTTCGAGACCGGAGCTTTCCACCCGATCCTCGAGATCCTGCAGCGCAGCGCTCCGGTTTCCGTTCTCGACATCCCGCATCTGTGGACGGACTGGACGCGCTCCGTGCTCGGCGAAGCCGACGAGGTGGTGATCACGGCGATCCCCGACCTTGCCAGCCTGCGCAACACCAAGAACCTGCTCGATGCCATGAAGAGGCTACGCCCGAACGACAAGCCGCCCCATCTGGTGCTGAACCAGGTCGGCATGCCGAAGCGGCCGGAGATTGCCGCCAACGAGTTCTGCGATTCGCTGGAAATCGAAGCGGCAGCCATCATTCCCTTCGACGCGGCCCTGTTCGGCAACGCTTCGAACAGCGGGCGGATGATTGCCGAAATCGACAAGAAAGCGCCGGCCGCTGAAACCTTCTCGCAGCTCGCACATCTTCTGACCGGCCGCGTGACAATGAAGAAGGCCCGGCGCGGCGGCCTTGGCAAGATGCTCGCAGCGCTCGGCAGGAAATAGGACGTAGGATTACCCAGATGTTTGGCAAGCGCGGAAACGAAGGCTTCGGTAAAGGCGGCGGCACCCCGGTTTCCGCCCCGCCGCCGATCGTGGCTGCGGTGCAAGCGCCGGTGGTCGAGCGCGCCGTTCCGGTTCTCGCCGATACGCCCTCCGCTGGCGCCAGATCGCCGACACCATCCCCGCCGGCAAGGCGGCGGCAGGCGCGCACGGAAGACTACTACGACACCAAATCGCAGGTCTTTTCCGCGCTGATCGACACGATCGACCTGTCGCAGCTCGCCAAGCTCGATACTGAGAGCGCGCGCGAGGAAATCCGCGATATCGTCAACGACATCATCACGATCAAGAATTTCGCGATGTCGATCTCCGAGCAGGAGGAACTGCTCGACGATATCTGCAACGACGTTCTGGGCTACGGTCCGCTCGAGCCGCTGCTTGCCCGCGACGACATCGCCGACATCATGGTCAACGGTGCCGGCCAGACCTTCATCGAAGTTTCCGGCAAGGTGCAGGAATCGGAAATCCGGTTTCGCGACAACGCACAGCTTCTCTCGATCTGCCAGCGCATCGTCGGCCAGGTCGGCCGTCGCGTCGATGAATCGAGCCCGATCTGCGACGCGCGCCTGCCGGATGGGTCCCGCGTCAACGTCATCGCCCCGCCGCTCGCCATCGACGGCACGGCGCTGACCATCCGCAAGTTCAAGAAGGACAAGCTGACGCTCGAACAGTTGGTCCGCTTCGGTTCGATCACGCAAGAGGGCTCTGTTCTCCTGCAGATCATCGGCCGCGTCCGCTGCAACATCGTCATTTCGGGCGGCACGGGTTCGGGCAAGACAACGCTGCTCAATTGCCTGACGCGCTACATCGACACGGATGAGCGGGTGATCACCTGCGAAGACACGGCCGAACTGCAATTGCAGCAGCCGCATGTCGTACGCCTAGAAACCCGCCCGCCGAACATCGAAGGCGAAGGCGAGATCACCATGCGCGATCTCATCAAGAACTGCCTGCGCATGCGGCCGGAACGCATCATCGTCGGCGAAGTGCGTGGCCCGGAAGTCTTCGACCTGCTGCAGGCGATGAACACCGGCCACGACGGTTCGATGGGGACGATCCACGCGAACACGCCGCGCGAATGCCTGAGCCGCATGGAATCGATGATCGCCTTGGGCGGCTATACGCTGCCGGCAAAGACCGTGCGCGAGATCATCGCCGGATCGGTGGACGTCATCATCCAGGCGTCCCGCCTTCGCGACGGGTCCCGCCGCATCACCCACATCACCGAGGTGGTGGGCATGGAAGGCGACGTGATCATCACCCAGGACCTGATGCGCTACGAGATCGACGGTGAAGATGCCGGCGGACGGATTATCGGCCGCCACATGTCGACCGGCATCGGCCGACCGCATTTCTGGGATCGTGCCCGTTACTTCAACGAGGACAAGCGCCTGGCTGCGACCCTCGACGCGATGGACAAGGGCTAGGAGCTGCGATGTTCGGGATAGACATCACCGTTCTGGCACTCGCGGCCCTCGTCGCCATATCGGCGGCGGCGCTTGCCTACGGCCTGCTGTTCTCGCGCATCGAAAGCGAAAAGAAGGCGGAAGGCCGCGTGCGCAAGATCAGCGCAGCGGAAACCGACCGCGCCAAGATGAAGGCCGCGCGCGAGCGCGTGAGTGAACTGTCCAAACGGCGAAAATCCGTCCAGGATTCGCTGAAGGAGCTGGAAAAGAAACAGCAGGAGCGCTCGGCCAAGACTGCCCCGTCGATGAAGGTGCGTCTGACACAGGCGGACCTGTCGATCTCTATCGGGCGCTTCTATCTGTTCAGCGCACTGTTCGGCTTCTTTGCTTTTCTTGTCGTGTTGATGGCGGGGGCCGGGCTTGCCATTGCCGCCGGCTTTGGCCTGGTCGCCGGTCTCGGCCTGCCGCGCTGGTTCATCGGCTACCTGATCAAGCGGCGCTGCAAGAAGTTTCTCGAGGAGTTCCCGAACGCGCTCGAGGTCATGGTCCGCTCGATCAAGTCGGGCCTTCCCTTGAACGACGCGTTGCGTCTCATCGCCGCCGACGGTCAGGAACCGGTCAAGACCGAGTTTCGCCGCGTGGTCGAATCCCAGCAGGTGGGCCTGAGCGTGACCGAGGCCTGCGCCCGCATGGTCAACAGCATTCCTCTGCCGGAAGTGAATTTCTTCGCCATCGTGATCGCCATCCAGGCGCAGGCGGGCGGCAACCTCTCGGAAGCCCTCGGCAACCTGTCCAAGGTCCTGCGCGAGCGCAAGAAAATGCGGGCAAAGGTCAGCGCCATGTCGATGGAAGCCAAGGCCTCGGCCTGCATCATCGGCGCCCTGCCGTTCATCGTCGCGCTCTTGGTCTACCTGACATCGCCCGCCTACATGATGGTGCTTTTCACCGACCCGCGCGGTCATCTGATCATCGGTGCCGGCCTGTTCTGGATGAGCATCGGCATCTGGGTCATGCGCAACATGATCAACTTCGACATCTGAGGGGGCGTCGATGAGCACGAACCTGATCAAGACCCTGACCGATCCGAACGTCGTCATCGCCGTCCTGGTTTCGCTCGCCGTGCTCGCGACCTTCTATTCGCTGATCGTGCCGCTGTTTGATCGCGGTGACCTCGGCAAGCGGATGAAGTCCGTTGCCACCGAGCGCGAGCAGATCCGCGCGCGCGAACGTGCGCGGCTTGCCGCCGAGGTACAGAACGGCAGGGCAAGCCTGCGCGGGCAGAACAACGCCTCCATCCGTCAGATCGTCGAACGCCTCAATCTGCGCTCCGCGCTTGTCGACGACAACACCGTCAACCGGCTGAAAATGGCCGGCTTCCGCTCGCAGAACGCGCTCAACACCTTTCTGTTCGCGCGCTTCTGCCTGCCCTTCCTGTTCCTGCTCGTCGCGCTCGTCTACATCTTCGTCCTCGGCAACTTTGTCGACAAACCGTTCATGGTGCGGCTGTTCTTCGCGATCGGCTTTGCCTATCTGGGCTTCTACGCGCCGAACATCGTCGTGACCAACGCGATCTCCAAGCGCCAGGCGTCGATACGCCGGGCCTGGCCGGACGCGCTGGACCTCCTGCTGATCTGCGTCGAATCGGGCGTGTCGATGGAACTGGGCATGCGCCGCGTCGCCGACGAAGTGGCGTCGCAGTCGCAGCAGCTTGCGGAAGAGCTGGTGCTGACGACGGCGGAACTGTCGTTCCTGCCCGAGCGCCGGGTCGCGCTTGAAAATCTCGGTCAGCGCACCGGCCTCGATGAGGTCAAATCCGTGGTTCAGGCGCTGATCCAGGCCGACCGCTACGGCACGCCGATCGCCCAGGCCCTGCGCGTGCTTGCACAGGAAAGCCGCGACCAGCGCATGACCGCAGCCGAGAAGAAGGCCGCCGCCCTGCCGCCAAAGCTGACCGTACCGATGATCCTGTTCTTTCTGCCGGTGCTGGTCGCGGTCATTCTTGGACCGGCGGGCATCCAGGTCGCCGACAAGTTCTAGGCAGCGGCGCACCGCCGGCGGCGCTCAATCATCGTCAGAGGATTGCCTGTGCGCAGCCGTAGACAGGCATGCCGTGCAAATGTGCGCGGTGCGCCTCGCGGACTATTTAGGCAGTAGATCGGGAGCCTGGAGGCGCCAAGGACGTCTCCGAAGAATGCGGTTCGCCTTTAGTTGGCGACCTTCTTGTCGTCGGCCTTGGCGAGCTCTTTCCATGCGCCCTGCTGCGACAGCATCGAGCGCAGATAGGCGACGTTCGCTTCCGCCTGCTCGCTGGAAAGCTCCTGGCGGGCGATCGTCTCGGCTTCCTGGAAGCGGCCCTGAAGGCCGACGGCGAGCGCGAGGTTCTGGCGCACGCTGCTATCGGCGCCGGGCTGGCTTGCCGCAGACTTGAGATAGGTTTCCGCGGTGCGAAGGTCCTTGGTCAGAAGGTAGGACATGCCGAGATTGGAGAGCACCGACGGCTCGTTCGGCTTGAGCTCGAGGGCCTCGCGGTAGCGCAGCCGCGCTTCCTGGGCGCGGCCCAGCTGGTCGAGGATCGCGCCCTCGGCCGATTTCAGCTTCCAGTCCGGACGGTCGGGCGTCTGCGCCCGGCCGATCGTCGCAAGCGCCTGCTCGAGCTGGCCGGCGGCGGCCTGGGCCTTGCCGTAGGCGCCGAGCACTTCGCGGTCGGACGGATGGTTGATCGCGACCTGCTGCATCACCGCAAGCGCCTGTTCGTTGCGGCCGGTCATGCGCAGGAGATTGGCGTAGTTGAGGCCCGCTTCGCGGTCTTTGGGGTTCTTCTCGTAGGCCTGGCCGATGCTTTCGGCAGCGGCCGAAAGCTCGGTCGCGGTCATCGACTGCACCGGTTTCGACGTTCTGGAGATCGACCCCGTCGTCAGTTCCTTCTTCGGCTGATTGGCGCAGCCGGCAAGCGCAAGCGCCACCAGCGCGATTGCCGCGCCCTGGAAGAAACGGGCGTGTTTCCAGGATGAGGTCGTATATTTGGCCATGTGTGTCCCCAGCATGCATTCGCGCACCTGAACTTCAGACAACACCGGCGCAACTTTCACTCCAGCAATAATCTGTTAACCCTAACAGAGCGTTAATGGCGCGATTCCATCTCTGTCAGCCGAGGACTTTCATGGCCCCCTATCAGTTCATCGAGCGGCCGTCGCCGTTCAACACCAGCGCCGGCAAGACCCTGCCGATCTTCGCCGTCACGCCGGCGCATATCGAGACGGGGACGATCGACCCGATCGCTTTGGACTGGGCGCGCAAGGCAGGCTTCACGGCCGATTCTGGCGCGGTGCTGTTGATCCCGTCCGCCGACGGCCATCTTGGTGGCGCGCTCTTCGGCCTCGGCAGCAATCCGTCGGAAGCGCCGTTCCTGGCCGGCAAGCTGGCGCGGGCGCTTCCGGCCGGCAAGTGGCATATCGAAACGGCGCCGCTGACGGCCAACCGGCTCGCGCTCGGCTACGGCCTCGGCTCCTATCGCTTCGAGCGCTACAAGTCCGCCAAGGGCGAACCGCCGACGCTGCTCATTCCGGCCGATGCGGACGCAACCGATATCAAGCGCCAGCTCGCCGGCGTGTTCCTCGCCCGTGACCTTATCAACACGCCGACCAACGACATGGGACCGGAAGCGCTCGAAGCGGCGTTCCGCGCGCTGGCCGCCCATTACAAGGCCGATGTTTCGGTCATTACGGGCGAGGCGCTGCTGACGCAGAACTTCCCGCTGGTCCACACCGTCGGCCGCGCCAGCGCCGAGGCTCCGCGCCTGCTGGAGCTGCGCTGGGGCAAGAAGGGCCACAAGAAGGTAACGCTCGTCGGCAAGGGCGTCTGCTTCGACACCGGCGGTCTCGACATCAAGCCGTCGGCCTCCATGCTCCTGATGAAGAAGGACATGGGCGGTGCCGCCAACGTGCTTGGCCTGGCGCTGATGATCATGGATGCCAAGCTCAAGGTGGATCTGCGCGTCATCGTGCCGGTGGTCGAAAACTCGATCTCGGCCAACGCCTTCCGGCCGGGCGACATCTACCGTAGCCGCAAGGGCCTGACGGTTCAGATCGACAACACCGATGCCGAGGGCCGGCTGATCCTCGCCGACGCACTCGCTTATGCAGACGAAGAAAAGACCGATCTGCTCGTCGACATGGCGACGCTGACCGGTGCCGCCCGCGTCGCGCTCGGTCCGGACCTGCCGCCCTTCTTCACCGACGATGCCGATCTTGCCCATGATCTCACGGAAGCAAGCCTCGAGGTCGACGATCCGATGTGGCGGATGCCGCTCTATAACGGCTACGACAAGGATGTCTCGGCCCGTATCGCCGACCTGACCAACGCGCCGGCGGGCGGCATGGCCGGATCGATCACCGCGGCACTCTTCCTCCGGCGCTTCGTCACCAACGCCAAGAGCTGGGTGCATTTCGATATCTTCGGATGGGCTCCGTCCGAGCGTCCGCATTCGACGGTTGGCGGGGAGGCGCAGGCGATCCGCGCGCTCTATCAGCACGTCCAGAAGATGGCGAAGTAACCGCAGCCAGGCGGAACCGGCAAAGAAACGCTTGCGTAACGATCCGCCGCTATCGTGGCGGATCAGTATCTTGCGTAGGAGCCGCCATTGCCGATCGAGCTAACGCCCTCCCAGGCCCTCGGGCTTTGGCATTCGGTGTCGCTCGCCCAGGTTCGCGTCGACAGCCGCGACCTGACCTTGCGGCAGCTGGCGATCCTGCTGCAGATCTACCTCGTGCCGCCGCCGCACACCGTGCGCGGACTGGCGGCGACGCTCGGTGTCACCAAGCCGGTCATCACCCGCGCGCTCGACACCATGGGCGCGCTTGGCCTTGTCGATCGCGTCCGCGACGATCGTGATCGCCGCAACGTCGTCATCAAAAGGACAGTTGAGGGTGCTCTCTATCTTGAAAAACTCGGTGACCTGATCATTGATCAGGGCCGCAAGCAGCTGAAGTGAGTAGATATGTCGACACTGCCCGACCGCCGTCTGAATGCCTATCGACCAGACCTTGCCGAAAGCCGCCTTCGCGGCGTCGTGGAGGCTGAGCGCTATGTCGAGGGCAGCGTTGCGCGCGTCTCGGTTCCGGTTGCGCCGCTGCGTGCCAAGCCCGATCTCGCCTGCGGCACCGATACCGAACTCTTGCTCGGCGAATCGGTCCGGGTGCTCGACACCAGCAACAGCTGGTGCTGGGTGAAGGCCGATCTCGACGGCTATGTCGGCTATCTCCCGGAATATTGCCTGGCGCCGGTGCTCAAGAGCCCGACCCATATCGTGTCGGCGCCGCGCACCTTCGTCTATACCGGCCATGATCTGCGCTTCCCGACCGTTTATCCGCTGTCGATGGGCAGCCGGCTGACGGTTATCGATGAGCGCGAGACCCGGGGAACGCGCTATTTCCTGCTCGACGGCGGCCAGGCGGTCATCGCCAATCACTGCATCGAGGTCGGCAATGTCGTGCCGGGAGACTATGTCTCGGTTGCTGCCCGCTTCGTCGAAACGCCCTATCTCTGGGGCGGGCGTTCCGGCTTCGGCATCGATTGCTCCGGCCTCGTGCAATTGTCGATGATGATGGTCGGGAGGCAGGCGCCGCGCGATTCCGACATGCAGGCGACGGGCCTGGGAACACCGATTGCGCGCGAAGAACTAAAGCGCGGCGACCTCGTCTTCTGGAAAGGGCACGTCGCGCTGATGGAGGACGACGAAACCCTGATCCATGCCAACGGCCACACGATGACGGTTGCGCGCGAAGGATTGGAAGCCTCGATCGAACGGATCGGCTGGCTCTATGAGCAGCCGACGGGCTATCGCCGCCCTTGATCGGCTGTGAGCGGGACCGTAGAAGCGAGCCTCCTCGATCATTGCCGATGAAGGCAAGACACCCATTCGCCTTGCGGAATCAGACGCTGCGTCTCTGGCAGCAGCTTCGGCGCAGCAAGCGCTGCGCCTTGCTCTCGCTGAATCAGTAGCCGGCTACTTTGTCAACGACATGTTCGAGCGTCTGCCCGCCTTCGAAGCGGGCGATCTGCTGCTCCACATGGCGGAAGAGCGCCTTGACGTCGGAGGATGCCGCGACGTGCGGCGTGACGTAGACGTTGGGCAGGGTCCAGAAGCGGCTGTCCTGGGCGAGCGGCTCATGCTCGAACACGTCGAGAGAGGCACCGGCGAGCACGCCGCTATCGAGCGCCTTCAGGATGTCTGCTTCGACCTGGCTGCCGCCCCGGCCGGCATTGATGAAGACAGGTGCGCCAAACGGCCCATTGCGGCTAAGCTTTGCAAACAGGCGCAGGTTGAATATGCCGCGGGTGTCCGGCGTCAGCGGCAGCAGTCCGACGAGGAAGTCGCTGCGTGCCAGGAAGCTGTCGAGTTCGTTGCCGCCGAAGGTCTCGATGCCGGCGACGTCGCGCTTGCTGCGCGACCAGCCGATGACCTTGAACCCCATGGTCGATAGCTTGCGGGCGGCGTCCTGGCCAAGCACGCCCATGCCCATGACGCCGACGGTGATGTCGGCCGCTTCCGGCTGAGTCAGGTCGCGCCATTCGCGTTTCGCCGCCTGTGTCTCATAGGCGCGGTGCTGGCGCAGGTGCAGGAGGCACTGCATGACCACCCACTCGCTCATGCGCGTCGTCAGCGTCTGGTCGACGAAGCGCACCAGCGGCACCTCGGGAAGACCGGGCAGCGTCAGCACGTGATCGACGCCGGCGCCACCGGAGAACACCACCTTGAGATCGGGCGCCCGCTCGAAAAGATCCGGCGCCGATTTCCAGACGACCGCATAGTCGATGCCCGAGAGATCGCGGTTGTGGTGAACCGCATCGGCGCGGTTGATCACCTCGCGATCCGGGAAGGCCCCGCGAAGCGCCGCCTCGACCTCCTCCGGAATGAACTTCAGATCGACGATGACGGGGCTTTTTGCGGACATTCGGACACCTATTGGCGGATCGCGGTCAAGTTGACGGCTTCGAGGTTGAAGGCGGCTGCCATCAGCGCCTTGGTATAGTCCTGGCTCGGCGCATTGAAGATGCGCTCGGCCGGGCCCTGCTCCACCACCTTGCCCATGCGCATGACGATCATCTCATTGGCAAGGGCGCGCACGACCTTGAGGTCGTGACTGATGAACAGATAGGCGAGGTCATGCTTCACCTGCAGGTCGCGCAGGAGGTCGACCACCTGCGCCTGGACGCTCATGTCGAGCGCCGAGGTCGGTTCGTCGAGCATCACGAATTGCGGCTTCAGCACCATGGCGCGCGCAATGGCAATGCGCTGCCGCTGGCCGCCGGAGAACTCGTGCGGATAGCGCCACCGGGTCGCAGGATCGAGGCCCACTTCTTCGAGCGCCGCGGCGACGCGGGCATCGCGCGCGTTGTCCGACAGCGATCGTTCGTGGATTTTCAGGCCTTCGGCGATGATATCGGCCACCGACATGCGTGGGCTCAGCGAACCGTAAGGATCCTGAAAGACGATCTGCATCCGGTTTCGAAGCGGCCGCATCTCGTTGAAGCTGTAGCGGTCGATGTCCTTGCCGATGAAGGCGATGCGGCCCTTCGACGAGATCAGGCGCGTCAGCGCCAGCCCGAGCGTCGTCTTGCCGGAGCCGGATTCGCCGACGACGCCGAGCGTCTGGCCGGCGCGCAGCTTCAGGTCGATGCCGTCGACCGCCTTCACATGGTCGACCACCTTGCGCAGAAAGCCGGCCTTGATCGGAAACCACACCTTCATGTCGGAGGCTTCCATCACGATCGGCTTCGATGCGTCTGACGGCGGCGGATTGCCCTTCGGTTCGGAGGCGAGCAAATGGCGAGTATAGGCGTGCTGGGGATTGGCGAAAATCTCGGCGGTCGGTCCGGTCTCGACGATTTTGCCCTTGGTCATCACGCAGACCCGATCGGCGATCTTGCGCACGATGCCGAGGTCATGGGTGATGAACAGCATCGACATGCCGTGCTCATCCTTGAGCGACTTCAAGAGTTCGAGGATCTGTGCCTGTACGGTGACGTCGAGCGCTGTCGTCGGCTCGTCGGCAATCAAGAGTTCCGGCCGGTTGGCGAGCGCCATGGCGATCATCACACGTTGGCGCTGGCCACCCGAGAGCTCGTGCGGGTAGGCGCTGAGCCGCTTTTCCGGCTCGCGGATGCCGACCTGGTTCAAGAGTTCGAGAATGCGCGTGCGCCGCGCCGCACCCTGCAGCCCCTGGTGCAGTTCGAGGATCTCACCGATCTGCCGCTCGATCGAGTGCAGCGGGTTGAGCGAGGTCATCGGCTCCTGGAAGATCATGGTGATGTCGTTGCCGCGCGCATGGCGCAGTTCCGCATCGCTGGCCCTCAAGAGGTCCTTGCCGTTGAACAGGATTTCGCCGCTCGGATGGCTGGCCGACGGGTAGGGCAGGAGCTTCAGGATCGAGTTGGCCGAGACCGATTTTCCCGAACCGGATTCGCCGACAAGCGCCACGGTTTCCCCGCGCTTGATGTCGAAGGAGATGTGATCGACGGCAACGGAGGTGTTGCCGCCCTGGTGAAAGGCGACGGAAAGGTCGCGGACGGAGAGAAGGGGGTCTGTCATCGTCGCGCTCACCGGAACGTCTTTCTCGGATCGAAGGCATCGCGCGTCGCTTCGCCGACGAAGATCAGCAGCGACAGCATCAGCGACATGACGCAGAAGGCCGTCAGCCCCAGCCAGGGCGCCTGCAGGTTGGACTTGCCCTGGGCGATCATCTCGCCGAGCGAGGGCGATCCGGGCGGCATGCCGAAGCCGAGGAAGTCGAGCGAGGTCAGCGTCGTGATCGAGCCGGAGAGAATGAAGGGCAGGAAGGTCAGCGTCGCCACCATCGCGTTCGGCAGGAGGTGGCGATACATGATCGTGCCGTTGCCGACGCCGAGCGCGCGTGCCGCGTTGACGTATTCGAAGTTGCGCGCCCGTAGGAACTCGGCGCGCACGACGCCGACAAAGCCGACCCAGGAGAACAAGAGCATGATTCCGAGCAGGATGAAGAAGCCCGGCGGCAGGATCGCGGCGATGATCAGCAGAATGTAGAGCACCGGCATCGACGACCAGATCTCGATGAAACGCTGCATCAGGAGGTCGGTCCAGCCACCGAAATAGCCCTGGATGGCGCCGGCGGTGACACCGATCACCGCCGAGGCGATGGTGAGCGTCAGGCCGAAGAGCACCGAAAGACGGAAGCCGTAGATCATGCGCGCAAAGACGTCGCGAGCCTGGTCGTCGGTGCCGAGCCAGTTGAGGTTTCCGACGATGCAGTTCCGGTCGCTGGTCTTGTCCGGATAGGCGGAGCAGCGCTCTTCCTTGTCCATCAGCCAGAAGGGCTTGGTCGGCGCCGAATGCGGGATGTTGGAATTGACCGTCTGGTAGGAATAGCGCACCGGCGGCCAAATCATCCAGCCATTGGCCTCGATCTCGTCGCGGATGAAGTCGGAGCGATAATCGGTCTCCGCCAGGAAGCCGCCGAACTTTTCCTCCGGATAGTCGATGACGACGGGGAACAAAAGCTCGCCCTTGTAGGAGGCGATGATCGGCCTGTCATTGGCGATGAGTTCGCCGACCAGGCTGAGCCCGAACAGCGCCAGGAACAGCCAGAGCGACCAGTAGCCGCGCCGGTTCGCCTTGAAATTCTGCCAGCGGCGCTGGTTGACCGGTGACAGCCAGCCACGCGGCGCCACAGCGGCCGGGGGGGTCGTGACGCTTGCCATCAGACATCCCTCCGCTCGAAGTCGATGCGCGGATCGACCCAGGTATAGATGAGGTCCGACAGCAGGCTGACGAGCAGGCCCATCAGCGAGAAGATGAAGAGGGTGGCAAAGACGATCGGATAGTCGCGCTTGACGACCGAATCATAACCGAGACGGCCGAGGCCATCGAGCGAGAAGATGTATTCGATCAAAAGCGAACCGGTGAAGAAGGCCGAGATGAAGGCGCCGGGGAAGCCGGCGATGATGATCAGCATGGCATTGCGGAAGACGTGGCCATAGAGCACCTGGCCGTCGGTCAGGCCCTTGGCCCGTGCCGTCGTTACATACTGCTTCTTGATTTCGTCGATGAAGGAATTCTTGGTGAGCAGCGTCGTCGTCGCAAAGGCCGAGAGCAGCAGCGTGATCAGCGGCAGCGTCATGTGCCAGATGTAGTCGAGGATCTTTTGCCACCAGGGCAGCTGCCAGAAATTGTCGGAGACGATGCCGCGCAGCGGGAACCAATCGAAGAACGAGCCGCCGGCAAAGACGACGATCAGCAGGATGCCGAAGAGGAAACTCGGTACGGCGTAGCCGACGACGATGATGCCGGAGGTCCACACGTCAAAGGCGGAACCGTCGGATACGGCCTTCTTGATGCCGAGCGGGATGGAGATCGCGTAGGAGAACAGCAGAATCCATAGGCCGAGCGAGATCGAGACCGGCATCTTCTCCTTGATCAAATCGATCACCGAGGTGTTGCGGAAGAAGCTCTCGCCGAAATCGAAGCGCATGTAGTTCCACATCATGGTGGCGAAGCGCTCGAGCGGCGGCTTGTCGAAGCCGAACTGCTTTTCGAGCTTGGCGATGAATTCCGGATCGAGGCCTTGGGCGCCGCGATAGCGCCCGCCCTCGTCGCCGCCGGTCTGCATCAGGTCGCCGCTGCTGCCCGACAGGCGATCGGAACCGCCGGCATTGGTCAGGTCCGAGATCACCTGCTCGACCGGGCCGCCCGGCGCGAACTGCACCACGATGAAGGAAATCGCCATGATCCCGAAGATCGTCGGGATCATCAGAAGCAGGCGGCGCAGGATATAGGCACCCATCAGGCGGGCCTTTCGATCGACGTGTGGGCGGTGGCCCGGACCGGCGAAGCGTCGGCATGCCGTCTATGGTGTCTCAATCCCTGTGTCTCCTTGCGGGCCCCGGATCGGGGCTTGTTTCAGTGATTCGTTTTTTTGCATTTGGAATCGAGACGCCATCCGAGCGCAAGGACTTCATTTGGGGGAGGCGTTTTTCGACCACCACGTGTCCGGGAAGCCTATTCCATAGTAGGGAAGCTCCTGCGGGCGGACGAGCTGTTTCCAGTAGGCGACACGAACGTTCTTCGAATAGAACAGCGGCACGACGTAGTGGTGGGCGAGAAGGACCCTATCGAGTGCCCGTGTCGTTGCCACCAGTTCCTCGCGGTTCGGTGCAAAGATGATCCGGCGGATGAGCTCGTCGATTGCCGGATCGGATATGCCGGCATAGTTTCTCGATCCCTGCTGATTGACGGAGCCGGAACCCCAGTAGTCGATCTGTTCGTTGCCCGGCACCAGCGTCTGCGCCCAGATGCCGTAGATCATGTCATAGTCAAAGCTTCTGACGCGGTTGGTGTACTGCGAATCATCCACCGTGCGGATGCGGGCATCGATGCCGATCTTCTTGACGCTGTTGATGAAGGGCGTGACGGTGCGCTCGAAGGACGGATTGGACAGGAGCAGTTCGAAGGTGAAGGGCTCGCCGGTCTTCGTGTTCACCAGGCGCGTGCCCTTGAGCTCGTAACCCGCCTCCTTGAACAGCGCGAGTGCCTTGCGCAGGTTGTCGCGCACCTTCTGCGGCTCGCCGTTGACAGGGTTCGTATAGGGGGTGGTGAAGACCTCCGGCGGGACCTTGTCTTTCAGCTCCTCCAGAATGGCCTTTTCGCGACCTTCGGGAAGCTTGGAGGAAGCAAGCTCCGTGTTCCAGAAGTAGCTGTCGACACGCTGAAAGGTGTTGTAGGCGAGATTTTTGTTCAGGTCCTCGAAATCGAACGCATAGTTCAGCGCCTCACGCACCCGCTGATCCTGAAATTTCTCCCGTCGCATGTTCGGCACGAAGGCTTGCATGATGCCGGCTGCGCGCAAGGGGTTTTCGATCTCCTCGCGAACAACGCGGCCGTCCTTCATCGCCGGAAAGTCGTAGGCCGTTGCCCAGTGGCTGGCGCTGGGATCTCGGTAGAAATCGACGTTGCCGGCACGAAAGGCTTCGAATTCCACGTTTCTGTCGCTAAAGAAGGCGTAGCTGATCACGCCGAAATTGTATTGGCCGACATTGACGTTGAGGTCCTTGCCCCAATAGTCGTCGCGGCGCTCGAACCGGATCGAGCCGCCGGCCTGGAACGAGGCGATCCTGTAGGGGCCGGAACCCATGACCGGTTCCAAAGTGGTGCGGCTGATGTCGCGCTTGTTACCTTTGGCGTCCTGCCCCTCCCACCAGTGCTTCGGCACGATCGGGAATTGACCGAGAATGTTCGGCAATTCGTGGTTGTTCTTTTCGTCGAAGCGGAAAGTGACGTCGCGCTCGCCCGTCTTTTCCGCCGAAACCACGTGGCGGTAGTAGTTGGAGAGCAGCGGATTGTGCTCCTTGACCTTTTCAAACGAGAAAACGACGTCCTCGGGTGTTACCGGCTTGCCGTCGGCCCATTTGGCCTCCGGGCGAAGGCGGAAGGTCGCCGAGGAAATATCGTCAGGATAGGAAACCGCCTCGGCGAGCAGGCCGTAGGTGCTGGTGATCTCGTCCTCGGCCGATTTCATCAGCGTGTCGAAGACCAGCGAGGCCACGCCGCTTGCCGCCTCGCCCTTGGAAAGGATCGGATTGAACGTATCGAAAGTCCCGTTTTCCGACAGGCGCAGCTCTCCACCCTTGGGAGCGTCCGGATTGACGTAGTCGAAACGGGCAAAGCCCTGTTTGTATTTGAGTTCGCCGATTGACGATGTTCCGTGACGCCAGACGGGCTGTTCTTGGGCATTGCCTGCAGCAGGGAAGAGAAGAAACGCCGCTGTTAGTAACGAGGCAGCGAAGCCTGATTTCATGGTCCTGCAGACGTATGGCATCCAGCCCTTACCCCTTTATATTTCAATCTTCTTTTGCGAGAGCATAGGCGAAATCAGGGCAAATGACAGGCACCGCCGCAAATCAGGCCAAATTTTTGAGTCACATCCCGGTGATTCACACGCGGGTAACGCGTAAGGCTGAGGCAAAGACGGGGCCTTAGGATGGGGTTCGCCGGACACGGCATGCGTAGATCGGCGCTGCTGTCTGCGAGACAAACGGGACGAAATTCAATGATTGCTCCATTTCGACGTTGCGGCTCGGCGTTTCTTGCGCTGCTGCTTGGAACCAGCCTCCTGATCGCCGACAACGCGGCGGCCGACGACGTGCCGGCAAAGACGCTCTTCGGCGCCAAGGCTCTGCCTGCCGAGATGGCGGCAAATTCCTACGGCTTCTATGCCAAGGGATGCCTTGCCGGCGGTGTCGCCATCCCGACCGACGGGCCGACCTGGCAGGCAATGCGGTTGTCGCGCAACCGCCGCTGGGGCCACCCGCAGATGATCGCGCTGATCGAGCAGTTTTCCCATGATGCCGCCAACAAGGTCGGCTGGCCGGGCCTGTTGCTCGGCGATATCTCGCAGCCACGCGGCGGGCCGATGCTGTCGGGCCACGCCTCGCACCAGATCGGGCTCGATGCCGATATCTGGCTGACGCCGATGCCGCAACGTACGCTCAGCTATCGCGAACGCGAGGATATCTCCGCCACCTCGATGCTGCAGAAGAACAAGTTCCTGACGGTCGACCGTTCGATCTGGACGCCGAAGCACGCGCAGCTGATCATGCTGGCGGCGAGCTATCCGCAGGTCGAGCGCGTCTTCGTCAATCCGGCGATCAAGAAAAAGCTTTGCGATACCTGGACGGGCGACCGCACGAATCTCGGCAAGGTTCGGCCGATCTACGGCCACGACTATCACTTCCACATCCGCATCAAGTGCCCCGCGGGTGCTTCGACCTGCAAGGACCAGGCGGAGGTTCCGGCCGGCGACGGCTGCGACAAGTCGCTGGCCTGGTGGTTCACCGACGAGCCGTGGGCAAAACCGACGAAGAAGCCGGACGCGAAGCCGGTCAAGCCGAAGGTGACGACGCTTGCCGACCTGCCGAAGGCCTGCGCTCTCGTTCTCAACGGCCCGGCGCCCGCCTCGGAAGCGGCCGCCACTTTTGGCACGGCCTATCGGGCTGCCGCGCCGGCCGCAGCGAGCGATAGTATCGAGCAGGTGATCGGTGCGTCTGGCGATGTCCCGCCGGCCGATATCCCGGTGCCGATGGCGCGTCCGACGCTGCAGTAGGCCAGCGACCCGAGCGGGGCGGGGAGGCATCAGCCTTCCCATTCCCGTGGCGCTCATGTATAGGGCAATCAAATCGATTTAAATATTGATGCGAGGCCCGGCATGGCGGATCGGAAATGTGTTGCGCTGATCGCGCATGATCAGAAGAAGGACGATCTTGCGGACTTTGCCAAGGCGCATGAGGCGGTACTGGCCGACTGGCGGATCGTTGCCACCGGCACGACCGGCGGCCGTGTTCTCGACGTCTGCCCAGGCCTCGATATCACCCGGCTGAAAAGCGGACCGCTCGGCGGCGACCAACAGATCGGCGCGATGATCGCGACCGGTGAAGTGCAACTGCTGATCTTCTTCGTCGATCCCCTGACCGCCATGCCGCACGATGTCGACGTCAAGGCGCTGATGCGCCTCGCCATCGTCTACGACATTCCGATGGCGCTCAATCGTGCAACGGCCGAGCAGTTGATCGACCTCAACCCCAGATGATGCGGGCTCCGGCGGGCGGATGCGACGGAAATCCTCCCGCACTTTTCCTCATCCCGTTCTGTCTGATAGACAGTTCAGCAACCCAAGATGACGATCAGGATGGATCTCGCGATGTCCGGCACCAATGAACACAGCTTTCCTTTTCCGATCCTGATCGGCGACATCGGCGGCACCAACGCGCGCTTCGCCCTGCTCATCGACGCCTTTGCCGACCCGAAGCAACTGCCGCCGATCAAGACCGGCGATTTCGAGACGATCGAGGAGGCGCTGCAAAAGAGCATTCTCGACAAGACCTCCGTGCAGCCGCGCTCGGCGATCCTGGCAGTGGCCGGTCCGATTCGGGGCGATGAAATTCCCTTGACCAACGCCGGCTGGGTGATTCGGCCAAGGGACATGCTTTCGAGCCTCGGCCTCGAAGACGTGCTGATCATCAACGACTTCGAGGCTCAGGCGCTTGCCGTCGCCGCTCCGGCGGACGAGGACCTGGTGCAGATCGGCGGCGGCAGCATCCGGCCGCTGACCTCCCGCGTCGTGCTCGGACCGGGAACGGGCCTCGGCGTCGGCGGCCTGGTCTTTGCCCAGCACACCTGGTTTCCGGTGCCGGGCGAAGGCGGCCACGTCGATATCGGCCCGCGCACCGAACGCGATTTCCACATCTGGCCCTTCCTAGAACCGATCGAGGGCCGCATGGCCGGCGAGCAGATCCTCTGTGGCCGCGGCATCATGAACCTCTACCGCGCCGTCTGCGCCGCCGATGGCGTGGATGCGGTTCTGACGGACCCCGCGGAAGTGACGACGCACGCCCTTGCCGAGAGCGACAGGGCAGCGATCGAGACCGTCTCACTGTTTTCGACTTATCTCGGTCGCGTGGCCGGCGACATGGCGCTGATCTTCATGGCCCGCGGCGGCGTTTTCCTGGCGGGCGGTATCTCGCAGAAGATCCTGCCGGCGCTGATGAAGTCGCCCTTCCGGGCCGCCTTCGAGGACAAGGCCCCGCATTCGGCGCTGATGAAAACGATCCCGACCTTTGCCGTCATTCACCCGATGGCCGCGCTCTCGGGATTGGCAGCCTTTGCCCGCACGCCGAGGGATTTCGGTGTGGCAACAGAGGGACGCCGCTGGAGAAGCTGAGACCGTGGCGTGTGCAAAGACTCGCCAAAGCGATATCAAACCACTATAGAGCCCCGGGAAAGATCGGGCCGGATGCCGGCCCTCCAGATTGGTTCCAGGGAAGACGGGCTTTTTGAGCGCCAGCAAGAAAAAACAGCACGCGGTCGATTCGGATACGATCAGCGGGATCCTCAAGCGGGTCATTGCGGAAAACGGTCGTGACCACATTCGCGGCTATGCTTTTGCCATCGGCTGCCTGGCGGTGGTCGCTGCCACGACAGGCTTTACCGCCTCGATCATGGAAACCGTCATCAACGAGGCCTTCGCCAACAAGCGGGCGGACATCGTTCTGCTCGTCTGCGGCGCGATCCTCGCCGCCTTCGTGCTGCGCGGCTTTGCAACTTACGGCCAGGCTGTCGCGCTTTCGAAGATCGGCAACAACATCGTCGCGCGCTATCAGCGCCGTCTTTACGCCCATCTGATGGCGCTCAGCGTCGGCTATTTCAACGAGACCCGTTCGGCGCAACTCGCCGCCCAGATCAGCCAGAACGTCAGCGGCATTCGCGACGTGCTCAATCTGACCGTTACCTCGATCGCGCGCGACCTGCTGACGCTGATCGGCCTGGTCGGGGTCATGTTTGCCAAGGACTGGCTGCTGTCGATCATCGTCTTCGTCGCCGCACCTCCGCTGCTTCTGGGCCTGCGCTATGTGTCCAAGCGCCTGCGTTCGGCCACCCGCGAGGCGATCGAAGTCAACAGCCGCGTTCTCGGCGCGATGCAGGAAACCATTCAGGGCATCACCATCGTCAAGGCCTTTACGATGGAGAGCGAGCTTCGCGGCAAGGTCGAGGCGATCGTCGATCGCGCCGAAAACCGCGCCAACCGCATTGCCCGGTTGAGCGAGCGCACGGCGCCGATGACCGAAACCTTCGCCGGTCTCGCGATCTCGGCGGTGCTTGCCTATTCGGCGTTCCGCGCCATCTATGCCGACGTGCCGCCCGGCGCCTTCTTCGCTTTTGTCGTCGCTTTGCTGATGGCCTATGACCCGGCCCGCCGCCTGGCGCGGCTTCAGGTCTCGCTCGAGCGTGCCGCCGTCAACGCCCGCATGGTCTACGAGATCCTCGACACCGTGCCGCACCAGCGCGACAAGCCCGATGCCAAGGAACTGGCGTTTACGAACGCGACCGTCGAGCTGCGCGACGTGCGCTTCAAGTATCCGAATGGCGACGACGTGCTGCGGGGCGTGAGCTTCATGGCTGAGGGCGGCAAGACGACGGCGCTCGTCGGCCCCTCGGGTGCCGGCAAATCGACGGTCATCAGCCTCATTCCGCGGTTCTACGATCCGGCGTCCGGCCAGATCCTGGTCGACGGTCAGGACATCGCCGACGTCACCAAACTGTCGCTGCGCAAGGGCATCGCCTATGTGTCGCAGCAGCCCTATCTCTTCGAAGGCTCGATCCGCGACAACATCCGCTACGGCCGCATCGACGCGACGGATGCCGAGGTGGAGGAAGCCGCACGGCTTGCCTACGCCCATGATTTCATCCTGGCGCAGCCGCAGGGCTACGATACGCCGGTGGGCGAGAACGGCATGACGCTCTCCGGCGGCCAGCGCCAGCGCCTGTCGATTGCGCGCGCGCTCGTCCGCAACGCGCCGATCCTGCTGCTCGACGAGGCCACTTCTGCGCTCGACACCGAATCGGAAGCCGCGGTGCAGAAGGCGCTCGACCACGCCATGGATGGCCGCACGGTGATCGTCATCGCGCATCGTCTCTCGACCGTCGTCAATGCCGACAAGATCATCGTCATGAAGGATGGTTGCGTCGTCGAGGAAGGCACCCATGCCGATCTTGCACGGCGGCCGGACGGTCTCTACGCTCGGCTCCACAATCTCCAGGGCCAGAATTCGGAGGAGCAGTCTCCGGATGGCGAAACGCCCGAAGCGCCGGCCGGCGCCCAAATCCACTAGCGGACAAGAAGGAACTCACCGATGGGCGCGAACGATATGAAGCTCGTGGTGGTGGGTGCGGCAGGCCGTATGGGCCAGACGCTGATCAGGACGGTTCATGCGATGGACGGCGTGCGCCTGCATGCGGCCGTCGAGCGCACGGGTTCTCCCTTCATCGGCCGCGATGCGGGCGAACTCTCCGGGCTTGGTCCGATCGGCGTGCCGGTGACCGACCAGCCGCTCGAAGCCTTCGTCGAAGCCGAAGGCGTCCTTGATTTCACCGCACCGGCGGGCACCGTCGAGTTTGCCGGTCTCGCGGCCCAGGCCCGCATCGTCCATGTGATCGGCACCACCGGCTGCTCGTCCGACGACGAGGCGAAGATCCGCGCCGCCGCCCGCCACGCCCGTATCGTCAAGTCGGGCAATATGAGCCTCGGCGTCAACCTGCTCGGCGTGCTGACGGAGAAGGCGGCGCGTGCGCTCGGTCCGGCCGACTGGGACATCGAAATCCTCGAAATGCACCACAAGCACAAGGTCGATGCGCCCTCGGGCACGGCCCTGCTTCTCGGTGCTGCGGCTGCGAAGGGGCGCGATATCGTGCTTGCCGACCATTCGGTGCGCGTGCGTGACGGTCATACAGGCCCGCGTCCGGCCGGCACGATCGGTTTTGCCACCCTGCGCGGCGGCTCGGTCATCGGCGAACACTCGGTCATCCTGGCCGGTGAGGGCGAGCAGGTGACGCTGTCGCACAGCGCCACAGACCGTTCGATCTTCGCGCGCGGTGCCGTCACCGCCGCACTCTGGGCTCGCAGCCAGAAGCCCGGTTTCTATTCGATGCTCGACGTTCTCGGGCTCAACTGACCTTTCCACTCTCAAGTCTCAAGGGGAATTCGACATGAGCGGTACTCTCGTCCTCGTCAGGCACGGCCAGAGCGACTGGAACCTGAAGAACCTGTTCACCGGCTGGCGTGATCCGGATCTGACGGAACTCGGCGTCGAGGAAGCCAAGGCCGGCGGCAAGGCGCTTGCCGACTACGGCATCAAGTTCGACATCGCCTTCACTTCGGATCTCGTTCGCGCCCAGCGCACCTGCCAGTTCGTGCTCGACGCTGTCGGCCAGTCCTCGCTCGAGACGATCCGCGACCAGGCGCTGAACGAACGCGACTATGGCGACCTCTCGGGTCTCAACAAGGATGACGCCCGCGAAAAGTGGGGCGAAGAGCAGGTGCATATCTGGCGCCGCTCCTACGACATCCCGCCTCCGGGCGGCGAGAGCCTGCGCGACACCGGCGCCCGCGTCTGGCCCTATTACCTGACCGAGATCCTGCCGCGCGTGCTCTCCGGCCAGAAGGTGCTGGTCGCCGCCCACGGCAACTCGCTGCGTTCGCTGGTCATGGTGCTCGATCGCCTGTCGAAGGAGGAGATCCTGAAGCTCAACCTCGCGACCGGCGTGCCGATGGTCTACAAGCTCAACGCCAATTCGACCGTCGCTTCCAAGGAAGTGCTCGGCGACATGTCCGGCGCTCACTGATCGCTGATGGCCAGGAAATGAAAAGGGGCGCTGGGCGCCCCTTTTTTGTGTCTCCGATAATGCCGGCAAACCTGGCGATCAGATCGTGCCGTCGGCCGCCTTGCCGGCTTCCCAGCCGAGGATGGCGCGCTTGCGCGTCAGGCCCCAGTGATAGCCGGTGAGGTCCCCACTCTTTCCGAGCGCGCGATGGCAGGGGACGACGAAGGAAATCGGGTTGCGCCCGACAGCCGCACCGACCGCGCGCGATGCCGTCGGCTGTCCGATGTTCCCGGCGATATTCGAATAGGTGGTGGCGCAGCCGAGCGGGATCTTCAACAGCGCCTGCCAGACCCGGATCTGGAAGTCGGAGCCGATCAAGAAGATACGCAGCGGCTCGTCCTGTCGCCAGCGCGACGGATCGAAGATGCGCGCGGCATATTGGGCCGTCGCCGCGCTGTCCTCGATGTAGCGGGCGTTCGGCCAGCGTTGCGCCATGTCCTCGAAGCTCGCCTGCTCGCCGCCCATATCGTTGAAGGCAAGTCCTGCGAGGCCGCGCTCGGTGATCATCACCAGCGCCGTGCCGAAGGGCGAGGGGTGGTAGCCGTAGCGGATCGTAAGGCCCTCGCCGCGCGCCTTCCATTCGCCTGGCGACATCGCCTCGTGGGTGACGAACAGGTCGTGCAGCCGGCTTGGTCCTGAGAGGCCCACTTCGATGCTGGTTTCGAGCAGCGGCATGTCTTCCTGGCGCAGCAGGCGCTTGGCATGGTCGAGGGTCACGGCCTGCAGGAATGCCTTCGGCGACAGCCCCGCCCAGCGGGTGAAGACCTTCTGGAGCTGGGTCGGCGACTGCTTCAGGCGCTGCGCCACGGATTCGAGCGACGGCTGGTCGCGATAGTCCTCAGTGAGCATTTCGATCACGCGGCTGACCGTATCGTAGTCGGTGCCCTTCGGCGTGATGTCGGTGGGTACGGATGTCGCAATGTTCATGGCTCTTCTCCTGTCTTGTCACAGGTAACCATTTGCTGGCCCCGCCAACCACCCGAAACTTGAAAACATGCGATCGCCGGGTGCCGCGATTGCAAGCGCCGGGCGTCAGCGCCGGCGCACGGTCGCAAGCGCCCCCGAGAGCGCCAGCGCAAAGGTCTCGCGATCGTCACGGTTGAGGAACGAGCCGATATCGGTTCGCCGGCCGCCGCCGCTGATCGTCATCGAGACGATGCCGATTTCCTGATGCCGGGCGACGTTCAAGCGTGCCCAGAACGGATTGAAGCGATGTTCGCTGATCTGGCCCGAGGGCGTGAACTTGCGCACCGAAACGTCCGTCCTGCTGACGCTGACCTCTTCGCGGCTGAGCCCCGAGCGGTTGTTCAGCCAGAAGGCGCCGAACAGCAGGAGGTAGTCGAGCCCGAAAAAGAACACCACCGGCCAGGCGCCGATGATGAGGAAGACGATGCCGTGAACGAGGCTCAGGAGCCCGGCGATCAGGAAGAACATCTTGAAGCCGCGCCGCCCGAGCGAGCGATAGGGCGTGAGCTCGGCGGTGAAGACCGGGGCGTCCTCGGATGGGGTGGTGGCGTTGCCATTGATCATAACCTTTGACTATAGATGCATCATGAAAAACGTGAAGCCGAAATTGCCTGTTCGCGCCGCCAAACCAAAGCCTGCAGCCGGCCGCCGCGCCACGCCGCGGGTGAAGAGCCTCTATAGCCAGGACGAACTCAAGGAGATTTTTCGGCGATTCTCGATCCAGCGGCCGGAGCCGAAGGGCGAGCTGGAGCACGTCAATCCGTTCACGCTTGTTGTCGCCGTGGCGCTCTCGGCGCAGGCGACCGATGCCGGCGTCAACAAGGCGACGCGCGCGCTCTTTGCCATCGCCGATACGCCGGAAAAAATGCTGGCGCTCGGCGAGGAGAAGGTGCGCGACTACATCAAGACCATCGGCCTATTCCGCAACAAGGCGAAGAACGTCATCGCGCTCAGCGAAAAGCTGATCCGGGATTTCGGCGGCGAGGTGCCGCGCACGCGCGAAGAACTGGTGACGCTTCCGGGCGTCGGCCGCAAGACCGCCAACGTCGTGCTCTCCATGGCCTTCGGCCAGTCGACCATCGCCGTCGACACCCACATCCTGCGCATCGCCAACAGGATCTGTCTGGCGCCGGGCAAGACCCCGGACGAGGTGGAAGACAAGCTGGTCAGGATCATCCCCGACGAGTATCTCTACCACGCTCACCACTGGCTGATCCTGCACGGGCGCTACTGCTGCAAGGCGCGCAAGCCCGAATGCGAGCGCTGCGTCATCGCCGACCTCTGCAAGTCGCCGGAAAAGACCTGTGACATCCCGGCGCCACTGGTCGAACTGCCGCCGCAGATGATCTCGGCTGCTGGTTGAGCCGTCAGGCCGAAACCATCCGGTCGATCAGCGTGCCGATCGTTTCGACATAAACCTCGCGCGACGCGCCATCGGCAATGTCGAGCGCTGCACGATCGAAGGCAGCCGAAAGCAGCGAGGCCATGGCCGACAGCCTGTCGGCCGAAACGGTGAACGGAGCCATTGCCTCGGCGATCCCTTCCTCAAGCGTTCTTTGCGCGTTGGCCGCGTCGATCGCCATCATCTCCCGCTTGCCGAGGACGGCCGGCCCATCGAGCAGGAGCAGGCGGATACGCCCCGGCTCGCGCATGGCGTCGAAATAGGCGCGGGCCCCGACCTTTAGTGCCTGGCGTGCCGAGAGGTCGCGTGATGTCGCTTGTTCGATCGACGTCGCCACCGAAATTGCTTCCCGCTCTGCGACCGCGCGAAACAGCGCCTTCTTGTCCTCGAAGTGGTGATAGAGCGCGCCGCGGGTCAGGCCGGCGGCTGCGACGATGTCCGGCGTCGAGGTGTCGGCATAGCCCCTGGTGACGAAGAGGCCGCGAGCGGCATCGAGGATCGCGGTACGGGTAGTGTCGGATCGCTCGCGGTTGGAGCGGCGGGAAATGTCTTGTTGCATACATGCAGCCTGTATGTTAATTAAACAAACATACAGATTGTATGATATTGCAGGAGCGAGGAAAAGCCATGAAATCGACGAGCTATTACCCGGTCATCATGTCGGCTGACGTTGCCGCCACTGCCGCCTTCTACATCGATCACTTCCGCTTCCAGGCGCTCTTCACCAGCGACTGGTATGTGCATCTGCAATCGATCGAGGACGAACATGTGACGCTTGCCGTGCTCGACTACCGCCACGAGACGATCCCCGAAGAGGCGCGCGCGCCCACCCGCGGTCTTCTCCTGAACTTCGAGGTCGAGGATCCCGATCGCATCTATGCGCAGGCGCTTGCCTCCGGCCTGCCGATCCTGAAGACCTTGCGCGATGAGGATTTCGGCCAGCGTCATTTCATCACGGCCGATCCGAATGGCGTGCTGATCGACATCATCAAGCCCATTCCCCCGAGCGCCGAATTCGCCGCCGCCTATGAGGAAAGCGCGCTTCCTACGGCGTGAAGCCGCCCGCACGCGTCTTTTGTCTTCCAAATGGCCGGAAAACCGGTATTAACGAACACCGGCCATCACGGAGACCGGACGAGGTTCATGACAAAATACGACGTGCTGACGATCGGCAACGCCATCGTTGATATCATCGCGCGCTGCGACGATGCCTTTCTCAATGAAAACGGCATCATAAAGGGCGCCATGAACCTCATCGATGCCGAAAGAGCCGAGTTGTTGTACTCGCGCATGGGCCCGGCGGTCGAAGCCTCCGGCGGCAGCGCCGGCAACACCGCAGCCGGTGTCGCCAGCCTCGGTGGCCGTGCCGCCTATTTCGGGAAGACCGCGAGCGACCAGCTCGGCGAGATCTTCGCCCATGATATCCGCGCCCAGGGCGTCTATTTCCAGACGAAGCCGCTCGAAAGCGTGCCGCCGACCGCGCGCTCGATGATCTTCGTCACCGAGGACGGCGAGCGCTCGATGAACACCTATCTCGGTGCCTGCGTCGAACTCGGCCCCGAGGACGTGGAGCCCGAGGTCGTCGCCCAATCCAAGGTTACCTATTTCGAAGGGTATCTCTGGGATCCGCCGCGCGCCAAGGACGCCATTCGCGAGACCGCGCGGATCGCCCACGCAAACGGCCGCGAGACCGCGATCACGCTGTCCGACAGCTTCTGTGTTCACCGCTATCGCGACGAGTTCCTGGACCTCATGCGTTCCGGCACGGTCGATATCGTCTTTGCCAACAAGCAGGAAGCGCTGGCACTTTACGAGACCGAGGATTTCGATCTGGCGCTGGAGAAGCTGTCGAAGGATTGCAAGCTCGCCGCCGTGACGCTCAGCGAAGAAGGTTCGGTGGTCGTGCGTGGAAAAGAGCGGGTTCGTGTCGGCGCAACGCCGATCGCCCAGGTGGTCGACACGACAGGTGCTGGCGACCTCTATGCCGCGGGCTTCCTACATGGCTACACGACGGGGCGTTCGCTGGAAGACTGCAGCAAGCTCGGCAATCTTGCGGCCGGCATTGTTATCGGCCAGATCGGGCCACGGCCGATGGTGTCGCTGGAAACGGCTGCCAAGCAGGCTGGCCTCGCCTGATCCGACCCAATTGATTTTTGGTTAAAGACGGGCGCGGCCTTACTTGAAGGCCTCGCCCGGATAGGCGCCCCAGATTTCGCCCTGCGCGATCCAGCCTTCGACGCCTTGCGCTTCGGCATGGCACCAGTCGCCATTGCACTCGCCGACTTTCACGATGACACCGGGCTCCATGCGGGCGACGATCGGGGAATTGCCCTGCGCGTCGCGGCGCATGTTGACGAAGACGCCTTCGCCCTTGCCGCGCATCCAGGGGGCTGCGACGGCCGTGCGGTCGCCGGAGAGCAGCGCCTGGTTCACCCAGCCTTCGGTGCCGTCGGCGTCGCGGATGCGGCGCCAGTTATCGTATTCCTGGATGATCTCGACCGGCACGCCCGGCTTCATGTAGCGGAAGGCGACCGCGTAATCGACGCTCGGGCCGATCCTCAAATTGACGCTCTTGGATTTCAGGCTGACGAAGCGCGGCAGCGGCAGCCCGCTGGCGCCCTTGGCGGCCTGAGCGTAAGCCGCCGACGTCATGATCGCGGCGCCAAGGCAGGCGGCGATCAACGAGAGCGAGAATCTGGAAATGACGTGACGCATGACGAAGCCCATATTCCGTGGCACTAGCTTTTGCAGGCGCAGTTCACTTGAGGCCCATGGGTCGGGCGGAAATCGCGGGGACGACGACGCGAGTTTTGTTTGTCTTCCCGGTGGGGTCTGGTAGAAATTGCGGCTACAGGGAGAAAGTATCGCCCAACTTGGTTAAGGACCCGTCAACAAGGCCCGTCGCAGCAATGACAAGCAAGAAGAAGCCCACGGTCTACATCACCCGCAAATTGCCAGACATCGTCGAGACGCGAATGCGCGAACTCTTCGATGCGGAGCTGAACATCGACGATACGCCGCGCAGCCAGCCGGAGCTTGTGGCCGCGGTCAAACGCGCCGACGTATTGGTGCCGACGGTGACCGATCGCATCGACGCGGCGCTTATCGAGCAGGCCGGCCCGCAGCTGAAACTGATCGCGAGCTTTTCCAATGGCGTCGACAACATCGATGTCGATGCCGCCGCCCGCAAGGGCATCACCGTCACCAACACGCCGAACGTGTTGACCGAGGATACCGCTGACATGGCGATGGCGCTGATCCTCGCGGTCCCGCGCCGACTTGCCGAAGGTGCGCAGATCCTGACCGATCGCAAGGGCGAATGGGCCGGCTGGTCGCCGACATGGATGCTCGGCCGCCGCATTGCCGGAAAGCGCATCGGCATCGTCGGCATGGGCCGGATCGGGACGGCCGTGGCCCGCCGCGCCAAGGCCTTCGGCCTTTCGATCCACTACCACAACCGCCACCGGGTGAAGGCGGAAACCGAGGAGATGCTGGAGGCGACCTATTGGGATAGCCTCGACCAGATGCTCGCCCGCGTCGACATCGTTTCGGTCAACTGCCCGTCGACGCCGGCGACCTATCATCTGCTCTCCGCCCGCCGGCTCGCCCTGATGCGACCGGACAGCTACATCGTCAACACCGCCCGCGGCGGCATTATCGACGAGACGGCGCTGATCAAGTGCCTGCGTGAAGGCAAGATTGCCGGCGCCGGCCTCGACGTCTTCGAGAACGAGCCAGCGGTCAATCCGAAGCTGATCAAGCTTGCCGGCGAAGGCAAGGTCGTGCTCCTGCCGCATATGAGTTCGGCCACGCTCGAAGGCCGCATCGACATGGGCGAGAAGGTGGTGATCAACATCCGCACCTTCTTCGACGGCCACCGTCCGCCGGACCGGGTTCTGCCGGGCCGCGACTGATCGCGAAACGCCGCACGATCCTGTCGTGCGGTCGCGGATCTGCTTGGCTGACGTTCGAAAACTAAAGCGCCTTGCGCATCTCGATCGCCGTCGGCCGGGTAAAACCGGGATGGCACATCGTGTCGCTCTGAACGAAGCCCCAGGCGGCAAAAGCGCGGTGGTTGTCGGCGAGTTCGACGCGGGTCAGCAGTCTCAGCGCCGGAAGTTTCAGCGCACGCGCCGTCGCTTCGGCTTCAGCGAGCAGCATTCGGCCGATGCCCTTTCCTTGCGTCTCAGGCGCGACGGCAAGCTTGCCGATGTAGAGGCAATCGTCCTCGGGTTTGCAGAAGATGCAGCCGACCAGCCGATCGTCTTCGCTGATGCCGAAGGCGATCTCGTCGGCAATTTTGTCGCGCAGCGATTCGATGTTCAACGCATGCGCCGACGAGGGTGGGTCGATCCGCCCGTCCATGTAGGAGAAGGCGCCAAGGATCAGCGCCAGCAGTTCCTCGTGCCGGTCGAATGCTTCGTCGATACGAAAGATCTGCACCATCGCTATGCCCTCTTGCGGTAGCGGATGGTGTTGAACTGTGCCGTCAGCGCGTCATACATCAACAGCCGCCCGACCAGCGGTTCGCCGAAACCGGCAATCACCTTGATCGCCTCCATGGCCTGCAGCGTGCCGATGACGCCCGTCAACGCGCCGACGATGCCGGCCTCGGCGCAAGAAGGCACGACGCCGGCCGGCGGCGGCTCGGGAAAGAGATCGCGGTAGGAGGGGTTCGGTCGTCCATCGGGGCCGGCGCTATAGGGCATAAGCACCGTCAGCGAGCCGTCGAAGCGGCCGACGGCGCCGGTCACCAGCGGAATGCCGACCGCTGCCGCCGTATCGGCGGCGAGATAGCGGGTATCGAAATTGTCCGAGCCGTCGATGACCAGATCATACTGCCGGAACAGCGCCTCGGCATTGTCGGGGGTGAGCCGCAGCCTGTGCTGGTCGACGCCGACATGCGGGTTGAGCGAGGTGATCGCCTCGGCCGCCCGTTCGACCTTGGCGCGGTCGATGTCTTCCGTGCGATGGATGATCTGCCGCTGCAGGTTGGAAAGCGCGACCGCATCGTCGTCGACGATGCCGATCCGGCCGATGCCGGCGGCGGCAAGATAGACAAGCACCGGAGCGCCGAGGCCGCCGGCCCCGATCACCAGCACGCGGGCTGCCTTCAGCCGTTGTTGCCCGGCGCCGCCGATTTCCGGCAACACGATATGGCGGGCGTAACGGGTGATCTCCGATTGGTCGAGCTTGTTCTCACCGGTCATGGCAATCCTCCTCGGTGACTTCTGCTTACCCGGTAACGCTGCCGTGCGAAACGGTCAGGAAGCGGCCGCGTTCGCCGAGCGCCTCAAACATCGATTGGTCCGTCCCGGTCATGAAGGCCTGACCACCAAGCCCATCGACGAGATCGAACAGAGCCGCGCGCCGATTGACATCGAGATGGGCGGCGATCTCGTCAAGGAGCAGCACTGGCGCGTGGCCGGTCATGTCGCCGACGAGGCGCGCATGCGCCAGCACCAGCCCGACGAGCAGCGCCTTCTGCTCTCCGGTCGAGCAACGCGCCGCCTCCATGTCTTTCTCCCGGTGACGAACGAGCAGGTCGCTGCGGTGCGGCCCGTCGAGCGTACGGCCGGCTGCCGCATCGCGCGGACGCCCGTCGCGCAGCATCGTCAGATATTGTTCTTCCAGATCATAGGCCGGACGATGGCCCTCGTCGTCGAGAAAGCCCGATAGCGCCAGGCGGGCCGACGGAAAGACGCTCTCGTCGACAGTGCGCTCGACGAGCGCCGTCAGCAGGCCAAGCATTTCCTGCCGCGCCAGCGCCATGGAGACGCCGAGGCCGGCCATTTCGCGCTCGATCGCCGTCAGCCAGGCCGGGTCCGGACGGAACTCGCCGAGCAGCCGGTTGCGGCTGCGCATCGCCCGGTCGAATTCGCTGGCGCGCCGGCCGTGTTCCGGATCGAGCGAAAGCACCAGCCGGTCGAGAAACCGTCGCCGGTCGGCTGAAGGTCCGGTGAAGAGCCCGTCCATCGATGGCGTCAGCCAGAGAACGCGCAGGTGGTCGGTCAGCTCGTCGACGGTCGCCGCCGGCGTTCCGTTGAGCCGCAGCCGCCGTGATTGTCCCTCCGTGACACCAGCCGTGCCGGTGCCGATCTCCACGGACCCCTCCATGCCCTCGACCTCGGCGAAGACGGAAAAGCCGTCGCCGGCGCCGACACGGGTGACGTCGGCATAGGCCGCGCGGCGGAGGCCCCGTCCGGGGGACAGGAAGGAGACGGCTTCCATGAGGTTGGTCTTGCCGGCGCCGTTCTCTCCCGTCAGCACCACATGGCGCTGGTCGAGTTCCAGCGACAGCGCCGCATAGTTGCGGAACTCCATCAGTTTCAGGCGGCTGAGAAAGACCTTTTGTGGCATCGGCAGTCCGGATTCGACGTTGGGCGCAGCTAGGACGAAAGCGCCCGCCAAGGCAAGGCGAAATGGGACGCGTCGCCATATCGTGCAAGATAGGCCGATATCGACAGGGGAAAGGCGACAAACCCCTTTGATTCGGTGCTTTTCATAAAGGACCTGGTGAAATATGACAGCCGCATGACAATCCACAGATGGATATACGTGTGATGCTGGCCTGGTTCCGCAAACTTCTTCCCCGCGAGGATCGCTTCTTCGACCTCTTCGCAAAACATTCGCGCACCGTCGTCGGTGCTGCCGATGCGCTCGACAAGGTTCTCGCTGGCGGCGACGATCTGGAAAAACACTGCGACCGGATCGTCGCGCTCGAGGATGAGGCGGACCACATCACCGCCGAGGTGCTGCTGGCCGTGCGCCGGTCCTTTATCACGCCCTTCGACCGCGGCGACATCAAGGATCTGATCCAGTCGATGGATGATGCCATCGACATGATGCACAAGACCGTCAAGACGATCCGCCTTTACGAACAGAAGAGCTTCGATCCCGGCATGCGCGAAATAGGCACCACGGTCGTCAAGGCCGCGCACCTGATCGCCGAGGCCATTCCGCTGCTCGATCGGATCGGCGCCAATCACGACCGCCTGATCGCGATCGCCGAAGAAGTCACCCGCATCGAGGGCCGCTCCGACGAACTGCACGAACAGGGCCTCAAGGACCTGTTCCGCCGCCACGGCGCCAGCAACCCGATGGCCTATATCATCGGCAGCGAGATCTATGGCGAACTCGAAAAGGTGGTCGACCGCTTCGAGGACGTCGCCAATGAAATCAGCGGCATCGTGATCGAGAACGTCTGATGGATGCGACGCTCGCCTTTCCGTTGCTCGTCGGACTGATCGGCATCGCGCTGTTCTTCGACTTCCTGAACGGTCTGCACGACGCCGCCAACTCGATCGCGACGATCGTCTCGACACGGGTGCTCCGGCCGCAATATGCGGTCATGTGGGCGGCCTTCTTCAACTTCATCGCCTTCCTGTTCTTCGGCCTGCACGTGGCCGAAACGCTGGGCAAGGGCATCATCGATCCCGGTATCGTCACGCCGCTGGTGATCTTTTCGGCGCTGATCGGCGCGATCGTCTGGAACATCGTCACCTGGCTCTTCGGCATCCCCTCGAGCTCGTCGCATGCGCTGATCGGCGGCCTCGTCGGTGCCGGTCTTGCCAGCACCGGTTTCAGCTCCATCGTCTGGACCGGCCTTCTGAAGACCGTTGGCGCCATCTTCATGTCGCCGGCGATCGGCTTCTTCCTGGCGCTGCTCCTGGTGCTGATCGTTTCCTGGATCTTCGTGCGCCAGACGCCCTTTGCCGTCGACCGCACCTTCCGGGTGATGCAGTTCATCTCGGCCTCAATGTATTCGCTCGGCCATGGCGGCAACGACGCGCAGAAGACCATGGGCATCATCGCGGTGTTGCTCTACTCGCAGGGCTATCTCGGCTCGGAATTCTACGTGCCGTTCTGGGTGGTGATCACCTGCCAGGCGGCGATCGCGCTCGGCACGCTGTTCGGCGGCTGGCGCATCGTCCACACCATGGGATCGAAGATCACCAAGCTCAACCCGATGCAGGGCTTCTGCGCCGAGACCGGCGGGGCGATCACGCTCTTTGCCGCCACCTGGCTCGGCATCCCGGTTTCGACCACGCACACCATCACCGGCGCGATCATCGGCGTCGGCGCGGCCCGCCGGGTCTCGGCGGTCCGCTGGGGGCTTGCCGGCAACATCGTGATTGCCTGGTTCATCACCATGCCGGCCGCGGCGGCGATTTCGGCGCTCGCCTACTTCACCATCGATCTCTTGTTTTGATCGATGCGGAAATCGCCTCCCGCCTGCTTATGAGGCGGGAGGCGACTATCATTTCGAGACCCGAGGTGCGGGGCTGTTCTGCCCGCCCTGGTGCAAGGTCAGGCTTTCGGCACGGTCGCCCTTGAGCGTGAAGCTGATCTGGGCGTCGATGAGCTTCGTAAAGAAGCGGTGCTCGGCCTCCGGAAAGATTTCGAGCCGATCCTGCCCGGTCGCCTGGGCAAAAAGGCTTTCACCATCCCGAAAGATCGTAAGTTCGAAATCCGGCGCCAGCCTGTAGGTGCCGACATAGGCATCATAGCGCGCCGGATCGATCGCTACGGCCGTGCGCTTGACGATTGGTGGCGCGAGCGGCGCGTTGCGATTGAGCAGATGGCGGCCGATGTCGTCGACGCCGACGTCGGTCGACGCATTCGACAGGGCGATAACGCCGACGCCCGTCGACGGACGGTAGCCGACGAAGGATCGGTAACCGCCGGTGCCGCCGTTGTGCCAGATGAACTGCTCGTCGCCCTTGCCCGAGACGACCCAGCCGAGCGCCTGCTGATCGCGATCGCCGTTGCCGATCGGCTGGCGGGTCGCCAGCAGCGTGGTGAAGGCGGGAGCGAGCGGCGATGCCGTCTTTCCCATGGCCGCCTCGAGGAAAAGCAGGAGATCGTCCACGGTCGAGCGCAGGGCGCCTGCGCCCTGCAGAACGTCGAGATCCCAGTCGCTGACCGGCTCCAGGGCCGCGTCGTGGCCCGTTGCCCGGCGTTCGGCCCAGTCGGGTCGCGACGTGATCGCCGTATCCTTCATGCCGAGGGGAAGGGCGATGCGGCTGACGATGAGGTCCTCATAGGAGAGCCCGGCCTTCAGCGCGATCGCGTGGCCGAGAAGCCCGGCGCCGAGGTTGGAGTATTCATGCTCGACGCCGGGGCGGCGCTGCGGCTTGTGGCTGGAGAGGAAGGCATAGAGCTTTTCCGCGTCATAGCCGGCATAGGGATTGCTCATGTCGGCCGGCACCAGATTGCTGGGCAGCCGCGGCAGGCCGGACATGTGCGTTGCGAGGTCGCCGAGCGTGATCGGGGTCTGCTTGTCCTCCGGCATGATCACGCGCTCGGGCAGAAGCGTGACCACAGGTGTGCCGAGGCTGAGCGTGCCTTTCTCCATCGCGTCGGCCAGCAGCAGCGCGGTAAAGACCTTGGTGACCGAGCCGATCTCGAACACGGTCCGCCCGTCGACGGGGCGCGGGTCGCCTTTGGCCGGATGGCCGTGCGCGATGATGCGCCGGCCGCTGGCATCGATGATACCGATGACGATGCCGATCGACTGCTGCTCCTTGTCGATCCGGTCGGCCAGGATCTCCTGAATTTCTGCGTCGGTGGGAGTGGGAAGCGGACTTGCGTGAGCGTTGGTGCCAAGCGCCATGAGGACGATCCAGTTCAGAAAGCGGTTCCGCATGAAAGATAGGAATCCAATTTTCGGTTGTCAGGGGATGCGCTGATGATGCCAGCCGGTTTCGGTCAAGCCTTGGTCAAGACTTGATCGGCGATCGGCGCGATCCCGTCGCCCGCAACGATGGTGCCGGGATTGCGGAGACCGTCACGGATCCCAATAGGGCGGGTCGCCGAAGGCTTCCTTCAGGTGCTGGGCGATGGCTCTGAGCTTGGTGGAGGCGCGTCGGCCCTCCGGATGCGCCATGTAGATGAACTCCGGCTCCGGTCTGAGCCCGACGTCGATCTCGTTCAGTTGCCCCTCGCGCACGGCCGGACCGGCGATGAAGGCGGGCAACAGCGCAATGCCGAGCCCGGCGACGGCGGCATCGTGCAGCATGTCGCCATTGTTCATGCCAAGCGCCAGGCGCGCCCGTACGACCGTCGCACCGCCAGGTCCTTCGAAGCGCCAGTCGGCAGCACCCCGGTTGGTGTAGAAGATGCCGCGATGGCCTTCGAGTTCGGCGAGCGACGCGGGCGTGCCGTGCCGATCGAGATAGCCGGGCGCGGCGACCAGCAGCCGCCGGCTTCTCGCGAGCTTCCACACGACCAGCCGCGAATCGGCGATCGCGCCATGGCGAACGATCGCGTCGTAGCCTTCGGAGGCGGCATCGACTCGTCGGTCGTCGAGGTCGAGCGTCAGCTCGATTTCCGGGTTTTGGGCCAGGAACGGATAGAGCGCCGGGCCGAGATGCCTTCGGCCGAAGCTGACGGGGGCCGCGATACGAAGCGGTCCCGTGAGCAGCCCGCGGCGTTCGGCAAGATCGCTGGCGGCCGCCTGCACTTCGCTGACGATCCGGATCGCACGCTCGCGAAACGCGATGCCATCCTCGGTGAGCGTCAGCTTGCGTGTGGTGCGATGGAGAAGCGTGGCGTTGAGCCCGCGCTCCAGTTCTGCCACTCTTTCGCTGACGACGGATTTCGACAGCCGCAGGCGACGTGCCGCCTCGCTGATCGAGCCGGCTTCGGCCACGGCGACAAAGGCAGCTATTCCTTCGATCTTTATCATCGTTCGGCTTTTCCGAATTCGAGTTCCACGATTAGGAGACTAATCCGAACGACCGTTTTCCGCCATATCTGTGGGCATCGAAGGACGGCCAATCGAACCGGCCTCCTCCTCAACCCAGAAAAAGGATTTCATCATGTCACGTTTGGAGAACAAGACGGCGCTCATCACCGGCGGCACCAGCGGCATCGGTCTCGAAACCGCCCGCCAGTTCATTGCCGAAGGCGCGCGCGTTGCCGTCACCGGCACCAATCCGAAGAACATTGCCGAAGCCCGATCCGTCCTTGGCGAGGCCGCGCTCATCATCGAGGCCGATGCTGGCAATGTCGCCGGCCAGGCGGCCGTTGCCGAAAAGATCCGCGCCGCCTTCGGCACGCTCGACATCCTGTTCGTCAATGCCGGCATTGCCAAGCTGCAGCCGATCGAAGAGTGGGACGAGGCAAGCTTCGACCGCTCGATCGCCATCAACGTCAAGGGCCCTTACTTCCTGATCCAGGCGCTGCTACCCGTATTCTCGAAGCGCGCCTCGGTCGTGCTCAACACCTCGATCAACGCCCATATCGGCATGCCGACCTCCAGCGTCTATGCCTTGACCAAGGCGGGCCTGCTGTCGCTGGCCCGCACGCTCTCCGGCGAACTCATCGGCCGCGGCATCCGGGTCAATGCCGTCAGCCCCGGCCCAATCCGCACGCCGCTCCATGACGGCCACGCCCCGACACCCGAACAAAACAAGCAGGTGGTCGATGCGATCGCCGCGCAGATCCCGCTCGGCCGCTTTGGTGACGCGAGCGAGATCGCCAAAGCCGTGGTCTTCCTCGCTTCGGACGAAGCCACCTTTACCGTCGGCGCCGAACTGATCGTCGATGGCGGCATGGCAACGCTCTAGGACGGGCGCCGACCCAAAGCGCAAATGCCTGATCATCCAACAGCCGCGGGTCTGATCGATCCGCGGCGCCATCGTGTTCCCGCCTCTGGCATTGCCTGCCGTTGGCATCGGCGACGGAGAAGAGTATATTTTCTAACTCTAATAAAAGGCATCCGTTTGCGCGAATACGCGAGACGAACACCGATCAGATCCCAGGAGGAGACGATGACGAGTGTCAGATGGATGATGAAGGGGCGTGAGTTCATTCATTGCAATTGCGCCTATGGCTGCCCCTGCCAGTTCAATGCCCTGCCGACGCAAGGCCATTGCAGCGCCGTTGGCGCCTTCGAGATCGAGGAAGGTTATCACGGCGACACGCGGCTCGATGGGCTTCGCGGCGGCCTGATCGCCGCCTGGCCGGGCGCGATCCATGAGGGCAGGGGGCAGGTGGTGCCGATTGTCGATATCCGCGCATCGGACGAGCAGCGCGGCGCGCTGCTGCGCATCATGAGCGGCGAGGATACGGAGCCCGGAGCGACCTTCTTCCAGGTCTTCGCGACCACCTTCGAGACCATGCATGATCCGGTCTTTGCCGAGATCGATCTCGAGGTCGATATCGGTGCTCGAACGGCGCGGCTGGAGGTGCCGGGCTGGCTTGTCGCGCGCGGTGAGCCGATCCTCAATCCGGTGACCGGCATGGCTCACCAGGCACGCATCAATCTGCCTCACGGTTTCGAATACGATCTTTGCGAGGTCGGACGCGGATGGGCCGATACGAAAGGGCCGCTGACTTTGGCGCTTGCGGATTCGCATGCCCATTTCGCCCGGATGCATCTGACCGAAAGCGGCGTGATCCACTGACGCCGATGGGAGACACGGTGCTCGAAACCCTGCTCAGACGTGACCGCGTCGTCGTCGTGGCGGCGTTGGTTACCCTGACGGTAATCAGTTGGCTCTATGTCCTGTGGCTGGCGTCGGCCATGGACATGGCTGTTCCCCCGGGCCCCTCCGGCAGCATGGATATGGGCTCCGGCATGGACATGGATATGCCCATGGACATGCCAATGACCATGGGCGCGCAGGAGGGATCGATGGCATCGATGGCGGGCTCGGTTGCCACTCCCTGGACCGCCATGACCTTCGCCTATGCCTTCGTCATGTGGGCCGTGATGATGGTCGGCATGATGGTACCGTCGGCGACGCCGATGATCCTGCTCTACGCCCGTGTCGGCCGCCAGGCGGCACAACAGGGCAAGCCCTTTGCCGCCACCGGCTTCTTTGCCGTCGGCTACCTGTCGGCGTGGCTCCTGTTCGCGCTCGTCGCCGTTCTCGGGCAATGGCTGCTCGATCGCGCTCTGTTGCTCACGCCGGCGCTTGCAAGCGCCAGTGGGCTTCTCAGCGGCATCGTGCTGGTCGCTGTCGGCCTGTTCCAGTTCACGCCGCTCAAGGATCGCTGTCTTAGCCAATGCCAGGCGCCGCTGCTTTTCATTCAGAACCACGGCGGCTTTCGTCGGGAAGCGGGCGGCGCCTTTGGCCTCGGTGTGCGGCACGGGCTCTATTGCGTCGGCTGCTGCTGGGCGCTGATGGCGCTGCTGTTCGTCGGCGGGGTGATGAACGTATTGTGGATCGCTGCCATCGCCGTCTTCGTTCTGGCGGAGAAGGTCGTGCCCGGCGGCAGGATCCTGTCCCGCATCGCCGGGGTAGCGCTCGTTTTGGCCGGGCTGTGGCAGCTCGTGGCCTTGCTCTGAAACAGAAGCGCCGCGCAACCGTTTCCGGCGCGCGGCGCTCTATAATGCGTCGGGCTTGAAGCCTTAGTCGCTCAGCGTATCGAAGAAATCCTTCATCCGGGCAAAGAAGCCGGTCGATTCCGGGTTGTTGTCCTTGGACGAGATCTGCTCGAATTCCTGCAGCAGTTCGCGCTGGCGCTTGGTCAGCTTCTGCGGCGTTTCGATCTGAATCTGGATGTAGAGGTCGCCCGATTGCGCCGAACGCAGCACCGGCATGCCCTTGCCCTTCAAGCGGAACTGCTTGCCGGCCTGGGTGCCCTCGGGAACGGTCACGCGCGACTTGGTGCCGTCGAGCGTGGTCACGTCGAACTTGCCGCCAAGGGCGGCCGTCGTCATCGAGATCGGCACGCTGCAATAGAGATCGGCGCCGTCGCGCTGGTAGAACTCATGCGGCCTGACCGAGAGGAAGATGTAGAGGTCGCCCGCCGGTCCGCCGCGAAGCCCGGCTTCGCCTTCGCCCGAGAGGCGGATGCGGGTGCCGTCCTCGATGCCGGCCGGAATGTTGACCGAGAGCGTGCGCTCTTCAGTGACGCGGCCCTGGCCGTGGCACTTGCCGCAAGGATCCGTAATCGTCTGGCCGCGGCCGCCGCAGGTGGGGCAGGTGCGTTCGATCGAGAAGAAGCCTTGAGCGGCGCGCACGCGGCCGGAGCCGTGGCAGGTGCCGCAGGTCTTGGGGCTGGTGCCGGGCTTGGCGCCGGAGCCGGTGCAGACGTCGCAGGTGATCGAGGTCGGAACCCGGATCTGCGCCGTCTTGCCGCCAAAGGCTTCCTCGAGCGAAATCTCCATGTTGTAGCGAAGATCGGCGCCGCGCTCGCGACCGCCCGATGAGCGCCGCTGGCGCCCGCCGCCCATCATCTCGCCGAAGATGTCTTCGAAAATGTCGGAGAAGCCGCCGGCAGCACCACCGCCGCCGAAGCCGCCACCCATGCCGCCCTGCTCGAAGGCTGCGTGACCGTAACGGTCATAGGCCGCGCGCTTCTGCGGGTCCTTGAGCATCTCGTAGGCTTCGTTGATTTCCTTGAAGGTCTTCTCCGCTGCCGCGTCGCCGGGGTTCTTGTCCGGATGATACTTCATCGCGAGCTTGCGGAAGGCGCTCTTCAGCTCCTTTTCGTCGGCGTTCTTGGCAACACCAAGCGTTTCGTAGAGATCACGTTTCATTCGTAGAAGATTATCCTGTTGGCAAGCCAGCGCGATGGCTCGGCGGCTGCCCGTTTACCTTGCCACCGATTTAGTAAACCTTGAAGCGCGATACCATAGCCCGAACGGCGGTAGATACGGTTTTTTGTCGGAAAAGGTACGTTTGCGGCAAGTCATGGTGCCGATCGCCGATATTGTCGGTCTTGCCGGGCGGGGCGAGCAACAAAAAAGCCCGGGCGAACCCGGGCTTCTTCGTCTGTTTGAAGGGCGACTTAGGCCGAACGCTTGCGATCGTCTTCGTCGTTGACTTCTTCGTAGTCGGCATCGACGACATCTCCGTCACGGGCAGCGTCGGCGGCGGCATCCGCATGGGCGGCTTCCGTCTGCTGCGCTTCGTAGATCGCCTGGCCGAGCTTCATGGATACTTCCATGAGCGTGTTGGTCTTGGCCTTGATGTCTTCGGCGTCCGGCTCGGAAGCTTCGACGGCGGTCTTCAGCGCGGCAATCGCGTCGGAGATCGCGTTGCGGTCGGTTTCCGAAACCTTGTCGCCGTAATCCTTCAGCGACTTCTCGCTGGAGTGGATCAGGCTTTCGGCCTGGTTCTTGGCTTCGACGCCTTCGCGACGCTTCTTGTCGACTTCGGCGTTGGCTTCGGCGTCCTTGACCATCTTTTCGATGTCGGCGTCGGAGAGGCCGCCAGATGCCTGGATGCGGATCTGGTGTTCCTTGCCGGTGCCCTTGTCCTTGGCCGAAACCTGCACGATGCCGTTGGCGTCGATATCGAAGGTCACTTCGATCTGCGGCATGCCGCGCGGTGCCGGCGGAATGCCGACGAGGTCGAACTGGCCGAGCAGCTTGTTGTCTGCAGCCATTTCACGCTCGCCCTGGGAGACGCGGATCGTCACGGCCGACTGGTTGTCGTCGGCGGTCGAGAAGGTCTGCGACTTCTTGGTCGGGATCGTCGTGTTGCGTTCGATCAGGCGGGTGAAGACGCCACCGAGCGTTTCGATGCCGAGCGACAGCGGGGTCACGTCGAGGAGCAGAACGTCCTTGACGTCGCCCTGCAGAACGCCGGCCTGGATCGCGGCGCCCATGGCGACCACTTCATCCGGGTTCACGCCCTTGTGCGGCTCCTTGCCGAACAGCTGCTTCACGGTTTCCTGCACCTTCGGCATGCGGCTCATGCCGCCGACGAGAACGACTTCGTCGATCTCGGCAGCCGAGACGCCGGCATCCTTGAGGGCTGCCTTGCACGGCGCGACGGTGCGCTGGATCAGGTCGTCGACAAGCGCTTCGAACTTGGCGCGGGTCAGCTTCATCGTCAGGTGCTTCGGACCGGAAGCGTCAGCCGTGATGAACGGCAGGTTGATTTCGGTCTGCTGCGACGAGGACAGCTCGATCTTGGCCTTTTCCGCGGCTTCCTTCAGGCGCTGAAGAGCGAGCTTGTCGTTCTTCAGGTCGATGCCCTGTTCCTTCTTGAACTCGCCGGCGAGGTACTGGACCAGACGCATGTCGAAGTCTTCGCCACCGAGGAAGGTGTCGCCGTTGGTCGACTTCACTTCGAAGACGCCGTCGCCGATTTCGAGAACCGAGATATCGAAGGTACCACCACCCAAGTCGTAAACGGCGATCGTCTTGCCGTCCTTCTTGTCGAGGCCGTAGGCGAGCGCTGCCGCGGTCGGCTCGTTGATGATGCGCAGAACTTCGAGACCGGCGATCTTGCCGGCATCCTTGGTTGCCTGGCGCTGAGCGTCGTTGAAGTAGGCCGGTACGGTGATGACGGCCTTCTCGACCTTTTCACCGAGGTAGGATTCGGCCGTTTCCTTCATCTTCTGAAGGATCATGGCGGAGATCTGCGACGGGGAATAATCCGTGCCGTGCGCTTCGACCCAGGCGTCGCCATTGTCGGCCTTGGTAATCTTGTAAGGAACCATGTCCTTGTCTTTTTGCGTGGTCGGATCCTGGAAGGTCCGGCCGATCAGGCGCTTGATCGCAAAAAGAGTGTTTTCCGGATTGGTGACAGCCTGGCGCTTGGCCGGCTGGCCAACGAGACGTTCGCCGTCTTCGCTGAAGGCCACCATCGAGGGGGTCGTGCGCGCACCCTCGGCATTTTCGATCACCTTCGCGTCTTTACCGTCCATGACGGCGACGCAGGAGTTGGTCGTTCCCAGGTCAATACCAATAACTTTAGCCATGTCGTTCTCTCCTTGCAGCGGACTGTCGGAACCCGGTCAGGCATTCGTGAGACAGCCCCTAACGGGATGGTCTTTGGATTTCTTCGCAGCTTAGACTGCGCCGATGCGGCGTATATAAGGACCGGCGTTTCGGACTGCAAGGCATTCTGCGGGGCGTTTGGGGGCAAAAGCAAGCCCGGTATTTATCAGGCCCGAAATGGCTCACGCGCCGGAGACTGCCCGCGGGCCGGATCCCCTGTAAAATCGCGGTTCAGGCGGGCTCAGCCTCCGGTCAGAATATCGAAAAGCGTGGTGCGGCGCGTGGCCCCGGTCGTCTGGCCGACATCGGCCGGCGGCACCATGCCGCCGTTACCCTGGTCCGCCGTCTGGCCGCCCCACGGAGCGCCGCCCTGGTCGACCGGACGCTGCCCGACCGCAACGCCGCCATCAACGCCGACGGGTGCGTCCGGAAAGGCTTCCGGATCGCCGGACATCAGGTCGCCGGAAGGCGGCGCAGTGCCGTCGTCGAAGACCGGCTGCACGCCGGTCGTGCCGAACAGCGGCGACGGCGAGAGGCCCTCGTGGGCCGCCATCATGAAATCGTGCCAGGCCTTGGCCGGCAGGCCGCCGCCGGTGACCTTCTTCATCGACTTGCCGTCGTCGTTGCCGAACCAGACGCCGGTCGTGAGATTCGAGGTGTAGCCGACGAACAGCGCGTCGCGGAAGGATTGCGTCGTGCCGGTCTTGCCGGCCGCTTCCCAGCCTTTCAGCTGCGCCTTCTTGCCAGTGCCCTTGGTCAGCACCCGCAGCAGCATCTGGTTCATTTCGCTGACGATCGCCGGATCGAGCACGCGGGGCGGGTTGTCGTAGGTGTTTTCGTAAAGCACGGTGCCGTCCGCCTTGGAAATGCGGCGGATCACGTGTGGCGTTGCCTTGAAGCCGCCATTCATGAACGGGGCATAGGCCGACGTCAGTTCGACGAGGCTCACTTCCGAGGTACCGAGTGCGATCGAGGCGTTCGCCTGCATCTCGGAATCGATGCCGAGGCGGTGCGCGACCTTGACGACGTTCGAGGGGCCGACCTCCATGACGAGCTGCGCGGCAATCGTGTTCAGCGAATTGGCGAGCGCATCGGCCAGCGTCACCTCGCCGCGGTATTTCTGGTCGTAATTCTCAGGCGTCCAGTTGCCGATCCGGACCGGCCCGTCGTTGCGGATCGACATCGGGGTACGGCCGATCTCCATCGCCGCGGCATAGACGAAGGGCTTGAAGGCCGAGCCCGGCTGGCGTTTGGCCTTGGAGGCGCGGTCGAACTGGCTCTCGGCATAGTCCTTGCCGCCGACGAGCGCCCGGATGGCGCCGGTGCCGTCGACCGAGACGAGGGCGGCCTGCGAGGCGTCGAGCTTCTTGCCGTCGGCGTCGAGCGTCGCGGCGATCACTTCCTCGGCCTTCTTTTCGAGATTGAGGTCGATGGTCGTGTCGATGACCAGGTCTTCCTTGATCTCGCCGATCATGCCCGGAAGCTGGTCCATCACCATGTCGGCGACATAGTGCTCGGCGCCCGACCAGTAGCTCTTGGCCTTGGTCGGGGTCTGCGACATCGCCGTCTTGATTTCGCTGTCGGTTACGTAGCCTTCCTCGCGCATGGCGCCGAGAACGACCTGGGCGCGCTCTTCCGCCGCCTTCGGGTCGCGCGCCGGCGACAGGCGGGACGGTGCTTTCAAAAGGCCGGCGAGCAGGGCCGCCTCGCCGAGGTTCACGTCGCGCGCCGACTTGTTGAAGTAGCGCCGCGAGGCAGCCTCGACGCCATAGGCGTTGGAGCCGAAGAACACCCGGTTGAGATACATCGCCAGGATCTGGTCCTTGGAATATTTCTGCTCGAGCCAGAAGGCGAGCAGCACTTCCTGCACCTTGCGCTCCAGCGTGCGCTCCGGCGACAGGAACAGGTTCTTGGCCAGCTGCTGCGTCAGAGTCGAACCGCCCTGGACCATGCGGCCGGTGGTGAGGTTCGTCAGCATGGCTCGGGCAAGACCGAGCGGATCGATGCCGAAATGCGAATAGAAGCGGCGGTCCTCGATGGCGATGACGGCCTGCGGAATGTAGGGCGACATGTTTTCCAGCGACAGCGCTTCGCCGCCGGTGGTGCCGCGATTGGCGATGATGTCGCCGCTGACGGCAAGGATCTTGACGTTCGGCGGGCGCTCCGGGATCGACCAGGCTTCGGCGCTCGGCATGCGCGCGCCGTAATAGAGCACCAGGCCGCCGACGCCCATGGCGCCCCAGATGCCGAGCACGATGCACCAGTAGAACAGCGTGCGGACAAGGCCGATAAGACCACCGCCACCGGAGCCACGACGGCCGCCGCCGCGCTTGCTTGCTGGCTTCTTCTTGCCGCTGCCTCTGCTGCTGCCGGAAGGTTTGCTGCGGGGCGTCTTGCGGCTGGTGGTCACGCGGTCGCTGGCCTCGACGCGAAAATCGTCGTCGTCATCGTCCTCGTTTCCGCCGAACGATGGCTCGATCCGCTGTCCTGACCTGCCGCTTGCTGCCATGCCGTTTGATCTATCCCTCACCGCCCAGCGGTGGCCCTTGGCGCTATCGTTGCGGCCAATCGATTTCGACGGCGGTAACGGCGTCCCACGCCCATCCGCCACGGCGACCGGGTGAACTTTAAATGCGGCAATTTAAGGGGTGGTTAAGAAAGTCGTTGTGAAAAAGCCTGACGGTTCAAAACCTTGACGGTGGGCTCGCATACGCCCTCAAGTCCCGCCTGCGCGCGTCGGTTCCTACTGGATGGAGGTCCGCAACGGTGTCGCTTCGACCGATGCCGTGGGGCTCACCGGATAGGGATCGGTGAAATCGTAGAGCCATTGGCTGAAGGGCAGGCGCAGCAGAACCCGCTTGCCCAGATGGTTCACGGCCACCTCCTCGCAGTCGGCCGCCGGGTAGGCCTGACGTCCGCACATGCCGAGCGGGCTGTCGACGAGGCGGAAGCCATGCCCCTGATAGACGAGCGCCGTCATTGACCTCAGCTTCAGGGAGCCGGGCGGCAGCACGACGAGACGCAGGCTGGCAAGCCAGGTCGCGAGGATCAGCACAACGATGAGCGCGGTCGGAATCTGGAGCAGCAATTTCATCTGAGCGCCTGCAATTACTGAGTGAAAATTTATTATCAGCTTACGTATAGTCGTATATCGAAAAAGCTGAATAAAAGGAAACATCCATCAGTGGTTGTGGTTTCCATGAAGTTACCGGGGTCGACCGACCATCGGAGCGCCGCCTTGAGGCTGGGCATCAGGAAAGATGCCTCTCGACCCTGCCTTCCCTTCACGATTTTGTGCAGTGCAAAAATGATGTCTTGAAATTGTTGCGACGCATAATTATTATACGACTTATCGAAGCGCTGCACCTCCTCCCGCGGCGCCCGATGCGGATCGGCGGCACTCCTCCTCCCAGCTGTCGATCAAGTTCGAGAGCCCCGTGTACCTCCTCCCACACGGGGCTCTTTTCATTTGCGCGTACGCCCGTGGCTTTTTGCTCATCGGCATCATGACGCCCACCGCCTCCCATATCTCCTGAGGTCATACGGATCGCCGGTGCCGCGCCGGACGATGGGCTATGCCGTTATCGATCTCCTCGCGAATCCTGCTATGGCTTCGCCTCATTGTTGTGTTCGGCTGCCGCCACGACAAAGGAGGACTGTCATGAAGCTTCGATCCACCGTCTTCGCCCTCGGCGCCTTTGCAGCCCTGAACGGCGAGGCTCTGGCGCAGGACAGCGTCACCTATGTCGATGACCGGTCCGATGGGGCAGCGCTCGTGCGCTCGCTCTACAATGCCGTCAACCGCAAGGAATATGCCCGCGCCTATGGCTATTTCGGCGAATCGAAGCCTGTCGGCGGCTTCAAGGCCTTCACCCGCGGCTATGAGCGCACGGTGTCTGTCGAGATCAAGGTCGGCAAGGTGAAGACGGAGGCCGGGGCGGGCAGCATTTATTCCGCCGTTCCCGTCGCGGTGAAATCGATCGAGAAGCGGGGGCGGGTGCGGTTTTTCGCCGGCTGCTACGTCACCCGCATCATCAATCCGTCGCTGCAGGTGCCACCGTTCACGCCCTACCAGATCGAAGCGGCGCGCCTGCACGAGGTGAAGGGGCCGCTCGAACAGGCGCTGCCGACGGTCTGCAACGCGCCCTGATAATGGGCGCGCCCCTCGTTAGGGGAGGTCGCTTCCTTTCGGCTGGTGGCGCTCCGCCACGAACCGCGCCCGCTCGAACACCAGGATCACCACCAGCGCCAGGATGAAGGGGATGATCAGGTAGAGCAGCCGGAAGATCGCAAGCGCCGCAAGCACCGCCGCCGGATCCATTTCCGGCAAGGCGGCGATGAAGATCAGTTCCAGCACGCCGAGCCCGCCTGGCGCATGCGAAAGCAGGGCCGCGGAGAACGAGGCGAGGAAGATACCGAGAATGACGATATAACCCGGATTGCCGGCTTCCGGCAGGGCGAAATAGATGATCCCGGCGGCGCCGATCAGTTCCACCGGCGCGACCACCAGCTGCCGGAACACGATCTTCGGCTTGGGGTAGTGCAGCTGGAACCAGCGGGTGCGGAACGACGGCAGCCCGACGAGGCTGCCGATGACATAGAGCCCGATGACGATGAGGATCAGCACGCCCGTGGTCAGCGACATTTCCACCGGCAGGAATTCGGCAAAACGTTCGATGATGTCGGGACGCATCAGCAGAACGACGGCGGATAGAACCAAGGTGCCGAGCGTGAAGGTGAAGGAGCAGAAGGCGACCAGCACGCCGACCTCGCCCGGGGAAAGCCCCTTGGAGCGATAGGCGCGGTAACGCACGACCGCGCCGGAGAACACCGAGGCGCCGAGATTGTGCGACAGCGCGTAGGTCGTGAACGAGCAGAGCGTGATGAACCAGAGTGAGATGCGGTGGCCGAGGTGGTCGAGTGCTAGCCGGTCGTAGGCCGCCAGCGCCGCATAGGCGAGCAGCGTCGAGCCGATGGCCAGAAGCCAGCTCTTCAGCGAAATCGCATTAAAACTTGCGAGAAACTCGTCGAACGACAGGCCGCGCAGCTCATGGTAGAGCGCGTTGACCGAAAACAGGATCGCGAGAAGGCCGACGACGGGCCAGAAATAGGTCTGCAGCCGCTTCATGCCGGTGCCGTGATCGGTGCGAGGGCGTGGCAGGGGTGTTTCAAGGACACTTCCGTTGCAGCGGCCGGAGGGATTCTCCGAGCGGAGACGTTCTGTTTTCTGAGCCGCTTCGTCATAGCATCACGCCCGCAGCGCGACGCTTCGGTCCTTACCCTTGCCAACGATCCGATTTCCCTTTGTGATTTGTTTCACAAAAAGGAAGCACCTGAGACCCCGGAGGTCAAGGATTGACGGCCTGCCGACAGAGGAGAAACCGCCGGGAAACAGCGAAGGGGAAACGGTAAAGCGCGGGCATGGCGCCGATCGGGCAGCGATGCGTGCGCGTCGAAGCGGGGTTTGCGCGCAAGGGCTGCATCATCGGCGGCCGCGCAATCAAATCGAAAAAGCCGTGGCGGAGGGCTTCGCCACGGCTTCCGGGGTCAAATATGCGGGGCGGGATGCGCGGAAAACCGCGACCCGTCCCGCACGGATCATCAGGCGGCGAGCGCGTCGAGGATGCGGATCCAGGAGCGGATGCCCTTGTGATAGGACTGCAGCTCGTACTTCTCGTTCGGCGAATGGATGCGGTCGTCTGAGAGCCCGAAGCCGACCAGCAGCGATTCCATGCCGAGCATCTTTTGGAAGTCGCCAACGATCGGAATCGAGCCACCCATGCCGATGATGACGGCCGGCTTCGGCCACTCGTCGGAAAGGGCCACCTTCGCGGTGTTGAGCAGCGGCGATTCGTACGGAAGGTGGATCGCCGGCGAGCCGCCATGGGCGTGGAACTCGACCGAGCAATCGGCCGGAACTTTCGAGCGCACATAGGCGCGGAACGCTTCGCGGATCTTTTCCGGGTTCTGGTTGCCGACAAGGCGGAAGGAAACCTTTGCCGAAGCCTCGGCCGCGATCACCGTCTTGAAGCCTTCGCCGGTATAGCCACCGGTTATGCCGTTGACTTCCGCGGTCGGTCGCGCCCAGGTCAGTTCCAGAACCGAGCGGTTTTTTTCACCCGACGGGATCGACAGGCCGATTTCGCCGAGGAACTTTTCTGCCGTCTGTCCCAGCGTTTCCCATGCCGCCTTAATCTGGGCCGGGGTCTCTTCGACACCGTCGTAGAAGCCCGGCAGCGTCACGCGGCTGTTTTCGTCATGAAGGCCGGCGAGAATGGTGGTGAGGATGCGGATTGGGTTGGCGGCAGCACCACCGAAGTAGCCGGAATGCAGGTCGCGGTCGGCAGCCCGGACGATGACCTCTTCGCCGACGAGGCCGCGCAGGCCAGCGGAGATCGCCGGCGTATCGCGGTCCCACATGCTGGTGTCGCACACCAGCGCATAATCGGCCTTGAGTTCGGCGGCATTGGCTTCGAGGAAGGGCTTCAGCGACGGCGAGCCGGACTCCTCTTCGCCTTCGAACAGGATGGTGACGCGGCAGGGCAGGGCGCCATGCACGTCCTTGTAGGCGCGCACCGCTTCGACGAAGGTCAGGAGCTGGCCCTTGTCGTCGGCCGTGCCACGGCCGGTGATCACCTTGCGGCCGGGCTCGATTTCCTTGATGCCGGGCTCGAACGGGTCGGTGTCCCAAAGGTTCAGCGGATCTACCGGCTGCACGTCGTAATGGCCATAGAACAGTACATGCGGCGCATCGGGCTTGGCGCCGTCGTGATGGGCGACGACCATTGGATGGCCGGGGGTGTCGCGCACCGATGCGGTGAAGCCGAGAGCGTTGAGCTCGGCCACCAGCCATTCCGCCGCCTTGCGGCATTCCGCCTTGAAGGCCGGGTCGGTCGAGATCGACTTGATGCGAACCAGGTCGAACAGCCGGTCGAGGCTCTTTGGCAGGTTGGCGTCTGCGCGTTCGAGAACGGGGGTGATGTCAGCCATCATGCATATCCTTGCTTCAAGTTTCGCCGGAACCTACTGCATGTGCCGCCAAAGCGAAATCGATTTGAGCGATTTTGGGCAGAGGTCTCGGGTGACGGTGAACGGAGAGCCTGGCGCCTTGGCAAGGGGGGTGCCGGGGCGCCCGGATCGGCGCGTCTGCCCCTGCTTTAGAACGGGCGCACGCCCGCTTTAAGCCAAATTTTTTGATGGAACGATCAGGCCGGGCGATGGCGCGTCAGGCGCGACTGTCGCCGCGTGCCACGCTGGCGAGCGCCATGCGCATATATTCGAGCATCAGTTCGCGCTCGAAATTCCTGAGGCCGGCAAGCAGCGACTGGTCGGCGGCAAGCGCTGCCTCCTTGGCGGCCGCCTCCATCTCCTTTGCCCTATCGGTCAGGTAGATCTGCTGCGAGCGCTTGTCCTGCGGATGCTTGCGGCGCAGGATGAGCCCGTCACGCTCCATGCGAGCGAGCGTGTTGGCCATCGTCGCCTGTTCGATGTCGAGCCGATCGAGCAGCTGTTTCTGCGTCAGGCCCTCTTCGGCCCAAAGCTCGAGCAGGATGGGAAACTGACCTGGCGCGAAACCAAGCTTCTGGCCGCGCTCGTGAAGCGCGCGCGAAAAGCTCTTCGCCAGCAGGCTGGCCAGGTAGGTCGCAGATTCCATACGATTGAAGGCCATGCCTATCGGTACGCCCGAACCGCCATGAAGACAAGTTACAATGCAGGCGATGGACCTTGAGACTGTCGGGGTTCACCGGGATTTGAGTGGAGGTGATCGGACGGCACAAACAAAAAACCGTCACGGTGCGGAGGCGGCGCCGTGACGGTCTTTTGAAAACGGGACAAAGGCCCGGAGAGGGGGATAAGGCCTTTGTCCTCATCTGGTGCGGGCGGGGGACAGGCCAATCACCAGAAGACGGCATCACTCGGTGCCGTTGAGTAAGATTTGAGGATTCAAATGTGGCTTTTCAAGGATACCAGGGCTGAATCGGACATTACAAATACGTAACGTTTGCGTGAAGCTAAATGGCCGCTTGCGAAGCCTTCGGGCGCTCGATCCCAGGGCGAAATCGGCCCCCGTTTCCGCAATCCGCGGTGGCGATCCCGGCTACCGCGACCGGTGGAGAATGTAGTGTCTGGCGGGAAAACCGCAATGGACCTTTGGCTTGCCCCGCGCTATCCATTTGCCCATGAAAAACGGTGATCATCTCTTCCTCGTCGACGGCTCCGGATTCATCTTCCGGGCGTTCCACGCCATCCCGCCGCTCAACCGCAAATCCGATGGCCTTCCGGTCAACGCGGTATCGGGTTTCTGCAACATGTTGTGGAAGCTGCTCACCGATGCGCGCGACACGTCGGTCGGCGTTACGCCCACCCATTTTGCGGTTATCTTCGACTATTCGTCGAAGACTTTCCGCAACGCGCTCTACGATCAGTACAAGGCAAACCGCACGGCGCCGCCGGAAGATCTGATCCCGCAGTTCGGCCTAATCCGTCACGCGACCCGCGCCTTCAACCTGCCTTGCATCGAGAAGGAAGGTTATGAGGCCGACGACCTGATCGCCACTTACGCCCGGCTTGCAGAAGCCGCCGGCGCCGACGTCACCATCGTCTCGTCCGACAAGGACCTGATGCAGCTCGTGACCTCGAACGTGTCGATGTACGACAGCATGAAGGACAAGCAGATCTCGATCCCGGAAGTGATCGAGAAATGGGGCGTGCCGCCGGAAAAGATGATCGACCTGCAGGCGATGACCGGTGATTCCACCGACAACGTGCCCGGCATTCCCGGCATCGGCCCGAAGACGGCCGCACAGCTGCTCGAAGAGTACGGCGATCTCGAAACGCTGCTGGCCCGCGCCGGCGAGATCAAGCAGGTCAAGCGCCGCGAAAACATCATCGCCAATGCCGATCTTGCCCGCCTGTCGCGACAGCTCGTCGAACTCAAGACCGACACGCCGCTCGACGTTCCGCTGGAAGAGCTGAGCCTGGAGCCGCAGAACGGTCCGAAGCTGATCGCCTTCCTGAAGGCGATGGAATTCACCACGCTGACGCGTCGTGTCGCCGCTGCGACCGGCACGGACGCCGATGCCGTCGAAGCAGCCGCAGTGCCGGTGGAATGGGGCGCCGATGCGCGCGGCCCTGATCTCGACAAGGGCGACGGAGCGGAAAAGGTCAGCGAAGGCTCTTCCACCGCGGCTGTCGCCCGTGGCGAGGCCGCGGAAGCGGCCGCCGTCCTGTCGCGTGGCGCCGAAGCGAATGGCGCGGACGCGACGCCCGAGGCGCTCGCTGCCGCGCGCGCTGAAATCTTCGCCAAGGCGCCGATGGATCGGAGCGCGTATGTGACGATCCGCGACATCGCCACCCTCGACCGGTGGATATCGGACGCGCGCGAAGCCGGTGTCGTCGGCTTCGACACGGAAACGACCTCGCTCGATGCCATGCAGGCCGACCTCGTCGGCTTCTCGCTGGCGATCGCCGACCACAAGGCCGATCCGACCGGCGCTTCGATCCGGGCGGCCTATGTGCCGCTGATCCACAAGACGGGCGTCGGCGACCTGCTCGGCGGCGGGCTCGCCGAAAACCAGATCCCGGTCGCCGAAGCCTTGAGCCGGCTGAAGCGCCTGCTGGAGGACCCCTCCGTCCTCAAGGTCGCGCAGAACCTGAAATACGACTACCTCGTGATGAGGCGGCACGGCGTCACCGTCGAATGCTTCGACGACACGATGCTGATGTCCTACGTCGTCGATGCCGGCAACGGCACCCATGGCATGGACTCACTGTCCGAGCGCTGGCTGAACCACAAGCCGATCGCCTACAAGGACATCACCGGAACCGGCAAGTCGTCGGTGACCTTCGACTTCGTCGACATTGACCGGGCGACCGCCTACGCGGCCGAGGACGCGGACGTCACGTTGCGGCTCTGGCATATCCTGAAGGCCCGATTGGCCGCCAAGGGGCTGACGCGCGTCTATGAGCGTCTGGAGCGGCCCCTGGTTGACGTTCTGGCACGCATGGAAGACCGCGGCATCACCGTCGACCGACAGATCCTGTCGCGGCTTTCGGGCGAGCTCGCCCAGGGTGCGGCCGGTCTCGAGGACGAGATCTACAAGCTCGCCGGCGAAACCTTCACCATCGGCTCGCCGAAGCAGCTCGGCGATATCCTCTTCGGCAAGATGGGCTTTGCCGGCGGCTCGAAGACCAAGACCGGGCAATGGTCGACCTCGGCGCAGGTTCTGGAAGACCTGGCAGCCGAAGGGCACGAACTGCCGCGCAAGATCGTCGACTGGCGGCAGCTGACCAAGCTCAAGTCCACCTACACCGATGCGCTTCCGGGCTTCGTCCATCCGCAGACGAAGCGGGTGCACACGTCCTACGCGCTTGCCGCCACGACCACCGGCCGCCTGTCGTCGTCCGACCCGAACCTGCAGAACATTCCGGTGCGCACCGCCGAAGGCCGCAAGATCCGAACCGCCTTCATCGCGACGCCCGGCCACAAGCTGCTCTCGGCCGACTACAGCCAGATCGAACTGCGCGTGCTCGCTCACGTCGCCGATATCCCGCAGCTGCGCCAGGCCTTCGCCGACGGCGTCGACATCCATGCGATGACCGCATCGGAAATGTTCGGCGTGCCGGTCGAGGGCATGCCCAGCGAAATCCGCCGGCGCGCCAAGGCGATCAACTTCGGCATCATCTACGGCATCTCTGCCTTCGGTCTTGCCAACCAGCTGTCGATCGAACGCTCGGAAGCCAGCGACTACATCAAGCGCTATTTCGAGCGCTTCCCGGGCATTCGCGACTACATGGAAGGCACCAAGGTGTTTGCCCGCGAGCACGGCTACGTCGAGACGATCTTCGGCCGTCGCGCGCATTATCCCGACATCCGCTCGTCGATCCCCTCGCATCGCGCCTTTAACGAGCGCGCAGCGATCAACGCGCCGATCCAGGGTTCGGCCGCCGACATCATCCGCCGCGCCATGGTCAAGATGGAACCGGCGCTTGCCGAGGCGAAGCTTTCGGCTCGCATGCTGCTGCAGGTGCACGACGAACTGATCTTCGAAGTCGAGGACGCCGAGGTCGAAAAGACCATTCCGGTCGTCGTCTCGGTGATGGAGAACGCCGCCATGCCGGCGCTCGACATGAAGGTGCCGCTGAAGGTCGACGCGCGCGCGGCGACCAACTGGGACGAGGCGCACTGATCCAGTCGTGCACATCGGGTTTTCTGATGGAATCCTCTCAGAAAACCTCGAAAGCCGGATGCGACGAATCTTGCAGCGCCCGGGGGCATTTCATGCTCCCGGGCGCCTTTCCATCAGGATGATAGAAAGCGTCAGCCGCCGCGGCCGGAACGATTGCCGGCGCGTTCAACTCCTCATAGGCAACCCTAGGGAAGGGGCTGGAAGCCTCGTCCGAAACGGCTGCAATCGGAGGAGATCATGGCGCCGAAGACTTTCATTCTTGTCCTGTCCTGCGACGACAAACCCGGCATCGTCGCCGCCGTCACCACGGAACTTGCCGCCCTTGGCGCAAACATCGCCGAGAGCAACCAGTTTTGGGATACCAGGACCAACAGCTTCTTCATGCGCATCGCCTTTCAGGTTGCAGCGAGCGTTCAGGCCGGTGATGTCGAGCGCGCGCTTCGCCCGGCCGTCGAGCGTTTCCAGATGCGGACCACGCTCACGGATGCTGCGGTCAAACCGAAGATCCTCGTTCTCGTCTCCAGGTTCGACCACGCGCTGCTGCACCTGCTCTACCAGATCCGTGTGGGCTGGCTGAACGCGGAGGTCGTCGCCATCGTCTCCAACCACGAAGACAGCCGGCGCACGGCCGAAGCCGAAGGGCTCGCCTATCACTGTTGGCCGGTATCGAAGGACAACAAGGCCGAGCAGGAGGAGAGGCTTCTGCGCCTGGTTCAGGAGACCGGCGCCGATCTCGTCATCCTCGCCCGCTACATGCAGGTGTTCTCGGACAATCTGTCGAGGCGCCTCTACGGCAAGGCGATCAACATCCACCACTCGTTCCTGCCGAGCTTCAAGGGGGCAAAGCCCTATCATCAGGCGCATGAGCGCGGGGTGAAGCTGATCGGGGCGACCGCGCATTACGTGACGCCGGACCTCGACGAGGGGCCTATCATCGAGCAGGAGACGGAGCGCGTCAGCCATGCGCTGACAGCGGAAGATTTCGTCGCCACCGGTCGCGATATCGAAAGCCGGGTGCTGGCGCGCGCCGTCAAGCTGCACCTGGAGCGGCGCGCCATGCTAAACGGCCACAAGACCGTGGTATTCAGCTAAGGGGTCCGGAAGGCCCTTGTGTAGCCGGTACTCTCTGGGGTGCCGGCTACGGTGGTTACAGGCGTGCGGCGACGGCCGTTGCCGTAACGGCCGGCGCGCGGAAGCTGGCAAAGAGCCGGCTCAACCCTTCGCGCCCCTCGGCCGTAAGGTCGAAGCGGCGGCCGAACAGCAGCCATTCCGTACAGAGCCCCAGCATCATCCAGTGCAGCGTCCGCGTCGCCGAGGCCGGGGTCCAGGTCTCGTGCATCTGCCCCTTGGCGAGCGCGCGGGAAAAAGCGAGTTCGAGCACGACGTTATGGTGCTCGTCGAGTTCCTTCTGGCGGGCGAGCACCTCGCCGAGGTCGCCGTCGTAATTGGTGCGCAGCATGATCGTAAGGATGCGCTGGCGCTGCTCGTCGGCGGCGAGAACATCCAACCAGTCGCCCATGGCGCCTTCGAGGATGGAGAGGGTGTCGGCAGCTTCCGCTTCGATCTCGCGGGCGACCATGTCTTCCTGCGGCAGGGGCACAGCGTCGTGCAGCGCGAGGAACAGGTCGGTCTTGTTGGCGAAGTGCCAGTAGATGGCGCCACGGGTCACGCCGGCGGCCTTGGCGATTTCTTCCAGCGTCGTGTTCGAGACGCCCTTTTCGTAGAAGACGCGCTCGGCGGCGCTCAGGATCTTCTGCCTCGTTGCTTCTGCATCGGCCTTTGTTCGGCGCATTCATTCCTCCTCATGCGACGGCCCGCCAGAGGCGGGCCGTCCAATCTTGTTTTACTCGGCGGGTGTGGGGTTTTCTGCGGCTGTCGGTGTGTTTTCCACCTTCTTTCGGCTGAAGAGCTTCGTGACGAACACGAAGAATACAGGAACGAAGAAGATGGCGAGCACCGTTGCCGAGATCATCCCGCCCATGACGCCCGTGCCGATGGCGCGCTGGCTGCCGGAGCTGGCACCCGTGGCGATCGCCAGCGGCAGAACGCCGAGCGTGAAGGCCAGCGACGTCATCAGGATCGGCCGGAAGCGCAAGTGTGCCGCCTCCAGCGTCGCGTCGATCAGCGACTTGCCCTGCTCGCGCAGTTCCTTGGCAAACTCGATGATCAGGATCGCGTTCTTGGCCGAGAGGCCGATGATCGCGATCAGGCCGACCTTGAAGTACACGTCGTTCGGCATGTCGCGCATCATCACGGCGAGAACCGAGCCGATGACGCCGAGCGGAACGACCATGATCACCGCGACCGGGATCGACCAGCTCTCATAGAGGGCGGCAAGGCACAGGAAGACCAGAAGGCACGACAGCGCGATCAGGAGAGGCGCCTGGGTACCGGACTGGATTTCCTGCAGGGACTGGCCGGTCCACTCGTAGCCGAAGCCTGCCGGGAGCTCGCCCGCAAGCCTCTGCATCTCGGCGATCGCGTCACCCGACGAGTAGCCGTGGGCTGCTTCGCCGCTGATACGCACCGACGGGTAGCCGTTGTAGCCGATCGTCTGGGTCGATGCCTTGACCCACTCGACGGTCGCAAAGGCCGAGAGCGGCACCATGCCGCCATTGGCGTTGCGAACGTTGAGGTTCAGCAGATCAGTCGTCTGCATGCGCTGACCCTCGTCCGCCTGCACCGTCACGCGCTGCATGCGGCCGGCATTCGGGAAGTCGTTGACATAGGACGAGCCAAGGTTGGTCGAGATCGTCGAGTTGATATCGGCGAAGGTCACGCCGAAGGTGTTGGCCTTCTCGCGGTCGATGGTCACGCTGACCTGAGCCGCATCGGGCATGCCTTCGAAACGAACGCCGGTGACGATCTTGCTCTCAGCCGCAAGGCCGAGAAGCTGGTCGCGGGCCTGCGACAGAGCCGCCTCGCCGAGACCGCCGCGATCCTGCAGACGGAAGGAGAAGCCGCCTGTGGTGCCGAGTCCCTGGATCGCCGGCGGCGACAGCGCGAAGCTGATCGCATCCTTGATCTGGCTCATCGCCATCGTTGCCCGCATGGCAATCGACTGGGCAGCATTGTCGGCGTCGCGTTCGCTCCAGTCCTTCAGCGTCACGAAGGCGAGCGCTGCGTTCTGTCCGGTGCCGAAGAAGGAGAAGCCGTTGATCGCGATGATGCGTTCGACAGCCGGCTCCGTGCCGAAGATGTTCTCGGCCTGCTCCACCACCTCAGTCGTACGGTTGCCCGTCGCCTCGGAGGGGAGCTGCATCATGACGATCACGAAGCCCTGGTCTTCGTCTGGAAGGAACGACGACGGCAGCTTCATGAACAGCCAGCCGAGGCCGGCAAGCACGGCGACATAGACGATCATGTAACGGCCGGTCCGGTGGACCAGACGCTTCACGATGCCGCTATAGCCGTGCGAGGTCTTGTCGAACGAGCGGTTGAACCAGCCGAAGAAGCCGCGCTTGGCGTGGTGGTGGCCCTTGGGAACCTGCTTGAGGAAGCTGGCGCACAACGCCGGCGTCAGCGACAGGGCAAGCAGCGCCGAGAACAGGATCGACACGACCATCGTCAGCGAGAACTGGCGATAGATCACGCCGACGGCGCCCGGGAAGAAGGCCATCGGAATGAACACCGAAGCCAGAACCAGCGTGATGCCGATGACGGCGCCGGTGATCTGCTTCATCGCCTTGCGGGTTGCATCCTTCGGCGTCAGTCCCTCTTCGGACATGATGCGTTCGACGTTTTCGACGACGATGATCGCATCGTCGACGAGAATACCGATCGCCAGCACCATGCCGAACATGGTGAGCACGTTGATCGAGAAGCCCATCGCCAGCATCACCGCGCAGGTGCCGAGCAGGGCGACCGGAACGACGAGCGTCGGGATGATGGTGTAGCGGATGTTCTGCAGGAACAGGAACATCACGACGAAGACGAGCGCGACGGCTTCGAGCAGCGTCTTAAGCACCTTCTCGATCGAAACGGCAACGAACGGCGAAGTGTCGTAGGGAACCGAATATTCGAGACCCTGCGGGAAGAACTTCGACAGTTCGTCCATGCGCTCCTTGATCGCGGCCGATGTCGACATGGCGTTGCCGCTCGGCGACAGCTGCACGGCGATAGCCGCGGACGGCTTGCCGTTCAGGCGGGTCGAGAACGCATAGCTCTCGCCGCCGATTTCGACGCGGGCGACATCGCGCAGCCGAACGGAGGAACCGTCCGGATTGGCGCGAAGCACGATCGCTCCGAATTCCTCGGCGCTCGACAGCTGGCCCTTGACGACGACGGGGGCACTGATCTGCTGTGTGATCGGGTTCGGCTGGGCGCCGATCGAGCCGGATGCGATCTGGGCGTTCTGGGCCTGGATCGCATTGGTGACGTCGGCAGCCGTCAGGTTGAGGCCGAGCATCTTGTCCGGATCGAGCCAGATGCGCATCGAGCGTTCGGTGGCAAACAGCTGCGCACGGCCGACGCCGGGCACGCGCTGGACTTCGTTCAGAACGTTGCGGCTGAGATAGTCGCCGAGAGCGATGGCATCCATCTGGCCGTCGGTCGAGGTGAGCGCGACGATCATCAGGAAGCCGGAGCCGGCTTCATCGACCTGCACGCCCTGGCGCTTGACCGAATCGGGCAGGCGCGGTTCGACGCGGCGAACGCGATTCTGAATGTCGACGGCCGCCTGTCCCGGGTCGGTGCCCGGTGCAAAGGTGGCGCTGATTTCGACCGAGCCGGAGGCGCTGGAGGTCGACTCGAAATAGAGCAGGCCTTCGACTCCGTTCAGCTCATTTTCGATCAGCCGAGTGACGCTCTGGTAGGTGTCCTGGGACGACGCCCCGGGATAGCTCGTGTTGATGGAGATCTGCGGCGGTGCGACATCAGGATATTGCGATACCGGCAGAAGCGGTATCGCGATGATGCCGGCGAGCATGATGAAGATCGCCACCACCCAGGCAAAAATAGGCCTGTCGATGAAAAAACTGGGCATTAGTCAGCACTCACTTTGTGGCTTCAGCGGGCTTTTCGTCGGCAGAGGCCGTCGTCTGCGCTGCTTCGGCAGTCGGCTTGGCGTCCGGGTTCCAGTCCGTCGGTTCGACGGGGGCACCGGGGCCGATCTTCTGGAAGCCCTCGACGATGACCTTCTCGCCGGCCTTGAGACCGGAGGTCACCTGCCAGCGGGTGCCGATCGTGCGGCCGAGGGTCACGTTGCGGAACTCGACCTTGTTGTCGGCGCCGACGATATAGACCTGCGACTGGCCGGCATTGTTGCGCTGGACGGCCTGCTGCGGAACGGTGATCGCGTCCTTCTCGACGCCCTGCTGCACGAGCACGCGAACATACATGCCGGGAAGCAGGTCGTTGTCGGGGTTCGGGAACTCACCGCGCAGGGTTACCTGGCCGGTCGTCGCATCGACGGCGGCTTCCGAGAACAGGAGCTTGCCCTTGTGCTCGTAGGCCGTGCCGTCGTCGAGCACGAGCTGGACTTCGGCTTCCTCGCCGTCGCCGTTCATCATCTTGCCGTCCTCGAGCGCCTTGCGCAGGCGGATGAGGTCGGTCGCCGACTGGGTGAAGTCGGCGTAGAGCGGGTCGAGCTGCTGGATCGTCGCGAGGTTTTCCGAGCTGTTGGTGCTGACAAGCGCGCCTTCGGTGATCAGCGCACGGCCGATGCGGCCGCTGATCGGCGCCGTCACGTCGGCATATTGCAGGTCGAGCTTGGCCGCCGCGAGGCCGGCTTCGGCGATCGCGACATCGGCGTCGGCGGTCGCAAGCAGCGCAGCCGCATCTTCCAATTGCTGCGCGGCGACGACGTTCGCCTTCCTCAGCTGTTCCTGGCGATCGGCCTTCTGCTGGGCCTGCTGGCGAATGGATTGGGCGCGCCGAAGCGTTGCCTCCGCCTTTTCGACCTGAACGCGGAAGGGCGCAGGATCGATGCGGTAAAGCACATCGCCCTCATTGACCTTGGAGCCCTGCTGGAAGACGCGTTCGACGACAATGCCGGAAACGCGCGGACGGACCTCGGCGACGCGGGTCGCGGCGATGCGGCCCGGCAGCTCGTTGGTGATCGGCAGGGTTTCGGCCTTGGTCGTGAAGACCGCGACGGCGGACGGTGGGAATGCGGCGGCGCCCTGTTGTGCTTCCTCTTTCTGGCAGCCGGAAAGAAGAATCACAGTTGCCAAGGCGGCGGCCAGTGTCGGTCGGTTCATGCGCATAGCGATGTCCATATTCGGTGACCGCAGGCGACAGGTGCATCTCGCAAGGTGCCCGTACGGTCCGGAAGTGAAGGGGAGCAGAACCGGTATCGCTTGGGGAAAATACCGGAAAGCTAATATACAAACACAAATGTATGTTAAATTGCTTTGCGGTGCAACAGAGTCGTTCAGCGCGGACAATCAAAAAATAAAGCAACCGCCACAGGGGGTTAGGCCCATGGCGGTTGCTTTTCACGTAGCTGTGATGAGGCCTCGGCCTCAAAGCGGATCAGGCGAGAACGCGGTCGTCGTCGCCGAAACGGTGCATGGCGCCGACGGTCGGCGTCGCATAGACGATGTCGTCAGGCGCGTAGCGATGTTCGCCGAAGAGGCGGACGGTGATGGTGCCGACCTGCTCGCTGTCGATGTAGACGATGGTGTCGGCGCCGAGGTGCTCGACATGCACTACCTTGCCCTTCCAGTCGCCGCTCTCGCGCGAAAGCGCCATGTGCTCCGGGCGGATGCCGATCGTCTTGGCTTTGACATCGCCGAGCCTGGCGCCCTCGATGAAGTTCATCTGCGGCGAGCCGATGAAGCCGGCGACGAAGACGTTGGCAGGCCTGTTGTAGAGGTCCATCGGCGAGCCGATCTGCTCGATCTTGCCGGCGTTCAAGACGACGATCTTGTCGGCGAGCGTCATCGCCTCCACCTGGTCGTGGGTCACGTAGATCATCGTTGCCTTCAGGCTGCGATGCAGCCGGGCAATCTCGAGCCGGGTGTTGACGCGCAGCGCCGCATCGAGGTTCGAAAGCGGCTCGTCGAACAGGAAGAGCTTCGGTTCGCGCACGATCGCGCGGCCGATCGCCACGCGCTGGCGCTGGCCGCCGGAAAGCTCGGCCGGGCGACGAGCGAGGTAGGGATCGAGCGACAGCATGCTCGCTGCCTTGCCGACCTTGTCCTCGATCTCCGCCTTCGGCGCGCCTGCCTGCTTCAGGCCCAAGCCCATATTGTCCTTCACCGACAGGTGCGGATAGAGCGCGTAGGACTGGAACACCATGGCGATGCCGCGCTTGGCGGGCGCCACATGGCCGACTTCCGTGCCGTCGATCTGCACGCTGCCGGAGGTCGCGTCCTCGAGACCGGCGATGGTGCGCAGCAAGGTCGACTTGCCGCAGCCGGACGGGCCGACGAAGATGACGAATTCGCCGTCCTTCACCTCGAGGTCGATGCCCTTCAGCACCTCATGGCTACCGTAGGCCTTGCGGATGGATTTGAGTTGAAGCGATCCCACCTGGTTGCCCCCTTTAAAGTTTGACTGGTCTGCCGGTGCGCACGCTTTCGTCTGCAGCAAGGCAGATGCGGAGCGACTGCACGGCGTCGTTCATGTGACGGTCGAGGTCGATGTTTTCGCGAATGGCCTTCAGCACATAGGCCTGTTCGCGGTCGCAGAGTTCCTGGTGGCCGGGCTCGCCGTCCATCTTCAGGTCCTCGTCGGCTTTGAGGAATCGGCCGTCGGGACCGGTTTCGGCATTGTGCAGCCGGATCACCGCGGTCTTGGTGTGCATGTCGATGTCGTCGGACTTGGCGTTCTGGTCCATGACGATCGACACCGATCCCTTCGGCGACATCACGTCCTTCACGAAGAAGGCGGTTTCCGAGATCATCGGCCCCCAGCCGGCTTCGTACCAGCCGGCCGAGCCATCCTCGAAGATCACCTGCAGGTGGCCGTAATTGTACATGTCCGGTGCGATCTCGTCGGAGAGGCGAAGCCCCATGCCGCGCACTTCCACCGGCTTGGCGTCGGTGATCTGACACATGACGTCGACATAGTGCACGCCGCAATCGACGATCGGCGACGTCGTCTTCATCAGCGACTTGTGCGTCTCCCAGGTCGGGCCGCTCGACTGCTGGTTCAGGTTCATGCGGAAGACGTAGGGGCCGCCGAGCTTGCGCGCTTCGGCGATCAGCCGGATCCACGAGGGGTGATGGCGCAGGATGTAGCCGATCACCAGCTTGCGGCCGTGCTTCTTCGCCGCCGCGACGACGCGCTCGGCGTCGGCGACGGTGGTCGCGAGCGGCTTTTCGACGAAGACGTCGGCGCCGGCCTCGAACGCCATGACCGCAAAGTCGGCATGGCTATCCGAATAGGTGCAGATCGAGCAGAGATCCGGCTTCAGTTCGGCCAGCGCCTTCTCGAAGTTCGGATGGATTTCGTAGCCGGCAAGTTCTTCCGGCAGCGGCACCTTGGAGCGGTTGACGAGGCCGACGATCTCGAAGCCGGGATTGTTGTGATAGGCGAGCGCGTGGCTGCGCCCCATGTTGCCGAGCCCCGCGACGAGGACCCGGACCGGTTTGCTGCTTGCACTCACTTGACTGCTCCTGCCGTGATGCCGCGGATCAGTTGCCGCGAGAAGATGACGTAGAGGACGAGAACCGGAAGGATGGCGAGCGACAGCGCCGCCAGAACCGCGTTCCAGTTGGTGACGAACTGGCCGATGAAGATCTGCGAGCCGAGCGTCACCGTCTTGGTCGCTTCCGCCGGCGCGAGGATCAGCGGGAACCAGAGGTCGTTCCAGATCGGGATCATGGTGAAGACCGCGACCGTTGCCATGGCCGGCCGGACGAGCGGCAGAACCAGGCGGAAGAAGATCGAATATTCCGACAGCCCGTCGATGCGTCCGGCGTTCTTCAGGTCATCGGAGACCGTGCGCATGAACTCCGAGAGAATGAAGATCGCCAGCGGCAGGCCTTGGGCGGTATAGACGAGGATCAGCGCCGTCAGCGTGTTGACGAGGTTGGCAGCGACCATGCCCTGCAGAATGGCGACGGTGCCGAGGCGGATCGGGATCATGATGCCGATCGCGAGATAAAGCCCCATCAGCGTGTTGCCGCGGAAGCGGTATTCCGACAGCGCGAAGGCGGCCATCGCCCCGAAGAGCAGCACCAGCGCGATCGAGACGATCGTGACGATGAAGCTGTTCTGGAAATAGGTGGCGAAATCGCCCTGGCCGAGGACCGTTTCATAGCCGATCAGGCTGAAGGTCTGCGGCGTCGGGATCGTCAGCGGCGCCCGGAAGATCGCGTTGCGATCCTTGAGCGAGTTGATGATCGTCAGGAACACCGGGAACAGCGAGATGAGCGTGTAGGCGATGAGCGCTGCATGCACGAAGCCGGTGCGGAGAAATGAATCGCGTGCTTTCGACATCTCCGGTCTCCTCAGAACTGGTAGCGGCGCATGCGGCGCTGAATGACGAAGAGGTAGAGCGAGACGCCGGCGAGGATGATGAGGAACATCACCGTGGCGATCGTCGCGCCCATCGAGCGGTCGCCGAGCTGCAGCTGGAAACCGAAGAAGGTGCGGTAGAGCAGCGTGCCGAGAATGTCGGTCGAGCCGTCCGGGCCGGCAAGCGCGCCCTGCACCGTGTAGACCAGGTCGAAGGCGTTGAAGTTGCCGACGAAGGTCAGGATCGAGATGATGCCGATCGCCGGCAGGATCAGCGGCAGTTTGATCTTCCAGAACTGGCTCCAGCCGGTGACACCGTCGCATTCGGCAGCCTCGATCACCTCATCCGGAATGTTGAGCAGGGCGGCATAGATCAGCATCATCGGGATGCCGACATATTGCCAGACCGAGATCAGCGACACGGTGACGAGCGCCGAACCGGGCTTGCCGAGCCAGGGGGCAAACAGCGACTTCAGGCCGACGAGATCGAGCATGCCGGGCGCAACGCCCCAGATCGGCGACAGGATCAGCTTCCAGATGAAGCCGACGATCACGAAGGAGAGCAGCGTCGGCAGGAAGATCGCCGTGCGGTAGAAGGTCACGAAGCGCAGCTTCGGGATCGACAGCATGGCGGCGAGCGCGACGCCGATCGGGTTCTGCACGCACATATGGATAATGAAGAAGATGACGTTGTTCTTCAGCGCGTTCCAGAAATCGTGCGCCCAGCGTTCGTCGCCGAACAGCGTCTGGAAATTCGCAAGGCCGACAAAGGCCGGCTGGCCGTCGACCGTGTTGAACAGCGAAAGCCTGAGCGTTTCGATCAACGGCAGGATCATCACCGCCGAATAGACCAGGAAGGCCGGCAGCAGGAAGACGAGGATGTGCCAGCGTTTCGGCCGCCTTGCGGTCGGCTGTCCGTCTTGCACTGAAAGAGCGTCACTCATGGATCCATCCGTTTCTAGAAGACCGGTCCCCAGGCAATCATGATGCGCACCGGCGCCACGCGGCCGGTCGCGCCGCATGTCGTCTGCCCCTTTATCGAGGGCTCATGACGAAGGTTAAGTCTATCGCGTTCTTTTGCAAACGACTGCGTCGGTGGCCTCCCACTGGGGGAGGCCGGTGACGCTTCGGCTGGGGGAGTGCCGTCATTCGGCATGTCGCCCCGCCCGGTCCCCACGGCATCCTTAAATCCATCCGGCTTAAGGTGCTCTATGCACGTCCAGGACGTGCGGCGCTGTAGGGCCGACCCTCCCCCGTCAAGGGGAGGGAACCTGTTGCGCTTACGTCTTACTTCGCCGGCTTGTACCAGCCGTCGAGGCCCTTCTGCAGCTTCTCGGCGGCAACCTCAGGCGTATCCGTGCCGTTGATCACGTTGGCCGATTCGACCCAGGTCTCGTTTTCCAGGTTCGGCGTGCCGCGCGACAGGATCTGGTAGGTCGAGCGGATCGTCGGCTTGCACTTTTCGCGCCAGGAAACGAATTCCTGCGCCAGCGGATCGGCCATCTTCACCGGCTGCGAGTTCAGGCTGAAGAAGCCCGGCAGCGCGTTGGCGTAGATTTCGGCGAATTCCGGCGAGGAGATCCAGGTCAGCAGCTTCTTGGCTTCTTCGGCATGCGCGCTCTTGGCGTTCAGGCCGACACCGATGTCATTGTGGTCGGAGATGTAGCAGGCGTCACCGGCGTTCTTCACCGGCGGCGGGAAGGCGCCCATCTTGAACTGGGCCTGCGTGTTGAACAGGCCGATTTCCCACGAGCCGGCCGGGTAGATGGCAGCGCGGCCGAGCGTGAAGAGGTTCTGGCTGTCCGGATAGGTCTGGGCTTCGAAGCCGTCGCCGAGATAATCCTTCCACTTGGCAAGAACGCGATAGGGCTCGACCCATGCTTCGTCGGTCAGCTTCTCTTCGCCCTTGATCAGCTTGGCGCGGCCTTCTTCACCCTTCCAGTAGGTCGGGCCGATGTTCTGGTAGCCCATGGTCGCGGCTTCCCAGAGGTCCTTGGTGCCCATCGCCATCGGGATGTAGTTGCCGTCGGCCTTGATCTTGTCGAGGGCGGCGAAGAATTCCGCTTCCGTCGTCGGGATCTGGATGCCGAGCTGGTCGAACGCGTCCTTGTTGTAGATGAAGCCGTGGATGACCGAAGCCATCGGCACGCAGAACGTGGCCTTGCCGTCGTCGGTGGTCCAGGCGGACTTGGCGACCGGCGAGAAGTTCTCCATGCCGGCCAGACCCGTCAGGTCGGCGAGGTGCTTCTTGTTGTAAAGCTCGAGCGAGGCGTCGAACGGACGGCAGGTGATGAGATCGCCTGCGGAGCCGGCGTCGAGCTTGGCGTTGAGCGCGGCGTTGTACTCGGTCGGCGCGGTCGGCGCGAACTTGACCTTGATGCCCGGGTGCTTGGCTTCGAAGGCCGGGATCAGCTTTTCCTGCCAGATCGCCAGGTCGTCGTTGCGCCAGCTTTCGATGGTCAGCGTCACGTCCTCGGCGTGCGCCAGCCCGGCCGTGCCGAGAATGCTCGAAGCGAGCAGCAGGCCTTTGATTGTCGTACGGATCATGCAGTTTCTCCCTCTTTATAAGCGCCCTCCGGCGCGGTTTGGATCCCGGAATTACTCAGGCCGAGACGATGTCGATCGCCTGGCGCAGATTCTGCCTGGTCTCTTTCAGTGCCGCCTCCGCGACCGCAACGTCCTTCGCGCCAGAGGCGAGCAGGATCGCGACCTTGACCGAGCCGGAGGCCATGTTGATCAGCCGGCCGGCCTCGGCAGCGCTGATGCCGGTAATGTCGGTAACGATGCGGATTGCGCGGCCGTGCAGCTTGATGTTGTCGGCGCGCAGGTTGACCATGTGGCCGTCGAGCACGTGGCCGAGCTGAATGCCGACAAGCGTCGAGAACATGTTGAAGGCGATCTTCTGCGCGGTGCCGGCGCCCATGCGGGTCGAGCCGGAAACCACTTCCGGCGGCGTCTGCAGAAGGATCGAAACGTCGGCGTCCTTGAACAGCGCCGCACCCGGATTGTTCGCGACCCCGATCACCTTGGCGCCGAGCTTGCGGGCCTCGTCGGCCGCAGCAAGCGCGTAAGGGGTGGAGCCGCTGGCGGAAACGGAAACGAGGCAGTCGCCAGCGCCGATGCCGGCCTTGCGCACGTCTTCACGGGCAAGGTCCATGTCGTCTTCATAGCCACCTGCAAGGTCGCTGAGGCTGGCGGTGCCGCCGGCAAGCAGAACGACGATCTGGCCCTGGGCAATGCCGTAGGTGCCGGGCAGTTCGAGCGCATCGGCCATGGCCATCAGGCCGGAACTGCCGGCGCCGGCATAGGCGAGACGCCGGCCGGATGCGAGGGATTCGGCCGCGATCGATGCGGCAGCCGAGATCGACTCGATCGCCGCGTCGACGGCCTTGGCGGCCGCCTGCTGGCCGGACGCGAGCAGCCGGAGCGCCAGCGCCGGATGCATAAGATCCAGGCCTTTGGCGTTGTCGTGGCGCTCTTCGGTCTTGGCTGACGGCATGGGTTGTGTCTCCTCTTGGTCAAATTAATGCCAAAAAAATACCAATTGTCCAGCAGAATTTAAGTTTTGGCGTCTGAAAAAACTAAACAGCTAAATTAGCCCTTAGATTTCAATGTATTGCAACGAAATCGAAACGGTGGGCGGATTCAGGCTTGGATATTGGTATTTTTTTGGTATCCTCAATGGGCGGAGGTGCTCATGACAAATTACCTGATCGGAATCGATGGCGGCGGAACGAGCTGCCGGGCTGCCGTGGCAACGGCGGACGGGCGCATTCTCGGGCGCGGCAAGTCCGGCGCCGCCAATATCCTGACGGATCCGGAAACCGCGCTTGCCAATATCGGTGAGGCCGCACGCGCCGCTTTCGTAGAGGCGGGCCTTGATCCCCAGGGTATTAGCGCCGCCAAGGCGATCGTCGGTGTCGCCGGGCACAATGTCGGTGACGCCGTGCATTATGTGAAGCGCCGCCTGCCGTTCGCCGCCGCCGACATCGAATCCGATGGCTTGATCGCCCTCCAGGGCGCGCTCGGCAATCGTGACGGCGCGGTCGCCATTCTCGGTACCGGCAGCATCTATATCCTGCGCCAGGGCGAAACCGTCAGCTATGTCGGCGGTTGGGGCTTCACAATCGGTGACCATGGCAGCGGCGCCCGCATCGGCCACGCGCTTCTGCAGGAAAGCCTGCTTGCCTTCGACAATATTCATGAAGCCTCGGCGGTGACGGAATCGGTCCTTGCCGAATTCAACAACGACGCGCGGGACGTCGTCGATTTCGCCCGCCTCGCCAAGCCCGGAGAATTCGGTCGCTATGCGCCGCGCGTGTTCGAGGGGGCCGCATCCGGTGATCCGGTTGCCGTGCGCATCCTGAAAGCCGCTGCGCTTACAGTGGACGAGGCACTTGATGTCGTCGTCGCAAGGGGCTGCGACAGATTGTGCCTTCTCGGCGGATTGGCGCCGCTCTATCGCCCCTGGCTTGCCGATCGGCATCAGGCCTTGCTTGTCGAGGCGGAGGCCGACGCACTGACCGGATCAGTCGCCGTTGCCGCCCAGCGTTTCGGCACCCAGGCGAGGGCAGGCGCATGACGCACCAGCTCGCTTCCATTCTGCCGCTCGAGGGCCTGCAGTCCGGAGGGTCGGGGCCGCTCTATCTCAAGCTCAGGCAATCGCTCGAAGACGCGATCCAGTCGGGCAAGCTCAACCACGGCGACGCTCTGCCGCCGGAACGCGACCTTGCCGACTACGCCAACATCAGCCGCGTCACCGTGCGCAAGGCCGTGGACGACCTTGTGCGCGACGGGCTGCTGGTTCGCCGCCACGGCTCCGGCACCTTCGTCGTCAAGCCGGTCTCCAAGGTACAGCAGTCGCTGTCGCGACTGACCTCTTTTACCGAGGACATGGCCCGCCGCGGCTTGAACACCCACGCGCGCTGGCTGGAGCGCGGCCTGTTTCATCCCTCGCCGGACGAAATGATGGCGCTCGGCCTGCCGGCCGACGCGCTGGTCGCGCGCCTTGGGCGCCTGCGTATCGCCGACGACATGCCGCTCGCGATCGAGCGCGCCAGCATCTCGGCGGAGTTCCTGCCGGATCCCCAAGCCGTCACCTCGTCGCTCTATACGGCCCTCGACAAGACACGCTCGCGCCCGGTCCGTGCGGTCCAGCGCATCTCCGCCTGCAACATCAAGGACCCGGATGCCTCGATGCTTGGCGTTGCCGTCGGCTCAGCCGGCCTTTCCATTGAACGCGTCTCCTATCTGGCATCGGGACGCGTCGTCGAATTCACCCGTTCGCTCTACCGGGGCGACGCCTATGACTTTGTCGCGGAACTGACGCTGTCGGAATCCTAAAGCGACGGCTCCGCCAAGAAAGGGAATTGACCATGCAGACCAATATGCGCCGAGAAATCGACGAGATCCCCGAAGCCGCCCAGCGTCTGCTGGAACGCTCCGCCGACCAGCTCAAGGCTGCCGGTGCGGCACTCCGCGCCAAGGATCCGGCCTTCCTCGTCACCATTGCCCGCGGCTCTTCCGACCATGCGGCGCTGTTCCTCAAATATGCGATCGAGCTGCAGGCCGGCGTGCCCGTCGCTTCGCTCGGCCCGTCGCTGGCCTCGATCTACGGCGCCAAGCTGAAGCTCGGCGGCGCGGCAGCGATCGCGATTTCGCAGTCGGGCAAGAGCCCGGACATCGTCGCCATGGCGAAGGCTGCAACCGATGCCGGCGCGGTCTCGATCGCGCTTACCAACACGCTGCCCTCGCCGATTTCCGAGGCTTGCACCAACCCGCTCGACATCCTGGCCGGTCCGGAAATCGCGGTTGCCGCCACCAAGTCTTACGTCAACTCGATCGTCGCCGGCCTTGCCGTGCTCGGCGAATGGACCGGCGACGCAGCCCTTCAGCGCGCGGTCGCCGACCTGCCGAACCAGTTTGCCAAGGCCGTCAAGCTCGACTGGCAGGCCTTTGCCGACGATCTCGGCGAAGCCGAATCGCTCTACGTGCTCGGCCGCGGCCCGGCGCTCGCCATCGCCAGCGAAGCGGCGCTGAAGTTCAAGGAAACCTCCGGCATGCATGCGGAAGCCTATTCGGCGGCCGAAGTGCTGCACGGGCCGGTGGCGCTCGTCGGCGCCAAGTTCCCGGTGCTGACACTTGCCGCCCGTGATGCGGCCGAGACGTCGGTTGCCGGCATAGCCGACGGTATGGCGGAAAAGGGCGCAGTGGTTCATGCTACCTCGAACCTCGCCGCCAAGGCCAAGCGTCTGCCCTTCGTCGAGACCGGTCACCCGATCACCGACGCGCTGACGCTGATCCTGCCGTTCTACGGGTTCGTCGAGGCCTGGTCGCGTTCGCGCGGTCTCAACCCCGATGCGCCGGCAAGCCTCAAGAAGGTAACGGAGACGAGATGAGCGAGAGGAAGGCAATCACCGGCGCCCGCCTGTTCGACGGCGTCGAATGGCACGACGGCTGCGCCCTCGTGATCGAGACCGGCAGGGTCAAGGCGATCGTGGCGTCAGCCGACGTTCCCGCCGATGCCGAGCGGATCGATGCCCACGGCATGCTTTTGGCGCCGGGGTTCATCGACCTGCAGGTCAACGGCGGCGGTGGTGCGCTTCTGAACGAAGAGCCGACGGTTGAAGGCATCCGGCAGATCTGCTCGGCCCATGCCCAGTTCGGCACGACGGCACTTCTGCCGACGCTGATCACCGATACGCGCGAAATTAGAAGCGCCACCATCAAGGCCGGCCTTGAGGCCAAAGCTGCCGGCGTGCCCGGTTTCCTCGGGCTGCATCTCGAAGGCCCGCATCTTTCGGTCGCGCGCAAGGGTGCGCACGATCCGAAACTGATCCGCCCGATGGACGACACCGATCTCGCCGAAATGCTCGATTGCGCCAGGGCGCTCGGCGTCCTGATGGTGACCGTGGCGCCGGAAAACGCCACGAAGGAACAGGTGCGGGCGCTCACCGACGCCGGCGCCGTCGTCAGCCTCGGCCATACGGATGTCGGCTATGAAATTGCGGTCGCCTATGCCAAGGCGGGCGCACGCACGGTAACCCATCTCTTCAACGCCATGAGCGGCCTCGGCCATCGTGAGCCGGGCGTGGTCGGTGCAGCGCTTGCCACCGGCACGCTGCATGCGGGCATGATCGCCGACGGCTATCACGTCGAGCCGGCGTCGATGGGCGTGGCGCTGCGCGCCAAGGTGGGGCCGGGCCAGATCTTCCTGGTCACCGACGCGATGTCGCCGATCGGCACCGACATGAAGAGCTTCCAGCTCAACGGTCGCGAAATCCTGCGCGAGGGCGGCCGCCTGACGCTTGCCGACGGCACGCTCGCCGGCGCCGACATCGACATGCTGTCCTCGGTTCGTTTCGTGCACGAAAAGCTCGGCCTGCCGGTCGAGGAAGCGCTGCGCATGGCCTCCGCCTATCCGGCCGACGCCATGGGCCTCGCCACCCACAAGGGCCGGCTGAAGCCCGGAGCGGATGCCGATTTCGTGCTGCTCACGCCGGAACTCGGCATGGGTTCCACCTGGATCGGCGGCACTCAGGTTTACGCAGCCTGATTGCGACGTCACGGACAACAAAGACCTGACAAAAAGACCCGGAATGCGTTTCGCTCTCCGGGTCTTTTTCTTTGGGGCTTCTTTGTTAGCGCGGGCTATGGGCCGCAAGCTTCGCCTTCATCGCCCGCACCGTGTCCGCATCGGTGCGACGCCGGTCGGCGGAGACGAAGCCCATCTCCACCAGTCGCGGATCCTGAGCCGGCTCACGAACGGAGCAGGAGGAGTGAACCTCGCCGACAGCAAGATTGCCGAGGAGGGCGTCGACCGTGTCCAGCGTCACGCCCGACCCGGGCATGATCGACAATCGCCCGGCTGCGCGCTCGGTGATTTCCGTCAGGCGGTCGATCGCCTGCGGCGCGCTCTTCGCGCCGCCCGAGGTCAGGATGCGTTCGAAGCCGAGTTCCACCGCTGTCTCCATCGCCTCGGCAAAATCCGGCACGAGATCGAACGCCCGGTGCAGCGTCATGCCGAGCCCGGCCGCGTGGCCGGTGAGCTTGATGAGCATCGATGCGTCGAGCCGGCCATCGGCTAGCGACGCGCCGAGCACGACACCGGCCAGACCCGCGTCTCGCGCCGCGTCGATATCGCGGCGCATCACGTCGAGGTCGGCGATCGAGAAGATGAAATCGCCCGGCCGCGGCCGGATCATCGCGTAGACGGGCACGGGCGGCGGGCCAGCCAGCGCCATCAGACCGGGATTGGGCGTGAGGCCGCCGACGGAAAGGGCGGCGCAAAGCTCGATTCGATCGGCACCGCCTTCGATGGCCGCGTAAAGTCCGTCCGCGTCGTCGACGCAGACTTCGAGTTTGATGTCGCTCATACCTTGTCTCCTGAAAGCCCGAGCAGCGCCGCGCCGATCAGGCCGGGCTCGATCCGGCATTCGCCGCGCACGACCAGCGGCCGGTCGAACTGTCTCAGAATCCGGCTACGCACTGCCCTGTCGATCTCGGCTAGCAGCTCCTCGGCATTGGAAAGGCCGCCGCCGACGGGCACGATCGTCGCGCCGGTGATGTTGATGACCAGCGCGAGCGGCGAGCTGACGAGGTCGACGAGAAGGTCGACCGTGCGCTTGGCTTCGGCGTCGCCAGTCTTCCAGGCTTCGATGATCTCGTGGCTCGAAAGCGTCTTGCCGTGGGCGGTCTGGTGCAGGCGTTCCAGCCCGCGGGCACCGCCGACGGTATCGACGCAGCGCTTCTGGCCGCAGCCGCAGGCATAGGCGGGAATGGCGATGGGCGGATCGCCGGCTTCCGACGCGATCGCCGGACCATGGCCCCATTCGCCGGCAAAGCCGCCGTCGGCATTGATCAGCCGGCCGTCGATGACCAGGCCGCCGCCGACGCCGGTGCCGAGGATGGCGCCGAAGACGATGCGGTGGCCGCGTCCGGCACCCGCGCCGGCCTCGGCCAGCGCAAAACAGTCGGCGTCATTGGCGATCTTCACCGGAAGATGCAGCGCTGCCTCCAGCTCGGCGACCAGTTCGCGACCGTCGATGCAGGGGATGTTGGCGCATTTGATGCGCTGCGTCTCGGGATCGATGACGCCCGTGATCGAGATCGCCACGCAGGCCGGATGTCCGCCCGCTTCGTCCAGGACCGATTCGAGCGCCTGCACGAACTGGCGGAAATTGGTAAGTGGCGTGGTTCGGCGCGGCAACGGAAAGATCCGGTCGCGCGAATGCACGATCGCGCCCTTGATTGCCGAGCCACCGATATCGAAACAGACGATCATGCCTCACCCCGGATGATCGCCTCGGCCGAAAGCGCCACCGAAAGCAGCCTGTCGTCCTGATGATGTGGGGCCGCAAGCTGGAAGCCGACCGGCATTTCCGCCGCTCCGAGCCCGCAGGGAATGGAGATGCCGCAGAAATCCAGGAAGTTGCCGATCGACGTGTTACGCAGCGTCTTGCCGTTGATCTTGAAGAACAATTCGTCGTCTTCGAGAAGCGGCGCGATCGGCGGGGCGACATGCGGCAGCGTTGGGTGGGCGATGAGTTCGTTCGGCCTCAGGCTTTCGACCGTCTCGTGGATCAGCTGGTCGCGCGCGTCGAGGAGAGCGATGTAGTCGGGCATGGTGATCTTCTCGCCGAGCCGGGTGCGGGCTACGACGCGCGGATCGATCGCGTTTGCTTCAGGGCCGGCGAGACGCTCGCGGTGCAGCGCATAGGCCTCGGCCGTTACCAGGGCGCCGTGGCGGGCCATCAACCCGAACACCGCCGAGAAGGACGGGAAAGCGCGGCGGCTGACGGCAACGCCCGCCTTTTCGAGCCGCTTGATCGCGTCCTCGAAGGCTTCGACGACCTCCGGTTCCGCATCGTCGAAGACCACCGTTTCCGGGATCACCAGCGCGACGCCCGTAAGATCTGCGCGGCGCACGGTCGGCGCCGTCAGCCCATGCATGGCGGCGTCCACCCAGACGGCATCCTGCACCGTGTGGCAAAGGGGCCCGAGCGAATCCAGGCTTTCCGCCAACGGAAAGATGCCCTTCATCGCATAGCGGCCGCGTGTCGCCTTGTAGCCGACGATGCCGGTGAAGGCTGCGGGAATGCGGACGGAGCCGCCGGTGTCGGTACCGATGGCCGCCGGCACCAGCCCGGCCGCAACCGCGACCGCCGAGCCCGACGACGAGCCGCCGGGAATGCGCTCGACGTCGGTGGCGGCGGGGTTGCGCGGCGTGCCGTAGTGCGGGTTGATGCCAAGGCCGGAGAAGGCGAATTCGCTGAGATTGGTGCGGCCGACACTGACCATGCCGGCGGCGGAGACGGCGGCGACCACGGGCGCGTCGCTTGTTGCCGGCGCGTTCGTGCGTAGCACCGCCGAGCCGGCGTTCGTGACGCTGCCGGCGGTGTCGAACAGATCCTTCCAGGCGACCGGCAGGCCGTCGAGCAGGCCGAGCGACCGCCCGGCCCTCAGGCGCTTGGAGGCAGCCTCCGCATCCCGTGTCGCGCGCTCCGGTGTCAGCTCGACAAAGATGGCGTAATCGCCGTGGGCGTCGATCGCCGCATAGGTTTCCTTGGCGAGTTCCACCGGATCCAGCTTGCCGCTCTGCACCAGCACCGAAAGGCTGGCGAGTGTCTTTTGTTCTGTCATGTCATCCTCCGCGGAGCGCTGCTGCCGGCATCCCATATGTCTACAATATCGCCGCTCCCGGCGTTTTCCATGCTTCCCTTAGATGAGGTGCATGAATCTTGCATAAAGACGGGTGTCTGCCGGAACGATCTTGTCGCCGGTAGCGCCTCTGCCTACATGCACCATCGAACCTTGGCCCATGCTGGAGAGCGATGATGATCCTGGACGCGGCGCGGCTGTCGCTTGCCAACCTGTTTGCACCCGAGACCCGATCGGTCTTCTGGAAGGTGCTGGGCTTGACGATCCTTGCGCTTGTCGCCCTGTGGTTTGCGGTGCGCGAAGTGTTCATCTGGCTGGCCTTGCCGTGGGTCGACACGCTGATGCCGGGCACGCCCGTCTGGGCCGGCTGGCTGACCTTCGTGCTCGGCATCTTCGCAAGCCTTGGCCTGGCCCTTGTGCTCGCCTTGCTTCTTGCCCCCGTCACCGCGCTCATCGCCGGCTTCTTCCTCGACGACGTCGCCGATGTCATCGAGAAGCGTGACTATCCGAACGAGCCCCCGGGCCGGCCGCTGCCGCTCGGCGAGGCGATTGCCGGCTCGCTCAAGTTCCTGGGCGTCGTCATCCTCGGCAACCTCCTGGCGCTCGTGCTGCTGCTCGTTCCGGGCGTCAATCTCGTCGCCTTCTTCCTGGTCAACGGCTATCTGCTCGGCCGCGAATTCTTCGAGTTTGCGGCGATGCGCTATCGCGCGCCGGCGGAGGCGCGGCTCTTCCGGGAAAAGCATCGCTCGACCGTCTTTCTCGCCGGGCTGCTGCTCGCCGGCTTCCTGGCGGTACCCTTCGTCAACCTTTTGACGCCGCTCTTTGCCGCCGGCCTGATGGTGCATCTGCACAAGCGGCTCTCGGCGAAAGATCCCGGGTTCTCGCTGCATGTCGCGGCGAAGGCGTAAGGCTCTTGCTTGACATAAGTCCGGCGGTGGCCAATCTGCCGGCAAACGGCGCCGCGCGCCCATGGAGTTTGCAGGAATGAGCAACACGGACGAACGGATCACCCGCCTCGAGGAGACCGTGGCCCACCAGGCCAAAACTATCGAGGAGCTTTCCGATCAGCTTGCCGAGCAGTGGAAGGTGGTCGAGCAGACCCGCGCCAAGCTCGACCGGCTGACCGAAAGGTTCCTAACGCTCGAAGAGCAGTCGCTCGACGCGCCGGCCATTACGAAGCCGCCGCATTACTGATCGCCACGACAGCGCCAGGACAAACAAAAAGGCCGCCGGTCCAACGAACCGGCGGCCTTTTTCATGACGCAAGCGCTGCTCTTAGTAGGGGCAGGACTCGTCGCTCATGTAGTCGTGGACCTGGACCTTGCCGGCAATGATTTCGGCCTTCACCTTTTCCACTGCGTCGAGCATCTCAGGCGTGATCAGCGCCTTGTTGTTGTCGTCGAGCGCGTAGCCGACGCCATCTTCCTTGAGGCCGAGGTTGGAAATACCGAACTCGAACTTGTCGTTCTTGGCCGCCGTGAAGGCTTCGTAGACGGCGACGTCGACGCGCTTCAGCATCGAGGTCAGGACCTTGCCCGGCTGCAGGGCGTTCTGGTTCGAATCGACGCCGATGCCGAGCTTGCCCGCGTCCGCAGCTGCCTGCAGAACGCCGACACCGGTGCCGCCTGCTGCGTGGTAGACGACATCCGAGCCCTGGTCGATCTGGGACTTGGCAATTTCGCCGCCCTTGACCGGGTCGTTCCAGGCGTCCGGCGTCGTGCCGGTGTAGGCTTCCAGAACCTTGACATCAGCGCCGGTCGACTTGGCGCCGCCAACGTAGCCACAGGCGAACTTGTGGATCAGCGGAACGTCCATGCCGCCGACGAAGCTGACGGTCTTCGACTTGGAAGCGAGACCGGCGAGAACGCCGACGAGGTAGGAGCCTTCCTGTTCCTTGAAGACGACCGACTTGACGTTCGGCTTCTCGACGACCATGTCGATGATCGCGAACTTGATGTCCGGATATTCCGGGGCGATCTTTTCGAGCGAAGCCGCCCAGTTGAAGCCGGCCATGACGATCGGGCTGTTGCCGTCGCTGGCGAAGCGGCGCAGCGCCTGTTCGCGCTGGGCGTCGTTGGCGATTTCGAACTCGCGGTATTCGACACCCGATTCTGTCTTGAACTTCTCGGCGCCGTTAAAGGCAGCCTCGTTGAAGGATTTGTCGAACTTGCCGCCGAGATCGTAGATGATCGCCGGCTTGATGTCGGCGGCCAGTGCCGTCGCGGACATCATCGAAAAGGCAAAGAGACCGAGAATTGTTTTTTTCATCGTGCAGCCCTGTTGTCGCTATTGATCTTATTGGGTCCTCCCGCCGGCTCCCCGAAGGAAGCCTGTCTGCGGAACCCACCCCCTTCTCCTTGGGGCTAGGGTGGCGCATCCTTGCACGGTCACGGCAAAAAAACACTCAAAATTTTTCAGATGGTAAAAATTGAAGCCACGGATACCGGCACCCGTAAGGCACCGGTTCTGTTGCGTTTTTGAGATCCGGGCGAGGTGTCCAGACCGGTCCGGCGCGGCCTCAGGGTTGTGGGTATCGCGACCGCACGCGGGATACCACCCGGGGGGTATGCGTCTAGTGGCCGATCGGGCAGCTGACGCCGGTGCCGCGCAGGCCGCAATAGCCGCTGGGGTTCTTGGCCAGATATTGCTGGTGGTAGTCTTCGGCGAAATAGAACGGGCCTGCCATGCCGATCTCGGTCGTCACCCTGCCGCCGTGGTTGGCGTGCTTCAGCGCGGTCTGGAATGTGGCGCGCGCGGCCTTGGCTTCGGCCAACTGCTCGTCATCATAGGCATAGATCGCCGAGCGGTAGGTGGTGCCGATGTCGTTGCCCTGGCGCATGCCTTGCGTCGGGTCGTGTTCCTCGAAGAAAGTCCTGAGCAGGCTCGCGAGCTTCACCTTTTCCGGATCATAGACGACCAGGACCACTTCGGCATGGCCGGTAAGCCCGGTTGTCGTTTCCTGGTAGGTCGGGTTCGGCGTCAGCCCGCCGGCGTAGCCGACCGCCGTCACGTGGACGCCGGGGATGTTCCACAGCAATCGTTCGGCGCCCCAGAAGCAGCCCATGCCCAGAAGGATGCGCTTGGTGCCATCGGGGTAGGGGCCTTTCAACGGCCGCCCGGAGACGAAATGCGTCTCGGCCGTCGGGATCGCGGCGTCACGGCCCGGCAGCGCCGTCTGCGCGTCCGGCATGATCGTCTTCTTGTTGAACATGTCGATCAGGAACATCAGCATACTCCTTTCGGTGCGAAGGTGGCCCGCGCCGCGTCAGGCGGCGAACCGTCCAGCCGCCGGCCGCTTCTTGTATCCGGCCATCCACAGGATGAGGGCGATCAGCGCCAGCACCGCGAAGGCCGGCTGCTGCAGCAGCCAATGCAGCATCCCGTGCCAGATCGTCGGTGCTGTATCGGAACGTTGGGCAAACTGGACCCAGCTTGCCGTGTCGGCGCCAAGCGCCTCCAGGTCGTCGCCGAGCGACGTCATCACCAGTTCCGATGCGGCGACGGACTGGATCGCGTCGACGGCACCGGCAAGCACGGAGGCAAACAATACGACGGCGCTCGCCAGCCTCAATAGAAATCGCATCGCACGGCATTCCCTTCAATTCGCTGGCTGGCGCCCAGTCATCGGCCCGGCGCGTCAGCCCGCCGCATCTTCTCCGATCGCCCGTGCCTCGGACAAGGCCCGGCAATGAAAATATGCGGCAACCTGGCAGGCCGGAGGATGTGGCCGAGACCGGCCGGACGCATCGGGCGCGCCCTGACGCAAGAGATAAGCCCCTTGCCCGGAGTGCACAATGGGAACCGGAAACCCGCTCGCGTCACAAGATGTCAATAATCTGTCAGAAAGCAGTTGATCCCGGGCAAATCATCGGTATATAGACGCGCGTCCGCCGGTTCTAAGCTGGTTGACGCCGAAGGGCCCCGCCCTTCCCATCCAGCCGGATTGACCGTCGGCTGCTGACGGATGGACAGGTGGCCGAGTGGTTGAAGGCGCACGCCTGGAACGCGTGTATACGTGAAAGCGTATCGAGGGTTCGAATCCCTCTCTGTCCGCCATCTCCCCCTTGTTCTGCTTCCCGTGCCAATGCCTTCACAGCACTACCCATTCCTGTCTGCTGGCAGGTATCGATCTGCGGCGCCTTGACTGCATCTTGCGGCGCGCAAAAGCCCGATCCTTTCCTCCTGCTGAACAGTGCGCTTGTCATTGAGATAAGTACGTGCTTATGTGTTGGTCATGATCGAGAACGAGATATTCCGAGCTCTGGCTGACCCGACGCGCCGCGCCATCTTCGAGAAGCTTGCCGACGGAAGCATGAATGCCAGCGCCTTGCGGGAAGGCATGGACATCAGCCAGCCGGCGATGTCCCAGCACATTTCGGTGTTGCGGAGTGCCGGGTTGGTGAAGGAGCAGCGACAAGGCCGGTTCGTAAACTACGAAGTCGACCCGGACGGACTGGCCCAAATTGCGCAGTGGCTCGCGAAATACCGTGCCTACTGGCCGGCTCGCATCGAAGCGCTCAAGATCTTGCTGAAGGATATGGACCAATGAACCGTGAAAGCAGCGCCCCGAACGGAGACAGCCTCGAGCTGGAATACGAACTCGACGAGGCGCCGCAGAAGGTCTGGCGCGCGATCAGCATCCCGGCATTTCGCGAAAACTGGCTACCGAAGGAGGCCTTGGCTGATCCCGAAGGCGCCGTTGTCGTGCCTGGAGAGGAGGTCCGCTACAGGCTGCGCGAAACCGAGGCTCCGTATCTCGAAAGTACCGTCACCTTCCGGGTCGCGCCGATCGGTGCCGACAGAACCAGGCTGCGGATCGTCCACGAACTCCCGAACGTTCGCAGCGGTCGCGTGACCAGGACGGCCGCGAACAACAACGATACCCTCCTGCTCGCCGCTTAAGCCGACGGGCCTCCCCACAAACTCTGGATAAATGGAGTTCGCCGATGCGCGAAGCGATGCAACTCGTCCCTATGGTCGTTGAGCAGTCGAATGGTGGAGAGCGGTCGTTCGACATCTATTCCCGCCTGCTGCGCGAGCGAATCATCTTTCTCAATGGTGAGGTGAACGACGCGGTCTCCGCGCTGGTCTGCGCCCAGATGCTTCTTCTCGAAGCGGAAAACCCCAAGAAGCCCATCCATCTCTACATCAATTCGCCGGGCGGCGTCGTGACCAGCGGTTTCGCCATGTACGACACCATGCGCTACATCCGGGCACCGGTGCATACCTTATGCATGGGGACCGCACGCTCCATGGGTTCGTTTCTGCTGATGGCCGGTACGCCGGGACAGCGGGCCGCCTTGCCCAATGCCAGCATCCTCGTGCACCAGCCATCGGGCGGTTTTCAGGGTCAGGCATCCGACATGCAGATCCATGCCGAAGAGATCCTTCGCACCAAGCAGCGCATGACGCGCCTCTATGCGGAACATTGCGGACGGACCTACGAGGAGTTCGAGCGCGCCATGGACCGGGACCGTTTCATGACCGCCGAGGAAGCTCTGGAGTGGGGGCTGATCGACACCATCCTCAAGGTTCGCGACGACGGCGAGCCGGTGGACGCAGGCGGCTTTGCTCTCTGACGGTCGGTCTCTGTCGGGCGGGCTATCGGCCGATAACGGATGGTCTCCGCACAAGCCGTCTGGGAACACTGCTCCGTCGAGGGAGTATGTCTGTGTAGAGGGCGCGTGTCCTCTGTGGCCCGCAGATATGTAACATCCCGTATCCAAGATTTGGGTCAGCATCTCTCGGTCGAGGTTAGGCTCCGCCTCAGTTCGAGCTCACTCCGCCTGACAGCATCCCACCATCGCGCAGGCGCGCCCATAGAGCCGGTCCGTTACGTCGAGCCACCAATTGGCCACCGCCAGAACATCCCGTATGGTCTCTAGAAGCGGCCCCTCGATCTTTCCCATCACTTCTGCGAGGAGCGGATTAAGCGCATGGCTGGGGTCGGTCAGAGCCGTTGCAATCAAATCTTGATGTTCGGAGAGATTGATGGCGGCCGCGGCGTTTTCCGGATCAAAGTATGGAATGCCGAGATTCGCCAGAAGGGCTGATACAACGAGCTTGCACAATGCCTTGCAAAGTTTGCAGGAGAACTCTTCCTTGGCCTCGTGAAATGCCTTCTTGAAAAAGCCGACGGTGGCTCGAAATGCCGAGCCGGCATGGGATTTGATCGACAGTTTGAAGCTTTCGATCGCGGGCCCCGCCCGAAGAATATAGAGCTCCACCCTGTCTCGAAGCCGATCGCCCGCCAAATTTTCGGGAGTGTTGCGCGTGTAGACGAGGCCGCGCAGCTTCTCGATCAGGATGACAACGTAGCCGTCATCCTCCGTTATAAGGAGCTCACGGTTGTACAGATATTCCCCCTCGCCCTCGATTTGGATGATCTCAAGCGCGTTTTCCCGGAACGTACTCTCGCTCAGAAACATCGTTCAGCCTCCAATTCTCTCAGAGGTTGAGATTAGCGCATCGCAACTCTGGTCGAAATTCGCCTAAAAGTGGTATGAAGCATGGCTGGGGAAAATTCTTCGCGCGCGCGATCCGTTTCGCCTCTTCGCTTCGTCTTTGCTGCATCTGCAACGAAGGAGAAGCACCATGACCACTGCACCCGTCACTCTCGTCAACGTTCTGAAGGTCGAACCCGGCAAGCAGGCGCAGCTGATCGCGCTTCTGAAGCGCAACATCGACACCGTCATCCGCACGCTCGATGGCTGGCGGACGAGCCGGCTGATTGCCGCCAGGGACGGCACAAGTGTCATCATCTATTCGGAATGGGAGACGCCCGCGGCCGTCGAGGCGATGCGCGCTGATGCCAGGATGAAGGCCTATTTCCCGCAGATCCTCGAACTGGCGAGCCTCGAATCGGTCGTCGGCGAGGTGGTCCTCAGCGATAACAGGTGACGCTGCACGGTAGTCCGCTGCCAGGACCGGTCGCGATCGGTCAGGCAGCGGACATTCTCTTCCGTCCACGCTATCGTCCGAACCGGACGCCTGGAGATATCCCGATGGAACTCGATACCATGAATGCAGAAGACTTCGAGGATCGGCTGAGGGAACTCCGGCCGCGGCTGCACCGCTATTGCGCGCGCATGACCGGCTCGGCCGTGGATGGCGAGGACGTGCTGCAGGACACCTTGATCAAGGCCGTGCAGGCACGGGCGGATGGCGTGAAAGTGGACAATCTCGAAGGCTGGCTGCTGCGCATCGCCCACAACACCAGCCTCGATTTTCTGCGCCGACGGTCCCGGCACAAGATCGTCCCGCTTTTCGATGACATGGAAGACGCGCCGCTGCCCGAGGCGGACATCGTCGCGGTCGGCTTTCAAACCTTCCTGCAGCTGCCGGAACTTCAGCGCTGCGCCGTGATCCTGAAAGATGTCCTCGGCCATTCGATCGAGGAAATCGCCGGTATCGCCGACTGCACGCCGGCGGCGGCCAAGTCGGCGCTGCAGCGCGCCAGGGTGGCGCTCCGGCAGCTGGCCCAACGCCCGGAAGATATGCGGCTGCCGCTGATGTCCGATGCGAACCGGCAAAAAATGGCAAGCTTCGTGCGCTTCTTTCAGGGCGGAGACTTCGATGCCATCCGCGCCATGCTGGCTGATGATGTGAAGCTTGAGCTGGTCAACAGGCTGAAGCTGGAGGGCCGCGAGGGAATCGGCCGCTATTTCACCCGCTACGCGCAGGAGACGCGGTGGCGTTTTGCGCTGGGGGCGATCGAAGGCCGGCCGGCCATGCTGGTTTTCGACAGTGTCGGCCCGATGGAAAAGCCGGTGCACTTTGTCATTCTCGATTGGCGCGGCGACGAGATCGGCGCGATCCGCGATTTTCTCTTCGCCCCCTATGTGCTTGAAACCGTCGATTGGGTTCGGCTGGCTTGAGCTGAGGGAGAGCGGCTCTCTGCCGATTGAGGGGCGGTTCTTCGCCAAGTGTTGACGGTTCCGCGCTACTGCTGAACCTTCGCTGGTGTCGCTAGCCGTTGGGACTCGGCAAGTTTCTCTGGCCGGTGTGGCACCGGCTCCGAGCATCGCGAGGGGAACTGGTTGCGATCTGGGGAGAGGCAGCATGAGTTTGGCGAGCGACGCGCGTTTCTGGGACCGGACGTCGCGGCGATACGCCAAGGGAACGATCGCGGACCCGGCCGCCTATGAACACACGCTCGACCGCACCCGCGCCTTGCTTCTGCCTGACGACCGGGTGCTTGAACTCGGTTGCGGCACGGGAACGACGGCGTTTCGGCTGGCGGGCGATGTGCGCGATTATCTTGCGACCGATTTTTCGACCGAGATGATCGCCATTGCCCGGGAGAGATATGCCGTCGATCTGGTTCCGAACCTCGCCTTTCGCACCGCGACGGCCGAAACGCTTGCGGCCGAACGCGGACAGTTCGATGCGGTGCTGGGCTTCAACTACCTGCATCTCGTGCGCGACCTGCCCGCCACGCTCGACAAAATTCACACCCTGCTTGCCTCCAGGGGGGTGTTCATCTCCAAGACGCCCTGCGTCGGCGACATGAACCCGCTCGTCCGGCTCTTGCTGCTGCCGGCGATGCGGGCGGTCGGCTTGGCGCCCTATGCGGGAGCCTTCAGTGCGGCCGAGCTCAGCCGGCACATTGTCGCCGCCGGCTTCGAACTTCTGTCGGCGGAAAATCACGCATCGGCGAGCAACGACAACCGTCCCTACATCGTCGCCCGCAAGCGCTGAAGACCGGAGCGGCGGTGCGGCCCCGGTCTTGATGCGTCCTAGACGCGCGCAGCCGGTTCGGCGGCATGTGCCCGATGCAGCAGGCTGATAAACGCCTCCGCGTCCGGGATCGCCGTCGAGCCGATGGCGTTGACGGCGATGCCAGGCGTCCAGGAATTGAGCACCGCGGCGCCGGAGAGCGTCTGCAGCCGGTCGAGGGTGATTTCCTCCTGCCGCTGAGGAACACCGAGGCGCTCGAGTTGGCGCTGGACCGTGCCCATCATCGTACCGGTCAGCATCTCGGCTTTGGGCCAGATGACGGTTTCGCCATCCCAGAAGACCAGGTTCCAGATCGTCGCCTCACTGAGGTGCCCTCGACGGTCGATGAAGGCGGCGTCGTCGAAGCCCTGCCTGATCGCCTGATGCAGGTAATAGGTCTTGCCGGATTCTCCGACGTGCTTGATGGTCGCGAGCGGGCGTTCGTGCTCGACGACGGCGAGCCTGAGCGGTCCCTTCGGCCCGTTGGAGGGCGGGCCGCTGCGCACAAGAACCGAGAGGTCTCCCTGCATGCTGTCGGCGGTGAACTCGCCATCCGGCGAATACACCGTGACGGTCAGGGACTGGTCGGCCGGGCCGGCGTCGACCGCGGCCCGGATGCGGGCGCGCAGGGTTTCTTCGGGCACGGCACGGCCGAAAAATTCGATCGAGGCGCCGTGCAGGCGCTTGAGATGCAGGTCCAGGCCCTTGATCCTGTGGTCCCGGACCTGGATCGCCGTGAAGTGCGCGAAGCCGGCGAAGGCGAGCGCTGTCAGCTCCGCCGCGTCGGCCGGGCGGCCGTCGATTGTTGCCGGATAATGGTGGGTTTCGGTCGCCATGATTTTGCTCCTGGGTGCGGTTTGCATAAGGGAGCCATAGCTTTAAGGTCTGACAGCGCTGTCAGAGTCAAGGGTGTGTTGAAGGGTGATTGCATGAAGATCGGCGAGCTGTCGAAACGCACCGGCGTCAGCATCCGGATGCTGCGCTACTACGAGGCGGAAGGTCTGTTGAAGCCGGAGCGCACCGAAAGCGGCTATCGTGATTATGACATGGCGGAGGTGCGCACCGTCGAGCGCATCAAGCTGCTCGGGGCCGGCGGCATGACCCTTCCGACGATCCTGCAGTTCCTGGCCTGCGTGCGCGGCGAGGGGCCGATTTTCGAGCCCTGCGACGAGTTGCGCGTGACGTTGCGCCAGCAGATCCGCCTCGTCGAGGAAAGGACGGAAAAGCTGGCGCAGAACCACAATGTGCTGACGAGCTTCCTGGCCGAGATAGGCGAAGGTTGAGCCGCCCGACGAGCCGTCTTCGTTGACGTTCAACGTTTGCGCGACAGGATCGATACCAGCGCCAGACCGCCGATCACCGAGACGTGCTCCAGCGCCACGGTCATGTCGCGGAAGGCCTCTTCGCCTTGCTTCAGCCAGAAGGGATGGGCGATCGGGACCGTCAGCACCGTGAAGACGGCGAGCGCACCGGCGGCAAGCCAGACCCAGCGGTTGAGGATGATCAGGAGAGAGGCGCCGATCTGCAGGATCAGCGTCGCCGCATTGAACAGCCATCCCGGCGCCAGGCCGAAGCCTTCCATGACCGCGGCGTTGGCGTTGAAGTCGAAGAGCTTGGCAAGGCCGCTCGACCAGAAAACGAGCGTCAGCAGCACGCGGGCGAGGATGCCGAAGGCGCGCGAATCGAGAATGCTTGCGATAGGGCCGGACATCGGATCATTCCTTCCTTGCCGTGAGGAGGGAGGCGTTGCGCGCGCTTGCACTTGGCAATGCCGGCCCGGTGGCGAGGCCTGCGAGCCAGTCGGCGGCGTTCGATGCGCCGCCGGGCTCGGCGATGCCCGCGGATGCGGTGCCGGTCCCGGTATTTTCAGTCCTCATCTGGTTTTTGAATGCCACGTCGGCCCCCTTGTCCTATTGAACCGACGGGGTTTGTAGAAGCTCAACCACGCTTGAGGTCAAGAAAACGGCGATGTGACAAATTGGCTGCCGCCGGTGGCTTCGCGTCGATCAATAGTTAGCTCTTGCGCTAAGTATTTGCGCATGATACTTAGCCTTATGGAACAGTATTCAGACCGATTGGACGTGATCTTTCAGGCGCTCGCCGATCCGACCCGGCGTGCCGTGCTTTCGCGGCTCGGCGGCGGTCCGGCGAGCATCAGCGATCTCGCCAGGCCCTTCGACATGGCCCTGCCTTCTTTCATGAAGCACATCCACTTCCTCGAAGGCAGCGGGCTCATCCGCACGCACAAGCAGGGCCGGGTGCGCACCTGCGCGATCGAGAAGGCGCAATTCGCTGCAGTCGAAACCTGGCTCTCGGCGCAGCGCGCGCTCTGGGAAGGCCGTGCCGACCGGCTGGAAAAATTCGTCACTGAACACGAGGAGGAATGACATGACCCGCTCTCCCGATCCTGAACTCGACCTGACGATGGCCCGCGTCATCAAGGCGCCGCGCGCGACCGTGTGGCGCGCCTGGAGCGATCCCACGCGGCTCGAACAGTGGTGGGTTCCCGAGCCGGCAAGATGCAAGGTGATCGACATGGATCTCAGGCCCGGCGGCAGTTTCGTGACGCGGATCAGCGAAGGCGGCGGCGCATTCGTGCCGCATATCGATGCCTGCTTTCTCGCGGTCGACGAACTCTCGCGCATCGTCTTCACCGACACGCTGCTTGCCGGCTGGCGCCCGGCGGAAAACGCTTTCATGACGGCGATCATCACCCTCAGCGATCATCCTGGCGGTACGGAGTACGCCGCCCATGTGATGCACCGCAGTGGCGCGGACCGGAAGATGCACGAGGAGATGGGCTTTCACGACGGCTGGGGAACGGTCGCCGAGCAACTGGCCCGGTTCGTCGAGCAAACCCACTGAGGAGACGATCCCATGCGCAACATCGTGCTGCAGATGATGACGACGCTGAATGGCCGCCTGGACGATCCGCTTGCCTGGATGGGCACGGTGGTTGAGGAACAATACCGGGCGATCGACCGCCTTTACGCCGGCTACGATACGGTTCTGGTCGGCCGCACGACCTATGAGGAGATGGTCGGCTACTGGCCGGGCGCACTGAACGACGAGGCGGGCGGCGAGACCAACCGGGTGATGGCAGGGCGCATGCACGACTATCGCAAGATCGTGTTCTCCCGCACCGGTGAGCAGGCAATCAGCCCCTGGCACAACGCCGAGCAGGCGGTGGTTCCTGATGATGCGGCGCTCTCGCGCTTCCTGACCGACCTGAAGGCTGAGCCCGGCCGGGATATCCATCTGTCCGGCGGCGCGAGCCTGGCACAGACGGTGATCGGCCTCGGCCTCGTCGATCGCTACCACTTCTTCGTCTACCCGGTCGTATCGCCGGGCGAACCATGGTTCGCCCGGCTGCGCGACAAGAACGAGCTGCGGCTGATCGGCAGCGAACACTACGACAACGGCGTCGTCGGGCTCCACTACGAGACGGTGCGCGACGCAAAGTCGGCGCGACCGAAAAGCTTCTCGGAGCTCATTGCCTAAAAGCAATTCCAGGAAAAGTGCGCAGCGGTTTTCCGTCCGGAATTGCGCCCAGCAAGACAAGCGAATTCCAGGAAAAGTGCGCAGCGGTTTTCCGTCCGGAATTGCGCCAGCCAAACGAGCGAATTCCAGGAAAAGTGCGCAGCGGTTTTCCGTCCGGGACTGCGCGGCTTGTAAGTTCACTCCCCGGCTTGCAGGGCGGCGAGCAGCCGGTCGTAGGTCGGCGCCAGAAGGCGCAGGCTTTCGGCCGCCTCGGCATCCCTGCGCAGGACCAGCGGATACTGCAGCGCGCCGATCAGCCGCGCCTGTTCGCCGGCGATGGCGGCGGATTTCGCAAGGCCTGCCCGCGCCAGGCAGGACGCCGCGTCGCCGGCGCGGCGGGCACCGACACGAACGGCGAAGTGCACGAGGTGAGCCCGCAGGTTCTTGTCGCAATGGTCTTCGATCCGAGCGGCGAGCGCTTCGGCTGCGTCGGCATTGCCAAGGCTGCCCGTCGGCACCAGCCGGTCCGTGGTCATCGAGAGCCAGTGGATCGCGGCCGGCACCGAGGCGCGAATTGCCTCCACCTCGCTCACGTCGGCGACGCGGGAGAATCCCCATCGCATGGTGTAGGGGTCGCCGTAGCTCAGCGTCTCGGCGCCCCAGGCCGTCATGAAATCGTGAAGCGGCAGGGAGGCGTAGGGATATCCTTGCGGGTCGTGCATCAGCACGCGCGTCTCGTCGATCGCGAGGACCACGACGTAGTGATCGGCCTCGATCGGCCCGGTCATGCCGGGCTGGTGCCTCAGATGCCCCATCTCCACCGGGCCGACCCAGACGGGGCCATCCTTCAGCGCCGAACGCAGGCGGGAAAGTGCGTCCTCGGGCTCGCCGCCGCTGCTGACCTGCGACGTCCAGCCGAGCGCCTGCAGCGCGCCGTCGAACCCGGCCTCCGGATCCCAGCCATAGGGGTCGAAGAACGGCAGCGTGCCGCCGACGATCTGCATGCCGAAGGGGCTGCCGGTGGCAAGTTCGATGGTCGAGGTCGAGGGCGCGGCTTCGCCGAACATCATTGCAAACGAGTTGGCGTAGCAATAGGGGCCGGAGCCCACATAGGAAAAGTGCTGCATCGGTTGGTCCTTGAGTGATTGGGGCGTGCGGGGATTGGGTTAGCGCACGATGGGGTAGGCGACATCGAAGCGGGTACCGCCGCTGCCGGGATAGATTTCGTAAGGGCTGCCGAAGCAGCTGAGATCGTCGCTTTGCTCGAACCAGGCTTCGATCGCGTCATAGACGCGCAGCACGGCCGGAAAGGTTTCGAACGGTTCGGCCACGGCCAGGAACGCTTCGCGTCCTGCCGGCTGAAGGCGGATGCGCAGATCACCAGTGGGTTCGAGACTGCCGTCATAGCCGATCGCGACCTCGACGAGACCCTTGCCGTCGTGATTGACCGGCTCGTGGAAATGCAGCGTCATCGGCCCGTCGTCGCTCTTGCCCGATTGCGCAAGATAGCTGCGGATCTCCGTTTCGGCGCTTTGGGTGAAGGCGTCGAGCGCGTCCACCGTTACATGATGCTGGCGATAGACGATTTTCGAAGGCGCGACGTCGCGCACGGCAACGGCCCTAACCAGCGGATCGTCGCCACCGCTCGATTGCCGGATGATTGCCTCCACCAGCTCGCGCTGATCCTCGAGCCGTTTGCTCTGCACCTCCAGCCAGGCGCGCAGCTCCGCGAGGCGAACGTCGGGCTGAAGATCGATCAGCCGCGCGATCCGGGCGATAGGCAGACCCAGCTGCCGCAGCCGGGCAATCAGCCTGGCGCGGCTTGCCTGCGTGGCGGCGTAATAGCGGTAACCGGTCGCGGGATCGACATGGGCAGGCACCAGCAGGCCCTGCTCGGCATAAAGCCTGAGTGCTTTCGGCGACAATCGTGTGGCGGCGCCGAAGCGGCCTGCAAGGAAGTAGGAATCGGTCATGAAGGTAGTCTGGGGCCAGCCCCAGGGGCGAGGTCAAGGGGCACGTTGCCGTCTTTCCTGTTGAAGACCTCCCGGAGCAGGCGACCGCTCCGGGAGGGGCAAGGCTATCGATTTTCGCGCCGGTCGAGAAACGCCAGCGCCAGCAGCGTGATCGCCGCCATGCCGAGGCAATAGCCGACGAGCGGCCAGGCCGTATCGCCACCAAGCAGCAGCACGGCGCCGGTGCCGACAAGGCTGACGATCAGGCTCTGGATCGAGAAGTAGAGCGCGACCGCCGTCCCGGCGATGGCATCGAAGGCCTTGAGCGCTCCATTGGCGGTGACGGAGGCACTCATGACGATGCCGAAGGCGATCACCCACATCGGCAGCACGAAGCTCTGGAACGACGGAGCGGCCAAGACTTCGCCCGCGCCAAGCAGCAGCCCGCCGAGGATGATTAGGGCCATGCCGCGGGTCAGGCAACCGGCGGTCCCGTAGCGGGCGACGAAGCCCCTGGCGAAGCGCGTGGCGATGATCATCACGACGGCAGCGGTGGCGAAGGCCAGGCTGAAACCCAGCTGCGAATAGCCGGCGCGATCGATGAGCAGGCGTGGCGCCGTGGAGAAGAACACGAAAAACGCGCCCATCGCCGTGCTGAATCCAAGCGTGTAGGTCCAGAAGGCGCCACTTGCGAGCATGGGCATGAAGCTCGGCTTCGCGGGTGCGGCAGCGTCGGGCCGGGTTTCGGACCAGCGCGGCAAGGCCTGGCCGAGTGCCGCAAGGCCAAGCACGCCGAGCGTCACGAAGATCGCTTGCCATCCGAAAGCGCCTGATATCAGCGCGCCGGCGATCGGCCCGAGTGCCGGCACGAAGGAGAGCATGGCGCTGAAGAGGCCATAGATGGTCACGCCTTCCGGACGCGCGCCATAGACGTCGCGCACGGTCGCGAAGGTCGCGACCAGCGCGGCCGACGCGCCGGCCGCCTGGACGAGCCGCAAGGCGACGAAGACCGGCGCCGAGGTGGTTGCCGCCAGTCCCAGCGACGACAGGGCAAACAGCGTTGCGCCGCTGAGAAGCACGGGACGGCGGCCGAAGCGGTCGGACAGCGGGCCGAACAGCAGCTGGCCCAGGCCCAAAAGCAGCATGTAAAGGCTGAGCGTGAGCTGGACGACTGCCGGCGATGTGCCGAGAATGGCCGGCATGTCGGGCACGACGGGCAGATAGATGTCCATGGCGAGCGACGCCAGGATGTCGAAGGGCGCCATCAGCAGAAGGGCTGCCGGCAGCGCGTAGGACCAGGTGGGGGAATTACGATTGGGCATGATGAAACATCCGCGCAAATGAAAAACATTCGGCGGCGATCTGCCACTTCATCAATTGTTCTGAGAGTGAGCCGACAGACGCCGCAACAACTTATTCAACCGTTGTTGCGGCTTACCTGGTTGCTGACGGGTCGGTCCTCATCTGCGGCTCCTATGGCGGCTCTCTGGCGGTAACGCCAAGCCTGCCGAAATCTCATGCCGGCATGTCCTATCATCCGGATTTCCGCACGGCAACTGCTCGCTCAGCTATCAGCCTCGCCCGCGCCCGGCGTCACTGCCAGCCGGTTCTCGACGCTGGTGACGCCGATCACCGATGCTGCCGCGTCGCCGGCACAGGCGATGTCGGATGCCTGTGCCACATGGCCGGAAAGCACAACGACCCCGCCGAGCGCCATCACCGAGATGTCGCGCGTATCGATCATCGCCGCATACTGGATGTAGCGCAGCACCTTGTCGGCGAGCGCATCGTCGGTGAGATGCGGATCGTCGTCCCTATGTGCGTATATCGGCTTCTCTGTCGGCATGGCTCGTTCCTCATGCTGTTTCGGAACGCCTGCGGGCTGTGAATGTTCCCCTCTCTCTGCCGGCTGTTCGCGCGCTTGCGGCGCAGGTGCGAACAACGTTATTGCTGGCAGGACCACTCCAGGAGCGGGAAGAGGAAAGCATCTGCGGTCTTCCGCCCGGCTCCCGCTCACCTCATGACAACCGACCTCGAAGATCTTGGATCGATCCGCTCCAAGGCCATCGTGATCCAGGGCCCGCGCATGTCCGATATCTTCCAGAACGTCCTGCCCATCTTCATCCTGATCCTTGCCGGCTGGTTGCTGGTGCGCCTGAAGTACCTGAAACCCGCCGTCGGCGAAGCCTTGGGCGATTTCGTCTTTCGTGTCGCGGTGCCCATCCTGCTGTTTCGCACGATCGCCGACGCGGATTTCAAGGACGGTTCGCCCTGGCCGCTCTGGGTCGCCTATTTCTCGGGCGTTGCGGTCACCTGGACGTTGGGACACGTGGCGACGACGCTCGTCTTCAAGCGGGATGCGCGCATGGGGGTTCTCGCCGGCGTCTCCTCTGCCTTCGCCAACACGGTCTTCATCGGTCTGCCGCTGGTGTCGCGCATCGTCGGCGAGGAGGGCATCGTTGCGATATCGATCCTGCTTTCGGTGCATCTGCCGGTCATGATGATCGCGGGCACGTTGCTGATGGAGCGTGCGGAGCGGCGCGCCGGTGGCAAGCCGGGGCAGAGCCCGCTGCAGCTCCTGGCCGGGGTCGCCCGCAATCTGGTGCGCAACCCGCTGGTGATCGGCCTTGCCTGCGGTGCCGCCTTCCATCTTGTCGGCCAGCCGCTTGGCGGTCCGGTCAAGACCGTCGTCGATCAGCTGGCGTCGATGGCAGCACCGGCGGCGCTGATCTCGATCGGCATGGCGCTGGATAAATACGGCCTTGCCGGCAATCTCGGGCTCGCCTCGGTGACGAGCGCCTTGAAGCTCGTCGTCATGCCGGCGGTTGTCTATGCGAGCTGCCACCTGCTCGGCCTTAACGACAACTGGACGACGGCGCTGGTGCTGACGTCGGCCGTTCCGACGGGTGTGAACGCCTGGCTGATCGCCAATCATTTCAATGTCGGCCATGGGCTGGCGTCCTCGACGATCACGCTGACGACCGCGCTCGGCGTCGTCAGCGTTTCGGTCTGGGCCTATCTGCTGATGTGATTGTCGCACTTTCCGGCAAACTGTTTCGCCGGAGAGGGGGGGATCCGTCCCAACGGTCCGTGCGCACCATCCGTCGCGTCCCCGGATACGAAAAAGGCCCGGCGCGAGCCGGGCCTTTTAGCAAAAGGGTCGTTTCCGACCGCTGAACTTATTGCGCCGGTGCCGGCTGGCCTTCGGCCGGCTTGGTCTCGGTTGCCGGGGCTTCGGCCGGCTTTGCACCTTCGGCGCCAGCAGCCGGAGCTGCTTCGCCGGCAGCCGGAGCTGCTTCGGCAGAACCGGCGGATGCGTCCGGCAGTGCGGCCGGAGCGTCGGCCTGCTCGCGCAGCCAGGCAATCAGGTTGGCGCGCTCGTCGGGCTTCTTGACGCCGGCAAAGCCCATGGCGGTGCCCGGAACGTGCTTCTTCGGTGCTTCGATGAAGTAGCTGAGGTGGTCGTAGTCCCAGACGACCTTGCCGCCTTCGGCAAACGTCTTCATGCCGGCCGAGTAGCTGAAGCCCTCATGCGAAGCGATCGGGCGGTTGACGAGGCCCCAGAGGTTCGGACCGACTTTGTTTGCGCCGCCCTTGTCGGCGGTGTGACAGCTTGCGCATTTCTTGAACACGGCTTCACCAGCGGAAGCATCGGCCTTGAGCAGCAGCGGCTTGATGTCGACTTCGACTTCTGCGGCACCGCCGGCACCGGCTTCAGACGTGCCTTCTTCGGCGACGATCGTAAAGCCTTCCTTTTCGGGAGCTTCGGAATGGAAAATGCCTTCCGATGCAATGGACACGGACATCAGAACGAAGACCGTTCCCAGAAAGGCGCCCACGCCCATGTTCACATATGAATTCATCTGCAAACGCTCCCTTTGCCACCGGCGCAAACAAAAACCCGGCCTATCTTGAAATCGCGCGGAACCTATGTCTTTTGGCTCTGCGTTGCAACAGTGATTATCGGCCCCTAACTGAGACTTATTGACACTTTCGGCGGGGTTTTTGAAGGCCAGATCATGAATCGCGAAAATTCAGGTAAAGTCATCGTGCTCATTCCGGCGCGCATGGCTTCGACACGCCTACCCGGAAAGCCGCTCGCCGACATTTGCAGCCTGCCGATGATCGTCCAGGTAGCGACCCGAGCGCAGGAAGCGGACGTCGGCCGCGTCGTCGTTGCCGTCGACGACCAGCAGGTTTTCGACGTGGTGCGCGAGGCCGGCTTCGAAGCGATCATGACCCGCATCGACCACCAGTCCGGTTCCGATCGGATCTACGAAGCGCTGCAGAAGGCCGATCCGAACGGCGGGGCCGAGATCGTCATCAACGTCCAGGGCGACCTGCCGACGGTCGAGCCAGCATCGATCCGCGCGGCGCTGAACCCGCTCGAAAATGCCGCCACCGATATAGCGACACTGACGGTGGCGATCACCGAAGAGAGCGAGAAGACCAACCCGAACATCGTCAAGGTCGTCGGCTCGCCGCTTTCGGACACGCGCCTGCGCGCGCTCTATTTTACCCGCGCGACCGCGCCCTATGGCGAAGGCCCGCTCTATCACCACATCGGGCTCTATGCCTATCGCCGCCAGGCGCTGGAGCGTTTCGTCTCGCTTCGGCCCTCCGTGCTCGAGCGCCGCGAATCGCTGGAGCAGCTGCGTGCGCTCGAAGCCGGCATGCGCATCGATGTCGAGATCGTCGATTCGGTCCCGCTTGGTGTGGACACCCCGGTGGAGCTGGAAAAGGCCCGCCGCATCCTGTCCGCCCGTAACCGCTGATATCAGAACCTGAGAAGGACGCTACCGTGACCGCCAAGACCAACAGGATTTCCTTCCAGGGCGACTATGGCGCCAATTCCGACATGGCCTGCCGCGACATGTTCCCGTCGATGGAGCCGTTGCCCTGTCAGACCTTCGAGGATGCCTTCGTCGCGGTCGAGAACGGCGACGCAGATCTGGCGATGATCCCGATCGAGAACACGATCGCCGGCCGCGTCGCCGACATCCATCACCTCCTGCCGGAATCGCGGCTGCACATCGTCGGCGAATACTTCATGCCGATCCGCTTCCAGCTGATGGTGCTTCCGGGTGTCACCCGTGATGAGATCCGCACCGTGCACAGCCATATCCATGCGCTTGGTCAATGCCGCAAGATCGTGCGTTCCAACGGCTGGAAGCCAGTCGTCGCCGGCGATACCGCCGGCGCGGCAAAGCTCGTTTCAGAAAAGGGCGACCGCTCGATGGCAGCGCTCGCGCCGCGGCTGGCCGCCGATCTCTATGGCCTCGAAATCATCGCTGAAAATGTCGAGGATACCGAGAGCAACGTCACCCGCTTCGTCGTCTTGTCCCGCGAAGAGCAGCGCATATCCCGGACCAGCGACGAAGAGCTGATCATCACCACCTTCGTTTTCAATGTCCGCAACATCCCGGCAGCGCTCTACAAGGCCATGGGCGGTTTCGCCACCAACGGCATCAACATGACCAAGCTCGAGAGCTACCAGCTCGGCGGCCGGTTCGTGGCGACGCAGTTCTATGCGGATATCGAAGGGCACCCGGACGACGTCGGCGTGCGCCACGCCATGGACGAGCTGCGCTTTTTCTCCGAAAAGGTCCGCATCCTCGGAACCTATAACGCACACCCGATGCGCGGCGTTCTCTGAACAGATCTGCTCCAGCGCCAGACTTCTGAGAGAAAAGCCTGCGCAGGCAGGCTCCAACCGCCTCCGGCAAAGCCGTGGGGCGGTCGCTTTCGTTTGCCCGCAGCTTTGCCCTCAAGCTGGAGGCTGCAGGTCCCGAGTGCGCCTGATTTCTAGTCAAAATAAAGCCTATGGTTGCGGTCTTCTTGCGCCGCATATTCGCGGATCTGCCATCTGGCTAAGATTTTTACAGCATCACGCTTAATTCCTGCGCGTTCCGTCCGCGATGATTCTCCGAGAGAATCATTGGTTTCGCCACGCCCTACGGGGGCGAAAGTGGCAAAAGTTCGTTAACCGGCTACGCGTCTGGCGCATGCCTAGTTTGCAATCGTGGCGCTACACAAATTTTAGGCAAATGCCTATTTGACGCTCGTCAAGTAAGGAGTTTTAAAGATGAAGATCCGTCAGAAGATCATGGAATATGCGAAGACCCGCCGTGCGATCCGCGAGCTGAACGCTCTCGACGATCACGCACTGAGCGACATCGGTCTGTCCCGTTCGCAGATCCAGGCCGCCGTTTACGGCCGCTAATCCGCACCATTCGCGCATCCCGCCGCTTCAGGCTGGCGGGATGCGCGCTGCATACCCTCTCGCTTAAGAATCGTAGAGGCAGACGCGCAGCCGGTGACCATCCGGATCGAGCGCGACGAAAGTCGGACCGAAATCCATCTCGGTCAATTCCTGCGCAATCGGCAGGCCTTTCCCCTTCCAATCCTCGTAATGTGCGCGCACCGCGCTCTCGTCCTCCACCATGAACGCCAGTTCCGATCGGCTGCCCGATGCCGCCGGCTCCGGCGAGACCGTATGTTCGGCCCAGAGCCCGAGGGTGAAACCGCCCGGCAGCTCGAAGGACGAGAAGGTCTGGTAGGCGACCTGCGGTTCCTGCGCGAGAACCGCCCGGTAGAACGTCACGCTTGCGAGCGGATCCTTGACGTAGAGAACGATGAGATTTGCCTTGGCCATGGTTTTCCTCCTTGTTGCGGGAGTGCCAAGGCTAGGACTGGCCGCTGCCAGTTTCTGTCAGCATCAGCGCATGAGCGCCCGTCAGGAGCCGACCGTCTGGCGCTTTGATGCCGCCATGTTCTGGCTCGCGCGCCAATCCTTCATCAGCACCTGCCGGCGGCGGGGATAGCGCGCCTCGGTCACCGCCATCCGCTGCATGCGGTCGGCGCGAAAGTGCCGGAAGTCCAGGCGCAGTTCGCACCAGGCCATGACCATGCGCACGTTCTCGAAGAAGCCAAGTGCAAAGGGCCAGATGGTGCGCTGCGTCGCGCTGCCGTCATTGTCGACGTAGTCGAGTTCCACCTTGCGTTCGTTGCGGATCGCGCGCCGGAGCGCCGCGATGTCGATGCCGTTGGTGGCCGGCGGGCTCGGGCCGACGAGCAGGGTCGAACTGTCAAGTTCCTCGCGAAGCTCGGCGGGCAGCACGGCGGCGATCTTGGCGAGCGCGTTGGCGGCAGCACCGGCGAGATCGTCGTCGGTACGCTTGGAAACCCAGCGCGAGCCGAGCACCAAGGCTTCGATCTCCTCGGCGGAAAACATCATCGGTGGCAGCATGAAACCTGGCTTGAGCACGTAGCCGAGCCCCGGTTCGCCCTCGATATCGGCTCCTTGCGCCTGGAGGCTGGCGATGTCGCGGTAGAGCGTTCGGAGGCTGACGCCTGTTTCTTCCGCCAGCCGCTGACCGCTCACCGGCTGGCGGTAGCGCCGGAGCACTTGGAGGAGGTCGAGCAGCCGTTCGGAGCGGGACAAGGCCGGTCTCCTCTAGAGCGCGCCTACGCCCGCTCGCCCCAGGCGAGCCAGTCGCGCATCAACTGGTGTGCGATTGCGCCCTTGGGTGGCGGAATATGCGCGTCGCCGGTGTCTGCGACCCCGGTCGAGCGTTCGAGCATCGCGGTCGTTTCCTCGCGCGTGAACCAGCGCACGTCCTCCAGCTCCTGTTCGTCGCGCTTGATGACGGTCGATTTCGCCTCGGCATAGCAGCCGATCATCAGCGTGTGCGGCATCGGCCAGGGCTGCGAAGCATGGTAGCGCACCCGGCCGATATGAATGCCGGACTCCTCGAGCGTTTCGCGGCGCACGGCGTTTTCGATCGTCTCGCCCGGCTCGACGAAGCCGGCAAGGCAGGAATACATGCCCGGCGCGAAATGCGGGCTGCGACCGAGCAGGCAGAGGTCGCGCTCAAGGTCGATCGTCATCATGATGACGACAGGGTCGGTCCGCGGGAAGACCATGTGGCCGCAGGCGGTGCAGATCCGGCGGTAGCCGCCGGACTTGCCTTCCATCGGGCCGGCGCAGCGGCCGCAGAAGCGGTTGTTGGCGTTCCAGGTAATCAGGCTCGAGCCTTGCGCGAACTGGCCAAGCAGTTCCTCCGGCAGCATCTGCTGGCGATAGAGGGTGCGGCCATCGGCGATCTTGAAGGGCTCGGTGATCGTCTCTTCGGTGAGACCCGTCGGCACGGCCAGCCGGGGTTCGCCGTTTGCGAGGTAGCCGAGCAGGATCGTCTCGTCGAGAACGGGTTCGAGGCCTTCGAGCTCATAAGGCGCAAACAGCGGGTCGATGATCTTCTCGTCATGCTTGACGATGAGCTTCGGACCGGAGAAGGCGAGGAAGTGCGCACCCGGGTGCTTCAGCGCCACCTCGACGCAATCGTCGGCGCGGTGCTCCGACTGGCGATCCAGATGATTCTCCGAGAAGGCGACGAGGGTGCTTGGCTCTGGATGCGGGCTGCGAAGGTCAAAGATCGATTTCGTCATGTTCAGAGGTTTTCCAGAATGCGGGCTGCGAAGGCCTGATGTTCTTTCTCGTCCCACGGCTCCGCCTTGCCGAAGCCCCAGACCGGCCCAGGCCAGTTCGGGTCGCCGTCGCTGCGGGCGATGATATGCACATGAAGCTGCCGGACGATGTTGCCCAACGCGCCGATATTGATCTTCTCGGCGCCTGTGACCTTCTTCAGCGCCGTCGCCGCCATGGTCGTTTCGAAGGTCAGCATCGTCTGGTCGAGCGGGGTGAGGTCGAAGATCTCCGAAATGCCTTCACGCTGGGGAATGAGCACGAGCCAGGGCCAACGGCGGTCGTTCATCAGCCGCATCTGGCAAAGCCCGATCGAGGCGATCGGAATGCCGTCGCGTTCGAGCCGCTCGTCGAGGGTGAAGGTCGTCAACGGGTTCTCCTCGGCTATTGAGAATGGCGGATTCGCCTTGTTTTGCATATCGATATCAGTTTTTTGATGGCTTGGCTTGCATTTGCTTTCGATATTGCCGATATGGAAGCCGGGAGGTTGGTGGTGGACGAGCCACTCGCCAACCGGGTCAGGTCCGGAAGGAAGCAGCCCCAACGAGCTCCGGCACGGGTCATCGTGCCAGCCTCCCACCTTTTCCGTCCTGTCGGGACAAGAGTTCGAACAGCGGCAGGGTCGATGAGCGACGATACGTCCATTTCATCCGTTGAGAAACCAGCCGCCTACCGTGTTCTGGCGCGCAAATATCGCCCCAAGGATTTCTCCGACCTGATGGTCGGACAGGAACCGATGGTGCGCACGCTCACCAACGCGTTCGAAACCGGTCGCATCGCCCAGGCCTATATGCTGACCGGCGTGCGCGGGGTCGGCAAGACCACCACCGCCCGCATCCTCGCTCGCGCGCTCAATTACAAGACACCGGATATCGATCGGCCGACGATCGACCTGCGTGTTCCCGGCGAACATTGCCAGGCGATCATGGATGGACGTCATGTCGACGTCATCGAAATGGACGCCGCTTCGCACACCGGCATCGACGATATCCGCGAGATCATCGAGCAGGTCCGCTACCGCCCGGTTTCGGCCCGCTATAAAGTCTACATCATCGACGAAGTGCACATGCTCTCGACCCAGGCTTTCAACGGCCTGCTGAAGACGCTCGAAGAGCCGCCGGAGCACGTGAAATTCATCTTCGCCACCACCGAAATCCGCAAAGTGCCGATCACGGTTCTGTCGCGCTGCCAGCGCTTCGACCTGCGCCGCATCAGCGCATCGGATCTCGTCGGCCTGTTTTCGACGATCCTCGGCAAGGAAGGCGTCTCCTTCGATCCGGAGGCGCTCGCCATGGTCGCCCGCGCCGCCGAAGGTTCTGCCCGTGACGGCCTGTCGCTGCTCGACCAGGCGATCGCCCACGGCGGCGGCGCCGTCGAGGTAGAGACCGTGCGCTCGATGCTCGGCCTTGCCGACCGCGCCCGCATCGTCGACCTGTTCGAGCACGTCGTCAAAGGCGATGTCGCCGCGGCCCTCGAGGAATTCACGGCTCAGTATGAGGCCGGCGCCAACCCGACGGTCGTCTTGACCGATCTTGCCGATTTCACCCATCTCGTCACCCGCATGAAATACGTGCCCGAGGCGGTCAACGACCAGTCCTTGAGCGAGATCGAGCGCACCCGCGGTGCTGCTTTCGCCGAAAGCGTCGCGGTCACCGCACTGTCGCGCATCTGGCAGATGCTGCTCAAGGGTATTCCGGAAGCCGAAAGCTCGTCGCGCCCGGCGGGTGCTGCCGAAATGGTGCTGATCCGCCTGGCGCATGCGGCACATCTGCCGGCGCCGGAAGAGGCTGCGCGGCGCTTGCTGGAGCTTTCCGGTAATGAAGGCGGCGGCGCTCGTCCTGGCCCTTCGGGTGGAAACGGCGGCGGCGCTCAGGCCCAGGCTTCCGTGTCCGTGTCGGCCCAGGCATCGCAGCCGATGCCGGTGCAACGCCCGACGAGCAATGGCGCAACCATGCTGCGCGCCGTGCCGGACGTAGCGCCCCAGGCGGTTGCGGTCGGCCGCATCGAAGAACGCCCGATGCCGGCGCCTGCGGCCAAGCCGCAGCCGTCGGTGCCGGTCAATTCGATCGCCGACATCGCCGATCTCTGCGCCAAGAACCGCGACATCAAGCTGAAGACGCTCGTGCGCGGTTTCCTGCGGCTCGTGCGGATCGAGCCCGGTCGTCTCGACGTCAACGTCTCGGACGACGCGCCGAAGACCCTGCTTGGCGAAGTTGCGGTCAAGCTCAAGGAATGGACCGGTATCCACTGGATCGTCAGCTACAGCCGAGAGGCCGGCCAGCCGACATTGATCGAGGCGGAACAGCGGGCGCAGGAGCAGCGCGTCAACGACGCACGCCAGGATCCCGATGTCGCCGCCATTCTCGCCCGGTTCCCGGGCGCCAAGATCACCGACGTGCGCATTCGCGCCGTTGAAGAAGAGGTCGAGAGCCAGGCTCCGGCCACAGCCGAATCCGCCGACGGCGATATCGTCCCTGGCGACGACATCGAATAATCCCGTCTGCGAGCAGAAACAGAAGAACAGGAGACGACGATGCGCGACATCATGGGGATGATGGGCAAGGTCAAGGAAATGCAGGCCAAGATGGAGAAGATGCAGGCGGAAATCGCCGCACTCGAAGTCGACGGCACCTCCGGCGGTGGCCTCGTCACGGTTCGCCTCGACGGCAAGGGCACCCTCAAGAGCCTGAAGATCGACCCCTCACTGTTCAAGGAAGACGACGTCGAGATCCTCGAAGACCTGATCGTCGCCGCCCACAAGGACGCCAAGGACAAGGCCGAGGCCGTGCAGGCGGAAAAGACCCGCGAGCTGACCGCCGGCCTGCCGATCCCGCCCGGCATGAAGCTGCCGTTCTGATCGCTGCCAGGCGTTAAGTTCGGGAAGCGGGCGGTCTCGTCGGCCGCTTCCCTCGCATGCCGGCGGTGAAGGCCGCCGGATGCCGCGTTGACGGCGTTTCGAAGGCGATTCCGTTTCGGGCCGATATGGGCTAAAAGCGCCGCATGGCAAAACGAGTCACCGGCCCCGAAATCGAAAAACTCATCCAGCTCCTGGCGAAGGTCCCGGGGCTTGGGCCACGCTCCGCACGGCGTGCCGCCCTCCATCTCGTCAAGAAGAAGGACCAGTTGCTGGGGCCGCTCGCCGACGCGATGGGCGAAGCGCACCGCAAGGTCCGCATCTGCTCCTGCTGCGGCAATGTCGATACGATCGATCCCTGCACCGTCTGTTCCGACGAGCGTCGCGACCACTCCGTGCTCATCGTTGTCGAGGACGTCTCCGACCTCTGGGCGCTAGAGCGCGCCGGCGCGATGAACGCCGCCTATCACGTGCTTGGCGGCACGCTCTCGCCGCTCGACGGCGTCGGCCCTGACGATCTCAACATCAAGGGCCTGGTGCAACGCGTCGCCAATGGCGGTGTCCGCGAACTGATCATCGCCGTCAACGCCACCGTCGAGGGCCAGACCACGGCGCACTACATCACCGACCAGCTCGAAGGCATGGAGGTGAAGATCACCCGGCTTGCCCATGGCGTGCCCGTCGGTGGCGAGCTCGACTATCTCGACGAGGGCACGCTGGCAGCGGCCCTTCGCGCCCGCACGTCGATCTGAAGGGATGCCGATGCGTTTGAAGTCTCTGGTTCGTTCGCTGTTTTCCGGTCGTGCAGAGGGAGGCAAGCCCCGTGCACACCTCCTCGCCGCCGTCGCAGCGTTCCTCGCTCTCAGCCTCCCCGCCCACGCCGCCACCAAGGCCGATGTCGAGGCGCAGTTCCGCACCTGGTTGCAGAATGACCTCTGGCCGGAAGCGAAGAAGGCGGGCATTTCCGCCGGCTCCTTCAAGGCGGCGTTTTCTGACGTGAAGCTCAACTGGGATCTGCCGGATCTGGCGCCCCCCGGCTTCCCGAAGCCGAAGGAGCAGAAGCAGAGCCAGGCGGAGTTTTCCTCGCCCGGAAACTACTTCTCGGAAAAGCGCCTGCAGGGGCTCGCCGGCACCGGCCGCGGCCTGGCGTCCACCCATGCCTCGACGCTCAAGAAGATCGAGCGCACCTATGGCGTGCCGGGCTCGGTGGTCATTGCGATCTGGGGCCGCGAATCCGGCTTCGGCCGCGCCAAGATCCCCTATCCTGTGGTCGATGTGCTCGCGACCAAGGCCTTCATGTCGACGCGGCCGGACCTCTTTCGCCGCGAGCTGATCGCGGCGCTGCATATTCTCGATAGCGGCGATGTCGACGAGGCGGCGATGCGCGGCTCCTGGGCCGGCGCGATGGGCCAGCCGCAGTTTATGCCGTCGAGCTTCCTGCAATATGCCGTCGATTTCGATGGCGACGGGCGCCGCGACATCTGGAATTCGGTGCCCGACAGCCTGGCGTCGATCGCCAACTATCTCGTCAAGAAGGGGTGGCAGCGCGACCGCGACTGGGGCTTTGAGGTGTCGATCCCGGAAGCCGTCTCCTGTGCGCAGGAAGGCCCGGATCTCGCCCAGCCCCTGTCAAGTTGGGCAAACAAGGGCATTACCCAGATTTCCGGCAAGGCCTTCCCGTCGCACGAACTTTCGGCATCCTCGATGATGCTGGTGCCGGCCGGCCGGCACGGGCCGGAGTTCATCGTCACGCCGAACTTCTACGTGCTCAAGGAATACAACAACTCCGACCTCTACGCGCTGTTCATCGGCAACCTTGCCGACCGCATCGCCACCGGCGGCGGCGCTTTCCGTGGCACGTGGGGCGACGTCGGCAACATGCTGCGTTCGGATGTTCTCAAGATGCAGAAGGCGCTCGTTGCCAAGGGTTACGACGTCGGCAAGGTCGATGGCCTTCCCGGCTACAAGACGCGCCGCTCGCTCGGCGACTGGCAGGCAAAGAGCGGCCTTGCCGCCACCTGCTTCCCGGATGCCTCGCTGAAGGCGAAGCTGCGTTAACGTAATTCCGGCCGGTGCTTGCGTTGTGAACCGGCAAAACGAAAAAGGCCCCGGTGACGGGGCCTTTTTTTTGTCGCATGATCCCCATGTCGGCGCAAGAGCCGGCAACAGCACCTAGTGCATGTCCACATTCACCTGTCGCTTGTAGCGCTCGTAATGCGTCGGGACGATCGTCTGGCGCTCGATCATCCGGTGCACCCGCGGTGGCGTCTTGCCGCTATGCAATGCCGTCAGCCGGTCGCCGACGGCGGCGTCGGCCTGGGTGCGGCGCTGGTTGTGGCGCACATATTCGACCCAGGTCGGCACGTGATAGGTCTCGGTCCAGGTGGTCGGGTTTTCCAGATCGCGCATCAGCGCCCAATGTCCGGCGCCGTCGCGAATGCGGATGCGCCGGCGTTCCGCCATCGTCGTCAGGAACTCCGGGATATCGTCATCGGCGATCTCGTAGTCGATCATGATGACGATCGGGCCGCTGCGCGGCTTCAGGTCCAGTTCGAGCGGCGGCTCGTTGAAGCGGTTGAGCGGATCGAGGTTGAGCGAGGTGAACTCCGGCAAGGGCAGGCGGAAGCCGACCACGACCCCGGCGAACATCAGCAGACAGGAGCCCATCAACGCGTTGGCCGCGCCATATTGCTCGGCGGCCGTACCCCAGAGCCAGCTGCCGCCGGCGATGCCGCCGAAGGTCATGGTCTGGTAGAGCGACAGCGCCCGGCCGACCACCCAGCGCGGTGTCGAAAGCTGCACGGTGGTGTTGAACAACGACAGCGCCAGCACCCAACAGGCGCCGGAGATAAGCAGCACGAGACAGCTCAGCCAGGCATAGGTGCTCCAGGCCGTGATCGCGGCGCTGGCCGCAAAGCCGGTAAAGGCGATGCGCACGATCGCCTCGCTCGAAAGCTTCTCGCGCAGCCGGGCAGAGAGCAGCGCCCCGCCGATCGCGCCGAGGCCGAAGGCGCCGAGCATAAGACCGTAGGTGAGTGGCCCGCCCTGGACGAGGTCGCGGGCGACGAGCGGCAGAAGCGCGAGGATGGCGCTCGCCGAAAGGCCGAAGAGGAAGCCGCGCAAGAGCACCTTGCCGATGTTGGGCGACATCGCGACATAGCGCAGGCCAGCCGAAATGGCGCGACCCAGCGTCTCGCGCGGCAGCGTGTTCGTCGGCACCTCGCGACGCCAGCGCACCAGCGCAAAGAGGATGGCGAAATAGCTGAGCGTGTTGGCAAAGAAGGCCGCCGCCGCGCCGAGTGCCGCAACGATGGCACCGCCGATCGCCGGGCCGACGCTGCGGGTGATGTTGAAGCCCATGCTGTTGAGCGCGACTGCCGCCGGCAGGTCTTCGCGCGGGACCATGTCACCGACCGACGCCTGCCAGGACGGGTTGTTGAGCGCCGTGCCGCAGCCGATGAGGAAGGTGAAGAGCAGGAGCAGCCAGGGTGTGATCAGCCCCACATAGGCAAAGATCGTCAACAGCGCCGAGACGAAGAGCATGAAACACTGCGCCACCAGCATGATCCGCCGCCGGTCGAAATTGTCGGCAAGCGCGCCGGAGACGAGCGAAAAGAGCATGATCGGCAGTGAGGTGGAAGCCTGCACCAGCGCCACCATGTTCGCCGATGAGGAAATGGAGGTCATCAGCCAGGCGGCGCCGACCGATTGAATGAGGCCGCCGAAATTGGAGGCGAGGCTCGCGATCCAGATCGTGCGGAAGATGTCGTGCTTGAAGGGGGCAAGCGGCGAAATACGGGTGGGCACCTCGTCTTCTCTCTTCGTTTCTTGATTGTCGTCTCGAAGCGGTTCGTTACCTGTTATAGGCCGGACAACGCGAAGTGCCACCCGCTGAAACTGACCTTGTTGGCGAAGATGCTCGCCGGCGGACAGTCCGGCCATTTGCGGCGGGCGGCCCAACGCCTTGCAATTTGCGGCGATGGGGCGTATATGAGCCTCAAATTCTTGATCGGTAGATGAAGAGTGGGCCCGTCAGGACCCGCTCTTTTTTATTAGCCGGTCCGATGAGGAGATGATCGTTTGTCCGATACGACAACGGCTGAAAATGCACATGAACCCCGCCTGATCACCGAAACCGGTCTCGACCAGCGCGTCGCCGACATCATCGAGCCGGTCATCGTGCCGATGGGTTACCAGCTCGTGCGCGTGCGCATGTCCGGCCAGAACGGCCTGACGCTGCAGATCATGGCCGAGCGCACCGACGGCACCATGACCGTTGAGGACTGCGAAGAGATCTCCAAGGCCATTTCGCCGGTGCTCGATGTGGAAGATCCGATCGACAAGGCGTATCATCTCGAAGTGTCGTCGCCGGGCATCGACCGCCCGATGGTGCGCAAGTCCGACTTCTTCCGCTGGCAGGGTCACCTGCTGAAATGCGAGACGTCGGTTCTGGTCGACGGCCGCAAGCGGTTCCGCGGCAAGATCGTTTCCGTCGATGACGACGGTTTCCGGCTCGAGCGCGACCAGGTTGCCTATGGCGAGGAGCCCGTCGTCGTGATCCCGTTCACCACGCTTTCCGAAGCGCGGCTGATCCTGACCGACGATCTGATCCGTGATGCGCTGACCGCCGACAAGAAGGCGAAGGCGGCACGCGCTGCGAATGAAAATTTCGAAGACGAAGATTCACCTATTGAGGAATAAGTCGGGCGGAGCGTGAAGCCCCCTGCAACCCAACGGAGACAAGACATGGCAGTCAGTGCTAACCGGCTCGAGCTTCTGCAGATCGCGGATGCTGTCGCGCGTGAAAAGGTGATCGACCGTGAGATCGTTCTGGCCGCGATGGCCGACGCGATCCAGAAGGCCGCCCGCTCGCGCTATGGGTCGGAATCGAACATCCGCGCCGACATCAACTCCAAGACCGGCGAAATCCGCCTGCAGCGTCTTCTGGAAGTGGTCGAGAAGGCTGACGATTACTCCACGCAGATCCCGCTCGAGCTTGCTCGCGATCGCAACCCGGATGCCAAGCTCGGCGACTTCATCGCCGATCCGCTGCCGCCGATGGATTTCGGTCGCATCGCCGCCCAGTCGGCCAAGCAGGTCATCGTGCAGAAGGTTCGTGAAGCCGAACGCGATCGCCAGTTCGACGAGTTCAAGGATCGCGTCGGCGAAATCGTCAACGGCACCGTCAAGCGCGTCGAATACGGCAACGTCATCGTCGACCTTGGCCGTGGCGAAGGCATCATCCGCCGCGACGAGATGATCCCGCGCGAAAACATGCGCTACGGCGACCGCGTCCGCGCCTTCGTCTACGACGTTCGCCGCGAACAGCGCGGCCCGCAGATCTTCCTGTCGCGTACCCATCCGCAGTTCATGGTGAAGCTCTTCACCATGGAAGTGCCTGAGATCTACGACGGCATCATCCAGATCAAGTCGGTTGCCCGTGATCCGGGTTCGCGCGCCAAGATCGCCGTTGTCTCCAACGATAGCTCGATCGATCCGGTCGGCGCCTGCGTCGGTATGCGCGGTTCGCGCGTTCAGGCCGTCGTCGGCGAACTGCAGGGCGAAAAGATCGACATCATTCCGTGGTCGCAGGACCCGGCATCGTTCATCGTCAACGCGCTGCAGCCGGCGGAAGTCGCCAAGGTCGTTCTCGACGAGGATGCAGAGCGCATCGAAGTGGTCGTTCCGGACGAGCAGCTGTCGCTCGCCATCGGTCGTCGCGGCCAGAACGTTCGCCTTGCCTCGCAGCTGACCGGCTGGGATATCGACATCCTCACCGAGCAGGAAGAGAGCGAGCGCCGCCAGAAGGAATTCACCGAGCGCACCAACCTATTCATGGACGCGCTCGACGTCGACGAAATGGTCGGTCAGGTTCTGGCTTCCGAAGGCTTTGCCGCCGTCGAGGAGCTCGCCTATGTCGATCTCGACGAAATCGCCTCGATCGACGGCTTCGACGACGAGACCGCGACCGAAATCCAGACCCGCGCCCGCGAGTTCCTGGAAAAGCTGGAAGCCGAACTGGATGCCAAGCGCAAGGAACTCGGCGTTGCCGACGAACTGCGCTCGATCGACGGCCTGACGAGCCAGATGCTCGTTGCGCTCGGCGAAGAAGGCATCAAGACGGTCGAAGACTTTGCCGGTTGCGCCGCGGACGATCTCGTCGGCTGGAGCGAACGCAAGGACGGCGAGACCAAGCGTTTCGAGGGCACCTTCTCGAAGTTCGAAGTTTCGCGCGCCGAAGCCGAAGCCATGATCGTTCAGGCCCGCCTTGCGGCTGGCTGGATCACGGAAGAGGACCTGGCAAGCGACGAGGTCGAAGGTGAAGAGCCGATCGACGTTGCCGAAGGCGCCGAGCAGGACGCTTAAGGGCGATGACCGTCTCTGATGAGGCCGACAGCCTGTCTTCGGACACCCTGCCTGTAGATGGGGGTCCGAAGGATCGCAGCGGCAGCACGCGGACCTGCATCGTCACCCGCGAAAGCGGATCGCCCGACGAGCTGATCCGCTTCGTGGCCGGGCCCGACGGTCGCGTCGTTCCGGATCTGAAGCGTCAGCTTCCGGGGCGCGGCTGCTGGGTGAAGGCCGAGCGGGCGCTGATCGAGAAGGCGGTGGCGAAGAAGTTCTTCGCCCGCGCACTCAAGGCGGACGTCAAGGCTGACGCGACGCTCGCCGACGATGTCGACCGGCTGCTCGGTGAGCAGCTGGCCGGAATGATGAACTTGGCGCGCAAGGCGGCCCAGTTCATTTCCGGCGCGACGAAGACGGAGCAGGCCGTGCGCGGTCTGGCAGCGCTTGCCGTGTTCCACGCGGCCGATGCTGCCGCCGACGGCGTGCGCAAGATAGACCAGGCCCGCAAGGCGATGAGCTTCGTGGCCGACGACGAAACGGAAATACCTTCGTTCCGTCCCTTCACCGGGGCGGAAATGGAGGGCCTTTTAGGAAGTAATGCTTTTATCCATGCCGCAGCGCTTGCAGGGCAGGCGGGTGAGGGTGTAGTGAAGCGCGCAATCATGCTCGAAAAGTACCGAGGATCCGTCCCGGTCCGGGCCGAAGGCGGCGCTGGCAAGCCACAGCAATGACCCGAGTCACCGGCACAGTCTGGCATCGCGTACATTGTTTGAGACAATTTGGAAGACAGGGTCAGGTGATACGCATCCGGCCCTGATCGCTAGGAACGGAACGGAATGACCGACAACAACGACGACAAGACAGGCAGCGCAGCAGGCAAGAAGACGCTGACCCTGAAGCCCCACGGGGTTTCGCAGGGGACCGTGCGTCAGGACATGGGCCGTGGCCGCACCAAGGCGGTCGTGGTCGAAACCAAGAAACGCCCCTTCCATCGCCCTAAGGACGAGCGCCCGATCACGCCGGTTGCCGCGGCTCCCGCCGCACGCCCGGTCGAGCAGCGTCCGGCTCAGCCGCAGCCTTCCGGCCGCCCGGCCCCGCAGCCGCAGCAGCATTCGACGCGCCAGGAAGCCAACCAGGCCAACCGGCCGCGTGTGGGTGTCGTTCTGAACCAGCTTTCAGCCGGTGAGATCGATGCACGCCGCCGTGCTCTGGCCGAAGCGCAGATCCGCGACGCCGAAGAAGCGGTCATCCGCGCCGAGAACGAAGCGCGCCGCAAGCGCGAGGAAGAAGCCCGTCTCCTTCAGGAGAAGGAAGAAGCTGCACGCCGCGCCGCTGAAGAAGCCGCCCGTCCGGCAGTCGAGCCCGAAGCAAAGGTCGAAGAGGTTGTCGAAGAGCGCCCCGCGGCAGCTCGCGCACCCGCTTCCACCGAGCGTCGCGCCGACGGCCGCCCGCAGGCTGCACGGCCTGCGGAAGCTGCAACTGGACTTCCGACCCCGGCTCCGACCGGCGCTCTGCGCGGCCGCAAGGTCGACAACGAGAAGGATGAGGATCGTGGTCCGCGTCCTGGCGCAGGTCCGGTTCGCGGCAAGGTCGTGCGTCCGGAGCCGGCAAAGGTTCCGGCCCGCCCGAAGGGTGACGATGGTCGCCGCCAGGGCAAGCTGACGCTGAGCACCGCGGGCGATGAGGATGCCGGCCAGCGCGCTCGCTCGCTGTCGGCCATGCGTCGTCGCCAGGAGAAGTTCAAGCGCAGCCAGATGCAGGAAACCCGCGAGAAGATTTCTCGCGAAGTCATCCTGCCCGAAACCATCACCATTCAGGAACTGTCGCAGCGCATGTCTGAACGCGCCGTCGATGTCATCAAGTACCTGATGAAGGAAGGTCAGATGATGAAGCCCGGCGATCTGATCGACGCCGATCTGGCTGAACTCATCGCTGGCGAATTCGGCCACACGGTCAAGCGCGTTTCGGAATCCGACGTCGAGGAAGGCATCTTCAACGTTTCGGACTCGGACGAAGAAATGGAGCCGCGTCCGCCGATCGTTACGATCATGGGTCACGTCGACCACGGCAAGACCTCGCTGCTCGACGCCATCCGTCATGCCAACGTGGTTGCCGGCGAAGCGGGTGGTATCACCCAGCATATCGGCGCCTACCAGGTCGAGCAGAACGGCAACAAGATCACCTTCATCGACACCCCCGGCCACGCGGCGTTCACCGCCATGCGTGCCCGTGGTGCCCAGGCGACCGACATCGCGATCCTGGTGGTTGCGGCTGACGACAGCGTGATGCCGCAGACGATCGAATCGATCAACCACGCCAAGGCGGCGGGTGTTCCGATCATCGTGGCGATCAACAAGGTCGACAAGCCGACGGCAAACCCGCAGAAGGTTCGCACCGAACTGCTGCAGCACGAAGTCTTCGTCGAATCCATGGGCGGTGAAGTTCTCGACGTGGAAGTCTCCGCGAAGAACGGCACCAACCTCGACAAGCTGCTGGAAGCGATCCTGCTCCAGGCGGAAATCCTCGACCTGCGCGCCAATCCGAACCGGACGGCCGAAGGTACGGTGGTCGAAGCCGAGCTTGACCGTGGCCGTGGTGCGGTTGCGACCGTGCTCGTTCAGAAGGGCACGCTGCGTCCGGGCCAGATCATCGTCGCCGGTGATCAGTGGGGCCGTGTGCGCGCGCTCGTCAACGACAAGGGCGAACACGTCAAGGAAGCTGGCCCGTCGATGCCGGTCGAGGTTCTCGGCCTGTCGGGTACGCCGGCTGCCGGTGACAAGTTCGCCGTCGTCGAAAACGAAAGCCGTGCTCGCGAGATCTCCGAATACCGCCAGCGTCTCGCCCGCGAGAAGCAGGTTGCCCGTCAGTCCGGCTCGCGCGGTTCGCTCGAGCAGATGATGACCCAGCTCCAGACCTCCGGTCTCAAGGAGTTCCCGCTGGTCATCAAGGGCGACGTGCAGGGCTCGATCGAAGCGATCGCCGGTGCTCTCGAAAAGCTCGGAACCGACGAAGTGCGTGCACGCATCGTGCATTCGGGTGCCGGTGGTATCACCGAGTCCGATATCTCGCTCGCCGAGGCATCGAACGCCGCGATCATCGGCTTCAACGTCCGCGCCAACTCGCAGGCCCGTTCGGCCGCCGAGCGTGCCGGCATCGAGATCCGCTACTACAACATCATCTACGATCTGGTGGATGACGTGAAGGCGGCGATGTCGGGTCTGCTCTCGCCGGAGCGTCGCGAAACCTTCCTCGGCAACGCCGAGATCCTGGAGGTGTTCAACATCACCAAGGTCGGCAAGGTCGCGGGTTGCCGCGTCACCGAAGGCAAGGTCGAGCGTGGCGTCGGCGTCCGTCTGGTTCGCGACAACGTCGTTATCCACGAAGGCAAGCTCAAGACCCTCAAGCGCTTCAAGGACGAAGTCTCTGAAGTCAACGTCGGTCAGGAATGCGGCATGGCCTTCGAGAACTACGAAGACATCCGCGCCGGCGATACGATCGAGTGCTTCCGCGTCGAGCATATCACCCGGACGCTCTAATGGGGGCTGAAAGCCCGGCAAATCTGCACAACGGCGGCCTTGGCCGCTGTTGTGTCGTTTTGGCGGACGCCGGCTTTCGCGGAAGTCTGCGACAAGATCTATCCCGGATGGGATGGGCAGAATTTCTCGGTTTTCAACGAGGTGGCCGCTTTCCTGACCAATTGGGTCGGCCTGGCGGCGCTTTTCTGTCTGTTTATCGGTTCAGTGGTTTTGCGCCTTCGGGCGCTGCTTTGGGTCGGGAGTCTTCTCGGCGGCCTCCTCCTGATGATGGCCATCACATCCTGGGGAGATGCCGAGCACCAGGTATGGCAGTCGGCTATCAATGAGGGTTGCGCTCATCCGCAGTTCGAACTGATCCATCTGCTGTCCGCGCTCGTGTTGACCGCTACGGGCGTCTTTCTGGGGCTGCGTCAAAGAAAGCGGGCGCAGGCAATCAGGGCTACCCGTGGCTGAGGCAGGGACGCTATATTACGCTTAAGAATAAAACGGATTGCCGCCCCGGGCGGGCGCAATACCTTGGAAAGCCAACGACCATGACCAAAGCCACATCCTCTGCCCCTTCCCAGCGCATGCTGCGTGTCGGTGAACAGGTGCGTGCAGCGATCACGCAGGTTCTGCAGCGCGGCGAAGTTCGCGATCCCGTGATCGAAAAGACCGTCATCGCGATCTCGGAAGTGCGCATGTCGCCGGATCTGAAGATCGCCACCGCCTACGTGACCCCGCTCGGCGTACCCAACCATGACGAAGTCATCGACGCGCTGAACCGCAACGCCAAGTACATTCGCGGCCGCCTCGGCCCGCAGCTTCGGCAGATGAAATACATGCCCGACGTTCGTTTCCGCGACGATACGAGCTTCGACAACTACAAGAAGATCGATGAACTCCTGCGTTCGCCGGAAGTCAGCCGCGATCTCGACCAGACCGAAGACGAAGAATAGTAGATTTCATGTCCAAACCGCGTAAGCCCAAGGGCCGCCCGATCTCGGGCTGGCTGATCCTCGACAAGCCGCTCGACTTCGGCTCCACCGAAGCCGTCTCGAAGATCAAGTGGCTGTTCAAGGCCCAGAAGGCCGGCCACGCCGGCACCCTCGATCCGCTCGCCTCAGGCATGCTGCCGATTGCGCTTGGCGATGCGACGAAGACCGTCCCTTACGTGATGGATGGACGCAAGATCTACGAATTCACCGTCGCCTGGGGCGAGGAGCGCTCCACGGACGACCTCGAAGGTGAGGTCACCCATTCCTCGGCCGAGCGGCCGAACGAAGAGGCGATCCGCGCGCTTCTGCCGAAATATACCGGCGTCATCAGCCAGGTCCCGCCGCAGTTCTCGGCGATCAAGATCGATGGCGAGCGCGCCTATGATCTCGCCCGCGACGGCGAGACGGTCGAGATCCCGGCCCGCGAGGTCGAGGTCCACCGGCTGACGCTGCTGGGGGCTGCACCCAATCTCGCCCATTTCGAAATCGAATGCGGCAAGGGCACCTATGTGCGCTCGCTCGCCCGCGACATGGGCCGCGATCTCGGGTGTTTCGGTCACATCGCGTCGCTGCGCCGTACCTTCGTCGCCCCTTTCGGGGAAGAGGACATGGTGCCGCTTGCCGACCTGGTGGCTTTGGAAAAGATCGAGGACGACCAGGAACGTCTGGCGGCACTCGACGCCTATCTGATCGAGACCGGCGAAGCGCTTTCCAGCCTGCCGCACGTGCCTGTCAACGACGACCAGGCGCACCGTCTCAGAATGGGCAATCCCATCATCCTGCGCGGCCGCGACGCACCGCTGGCGACGCCCGAGGCCTATGCCACGGCGCGCGGCAAGCTGGTCGCTATCGGTGAGATCGCTGAGGGTGAATTCCGTCCCAAGCGTGTCTTCGCCGGAAGCTAAGCGCCCGGAACCATTTGCCTTTGCTTCATCCTTGACGCATGATCCCGGCATGGGTTCCCAGTCCATCCGAGGTGATTCCGTTTCCCTATCGCGTTTCGTTGCCGTTTGGCGGTTGCGCCATTTGCGGCGACGTGCGCCCAAGGCGTTGATGCCGCCAGGGAACGGAAAGGGACGTTGCAGGTGACCGGTGTGACGGAGGAAGGAAAACGCAGGGCAAGCAATGGCCTGGCGGCGATGGTCGATCGCGCCCGCCATGGGCTGACCCGCCCGTTCAGTTTCTATCTGACGTCGTTGCTGCTGGTCGCCATCGTTCCGGCCTTCATCTTTTCGCTCGTCGTGCTGAAGCGCAGCGTCGACGCGCAGGAGCAGGTTATCACCTCGCTGCTGCAGGCCTCGACCGGATCGGTGACGCGCATCGTCGAGCGCGATATCGAGGGGATGCTGACGACGCTGAAGGTGCTGTCGACCTCGCGGGCGATCGAGGACCCCAATTTGCAGGCCTTTTACGAGAGAGCCTCGACAGCGCTGGCCCAGACCGATTCCTACCTGATCGTCATCGATCGCAAGCACGAGCAGCGGCTCAACACCCGCGTTCCCTTCGGCACGCAGCTCGGCAAGGGATCCGACCCGGACTCCATCGAGCGCGCCTTCACCAACAACGGCGCGCCGCTCGTCTCCAATGTCTTCTTCGGCAAGACCGCCGGAAAATGGGTGTTCAACGTCTATCTGCCGGCCAAACTCTCGACCGGTGAGGAATACCTGCTGGCCTTGACGCAAAACGCCGAGAACATGGCCAAGGCCGTCAACCGTGATACGCTGTCGCCCGGCTGGAACGCGGCCCTCGTCGACGGCGCGGGAAAGGTCATCATCTCCTCGGATGCGGCGGTCAAGGCCGGCAAGCCGTTCTTTCTCGACAAGGTTCCAGCGATCAGCATCGGCGTTCGCAACATCAAGGAGAACGGCACGGAATATCGGGTGGCGACCGAATTCTCTGTCATCACCGGCTGGCGGATCATCGCCTGGGCGCCGCGCTCGATCGTCGATGCGCCCGCCGTCTGGTCGTTCCTGTGGCTTTCGCTCGGCGGCATCATCTTTGCCGGCATCGCGATCGCCGGTTCGCTGGCCATCGCGCGGCTCCTGTCGCAGGGTGTGAAGCTCGTGGCGCAGGATGCGCGCCGCCTTGGCGCCGGCGAGCGGATCGAGCCGCGCCCGCACATGATCGCCGAGGTCGAGCAGGTCTCAGCGGCACTGGCGCGGGCGGCAGCCGCACGCACCAAGGCGGAGAGCGAAATCCGGTTCCTGATGCGCGAGGTGGCGCACCGCTCGAAGAACCAGCTGACGGTGATCCAGTCGATGTTGAACCAGTCGGTCTATTCGGCCGAGAGCGCCGCCGATTTCGCCGACAGTTTCCGCAAGCGCATCGCCGGGCTCGCCCGCTCCACCGACCTGATGATCGCCAATGCCGCCCAAGGGGTGGATTTCCGGGAACTGGCCCAGAACCAGCTGCAGCCGTTCACGCCTGACGATCCGAGGCGGGTGATCCTGTCCGGTCCGCCTTTGCGGCTCGAAACCCAGATCGCCCAGACGCTCGGCATGGCGCTGCACGAGCTCGCGACCAATGCCACCAAATACGGCGCGCTCGCCAATACCACCGGCGTCGTCAAGCTGAGCTGGTCGCTGGAGGATGAGGGCATCGCCATTCGCTGGCGGGAGGAGGGGGCCGATCTCGCGGGCAAGCCGTCAGACCCGATCCGCAAGGGTTTTGGCACGCTCGTGCTCGAACGCATGCTCGGCATGGCCCTGAATGCGGTGCTGGAGCGGACGATGCATGCCGACGGTATCGAGTGGCGGATCACCGTGCCGCGACAGGCCGGCGAAGACGACGCGCCATGACCGGCCGCCGGCGGGTTTTCTCCACCGATCCGAGCCGCACAGCTGCCGATCGCGGCCGGATAAAATCGCCCCCGATGAAGCGGTGCCCGACCGGATATTGAGGCCATCCGCCGGCCTTCGCGAGCGCCGGTCCATGACCCTTTCCTTTTTCATCCAATTCGTTTATAGGCACGCCAGCAAAAGGCTAAATGCCCGTTGCATTCACGGCCGCAGCTGGACGACATCCCGGCTGACGGCGTCCCTAAATCCTCGAAATCGAAAGGATCATCCGATGTCGATTGCTGCAGAGCGTAAGGCTCAGCTCATCAAGGAATTTGCAACCGTTGAAGGCGACACCGGCTCTCCGGAAGTCCAGGTTGCTATCCTGACGGAACGGATCAACAACCTGACCGAACACTTCAAGGGCCACAAGAAGGATAACCATTCCCGCCGTGGTCTGCTCGCGATGGTTTCCAGCCGTCGTTCGCTCCTCGACTATCTGAAGAAGAAAGACGAAGCGCGCTACACCAAGCTGATCGGTGCCCTGGGCATCCGTCGCTAAGCGACTTATCCGGCGGGTCTTTGCGGCCCGCCGGCTTTTTTATGGAGCGTTGAACGCTCGACGATTAAACTCTCCAGCCGCATAGGAAACGTGGCTAAACGAGAGCGTCCAGCGAGCCGGATGGGCCGGTATCGCGGATCAACCGATGGCCCGTCATGGGGCAGGATTGCAGGATGCTTCGGCCCCTGCTTGCCGGAAACGCCGCTTCAAAGCGGGTGGACGGGCAAAGCGGAAACCAGCCGATTAAAGCGTGAAGCCTCCCGTTGTCTTGCCCGTGATGCGCCATTTCATGCGGCCCTTCGACCGCCCGCGCTGCAACAGCCGCGGAGAGGTCCGCCGCACACGAAGGACAGAACATGTTCGATACCCACAAGGTTGAAATCGAATGGGCTGGGCGTCCGCTCAAGCTCGAAACCGGCAAGGTCGCCCGTCAGGCTGACGGCGCCGTTCTCGCCACCTACGGCGAAACCGTCGTTCTCGCCACCGTCGTTTCGGCCAAGGCGCCGAAGCCGGGCCAGGACTTCTTCCCGCTGACCGTCAACTACCAGGAAAAGACCTACGCCGCCGGCAAGATCCCGGGTGGCTACTTCAAGCGCGAAGGCCGTCCGAGCGAAAACGAAACACTTGTTTCGCGCCTGATCGACCGCCCGATCCGCCCGCTGTTCCCCGAGGGCTACAAGAACGACACCCAGGTCGTCGTCACGGTCATGCAGCATGACCTCGAAAACAACCCCGACGTCCTGTCGATGGTTGCCGCTTCTGCTGCGCTGACGCTGTCGGGTGTCCCGTTCATGGGCCCGATCGGCGGCGCGCGCGTCGGCTACATCAACGGCCAGTACGTGCTGAACCCGCATCTCGACGAGATGGACGAATCGACCCTCGACCTCGTCGTCGCCGGCACCCAGGAAGCGGTGCTGATGGTTGAATCGGAAGCCAAGGAACTGGCGGAAGACGTCATGCTCGGCGCCGTCGTATTCGGCCAGAAGGGTTTCCAGCCGGTCATCGACGCAATCATCAAGCTCGCTGAAGTTGCCGCCAAGGAGCCGCGCGACTTCCAGCCGGAAGATCATTCCGCGCTCGAAGCCGAAATGCTCGGCATGGCCGAAGCCGAACTGCGCGATGCCTACAAGATCACCGAGAAGGCTGCCCGCTACGCTGCCGTCGACGCCGTCAAGGCAAAGGTGAAGGCACACTTCTTCCCGGAAGGCGCCGAGCCGAAGCACACTGCCGAAGTCATCGGCGCCGTCTTCAAGCACCTGCAGGCCAAGATCGTTCGCTGGAACATCCTCGACACCAAGAGCCGCATCGACGGCCGCGATCTCGAAACCGTTCGGGCGATCGTTTCGGAAGTCGGCCTTCTGCCGCGTACCCACGGTTCGGCCCTGTTCACCCGCGGTGAGACGCAGGCGATCGTCGTTGCCACGCTCGGCACCGGCGAAGACGAACAGTACGTCGACAGCCTGACCGGCATGTACAAAGAACGCTTCATGCTGCACTACAACTTCCCGCCCTACTCGGTCGGCGAAACCGGTCGCATGGGCTCCCCGGGCCGTCGCGAAATCGGTCACGGCAAGCTCGCCTGGCGCGCTATCCGCCCGATGCTGCCGGAAGCCGAGCAGTTCCCCTACACGCTGCGCGTCGTTTCCGAGATCACCGAGTCGAACGGCTCGTCCTCGATGGCTACCGTCTGCGGCACCTCGCTCGCCCTCATGGACGCTGGCGTTCCGCTTGCAAAGCCGGTTGCCGGTATCGCCATGGGCCTGATCAAGGAAGATGAGCGCTTCGCCGTTCTCTCCGACATCCTCGGCGACGAAGACCACCTCGGCGACATGGACTTCAAGGTCGCTGGTACCGACGCCGGTATCACCTCGCTCCAGATGGACATCAAGATCGAGGGCATCACCGAAGAGATCATGGGCATCGCGCTCAACCAGGCCAAGGGCGGCCGTCTCCACATCCTCGGCGAAATGGCCAAGGCCATCTCCGAAAGCCGTGGCCAGCTCGGCGAATTCGCCCCGCGCATCGAAGTCATGAACATCCCGGTCGACAAGATCCGCGAAGTCATCGGTTCGGGCGGCAAGGTCATCCGCGAAATCGTCGAAAAGACCGGCGCCAAGATCAACATCGAAGACGACGGCACCGTGAAGATCGCCTCCTCGTCCGGCAAGGAAATCGAAGCGGCCCGCAAGTGGATCCACTCGATCGTCGCCGAGCCGGAAGTCGGCCAGATCTACGAAGGCACCGTTGTGAAGACCGCCGACTTCGGCGCTTTCGTCAACTTCTTCGGCGCCCGTGACGGCCTCGTCCACATCTCGCAGCTCGCTTCCGAGCGCGTCGCCAAGACGACCGATGTCGTCAAGGAAGGCGACAAGGTCTGGGTCAAGCTCATGGGCTTCGACGAGCGCGGCAAGGTTCGCCTGTCGATGAAGGTCGTCGACCAGGCCACCGGCAAGGAAATTGCTGCCGAGAAGTCCGAGAAGAAGGGCGACGGCGAAGCCGCTGAATAAGCGCGCTTCACCCGAATGCATTCGGGGCGCGGGGCGGTTCGCTCCGCGCCCCTTTCTTGTAAGAAGATGACGGATAGACCGATGAGCCGAGATTCGTTGAAGACCCTGTTTTACCCGTTCGACAGCGGCGTGATCGACCCGCCGGGCGCGGGCGAGCGCGTGCTGTTCCTTGGCGCGGAAGCGGGCTACAGGCTGCCCCAAGGCTTCGAGGCGTCGATCTCTGCCGTGCAGCCGCTGCGGCCGCTCTATCGCGCCCTGGAGGCCGCCCGTGCCGACGTGGCGCCTGAAATCACCGGCGAGGACTACGACGTCACGCTGATCCTGTGCGGCAAGCACAAGGGCGAGAACGAAGACCGGATCGCCGAGGCGCTGAAGCGCACGCGCGAAGGCGGCCTGATCGTCGTTGCCGGCGGTAAGGAAGATGGCATCCAGTCGCTGAAGAAGCGCATCGCCAAGTTCGAATGGGACGGCGACCATCTGCCGAAATACCACGGCGTCGCCTTCTGGTTCACCCGTCCAGAAGATGTCACCGACGCCGTACAAAAGCTCGCCAAGGTGCCGGTGCGCGTCGATGGCCTGTTCGAGGCATCGCCCGGCATGTTCTCGCATGACCGTATCGATGCCGGCTCCGAACTACTGGCCTCGCGTTTGCCGATCGATTTCCACGGTCATGCCGCCGATTTCGGCGCCGGTTGGGGCTATCTCGCAGCCAAGCTCGCAGAAGCGTCGCCGGGCACCAAGGGGGTCGATCTCTTCGAGGCCGATCACGAGGCGCTCGAGGCGGCCCGCGTCAACATGATGGCGAACGCGCCGCGCATGCCGGCGCGCTTCTACTGGTTCGACCTGACGAGCGAAGAGCCGCGCGACAAGTACGACCTCATCGTCATGAACCCGCCCTTCCATGAGGGCCACGCGGCTGAGCCGGCGCTCGGCGTCGCCATCATCAAGACGGCGCTGAAGGCGCTGAAGCAGGGTGGCAAGCTGATGATGGTCGCCAATCGCGGCCTGCCCTACGAGCAGGTTCTGGCCGAAAATTCCAAGGAATATGGCGAGACCTGCCGCAACGCCCGTTTCAAGGTGCTCTGGGCCAAGCGCTAGGCCCAGTAGGGTCCATTTTGCACGAACCGAGAATGGAAAAGCCGGGCGAATGAACCGGCTTTTTTGCATCTGGCCGCACGCCAGACTTTGCCCGTTGCCTTCGCCGCAGATCCGGCTCACCATGTGCCCGGTTTTGCTGCCGGAGGATGAGATCCATGACGTCGGGAGTGAACAGGCCGCCCTTGAGCGAGGATGCGGCCGAAGCTATCGCCAAGGACATCAAGCAGGGCGAGGGACATGGCGCGACCTCCGAGGTGCCCATGTCGTTCCTGCAGAGCCTCTACCGTTCGCCGCTTGACCCCGCACGCCGAACCCATACGGGCTTCGTCGTCGCGGCGGTCATCGTGGCCTTGCTCGTGCTCTTCATCCTGGTTTGAGGCAGCCGGCAGGAAGCAGGCGGACCGGGTCCGTCAGCGGCGGCTTCCCTTGACGATCAACAGCCCAGCGAGGACGGCGCAGAGCAGGCCGAGAGACAGCGGCAGGCCGTGGTGTCCGGTCACTTGCATGGCAAGTCCCGTTGCCGGTGAGCCGACCATACCGCCAAGGCCCCAGGCAAAGGCAAAGGCGGCGTTGCCGGCGATCAGCGCCTGGCCGTTGAAGCGCTCGCCGAGCTGGATCAGCGACAGGGTATAGATCCCGAACGTCACCCCACCCCAGACAAAAACGAGCGGCCAGATGAGCCAGCTGTCGAACAGCCATGGCAGCAGAAGGCATCCGGCCAGGGATGAAAGCACGCAGAACAGCATGGTCCGCCTCGATCCCCTGCGTTCGGAGAGCCGTCCGAGCAGGACCTGCAGCGACGCATTGCCGGCAATGAAGCAGGTGATGAGCGGTTCGACGCGCGCTTCGTCGCTGCCAAGCGCTGCGCCATAGACCGCAAGCAGCGAAAGCAGGGTCTGCTCGAAGGCCGCAGCCGTCGCGACCGCAAACAGCAGCAACGGCGCCAGCGCGAAAAAGCCGGCGACCGAAGTCGCCTCCCCATGCTGCGGCATCTCCGGCAGGCGCGACACCAGGGCAAGCAGGATCAGGCCGCAGGCGAGGAAAGCCACGATGCCGATCAGGAATGGCGACCAGCCGGCCGTTCCGACCATCCCCAGTGACAGCGGCCCGATGGCGAAGCCGGCCGAGACGACGGAGGAATAGAGACCCATGATCCGGCCGCGGCGCGACGCGGGCGTAATCGCCACCAGCCAGGTCTCGCTGATCACGGATAGCGGATTGGCGAAGACGCCCAGCAGAAAGCGCAGAGGCATCCAGGCCCAGACGTCGGCGGTCCAGGCAATGGCGGCAAGCGTGGTGGCGGCCAGCACCGAACACAGGACCGCGAGCCGGGCACCGCCCAGCCGCCGTGAAAGCATCGGGATCAGAGGCGCCGACAGGATGAACCCAAGCGGCGTCATGGCCGCCGACAGGCCGATGAGGGCAGGTTCCGTCCGCTGCCGCTCCAGGATGAAGCTGAGCAGCGGATAGGTGAGCCCCTGCGCCACCGCAAACACGGTGACCGTCGCGATGATGCCCGCCATCGCCGCCCATGGGGCCCGATCTTCCCGGAGCGTTGTGATCGCCTCGCCAAGGGTCGGCGCCGGTGGTGGCTGCTGGTCCGATGTCATTGCGCGGCTCACCTCAAAGCACTTGCCAGAAGGGTCTGGCGAGTTCCTGCTCGACCTGGCGTCTCGTCAGGCCGATATCGTCGATCAAATGCGGATCACCCTTGAGCTTTCGCTCGAGCTCGACGTGAAACTGGTTCCGTTCACGCCAGGCGGCGACCACCCGTCTCAGCGTCTCGACGGGGTAAAGCGAACGCGTCGGGCTCCTCTGCGTCTTTGGCGCCGCTGGCTGAGGGGAAACGATGGGAGAAAAGGGGGCGTTGTTCATGACAACCTCGCTATCGGCTTTGAGGGATCCGGAGATCCTCGATCTGAAGGAGGTTGGATTCTGCGAAATAGGATCGACGCCGTACTTAAGCCCTTCCAAAAAGTTCTCAAAATCTTCCAAACGGGCTATAGATCGCCGCATGCAGGATACGCGTTTTGCCTTTGGTCCATTCGTGCTTGATCCGGGGGCGGGAACGCTCCTGCGGAACGATGATCCGGTTGCGGTCGGGTATCGTGGCGTGAAGCTGCTTGCGGCGTTCGTGGAACGGCCAGGCGAGATTCTTGCCAAGACCGAGCTGATGGACGCCGCCTGGCCGGGCACGGCCGTCGAGGAAGGCAATCTCACCGTACAGATCGCACAGCTCAGGAAGCTGCTCGGCCGGGCTGCCGACGGCGGCGAGTGGATTTCAACGGTTCCGCGCGTCGGATACCGTTTCATGGGCAATATCGAGCGGCTGGCAGGCGGGCGAAAGCCATTGCCGCTACCGGGCCGACCGTCGATCGCTGTGTTGCCCTTCGTCAATCTCAGCAACGATTCCGATCAGGATTCCTTTGCGGACGGGCTGACGGAAGACCTGATCACCGATCTCTCCCGGAGCGGTGGCCTTTTCGTCATCGCCCGCAACTCCACCTTTGCCTACAAGGGCAGGGCGATGGATGTGCGCGCGATCGCGGAGGATCTTGGCGTGCGTTACCTCTTGGAAGGAAGCGCACGGCGGGCCTCCGGACGCGTGCGCATCAATGCCCAGCTGGTCGATGCGCTGAGTGGAGAGCACCTGTGGGCCGAGCGCTTCGATCGCAATCTGGAAGATATCTTTGCCGTTCAGGACGAGGTGACGGCGAAGATCGTCGAGGCGCTGCTTGGCCGGCTGCGCACCCCGCCATCACGCAATCGCCCCAGGAGCCTCGAGGCCTATGATCTCTGCGTGCGGGCGCGCAAGTTGATCGACGATTCTCCACAGACCGCCCGGGAAGCGCATCTGATGCTCACCCGCGCCGTTTCGCTCGACCCCGATTATGCCGAGGCCTATCGCTGGCTCGCCATGAACCACTGGATGGGGTGGGTGCACTGGGGCGCGCCGATCGAACCGACCCGCGGCATCGCTCTGGAATTGGCGCGCAAAGCCGTCGCGATCGATCCTAGCGACGCCGGCTGCCGCTGGGTGCTGGCCAATCTGCTTGCCTACGAGCGCAACTTCGCCGAGGCCGACGCCGAGTTTGCCAGGGCCATCGAGCTTGATCCGAACGAAGCCGACACCTGGGCGACATTGTCCGACATCACGGTGCTGGCGGGCCGGGTCGAGGAAGGGCTGGAACACATTCGCAAGGCGTTCCGGCTGAACCCCTATCCGGCAAGCTGGTACTATCTGACCCTCGGCCAGGCGCAATATGCGGCCGGAGACTACGAAGCCGCGGTCGAGACTTTGCGCAAGGATGAGACCTACCGCACCAGCTCCCGTCGCTTCCTGGCGGCGAGCCTCGCGCAATTGGGGCGGTTCGACGAGGCGCGCGCCGAAGTCGACCTGTTCCTTGTCGCCAATCCCCATTTCACGACCGGTTTCTGGGCGACGACCGAGCCGTTTCGCGACGCAGCGACGCTTGCGCACTTCGTCGACGGCTTCCACAAGGCCGGCCTTCCGGATTGATGTTTCTCGAGCCTTACCGACCCCAAAACAAGAAACCCCGGCGAGATGTCTCGCCGGGGTTTTCGATAGAAGCTGGGTCGTTCGCCGCTGCCGTTACTCGGCGTCGGCGGTCCTGAGCGCATCGAGTGCCGGCATCGACGTAATGTTGTAGCCGGAATCGACATAGTGGATTTCGCCGGTCACGCCGCGCGAAAGGTCCGAAAGAAGATAGAGGGCCGAACTGCCGACATCGTCGATCGTGACGGTACGGCGCAGCGGCGAGTTCTTCTGCTGCCACGAAAGCATCGCCCGGGCGTCGGAAATGCCGGCGCCGGCAAGCGTGCGGATCGGGCCTGCCGAAATCGCGTTTACGCGGATGCCGCGAACGCCGTAGTCGGCGGCGAGGTAGCGCACGGACGCTTCGAGCGCCGCCTTGGCGACACCCATGACGTTGTAGTTCGGCATGACACGCATGGAGCCGCCATAGGTGAGCGTCAGCATCGAGCCGCCCTCATCCATAAGCTCGGCCGCCCGCTTGGCGATCTCGGTGAAGGAGAAGCAGGAGATCACCATCGTGCGGCTGAAATTGTCGCGCGATGTGTCGGCGTAGAGGCCCTTCAGCTCGTTCTTGTCCGAGAAGCCGATGGCATGGACGATGAAGTCGAGCTTGCCCCAGCGTTCCTTGATCGCATCGATGACCGCATCGACCGACGCAATGTCTTCGACATCGCAGGGAAGCAGGAAGTCGGAACCGAGTTCGGCCGCCAGCGGCTTGACGCGCTTGCCCAGCGCTTCGCCCTGATAGGTGAAGGCCAGTTCCGCGCCTTGGGCTGCAAGCGACTTGGCGATGCCCCAGGCAATAGAATGGTTGTTGGCCACACCCATGATGAGGCCACGCTTTCCAGTCATCAGTCCCGTCATGGTGTTATCCGTTGTAGCGCTGGAAGACGAGCGTTGCGTTGGTGCCGCCGAAGCCGAAGGAGTTCGAAAGAACCGTATCGATCTTGGCATTGTCGATGCGCTTGCGAACGATCGGAACGCCATCGAATTCCGGGTCGAGTTCGCTGATATGCGCGCTTTCACCGATGAAGCCGGCCTGCATCATCAGCAGGCCATAGATCGATTCCTGTACGCCGGCCGCACCGAGCGAGTGGCCCGTGAGCGACTTGGTCGACTGGATGTGCGGAATCTTGCTGCCGAACACTTCGCGGATCGCGCCGATTTCCTTGCTGTCGCCAACCGGTGTCGAGGTGCCGTGGGTGTTGATGTAATCGACATCGCCCTTCACGGTCGAGAGCGCCTGACGCATGCAGCGGATCGCGCCTTCGCCCGACGGAGCCACCATGTCGTAGCCGTCGGAGGTCGCGCCGTAGCCGACGATTTCGGCGTAGATCTTCGCGCCGCGGGCCTTGGCGTGCTCCAACTCTTCGAGAACGAGAACGCCTGCGCCGCCGGCAATGACGAAGCCGTCGCGGTTGGCGTCATAGGCGCGCGAAGCCGTCGACGGCGTTTCGTTGTACTTCGACGACATGGCGCCCATGGCGTCGAACAGGTTGGACATGGTCCAGTCGAGGTCTTCGTGACCGCCGGCAAACATCACGTCCTGCTTGCCCCACTGGATCATCTCGGCAGCATTGCCGATGCAATGGGCCGAGGTCGAGCAGGCCGACGAGATCGAATAGTTGACGCCGTGGATCTGGAACCAGGTGGCAAGCGTCGCCGATGCGGTGGACGACATCGCCTTCGGAACGGCGAACGGGCCGATACGCTTCGGGCTGACGTTCTTGCGGGTGATGTCGGCCGCTTCGACGATCGTGCGGGTGGACGGTCCGCCCGAGCCCATGATGATGCCGGTGCGCTCGTTGCGGGCGATGACGGCTTCTTCCAGACCGGAGTCGGCGATTGCCTGCTTCATCGCCACGTGGTTCCAGGCGCCGCCCTGCGACAGGAAGCGCATGGCACGGCGATCGACGAGTTCGGTCGGATCGAGCGACGGCGCGCCCCAGACCTGGCACTTGAAGCCGTTCTCGGCGAAATCGGGAGAAAACGTGATGCCCGACTTGGCATCGCGCAACGACGCCGTGACTTCGTCTGCATTGTTCCCGATCGAGGAAACGATGCCGAGGCCCGTGACAACAACCCGTCTCATGGTACTGACCTTTTCTTTATTTCGTTGGCTGCGGAAAGGCCTGGATCTTACTCGGCCTTATCCTTCGACAGGCCGACGCGGAGGTCGGTCGCCTGATAGATAGTCTCGCCATCGGCTTTCAGCCAGCCGTCGGCCGTGCCGAGCACGAGCCGTCCGCGCATGACGCGCTTGAAGTCGATGCCGTACTCGAGAAGCTTGGTGTGGGGACGCACCATGCCCTTGAACTTCACTTCGCCGGTGGAAAGCGCCATGCCGCGGCCGGGCTCGCCGAGCCAACCGAGGTAGAAGCCGGTCAGCTGCCACATGCCGTCGAGGCCGAGGCAGCCGGGCATGATCGGGTTGCCCTGGAAGTGGCAGGGAAAATACCAGTCGTCCGGCCGCACGTCGTATTCGGCGCGCAGGTAGCCCTTGTCGAAGGCACCGCCGGTTTCGGAGATTTCGGTGATGCGGTGGACCATCAGCATCGGCGGCAGCGGCAGCTGGGCATTGCCGGGGCCAAACAATTCTCCACGGCCGCAGGCCAGGATTTCCTCATAGTTGAAGCTGGATTGTCTGGTCGTCATGAATAGATGTTTCCCCGCGTAACAAATTGTGTTGTCCGACCTGCTTTAGAGCAAGTTTGGCTTGAAATGAAGCGTGGCGACCCGGATCTTGCGGTTTTCCGTCCGGTCTCCATCGCTCCAGATGACGATTTCACTCCGCCGTCGCTTACAGGATCAATGTGGGCGCGACCAGAGTTAATTGCCAGCATTCCCCGAGTTTGACCGGTTTTTCGGGCTTTGCAACGCCTGTCAGGGCTGGAATCTATTGAAAGGCGAGGACGTAAAAGTTATATCGCGGAGGAAGTATTGTGAATTTCGCCGGGATACATGGAACGACCCTTGATGACGAAAGCAACAGAAGTGAGTTCGGAAGAAAGGCTTCGCCACTCAGGCCTGCGTCCGACCCGTCAACGCGTTGCCCTCGCCGATCTGATCTTTGCCAAGGGTGATCGCCACCTGACCGTCGAAGAATTGCACGAAGAGGCCGTCATGGCCGGCGTGCCGGTGTCGCTGGCGACGGTCTACAACACGCTGCACCAGTTTACCGAGGCCGGCATGATCCGCGTGCTGGCGGTGGAAAGCGCCAAGACCTATTTCGACACCAACGTGTCGGACCATCACCACTTCTTCGTCGAGGGCCAGAACGAGGTTCTCGATATTCCGGTCAGCAACATCCACATCGACAATCTGCCGGAGCCGCCCGAGGGCATGGAAATCGCCCATGTCGACGTGGTCATCCGTCTGCGCCGCAAGAACGGCCGCTGATACGGCGGCCACCTTCACGGTGGCCGCGATGGCGATCGATCGCCGCTATTCCGTCACCGTCAGATTGGCGCGCATGCCAGCCTCGTAGTGCCCTTTGATATTGCAAAGGAGCACATAGCTGCCCGGCGCGAGCTTGGCTTTCAGCTGGCCGTCGGCTCCGGGCTTCAGTTCGGAAACCTCGCCGAGGCCCTTGAGCTGCTTTTCGTCGACGCGATGCTTGGCCGCGATGAGATTGATCTTCTGGTCGGCTGATTTCAGCTTCACCAGCACCATCTCGTGCTCTTCGGTCATGGCGTCGTTGTGCACCAGGAAGACCGTCTCTCCGGCCTTTATCGTCGACTGGTCGAGTGTCAGTGTCATCGGGCCGCCCGCTTCACCACCTTCGACGACCTTGACGGTCGTGGCGGCAAATGCCGGCGAGGCCATGCAAAGAAGGGCGAGTGCGGCAAACTTGTTGCTGAAGAAACGCATGCGGTATCCCTTTCGCTGAAGCCGCCCGGGTGCGGCCGACACCGCATCAACTATGATACCGGGGCTGTCCGCCGCCTGTCATAGGCGCACGTGCGAAAGGCTCACATCACGTCGTCCGGATCGCGGCCCGGCAGCGCCTTGCCGGTCGGCAGCGTCCATCCGAACTTGAGCGCACCGGCACGCACGGCAAAGGCCGAGGCCACGCCGAGCGTTGAGGCGGCCACAAGCGGCAGTCCCACCATCGTCGCCAGCACGTAGGCGCTGGCACCAATCAGCGCTGCCGTCACGTAGACTTCCGGCCGTAGCAGCACAGAGGGTTCTCCGGCCAGCAGATCGCGAAGCACGCCGCCGAACGTCGCCGTCAGCATGCCGGTAACGAGCGCGACGCTCGGCGACCCCGTCGCTGCATAGCCTTTCGCCGCACCCATCACGCAATAGGCCGACAGCCCGATCGCATCGAGCCAGACGAGCACCCGGTAGCGGGAATCGAAGAGATGGGCGGTAAAGAACAGGAGAACGGCGACGGTGGCGCAGACCAGCAGATAGGTCGGGTTGGTGACCCAGAAGACGGGCGTAGCGCCGAGCACGACGTCGCGCATCGTGCCGCCGCCAATGCCGGTGACCGAGGCCAGGAACAGATAGCCGATGATATCGAGTTGCTTGCGCGACGCCGACAGCGCCCCGGTGGCGGCAAACACGGCCACGCCGGCATAGTCGAGGATTTCGAGGATCGGCATGGGCGCTCCGTTTCAGCCCGATTGGCTCTCGCAGATCATTAGCGCACCGCCAGGATGAAGTCAGGGGGCGAACTGCCATTTGCAGCAGTGGGTCATGGCTTCCTATTGCGGCAGCACGGCCTGGGTGCGGCCGAGCAGGTAATAGGCAACAAGCCCGGTCCATTCCTTGGCGGCCGTCGTCGTCAGCTGCGCGTTCAGCGAAGGCTGGGTGAAATCGAAGCCAAGGCGCACCTTGCCGCTGGTGCGGTAGTCGGTCGGCCAGGGCAGGACATCGATGTCGTTGGCGCGGAAGAGCCCGACGGAGCGCGGCATATGATAGGCCGAGGTGACGAGCGCGCACTGTGAAAGTCCGTTTGCCGCCAGCAGGTCCTTGGTGTAGCGCGCGTTCTCGAAGGTGGTGCGCGAATCTTCCTCGCGGATCACCCGATCCGCGGCGATCCCGAAGATGTCGAAGAACGCCTTCGAGGCCAGCGCATCGCCCTCGTAGGCGCCGCTGATCGAGCCGTCGCCGCCGGAGACGAGGATCCGCGCTTCGGGATAACGCTTGGCAAGGCTCGCGGTCTCGATGAAGCGGTCTGCCGCCTGGTTGAGTTCCGTGCCGCCACGGCTCGCCATGACTTCGTTTTCGAAGGCGCCGCCGAGCACGATGATGCAGGAGAGCGCCGTCGGCGGTGTCGGGCGCGCAAATCGATCCTCGAGCGCTTGCAGCGCATAGGGGCCTGTGGTGGTGAACAGGCTGACGAAAAGCACCAGCGCGCCGAGGCTTCCGAGAACGGCGCCGATCCGGCGCCAGCCAATGGCCGTCGCAAGCAGCCCGGCGATGACGGCAAGCAGCGAGAACGACAGCGGCTGCGCGATGAGCCAGAAGATTTTCGAGATCAGAAACATGGCACCAGCTTCTGCGTTCCGCTGCTTAACAAATCATGAATGCATGGCGGCGCGCGCGAAACGGCTGTTCGCGTTCGCGCAAGCTAGCGCATGCATCCTGTTCATCCGAACGTTGCGTGGGCGGCTCCGGCCACCACTTTCATTTGAAGCCGAAAGGAGTATCATCCCCGAGATGACCACGATAGCCGGCTTCCGATCGCAGCTGTTTCGTGCCGCCAACGAGGTTCATGACCTCACTCCGCTGCAGGCACAGCGCTTGCTTGAAGGCGCAGTGGCGCTGATCCGCTGCATGCGCGAGCAGACAGGCATGGAGCCGAACACCGAAGCGCCGGACGTAACCAACATCCTTCTGGATATCGCCGGTTCCATCCCCAGCCGGTCCGAACGCGAAATCCGCAACGCCCTGCTTGAGTCGGCCGACATCATTCGGCTCTTGACGATGATCCTGGATTCGCTGGACGAAATGGCAGCGGACGAAGGTCCTTGAAGACCGGGTGCTGATCAATCGAAAGAAGGATTTGGTGGAGCTAAGCGGGATCGAACCGCTGACCTCTTGCATGCCATGCAAGCGCTCTCCCAGCTGAGCTATAGCCCCATATCGGGTTCCGGCTAGGCCGGTCCGGGAAGCTCGTCGGGCTGTTGTGCTCGGCGAGTGGCGGCTTATTACTTCCCCTTTTTGAGGATGGCAAGCCGAAAAATGCGTGGCCTGTGGATTTATTTTTTGTCCGGGCCATTTTTCTCCCGTCCGGGCCACTTTGGCCGAGGACGGGAGCATTTCTTTGTCATTTGAAGCGCTTAGACGTCTTCTTCGTCGTCCGACACGCCGATGAGGTCGCTCATGTCGTCGTCGTCGTCTTCGTCGTCGGTCTGCAGGAAGGTGTCGTCATCGTCGTCGCCGTCGATTTCGACGTCGTCGTCGCCGAGATCCGGCAGGTCGTCGCCGCCGGCTGCCTCATCATCGGCATCCTCGAGCGAAACGAGTTCGACTTCGGTGTTCTCTGCATCGACTTCCGTTACGTCTTCTTCTTCTTCCTTCTCGAGCACCTTGGCGACCGAGGTTTCTTCGAAGAAGGACAGCGGATAGGACTTGCCGGTGTAGGGCGAAACGATCGGATCACTGTTCAGATCGTAGAATTTGCGCCCCGTTTCCGGGTCGATGCGCTTTGTTCCAAGTTCCGGTTTTGCCACAGTCAAAGCCTCTTGAATGGCCGGCCGAGCCGGCGCTTGCCGGAAAGCCGGCGGGTGGAAAGGGTATCAAGCTTATGATGATTAGCCGGTCCCCATAATCGTCTTGACCGCATCTGTCAAAGACAAATCGCCAAAGCCCCGGCGTTGCCGGCTTTCCGGCCCTTGCCGCCTCCTGTGGCGATCTCCCTGCGGCCGCGATTTATGGAACACGCAGCAGGGGTTGTGATAGGAGTGCTGCGGAACGGGCGCGGTTGCGCCTTTCGCCAAGAGCGCCCTTTTTCGGGCCAGAGGATGCCGCATGTCTCATGGATCGGGCCCGAGACCCGCCACCGCCCGAAAGTCCGCCGACCTGCGCGGGTCGATCCGCATTCCCGGCGACAAGTCGATCTCGCACCGGGCGCTGATGCTGGGTGGGCTTGCTGGCGGCGAAACGCGCATTACGGGCCTTTTAGAAGGCGCGGACGTGCTGGCCACCGGCCGCGCGATGCAGGCCATGGGGGCCCGCATCCGCAAGGAGGGCAACACCTTTGTCGTCGATGGCGTCGGCAACGGCGCGCTGCTCGCGCCGGAGGCGCCGCTCGATTTCGGCAATGCCGGCACGGGCTGCCGTCTGGTGATGGGGCTGGCGGGCGTCTATGACTTCGATACGACATTCGTTGGCGATGCCTCGCTCAGCCGCCGGCCGATGGCGCGGGTTCTCGACCCCTTGCGCGAAATGGGCGTGCAGGTGAGGGCGGCCGCAGGCGATCGCCTGCCGGTGACCCTTCGCGGACCGAAGACGCCGACGCCGATCGCCTACCGGGTGCCGGTCGCCTCCGCCCAGGCGAAGTCGGCGGTGCTGCTCGCCGGTCTCAACGCGCCCGGCATCACCACCGTCGTCGAACCGGTCATGACGCGCGATCACACGGAACGGATGCTGCAGGCTTTTGGCGCTGCACTCTCTGTCGAGACCGAGATCAGCGGCGTCCGTACAATCCGCCTCGAAGGTCGAGGCAAGCTTATCGGCCAGGAGATCGACGTGCCCGGCGATCCTTCGTCGGCGGCTTTCCCACTGGTCGCAGCCCTGATCGTTCCGGGCTCCGACATCACGATCACCAGCGTGCTGATGAACCCGACGCGCACGGGCCTGATCCTGACGCTTCAGGAGATGGGCGGGGATATCGAGGTGATCGACAGCAGCCAGGTTGGCGGGGAAGACGTGGCGGATCTGCGCGTACGGCATTCCGAACTGAGCGGCGTCACGGTTCCTGAAGAGCGCGCCGCCTCGATGATCGACGAGTACCCGGCTCTCGCCATCGCCGCCGCCTTTGCCGAAGGTAGGACCGTCATGACCGGCCTCGACGAACTGCGGGTAAAGGAGTCCGATCGTCTCGCCGCCATCGCCGCAGGCCTGACGCTCAATGGCGTCGAATGCGAGGAGAAGGCTTCTTCGCTGCTGGTGCGCGGCCGTCGAGACGGCAAGGGGCTCGGAAACGCAGCCGGTGCATCGGTCAAGACCCATCTCGATCACCGCATCGCCATGAGCTTCCTGGTTCTTGGACTTGCGTCCGAACATCCGGTCACCGTCGATAACGTGTCGATGATCGCGACGAGCTTTCCCGGCTTCATGGACTTGATGGCCGGCCTCGGCGCGAGCATCGCGTGAGTTCGGCGACGTTGGCGACAAGAATGAGATGGCCGCTGACCGTTGCGGTCGTGGTGATTCTTACCCTGCTGACGCAGATCGGCGGCGCCGTCTGGCTCGTCACTAGTGTGCTCTTGCGCCGAAGGAGGGCCGGCGTTGCCGTGTTCCTCGCGCTCTTTCTCGGCCTCTATGCCGCAGGGACCGCGCTCAACTATGCCGTTGCGCCGATCTTCGGCCGCGTTCCTCTGCCCTGTTTCGACGACGGCACGTCGCGGCTGAAGATGCAGTCACCGCTCTTCTGCGTCCTGAACCGCCAATATGTCGTTCCGGAACTGAAGGACGCGGCGGCCGCCCTGTCGCGCCATATGGATCAGGCGTTCCCCGGAACGACCACCTTGGCGCTCGACGCCAACTTTCCGTTCTTCGACGGCTTTCCGCTTTTCCCGCATCTCTCCCATTCGGACGGACGGAAGCTCGATGTCGCATTCTTCTATCAGGACGCCGAGGGCAGCTATAAGGATAGGACGACCCGCTCGCCGATCGGCTATTTCGCCTTCGAGCAGCCGAGAGCGGAGAGCATTCTCCCGTGCCGGGATCGCGAAGACCTCTTGACCTTGCGCTGGGACTTGGACTTCTTGCAGTCGCTGTGGCAGCCCTTGCCGCTGGAGGAAGGCCGAACCGCAGAGGCGCTCCGCTGGCTCTCGGGCGAGGGGAGCGGTTTCGGCATCGAGAAGATTTTCGTGGAGCCGCATCTGGCGCAGCGACTTGGCGTTGAAGCGGAGTCCATTCGGTTTCAGGGTTGCCGGGCGGCCAGGCACGACGACCATATACATATGCAGGTTGGAAAATGACGTTCACCATCGCCATCGACGGACCGGCCGCAGCCGGCAAGGGCACGCTCTCGCGCCGCATCGCTGAGGAATACGGCTTCCATCATCTCGATACGGGGCTGACCTATCGCGCCACCGCCAAGGCACTGCTCGATGCCGGCCTGCCGCTCGACGACGAGGCGGTCGCCGAGAAGGTGGCGCGCGAGGTCGAACTGGCAGGCCTCGATCGCGCGGTGCTTTCCGCCCACGCGATCGGCGAGGCGGCCTCGAAGATTGCGGTCATGCCGGCCGTGCGCCGGGCGCTGGTCGAGGCGCAGCAGGCTTTTTCGCTGCGCGAGCCCGGCACGGTACTCGACGGCCGCGACATCGGCACGGTCGTCTGCCCGGATGCGCCGGTAAAACTCTATGTCACCGCCTCGCCGGAAGTGCGGGCCAGGCGCCGCTACGACGAGATCATCGGCAATGGCCAGCCGGCCGACTACCAGGCGATTTTCGAGGATGTGAAGAAGCGCGACGAGCGCGACATGGGGCGTGCAGACAGTCCTTTGCGCCCGGCCGAGGATGCGCACTTGCTTGATACGTCCGAAATGAGTATAGAGGCGGCGTTTCAGGCCGCGAAGACTTTGATCGAGGCGGCCCTGATCAAGAAGATCTGAAGAAGAGCCCATCCCAGACACTGTCAGGATCGCCCTTCTTGCATAAGCCTGAAATTCCGTCCACGCGCCGGATTGCTCCTTCAAATGGAGCGGACTGGGTTCAGGCCTGTTCAACACCAGCCCCCGGCGCATGTGCGTCTCGAATGAGATGCATGCAGGAGATTCCATGTCTGCTACCAACCCTACCCGTGACGATTTCGCAGCGCTTCTCGAAGAATCCTTCGCGAAGACCGATCTCGCCGAAGGCTATGTCGCCAAGGGCATCGTTACGGCCATCGAAAAGGACGTCGCCGTTGTCGACGTCGGCCTGAAGGTCGAAGGCCGCATCGCTCTGAAGGAATTCGGCGCGAAGGCGAAGGACGGCTCGCTCAAGGTCGGCGACGAAGTCGAAGTCTACGTTGAGCGCATCGAAAACGCGCTCGGCGAAGCTGTTCTGTCGCGCGAAAAGGCTCGCCGCGAAGAAAGCTGGATGCGCCTGGAAGTGAAGTTCGAAGCCGGCGAACGCGTCGAAGGCATCATCTTCAACCAGGTCAAGGGTGGCTTCACCGTCGATCTCGACGGCGCCGTTGCCTTCCTTCCGCGCTCGCAGGTCGACATCCGTCCGATCCGCGACGTGACCCCGCTGATGCACAACCCGCAGCCCTTCGAAATCCTCAAGATGGACAAGCGCCGCGGCAACATCGTCGTTTCGCGTCGTACCGTTCTGGAAGAATCCCGCGCCGAACAGCGTTCTGAAATCGTTCAGAACCTTGAAGAAGGCCAGGTTGTCGAAGGCGTCGTCAAGAACATCACCGACTACGGTGCGTTCGTCGACCTCGGCGGCATCGACGGTCTGCTCCATGTCACCGACATGGCATGGCGTCGCGTGAACCATCCGTCGGAGATCCTGAACATCGGCCAGCAGGTCAAGGTTCAGATCATCCGCATCAACCAGGAAACCCACCGCATCTCGCTCGGCATGAAGCAGCTCGAGTCGGATCCGTGGGATGGCATCGGTGCGAAGTACCCGGTCGGCAAGAAGATTTCCGGTACCGTCACGAACATCACCGACTACGGTGCGTTCGTCGAGCTGGAGCCGGGCATCGAAGGCCTGATCCACATCTCCGAAATGTCCTGGACCAAGAAGAACGTACACCCCGGCAAGATCCTGTCCACGAGCCAGGAAGTCGACGTTGTCGTTCTCGAAGTCGATCCGACCAAGCGTCGTATCTCCCTCGGCCTCAAGCAGACGCTCGAGAACCCGTGGCAGGCATTTGCGCATAGCCATCCGGCTGGCACCGAAGTTGAAGGCGAAGTCAAGAACAAGACCGAATTCGGCCTGTTCATCGGCCTCGACGGCGACGTTGACGGCATGGTTCACCTTTCCGACCTCGACTGGAACCGTCCGGGCGAGCAGGTCATCGAAGAGTTCAACAAGGGCGACGTCGTTCGCGCTGTTGTTCTCGACGTCGACGTTGAGAAGGAGCGCATCTCGCTCGGCATCAAGCAGCTCGGCAAGGATGCAGTCGGCGACGCCGCTGCTTCGGGCGAACTGCGCAAGAACGCCGTTGTTTCGGCCGAAATCATCGCGATCAACGATGGCGGCATCGAAGTGAAGCTCGTCAACCACGAAGACATCACCTCGTTCATCCGCCGCGCTGACCTGTCGCGTGATCGTGACGAACAGCGTCCGGAGCGTTTCTCGGTTGGTCAGGTTGTCGACGCTCGCGTCACCAACTTCTCCAAGAAGGACCGCAAGATCCAGCTGTCGATCAAGGCTCTGGAAATCGCTGAAGAGAAGGAAGCCGTTGCTCAGTTCGGTTCGTCCGACTCGGGCGCTTCGCTCGGCGACATCCTCGGCGCAGCTCTGAAGAACCGCCAGAACAACGAGTAATCGTTGCCTGACGTTTGAATTGAAAAACCCGCGGAGAGCGATCTCCGCGGGTTTTTCTTTGTAAGCCCGAAGTGTGAAATCGGCGCGCAGCTTTGGGCGCGTCCAGGCCCGAGCCCAAGTCCAGGCCCGAGTCCAAGTCCAAGTCTGAGCCGGTGTCCTAACCGAGACCGCCGAGCCTGCGGTAAAGATCATAGGCGTCGGGTGTTTCCGGTGCCTCGTCCTCCGGCATGGCTTCGCCGGTCGGCTCTCCGTCGTCCGGATTTCCGTCGCTGCCCTCTTGTGCCGTTTCTTCCTCGCCCGTTGCCTCTTCGCCGGCGCCTCCAGGCATGCCGCGCGAATGGTCTTCGCCTTCCACCTCACCCGCGTCCGTCGGATAGGGGATCATGGCGAAGGGAATGGCCTCACGCGGCAGGCCGTTTTCCACCAGCCTGGCGATCATCTGCTGCACCGTCTGTTCGTCCGTAGCACGCTGTGGGCGAATGCCTGTGGTTGCGCGCGGCTGAACCGTCTCCTCGGGGCGATCATCCAGGAGCGACGGCAAGCTCGTGTCTGCAGCCGTTGCGGTGTGCTGGCGGGCGGCGGCATCGGCGATGCGCGTGCCGGCGTCCTTGGCGGGCGTCTGGGATTGGGTGGCCGGTTCCTCAATCGGTTGCTGCGCCGCCGATCCGGGATCGCCATCGGCCGCGCCGGCAGGCAAGGCCACGCTGTCACGGATGAGCGTCTTGATCGCCTCGGAAAGCACGCGTGCCGGGCGCACCTCCGGATCGTTGCGACCGGCCGCAGTGGTCCTGTGGCCGTCTTCCTCGTCGGCATCAGGCAGCGGTCCGTAGGTGCCGTCGGGATCCTCGCCTTCGATCGTTTCGGCGGTCTCCGTCCCGTCGGCGCCGTGCGCGTCGAGCGGCGCTGCGGCATTGTCTTCTGCCGGGGCTTCTATCTCTCCATGCCCGGTCTCCCCAGATTCCAGGGCTTCCTCGGCCTCGGCCATGGGGCCGGCCAGCGATGCCGCTTCCGCAATCTCGCCTTCGCCGGCAAGCAGGGCGGCAGCGCTGCCGATCGGCGTATCGCCCGACGAAGCGCTCTTCGCGCCGTTTGCGCGCGCGTCGCCTCGCTCAGCGGGCTTTTCGCTCCGGCCCTTCGACGACGCTTCGGTTCCGACCGTTTCCAGATCCTCGCCCCGCGGCTCGGTCACATCGTTGCCGACGCCAAAGGTCTTGCGCAGCACGGCCTGTAGAAGGGCGACTTCACCGCCGAGCGGCGTGCGTGCGGCAGCCTGGCTCAAAGGCAGCGCCGGCTGGAGCGAAGGGTTGCGCAGAATGACGTCACGCGCCTGCGCCGGCATGGGTGTCGTAGTGCCGCCCGGCGTGTTCGTGCCGTTGCGGATGGCCGGCAGCTCCGCCAGCAGGCCGACGCGGATTGAAAGATTGCGCCCGCCGAGCTGCCGCTCCAAAAGCACCCGGTCGGACGTCGGCATGGATTCGAGGAAGGCGACCAGCCGCCGGACGAAATCGCGCCCACCTTCCTGCGGCAGTGGCGGGAATTTGAGGATGCGCGCCAGATCCTCCATCAGTCGCACCAGCGCGTCCTTCGAAAGGATCTCGCGACCGGACAGATGCCGTGTCAACGCATCGAGGATTTTCTGTATGGCTTCGCCACGCTGGCTGGCGGTCAACGGTGCTGCAGGCTGCAGCGTCCTTGCGGTCGTCTCTTCTGTGCTGGCCGCGGTTCGGGCCGCCTGGATGGGTATCAGCATTCTGGTCTCCATCTCGCATGACCTCGGTTTGACCAATCGTCGTCGAGCGACGAAACGCGCTTGGGCGCGGTCCGACTTTTCGGCTTGCGCGCGACTTTCTGTTCATCACTTGCGGGTTGGCGCCTCATGCGCGTCGTGGCGAATGGCCAGACAGCCGCGGCTCGGCCGCGGATAGGAGAATCGGCATGATGGTTTGAGATTAGGGCAAAGAGGTTTATGAATTCTTAACCATGTTTTGGCGCCCGGCATGTCGCGGCCGGCTTGCGAACGGGTTTGCAAGGCCTATTTTTAAGGATAGCCACTCTGCAGGCTTGAATGGTGTCTGTGCCAGGAGTTTCGGATGACAGTCCGTCCCCCAAAAGCCCTAAGCCCGAGCTTCTCGACGGCTGGCGCCTTCAACGTGCTCGAATACGAATTGATGTCCGAGCGCGCCGATGCGCTCGGCCGGCATGGCCTCAAGGTCGAAAAGGCGCTCGCTGCACTGGCGGCATTAAAGGGAGATGCGGCGGCAGACCTGCGCGAGCGGGTGCTCGACGAGGCGGCCGACGCTGTCTGGGCCTTTCTCATTCAGCGGGAGATCTGCGGCCTGCGCGACAGCCGCGATGTGGTGCGCCGCTACGGCATCCCCAAGGAGGTCATGGCGCGGCTCGGCATCGTGCGCCGAAAGCCGTCAGAGGCCTAGCGCAGCGAGCCTGTAGAGGCCATTGTCGTCGAAGCGAAGCAAGGATGGTGCGCCGGCCGTGCGCTGGTCGGCGACGTCTTCCATCTCGTCCTTGAGCTGGAGCGCCCGCAGCTGCTGCTCCTCTTCGTCGAGCGACAGCTTGTCGGTTCTGCGCGTCGGGTCGCCGCGCAGGCTGTTGAGCTGGGCTTCCTCGGTCGACGCAGGTTCCGTCGCGCTCTTCAGGCGGTCGACGGCATTTGCGGCTTGTGCAGCGCTTTGAGGCCCCTTGTCGCTCGTTTCGCCGAGCGCAACCTTCAGTGTGTCGTTTTCCGGGCCGCGGGGGTTCTTGAGCGCCTCGACCAGCTCCGTAAGCGATAGTCCGAGCTTGTCGAGCCCCAGTTCTTCCTCGATTTTCGCAATGGCGGGCGATTCCAGCTTCTTCAGCTGGTTCTCGATTTCCCTTGCAAAGGCGGAATCGGACTTGAACGTTTCGCGCTCGATGTCGAAAAATTTTCCGACCTCACGGATGAGCACGGCGCGGTTGTTGTTGGCGTCGTTGCGAGCATGATCGAAGAAGTAGCCGTTGATCTTCTCGTTGGCGGCCTTTTGAGCGCCATCGGGCTCGACCTGCGCCCTTAAGAGCCGGCCGTCTTTTGTGCCCTTGGCCTTTTCTTCTTCTTCCGTCTGCCGCTTTTCGATGTCCTTGAGGATCGAGCCGACCAGATTGGTCGTCGCGGTGGCGGCAGATTGCTGGGTCGGAAGCAGCATGATTCATCCTGGCAGCACAGTGGATCGTTTCGAAACGGTAGGCTCTTGCAGTTAATGCCGGTTTAACTGGCGCTGCCGAGATGTTGGGGCACGCAAGTGCCGGTGATGGCGCACAAAACTTCCAACTCCCGCTAATGCGGGGCGGAGAGAAGGTGCGCAGGCGGCACCCCAAGCCTGCCCCCAATCAGGGCGCTAGAGCGTTTCTTGTGCGTTCATGCGGACGCACCGCACTCTAGCGGTAGGGCGAATAGCAGACCTTATAGGCGCCGCCGTAGCTCAAGAACCGGTTGGTTGCCGGATTGTAGGAACGGTAGCGCGACAGGCACCAGCTGACATGGGCATTGCCGCCACCGACATAGCGATCGCGATAGTAGGAGTTGCCGCCGTAGTAACGGCGGGGATAGTCGCGATAGTAGCCGTAACGGGGATAGTAGCCGTAGCGGGGGTAGTAACCTCCGCCATAGTAACCGCCACCGTAGTAGCCGCCGGAGCCGAAATACAAGGTCAGGCCGGAGCCGCCATAATAAGGGCTACCCCATCCGCGTCTGTAGTAGGGGCCTCCCCAACCGCCGCGCCAGCCGTATCCGCCATACCCGCCGTAACGGCGGTGATAATACTGCACATTCTGGACGTCGCCTTGTGCCTTGATCTGAAGGTCGGGCGCCTGAAGCGGCATCGCCTGCACAGGTCCGACGGGGGTGATCAGGGAGGCGGCGGCCAAGCTGCAGCCGATAACGAAATTGCGAAATCCCGTCATTTTGTCCTCGCTTTCGGAAAGCACTGCCTTCCGGTTGTGTCCCTGTCTGTATTACGTTTTCTTTTCTTGGTTTATTCATGGCAACGGGCAAGGAGCGCGTAGCGGAGAGCCACCGGATTTCCGTCCGTGCATCGTCTGGTCCAGAATGCGCCGGTCCGTGCCGCGCGTCACTGTAATATTTTGCCCTGTCTTCTCGGGAGCTGGGCAACGGAGAATGCGATGCAGTTGAAGTTTGGTACCAGCGGCCTGCGTGGCCTTTCAGAGGAACTGAAGGGCGAGCCTTCCGCCCGCTACGCGACCGCGTTTGCGCGCTATCTTCTGACGTCCGGACGCAGCAAACCGGGTGATCCCATCGTGATCGCCCGAGATTTTCGCGATTCGAGCCCGGAGATCGCCGCGGTCTGCGCCTCGGCGCTTGCGCGCGAAGGGCTGCGCGTCTTTGATTGCGGCACGGTGCCGACACCGGCGCTTGCGCTCTATGGCCGCGAATGCGGAGCCGCTGGCCTGATGATTACCGGCTCCCATATCCCGGCTGATCGCAACGGCATCAAGTTTTACCGGCCGGATGGCGAGATCGACAAGGAAGATGAAGTCGCCATCAGCCGGATTGCCGATGAAATCGCCGGGCAGGTCGCACCCGTCGCGGATCAGGGGATCTGTGAGGATCATGAGTCCCGCGCAGCCACGCTTTTCATGGAGCGGAACCGGCAGTTGTTGCCCGCCGGAGCGCTCGTCGGCCTCAAGGTCGGCGTCTACCAGCACAGCACCGTCGCCCGGGACCTTCTCGCCGAGCTGATCGCCTTCTTTGGCGCCGAGGTCGTCGCCCTTGGACGCTCGGAACACTTTATCCCGGTCGACACCGAAGCGGTGTCGACCGAAACGATCGAACGGCTTCAGGAATGGGCCCGCGAACACCGGCTCGATGCGATCGTATCGGCGGACGGTGACGGCGACCGGCCGCTGGTCGCAGACGAGAACGGTGCACCGTTGCGCGGTGATCTTCTCGGGCTGATTGCCTGCGGCTTCCTCGGTGCGACGCTTGCGGTTACGCCGGTCACGTCGAATTCGGGCCTGGAGCGCAGGGAAGGGCTCTCCGTGCTGCGCACCCGCGTCGGGTCGCCCTTCGTGATCGCCGGGATGCAGCAGGCGCTGGACGAAGGTTCGACCAAGGTCGCCGGCTTCGAGGCCAATGGCGGCACGCTGACGGCCAGCTCCTTCCTCGTCAACGGCGCAACCCTCCAGCCGCTACCCACCCGCGACTGTGTCCTGCCGATCGTCGCTGCACTGGCCGCGGCGGCAGAGGCCAAGCTCCCGCTGTCGGCGATGGCCGCATCCTATCGCCTTCCCGTGGCGCTCAGCGACCGGCTTGAAAACTTTCCGGTCGAAACCAGCGCCCGGCTGATGGCCTATCTGCGCGGCGGTGACGAAAACCTCTCGGCGTTTCTGGCGCCGATCGGCCAGCCTGCCGGCGTCAGCGATATCGACGGGCTGCGGGTGACGCTCGTCGACGGTCGGATCATTCACTTCCGCCCCTCCGGAAACGCGCCTGAGATGCGCTGCTATGTCGAGGCGGATACGGTCGAGGCGGCGGAGCGGTTGCTGTCGAGCGGTCTTTCCACAATCCGGCATTGGGCAAAAACCGCCTCGAACTGAGTTTTTTGTCCTCTGACACGAAAACTTCAAAAAGCCTGTTGACACTTCGACTCGAGCCTTTTACACACCCGCTCGTCGCCCAGATGGCGGAATTGGTAGACGCGCCAGCTTCAGGTGCTGGTACTCGAAAGGGTGTGGAGGTTCGAGTCCTCTTCTGGGCACCAAATTCCCAAGCCAAATCTTTGATTTGGTTTTGAAAAACCCCGGTTCGCCGGGGTTTTTTCGTTTCTGGCCTCTGGCCGGATTCCGCGACGATTTCCTGCCTTCCAGTCCGCACTTTTCGACCAGAATGGTTGCATGCTCGGGATATTTTCGCGCGGTGCGCCTTGAAGCTTGGGTCGGCAGCATTGATATTCTATCGGCAATGAAAGGGCAGGCTTTCCGCGTAAGGGCGGCGCCCATGTTATCGTCCGCCGGGGCGGCGGCTTTGAGGAGGACGAAGCGATGTCTGAGACACGTCGCAAGCTGACGACCATATTCTCCGCGGACGTCCAGGACTACACGCGGCTGATGCGCGCCGACGAGGAAGGCACGCTCGCCACGTTGAAGCGCCACCGCGATGCCATGGGACGGCTGATCGAGGCGCATGAGGGCCGTGTCGTCAACACCTGGGGCGATGGGCTGATCGCCGAGTTTCCAAGCGTCGTGGAAGCGCTGCGCACCGCGATCGACGTGCAGAACGAACTTGCGGGCTGCAACGAGAAATGCGCGGCCGACGAGCAGATGCTGTTTCGCATCGGCATCAATCTCGGCGACGTGATCGCCGAGGGCGACGATCTCTATGGCGATGGTGTCAACGTGGCAGCCAGGCTGCAGGCGTCCGCGCCGGCTGGCGGCATCGTCATCTCCAACACCGTATACGACCAGGTGCGCAACAAGGTCGCCGTCGGTTTCGATTTTCTGGGACCTCTTGAGGTCAAGAACATCGATGGCGGTGTGCCGAGCTATGCCGTGCGCATCGGCACGGACGATCCCCGTCCGGCTTTTGCCGCCGAAACCTTCGGCCGTCGCGTTGAAGCCGCCGCTCCGGAAGCAGCCCAACCGCGCCCCGAGCCGAAACCTGTGGGCGTGATTGCGGCGATCAGGAGCGGATCGCTCCCGGTCCTCTGCATCGTCGCTGCGGGATTGGTCGCTCTCAACCTTTTAACCTGGAACGGAACCTTCTGGTCCGTCTGGCCGCTGCTTGGCCTTGCCATCCTGGCCGGCCTTGCCTGGATCAAGGCCAACCCGTGGGTGGATCGCAGCATCGGCACGCTGGTGCTCTCGGGATTGGTGTTACTCAGTATCAATCTCTTGACCTGGCGCGGCGTCTTCTGGGCCGTCTGGCCGCTGCTCGCCTTCGCCGTGGTTGGCGGCATCCGCTGGGTTACGCGGCAAGGCCGCAGGCTCGGCTCCTGACGCCTATCCGCGGCTTTCCGAACCGGCCGGCGAGCTGTCGCGCGTCGTCGACTCGTCATCGAGGGCTTCCGGCTCTTTCGGTTCGGCGCCCAGCACTTCGTAGATCTCCAGGGCCGAAGCGCGGCCCTTGGCTTGTGCTGTGCCAAGCGGCCGGAAGTGGATCGCGCCACCCGTATGGGCGACGACCGCGCCGCTCGCCATGATCGTCGTGCCGTAGTTCTTGTTCATGCCCTCGAGGCGCGAGGCGACGTTCACCGTGTCGCCCATGGCGGTATATTGCAGCCGCTCCTTGGCGCCGACATTGCCGACGACGGCGGTGCCGGTGTGGATGCCGAAGCGTGTGCGGAACTCCGGCAGTCCCTTCTTGCGCTGTGCTTCGTTGAAGACGCTGAGGCGCTGCTGGACCGCGAGCGCGCACCGACAGGCATTCTCGGCGTGTTTGTCGTCCGGTGCAGGCGCGTTCCACATGGCAAAGACCGAATCGCCGAGGAACTGGATGATCGTGCCGTCGTGCTCGCCGACCGTCTCGCTGAAGATGTCGAAATATTCCGACAGCATCGCCACCACCTCCTCGGGCGAATGCCGTTCGCTGAGCGTGGTGAAATCGTAGATGTCGGTGAAGAGCGCGGTGACTTCCTGGCGCCAGGCGGCGCGGCCGCTGAAGTGTCCGGATTCGATGCCCTTGCGCACCAGTTCCTTCGGCACATAGAGCGCAAAGGTGAAGATTGCATCGCGGGCCCGATTCATGGCGCCGCCGAGGGTCGAGATTTCGCTGACATGCGAGGAAACGTCGATCGGGGTGGTGAAGTCGAGGTCCTGCAGCCGGTTGGCGCTGGCGGTCAGCTGGTTGAGCCCCTTGGTGATCAGATGCGCCAGCACCAGCGAGGCGAGTACCGCCAAGGCTACCACGGCGCCGGAAATCGCCAGCCCCTGAACGAGCGTCTTGTTGGCGTCCGCCATCAATTCGTCGAGCGGTGCGGCCACCACGGCGCGGTTGCCGGAGAGAAGCAGCGCGGATTCGAGCGGCGTTACCATGACGAGATAGGTGCGGTCCCCGACCTGGACGAAGTCGGCCTTCCCGGGCGCTGGCGGATGCTGACGGATGCTCTGGATCAGCGGATCGCTGTCGGCCTGCACGATCGGAGCGTCCTTGTCCTTGGCCGCCATGATACGCCGCATCATCACCCTGTCGGAGTGGATGATCGGCCGGCCGACGGCATCGAGGATGAAGGAGACCGAACCGGTCGTCAGCCGCTCGCGGGCGAGGAAATCGGTAATCGTATCGAGCACGACATCGGCGCCGATGACGATCTGCGGATTGCCGCGATGCGCCTGGGAGATCGTCATGCCCAGCGTTTCGGTCGTGGCACTTTCGTAAGGGCCGGTCGAGACCGCGGCCTTGCCGTTGACGGCGGCGCGATACCAGGGCCGGGTGCGCGGGTCGAAGCCCGAAGGAGGCACGATCCGGTCGGAGAATTGCATGCCGTCCTTGTCGAGGAAGAGGACGCGCTGCAGCGGCTTGCCGCTTTCATCGACTTCGATCGAGCGCACCGCGATGGCGGCACCCCGCGGCGCCTCGAGTGCCATGCGCCATGCAACCTGCTTGAGGTCCACCATGTGGAAGAAGGCGCCGTTGGGATAGCCGACATAGACCCCATCGAGATGCGGCGACCGGCTGATGCCTTCGCGCAAGACCGCCACCTTGTCGGCCATGCGTTCGGGCGGCGGCACCAGGAACGAGTTTGCGACCGAGGAGACGAGGCTGACAAGGGCTGAGGTATCGCCCGACAGCACACCCAGCCGATCGACCAGCCGGCTCATGAAGCCGCGCATGTTGGCTTCGGCGTCGGCGATCGCGGCGTTGCGCGAGCGATGGTAGTCGAGCCCGACAAGCGTCGCGGAAACGACGATCAGCATGGCGACCATGACGAGGCTGAACAGCGATCGCAGCGAGCTGTTCCAGCCGTCGCGTGTCTTGCCTTGTCGAGCGCCGGGCGCCGTATCTACCATCGCGTTTCTCTGAATCCGTAACGATGCCTCGGCGACGACCTTAACGTGCAAGGTCGGTCGCATGTGCAAGAAAAGTTAAATGCGAATCCCATAAAACACGTTAACCGGCGGGATGCACGATCCCACCGAGATCAGCAGCGAAAAATCGATGCCTCAGTTCACCGTTACGGGCTTCGAGCGCATACGCGCGACGGTTTCGCGTTCGGCGCGCTTGCAGCGCATCGGCGGCAGACCGCGATCCATCAGGTCCATGTCTTCGAGCACCATGTCGCCCATCTTCTTGAAGGCGCTGTCGAGCGCGCCGGCGCGATGGGCCGAACGCAGGAAGCCCGGCAGGCGGCGAACGGGATGGTCGAGCGGCAGGGGCTCCTCCGGAAAGACGTCGCTCGCCGCCACGATATGGCCGCGCGCGACGGCTGCGATCAGCGCATCGAAATCGACGACGCCGGCACGGCTGAGCAGAATGAAGGCAGCACCCGGACGCATGCGAGCAAACGCCTTCTCGCCAAGGAAGCCTTCATTCTCGCTGGTCACGGAAGCGACGACGAAGACGAAGTCGCTCTCGGCTAGAACGGTGTCGAGCGATGCCGGTTCGACGCCGTTGTCCCGCAGGATCGAAGCCGGCATCCAGGGGTCGAAGACGCGGATCTTCGCCCGGAAACCGGAGAGTACACGGTTCAAGGCCTTGCCGAGATCGCCGAAGCCGATGATGCCGATCTCGGCGCCGGAGAGAAGGCGTGCCGAGCGGTTGCCGTCGCCGCCCCAAAGTTCGCGCCCCTCGCGGAAAGCAAGGTCGGCGTCGACGACGCCGCGGGCGATGTTGAGCGCCATGGCGAGGCCGAGTTCCGCCACCGGCTCGGCAAAGACCTGCCCGGTGGTCACCACATGGATGCCGCGTTCGAACAGCACCTCATAGGGCATGTTGTTGATCAGGTTGCTCTCTACGTTGAGGATCGCCTTCAGCTGGCCCATGCGCTGCAGGGTGGCGTGGTCGAGCGGCGGCTGGCCGATGATGTAGCGGGCGTTGCCGAGCACGTCGTCGCCAAGGCTTGCGATATCCTCCGGGTCCGCTTCGACAATGCGGTAGCGGCGATGTAGGTCCTTGAGGGCATCCGGTGTGAAGATGAGATCGAGCGTGCGCGGTGCGGGTGCACTGATGGCAAGCGGCCGGTTGTCGGGCATGGTTCCTCCCACTGCCTGTTTCCTTTGATCATGTCGATCGAAGGATAAAAACATGCAGCACTTCAAAGCGCTACCGTGACCTTTGCGCGGCGCTGCAGATGGAGGATGCCCCAGGCGCTGGTCGTGAAGTTACGAACCGATGCGCCGCTTGCCAAACGGACGAGCGGGCTTGCCCAGTTTTTGCTTAGTAGCCGAGGCCACGCTTCTGCCGATAGAGCGACGGCGGCAGGTCGCTGCCCTGGAACACCGGCCCGTCACCGCGGCGGCAATTGTAGATCGTGTCGTAGACGGGGCCGCCGCGGGCTGACGATTCGAACGGATAGTTGCGGTCGACAAAGGTCTGCTCGCAGACGGTTTGGTCGCCACCGCCGTTCAACGGGTCCATCTGTCGCACGCCCGGAAGGTCCCGATAGGTCTGTGCCGGTGCCGGAACGGCCGCCAGCCCGATCGCCAGCGCGAGCGTGGAAAGAGCGAGGGCGGGTTGAAAAGACGTCATCGTCAGGACTTTCAAAGGGCAGCCGGCGGGCGGAACGTGACAACGGTATCGCCGACGCCAAACTTGCGCTATAGGCCACGTCACTGCGTTTGATCTGGGGATTTTCGATGGCGAATGCAATACGGTTCCATGAAGGCGATATCTCCGCAGCCGACGCCGACCGCTATCGAGGCGCGATCGCGATCGACACGGAAACGCTCGGCCTCATCCCCCGTCGTGATCGTCTTTGTGTGGTGCAGCTGTCATCAGGCGACGGAACGGCTGACGTGATCCGCATCGCCTCCGGCCAGAAGGAGGCGCCGAACCTCGTCGCCATGCTTGCCGATCCGGCCCGCCAGAAGATCTTCCATTTCGGCCGCTTCGACATTGCCGTCCTCTTCCATACCTTCGGGGTGACGACGACGCCGGTCTTCTGCACCAAGATCGCCTCGCGGCTGGCCCGCACCTACACAGATCGCCACGGCCTCAAGGACAACCTCAAGGAAATGCTCGACGTCGACATTTCCAAGCAGCAGCAATCGTCCGACTGGGCAGCAGAAACCCTGTCTCAGGCACAGCTCGAATATGCCGCCTCCGACGTGCTGCACCTGCACGCGCTGCGCGACAAGCTGACGGCGCGCCTCATCCGCGATGGTCGCATGGAGCATGCCGATGCCTGCTTCGCGTTCCTGCCGACGCGCTCCAAGCTCGACCTGCTCGGCTGGGACGAGACGGATATCTTCGCCCACAGCTGAGCTGCGTTGGGCGGCTACGGTGTCAGGTAGAGGACAACCGCATAACGCGCCGCCTTGCCGATGGCAACGAACAACAGGAACAGCGGCAGCTTCATGCGCAGCAATCCGGCGACCAGCGTTAGCGGGTCGCCGATGACCGGCAGCCAGGAAAGAAGCAGCACCGGTTGGCCGTAGCGGGCAAAGAGCGCCTCTGCCTTTTGCCGATTGGCTGGCGAAACCGGAAACCACCGGCGCCCCTCGAAGCGGATCAGAAAGCGTCCGAGCGCAAAATTGACGACGGCGCCGAGCACGTTGCCTGATGTCGCGGCGATGAAGAGGGCAGGGCGGCTCGTTTCGCCATGCAAGGCGGCGGCCACGATCGCAGCTTCCGACATCCCGAAGAGCAACGTCGCCGAAAGGAAGGCTGCGGAAAAAACCCCGGCAAGAATTCCGAAATCCAGGATCAGCTCCTGTCCGTATGGCCGAGATCGCGCTCCGGCTCGATGATGTCGCGGATGCGCTGCTTCAGTTCCTTCGGCCCCGGGAAACCGCCGTCCCGCTTACGCTCCCAGATGAGCGCGTCATCGACACGGATCTCGAAATTGCCGCCGGTGCCGGGAATGAGCGCCACTTCGCCGAGCGACTGCCCGAATGTCTGCAGCAGTTCCTGCGCCATCCAGCCGGCGCGCAGCAGCCAGTTGCACTGGGTGCAGTAGAGGATGGTGATGCGCGGCTTCTGGTCCATCGGGTGTCTCGGATGTGCTTCGGGCGGCGACCATAGCGGTCGCCTCAGTTGGAAACAACTGCGTTCCGGGAGCTCGTGCTCACGCTGCGCTCACATGATTGTCAACCAATTTAGTCATGTTTTTATCGGCGGATAGCTTGCTTTGCGCGGGCGTCGCGGCGAGACAATGCGGCATTGCACAAATTGTCGCACCCAACCGCCGGAGAGGCCTCTTAATGACCGACGTCACCGTTTCCAGTTCCCGCCCGCGCGCCATCCTGCCGGCGCTGGAAAAGATCTATCTGCCGCTCAATACATCCGCCGAAACGCTGTTGCGTGTGCTCGCCGGCGTTCTGCTCGCGGTTCACGGTTTTGGCAAGATCACCAATCCCTTCGGCGCGATCGGCATGGTCGAGGGCCTCGGGTTTTATCCGGGCGTCTTCTGGTCGCCGCTGCTCGCCGCGACCGAATTCTTCGGCGGCATATTGATCGCGATCGGTCTGCTGACGCGCCCGGCCGCCTTTGCCGGCATGATCGTTCTGCTCGTCACCGTCTACTTCCACGGCATCGTCCAGGGTGAGGGCCTCTTCGGCGCGGAGAAGTCAATCCTCTGGGCAGCGATCCTGTTCTTCTTCGCCATCCGCGGCGCCAACAGCCAGTCTGTCGACGCCAAGCTCGGCAAACAGTTCTGATCGAACGAACGACGGTCGGACAAACGGGGAGGCGGTGAAAACCGGCCTCCCCGTTTTCGTCTGGCTGCCGGCGAGGTTTCTGCCGTCGCTGATCGCTCAGGCGCTTTCCTTGGCCGTGACGCTGCGAATGGTCATCCGGTGTACCTTGCCCGACCGGTCCTGCCAGTCGATCGACTGGCCGACGGAGAGCCCGATCAGCGCGGCGCCGACAGGCGTCAGCACGGAGATGCGGCCGGCCTCGATATCGGCCTCGCCGGGATAGACGAGCGTCACCTGCTTGGCAAAGCCGTTGTCGGCCTCGAAGGCGACGGTGGAGCCCATCTGCACGCTATCGGCGGGCAGCGCGCCGGGCGCGCCGACGCGGGCGCGATCGAGTTCGGAGAGCAGCGCCTCGGCCACATCAGGCACGCGTTCGAGCGCGGAGGAGGCGAGCGCCGTCAGCCGCTTGTGGTCTTCGGCATTGATGATGATCGGGGGAAGTTTCTTGCGGGTTGCCGCCATGATGGGACCTGACACGTTCAATCGAAGCGCACGACAGGGCGCAATCGAATAGGTTTTCTGGAGATTGGCGCTCGTTCAGCCGCGCTCGGAAATTTCTTCTGCCGACGCGAAAGGCTCCCCTGACCCGGAGAGCGCAAGCGTCCGGGCTGGGGTCAGGTTCCTGCGATCGGGCACACCCGGAAGCAGCAATGAGAAGAAATCATCGGCATCATCATGCCCCAAGGGTCGGAAAGTTCGCTCACGAAGTCAAGGCCCGCATGAACCCGTCCGCATCATCGCATCGCCATGTGACCTCTTGAACAGCGGCCGCGCTCGTGGTCATTCTCCATGGTCGATGCGAAGGGAATGCGATGATGCGGGTGCTGGTGGTTGAAAACATGGCGAGGACCGAGCTCGGCCAGGTCGGCACGGCGCTTCGCGAGGCAAAGGCCGAGATCGAGGTCCGCCGCGCCTATCTCGGCGAGGCCGTACCCGAAACACCGGAGGGATACGACGCGCTGGTGGTGCTTGGCGGCGAGCAGAGCGCGCTCGACGATGCCGCCTATCCCTATCTGCCTGATCTTGCCGCGCTGATGCGCCGCTTCGGTGACAGCGACCGTTCGGTGCTCGGCATCTGCCTCGGCAGCCAGCTTCTCGCCCGCGCCTATGGGGGCCGGAACCTGCTGGGCGAGGCCAAGGAGTTCGGCTGGTGCGAGGTACAGGTGCGCGGCGAAGGTGCCGAGGACCCGGTCCTTTCCAGCGTCGGCGACAGCTTCCCGATCTTCCAGTGGCACGGCGACACCTTCACGCTGCCCGAAGGGGCGGTCCATCTCGCCGAAAACGCCGTTACCCGGCACCAGGCCTTCCGCGTCGGCCGCGCCGCCTACGGCACCCAATTCCACTTCGAGGCGGACACGCACCTCGTCGAAGACTGGAACCGCGCCTTCCCGGACACGATCAAGCGGCTCGATCCCACCTGGCTTGCGCGCTACCATGAACACGCCGCGCGCCACGGCCGGCAGGCGGATACCGCGGGCCTGGCTCTTGCCCGCGCCTGGGTCGCGACGATCATCCGCCAGCAGGGCGGCGCGGTGCATGAGGAGCCGGCGTTGGAGGAGATTAGCGGATGAGCGATGCACCAAACGGCGGCTGCTTCTGCGGCAGGATCCGCTATCGGTTGAAGGCAGCGCCGATGTTCGTCAATTGCTGCCATTGCAGCGATTGCCAGCGCCAGGTCGGCAGCGCCTTCGTCGTCAACGGCGTGATCGAGCGTGACAACATCGAACTTACCGGAGGCGAGCCGGTCGTCGTGACGCTTCCGACGGACAGCGGTCGCCCGCATGACGTCTACCGTTGCGCCGAATGCCAGACGGCGCTCTGGAGCGACTACGGCCGGCGCGGCTGGCTTTCGTTCGTCCGGATCGCAAGCCTCGACCACCCGTCGGACTTCCCGCCGGATGCGCATATCTTCACCCGCTCCAAGGTTCAGTGGCTGTCGCTCGAGGGCGGCGCGCCGGCCTTCGAGGTCTACTACGACATGAAGACGATGTGGCCGCCGGAAAGCCTGGCGCGGCGCGCGGTCGCGGAAGCGAAAGCAAAAGCGTGACAGCCAGCGAACGCGACAAGATGGCAGCCGGAGAATGGTACTCCTGCCTCGTCGACGAACTCGACGCGCTGCGGATGACGGCGCGTGTTGCTGTCCATCGGCACAACACCATGCCGCCCGTCGAGCGTGGAACCATGGCGCCGGCGCTGCGGGCGCTGTTCGGTGCCGTTGCCGATGACGTCTTCATAGAGGCGCCGTTCCATTGCTCCTACGGCATCAACATCCACCTTGGCGCCCGCGTCTATCTCAATGCCGGTTGTACCATCCTCGACAGCGGTCGCGTCACGATCGGCGCAGGGGCGATGCTGGGGCCGAACGTGCAGATCTATTGCGCCGAGCACCACAGGGATGCCGTGCTTCGCGGCCAGGGTCTCGAAGTCGCCAAGCCGGTGACGATCGGCGCAGATGTCTGGATCGGCGGTGGGGCGATCCTTCTTGGCGGCGTGACGATCGGCGAGGGCGCGATCGTTGGCGCGGGCTCGGTGGTGACAAAGGACGTGGCGGCTGGCGCCGTGGTCGCCGGCAACCCGGCGCGCCCGCTCCGCCGACGGACCACTTAAGACGATTTTACAAGGATGATTTTTGATGGCGAATGACATGAAGACGATCCGTGTGCGCCCGGCGCGGCCGGACGATGCACTGGCGTTGTGCGCTTTTCTCAACGAGATCATCGCGATCGGCGGCACCACCGCTCATCAGACGCCATTTACGCCTGAGAGCTTCGTTGCGCATTATCTCGCCGGTCCCGGCTTCGTCAGCTGCTTCGTCGCCGAGGACGAGGCGGGTGAGCCCTGCGCCTTCCAGGCGCTCGACCAGTGGGACGGGATACCAGAGGACTGGGCCGATATCGGCACTTTCTCGCGCCCCGGCAACAAGGTGCCCGGCGCCGGTACGGCGCTCTTCAAGGCGACCTGCGACCATGCCCGTTCGATCGGCCTCAGCGCCCTCAACGCCACCATCCGCGCCGACAATACCGGCGGGCTTACCTATTACGGCAAGATGGGCTTCGTCGACTACAAGGTCGACAAGGCCGTGCCGCTTGCGGACGGGAGGCCGGTGGACCGTATCTCGAAACGATTCCTGCTTTCAGAGGGGTGAGGCGGACGCTGCCGCCAGACCTTTCGGTACTCTCCCAATTCCATCCTCGGACTTGATCCGAGGATCCAGGCCCGAACAATCACGAACCGACGTCACGCCGGCCCGACGCTTCGCTCCACTATGGCCAGGATCGTCTCACAAAGTTCGTCCCGCGCCTCGTCGGCCGTGATGTCTCCTGTCGCTGCGGCGTTGGAGAGGCCATCGGCGGCGCCGAGCATCGCCCAGAACGCGGCCGCCGCGATGCGCTTCTCTCCCGTGAACGGGCTCAGCACCTTCCGGCACTTCTCGATGTAAATCAGCTGATAGGTGCGTTTGACGGTCGCAAGCTCGGGCGAGCCGGCGAGCGCTGCCAGCACGCCGGGGATCTCGCGGCCCTGTGCCAGCACGCACTCGACATAGGACGCGGCAATGGTCCTGGCGGTTCCCTGAAGTGTCGGGTCGCTCGCGGCAATAGCGGCATCCATCACCACCGTCTGGCGCGCATCGAAATCCTGGTAGAGCGCTGCGAGCAGGCCGTTGCGGGTACCGAAATGATCGTAGACCACCGGCTTTGCGACCGCTGCCGCCTCGGCCAGGCGCGGCAGGGTCAGCGCGTCCGTGCCTTCGTCGCGAACGAGGCTCCATGCCACGTCGATGAGTTGGTTCAGCCGCTGCTCGCGGCTCAGGCGAACGCGCTTCGCAGCGGTCGGGCTTGTTTCCATTGCACTTGACATCGCTATATACCAAAAGTAACTTACCTTAAGTATATAAGATAACCCCTCCCATCGCAACCAGCCGCCGACCTGACGGCCGGCGGCCGAAGCGGCATGCGCACGCGTGCCGTTGGCAAAGGAATTGTGCCCAATGACTGACGTCTCGTTCCCCCGCTCTCAAGGCCGAAGCGCATGGCTCGGCCTCATCGCCGTGCTGCCGCTGGTCCTCATCGTCGCCATGGATGGCTCCATCCTTTATCTCGCCATGCCGCGCGTGACCTCGGCTCTCATGCCCACCGCCGACCAGGCGCTCTGGATCCTCGATATCTACGGTTTTGTCGTCGGTTCGCTGCTGATTGCCTTCGGCAATATCGGCGATCGCTACGGGCGGTTGAAGCTGATCATGATCGGTGCGGTGATCTTCGGTGCAGGATCGCTCGGTGCGGCCTATGCGCAGTCGCCCATGGCGTTGATTGCTTCCCGGGCGCTGATGGGGCTCGGCGGCGCGACACTGCTGCCCTCGGGGCTGGCAATCGTTAGTGCGCTATTTCCGGATCCGCGACTGCGTGCGCAGGCGATCGGTATCTTCGCCGCCACCTTTGCAGCCGGCTTCGCTATCGGTCCGGTGATCGGCGGCATTTTGTTGCAGCGACTCGAGTGGGGCGTGGTGTTCCTGATCAACGTTCCCGTCGTGCTCGGCTTCCTCATCGCCGCACCCATTCTGCTTCGCGAAGTGCGCTCCACGACCTATGGCCGCATCGACCTGCCAAGCCTCGTCCTGTCTTTTGCCGGAATCCTGCTCACCACCTATTCGCTGAAGACCGCGGCCGCCTACGGCTTCACGTCGCTGCAGACGCTCTCGGGGATCGTCGGCGTCCTCGCCATCGCGCTGTTCCTTCGCCGGCAGACGCAGATCGCCTATCCGCTGCTCGACCTCGGCCTGTTTCGCGACCGCATCTTTTCCATCGCCATTCTCACCGGCCTCCTGCCGCTGATCGTCTGGTCCGCCGTCGGATACCTCTCGGGCATCTATCTGCAATCGGTCCTGGGCTTTGATGTTTTTACCGCGGCACTTTTGACCTTGCCCGGCGCCGTCGTACTGATGGCGACCTGCGTCGGGACGGCGCGCATCGTCGATGTGGTCGGGCGTAAGAAGGCGCTTGTCGCGACGCATTTCCTGATCGCGGCCGGTCTCTTTCTGCTGCTGTTCACGGGCACGGAGGCGGGCGTGGCAGCCCTCATCACCTCGACAGTGGTTGCGGGCATCGGCTACGGCCTCTCCTTCAGCCTCGTCGCCGAGATCGCCGTGTCGGCCGTGCCCGCCGAACGCGCCGGTGCCGCGGGTTCGATCGCCGAGACCAGCAACGAGCTCGGCAATGCGCTCGGTATCACGCTTTTAGGCTCGCTGGCGGCACTCAGCTTCCGGCTGCTCGGCCCAGGCGTGGCCGGCACGCTCAACGAAACCCTCGATAACCCGGGTCTGTCGCCAGAAACGGTGCTGCAGGCCAAGGAAGCCTTCCTCACCGGCCTTCACATCGCGGCCGGCGTTGGTGCACTGTCACTGCTCGCATTGGGCATCATCGCCTGGCTCTGGCTGCCGAAGAAGCTGTCGGAATAGGTGCAGGGCCGATTGCCTAGAGCTTTACGCGATAACGGTCCCGCAGCTCCGGGTGTCGCCTCTCCCTCTCCGCCGTCATCCTCGGGCTTGACCCGAGGATCCACACCCATGCTCTCACCAAAGTTCGAAGTAGAGGTCGCGCCAGTCCGGGTTCATCTTCTCGATAAGCTCGATTTTCCATTGGCGGTACCAGCGTTTGAGAGACTTCTCTCGCTGAATGGCGGTGCCAATTTGAAGATGTTCTTCGTACCAGACGAGCTGGGCGCAGCCGTATTTTGATGCAAACCCCGGCGTCAGTCCCTCCCGGTGCTCGAAGATACGGCGTTCGAGATTGGAGGTGACGCCGATGTAAAGCGTTCCGCGCTTGTGGTTCGTAACGATGTAAACAAATCCGGCGATCACGCACAGGTTGCTCCTGTATGGATCCTCGGGTCAAGCCCGAGGATGACGACCGTAGGGGTGTTTCGACTGGAGAGGGGCGACCCCGGCGCGAAGACGAGCCCCCACGTCATCCGTCGACGGACTGTTTCCGCCGCGCGGGGCTTAATCTCTTAAGCGCGCCGTTTTCCTCCTACGTCATCCTCGGGCTTGACCCGAGGATCCAGTCGCGGAGGCCGTCGCGGGCGTGACGTTTCTTTCCTGCCATCCGCAATTCAGCTTCCCGCCGGGCGGCTCTGGCGTAACTCAATCACGAACCAAAAAGGGCGACCCAAGGGCCGCCCTTTCAAACGTTGAAACATGCGGCGCTGCCGCTTACTCGTCGCCCATCTTGAGCGCGGCGATGAAGGCTTCCTGCGGGATTTCCACCTTGCCGAACTGGCGCATGCGCTTCTTGCCGGCCTTCTGCTTTTCGAGCAGCTTGCGCTTGCGGGTGGCGTCGCCGCCGTAGCACTTGGCCGTCACGTCCTTGCGCAGCGCCGAGATGGTTTCGCGGGCAATGACGTTGCCGCCGATCGCCGCCTGGATCGGGATCTTGAACATGTGCTTCGGGATCAGCTCCTTGAGCTTTTCGCACATTTCGCGGCCGCGCTTTTCGGCAGCCATCCGGTGCACCATCATCGACAGCGCGTCGACCGGCTCGCCGTTGACGAGGATCGACATCTTCACAAGGTTGCCTTCCTTGTGGTCGGTGATCTGGTAGTCGAACGAGGCGTAGCCCTTGGAGATCGACTTCAGGCGGTCGTAGAAATCGAAGACGACTTCGTTGAGCGGCAGGTCGTAGGTCAGCATCGCGCGGGTGCCGACATAGGTCAGCTCGATCTGGATGCCGCGGCGGTCCTGGCAGAGCTTCAGGATGCCGCCGAGATAATCGTCGGGCGTCAGGATCGTCGCGCGGATCCACGGCTCATGGATCTCGGCGATCTTGACGACGTCGGGCATGTCGGCCGGGTTGTGCAGTTCGCGTTCCGAGCCGTCTGTCATGAACAGCTTGTAGACGACCGAAGGCGCGGTTGCGATCAGGTCGAGGTCGAACTCGCGTTCGAGACGCTCCTGGATGATTTCGAGGTGCAGCAGCCCGAGGAAGCCGCAACGGAAGCCGAAGCCGAGTGCCGCCGAGGATTCCATTTCGAACGAGAACGAGGCGTCGTTGAGGCGCAGCTTGCCCATTGCCGAGCGCAGGTCCTCGAAGTCGGCGGCATCGACCGGGAAGAGACCACAGAACACCACCGGCTGCGCCGGCTTGAAGCCCGGCAGCGCGGTTGCGGTCGGGCGCTTGTCCTCGGTGATGGTATCGCCGACGCGGGTATCGGCCACTTCCTTGATCGAAGCGGTGATGAAGCCGATCTCGCCTGGGCCGAGCGCATCCATCGCCACCATCTTCGGCGTCAGCACGCCGACGCGTTCGATCGTGTACTTGGCGTCGGTGCCCATCATGCGGATGGTCATGCCCTTCTTGAGCGTACCGTCGATGATGCGCACGAGAACCATGACGCCGAGATAGGTGTCGTACCAACTGTCGACGAGCAGGGCCTTGAGCGGTGCCGCATCGCCGCCGTCGCTCTTCGGCGCCGGCAGCTTGGTGACGATCGCTTCGAGCACGTCGGGGATGCCCAGGCCCGTCTTGGCCGAAATCAGCACGGCGTCGGACGCGTCGATGCCGATCACTTCCTCGATCTGCTCCTTGATGCGGTCGGGTTCTGCCGCCGGCAGGTCGATCTTGTTGAGCACGGTGACGAGTTCGTGGTTGTTGTCGATCGCCTGATAGACGTTGGCGAGCGTCTGGGCTTCCACGCCCTGCGACGCGTCGACGACCAGCAGCGAGCCTTCGCAGGCCGACAGCGAGCGCGAGACTTCGTAGGCGAAGTCGACGTGGCCGGGGGTGTCGATCAGGTTCAGCACATAGGTCTCGCCATCATTGGCCTTGTAGTGCAGGCGCACCGTCTGGGCCTTGATGGTGATGCCGCGCTCACGCTCGATATCCATGCTGTCGAGCACCTGCTCGGACATCTCGCGCTCGGCGAGGCCACCGGTGGACTGGATCAGCCGGTCGGCAAGCGTCGACTTGCCGTGGTCGATGTGGGCCACGATCGAGAAGTTGCGGATATGCGAAAGGGGCGTCTTCGAAGATGTTGTGCTCATGGGCCGCATATAGCAGTGCCTTCAACCGCCGCAAAGCGGGAAATGAAGGCTTCGTTCACTATAAATCAGGCTATTCGGCCCCCGCCTCCGCATCGACGAGCGCGCCGGCATTCGGCACCTGCGCACTCCTGATCTCGAAGCTCTCGCGCTCGGCCGCCGGCACCTCGTCGCGTTTGCGCAACCTGAGCAGCACGAAGAAGGCATAAAGCGCAGCAACGACCATCGCCGCATAGATGAACGTGCGCTGCCCGAATACCGGTGTCAGCAGCGTTACCAGCATCGGCACGGCGGTCGCGGCAATCGACCAGGCAACCAGCATGGTGCTCGCAAGCGGCACGAAATCGGCGGGATCCGTGCGGTCGTTGGCATGCGCGTTGGCGATCGAATAGACGGTCTCGACCGCCCCGGCGAAGAGCGCAAAAACCAGCATCAGAAGGAGCAGATTGCTGAAGGAGGCCGAAAGCGCGAAGAAGCCGGCAGCAAGGATCAGCAGGCACGTGCCGATCAGCACCAGGCGGCGGTCGATCCGGTCCGACAGCGTTCCCATCGGGTACTGGATGGCGATCAGGCCGAACTGCATGACGAACATCAGATTGGCGACATCGCCCTGGCTGACATTGTTGGCGGCCGCATAGATCGGCGTGAAGCCCTGCACCACCATCGACAGGCCGCCGGCGGCAAGCACGCCGATGAAAGCGACCGGGGAATTGCGCCAGACCATCGGGATGTCGATGCTGACCTTGGCCGGCGGTGGTGGCGTCGGCAGGCGGGTGAGCCCGATCGGCAGAAGGGCAAGGGCGGTGAAGAAGATGGTGACGAGCGGCGGCAGGTTGCCGTCCGCCGGGATCTGCCCGAACAGCCAGGCGCCCGTGCCGAGCCCGATGACATAGGCCATGTAGAACAGCGCCATCGCCTTGCCGCGCCAGTGGTTTTCGCTCGCATGGTTGAGCCAGCTCTGGGCGATGATGAAATTGGTGTTGCCGGATGCGCCATAGAGGCCGCGCGCAAGCACCCACAACAGCGGATGCATGCCGAGCGCAATCGTCAGGGCCGAGAGGATGACGAGCGCCATCGAGCAGGAAAAGGCGCGCGCATGGCCGACACGACGGATCATCGGTCCGGCGATGACGCAGCCGATCAGTCCGCCAAAGGCAATCATCGTGACAGCAGCCCCCGGCACCCAGTCCGGCGCGTCCGAGCGCGTCAGCGCGAAGGGCACATAGGCGAGCATCATGCCGTTGCCGATCGCGACCGCCGTCATCGAGGCGACGATGCTGGCGATCGAGGTCAGCGAGGAGGGCTGCTTTGTCATGTCCAACCTGTCGATGGAGACCGCCCATGCGGGTGCGCCGGCGTGATGGATGAGGGCCGTCTAAAGTATTGAAGCGAAAGCTTTTCTCGTTTCTGCATCCGAAGCAGCCACCATAGCCGAAACACCCGTGTCGCGCTGTCGCCAAAGCGGCATCGCATGCCTGTATTTTCAGTCTTTCGTAGTCTTGACTCCACTATATGAGAAATGCAATCTCAAATAATGGAAAACGTCACCGACCCTCTCGAACATGCCATCGGCGAGCGCATCCGCACGCTGCGGACGCAAAAGAACCTGACGCTCGACGAGCTCGCCTCAAGCTCCGGCGTCAGCCGGGCGATGATCTCGCGCATCGAGCGCGGCGAGGCGAGCCCGACCGCCCAGCTTCTTGCCAAGCTTTGCAGCGCGCTTTCGACTACGCTTTCCGCGCTCTTTGCCTTCGAAGCCGAGGAGGCATCACCGCTTGCCAGGCGCGCCGATCAGCGACTCTGGCGCGATCCGGAATCCGGCTATCTGCGCCGCTCCGTCTCCCCGGACGGTCTTGGCTCGCCGATCGATATCGTCGAGGTCGAGTTTCCGCCCGGTGCCCGCGTCGTCTTCGAGCGGCAACCCTCCGATCGCGGCATCACCCAGCATCTCTGGCTGTTTTCCGGGCGGCTCGAAATGACGACTGCATCCGGCTTCCATTCGCTCGAGCCAGGCGACTGCCTGTTCATGGGGCTGGAGGCGGGCCACATCTTCCACAACCCCCACGATGAGCCGGCTCACTATGCCGTCATCCTCTGCCGCACCAAGGTTTGACCATGTCCGATATTCAGATCCGCCTGCTCGATGAAGCCCAGGCCCGCGACGCCATCCCGGCGCTTGCCGAGGTGCTGTCCGATTGCGTCGAGGGTGGCGCCTCGGTCGGTTTCATGCAGCCCTATCCGCCGGAAGCGGCACTCGCCTACTGGCGCGGCGTCGCCGAGGCGGTTGCCGGCGGTGAGACGCTGCTGATGGTTGCCGAGGTTGCCGGCCGCATCCTTGGCACCGTGCAGGTCGGCGTCGCGCAGATGCCGAACCAGCCGCATCGCGGCGACCTGAAGAAGCTGCTGGTGCATCGCGACGCCCGCGGCAAAGGCCTGGCGCGCCGGCTGATGGACGCGGTCGAGCGCGAAGCCGCCACCCGCGGCAAGACACTGCTGGTGCTCGACACTGCGACCGGCAGCGATGCCGAGGCGATCTACCCGCGCTTGGGCTGGGAGCGCGTTGGAGTCATCCCGGATTATGCCATGTGGCCGGAAGGCGGCCTCTGCGCCACGACGTTCTTTTACAAGCGGATTGCGGCTTAGTGGCATTTGTCGCGGCTCGCGATTGCCCCTCTCCTCGGGTTAAACCCGAGGACTAACCCTCTCCCCGCTCGCGGGGAGAGGGGACATGCGCGAGGTGCGGGCTGACCGTTTCACGCCTGATCGGAGAACCCGCGAGCGTACACTGTGGCCGAGCGGGCGCCGCGCGTCTCCTTCGCCCCGCCTGCGGGGAGAAGGTGGCCGGCAGGCCGGATGAAGGGCTTTGCTCAGCTTGCCAAGTCTGAAGCCTCGGGTAGGGTACGGGGCACCCGTCTGTAGCCTTTTCAGGACATCCCCATGCGCATTTGTTACACCGAAGACCACAAGCTCCGTGACGCCAAGACCGAGCTTTTCGGCGGCGAACTTGTGCCGCCTTTCGAGGCGCCGTTTCGCGCCGAATGGATTCTGGCAGCGGTCAAGGAAGCGGGCTTCCACGATGTCGTGGCACCGGAACGTCACGGTCTCGATGTCGCGCTCAAGCTGCATGCGCCCGATTATCTCGACTTCCTCGAAACCGCCTGGGCGCGTTGGGTCGCCGATGGCTACCGCGGTGAGGCGATCCCGGCCTGCTTTCCGGCGCGGCGCATGCGCCAGCATCCGCCGAGGGACATCGACGGCGCGCTCGGCTACTATTCCTTCGCGGCGGAAACGGCGATCACCGAGGGTACCTATGCGGCCGCGCGCGCCGCGATGGATTGCGCCATCTCGGCCGCCGACCACATCCATGCCGGCAACCGTGCCGCCTTCGCGCTCTGCCGCCCGCCCGGCCATCATGCGGCGATCGATCTCTATGGCGGCTATTCCTTCATCAACAATGCCGCCTGCGCCGCCCAGCGCCTAAGGGATCATGGTGCCCGGAAGGTCGCCGTGCTCGACGTCGATTTCCACCATGGCAACGGCACCCAGGATATTTTCTACGAGCGCGGCGACGTCTACTTCGCCTCGCTGCATGGCGACCCCGTCGAGGCCTTTCCGCATTTCCTCGGCTTTGCCGACGAGGAGGGCGCCGGCGCCGGGCTCGGCACGACGAAGAACTATCCGCTGCCGCGCGGCACGCTGTTTGACGCCTGGTCGGCGGCCATGGCCGATGCGCTCTCGCGCATCGAGGCCTTCGGTGCCGAGGCCCTGGTCGTCTCGCTCGGCGTCGATACCTTCGAGCGCGATCCGATCTCGTTCTTCCGACTGAAATCCGAAGATTATCTGCGCATGGGCGAGGCGCTGCAGCGCACCGGCCTGCCGGTCGTCGTCTGCATGGAGGGCGGCTACGGCGTACCGGAAATCGGCCTCAACGTCGCCAATGTGCTGAAGGGTATTTCTGGCTAAAGGTCAGCATTCGGAAAAATGCGCTTGCCGCTATTGACCTCAACTTTACTTGAGGTCGTACGACTGCTCTCGTTCAAAAGAGATCAGAGGAAAAGAGCTATGAGCAGTCGGTCAAATAGCGTGGCGCCGCTTTACCGCATCAACAAATACACCGTGCCGGCGGAAGCCCGGCCGCAATTCGTCGAACTGGTCGACAAGACGCTGGCCGTCATTCGCAAGCAGGATGGTTATGTGAAAGACCTGTTCCTGGAGCAGCATGCTGGTCCCGGCCAGTTCGATTTCATCACCATGATCGAATTCGCGAGTGCCGACGTCGCGCCCAAGGTCGCAGCCGCGCTGATCGAGTTCGACCGCCAGCTCGGCCTCGATCGCGAGGCGCTGATGAAGACGCTCGGCATCCGTACCGATTTCGCCAGCTACCGCGCCTTCGGCGGGCTGGCTGCCTAGGGCCGTTCCAGCAAACGTTGCAGCGGTTTTCCGTCCGGAATTACGTGTAACAGAGGGCTGGAACGAAAAAGGCCCGGCGGTCAGCCGGGCCGATCCATGCTTCCGATGCGAACGCGCGTCAGGAAACGAAGAACGTCGACAGGCCCTGGCCGGCGGCAAAGGCCATATAGGCAAGCACGGTGAAATAGACCGTCGTCGCGACGAGGAAGAGATAGCCGCCGGCCACCATCAGCCCGTCGCGCTGGATGATACCGAGCGAGAGAAGCAGGATCGCGATCCCCGGCAGCGTGTTCGACAGCGGGATGAGCCCAAGCGGGAACATCAGCAGGATGCCGCCGGCCATGATCATCAGGCCGTTGAAGCGGTTCATCAGCGCGCCCTGCGTCAGGAAGCCGAGACGCGGCCGGACATAGCGGTCGAGCTTGGAAACGATATCCGCGCCTTTTTGCAGGGTCGGCACCAGCTTCTCGGTTTCGATCCGGCGATCGAGAATGCGCTGCGGCATCCATGGCAGTCGGTTGAGCGTGACCGATACGGAAATCAGGATGATCGCCGCGCCGAAGACGGTGCTGACGCCCGGGATCGACACCGGCAGCAGAAACGGCAGCGTCAGCAGGGCGCACAGCAGCAGGAAGCCCTGTTCGCCGATTTCGGTCATCAGTTCGCGCAGCGTGATCGTCTCGCCGCGGATCGAGGCAATCATGCCGTTGAGCGTGTCGCTGAGACTGCGTTGCGTGTCGCCGAACTCGATTGCCATTGGAGCTTGCCTCTCTTTTCTTGGATGCCCGTCCTATCAAGAGCGTGTGAAGGATCGGTTATTGTGTGCCCTGATGGCCACGCCGGCCGCTGGAGAAGCGGGATTTGCCGGCAAACCGTGGCGTGAATGGGACGCCTCTTCATCTTCCTGCCGCAATCGCTAGTATGAAGCAACTTCGAGCACCAATGGGGACAACTGATTCCATGATCAAGAAATGCGCCATTCTGGCTGTCGCGGCCATCTATCTTTCGGGATGCACCACCACCGATCCCTATACGGGCGAGCAGAAGATGTCGAACACCGCCGGTGGCGCGCTGATCGGCGCAGGCCTCGGCGCGGCAACCGGTCTGCTGGTTGGCGGCAGTGCTGCAGGACGGCGTGACTCGGCCCTCGTCGGCGCCGCGATCGGCGGTCTCGGTGGCGGCCTGATCGGCAACTACATGGACAACCAGGAAGCCGAACTGCGCGCCCAGCTGCAGGGCACCGGCGTATCGGTCACCCGCGCCGGCGACCGCATCATCCTCAACATGCCGTCCAACATCACGTTTGCGACCGACCGCGACCAGGTGATTCCGGCCTTCTATGACACGCTGAACTCGGTGGCGATCGTGCTGCGCAAGTTCAACAAGACGATGATCGACGTCGACGGCCACACGGACGCGACCGGCAGCGCCTCGTACAATCAGGGCCTCTCCGAGCGCCGCGCCGCTTCGGTCGCCAACTATCTGGCTGGCCAGGGCGTCGACCAGCGCCGCATGTCGGCTATGGGCTACGGCAAGGAGCGTCCGATCGCGTCCAACGGCAGCGAAGCCGGCCGCGCGCAGAACCGCCGCGTCGAAATCTCGATCGCGCCGATCAAGGCCTGATCGGTCGAAATCGACGGTTTGTAATGAAAGGGCTGCGCCGAAAGGCGCGGCCTTTTTTCATTTTCGTCGAGCTAGAAGCCGTAGCGCAACAGGCGACCCATCCGGCGTAGCATCGGCAGGGCGCTGACGACATGCGCCGCTATGCGCGCCAATGGCGACAGGCGCGCGACCTGAGCGGCATCGTATTCGCTGATCTCGTCGAGCAAGGTCAGGCCGGGCACGTCCCGCTCCAGCGCCCGAGCGTTTTCCAGCCCCCAGCGAAGCTCCGCCCCCGTCGCACGCAGGGACGGGTTCAGTCGCAAAAGTTCGATGCCCAGATGGCTGTAGGCATCGAAGACGATTTCTCCGCCGGCAAGGCAGGAGGTCAGCCGTCGCAAGAGGTCGCGTACCTCCTGTTCGAAAAGATAGGGGAACACGCCCTCGGCGACGACGATCACCGGGCGGTCGCCCGGAACAAGGTCGATCCAACCGCGCTCCGTTATCGAGGAGGCGATCGTCGTGCAGCCCGGGCGCTTCGGGAAAAGCTGTTGCCGCAAGGCGATCACATCGGGAAAGTCGACGTCGAACCAGCCGACGGACGCGGGCGGATCGAGCCGCAGCGCGCGGGTGTCGAGACCGCAGCCGAGATTGAGCACGATGGCGTCCGGGTGGCGCCCGATAAAGTCGCGCGTCCAGCGGTCGAGCATATGGGCGCGCACCGCGATGCCGATGGTCATGTCATGGCTTGCATCGGGTGGTTTCGGCCTGCCGGCAAGCCGCCGCATCAGATCGGCGGCAAAGTGATCGTTGAGCAGGGAATCCGGGAACGCGCTCTCCGCCGCCTTGGCCTGGAGCGTGACCAACAGGGTCTCCCGTACGCCATGAAGGCCGATCTCCTCGGCTTCCATCCTCTCCTCCCAAGGGCGCCCGCACCCCTCGTACAGCTTGCATTTGCTGGCCTTCCACCCCCGGGGAAAGCCAGCAATGCGCCTATTTTGCTACCCGCCGCGCCCGCCAGACGCGTCCGGCTGTCAGCACGGCCAGCGCCGGCATCAGCGCGAACAGCCAGAAGAGCCAGCGCGTCGCCGTTGCTACGCCATCCGTCGACGGCGTTTCGATGCCGGCGAGATTGGCAGTCAGTCCGGCAAGCGCCGCGCCGAGCGCTGCGGCGAAGAGCTGGACCGTGGTAATCGAACTCGAGGCCTTCTCCGCTTCGCCCTCCGGCGCAAATTCGTAGACGGCGGTCACGATGTGCGGCCAGGCAAAGCCCATGCCGAAACCGACCGCCATGATGCCGATGCTGAGCGGCACGGCGATCGTCATGAATTCCGAGCCGGCCATCGGCATGAACAGCGCAATCAATGCCAGGCCGACGAAGCCGAAGGCCGGGCCGGCAAAGATCGTCTGCTTCGCCCTTTCGCCGTGCCAGTGGGCGCTTGTCATCGACCCGGCGGTCCAGCCGATCGACATCAGCGCCGCAATGTAGCCGGCGACCAGCGGCGACAAGCCGTGCAACTCCTGCAAGAGGTACGGCACATAGATTTCCGGCTGCAGGCCGACCATCAGCAGGGTGATCGTAGCATAAAGGGCTGCCAGCGGGGAGGCCGGGGTGAAACTGCCGGAGGGGAGCAATTTGCCGGTCGCCCGCTTCTCGAAGACGAGCAGCGCCAGGATCATGAGGATCGCGGCGCCGACGCAGCCTACCTGCTCCGCCGCCGTGGTCAGCGTGCTGGCGACGGAAAGCGCAAGCACGATGGAGACAAGCAGCGCCAGTTGCACCAAGGGAAGCGGTGTGCGCACGCTCTCGCCGGCAGCCTTGCGCGGCAAGGTCGAGAAGGCGAGCGTCGCCAGCAACGCCGTCAGCGGCAAGAGCGACCAGAAGGCGACGCGCCAGGTGGAAAACTCGGCGAACATGCCGCCGATCGCCGGGCCGACAAGCGTCGCCGTGCCCCAGGTGGCCGAAATCAGGCCGATGGCGCGGGTCCACAGTTCCGGCCGGAAGACCTCGCGGATCACGCCATAGGCAAGCGCATAGAGCAGCCCGCCGCCAAAGCCCTGGATCGCGCGGCCGGCAAGCAGCATCGCCATCGAGGGGGCTGCGGCGCAGAGGAGCGTGCCCAGGCCGAAGACGAGCGCACCGATCGCATAGGCGCCGCCGGCGCCGACGACACCAAGCAGCCGGGCCGACAGGGCCGCGCCGAGGATCGAGGCGGCGACGAAGACGGTCGTGCTCCAGGCGTAATATTCGAGCCCGCCGATCTCGCGCACGATCGACGGCATGATCGTCGTCACGACGTAGATGTTGAGCGCGTGCAGCGCGACGCCGCCGCTGAGCACCAGCGAATGCACGGCGTTCCCGCCGGTCAAAAGCGCGCGCCAGCCGGTTTCCTGATGGGGAGCGGATGTTTTTTCGAGCATGTCAGTACCTCATGCAGCGGTATTGCCGCAAACGTGCGACCGGCCTGGCCGGTGGGGAGGATCACGTTTGCAAGGGCGAATGCCGCCAATATCAGTGGAGCGCAGCCTCGCCGAAATGCGTGAGCTTGTCCGGGTTGCGCATGATGAAGATGTCGTTGACGTTTCCGTCGCCGTCATAGCCGAAGGCGACGGTTGCCGCGATCTCGTTTTTCGCTTCGTCCCGAAGCACGATGCCGCGGCCGCCATTGATGTCGCCGATTTCCCAAACGTAATGCGACCAGTATTCGGTAAGCCGGTCGACGATGAAGGCGAGCACAGTTTCCTTGCCGGCGAGCACGCCGAGCACGGTCGCCACCTTGCCGCCGCCGTCGGCCGTCAGCTTCACATCGGCCGAAAGCAGGGCCGAGAGCCCGGTGACATTGCCGCCGTGGATCGCCGTGTGAAAGGCCGAAAGCAGTTCGTCCTGTCGTTCGCGCGGCGTCTGGTGCCGGGCCTTCTCCAGCCCGATGTTGGTCTTGGCGCGCGACACCAGCTTGCGCGCGGCGGTTTCCTGCATGTCGAGCGTTTCGGCCACTTCGTCATAGGGCTGGCCGAAGATCTCGTGCAGCAGATAGGCGGCGCGCTCCTTCGGCGTCAGCCGTTCGAGCATCAAAAGGAACGCGGTGGTGAGCGAGGAGGTCAGCGCCAGTTTCTCTTCGGCATTGTCGTCGCTCGCCGTATGGATCGGCTCGGGCAGCCATGCGCCGACATAGTCGACGCGCTTGCGGTGCGCCGCTTTCAGGAGGTCGAGGCAGCGGCGGGTGCAGGCCGTCGTCAGCCAGGCCGCCGGCGTGTCGATCGATGCCCGGTCGACCTCCTGCCATTTCAGAAACGTGTCCTGCACCGCATCTTCCGCATCGGCACGCGAGCCGAGAATGCGGTAGGCAAGACCGAGGAGGCGCGGGCGCGCCTCCTCGAAGATCTGCATGTGCTGCCGGTCGTTCATGTCAGTGCCTCGAAATCTGGATGCGGTTCCAAAGGTTGATCATCGCCACCGTCGCGGTGATGACGCTGATCTCCTTTTCGCTGAAATGCTGGCGCAGCTCGGCGCGAAGCGGGCCGAAGTCGGTGCGGGGCTCCAGCTCAGTCAAGGCTTCGGTCCAGGCAAGGGCTGCCTTCTCGCGCGGTGTGAAATCACTGACCTGGTCCCAGACGATGATGCGGTCGAGCCGCTCGTTGCTCTCGCCCTCGGCGCGGGATTCCTTGGTGTGCATCTTCACGCAGAAGCCGCAGCGGTTGATCTGCGAGGCGCGCAGTTGCACGAGATTGTGGATCGTGCGGTCGAGTCCGTGCAGGTCCATGGTCTTGTGCACGTCGGCGAGTGCGCCGAGCACATCGGAGATTTCCTGCTCGTAGCGGACGGCTTTGGTATCGGTCATGGTCTCAACTCCATCGTTGTCGTGTTGCTTATGACCAATTGACGATCGACGCCGGACAGCTGTGACGCGGGCTCGATGATTTTTCTCGCAGGACGCGAAGAAAAATGCATGAGCTGATTATTTTGAAGAAGTTTCAATAATTTGAGAGTCGCGATTTCTCGCGGTCATCAGGCTTTCGGTGGATAGCTGTGCTCGCCGCCGCGAAAATCCGTGACCGTGTAACAGCCGCCGCCCTCGGCCGCGATCGAGGCAGCGCTGATCACCGCCTTGCCGTGCCCGCCGGGGATGTCGAGGATGTAGGTGGGCTGGCAGAGGCCGGAGACCCGGCCGCGCAGGGCGGCGACCAGCGCCTGGCCTTCCTCGATCGTCAGGCGGAAATGGCTGGTACCGGGCGCGAGGTCCGGGTGGTGCAGGTAATAGGGCTTGATCCGCGTCTCGACGAAGGCGCGCATCAGTCTGGCAAGCACCTCCGCATCGTCGTTGACGCCCTTCAAGAGCACCGACTGGCTGACCATGACGATGCCGGCATCGATCAGTCGGGCAGAGGCGGCACGCGCCTCGTCCGTCAGCTCGCGCGGGTGGTTGGCATGCAGCGCCACATAGGTCGCCTTGCCGCTGGCCTTCAGCGCCGCGATCAGGTCGGCGTCGAGACGCGCCGGCTCGACCACCGGAACGCGGGTGTGGAAACGGACGATCTTTACATGCGGGATCGGCTTCAGCCGTTCCATGAGTTCGGTGAGCCGGCGCGGCGACAACACCAGCGGATCACCGCCGGTGAGGATCACCTCCCAGATTTCCTCGTGCGCGGCGATATAGGCGATCGCAGCATCGAGTTCGGCCGGCGTCAGCGTGCCGAGACCCTGCGGCCCGACCATCTCGCGGCGGAAGCAGAAACGGCAATAGACCGGGCAGACATGCACGGCCTTCAGAAGCACCCGGTCCGGATAGCGGTGAACGATGCCGGTGACGGGGCTGTGCGGCTTGTCGCCGATCGGGTCCTCGCGTTCCTCGGGCAGCAGCGTCAGTTCGGCCGCGTCGGGCACGAACTGGCGGGCAATCGGGTCATTGGGGTCGTTGGGATCGATGAGGCCGGCAATCGCAGGGCTGATCGCGACGGCATAACGCTCGGCGACAGCGGCAACCGCCGCCTCCTTGGCGCTGTCGATGAGGCCTGTTTCGACCAACTCGCGTGCGGTCTTGATCGGGCGGTGAACGTTCACGCTCGCGTCTCCGCCACGGGCGCCCAAAGCACCTGGTCGATGCGCGACGCCCCGGTTGAGAGCATCACCAGCCGGTCGAAGCCGAGCGCAATGCCGCTTGCTTCGGGCATAATCGCGAGTGCCGCCAGAAAATCCTCGTCGAGCGGATAGGTCTCGCCATAGACCCGGGCCTTTTCGACCATTTCCATCTCGAAGCGCCGGCGCTGCTCGGCCGCGTCGGTCAGCTCGCCGAAGGCATTCGCAAGTTCGACGCCACAGGCATAGAGCTCGAAGCGTTCGGCAACGCGACGGTCGCGCGCGGCGGGGCGGGCGAGCGCGGCCTCCGCCGTCGGGTATTCGTCGAGGATCGTCGCACGGCCGAAGCCGAGATGCGGCTCGACCTTTTCGACGAGCACGCGGCTGAAAAGGTCGGCCCAGGTGTCGTCATGGGCGACCCGAAGACCGGCCGCGGCCATCGCTGCGGCAAGGGTTTCGCGGTCGGTTTCGCCGTTGGCGGCAATCGAGGCCAACAGGTCGATGCCGGCAAAACGCTCGAAGGCGTCCGCCACGCTGAGGCGCTCCGGCGCGGCAAAGGGATCGCAGGCCTGTCCCTGGTAGCTGAACTGCTTCGTGCCGGTCGTTTCCGCCGCAAGCGCCAGGATCTCGGCGCAGTCGCGCATCAAGGCCTCATAGCTTTCACCAGTGCGATACCATTCGAGCATGGTGAACTCGGGGTGGTGCAGCGGTCCGCGCTCGCGGTTGCGGTAGACATGGGCGAAACAGGCGATGCGCTGTTCGCCGGCCGCCAGCAGCTTCTTGCAGGCAAATTCCGGCGAGGTGTGCAGATAGAGCGGGTGGCTGGAACCGTCGTGGTTGAGCGCCTCTGTGGCGAAGGCATGCAGATGTGCCTCGTTGCCGGGCGAGACCTGCAGGGTCGCAGTGTCGACCTCGATGAAATCGCGCACCTCGAAGAACCGGCGCAATGCCGATTGGATCCGGTTGCGGCCGAGAAGAAACGGGCGCCGGTCGGCATGGACATCGGGCGTCCACCAGGGTGAGGCATGCGGCATGGTCGGTTCAGTCCAGGCTTTCTTTGCGCAGATGCCGGCTCAGGCTGGCTATTTGCACGAAATTAGGGTAGTGGCGGCGCGAAATCCTTATTTTCGCGTCCTTCAGGGCCAGTGTTTCCGGCCCACGGTGTCGCGCATACCTCTGTTACAAGGAAGACTAATGGTCAAGGTCATCGCTTCATCTGTCCGTAAGGGCAACGTACTCGACGTCGACGGCAAGCTCTATGTCGTGCTTACCGCCCAGAACTTCCACCCGGGCAAGGGCACGCCGGTCACCCAGGTCGACATGCGCCGCATTTCCGACGGCGTGAAGGTCTCCGAACGCTACCGCACGACCGAACAGGTCGAGCGCGCCTTCGTCGAAGACCGCGAGCACACCTTCCTTTATGAAGACGCCGAAGGCTTCCACTTCATGAACCCGGAAAGCTATGACCAGCTGGTCATGAGCACGGACGATATCGGCGACCTCAAGGCCTACCTGCAGGAAGGCATGGCCGTCATTCTTTCGATCCACGAAGGCCTGGCGATCGCCATCGACCTGCCGCGCCACGTGACGCTCGAAATCACCGAGACCGAGCCGGTCGTCAAGGGCCAGACGGCTTCGTCGTCCTACAAGCCGGCGGTTCTGTCGAACGGCGTTCGCACGCTCGTTCCGCCGCACATCCAGGCCGGCACCCGCGTCGTCATCGCGACGGAAGACGGTTCCTACGTCGAGCGCGCCAAGGACTGAGGCATCGACCAGGTCAATTTGGACGGGGACGGCAGCGAAGGTTGCCGTCCCCGTTTTCGTTTCCGGCAGGCTGCGTGAGCAACCAGAAATTTAAGGGGCGCATTTCGAAAAACGGGTGCTAGGATGCGGCGCCGATACGACGTGTCACGAGAGGGCCTGCATGTTCCCATTGTCGCATATGATGAAGTCGTTCATTCGCAAGGGTCGCCTGACGGTGATCGATGCCGATGGCAAGAGGCACGTTTATTCCGGGACGCCCGGGCCGGAAGTGACGATGCGTCTCACCGACAGGAAGCTCTATCGCAGCCTCGTCTTCAATGCGGAACTGGCCGCCGGCGAAGCCTATATGGATGGCACCATGCGCTTCGAGGAGGGCTCCACCCTCCGGGATTTCCTGACGCTGTTTTCGATCAACCGCCTGTCGCTCGGCTCCTACCCGATCCAGAAGTTGCTGCGCGCGGTAAAGATGCGCTTCCGCAAGCGCCAGCAGGCCAACCCCAAGGGCAAGGCACAGCAGAACGTCGCGCATCACTACGATCTCGGCAACGCGTTCTACAAGCTGTTCCTCGACGAGAACATGCTCTACTCCTGCGCCTATTTCCGCGAGCCGAACGAGACGCTCGAGACGGCGCAGCGCAACAAGCTGAGGTTGCTTGCCTCCAAGCTTTGCCTGGAGCCCGGCATGAAGGTGCTCGATATCGGCTGCGGCTGGGGCGACCTTGCGATGTATCTCGCGCAGCTCGCCGATGTTCAGGTGCTCGGCGTCACGCTTTCCAAGGAGCAGCAGGCGCTTGCCACCGAAAGGGCGCGTAAGGCTGGCCTGTCGGACCGGGTGCGCTTCGAGCTCAAAGACTATCGCGATGTTGAGGGGCCGTTCGACCGCATCGTCTCGGTCGGCATGTTCGAACATGTCGGAGTCCATCACTATGACGAGTTCTTCAAGAAGCTGAACGCGCTGATGCCGGACGACGGCCTGGCGGTGCTGCATTCGATCGGCCACATGAGCCCGCCCGGCATGGCAAGCTCCTGGCTTCGCAAGTACATCTTCCCGGGCGCCTACTCGCCGGCACTGTCGGAAGTCTTCGAGGTCGTCGAGCGCAACAGCCTCTGGGTCAGCGATCTCGAATTCCTGCGGGTGCACTATGCAACGACGCTAGCCCATTGGGGCGCGCGCTTCGATGCGAACCGCGACAAGGTGATCGCCCTCTATGACGAGCGCTTTGCCCGTATGTGGGAGTTCTATCTGATCAGTGCCGAGATGATGTTCCGCACCGGCAGCCAGCTCGTCTTCCACATGCAGCTGTCGCGCTCCCGCGATGCGGCGCCGATCGTGCGCGACTATATCACCGACCGCCAGCGCGATTTCATGGCCCGCGAACAGGCGCTCGCGCTCCATCTCTAGAAGGGACGCATTTCCGGACGGAAAACCGCTACACACTTTTCCTGGAATTGCTCTCTTCGTCCGCATACCAGCGCAATCGCTTGTAGTCGAAGCCGAACTCCAGCGTCGGCTTGACGATCGCAAAGAACGGCGAGAGGTCGAAATCCCTGGGCGTGTAGAGCGAATGGTGGCGGATGTGGAGGATCTCTTCGCGTGAATAGGTCGAGGTTGCTGCCGCCCGTCCGGGCGCGCGGGTAACCTCCGGCAGGATCGGATAGCGGATCTGCTCGAAGGCGGCCGCAATCAGCGTCGAGCAGATCGCCCGCGTCGGATCGCCGGAACCGAAGGCCAGCAGGCGCCGCCGCCAGCGCACCGGAACCGGCGGTGTCGGCAGGAAGTAGCGCAGCATGTCCAGAATGTTCTTCAGGTCGTATTTCAACCCGAGCCTCGAGATCATGAAGCCGACGAGGGCCGTGCGATCATCCGGCGTCAGCGCGATCGGCCGGCAGATGCGGGTGTTGAACGAGGCGTATTTCTTCAACGGCACGGCGACGCAGCCCTCGCCGATGTTGACCTCGATCAGCTGCGGCCGCTCGATGACCGGCAATGTCGCCTGATCGAGCGTCAGCGGCATCTGGTCGCCGGCAAAGAAGGCGGCATGCGACCAGGTCGATTGCGTCAGGTACTTGATCGCCGCCGAAACCTTCTGGTTGCCCTCGATCAAGAGAATGTCGCCCGGGCGCAGCGTGCGCGCCAGCGTTTCCTGATCGGATGGCGTGTAGGGTTCGTAGCCGGATGTCTGCGCCTGCAGGCGCGCGGCGAGCCTGGCGCCGAGACGATCCAACACTGTGTCTTTGCTTTCGGAAAGCGGATAGATGGTCCTCATCGAGGCGATCGCTCCGGGGAAGGGAATGAGATTCGCGGGTGGCCGGCATCGTGGCCGAGCCGCGACACTCTGTCGAGAGATTGTCGCATGATTGCATGGCTTTGGCCTTGACGGGGTGGTCCCGCATTTCTATTTTAGAATTATTCTAAAGAAGGTTTCCTCCCAATGTTTTCCCGTCTCTTCTCCCGTTCCAAACGCCCGTTTTTGTCCCTGAGCGAACAGGAAATCCTGGCGCTCGCGATCTCCTCCGAAGAGGACGACGGGCGCATTTATCTCGCCTATGCCGATGCGCTTCGGGGGCAATACCCCCACTCGGCAAAAGTGTTCGAGGAGATGGCGGAGGAGGAAAGCCACCACAGGCAATGGTTGATCGATCTGCACGTCCAGCGCTTCGGCAACCGCATCCCTCTGATCCGGCGCGAGCATGTACGCGACTTCCCCGAGCGCAAGCCTGATTGGCTGATTGCCGAAATGCCGATCGAAAAGGCGCGCGAGGAAGCCGAAGCGATGGAGGAGGCGGCGCACCGCTTCTATGTCGAGGCCGCCACCAGATCCCAGGATGCCGCCACCCGCAAACTGCTCGGCGATCTCGCGATCGCTGAAAAGTCGCATGAATCACTCGCCCGTCGGCTTGGCGAAGAGCATACGCCTGAGGACGTGCGTGCCGAGGAGGATCAGACCGCGCGCCGTCAGTTCATCCTCACTTACGTTCAGCCCGGTCTCGCCGGCCTGATGGACGGCTCGGTCTCGACGCTGGCCCCGATCTTCGCCGCGGCCTTCGCGACCCAGGACACCTGGCAGACCTTCCTTGTCGGTCTCTCGGCCTCCGTCGGCGCCGGCATCTCCATGGGCTTCACCGAAGCCGCCCATGATGACGGCAAGCTTTCCGGTCGCGGCTCGCCGATCAAGCGCGGCCTTGCCTCCGGCATCATGACCGCGCTTGGCGGTCTCGGCCATGCGCTGCCCTATCTGATCCCGCACTTCTGGACGGCGACCGCGACGGCGGCCGTGATCGTCTTCGTCGAGCTTTGGGCGATCGCCTTCATCCAGAACCGCTACATGGAAACGCCGTTCCTCAGGGCCGCTTTCCAGGTGGTGCTCGGCGGCGGTCTAGTACTGGCGGCCGGCATCCTGATCGGCAACGCCTGACGGGCGAGCGCAGATACGAAAAAGGGCCGGTTCGACCGGCCCTTTTTTTGAAACTCTTCGTGTTGCCTTGAAGTCAGTTGCCGACCGAGCCGACGACGACTTCTGCGCCGTTCTGGATGGTGACCCAGCGGCCGCTGTGGTTGGACGCCTGGCGCTTCAGGTAGCGGTAGGGCGTATGGGTCCAGAGCTTGACGCCGTTTTCGAGGTTGTCGAGGATGAAGTCGCCCTGCGCGGTGCGCACGGTCAGAACCGCATGGCCTTCGCCGTCGGGCTTGCGCACCACGGTGATCAACAGGTCGCTTGCCGAGAAGCCCTTGCTCATCAGGCGCTTGCGCTTTTCGAGTACGAAGTCTTCGCAGTCGCCGGCGCCGTCCGGATAGGACCAGACTTCGTCCCGGCCGTGCAGTTCCAGGTCGGTCATCGGCGTGATCTCGCGGTTGACGGTCGCGTTCACCTGCCGGATCGTTGCCCAGCCCCGTTCGGTCACGCGTGCAGCGACGATTCCCTTGGAGCGTACGTTGCACTCGCTCTTGTACTTCTGGCAGAATTCGTAGTGGCCGATCGGCTGCGAGGTCGCCGAGCCAGTCTGCATCCAGGGAGACGATCCCGCCTGTGCGGGGATTGCCGTGTTTGCTGAAATGAAAAGTGCGCAGAACGCCGCGATACTTCCCTTAACTCCAGTCCAAGACGCCATACAAGTCCCCTGCGGCGCGGTATGCCGGACGCTCTTTGTCCGGACGCATTCGCGCAATCCTGAGTTGAAGGCAGCTTGTTTAGGTTCGTCCCCGGCGCTGCTCTAATCGTTAATAAAGAGTTAATAACGTCGGGACTGCAGAGTCAATCTCCGGAATCGGGGCATCGGAGTTTATGGTTAAAACCGGAACTGAACGCACGCGAACCGTTGCGCCGCAGGGGATCTGCGGCGCAGGAGCGGTTTTGTCCTTGGGTACCGGTCGAAAGGAAGGGATATTCCGGCGACGGCTCAGGCGAGCATCGTGCCGATCGCCTGTTTCATTTTAGCAATGTCTTCTTCGCGCGAGAGGCGATGATCGCCGTCGCGAATGAGCGTCATCACGACGTCGTCGGCGGGCAGGTGCTCCATCAGCCGCAGGGCGTGGGTATAGGGCACGTCGGGGTCGCGCATGCCCTGCAGGATGTGCACCGGGCAGCCGGTCGAGATCGTGCCGTCGAGCACCCGGTTCTTTCGCCCGTCCTCGATCAGCGCGCGGGTAAAGATGTTCGGTTCGGGGCTATATTCGGAAGGCTCTTCGAAATAGCCGCGTTCGGAGAGCGAGGCCCGCTCCGCATCCGTCAGGTTGGGCTCGATCAGTTCGGCGGTAAAGTCGGGTGCCGGCGCGATCAGCACGAGGCCGGCGACCCGGTTTCCGTCGCCCCGACGCCGGAGTTCCTGGATGACCCGCAAGGCAATCCAGCAGCCCATCGACGAGCCGATCAGCACCACGCGTCCGGGTGCGGCCTGGTCGATGACGGCGAGGCTTTCTTCGAGCCACCGCGAGATCGTGCCGTCGGTGAAGGCACCGCCGGAGGCGCCATGGCCGGAATAATCGAAGCGCACGCAGTCAGCGCCTCGCTCCATCGCATAGCGCTCGACCTCGACCGCCTTGGTGCCGGTCATGTCCGAACGGTAGCCGCCGAGCCAGACCAGCGTCGGCTGCCCGTCCGTCGGCCTGTCGGCATGCCGCACGCGCATTGCGATCCTGCGTCCGGCCTCCGCTGCGCCGACCTCGATGAAGCTGATTTCCGTCTCGGCTGGCGTGTTCTGCATGCAAATTCTCTCCAAAGGCCGGTTTCGTTGGCGATTTTCCTTCTAAAACAGATTCGTCTTGCTATCGACAGGTGGTGATTTTCCTTGCAAGCCGTGCTATTGACTCTCCCGTCGCAATTCACACATAGCCGTCGGTGACAGATTCAGGCGCTTCGTTTGGGATCGCGCCGGCGAACGAATTAAACAACATTTTTCGAAATAGCTCGAGGAGAGTACGACCATTCGCAGACCGTTCAAAGCGGACGCCCCCGTCAAGGAGGGGCCGCGCTCAAACAAGGAAATCCGGGTGCCCCGGGTTCAGCTTATCGACGCCGAAGGCCAGAACATCGGCGCCGTTCCGATCGACCAGGCGCTCCGCATGGCGGAGGAAGCCGGTCTTGATCTGGTAGAAATCGCACCGAACTCCGAACCGCCGGTGTGCAAGATCCTGGATCTGGGCAAGCTGAAATACGCCAACCAGAAGAAGGCGGCTGAAGCGCGCAAGAAGCAGAAGATCGTCGAAATCAAAGAAATCAAGATGCGCCCGAACATCGACACGCATGACTATGACGTGAAGATGAAGGCAATGAACCGGTTCTTCGAGGACGGCGACAAGGTCAAGGTCACGCTGAAGTTCCGCGGCCGCGAAATGGCGCACCAGGAACTGGGCATGAAGCTTCTGCTGCAGGTCAAGGACGACACCCAGGCGATCGCCAAGGTGGAAGCCGAGCCGAAGCTCGAAGGCCGCCAGATGATGATGGTTCTCGCGCCGCGCTAAGCGCTGCCGCCCATCCGTCGAAATGACGAAAGCCGCCTCCGGGCGGCTTTTTTCGTTGCGCGATCCTTCCGGCTTTGCTGACAGAATGCTGACAGTCGCCCTCAGCGAGCTGTCAGGCATCCCGTGCCATTCTCTCCGCATCAAATCGGGAGAAGGAGCCGAGATCATGAATTCAGTGCTGCGAAAGGCCTTGCTCGTTTCTACGGTCGGTATCTGCGGCCTCGTATCGGCGCCGATCGGCGCCTCGCTCGTTGCCACCGGTCCGTCGCATCCTTTCTCGACCATGGCGTTCGCCGACGATGACGACAACGACAACGACGACCGCGGTGGTGGCGATGACGACCGCGACGACGATCGGGGCCATGATCGCGACGACGACGATGACGATGATCGCGGTCCCGGTCATCGTGACGATGACGATGACGATGATGACGACCGCTTTGACGACGACTTCGACGATGCCCGGGATGATCATGAGATTGAGCTACGGGTGACCGATGAAAATCTCCGCGGCCTGCGCAATGGCTCGCTGGTTGCCGTCGACAATCTCGGCCGGCTGCTCGAGGTCGAGGTGGAATACGAACGCGGCGTTCGCGTTGTGACGGTCGAGCCGCATGACAGCGATATCCGCCGCAATCCGGGACCGATCGGCAGCGTCTCCATCCGTCCGGCATTCTGATCCGGTCACGATTTGCCCGGCGCATTAGCCCCACACCATGCGCCGGAGCAATGGTCGGCCGTCACCAGCCCGCCCGGCGGTCCGACCCGGCAAGCGCATGCCCCCTGTGCCCGAGACGGCATTGGGGGCATGCGCGTCGCTGGCGTTCTCGCCAAGGCTGGCATAGGCTCGCCCCGAACGATGTCCGCGGCGTCGCGGTAGAGAAACCACCTGGCGGGCGCATCCGCCAACGCATTTGGAAGGAACCGAAGCTGAGGAGCAGTTGCGACAGGATGAAGCCATGGCGATGACACGACGAGACCTGATCGCGCTCTTCTGCTGCTCGCTCCTGCTTTCGCTCGCGCCGCAGCCTGGCGGCATCGCGGCCCTGGCCAAGGATGACGACGATGATGATGACGGCGGCTCGCATGGCGGCGGCGGTCACGGCAACGACGATGATGGCGATGATGATGACGACGACGAAGACGAAGACGATGATGACGACGAAGACCTCGGGGCGGATGGCGCCGGCGGTGCGCGGCGGAGCGATCAGGAGCGGGCGCGCGACGGCGTCGAAAAGGGCGACATCCTGCCGCTGAAGGAGGTTCTTCGGCTGGTCGACGAAGACAGATACGGCCGGGTCATCGCGGTCGATCTCAAGCGATCCGGCGGCAGCGAGATCTACCGGCTCCGCACCCGCGACCGGCAGGGCACGATCCGCAACCTGCGCATCAATGCTCGAACCGGCAAGTTCGTGAACATTTTCGGGTTCTAGAGGAGCGTCATGCGGATTCTTCTGGCGGAGGACGATCCCAATATTGCAGCCCATGTTGCAAGCCGGCTGGAGGCCGAAGGTTATGGCGTCGATACGCTTTCCCATGGCCCGGATGTCTGGGAGCAGGGAGAGAGCGGCAACTACGCCCTGGTCATCCTCGATCTCGGCCTGCCGGGCATGGACGGGCTGTCGATCCTGAAGCGCTGGCGGCAGGCGGGGCTGGAGACGCCGGTTCTGGTGCTGACGGCGCGCGGCTCCTGGATGGAGCGCGTCGACGGTTTCGATGCCGGGGCGGACGATTACCTGCCGAAACCCTTCCGCGCCGAGGAGCTCCTGGCGCGGCTGCGCGCGCTCCTTCGGCGCGCCGGTCCGCGTGTGACATCGGTGCGTGCTGCCGGGCGCTTTACCCTTGACGAGGCAGGGCGCCGGGTGACCTTCGACGGGCAGCCGCTCGACCTCAGCCCGCTCGAATACCGCATGCTCGCCCTGTTCGTGGAGCGCAAGGGCCAGGTTGTCACGCCGCTTGAGCTGGCAAGCCACGTGCAGGGCCGCGACGACGATGCCGCCAAGAATGCGGTGGAAGCGATGATTGCCCGCCTGCGCAAGAAGACCGAGAGCGGCGCGATCGAAACGCGGCGCGGGTTTGGCTATGTGCTGCCGGACGTTGGCGCATGATCCGCTCGTTGCGGCTGAGGCTGGCAATCGGCGCATCGGTCGCCATCTGCCTGGTTCTGCTGGTGGTCTGGCTGTCTTTAAGCCGGCTTTTCACCGATTATGTTGCCGGACGTTACCGCGCCGAAATGGCAACGCTCGTCGATACCGTTGCCGCCCAGGTGCGGGTGCGCAACGGCGAATTGGTGCTGCCGCGCGCGCCGGCCGATCCACGCCTGAGCCTGCCGGCCGGCGGCCGCTACTGGCAGCTCGACCGCGACGGCGGCACGCCGCTGCGTTCACGCTCCCTCTGGGACACGGTGATCGATGCCGATCGCCCGTCGGCGTCGCACCACCTGGGTTTTCTTGAGGCGGAGGGGCCCGACGGTGCGCCGATCCTCGTCTACCGCCAGGCCCTGACGCTCGGCGAGGGCGCGGATGCCAAGCGGTTCGCCGTCGCCGCCGGTTTTGCGCGCGGCGAACTCGATGACGCCTTGTCCGCCTTTCACGGCCGCATCCGGCTGATGCTGCTGGCGACGGCGGCCGTGCTTGCCGGCGCCGCATTTCTACAGGGTGCGCTCGGCCTTCTGCCGCTGGCGCGGCTGCGGGAGCGCGCCGCTCGCGTCCGCTCCGGCGAGGAGAAGGATTTTGGTCTGGCTGGCCCGAGCGAGGTGCAGCCGCTCGTCAGCGAAATCAATCTTCTGCTTGCGGAGCGCGCGACGGCGTTGGCGCAGGCTCGGGCGCGCGCCAGCGATCTTGCCCACGGGCTGAAGACGCCGCTGACGGTGCTGGCGCAACTTGCCGAAGGCCTGCCGAAACAGCAGCGCGACATCGCCCTCGAACAGGTCGACCTCGTGCGCCAGCGCGCCGACCGCCAGCTTCAGGCGGCCCGCATGGGCGTCGAGCGAATGGCAACGACCTCGATCGCCGACCTCGGTAACAAGCTGGTCAGCGTCTTGCGTCCCGTGACCGCCGAGCGCGACGTTGCCTGGGAGGTCGATATCGATCCGTCGATTTCGATCGACGTCGATCCGGCCGACCTTGCCGAATGTCTCGGCAACCTGCTCGACAATGCTGCCAAATGGGCGCGGGCGCGCATCCGGCTTTCGGCGGGGATGATCGACGGGCGCGTTCGGATCGCCGTCGGTGACGATGGGCCGGGCATTGCGGAGGGCGATCGCGCGCAGGCAATGCACCGCGGGAGCCACAGTGCCAATGCCGCGCCGGGCCACGCTTCCGGCAATGGCCTCGGACTGGCGATCAGCGCCGATATAGCGGAGGCCTATGGCGCGGCCATGTCGCTCGGGCAATCGGCGTTGGGTGGTCTTGAGGTCGCGCTGACGTTCGACGTCGGCGGCGGCAGCCGCCGCCCGTGTGATCCGGCCTGAGGCGCAACGCGCCGTCGCAAATTGGCGGAATGTGCCGGCGCTGAAGGCATCGGATCGCCACTTGCAGCCCGCGTCTTCGATTCCCCAGTTGCGCTTTTCGGGATGTGCGGTTATAAGCCCCCGTCCGAACGGTCCGGCAGGGCATGCCGTGGCCGTTCTTAACGCTGGAAATGGACCTCGTCTGTCCGTTTCGATTCTTAAGAACAATGGAGTAGCAAAATGCCCAAGATGAAGACGAAATCGTCTGCCAAGAAGCGGTTCAAGATCACCGCCACCGGCAAGGTTCGTGCTGCAGCTGCTGGCAAGCGCCACGGCATGATCAAGCGTACCAATAAGTTCATCCGCGATGCGCGTGGAACGATGATCCTCGCTGAGCCCGATGGCAAGAAGGTCGTCAAGAACTACCTGCCGAACGGTCTCTAAGACTTTCAGGCATATTGGACACGTTAAGGAGATCATGACATGGCACGTGTAAAACGCGGCGTAACCGCCCACGCCAAACACAAGAAGACGCTGAAGGCAGCCAAGGGCTTCTACGGCCGTCGCAAGAACACCATCCGCGCCGCCAAGGCAGCGGTTGACCGTTCGAAGCAGTACGCTTACCGCGACCGCAAGGTTAACAAGCGCAACTTCCGCGCTCTCTGGATCCAGCGTATCAACGCTGCCGTCCGCGAATTCGGCCTGACCTACGGCCGCTTCATCGACGGCCTGAACAAGGCTGGCATCGAAGTCGACCGCAAGGTTCTGTCCGACATGGCTATCCATGAGCCGGCAGCATTCGGCGCCCTCGTCGAAGCTTCCAAGAAGGCGCTCGCCTACCTCAAGGAAGCCGGTACGGAAAACGAGTTTGAAAGCGCTGTTCGTTAAGCCAGCGTTTTCCCAAAATCGTTTTTGAAATTAGTTGGGAAACCCGCGCTGGCAGGGCTGGCGCGGGTTTTTCTTGTTTTACGGGACGAAAGTGTACCACGATCGAAGGGGACCATGCGCGGTCCCGGAGCTTGATGACGACGATATGACGTCTCTGCTGGCAGCGCTTGCAGCCGGCCGGGAGCGCGTTGAGCGCTGCGAGCTCAAGGATCGTATGGTCTGGATCAAGCGCTACTGTCGCCAGGGCCCCCGTCTTTGGCTGCGCACGCAAGCCTTCATCGCCCGGATCTGTGGCCTTCCCGTGCTGCTGCCTTCCCCCCTTCTCGACATCGAGGGCATGATCGAGCGCGAAGTTCGCCAGATCGCGACCTTCTCCGAGGCCGGTTTCATGACGCCCGAGGTCATCTATCGCGGACCGAAGGTGCTGGTTCTCTCCCATCTCGGCCTGCCGGTCAGCAAGCATATGGGGCCGCTGCGCGACAGTGACGCCGACGCCCACGATCAGCTGCTGGTGCGCTGTGCTGCGGAACTCGGGCGCCTGCACCGCGCCGGCCTTTGCCACGGACGCCCGCATCCGCGCGATTTCATCATCGACAACGGCGAATTCGGCTTCCTCGATTTCGAGGAGGTGCCTGCGAGCGTCATGCCGCTGGCGACCGCCCAGGCGCGCGACCTCTGGCTCCTGTTTTTGCAGGTAGCGAGCCGGGCCCTTCTGCCGGAGACCCCGGCAGTGGCCTTTGCCGCCTGGAAGTCCGCCGCTCCGGCGGAAGCCAGCAGGGCGCTCACCGAAATCATGCCGCTCTTCATCCGCTTGCTGCCGCTGGCGCGCTTCCTCCTGCGCTTCCGCAAGGGCAACGATATCATCCGTTTCATCGCTGCGACGGACTATCTGGCGGGTGCGACGCAATCACATTCTTGAAGACAAGAACCGATATAGAACCGAACCCATTCCCGCATCGAGGCAGGACAGAATGAGCGAACTGGAAACACTGGAACGGACACTCCTGGCGGACATCGACGCCGCCGGCGACGAAGGATCGATCGAGGCGGTGCGCGTCAACGCACTCGGCAAGAAGGGCTCGATCTCCGAGCTGCTGAAGACGCTCGGCACCATGACGCCCGAGGAGCGCCAGACCCGCGGCGCGCAGATCAATGCGCTGAAGAACACGGTCGCCGAAGCGATCGCCGCTCGCAAGTCGGCGCTCAAGGACCAGGCGATCGCCGAGCGCCTGGCGCGCGAGACCGTCGACATCAGCCTGCCGGTGCGCTCGTCGCCGGCCGAGCGTGGCCGCATTCACCCGATCAGCCAGATCGTCGACGAGATCACCGCGATCTTCGGCGACATGGGCTTCTCGATCGCCGAAGGGCCGGACATCGAAACCGACTACTACAACTTCACGGCGCTGAATTTCCCCGAGGGCCATCCGGCTCGCGAGATGCACGACACCTTCTTCTTCAATCCGGATGAAAACGGTGAGCGCAAGGTGCTGCGCACGCACACCTCGCCGGTGCAGATCCGCACCATGGAAGCGCAGAAGCCGCCGATCCGCATCATCATTCCCGGCAAGACCTACCGGCAGGATTCCGACGCGACCCATTCGCCGATGTTCCATCAGGTCGAAGGCCTGGTGATCGACAAGGCGGCGAATGTCGCCAACATGCGCTGGGTGCTGGAAGAATTCTGCAAGGCCTTCTTCGAGGTCGACCAGGTGACGATGCGCTTCCGCCCGTCGTTCTTCCCCTTCACCGAGCCGTCCTTCGAGGTCGATATCCAGTGCGACCGTTCCGGCCCGATCGTCAAGTTCGGCGAAGGCACCGACTGGATGGAGATCCTCGGCTGCGGCATGGTGCACCCGAACGTGCTGCGCTCCGGCGGGCTCGACCCGGACGAGTACCAGGGTTTCGCCTGGGGCATGGGCCTCGATCGCATCGCGATGCTGAAATACGGCATGCCGGACCTGCGTGACTTCTTCAACGCCGACGTCCGCTGGATGACCCACTATGGCTTCCGCCCGCTGGACATGCCGACGCTGTTCGGCGGTCTCTCGGCCTGATCGCGCGCAGTTGACCGGAGCGGGCGCGCTCACACTGTTCGCGCCTCCGCTCGTTCTTTTTGTTTTGCCGCATTTGTGCGACGCCAGGTGATGCCACCTGGCTGCAAAATGCTCCTAGGACACAGGTGAAATCATGAAATTCACGCTTTCCTGGCTCAAGGACCACCTTGAAACCGACGCTTCGCTGGAAGAGATCTGCGCGCGCCTGACGATGATCGGGCTCGAAGTGGAAGACGTCGACGACAAGGCCGCCTTCAAGCCCTTCGTCATCGCCAAGGTCGTTTCGGCCGAGCAGCATCCGAACGCCGACAAGCTGCGCGTGCTGATGGTCGATACCGGCAACGGCGCTCCGATCCAGGTCGTCTGCGGCGCACCGAATGCGCGTGCCGGCCTCGTCGGCGCTTTTGCAGCCCCCGGCACCTACGTGCCCGGCATCGACGTGACGCTCGCCGTCGGCACCATCCGTGGCGTCGAAAGCCGCGGCATGATGTGCTCGGAAAAGGAACTGCAGATCTCCGAGGACCACAACGGCATCATCGACCTTCCCGCCGATGCGCCCGTCGGCACGAGCTACGCGACCTACGCCGGCCTCGACGATCCGATGATCGAGATCAATCTCACGCCGAACCGGCCGGACTGCACCAGCGTCTACGGCATTGCCCGTGACCTCGCCGCCTCCGGCCTTGGCACGCTGAAGGCGCGCAACGTGCCGACCTTCAAGGTGGAAGGCGACACGCCCGCCAAGCTGACGCTCGACCTCGGCGAAGACAAGCATCTGTGCCCGGGCTTCTCGCTGCGCCTGGTGCGCGGCGTCAAGAACGGCCCGTCGCCGAAGTGGATGCAGCAGCGTCTGCTCGCCATCGGCCTGCGCCCGATCAACGCGCTGGTCGACATCACCAACTACATGACCTTCGACCAGGGTCGCCCGATGCACGTCTTCGACGCCGCCAAGGTCAAGGGCAACCTGACGGTCCGCCGCGCCAAGGACGGCGAGACGGTGCTGGCGCTCGACCAGCGCGAATACAAACTCGGCCCCAACAACGTGGTTATCGCCGACGAAAAGGCGATCGAGTCGATCGGCGGCGTCATGGGCGGCGAACATTCCGGCTGCGACGAGAACACCACCGACGTGCTGATCGAGTCGGCGCTCTGGGACCCGATGAACATTGCCAAGACCGGCCGCACGCTCGGCATCATCACCGATGCGCGCTACCGCTTCGAACGTGGCGTTGACCCGGAATACATGGTGCCCGGTCTCGAGCGCACCACCGAGCTGGTGCTCGAACTCTGCGGCGGCACGGCGGCCAAGGCGGAAGTGGTCGGTTATGCCGGCTACAGCCCGAAGGTCGTCGACTTCCCGGTTTCCGAAGTGAAGCGCCTGACGGGTCTCGAAGTCTCCTCCGAGGAGAGCGTCTCGATCCTGAAGAAGCTCGGCTTCGGCGTCGAAGGTTCCGGCGATCGCTTCAAGGTCTCGGTACCGTCCTGGCGCCCCGATGTCGACGGCAAGGCCGATCTCGTCGAAGAGGTCATGCGCATTCACGGCGTCGACAACATTGTCGCCGCCCCGCTGCCGAGCCATGGCACCGTCAACGGCAAGATCCTCACGACGCTGCAGATCCGCACGCGCCTTGCCAAGCGCGCGCTTGCCAGCCGCGGCATGCTCGAAGCGGTCACCTGGTCGTTTATCTCCGAGGAACAGGCCAAGCTCTTTGGTGGTGGCTCGGCTGCCCTGAAGCTCGCGAACCCGATTGCCTCCGACATGTCGGACATGCGTCCGTCGCTGCTGCCGGGTCTGCTGGCCGCCGTCCAGCGAAATGCCGACAAGGGTTTCGGCGACGTCGCAATCTTCGAAGTCTCCGGCACCTATGAAGGCGATACGGCGGACGCGCAGCGCCGCGTTGCAGGCGGCATTCGTCGTGGTACCGCATCGCTGAACGGCGCCGGCCGTCTGTGGTCGAACGCCGCCAAGGGCGGCGGCAAGCCGGTCGATGTCTTCGACGCCAAGGCCGACGCCATTGCGGTGCTCGAAGCCTGCGGCGTGCCGATGGGCAACGTCCAGTTCGAGCCGGGCGGTCCCGCCTGGTACCATCCGGGTCGCTCCGGCACGATCAAGCTCGGCCCGAAGATCGTTCTCGGCACCTTCGGCGAGTTCCACCCGAAGACGCTCGAAGCGCTCGACGTCTCGGGTGCGCTTGCAGGCTTCGAGATCTATGTCGATGCCATGCCCGAGCCGAAGAAGAAGGCGACCCGCACCAAGCCGGCGCTCGACCTCTCGCCGTTCCAGGCGGTCAAGCGCGACTTCGCCTTCGTCGTCGACAAGACGGTGGAAGCCGGCGCCATCCTGCGCGCCGCTTCCGGTGCCGACCGCAAGCTGGTCACCGGCGTCAGCGTCTTCGACGTCTTCGAGGGCGCCTCGCTCGGCGAAGGCAAGAAGTCGATCGCCATCGAAGTGACTATCCAGCCGGTCGAGCGCACGCTCACCGACGAGGATTTCGAGGCGCTCACCGCCAAGATCGTCGCCAATGTGACGAAGACGACCGGCGGCGTTCTGCGCGCCTGATCCGATCGAAAAAAAAACGGATACCGAAAGGGCCGCTGTACCGCAGCGGCCCTTTTCGTTGCGGCCTATTGCGCGCGCTGCATCAGTTCGATGCGGTTGCCGAACGGGTCGTTGACATAACATCTGCGGTAGCCGGCAAGCGGCTCGTCCTCGGCAATCGTCACGCCGCCGGCTTCGAGCCTGAGGATCATCCGCTCAAGATCGTCGACCAGAAAGGCCGGATGGGCCTTGCGCGCCGGTACGAAATCCCGGTCGATGCCGAGATGCAGGCGGATGCTGCCCCGCTCGAACCAGCAGCCGCCACGGCCAAGCAGATTGGCGGGCTTGGCGACCTCCGTCAGCCCGAGCAACCCGCCATAGAAGCCGCGCGCCAAGTCCTCGCCGCCCTCCGGTATCGCAAGCTGTACATGCTCGATGGCCGGCCGGTCGACGTGGCCTCGGGCCCGCCGTCCGTCATTGCGCGTGCAAGTGATAGATCTTGTTGACGATCAGCCAGCGGCCGTCGATCTTCACCAGCGACAGGTAATCGGAGAAGCGCTCTCCGGCGAAGCTGTCGATGACCTTCACCGTGGCGGCGTCGCCGGTAATGTCGATCAACTGCACGTCCATTTCCGGCTGTGTTCCGGGCGGTGCCGCACCGGTGTCGAGGATCGCCTTGATGAAGCCGTCACGCGTCATCCATTCGAGTGCGCCCTGGTAATTGCCGATGATCGCAGCATCCGGATGGAACGCCTTGCGCAGCGCCCCCTCGTTGGCAAATGCCATGCCGTCGACATAGAGGTGCACCACTGCACTGATCGCCTGTTCGTCGGACATCCCCGCTCCTCCTGACCTTTTGACCGTCGATCGAGAGGTAGGGCACCCGGCGGGAATTTCGATGGGTGATCTCCTCGCGCCGGTGGCGCGAGGAGAAGGTGTCAGCGGTTGGTGAGCGCCAGCGACGCATCCGTGTAGCGCTTGCCGGCGACCAGGGCCGGGGAGAGTGCGTCGGCGAGCCGGCTCGATTCTTCGGCCGTGAGCGTGATGTCCGCAGCGGCGGCGTTCTGTTCCAGATGGTCGAGCTTGCGTGCGCCGGGGATCGGCACGATGAAGTCGCCCTGGTTGATCACCCAGGCAAGGGCCAGTTGAGCGGCGGTGACACCCTTTTCCTCGGCCAGCGCCTGCAGCGTTTCGACCTGCCGGACGTTGGCATCGAGATTCTCCGCCTGGAACCGCGGCAGCGAGCGGCGGAAGTCGTCGGCTTCCAGATCCTCGACCTTGCGGATCGCGCCGGTCAGCATGCCGCGTCCAAGCGGGCTGTAGGGTACGAAGCCGATGCCGAGTTCGCGGCAGGTGGCAAGCACGTCTTCTTCCGGGTCGCGCGACCAGAGCGAATACTCGCTCTGCACCGCGGCGATCGGATGAACCCTGTGGGCGCGGCGAATGGTGGCCGCACTCGCTTCCGAAAGCCCGATCGCCCGCACCTTGCCCTCGCGCACCAGCTCGGCCATGGCGCCGACGGTGTCTTCGATCGGCACCTCAGGATCGACGCGGTGCTGGTAGTAGAGATCGATGACATCCGTGCCGAGCCGCTTGAGCGAGGCTTCCGCCACCGCCTTTGCCTGTTCCGGCCGGCCGTCGACGCCCCTGATCGCCTGGACGCTCGGCACGCCGGTTTCGATGCGGAAGCCGAACTTGGTGGCGATGACCACCTTGTCGCGCATCGGGCCGAGGGCCTTGCCGACGAGCTTTTCGTTCTCGAACGGGCCGTAGACTTCGGCCGTGTCGAAGAAGGTGATACCGAGATCGACGGCGCGCTGTAGCGTGCGGATCGATTCCGCTTCGTCGGCGGCGCCATAGGCAAAACTCATGCCCATGCATCCAAGGCCGATGGTGGAGACGGTAAGGTCACTTCCGAGTTTGCGGGTTTTCATGTCTGATCCTGTCTGGCTGACATGCGTCAGAGGTAGCGCGCTGGGAGCGCACGTCTATCGTCCGAGGCAATGAATGGGTGGGTGGGCACCGCCGCTTACGCCTTCCATCACGGAGCGGCAGGTTCCTCTGTGCCATTGCCGAACGCTCTCCTCGCGTCGTTCGAGCCCGGCAACACGTGAAGAATAGGCCTCGGCGGGGCGACTGAAAATCACTGTCAATTCTCACGGGCTGTTCTATCATTTCGATCAATGAACAGAACACAGCTCTCCCAACTCGCGGTATTGGCCGCCGTCGCCGCCCATGGCAGCTTTCGCGGAGCCGCGCGCGAACTGGGTGTCGCACCGTCGGCCGTCAGCCACGCCGTCGGCAGCCTCGAGGCGAGCCTCGGCATTCGCCTGCTCGCCCGCACCACCCGCAGCGTCGCGCCGACGGAGGAGGGGCGCCGGCTGCTCGAACGGCTGGCACCGGCGCTCGACGAGATCGCCCATGCTCTGGAAGCGGCGTCGGACGCCCGCGAGCGTCCCGCCGGCAATCTGCGCATCACGGCACCGCGTTTCGCTGCCGATCTGATCCTTGCGCCGCGCCTGGGCGCCTTCCTGGACCGCTATCCCGAGATTGTGCTCGAAATCGCCAACGAGGACGGCTTCACCGATATCGTCCAAGAAGGTTTCGATGCCGGCATCAGGCTCGGTGAGAGCCTGGAGGCCGACATGATCGCGGTTAAGGTCGGGCCGGAGCTCGAAAGCGCCGTCGTCGCGTCACCCGAATACTTCCAACGCTACGGCCGACCGCAGCACCCGCGCGACCTCGCGCAGCATCGCTGCATCCGTCGGCGCTTCTCCAACGGCACGCTCTATCGCTGGGAATTCGAGAAGGATGGCGAGGAACTGACGGTATCGGTCGAGGGACCGCTGATCCTTGGCGAAGACCGACCGATCATCAAGGCGACAATGGGCGGCGCCGGCCTTGCCTATCTCTTCCTGTCGCGCGTCGAGACCGCGATTGCCGAAGGCAAGCTGGAGCGCGTCATGGCGGACTGGTGCGCACCCTATGCCGGTCCCTATCTCTACTATCCGAGCCGCCGGCAGATGCGGCCGGCACTGCGCGCCTTCATCGATTTCTTCCGGCACAGCGGATAGCCACGGCGCGAAATCGGGTGGCGCGACAGGCCTGGATCTGGAATGCCATTGGTTTCATGTCTTGATGAGAGGAAGGTCCATGAAGAAGCCCGGTTCGATGAAGGGCCTTGAAGATCTCGGCCGGGTGCGGCTTTCCCGAAACTTCTTCTTCCGCGATTTCCTGCATTCGGAGATCGCCGATTTCTACCGCATCCCGAACATTCCCGATGATCCGGATCTGGCGATCGAGGCCGGTCGTCGTCTCTGCGAAGAGTTGCTGGAGCCGCTGGAGGCGACCTTCGGTCGTCTCGTCATCCGCTCCGGCTACCGCAACCGCGCCGTCAACGGCTTCGGCAATGCCAACGGGCTGAACTGCTCGACCAATGCAGCCTCGGCCGCAGATCACATCTGGGACATGCGCGATGCCGACGGATGCATCGGCGCCACCGCCTGTATCGTCATCCCCTGGGTCTGGGACCGGCGCGGCGAGATCGGCGGCTGGCAGTCGATCGCCTGGTGGATCCACGACCATTTGCCTTACGCCTCGCTCTGTTTCTTCCCGAAGCTCTGGGCTTTCAACATCCAATGGCACGAGCGGCCGGCGCGCCGGATCATGAGTTTCGTCGAGCCGCGCGGTGTCTTGACCAAGGCCGGTATGGCGAACCAGGGAGGCCGCCATGCCGAGGCCTATGCCGGGTTTCCGGACTTGAGGACCGCGCCGATATTGACCTTATAGCGCACATGCTCGTCGGTGCGGGAGTAGCGGTCATAGAGCCGCCGCGCCGTGGCATTGTCGGCCTCGGTGTACCAGTAGAGCCGATCCCAGCCCTTCTCCTGACAATGCGCAATGAGATCGTCGATCATCGCCCGCGCCACGCCTTGGCCGCGCGCTGCAGGATCGACATAGAGATCCTCGATATAGCAGATCGGCTGGCGGAAGAAGGTGGCGAGCTGCTCCTGGCAGATCGCAAAGCCGACCACCTGCCCGTCGAGGATCGCCAGCCGCGCAACGAGCGGCGCGGCGGGATCGATCAACCGCTTCCAGGTGCCGTCGATGATGTCTTCGGCGAGTTCGCTGCCGGAAAAGGCGACATAGCCGGCCCAGAGGCGACGCCAGTCCGCCTCGTCGCCGCCTGTCGCGGCGCGTATCGTCAATGCCATTGTGTTGTTTTTGCTCCCGTCATTCACCGACGTCGTTGAGTTTTCGCACCGCCTCGTCCGACAACTTGAGTTCGGCGGACCGAATGAGGCTCTGCAATTGCGCAAGACTGGTGGCGCTGGCGATGGGGGCCGTGACGCCCTTGCGCGTGCGGATCCAGGCAAGGGCGATTTCCGCCTGGGTCGCTCCGGTGTCGGCCGAGATGTCGTCGAGCACGCCAAGGATGCGCATGCCGCGTCCGTCGAGATATTTCTCGACACCGCTGCCGCGTGCCGAGCCTTCTAGGTCCTTGTGCGTCCGGTACTTTCCCGAAAGGAAGCCTCGCGCCAGCCCGAAATAGCTGATGACGCCGATCTCCTCGGCGATGCAGAGGTCGCGCAGCGGCCCTTCGAAGGCATCGCGGTCGTAGAGATTATATTCCGGCTGCAGCACCTGATAGCGGGGCAGGCCCTGGTTGGCGGACACGTCGAGCGCCTCGCGCAATTGCAGCGAGTTCAGGTTGGAGGCGCCGATCGCCCGCACCTTGCCTTCGGACAGAAGCTGGTCGTAGGCCGCAAGCGTCTCCTCGTAGGGCGTTTCCGGATCCGGCCAATGCGAGAGATAGAGGTCGATATGGTCGGTCTGCAGGCGTTTCAGCGAATCCTCGACCGCTTGCAGGATCCAGCGGCGCGAAAGCCCCTTGCGGTCGGGTCCGAGTTCGGAGCCGACCTTGGTGACGATGACGGCCTTGTCGCGAGACCGGCCCGACTGTTTCAGCCACTTGCCGATGATCGTTTCGGACTCGCCGCCCTGATTGCCGGGCGCCCAGGAAGAATAGACATCGGCAGTGTCGATGGCGTTGAACCCGGCATCGAAAAAGGCGTCGAGCAGCGCGAAAGAGGTCTTCTCGTCGGCGGTCCAGCCGAAGACATTGCCGCCGAAGACGAGGGGCGCGATTGTCAGATCGGTGCGGCCAAGTCTCAGTTTTTCCATGGTTTCGCTCCATTGGACTGGATGAAGGCATGTTGCGATCGGGAGGATTGCGAGGGAAAGATAGGGCAGAAAAGCTGACATTGTCACCCGCCTTTCGGCAATTTTCTGCACGGTGCCCTTCTTCGCCAAACCGCGCTCTGCCGCTTGCTAGGTACGTACCTCGGCGCTAGTCTCTGCCGCCAAATCAGGGAGCCTTGTCATGTTACGTTTCGGAATTCTGTCCACGGCCAGGATCGGCCGCGACCTCGTCGTGCCGGCCATTCAGGACGCGGAGAACGCCGTCGTTTCGGCTGTTGCCAGCCGCGACTTCGCCAAGGCCCGGGCCATGGCCGATCGCTTCTCCGCGCCGCATGCCTTCGGTTCCTACGAAGAGATGCTGGCCTCCGACGTCATCGATGCGGTCTATATTCCGCTGCCGACGGCGCAGCATGTGGAGTGGTCGGTCAAGGCCGCCAATGCCGGCAAGCATGTGCTTTGCGAAAAGCCGATTGCGCTGCGTGCCTCCGAGATCGACCAGCTCATCGCCGCGCGTGACCGCAACGGCGTCGTGATTGCCGAAGCCTTCATGGTCACCTACAGCCCGGTCTGGCGAAAGGTCCGCGCGCTGATCGCCGAGGGCGCGATCGGCCGGCTGCGCCACGTCCAGGGTGCCTTCACCTATTTCAACCGCGACCCCAATAACATGCGCAACATCCCGGCGCTCGGCGGCGGCGGCCTGCCGGATATCGGCGTCTACCCGACGATCACCACCCGCTTCGTCACAGGCAAGGAGCCGGTGCGCGTTCAGGCAAGCACCGATCGCGATCCGGACTTCGGCACGGATATCTATTCGAGCGTGCGCGCCGATTTCGGTGATTTCGAGCTGAGCTTCTATATCTCCACCCAGTTGGCGGCCCGCCAGGTCATGGTCTTCCATGGCGACAAGGGCTTCATCGAGGTGAAGTCGCCCTTCAACGCTGACCGCTATGGCCGCGAGGAAGTGGAACTGACGAACCAGAACCACGCCCAGTCCCAGCTCTTCCGCTTCCAGGACGCGCGCCAGTACAAGCTCCAGGCCGAGGCTTTCGCCCGCGCCGCCAGGGGCGAGGACGAGGAAGTGGTGACGCTGGAAAACTCCCGCCTCAATCAGAAATTCATCGACGCGATCTACCGCGCCAGCGCCAAGGACGGTTGGGAGACCATCTGATCAACGGCAAGGGCCCGCCGGTCTTGCCGGCAGGCCCTTTTCTCTTGATCTCCTGCGATCGTCCCGTCAGGCAAGCGCTGCCTGTTCTCGCGCGAGACCCCGCAGCTTGAAGATCAGAAAGTCGGCGACCGTGATCAGGCCGATGGCGATGAAGCCGATACCTGCGACGGTGAGCAACGGATAGGCCGCGACCAGCAGTGCGACGCTTGCCACCTGCCAGAGGATGTCGCCGGCGATGCTGACGCGTGCTGCCGAAGCGACCGGCCCGCCGTTGCGCGCCGCGGCGAGGTGAAAGATCCCCCAGAAGACCAGCCCGACGCCGAGCATCTTCATCATCGGCGCCGTCGCGGCAGGGCTGAAGAGCGAAGCAAGCGGGGTGGCAAACAGGATCAGCACGGCGCCGACGACAAGAGAGTAGACGCCGTCGGCAAGGAAGGTCTTGTTGAGCAGGCTGCGGTTCGAGAGGTTCATCGTCGGCTCCATCGGTTTGTCGATGGCCGGATATTTGCGCCGATGACGTCATCGAGCCAATTACCTCAGAGGTAATGGATTTTACCTGCCGCGCGCGCCACTCTCCGGCAGAACGGAGAATCACGACCCATGCAGTTTGGCGAACATCTGAAGGAATGGCGCGGGCACCGCCGCATGAGCCAGCTTGATCTTGCGGTTGCCGCCGGCATCTCGGCGCGCCACCTGTCTTTCCTTGAAACCGGCCGGTCGAAGCCGTCGGAGGGTATGATCTTGCGGCTGGCCTCGGTGCTGGAAGTGCCGGCGCGCGACCAGGGCACGCTGTTTTCGGCAGCTGGCTATCGACCGCGCATGGCGACGCGGCCTGCCGCCGGGCTGGACGCCATGCCGCCAGTCGTTGCCAATGCCATCAGGTTGATTCTCGCGCGTCACGATCCCTATCCGGGGCTGGTGCTCGACCACGAATATACGCTGCTGGTCGTCAATCCGGCGCTGGCGAGCCTTGCGGTTGCCGCCGACATTCCGTTCCAGCCCGGAGAGAACTTCCTCGACACGTTTCTTGCCAACGACAATGTGCGCAAGCTGGTCGTCAACTGGGAGGCCGCGGCCGCCGATCTGGTGCAGCGGGTCAGGACCGAGGCCTGGTTGCAGGGTCCGCGCAGCCGTCTCGGCAAGCGGCTGGAAAAAGCCGCGTCCAATCCGGCCGTGGCGCGTGCGATCGAGAACCATCCGGACACCGACCGGCTGCCAGTGCTGCCGATCGAGCTCGACATCGGCGGCTTGCGCTTGAGCTTCATCACCACGCTTCAGACCTTCGGCTCGACCCAGGATGCGCTGGTCGAGGGCGTGCTGATCGAATCCTTCTTTCCGGCGGACGAGGAGACCAGAGCCTTCTTCGAACGAAAGGGATGACGGGCTACCGGTCGCGCTCGATGCCGATGGCGATTGCGCCGCAAATCATCAGCGCGACGCCCATGTTGTAGGCGCCGATCGCTGCCGCCGCCTGGATCCAGTCGCCGTTTGCGCCGGCCAGCGCCAGCAGCCCCGTGCCGGCAAACAGGCAGGCGCGGGCGGATTTGAGGCCGCATATGGCAATGCCGAGGACGAAGGATGCGGTTACGATCATGAGGCCCGCCTATCCCCTTAGGAGTTGATGATGATCATGCCGCTGATGATCAGCGCGGCGCCGAAGGCGTAGCGCAGCGTCACCGCCTCGCCGAGAAAGACGGCGGCGAGCAGCGGCACGATGCAGAAGGTGAGCGCCATGAAGGAATAGGCGATCGTCAGGGGCACCGACTTGATCGTGAAGATCCAGATGATCGTGCCGATGCCATAGACGGCGAGTGCGATCAGCAGGGTCGGGCTGAGGGCCAGGGCCAGAAGTCCCTGGGCACTGGCATTCCCGGTCTTCGTGCTTGTCAACTTGAAGAGGATCTGCCCGGCCGAGATCAGCACCGGGGTGAAGAAGAGCCCGAACCAGACGGTGGGTGCGAGATTGAGGTTCATCGCCATGCCTCACTCCGCCGCGGCAGTTCTGTCTTCGCAATAGAAGATATCGCGGCCGATATCGACACATGTGTGCGCTGCCGGAACCGGATGCATCGCCCGCAGGAAGGAGTGGGTATAGGGGAAGAAATTGAAGTGCGGATTGAAGGTGTAGCGATATTCGCGCTCTCGCGGCACGACGATGATCAGCCGCCGGCGGGTAATCCGGCGAAGCTCGGCGATTGCCTTGCGATAGTCGAGGATGTGCTCGATCACATGCGTGCAGACGACCGTGTCGAATTCGCCGTCGGCAAAGGGCAGGTCTTCGATCATCGCAGCGTGATATTCGATGCCTTCGATCCGCGCCGCATCGTCGATGGCGAAGTCGACGCCGGCGAGGCGCGTTAGGCCAGGCTTGGTCTCCCGGATCCGCTTCAAGAGTACACCGGTGCCGCAACCAACGTCGCAGACGCTGTCGCCGACGACGCTCGCCGCGATCCTGCGCACGCAGGCTTCGGAATTGTCCGTTCCCTCGTGCACCCGGGGATGCTGCCGGTAGAGGTCCTCGTACTCGTTCGCTGACAGGAACGGCGCCCGTGCGCGAAAGTCGGCGAGATGGGCGATGTGCTTGCCCCAGGCGAGGCTCGCCATGCCCTTGAACAGGCGCGAATCCCTGAGGATCGGCGGAATGACGTCTTCGATCAGGAAGCGTATGCGATTGGTCGTTTCCCGGTTCATCCGCGGCGCTCCCGCACAATGCGTGGTGCCGACTGCAATCCGGCCTCCTGGATGTCGACGCTCTCGACCGGCATGGCCCGCGAAGGGGTCGCGATGTAGTGCAGCCGGAGCTGCTCGGTGCGGGCGCGCGAGACCGAATCGAGGATCAGGCCTGCCGTGAACGTGATGATCGACATCATCAGCATGGCTAGCGCAAAGACCCAGGTGGGCATGCGCGGCACGAGCCCGGTCGCGAAATATTCGAGCAGGACGGGCATCATGAAGCCGATGCTCGTCGCAAAGAAGGCCATGGCGATCACGCCGAAGAACGTGAAGGGCCGCGTTTCCTTCATGAGCATCGCGAAGGTCCAGAGGATCTTGGCGCCGTCCTTGTAGGTCGACAGCTTGGAATGGGAACCTTCCGGGCGCCGGCCATAGTCCAGTTCCAGTTCCGCGACCGGCAACTTGAGACGCGAGGCATGGACCGACATCTCCGTCTCGATTTCGAAGCCGTTGGAAATGGCCGGGAAGCTCTTGGCAAAGCGCCGCGAGAGCACGCGGTAACCGGAGAAGATGTCGTTGAAATCCGTGCCGAAAATTTCCCGATAGAGAATGTTGAAGAGCCTGTTGCCGAAGGCGTGGCCCTGCCGGCCGGCGTCGTCGTGAACCCCACGCCGCGTTCCGACCACCATGTCGGCGCGCTCGGTGATCAGGGTGCGGATCAGGTCTTCCGCATCGGTCGGGCAATAGGTGCTGTCGCCGTCCGCCATGACGTAGATGTCAGCGTCGATATCGGCGAGCATGCGGCGCACCACGTGCCCCTTGCCCTGCCGGCGTTCACGCACAACGGTCGCGCCGGCGAGCATCGCCTTCAGCGCGGTGCCGTCGGTCGAGTTGTTGTCATAGACGTAGATGCGTGCCGTGGGCAGTGCCGTCTGGAAACCCTGGACCACCTGTCCGATGGTCGATGCTTCGTTGTAGCAAGGCAGGAGAACGGCGATGTTGAAGCGGTCGAACATCAGGGTGGCTCGGTTGCTGTTGGATCGCGCCATCATAGGATCAGGGTGTTAACAAGGTGCCAAGGTGCGCCGCACGGGGCGGTCCAAGCGGCATGCGCCGCTGCCATGCGCTTTACGCTTTCTTGATCGCAGGGGCGTAAGCTCCGCGCGATCAAGAGGGGCGGAGACCTATGTCGGGCGGCACGGCAGCACTACCGGAAATGGCGGCGATGCCCAGGCGGCGGCGGTTCTCGTCGAACCTCCTGTGGATGGTGCTCGCCTATGGCGTGCCCACGGTTCTTTTCCTCGTCATCCAGTTCATGCGGGCACCGGATTATCTCGGCCGCGACAATGACGATGCCATGCGCCTGGTCGAGGTGCGCGATCTCCTTGCCGGCCAGAGCTGGTTCGACCTGATGCAGCTCCGCCTGGGGCTCGAGGGCGGAACGCTGATGCACTGGTCGCGTCTGATCGACCTGCCGATCGCCGGGCTCATCGCCATGTTCCGCCCCTTCTTCGGCGTGATGCAGGCGGAAGTCCTGGCGCTGGCGATCTGGCCGATGGCGCTGGCAGTGGTGTTGCTCGCGATGATGGGGCTCGCCGGACGCCGTGCGGGCGGTACGGCCGCCATGCATTTCTGCCTGGGGCTGACCGCGATCTTCATCGCCACGTCGAACCGCTTCCTCGGGGGCGCGATCGACCACCACAATGTGCAGCTGGTGCTGGCCGCCGCCATGGTGGCCATGCTCGTCGATCGCCGGTATCGTGCCCTGAACTATGCGCTTGCCGGAGTGGCGGCCGCCATCGCGATCGCCGTCGGTGCCGAAACCACGCCGTTCGTGGCCGTCGTCTGCGCCATCGTTGCCTGCCAATGGCTCTGGGCCGGCCAACCGGCCGCCCGCGCGACGGTCGCCTTCGGCCTGTCGCTGGCAACGGGCCTCAGCGTCATCTTCTTTTCGACCGTGCCGCCGCGCCTCTATTTCGTCGCGACCTGCGACAATCTCTCGATCGCCTTCTATTCGCTGGCGTTGACCGGCGGCGTCCTTCTGGCGCTCGCGGCCGTCACGGTCAGCCACCGCGCGCCGGCGCTGCGCTTCGGCGCGCTCGCTCTCTGCGGTCTCGGCGTTGTCGCGGTCGCGCTGATCGTGGCGCCGCAATGCCTCGGCAATCCGCTGGCCGGTCTCGATCCGTTGCTCGTCGAACTCTGGCTCGACCAGGTCTCCGAAGCCCGTTCCGTCGCGCTCATTGCTGCGCAGGAGCCGACCAATATCGGCGCTTACTATTTCACCGGCGCCTTTGCCTCGGCGATCTGCCTCTGGCGCATCTGGCGTCGCGACCGGGTCGATCTCCATCTCGTGCTCCTGGCCCTGGTGTTTTCGAGCCTGGCGATCGCGCTTGTCCAGGTCCGCGGCATGGCATTCTCCAACCTGCTCGCCATCGTGCCGATGGCGCTGCTGCTGGCCGATCTGCGCGCGCGGTCGGGCGGCGGAACGGCTGGGGCCCGCGCCTCCCTTCTCTATGTCGGCGCCCTGCTCGTTTCCGTTCCGGCGACGTGGGCCATCGCCGGAACGCTTGCAGAAAAGGGGATCAACGGGTTTGCTGCGGCAGAAAGGGTGGTCACCAACGGCGAGGCGTGCCTGAGCGACGTCGCGCTTGCCGATATTGAGCGGCTTGCGCCGTCGCTGGTCGTCGGACCGTCGGATATCGGCGCGACACTGCTTCGCCGCACCGAACACCGCGTGCTCAGCGCTCCCTATCATCGCAATGCCGCCGGCATGCTTCGCGAGCTGAAGATCGGCCTGGCCGAGCCTGAAGCCGCAGCCGTCCTGTTGCACCAGCTCGGCCAGCCGGTGCTCGCCTTCTGCGCCGTCGACGTGCAAACGCAGATCATAGCTGCCCGTGCTCCCGATGGTCTCTATGCCGACCTCGCCGCCGGGCGTGTGCCGGCGTTTCTGACGCCCCTGCCGGTGTCGGAAGGCTCGCCCATCCGGCTCTACACGCTGTCGCCTTGAGCGCCACGCCCCTGGCGCGTGGAAAGCGTGAGGGATGTGCTGGCCTTCGGCGAAGGGTGCGGTAAAAGAGGCGATGGCCTCTTTCTTCGACAACGATTCTCCGAGCAACCTCACTGAATATTCGGTGTCCGAGCTTTCGGGCTCGATCAAGCGAACGGTCGAACAGGCCTTCGACCAGGTGCGCGTGCGCGGCGAGATCTCCGGCTATCGCGGCCCGCATTCCTCCGGCCACGCTTATTTCGCACTCAAGGACGACCGCGCGCGCATCGACGCGGTGATCTGGAAGGGCACCTTCTCGCGGCTGCGCTTCCGTCCGGAAGAGGGCATGGAGGTGATCGCGACCGGCAAGGTCACGACCTTCCCCGGCTCGTCGAAGTATCAGATCGTCATCGATACGATGGAGCCCGCCGGCGCCGGCGCGCTGATGGCGCTGCTCGAAGAGCGCAAGCGCAAGCTTGCGGCCGAAGGGCTGTTCGACACCAATCGCAAGAGGCCGTTGCCCTATATGCCCAAGGTGATCGGTGTCGTGACGTCGCCGACCGGTGCCGTCATCCGCGACATCCTGCACCGAATTGCCGATCGCTTTCCCGTTCATGTCGTCGTCTGGCCGGTTCGGGTGCAGGGCGATGGCTCGGGTGACGAGGTGGCAGCGGCGATCCGCGGCTTCAACGCGGTCGCGCCCGGCGGGCCGATTGCGCGGCCGGATGTCCTGATTGTCGCGCGTGGTGGCGGTAGCCTCGAAGACCTCTGGGGCTTCAACGACGAGGCCGTCGTGCGCGCGGCCGCCGCCTCGGAGATCCCATTGATTTCCGCCGTCGGCCACGAGACCGACTGGACGCTGATCGACTATGCCGCCGACCAGCGCGCGCCGACGCCGACGGGTGCTGCCGAAATGGCAGTGCCGGTCAGGGCCGATCTCGAAGCCGGTCTCTCCGGCCTGTCGGCCCGCCTCAAGTCTGCGGTCGGCCGCCAGATGGACAATCGCCGCCAGTCGGTGCGGGCGCTGGCGCGGGCGCTGCCGTCGCTCGACCAGTTGCTGGCGTTGCCGCGCCGCCGTTTCGACGAAGCCGCCCTCGGGCTCGGGCGCGGCCTCACGATGAACACGGCCAACAAACGGCGCCAGTTTGAGCGCGCCTCGGCCGAGTTGCGTGCCGATCTTCTCAAGGGCAAGCTTTCCGAGCGCCGCCAGCGCCTGGCCGACGCCATGAACAAGGCCGACCGCATCGTCGAGCGGCAGCTGCATCGCGGCGAGGCGCGGGTTTCGGCGGCCGACGCTGCACTGCGCGCCTTGCCTTCGCGCCTCATCGGCCAGATCCATCGGGCATCCGATCGCGTCGCCGGCCTTGCGGCCCGGTCCGATGCGGCCGTGCGCGCCGACGTCCGCCGCCTGCGCAGCGTCATCGTCGCCCAGGACCGCATCCTGCAGTCGCTTTCCTATCGCAACGTCCTGCAGCGCGGCTTTGCGCTGGTGCGTGACGCCGAAGGCGGGCCGGTGCGCCAGGCTGCGTCCGTCTCGGTTGGCATGACGCTCAGCCTGGAGTTCGCCGACGGTCGCGTGTCGGCCATTGCCGGCGAAGGCGAAGGCGAGGGCGAGCCGGCTTCCCCGCCGACTGTGCCGCGCAAGAAGCAGACAAAACCCGCAGAGCCGGCGGGGGATCCGCCGAAACAGGGCAACCTGTTCTAGCGCGTCATCCCGCTGTCATGGCGACGGCGTAACGCCAGCGTTCCCAAGAGAGCGACGGAGCCCGGCATGGTCGAGCGAGCCAAGATTATCTTCATCCACGGGGCCTCCAGCAGCGGAAAATCGACGCTGGCGCGGGCGGTCCAGGCGCAGATCGGCGAACCGTTCTGGCACGTCTCGATCGACCATCTTCGCGATTCGGGAACGGTGCCGATGGAACGGTTCCGCCGCGGCGATTTTCGCTGGAAGGAACATCGGGCGCGCTTCTTCGACGGGTTCCACCGCTCGCTGGTTGCCTATGCGTCAGCCGGCAACAATCTCCTGCTGGAGCACATTCTCGAGGAGCCCGGCTGGGCGTCTGAGCTCGCGGTGATGTTTCAGCCGTTCGACGTGTTCTTTGTCGCGCTTCACTGTGAACTCGACGAACTGGTCCGGCGCGAGCGGCTTCGCGCCGACCGGCCGATTGGCAGCGCCGCGGATGATTTTCACCGCATTCACTTCGGACAACGTTACGATCTGGAGCTCGGTCCGGGGCAGGCCGCCGCCGCCGCCGCCGCGCAGTTGATATCCGCCTGGTCTGTGCGCTGCTCGCCCTCCGCCTTCGACGCACTGGCGCTGGAGGCGCGGGCAGGATCGGGAAAATCCCAGGTCTAAGAACAGTGAGCCGGCTATCCTTCTTCGGTGGCGCTCGTCGCTCGCGAAAAACGGCATTGTATTCGGTTGATTTTTCAGCTCATTTTCCCGGCTACGGATCTTGATTCCAGATCGATATGTTAGGGAACGCCGGATGCGCATCCTGCTCGTGCTTGCTCACCCGCTCGAAGACAGTTTTGCCGCAAGCGTGGCGCGTCAGGCGCGCGCCGCCTTGGAGGCGAACGGCCATTCGGTCGACTTGCTCGATCTCTATCGCGAGGATTTCGATCCGCGTCTCACCGTTGTCGAGCGTGGAAGCTACTTCACCGACGCCTATGATCGCTCAAGCGCGGCAGATTGGATCGCGCGGCTGCAGGCGGCCGACGGGCTGGTGCTCGTCTTTCCGCAATGGTGGTTCAATTTTCCGGCGATCCTGAAGGGCTTCTTCGATCGCGTCTTTGCCCCGGGCGTCGCCTTCGACAACGACCCGGCCGGCGGCCGCATCATCCCGCGGCTCCACAACATCAAGCTCTTCTGGGCGCTGACGACGACCGGCTCGCCCTGGTGGGTGGTGCATCTCTACATGGGCAATCCGGTGAAGCGGCTTTTGAGGCGCGGCATCGCCGCCTTCTGCGCCAAGGGGCTGAACTTCCGCATGCTGGCGCTGCACGACATGGACCGGGCGACCGACGGCAAGCGCAAGGCGCATCTGGAGCGTGTCCGCCGGCTTGCCTCCAGTCTGTGATCGCGGCTACTCGAACGTCGCGAGATATTTGCGCAGCAGTGCGTTGAGCACCACGCGTTCCTCAGGCGAGAGCGCGGAAACCACGCGATGCTGGTTGGCCACATGCGCGGTCGCGGCTTCGTCGACACGGCGCAAGCCTTCTTCCGTCAAGGCGATGATCACGCCCCGCCTGTCCTCGGGGTTGGCGATCCGTTCGACAAGCCCTGCCTTTTCCAACTGATCGATGCGGTTGGTCATGGTGCCGGAACTGACCATGGTCGTATCCAGAAGCTCTCCGGGCGAAAGCCGATAGGGCGGCCCGGACCGACGAAGCGTCGCAAGCACATCGAAGCTCGACGCATTCAACCCGCGTTCGGAAAACGACTTCTCGATTTCGCGGCCGACATGTGTCGAGACCCGTGAGAGCCTCCCCAGCAGGCCCATGGCCGAAACGTCAAGGTCCGGCCGTTCCCGGTGCCATTGGGCCAAAATCCTGTCGACGCGATCCATCAATACCTCCATGTATTTATCTCAGCATAGAGTATCTTGACTTAGAGATAAACCGCGCTATCCTCAATTTATCTTGATATAGAGATTCTTGAGGTAAAGATATGAGCTCGAACCGCACCATCGACCTTGCCTTGACCGCTCTGGCACCGGCCATTTGGGGCAGCACCTACCTCGTCACCACGCAGTTCCTGCCGTCCGGCTATCCGCTGACGGTCGCCATGCTGCGGGCGCTTCCGGCGGGGCTGCTCCTGCTGCTCATCGTCCGGCGATTGCCGGAAGGCATCTGGTGGCCGCGCACCTTCGTGCTCGGCGCGCTCAACTTCTCCTTCTTCTGGGCGATGCTCTTCGTTTCGGCTTACAGGCTGCCGGGCGGCGTCGCCGCCACGGTGGGTGCAGTCCAGCCGCTGATCGTCATCCTCCTCTCGCGCGTCTTCATGGGCTCGCCGATCCGTCTGCTCAGCGTCGTCGCCGGCCTTGCGGGCATCGCCGGCGTTGCCCTGCTGGTGCTCACGCCCGGCGCCGCGCTCGATCCGCTCGGGGTGCTCGCCGGTCTCGCCGGTGCCGTTTCCATGGCCTTCGGCACGGTGCTCAGCCGCCACTGGGCGCCGCCGGTGCCACCGCTCACCTTCACCGCCTGGCAATTGGCGGCCGGTGGCCTCATGCTCGTGCCGGTGGCGCTGTTCTTCGAGCCGTCGCTGCCGCCGCTGACGACGGCCAACGTCCTCGGTCTTGCCTATCTCGGCCTGATCGGCGCCGCCTTCACCTATCTGCTCTGGTTCCGCGGCCTCTCGCGCCTCGAGCCCTCTGCCGTGTCGCCGCTCGGTTTCTTAAGCCCCGTCGTCGCCATCCTGCTCGGCTGGGGCGTGCTCGGAGAGCAACTGACGCCGGTCCAGGCGCTCGGCATCCTCGTCGTCTTCGTCAGCGTCTGGCTGAGCCAGCGCGCGCAGCTCGCCCCGAAGGTGCGCGCGGCCCGCGCTTGAGTGTGGGCTTGCAACCACAGGGCATGCGCTTCACATTGCCGGGACCTCAATTCCCAGGAAGCGCATGCCGCAATGACCGAGCACCTGACGCCGGCGCACTATTTTGATCTCCTCCGTTTCGCCAGGCGCCAGACCCGCCGCGCAGCAGAAGCGGAGGATTTGCTGCATGAGGCGCTGATCGTCGCGCTCAAGGCAGGGCGTTTTCCGACCGGCGGCGATCGTGCCTGGTTCTGCGGCGTTCTCCGCAAGCTCGCAGCGATGCAGGCGCGTACTGCCGCTCGCCGACTTCGCCGGGAGCAGCAGCTTGATATCCCAGAAGCGGAAGACGCCAGTTCCGCCGATCCGCTCGCCTTCGCCGCCACGCTTTCCCCCAGCCTCAGGATCGTGATGCTGCTGGCGATCGCCGGCCACAATCGCCTCGAAATCCGTCACCTCCTTGGCATATCCGATGAAGCGCTGCGCCAGCGCATCCTGATGCTCCGCCGGGCCTGGCGTGATGCAGGCCATGTCGAGACCAATCTGGAACTGTCCGGGCTTCGTTATCCGCTCGAAAGCGGCCGCATCCGCCAGGCGTTGCTGCCGATCACGCGGGGCGGCCGCGCCGCCTTTGCCAGCCACGATCCGGATGGACATCTCTTCGCGGTCAATTTTTCACCGCGCGCGTCTCACGAAACGGCAACCGGCGGCAACAAGCCGGCGTAACAAGCAAAAAGGAAGCAACCAATGCTGTCGAAACCACGTATCGGGGCCATCTGCTACTTCGTCTCGGAACTTGCCCGGACGGAAGCCTTCTACCGTGATGTTCTGGGTCTCAACGTCCAGCGCATGGAGGACGACGAAGCCGGCGCCTGGCTGATGGCCAAGATAGAAGACGAGGTCGAGTTGATCTTCTTCGTCGCGGAAAGCAAGCCGGGCAACACGCCGATCGTCGTGTTCGATCTCGCCGAGGGCGGTATCGACGATGTTGTGAGTGGCCTTGCCGAAAAGGGAACCACCATCGTCACGCCGGTGAGCCATGCGCCCGGCGGCTGGTCGGCAGAATTCGCCGATCCCGATGGTCACGTCCTGTCGCTCTACCAATCGGCGGAGATGCCGCGTCTGAAGCGGGCTGCCAACGCCTGAAGGGGCCGTTTCCCCAATAGAAAAGGCCGCCGCATTTGCTGCGGCGGCCACAAGACTTTTAGGCCGAACGAGACCGGGGAGGGGCCGTGATCAGGCCCATTCACCCTTTCGCATGACCGGCACGCGGCTGCCGTCGGCGCGCACGCCGTCGATGTCGACCTGGCCCGAGCCGATCATCCAGTCGATGTGAATGAGGCTGGAATTGCCGCCCTGGGCACGGATCTGTTCCGGTGTCAGCTTGGTGTCGTCGACGAAGCAGCCGGAGTAGCACTGGCCGAGTGCGATGTGGCAGGACGCGTTTTCGTCGAACAGCGTGTTGTAGAACAAGATGCCGCTCGCCGAGATTGGCGAGGAATGCGGCACCAGAGCCACTTCGCCGAGCCGGCGCGCGCCCTCGTCGGTGTCGAGCACCTTGTTCAGTACTTCCTCGCCGCGCGATGCCTTGGCCTCGACGATCCGGCCGCCCTCGAAACGTACCTGGATGTTGTCGATCAGCGTGCCCTGGTGCGACAGCGGCTTGGTCGAGGAGACATGGCCTTCGACGCGCAGCGCATGCGGCGTCGTGAACACTTCCTCGGTCGGGATGTTCGGGTTGCAGGTGACGCCGTTCTTGGCTTCCGACGCGCCGCCGCACCACAGATGGCCGTCGGCCAATCCGACGGTCAGGTCGGTGCCGGGGCCGGTAAAGTGCAGCGCGGCAAAACGTTCGCCGTTCAGCCAGGCCGAGCGCCGCGCAAGGTTGGCGTTGTGCTCCTTCCAGGCGGCGACCGGGTCGGCGACGTCGACGCGCGAGGCGGCGAAGATGGCGTTGGCGAGCTTCTCGACGGCAACCTCTTCCGGATCATTCGGGAAGACGAGCTTCGCCCAGGACGGGTTCGGGTAGGAAACGATGTTCCAGTTGATGTCGAAGTTGGAGATCTTTTCGAGCGCCGGCTTGTAGGCGATCGAGTTCGCCTTGTTGGCGCGCGCCACCTTGGCCGGATCCTGCGCCGACAGCATCATCGGGTTGTCACCGGAGATTGCAAGCCGCGCCGCACCACCGGCAAAAGCCTCGGCCATGCCCTTGAACAGCCAGTCGCTCGCCCGGTCGAAGCTCTCGTCCGGTGCATAGGCGTAGCGCGAAAGCGTCGTGTCCTCGTCCGAATAGAGCGTCGTCACGAGGCCAGCACCGGCCTTGTAGGCGTGCTTGGTGATCAGGCGAACGAGCGGCATCGCCGCGACCGGCGCGGTCATGACAAGGTCCTGGCCGCGCTGAAGCTGCAGGCCGACCTGGATCGCGACTTCCGCGAGCTTGTCGAGTTTCACCGGGTCGATCGGATCGGGCGTATTGGCGGGAAAGGTCATGATCTACCTGTCTTTCTGAAATCGGAAGAAGAAGACTTAGAGCGCTTTGCGGCGAAAATGAAGGCTGAGTGCCGGAGGTTTGATGCAATCAGCGCGCGCCGATGGCCGCACGCACCCGCTCAACATTGCTCCTGTGCACGGCCTCGTACGGCGCGAAATAGAGGATCGCGCCGGAGGCGATCTCCTCGGCGGCGAATTCCTTGAGCGTGCCGGTGTCAGCACCGGTCGCGATCGCCTGCGTCAGCCGCTCGATATAGCCGCGATTGGCGTCGATCAGGTCCGGCCCGTAGCCGCCGCTGGCGATGCGTTCGCGGTCGCCATGGGCGGGCAGAATCCGAGCAATCGGCCATTGCCGCAGGCGCATGAGTTCGGCGATGTGCGTCGCGGTCTGATCGGCCTCGCTGATAAAAGTCGTCGTATCCTCGAGCGTATCGCCGGCCAGCAGCAACTTTTCCTCGGGCAGCCAGATCACGTTGCCGTCGGCGCTATGGATGGCGAAGTGGTGCAGTTCCACCGGCCGCGTCCCGACGGTCAGCAGAAGCGTCTCGTCGAACAGCCGGCTCGGCATGACGAGCGGCTGGATCGGCGGCGTCGCGGCTTCGATCTTCTCGCGGTTTTCTTCAAGTTTCTGTCCCGTCAGCCTGAGCGCGATGATCTCGCAATCGGCAAAGACGGCATTTCCGGCCACGTGGTCCTTGTGCCAATGGCTGAGCACGACGCGGATCGTGGTGACGCCAAGGCTTTCGAGGTGGTTGCGGATCGCCCGGGCGTGATCGAGCGAGATGTGCGTGTCGTAGACCAGGGCCTCGCGACCGTCGACGATGGCATAGGAGGCAACGCCGAGTTCGTAGGCGCCGTCATCGAGCCAGTTCGCCGCCTCTGAATAGAGCCGCACCCCGGCAACGCGCCCGTCATAATAGGCATAGACGCCGGGGTAGGGCTCAAGGATCGTCAGGGTCGAGGTCATGTCCGTCACAATGCGCTCCTCCAGCATGGCTTACGCCCTGTCATAGAGCAGGCGCGCGCCAAACTGAAGGACCGCATGATCTCGCCCTTTTCGTTATGCCTGCCCGGCGCGCAGCAGATAGGCGTCGTGCTCCCTGAGGAACGTCATCAGCCGCTCACCGTAGTCCGGCGTGACGGCTGCCTTGACGCTTGGTCGCTCGGCGAGCGCTTTGCGCCAGGCGTTGACACGATCGAGCCCGTCGAAAATGCCATGGTCGGCGAGCGTGTCGAAGAGATCGAAGTAACGGAAGACCGGCGCAAAGACCGCATCGACGAGAGAAAATTGTGTGCCGGCAAAGTAGGGGCCTTCGCCAAGTGCCGCTTCCATGGTCGCAAACTTGCCGGCGACCGCCTGACGTTTCTGCTCGTAGGTCTCCTGGTCCCGGGCCGTCTCGAAACCCCAAAGATCCGAAAGGATCGACGAGCCGAATTCCATCCAGCCGCGATGCCGGGCGCGCTCCAGCGCGTCTTCCGGGTGAAGCTTCGGGCCGGCTTGGCTTTCCTCGACATATTCGGCGATGACGGAGCTTTCGAACAGCACCGCTTCGCCGCCCGGCTGCGGCACCTGCAGCAGCGGCACCTTGCCGAGCGGCGAGATCTTCAGGAACCAGTCGGGCTTGGCTTTGAGGTCGATATAGGTCCGCTCGAAGCGAACGCCTTTTTCGTCGAGCGCGATCGAGGCGCGCTGCACATAGGGGCAGAGATGGTGGCTGATGAGGGTAAGCATGGCAATCTCCCGGTTGAGGCAAAGTAGATGCATATGCATGTATGTGGACTTGCTTCGACTTTCAAGATGGATGTAATTGCATCTATGAGCAAAGAAACGAAAACCGACATAAAGGGCCCTGGCCCAGACACGACCGCGGCCTGGATCGGGCTGATGCGCGCGCGGGAATGCGTGCTCGCTCGGATCGAGGCCGATTTCAAGGCTGCCAGCCTGCCGCCGCTCGGCTGGTACGACGTGTTGTGGGAACTGGTTCAGGCGGAAGACGGCCGGCTGCGGCCCTTCGAGATCGAGGCGCGGACCCTCCTTGCGCAGTACAATCTTTCGCGCCTGATCGATCGAGTGGTGAAGGAAGGCCTTGTCCGCCGCGAAACCTTCGACGCCGACGGTCGCGGCCAATGGGTTGTCGTCACCGAGGCCGGAAGGGCGATGCGCGCGCGTATGTGGCAGACCTATGGCCCATCGATCGAGGCCCATGTCGGCGCCCGACTGACAGAAGCTGAGGCGCGGCAGCTCGCGGGGCTGCTGGCGAAGCTCAGGTAGAGCATTTGAATCGTGCATGGCGTCGCGGCTGCGTAATGCCATGCAATCGGACTGCGCCTGTCCGCAAGCTTGCCCCTCTCCTCGGGTTTAAACCGAAGAGTAGCGCTCTCCCCGCAGGCGGGGAGAGGGGACGCAACATGTTCGCAACGCTGTCGAGCGGAGCTGCGTCACGGGAAATTGGGGGCGTTTGTTGTTGGGGCGAGTGCCACGAGTCTCCTTCGCCCCGCCTGCGGGGAGAAGGTCGCGGCAGCGGGATGAGGGGCAGTTCAACGGAGTGTCGACCGCCGAAAGATTCGCACTCAGCTGTTTAGCCCGAACGACTTCTCGAGGGCTTCCCAGGTCTCGTCCATGGCGAAGGTGCCGGAGAGATAGGGAATGGCCACGTGCCCATAGAGCGGCGAAAGCTGCCACTCGGCCGTTTCCTCGTCGACCCCTGCGATCTGCTGCAGGTAGATCGTCGAGACCAGCCCGGTACGGTCGGCGCCGGCCTTGCAGTGGATCAGAAGCGGCTTTGGTGCGTCCCTGAGGATCGCCATCAGCGCGTCGGTTTCCTTGCGGTCGATCTCGGCCGAAGCGGACATGGGGAAGTTGATGAGCCGGATACCGTTGCGCTCGGCGGCGGCAACCTCTTCGCGATACCAGCGCTCGCCCGGCCTTTCGCCGCGCAGGTTGAGAATGGTGCGGATGCCATAGGCCTTGGAATAGGCGGCGATCGCCTCCGGCGTCGGCTGTGCCGAACGGTAGACCTCACCGGCCACGAGCGTATGGAAATTGCCGGTCCATTGAAGACCGACGAGGTAGATGACCATGGCCGCGACCAGCGCTGCCATGCCGACAGCGAGGCGCTTCAAAAGACGCTTCGCGCTGGGAAATCTTGCAAATGCCATGAGAGAGACCCGACGCCGTTCGAAAGCGGGAATGCATGCGAAAGTTGCACTTTCCGTCCCCGCATCAGCGGCTCGTATAAGGCATCTGTGATATTTTGATGGCAGTGCCTCAGGCGATGAGCGGTGCGGCGATCGCTTTCAGCGCTGCCTGGGCGTCACTGGGTGCGAGCCGCACCTGCAGGCCGCGCTGCCCGCCATTGATGTAGACCTGCACTTCGACAAGTGCGGCCTCCTCGATTGCCGTCGGCACCAGTTTTTTCTGGCCGAACGGGCTGATGCCGCCGACATGGTAGCCGGTCAGCCGCTCGGCATCCACCGGCTTCATCATCGCCGCCGACTTGCCGCCGAAGGCGGCGGCGAGCTTCTTCATGCTGACTTCGCGGTCGGAGGGCACGACGCAGCAGACCGGCTTGCCGTCGACCTCGGCCATCAGCGTCTTCAGCACCCGGCACGGATCCTCGCCGAGCGCCTCGGCCGCCTGCAGGCCGACCCGTTCGGCATTGGGATCGTAGTCATAGGCATGCACGCTGAAGGCGACGCCGGCCTTCGAAAGCATCTGCGTGGCGCGCGTGGTCTTCGACATCGTCGTCGCTCCGAATGGGATCAGGCTTTGGCGAGCACCGCCTCGTAGAGGTCCGGCTTGAAGCCGATCAGCAGGTTGCCGTCGGCTTCGAGCACCGGGCGCTTGATCATCGACGGCTGAGCGAGCATCAGCGCGATTGCCTTCTGCGCGTCGAGGTCCTGTCTGTCGGCCTCGTCGAGCTTGCGGAAGGTCGTGCCGGCGCGGTTCAGCACCGTTTCCCACCCAGCTTCCTTGCACCAGCGCTCCAGATGCGGGCGGTCGATGCCCTCGGCCTTGTAGTCGTGGAAGCGATAGGCGATGCCCCGGCCGTCGAGCCATGTGCGCGCCTTCTTCATCGTGTCGCAGTTCTTGATGCCGTAAATCGTAACCGTCATGCCCATGCTCCAGCCGCAGCGAGGAATTCCCGAATGCTGGGAATCGCGCAATTTCAAAGCGTGGCAGGAGTGATAGCCGCCCGATGCGCGGGAGGGAAGACCGAGACCTTGCGTCAGGTCACGCCGGCGTAGCGCCCCGGCTTGTGATTGATCGCCAGCGTCATGTTGACGACCGCCGCCCCGATCACCGAAAGCACCAGGTTCGACGGCGGCAGCACGAAGAAGGCGGCTGCAAGGATCGCAAGATCGACCGCCAGCTGGAAATAGCCGGCACGGATGCCGAACCTCTCCTGGAGATAGATCGCGACGATGTTGATGCCGCCAAGCCCGGTGCGATGGCGAAAGAGGATCAACAGGCCCATGCCCATCAGCCCGCCGCCGACAACCGCCGCATAGATCGGGTCGAGCCGGGCGATCTCCACCCAGCCGGCCGTCAGCCGGGAGAACAGCGAAACGAGGCTGACGGCGATGAAGGTGCGCAGCGCAAACATCCAGCCGAGCCGTTTGACCGCCAGGACGTAGAAGGGCAGGTTGACGAGCGAAAAGACCAGCCAGAACTCGGCGCCGGTCGCATATTGCAGCAGCAGCGCCAGACCCGACGTGCTGCCTGTGAGCAGCATCGCCTTGCTGTAGATGATGATGCCGAGCGACATGATCAGCGTGCCCGTCAGGATCGCCAGCGCGTCCTCGTAGAGACGATGGCGTTCGGTCGGGGTTTCTGCTGCGTCGATGCTGCGCTCGGCCATCGTGGTCCTCAGAGGTTCTTGAAGTTGGCGATGACGCCGTCGACTTCCGCCGTCTTCAAGCCGGCAATATTGATGCGGCCGGAACCGGGCATGTAGATGCCGTGTTCGTTGCGAAGCCGCATGACATCGGCCTCGGAAAGCGGCAGCAGCGAGAACATGCCCTCCTGGGAGGCAACCGCACCCAGTGCCTGCCAGCGGTCGCGCAGGCCTTCGGAGAGCGCCCGGCGGATGTTGGCGATGCGCAGCCGCATCGTTTCGAGCTCTTGCCTCCAATCCTGCGCGAGTTCTGCGTCGGAAAGGATCATGCGCACGATCGCTGCGCCGTGATCCGGTGGCATCGAGTAGCTGGTGCGTGCGAGGCCCGAGAGGTTGGAGCGGACCGTATCGGCCGACGACGACGAGGCGGTCACCGCGAAGATGGCGCCGGCGCGCTCACGATAAAGGCCGAAGGACTTGGAGCAGGAGACGGCAACCAGCGCTTCCGGCACGACGCCGATCAGGTGGCGCAGCCCGGCGACATCCTCGTCGAGGCCTCGGCCGAAACCCTGATAGGCGAGGTCGACGAGCGGCAGCAGGCCGCGCTCAGCGATGACGGCGGCAAGCTCCATCCATTGCGCTTGCGAGATGACGCCGCCCGTCGGGTTGTGGCAGCTGGCATGCAGAAGCACGGCGTCGCCGGTGGCAGCGCCCTGCAGCGCCGTCATCATGTTGTCGAAGAGCACGGTCTGCGAGGGCACGTCGAAGAACGGGTAGCCGGCGGGTTCAAGGCCGGCGGTCTTGAAGATGCTTGCATGGTTCGGCCAGCTCGGCAGCCCGATCCAGATGCGCTTGCCGCCCATCTGGTGGATGAGGTCGGCCGCGAGCCGGAGGGCGCCGGAGCCGCCCGGCGTCTGTACGCCGGCAACGTGGCTGCGGTTGACGGTCTCGCCGCCGACCAGCGTCCACAGATGGTCTATGAAGACGAGGTCGCCTTCGGGGCCGACATAGGCCTTGCTGTCCTGCGTTTCGAGCAGGCGCTTCTCCGCTGCCTTGACTGCCCGGAAGATCGGCGTATGGCCGGTTTCGTCGCGGTAGACGCCGACGCCGAGATCGACCTTTCCGGGGCGCTCGTCCTTGCGGTAAAGCCCGATCAGGGCCAGCAACGGATCATCGGGTTGGCGGGTCAGAGCGTCGAACATGCCGGAAATTCCCCCTTGAATGGCAGCGATGCGATATCGGTCGAGAAAGCCTGCCGGCCGCCGTTCCTCCGGCTGCCCTGCGGCTTTCTTCTTAAGTCAGCGCAAGCGCAAAATCGATGCGATATTTGCCACGGAGACAATATCGACAGCGTGCTATTTGCGCAAAATTCTGCAATTCATTTGCTGATTTGCGTGCTGCGTCCTATTTCCTGAAGCCGAAATCGAAGCGCTGGGGGCGATGATGGTCGAGAAGATGGCGGTAGAACTGGATCAGGTCGACCGGCGGATCATCCGCCTTCTGGTGGAGGATGCATCGCTCAGCAACAACGCGCTTGCGGCGCGGGTCGGCCTTTCGCCGGCGCCGCTGTCGCGCCGCCTTGCCCGGCTCTATGCGGCCGGCGTCATCCGCCAAACGGTGGTCGTCGATCCGAAGGCAGCGGGCATCGGCTTCCAGGCCTTTGTCGAGGTGACGCTGGAGCGCACCGCAAGCAAGGTCGGCCAGCGCTTCATCGAGCTGGTGTCGCGCATGCCGGAGGTGGTGGAATGCCACACGGTCGCCGGCGATTTCGACTTTCTTCTGAAGATCGCGGTGCGCGACGTCGCCGATTACAAGCGCCTGCTCTGGAGCGAATTCGAGCAGATCGCCGAGATCAAGACCTTGCGCTCGACCATCCTGCTCGACAGCCCAAAGATGACGGCCGCCACGGGGGCGTGACGGCCGCTTGAACATTCAATGGCGTCCTAGGCTTCGAGCGACCCGGGTTTGCGCACGGCGCTCGACGGCGCAGCGCATGCGATCTTCATCAGGTCCGAGCGCCGGCGCGCAAGGCGCGTCGAGACGCGGGTGACGATCAGCCCGTCCTGCGGCGCGCGAACTTCGAGGGCACCATCCGCCTGGCCGGGGCGCGTAAGGATCGTTGCGAGCAGGTCGCCGGCCTTCACGCTCTCGCCGATATCCCGGTGGAACAGGATGGCGCCGGCCTCAGGCGCCCGGATCATTTCGATGTTGTCGAGCGGCGCGACGATGCCGGCGAAGGGTGCGATCGTTTCTTCGTCACCGGTCACGACGCCGCGGGCGACGAGGAAGCGGAAGACGCCTTCGGCATCCTTGCGGGCAAGTTCCGGATAGACGTCGCGCGTGCCGCGAAGCTCGACCGTCACCGAGAGGCGTCCCGGCAGGCGCGTCTTCTTCTGCCCGGTTTCATATTTCCAGGCATAGGCGACAGCCTCTTCGAAGGCGGAGCTTTCGCCGTCCGAAAGGAACACCGCTTCCATGTCGAGGGCCGAGGCGAGGTCGCCGGCTTCCGGCCAGAAGGCGTCGTCGATATAGGCGTATTGCAGCGCCTCGTCGTCGCAATGAAGATCCAGCATCAGGTCGGCGCCGAGCGCCATATGCAGCAGCTGCCGTTTCAGCCGGTCCGTTGCGGAGTAACGGTCGAGATCGTCGATCAGCCGGTCACGGTCGCCGAGCGCAATCAACGGGAAATCTCGGTTGAAATTGGTGCGCGATCCCAGTTCGAAGCGGCCCTGCAACTCGCCGAAATGCGACTGCGCGGCTCCGATCGGGTTTGCCTGGGGTACGACGGTGATGTCGCCGAGGATGGCGCCGTCCTTCTCCGCCTGCTGCAGCCGCTGCAGCAGGAAATGCGCAAGGGCAGTGCCCGGCAGCTCGTTGGCGTGCAACGCAGCCTGGATGTAGGTCTTGGGTGCGGCGGCTGTCCTGCCCTTGAAACGGAAGACCGGCAGGCGCCATTCGATGCCGGGCGTATCGCCGGCGATGATGATTTCGGAAACGTCCATGGGCTCCTCCCGTATCGTATGCTGGTGGCGCTTATCGGCATTCCGGCGGCGCTCCGCAAGTCGCTAAAACAGGGGTGCGATTTCGGGTTGCGCCGATGGCGCTTTGCCTTTGACATGGAGGGCCGGCCTATTGTTCCTTGAACCGTCACCACAGGCAGGAAACCGCAAGATGATCCTCATCGGCCAATACGACTCCCCCTTCGTGCGACGCGTGGGCATCGCGCTCAGCCTCTACGACATTCCGTTCGAACACCGTCCGTGGTCGTCCTTCGGCAATGCCGACGAGCTTCGCGCCTACAATCCGTTGACGCGCGTGCCGACGCTGGTGCTGGACGATGGGACGGTGCTTGCCGACAGCCATATCATCCTCGATTATCTCGACAGTCTCGTCTCCGACGACCGGGTCCTGTTCCCGCGGACGGAACCGGCGCGGCATCGGGCGCTGAGGATCGCCACGCTTGCGACCGGTCTCGGCGACAAGGCAGTCAGCCTCTTCTACGAGAAAAGGCTGCACGGCGCGGTCTCGGCGCTCTGGGTCGACCGCTGCCGTCGCCAGATCGAAGAGACGCTTCAGGTTCTCGAAACGAGCCGCGCGGAAGGCACGGTCGCCTACTGGTTCGGCGAGCGCATCGGCCATGCGGATATTGCCGTTGGGGCCGTGTTGCGCTTCCTCAAGGAGGTGCATCCCGATCTGGTCACGATGGGGCGCTATCCGTGCCTGCAGGCGCATGCAGACATGCTTGAAGCGCTTCCGGTGTTCCAGGCGATCAGCCAGCCCTTCATCCCGCCGGCATAGGGGCCGGCTTCTCGTCGAAGCCGGGCCACCACATCACCAAGGCGTGATTGCCCGGCTACCTTCGGCCCGGTGCAATTTCCATCATCCGGTCACAAACGCGGCAGATTCTCGTGGCGAGGCTGGCGTTCAGGAGCCTCTTGGGCGTTTGATGCCTCTGGCAAAGGGGAATTTCCATGAAAATCACCCGCATTGCAGCCCTCACCGTTCTCTCGCTTTCTCCCTTCTTTTTTTCATCCGGTGCACACGCTCTGAGCATGAGCGAGTGCAGCGCGAAGTATAAGTCGGCGCAGGCTGCCGGTTCGCTCAATGGCATGAAGTGGAACGATTTCCGAAAAGCCCAGTGTGGCACGGAAGCTGCCGCCAAGCCGACCGCCATGACCAATGAAGAGCCCACGGCAAGCAACACGGAAAGTGCTCCGGAACCGGCCGCGACGACGGCCAAGGCGCCGAAGGGCGTGGTCTTCCCGAGCAAGGTCGATGCGAAATATTCTACGGAAACAGCCGGCAAGGCGCGCATGCGCACATGCCTCGACCAGTACAACGCCGACAAGGCGAACAATTCATTGAACGGCCTCACCTGGATCAAGAAGGGTGGCGGCTACTACAGCATCTGCAACACGCAATTGAAGCATTCCTGATCTCAGGCCGTCCCGGCATTCGGCATTTCGAGCCGCTGCCGCTCGATGCTGTCTCGCGGTGACCTGCCTTTGGCTGCGGCAACCCGTAAGCCGCCAAAGGCAGGTCATGGCACCGCGGGCGCTTTAGCGCGCCGGCAGCAGCGGCCAGCGGGCGAGGATCTTCGCGGAGCCCATCCCCTTGCGCGCATGGATCAGAACGAGTTTGCGCGCCACCCAAGAGACCGGTTCTGAAACGCGGATCTCCGGCGCGACCCGATCGTTCCGGTAGAGCGTCATGTGAGGGATTGCCGCGAGCGGGCGTTTGAGCGCCCCGATTTGCCGGACCAGCGCGCTGAAGCCCGGTGCGGCGTCGCGCGTCGTCAGGGCGCGCGGCCGGTCGCGGCCATTGCCGTTGCTGACCAGCCTGTCGAGCCGGATCTCGACCGGTGGCACGTCGATGCGCGCACCCTGCCGCAGCGCATCCGCGACCGCGAAGTCGGGCATGCCGCGGCCCTGCCAGCGCTTGTCGACGGAGACGTGCAGGCGATCGGGCCGGTAGATGAAGCCGTCCGCCGCCTGGTCGGCGAAATCCCTTTCGGCGATTGCCAGCGCCTGCGTGGCGGCGGGCTCGTCCGGAAGCAGCGCGAAGTAAAGGATGTCGGTTGCCGGGGCCGGCTGGGGACCACCGAGATCGAATGCGAATTGGTTCGACGACACGGCATCCTCCACCGCCCGGGCGCGCGCCACGACATGTGGCCTCAAAGGCAGATGGGGATGCCGGCCGACAATGCCAAGGACATCCGGTGGGCAAGGGAAGACTTCGCCCGTTGGCTGAGACTCCTGCTTCGCTATTCCGTCGGCATCCGGCTAAATTTCTGCAGGTCCGGATCGAGACGGTCCCAGGCAAGGCCGCGCACGGCATAGGTCACCGCCTGCGGTCTGTAGCGGTTGGGCTCGTCGAGGCTTGCCGCGCGAACGCTGAAGAACTCCGGCATGGCCGAGAAGGTCATGTAGACCGGCGAGCCGCAGGTGGGGCAGAAGCCGCGCGTCTTCACATGGCCGCTGTCGGCGACCATGTCCCAATGCGAGGCCTGGCCTTCGAGCTTCACGCCCTCGCGGCGGAACGTCATATGCGATCCGTGCCCGGTCCCGCTTTCGTGCTGGCAGTCGCGGCACTGGCAGTCGTTGGAAAAGACCGGTTCACTCGAGATCTCGTAGCGGATCGCGCCGCAGGCGCATCCGCCGATATAGGACTTGCTCATGCATTCCTCCTGTTGCGGGCACGGCAAAGCCGGCGCGCGGCCGTACAGGCGCGCGCCGATCGAACGCTTTGCCTATCGAGGTGGGTGCGGTGCCGGATCGCTTCGGCGATCCGCCCGGGCTTCAATGCTGTTCGTCGGTAACGGTGCCGAGGCGCGACAGGACCTTCGGCCAGCCGTTGCTCATGTTGGCGTATGCGCTGTCGTTCTTCGGCGTGACGAAGCCGGAATGAACGAGCCGGAGGCGGGTGCCGTTGTCGACCTTTGTCAGCGTCCAGGTGACGACCGTATCGAGGCGCGAGCCGTAGCCGCTATTGCCCTCGTCGCCGCCTTTCCAGGAGTAGACGAAACGCTCATGCGGGCGCACCTCCAGCACCTGGCAACGGATGGTGCCATCCCACGCGCCGGCCGGCGTCGTCTGGAAAGTGAAATGGGTGCCTTCCACCGGTCGGAAGCCCGCCGGCGGCATGATCCAGCGGCCCATCAATTCGCCGTTGGTCAGCGTCCTCCAGATCGTCTCAGGCGTATGCGGAAAGACCTCGTCGACGACGATATCCTGGGTCTCGAGTTTCAAGGCTGCTGCGTCGGTCATGGATCGATCTCCTTGAGAAGGGTGCGCAGATTGGCGAAGCGGTCGCGCCAGAAGCTGCCGTAGTGGCTCATCCAGTCGACGAGCGGCGCCAGGCCCTCGGGCTCGGCGCGGTAGTAGACGTTGCGGCCCTCTGGACGCTCGGCGACGAGGCCCGCCTGCTTCAGCGATTTGAGGTGCTGCGATATCGCGCCCTGCGTCACGCCGCTGCCGCGCGTCAGCTCGACCACGGTGATTTCGTCGGCATTGGCGATGCGCTCGAACACGGCGCGCCTCGTCGGATCGGCGAGGGCGCGCATGACGGCGGTAACGGGGGCGGTTTCGATCATCATGAATAAACGAATAGCAGATGCTAATTGATTAGTCAATGCTATTGATTTTGACGCCAGTGCAGAAAGAAAAGGCACGCTCGAGGCGAGCCTTTCTGTCGCTTTGATCCCCGGAGCGGATTGCCTCAATGCGGGCTCGCCGTCGGGCGCACGATGATCTCACTGACGTCGACGTCATCGGGCTGGCCGATGGCGTAGGCGATCGACGATGCAACGGCGTCGGGACTGATGCAGACGGCCCGCCATTCCTTCATCGCCTCGCGCGCGCTGGGGTCGCTGATCGTATCGGCGAGCTCGGAGGTCGTTGTTCCGGGCGAGATGACGGTAACGCGGATGCGATCGGTCTCCTGCCTCAGGCCGTCCGAGATCGCCCGGACGGCGTACTTGGTGGCGCAATAGACGGCGGCCGTCGGCGACACCGAATGGCCACCGATCGAGGAGATGTTGATGATCTGCCCGGATCCTTGCGCACGCATGATCGGCAGGGCCGCGGCAATGCCGTAGAGCACGCCCTTGATGTTCACGTCGACCATGCGGTCCCACTCGTCGACCTTGAGCGCGGCCAGCGGTGACAGCGGCATCACGCCGGCATTGTTGACGATGGCGTCGAGGCGCCCGAATTCGGCCTGGGCAAAGCGGGCGAAGGCGGCAACGTCGTCGCGGTCGGTAACGTCGAGCACGCGAAAGCGGACCTCGCCGCCGGCAGCGGTGATTTCGTCGGCGATGCGCGCCAGCCGGTCGGCTCGGCGCGCACCGATCACCACCTTGGCGCCGGCTGCAGCCAGCCTCTTGGCGGCGGCTTCGCCGATGCCGCTGCTTGCGCCGGTGATGGCCACGACTTTTCCCTGAACATTCTCCATGGATATCGCCTTTCGAGAGGTCCGTTTCTGATTGGCTCGGGTGCTGATGCCCCTGAGTTGATGAGACTGAGGATAGAAAAGGCGATCCGCTCGATCGAGCGGCCAATCGAGGATGACGTGGTCAGAAGTTCTAACCAATGATGGCGACGGTGGAGCAGGGTTCCGCGCGGATTGGTCGTTAGGCTGACCCTGGAGACAAGCGAAAGGGCGAAGCTTCGCACTTCGCCCCCATTTCTGTCGCTGTCCGTTGAGGCCGCTTATTCGCTCGCCTGCGCGGCCTGCTCGATGATCGCGGCCACCGCCTCGGGCTTGGAGACGTAGATGGCGTGGCTGCCGGATGTCTCGACCACGGTGGAACCCGCCCGCTTTGCCATCTGGCGCTGGGCGGCCGGCGGGATCATGTGGTCGTCGGTCGCGACCAGGTAGAAGCTCGGCTTTTCCTTCCACGCCGGGGCGGTGACGGCGCCGGTTGTCGCTTCAATGCCCCACGGTACCTGGGAGTCGGCCATGAAGGCCGCAAGCTCAGGATCGACATCGGCCGCGAAGGCAGCAGCGAACTTTTGCTTGTCGAGCGAGAGGAAGCCATCGACCGGCGGCAGGATCGGCGGAACGGCCGCGCCGGCCGGCGGGTTGGCAATGAGCGAGGAAACGGACTCGCCCTTATCCGGCGCGAAGGCGGCAATGTAGACGACAGACTTCACCTTCTCATCGGTGCCGGCTTCCGAAACGACCACGCCGCCATAGGAGTGGCCGACGAGCACGACCTGTCCGTCCTGCGCGGCGATCGCACGCTTGGTGGCCGCAACGTCGCCGGCAAGCGTCACAGTCGGGTTCTGGACGATGGTGACGTTGTAGCCGTCCTTCTTCAGGATGTTGTAGACGCCCTGCCAGCCGGAGCCGTCGGCAAAGGCGCCGTGAACGAGTACGACATTCTTGGTGGCGGGGGCTGCGTGGGCCGGTGTCAGCGCGCTTGCGGAGAGGGCGAAAGCGGCGGCGGTGATCAGGGACTTGAGCATTTCGGGTCTCCTTCGTTGAGTCGTTTCCGCGACATTAATTATCGCGATAAATATCGTATACGGCGACTCGGTTTTCTTGTAAAGATATTAATTATCGCGATATCTATTTTCGCGGCGAAAGGCCGCAAGCGCCGCAAGGAGGCTGGAATGCCCGACGACCCGACAACGCTGCCGCTCGACAGCCAGCTCTGTTTCTCGATCTACTCGGCGTCGATCGCCATCAACCGCGTCTACAAGCCGATGCTCGATGCACTCGGCGTGACCTATACGCAGTATCTCGTCCTGAGCACGCTTTGGGAAAGGGATGGACTGACGATTTCGGCGATCGCCGATCGGCTGGGTCTGGAATCGAGCACCATCACGCCGGCCGTGAAGCGCCTCGAAGCCGCCGGCTTCCTGGGTCGGCATCGCAGCGTCACGGACGAGCGGCAGGTCGAGGTCCATCTCACCGGGAAAGGGCGCGGCCTGCACGTGAAGACCGGTTGCCTGACCGATGCGCTCCTGGAAAATTCCGGCTTCACGGTACCGGAAATGATAGACCTCAACGAACGGGTCCGGAAACTGCGCGATGGCATGCGCGAGGCTGCCAAATAGCGGCGCTCGTGTCTCCGCTTCACGAAGGACGAAAGGCCGGCGGCCCACGTTTTACCGCAGCCTGCCGATGGGTATGATCTCGGGCGCGGACACTTCGAGCGGCCTGCCGTCCCAGCCACCAAGCCAGGTTTCAACGACCAACCCGCTTTGTCGATCATCGCGACGAGATCCTCATGGGGCGGGAAGGCGATTTTCGACCGGGCCTCGTAAAGGCGCCCGTCCGATGCAGCCCGGTAGAAGGTGCCATATTCCACAACACCCGTTGCCGGATCATGGTCGACGTCGTTCCAGGCGAGAACCTGACCGATGGTCGGATGAACGATGTCCCGTTCGGATTCAGTCGGCGTCCATTCCCGCCACCAACATCGGACCGAGCTTGACCAAAAAGTTACCGTTAATGTTGTAAGTTATGCGCGGAGAACAACTAAAAAAAGAGGCGCAATGTCAGTACTTTACAAATTTGTGGGCAGCCAAGCAGCCGCCCGAGCCATAGCTAGCGGATCTTTAAAGTTTGCAAAGATCGACGAACTGAATGATCCATCAGAACTCGTGCCTCATATGAACCGAGAAGCAGTCCGCGCGTCGCTCGTTCGGGTACGGGGAACAGGTTATACGCCAGAGCAATTTGAATGGCTGGGGTGCCAGGAAGCGGTGCTTCGTCTGCTTTCGCCGGAAACCCTGTTACTATCGCGCCCAAGAACTATTGAGCAAGCTAATAGAACTCTTGCGTCCCCGATTTATGACGACTTAGATTTCATGGAAACGCAGCTCCTGAAGACGATCTCGCTCATCCGTTCTCGAGTTGGTGTGCTCTCATTGACTGAAAGGTTTGATTCACTTCCAATGTGGGCGCACTACGGCGCCTTGGCCAAAGGCTATGTCGTGCAATTTGAACGCCTTGATCGCGAATTTCCGAAAAATCAAACCGGCAGCTTGAACTCTCTGAAGCCGGTGGCCTACGTGGATGATCTCTTGGGAATGACACATGATCCCAGCACTCAGGACAATCTCTTCTTTTGCAAGTTTCGGGACTGGAGCTACGAACGCGAGTGGCGAATTGTGAGTGCTTTGTCATCCTGCACACAAAGTGCGGATGGCAAGATGCATCTGAGATCAATAAATCCATCGACGGTCACCGGAGTCATCTGTGGATGGAGCGTTGCTCGAGAAGAGGTAAGTTCTCTCGCTGCCGACCTGTCCTCCATTAATCCCGATCTGAAAGTGAGCGTTGCTTCTTACTGTAGGGGCCATGTGGGCTTGACGCCCGCGTAGTTGGCGGAGCACTACCGTTAGGCCAACCTGCTAGCGGTAGTGCTCTGTGTAAGATTTCAATCTCGTGCGCGTATCCCGAGCACTTACTCCCACTCGATCGTGCCCGGCGGCTTCGAGGTGACGTCGTAGACGACGCGGTTGATGCCGCGGACCTCGTTGATGATGCGCGTCGCCGCGCGACCGAGGAATTCCATGTCGTAGTGGTAGAAGTCGGCGGTCATGCCGTCGACCGAGGTGACGGCGCGAAGCGCACAGACGAACTCGTAGGTGCGGCCATCGCCCATGACACCGACGGTCTGCACCGGAAGCAGCACGGCAAAGGCCTGCCAGATGGCGTCGTAGAGACCGGCCTTGCGGATCTCGTCGAGATAGATCGCATCGGCTTCGCGGAGAATCTCGAGCTTCTCGCGGCTGATGCCGCCCGGGCAGCGGATGGCAAGGCCCGGACCCGGGAAGGGGTGACGGCCGATGAAGCTGTCGGGCAGGCCGAGTTCGCGGCCAAGCACGCGGACTTCGTCCTTGAAAAGTTCGCGCAGCGGCTCGACCAGCTGCATGTTCATGCGTTCCGGCAGGCCACCGACATTGTGGTGCGACTTGATCGTCACCGACGGGCCGCCGGTGAACGAGACGCTTTCGATCACGTCGGGATAGAGCGTGCCCTGGGCGAGGAAATCCGCGCCGCCAAGCTTCTTTGCCTCTTCCTCGAACACTTCGATGAACAGGCGGCCGATGATCTTGCGCTTGGTCTCCGGATCGCTCTGGCCTTCCAGTTCGCCGATGAAGCGGTCGGATGCGTCGACGTGCAGGAGGTGCAGGTTGTAGTGCTCCTCGAACATCGCGACGACGTTCTTCGCCTCGTCCTTGCGCATCAGGCCGTGGTCGACGAGGATGCAGGTCAGCTGGTCGCCGACAGCCTCATGTATCAGGAGCGCTGCGACCGAGCTGTCGACGCCGCCCGAGAGCGCGCAGATGACCTTCTTGTCGCCAACCTGCTTGCGGATCGCTTCGACCGCCTTGGCGCGGTAGGCCGACATCGACCAGTCGCCCTTGATGCCGGCAATCTTGTGCACGAAGTTGGAAATCAGCTTGGCGCCGTCGGGCGTGTGCACCACTTCCGGATGGAACTGCACGGCGTAGTACTTGCGCTTTTCGTCGGCGATGAAGGCGAAAGGCGCATTGGCGGAGGTCGCGACGACCTCGAAGCCCTCCGGGATCGCGGTGACGCGGTCGCCGTGCGACATCCAGACCTGGTGGCGCGAGCCGACCGACCAGAGGCCTTCGAACAGCGGGCAGTCCTTCTCGACTTCGAGGAAGGCGCGGCCGAATTCGCGGTGATGGCCGCTCTCGACCTTGCCGCCGAGCTGTGCGCAGATGGTCTGCTGGCCATAGCAGATGCCGAACACCGGCAGACCGGAATCGAAGATCACCGAGGGCGCACGCGGCGAGCCGATGTCGAGCGTCGAGGCCGGGCTACCGGAGAGGATGACGGCCTTCGGCTTCAGCCGCTGAAAACCTTCTTCGGCCGACTGAAACGGCACGATTTCGCAATAGACACCGGATTCGCGGACGCGTCGGGCGATGAGCTGCGTCACCTGGCTGCCGAAGTCGACGATGAGGACGGTGTCGGGATGGGCTGTCTGGGTCATTGGGTGCCTTCAAACAAGCTTGATCATGGCGAGCCTTTAATGAAAGCCCGCCATCGACGCAACGATTCAATTGCACCCGGACAATTCCGGGGTTTTAGAGTGGGATCGCGCCACTCAAGACCGCATTCTCCAACCGGTCGATCACGCTTGCAAGCTTCTCGTCGATGACGTGAAGATACTCCGTCCAGTCGTTGACATGCTTCAGTTCGGCCTTGCCATCGGAAATGCCGCGAAGCGCAACCAAGGGAATTCCGAAGGACTGGCAGGCGCGTAAGACCGCGAAGGTCTCCATCTCCACCATGTCGGCGTCGATCCCATCATAGGCAGCGCCCGAAACGATGTTGGCGCCAGTCGAAAGCCGCGCCTCGGGCACGCCGGGGATGCGCAGTTGCAGCGGCACTACGGCCGGAAGATCGAGAAACGGCGTTCTCCCCTTCTCGAAGCCGAGCGGCGAGGCGTCCATGTCGCGGTAGCCGACGGAAACCGCCTGGTAGACTTCCGTCTGTTCGAGCTTGGCCGCACCCGCCGAACCGAGGGAAACGACGAGATCGGGCAGGGCCCGCTCGGCCGAAAGTTCACCAAGCGTGCGCGTCAACACGACGGCCGCCTCGACCGGGCCGACGCCGGTCATCAACGGCTTGATCCGGCGCTTCAGATGCGGACCGTATTCGGCATCCACGGCCATGACGTAGAGCACCTTGCGTCCGGCAACGTCCTTGACGGCAAAACTCATCCTTCGATCCCTTCGCGTCCGCGCACCACCATCATCGTTCCGGTCATCGAGGCGATCAGCTTTGCCGGTCCGTCGGAGCGGATCGCATAGCCGCGGCCGTCGGAAACGATGATCGTCGAGCCGGGCTTGGTCACCTCGCCGCGGAACAGGAACCGCTCGCCGCGTCCGGGCGAAAGCAGGTTGACCTTGAACTCGATCGTCAGGATCGAGGCATCCGGGTCGATCACTGAATAGGCCGCATAGGTGCCGGCCGAATCCAGCGCTGCGGAGATCACGCCGGCGTGCAGGAAGCCATGCTGCTGCGTCAGCTTGTCGTCGAAGGGCAGCTCGATTTCGACCGTGCCCTGCTCGACCAGTGTCAGTTCGGCGCCGATCGTGCGCATCGCCGCCTGCCGCGCAAAACTGTTGCGGATGCGGTTTCGGAAATCGGGGGGATCACGGTCGTCCATCAGTCCATGGGCCTTTGTGTCGCGCGGCATCATTATGCTGGGCGGACAGTGGCACGCTCATGAAGGTCCGACAAGTTCAATTCATGAGCAAAATCGCGCTGTTGAGTGCGGTCGCAAACGCAACCCAGGCGAGATAGGGGAGGAACAGCAGGGCCGAAAGACGGTCTCTTTGCCAGCTTGCGATGACGAAGCCGGCGACCGCGATCACGAGCGCAAGGATGACGATCAACGCCGACGAGATGTCCTGCATGCCGAAGAACAGCGGCGACCAGAGGAAGTTGAGGATCATCTGCGCCAGCCACAGGCGCATGGCGGCGGTACGGCGATGGTCGAGAAAGATCCTGGCGCCGGCGATGCCGATCATCACGTAGAGGATCGACCAGACAGGCGCGAAGACCCAGTTCGGCGGATTGAAGGCGGGTTTTGCCAGCGACTGGTACCATTCGCCGGGGATGTTGTTGTAGCCGATGAGAAGGCCGAGGCCGAGAACGGCGGCGATGAAGATTGTGTAAACGATCGGTCTGTTCATGGCTTCGACAGATAGAACAAACTTTGACGCTTTCCAGCGGCCTTGCCGTTTTGAAGCCGTGATGTGTCACCTATATCATCGCCATGAAGAGCTTCAGACGCATCGACATCCGCCCGGCCGGCCCGGATGATATCATGATGATCGCCTCCGTCATCGTCGAAACCTGGCGATCGACGTTCCGCGGGCTGATTTCCGATGCCTTTCTCGACGGCATGAGCATCGAGGAACAGGCGCTGCGTCACGCAAGGCGCATGCGCATCGCCGATGTGTTCCATCTGGTCGCGGTCGACATGAGCACGAACAGGGTGATCGGCTTTGCCAATTACGGCAAGGCGCGCTCGATGCCGCCGCGGTTCGACCGGGAGCTCTATGCGCTCTATATCCTCAAGGAATTCCAGGGGGCCGGCATCGGCTCGGCACTGGTGCGCAGCGTCGCCGGCCACTGCCGGGAGTTGGGCGGAAAGTCGCTCTTTGCCTGGGTGCTTTCCAGCAACCCGAGCCGGGGTTTCTACGAGCGCCTCGGCGCCGTTGCCGTCGGCCAGGGACAAGTGAGCCTCGGTGGCGAAAACCATGACCAGACCGCCTATCGCTGGAACGATCTGGCAAAGCTCTCGGGCGACGGCCGCTTTTCGGCCTGAGATCGCGTTAGTGCTAAACCAGCCGCACGATGTGCTGGTCCCAGGCCACGCGGCTCCTGTTGGCCTTGAAGTGGCCGTCATAGGAGGAAACGGCAAAGCCGTGATCGGCGCTGGCGACCCCCGCCGCATCGACGACGCGCTCTTGCTTCAGCACCGCGCCGGTTCGTGCGTCGAGCGTCACCGCCACGCCGCCCTTCGGAGACGTCAGCCCGATCAGTCCCTCGTTCCGGTTGACGGCGATCGCGCCGACATAGTTCGCCAGCGCTTCGGTCGTGCGCTCGGGCAGCGACAGGAACTTCAGGTCCTCTCCCTGGGAAAACGAGCCGACGAGCGGCGGCAGATCGTTGCGCGCGCCTTCGTATTGGCAGGCAAACCAGATTTCGCCCTTCGGACCGATGTCGACATGGCGGGTCGACAGGCGGCTCAAGTCGTCAGGCAGTCCGTGCTTCTGGATCAGCGCACCAGTCCTGGTATCCACCAGCGTCAGGCTTGGTTCCATATGGTCGAGGTTGAGCTTGGTGCGGCCGAAATCCGGGTGGGTCTCGATGCCGCCATTGGCGATCGCCAGCAGCTTCCCGCTGGCGCTCAGCGTCATGTCGTGCGGGCCGATGCCATAGGTCGGGAATTCGCCGATGCGAGCGAAGTTATCGCTGCCGTCATAGATACCGACCATGCCGCGGTTGGCGGCAAAGTCGTTCTCGGTGGCATAGAGCAGCTTGCCGTCTCCTGAGAAGCAGCCGTGGCCGTAGAAATGCCGGCCGTCGGCTGCGGCAATCACGATCGGCTCGGCCGTGCCGTCGGTCGCAAGGATCATCGCATAGGTGCCGGGTCTGCGGGCAAAGGCGACGGCGCGGCGGCTGACCGGCGAATAGGCCATGCCGTGGGCCCGGGCCGGTAGCGCCGTGCGGTCGATGATCTCGCCCGCTTCCGTCAGCGTCGCAACGCCATAGCTGCCATCAGGCGCCATGAAGGCCGAGGCGAAGACGGCGTCCGCCCTGGTCAGCGCGAAGGCCCGCTCAGGGGCAAGGCTCGTCACCCAGGCTGCGCCCGCCATCTTCAGGAAACTGCGCCGGTCGATCAGGCCCGTGGCGGCTGTCATGCCATTGTCCCCAGTCATGGAATTTCCGCACAAACGGCGGCTGTGCCGCCGTTTGTCTTGGCACCTTAAACGCTCAGAGCCAGCCCCGGCGCTTGAAGTAGAAATAGGGCACGATCGCCGAGATCACCATCAGCATCAGTGCCGCAGGGTAGCCGAATTCCCACTGCAGTTCCGGCATCACCCCGAAGTTCATGCCGTAGATCGAGGCGACCAGCGTCGGCGGCAGGAAGACGACGGCGGCAACCGAGAAGATCTTGATGATCTGGTTCTGCTCGAGATTGATGAGGCCAAGCGTTGCGTCGAGCAGGAAATTGATCTTGTTCGACAGGAACAGCGCGTGGTCGCCGAGCGACGTCGCGTCCCTTTGGATCAGCTTGATCCGCTGCCGGCTTTCCTTGCCCGCCTTGCGCGGCCCCATGCCTTCGAGCGCCACGTGGTAGGCAACCAGCCGGCCGATACTGACCAGGCTTTCGCGGATGACCGTCAAGAGATCGCCCTTCTGGCCGATCTGCTCGATCAGCGATTGCAGGTCGCGCGTCTTCTTGGTGGCGCTGGCATTGGTCTTGCGGAACACATCCCGCGAAATTCCGTCGACCTCGCTGCCGGCGCGCTCCAGCGCATCCGCCGTACGGTCGATGATCGCCTCAAGCAGCCCGAGCATCACCAGTTCGCCGCTTTCGCAGATCTGGCCGTTGGCCTTCTGAATGCGGTTGGAAAAATTCTGGAACGGCTTCGGGTCCGCGTGGCGCACGGTAACCAGCGTCGTGCCCTTGAGAATGAAGGTCACTGGCACCTTGACCGGATAATCGCTGTCGAGCTTGGCCGCTGCCGTCATCGTCATGAATTCGGCGCCAGCCTCCTGGTAGAGCCGGTCGGAAAGCTCGATCTCCTGCATCTCGTCGCGGGTCGGGATCTCGATGCCGAGTTGGCCTTCGACGAGCCGCGTTTCCTCGGTCGATGGATTGTAGAGGTCGTACCAGATTGCCGGCGTCGGCAGGGCGATGCCGTCGATCATGTCGACAAGCACGAGGTGGCTGTTCTGGCTTTTGTAGATGCGCAGCATATTGGGCTCCATAGGGCGAGTCATCCGACCGCCTGAAGCCCTGATCAATCAGGACCGGACGGCCGTGAGCGTGAAGGCTCGACTTCGACTGTCGGGGTTCATTGGGAGTTGGTCCTTGTGGTGAAACGTGCCCGCGAGAGCGGACACGGGAAGGGCTTTGCGCCCAAAAGCCGTGATTGTCAACACTCTGGGTTTGAACGGGATGCGGGCGGAAAACCGCACGCATTTTCCTCAGTCGCCGTCGGCAAAGGAGAAGCCGGCGCCAAGCCCGATCGCGCCGCCGAAATCGTTGTTCAGGCGGTTGAGCAGGTCGTTGACGTTAAGCGACAGGAAGGCGAGCTTGCCGCTTTTGCCTTCGTCGGCCAGCGCCGCGTCGATCGGCCCGTCGACATTGCCGGCCATGCTGATCACCGACTTGAAGACGAAGTCGGCCGAACCCGCGACCGAGCGGCTGTCTTCCGGCAGCAGGCTCTGCATGTCGGCCACATCGAACAGGGTCTTCAGCCCCCGAACGTTCGCGGCGATCGACGGCATGGTGTTGCCGGAGCGCCAGTAGATCGCGAGCTTCGGATGTCCCTTGTCGTCCTTGCCCTCGTAGAACGGTTTCAGCCGCTGGTCCTTCACCGTCTCGACGCCATGGACGAGAATGCCGAGCAGTTCGGTTGCCGCCTCGCGGTTGTCGCGGAACTCAGGATTGTCGGGCCCCGGATGTTTCCAGGCCGCCTGAATACCGTCGGGCTTTTGCCACGCGGCCAGGAACTCGTTGGCGATGGTGTCGAGGTTCTTGGTGATCGCCAGGCCGTAGCGGCAGCGGAAATCGCCGTCCTTGTTCAGAAGCGTCTCGGCGCCCGTGCCGTAGAGCACGTATTCGAGCGCGCCGAGGCCTTGCGCTGCGACGCTCTTGCCCTTGAGCCTGGCTTCGTCCGAAGCGCTTTCGTCCTTCTTCGAGACGATCGCCTGCACCTGCTTCAGGCCCGTGCTCTTGCGGTCGGGGTAGAACAGGAACCGCTCGAACCGGTTCTGCTCAAGCGCCGGACCAAGCCTCACCACCTCGATCGCCGACCACGCGCCGACCACCTCGGAAAACGCAGCGCGAGCGCCCTCGACTGTCGCCTGCGACGGCGCCGCGCAGAGCTTGGCCGTGGCCTTTGTAGCGGCAGCGGTCTTTTCCGTGAGGTTGCGGTAGCCGGGGATGATGAAGTCGTCGACGGCCTTGGCCATGACCGTAGGCACGGCCGCCTCGTTGACGACGCGTGGCGAGAGCGCGCTTCCTTCTTGCGCCACTGCGGGGAAAACGGCCGCCAGCGTCAGGGCAAATGCGAGAGTAAGTGTATGCGTGCGGGGCATCAGAGTGACTCCAGGAAGGCAAGGAGATCGCGGCGATCGCCTGCGGCAAGGGCGGCAAAGGCATCACGGGCCTTCTGCCCTTCGCCGCCGTGCCAGAGGATCGCTTCGGTGAAATTGCGGGCGCGTCCGTCGTGCAGCAGGAAAGTGTGCCCACTGACGGTCTTCGTCAAGCCGATGCCCCAAAGCGGCGGCGTGCGCCACTCGCGGCCGGTAGCCACACCCACCTGCTGCCCGTCGGCAAGACCCTCGCCCATGTCGTGCAGCAGGAAATCGGAATAGGGCCAGATCAGCTGGAAGGATTGCGCCTTGCCCACCGCATCGCGGCGGGTAACGAATTTCGGCGTGTGACAGCTGGTGCAGCCGAGATCGTAAAAGACCTTCTTGCCGCGGAGCGTTTCGGCAAAGCTCGCCTTGCGCCGTGCCGGCACGGCGAGGTTCTCCGAGTAGAAGGTCACGAGGTTGAGCACCGGGTCGGGCGCCTCCGTCGGGCCGAGGCGCGCCTGCTCGCCGGTCGGCATGGTCAGGCATTCTTTCTGGGCTGCGGTGCAATCGCCGTGCGGTCGGTCGGCGTCGGGAGACGAGATGCCGATATCGGTGGCGAAGGCATCGGCGCTCTGCTGCCGCACGGTGGCGTTCTGCGCCTTCCAGCCGAAGCGGCCGAGCATGAGCTTGCCGGTCTTGGCATCCCGCGTCAGCGCCGGTCGGCCGCTGATGCCGTCACCATCCCTATCGTCGGGGTCGGCGTTCGCCAGAATATCCGCCTCATGGATCGCCTCGATCAGGCCGAGGCCGATCATCGGCTGCGCCACGCGCGGCGAGAGCGTCGTTGCCGGATCGAGCGGTCCGTAGGCAAGGTCGGCGACGGAATAGCTGGGCCGGCGCAAAGACGCGGCTTCGCCGTCAGGAAAGGTGAAGGGCTCTTCGGCGTAGCTGACCTTCAGATGGCCTTCGGCGGCAAGGCCGGGCACGGCGCTATCCTGAAGCTGGGCACCATAAACAGGGTCGCCGAAGTTCACCACTTCGTGCGCCGCAATCATCCGGCGTTCCTCGTCGTCGCGGGGCGGCCGCGCCAGGCGGAAGAACATCGAGGTCGTATCGACGGCACCCTCCGGCGGACGGCCACGCCCGTCCTTCAGGTGACAGCTCTGGCAGGCGCGGGCGTTGTAGAGCGGGCCGAGCCCGTCCGATGCCTGGGTGGAGGAGGGGGAGGAAACCCAAAGCTTGCGAAAGAGCGCGTTGCCGAGCTTGAAGCCCTCTTCCTCCTGGAAGGTGAGGTTGGCCGAAAACTGCGAAAAGCTGTCGGCATTGACGGGCGCGATCGAGGTCGCAGCACCCCCGGACATGGCCTCGAAGGTTTCCGCCTTGGAGAAATCGGCCGCAGGCCGGGTCACCGCCTGCACGCGCTGGCGGTCCTTGTCGTCGAGATCGGAGCGTTCGGTCAAAAGGCCATCGCCGGCGAAGGCGGGCAGGGCCGTGGAAAGCGCTTGCACGAGAAGAAGCGCGTAAAGGCGGGAAGCGCCGAGTTTCATCTCAGGAGGATCGGGCCGCATCTTTGTCGATGCGGCCCGCCTTTTCAGCTTATTGGAAGACGGCGTTAGGATTATCCAGGCTGTCGGAACCTTCAAGCTCGACGGTGCCGAGATCCAGCGACGCAATGACGCGCTGTACGGTCTTTGCCTGGGCGATCAGGCCGTCGATCGCCGCCTGAATGGTGGCGTTGCCCTCGGCATTGCCTTCGCCGATCATCTGGTCGTAGGCCTCGGTCGTTTCCGCGCGCTTGGCCATCGCCTGCATCTTCTCGACGGTGGTGGCGAGGTTGCCCGCCATCTCCTTGTCGAGCGCGGCATCCTTGGCCGCGACGAGCTCGGAGAGCGACGGGCCGGTCATCTTCGTGCCGTCGACGCGGGTGTATTCGCCCGTATAGGCCGACTGGATACCGATCGCATCGTGCAGGTGCGAGTTGTGCGTGTTGTCGGAGAAGCAGTCATGCTCTTCTTCCGGATCGTGCAGCAAGAGGCCGAGCTTCATGCGCTCGCCGGCGAGTTCCCCATAGGAGAGCGAGCCCATGCCGGTGAGGATGGCGACGAGGCCAGCCTTCGGGTCGGCCTCGACCGCCTTGGTCGCGGCACCATCCGGCGTCCAGTTGGCGACCATTTCCTTGAGGTCGGAAACGAGCAACTCGGTCGCGGCCTTCAGGTAGGCGGCGCGGCGGTCGCAATTGCCGCCGGTGCACGCCTTGGTGTCGTAATCCGTGTACGGGCGGTTGCCGGCGCCGGCCTTGGTGCCGTTCAGGTCCTGGCCCCAGAGCAGGAATTCGATCGCGTGGTAGCCGGTCGCGACGTTCGCCTCGATGCCGCCGGCTTCCTGCAGCGTGCCCGCCAGGAATTCCGGCGTGATGTTGGAGGCGTCGACGTCCTTGCCGTCGATCTTGATCGTCTTGTTGGCGATGACATTGGCGGTGAACAGCGCGTTCTCGTCGCTCTCGGTGCCGTAGCTCGGATCGACATAGTCGATCAGGCCTTCGTCGAGCGGCCAGGCGTTGACCTTGCCTTCCCACTCGTCAACGATCGCGTTGCCGAAACGGTAGACTTCAGTTTCCTGGTAGGGGTTGCGGGCCTTCTTCCAGGCGTCGCGCGCGGCCTTCAGCGTTTCTTCGCTCGGCGTCGCGATCAGCGCGTCGACCGCCTTGTCGAGCGCTTCTGCGGTCGTCAGCGCATCTTCGAACTTGGCGTGAGCGACGGCGGTATAGTGCTTCACCACGGCGGCGGCATCGGTCGCGGCATGGGCCGGCTGCAGGGCCATCGCCGAGGTCGCCGTCATCAGCGCCAGCGCGGCGCCGCGGAAAAATTTCTTGGTCATGACCCTCTCCTGTTGCGTCCCCCGGCGCCGTCGAACGCGCCGCAAAACATGGCGTCGTTCAGCCGTCAGGCCATGAGAAAGGCCCCGCCGAGCCCGCTTCTCATGAACCAAAAGCAAACTTGTGTCAAAGTGTATAGTTTAGAACGCTTTCAATCTGATGCGCGCCTTTTGACGATCGTCAAACGGCCTTAACCCTTGCGTTGCATCAGGCAGAAGAAGAAGCCGTCCGTGCCTGTGGAAGCGGGGGTCAGCGTCACCGTCTTCATGTCCGCAGACCAGGGTTGCGGCTTGTCGGTGCCAAACAGCGTCGCCCAGATGTCGGCGGCCGACAGGATCTCGAATTCCGGATTGTCCTCGCAGAAGCCGTAAACCTGCGCCTCGTTCTCCTCGGGAAGAACCGAGCAGGTGACGTAGATCAGGTGGCCGCCGGGGCGGACGAACTGCGCCGCACTTGCCAGCGCTTCTTCCTGCTGGGAGATGCGCTCTTCGAGGTTCTTCTGGTTCAGCCGCCATTTGGTATCGGGGCGACGGCGCCAGGTGCCGGTTCCGGTGCAGGGCGCATCGACCAGCACGCGGTCGAAACGGCCGGCCAGCGGCGCGAGGCTTTCGGTCGATTCATGCACCTGGACATTGCGGGTGCCGGCGCGCTTCAGCCGCTCGATGATCGGGGCGAGCCGCTTGCGGTCGGTGTCGTAGGCGTGGACCTGGCCCTTGTTGTTCATCGCTGCCGACATGGCGAGCGTCTTGCCACCGCCGCCGGCGCAATAGTCGAGCACCTGTTCGCCTTCCTGCGGATAGGCGAGGTCGGCGACGATCTGCGATCCCTCGTCCTGGACCTCGAACCAGCCCTTCTGGAAGGAAAGCTCGGCCGTCACGTTCGGCAGGCGCGAGGCGCCTTCGCCGGCGGGAATGCGGATGCCGTTGCGGGCGATCGTTGCTGCCTCGGCGCCGCTGCGCTCCAGCGCCTTCAGCACCTTGGCGCGCGACGCCTTCAGCGTGTTGGCGCGCAGGTCCAGCGTCGGCCGGCCGGCGAGCGCCTTGGCTTCTTCCAGCCAGTCGTCGGAGAAGTTTTCTTCAAAGGAGGCTCGCACCCATTCGGGGATGTCGCCCTGCACATGGGCCGGGGCGTCTTCGATCTGGCGCGACCTGAAGGCCTGAAGCTGTTCGGCCGGTGCCTCCGGCGCGAACTTGTCGCCATCGAGTTCGGCGGCCAGCTTTTCTGGCGAAAAGCCCCACTGGCGGTACATCACCGCATGGCCGAGCGCCGAGGCGCTGTCGCTGTCCATGAGGTAAGCGTGGGAGAGCTTCATGCGAAGGGCGTCGTAGACGATGTTGCCGATCGCCGAGCGATCGCCGGATCCGGCGAAACGGTGGGCAAGGCCCCAATCCTTGAGCGCGTCGGCGACCGGGCGCTTCCGCTTTTCGATATCCTCAAGAACCTCAATGGCTCCAGCGAGCCTGCCGCCCAAACGCATCTTCGATCAACTCCTTTTTCGCCGTGGTAACGGCGATGGCATCGAAGAGCAAGACGGCGGAGAAGATTAACCGCCGAGAACGGCCTTTAGCGAAGTAGATCCACCCGAACGCAGGCCGGGTAGCAGTATTTCAAGATCAGGAGTTGACGACGCGGTAGCAGACGCTGGCAGTACCGGAGCGAACCATGCCGATCTGCGAAGCAGCAGCCTTGGAAAGATCCATGACGCGACCGCGGATGAACGGGCCTCGATCGTTGATGCGAACGATCACGCTCTTGCCGTTGCGCTTGTTGGTGACCTGCACCTTGGTGCCGAACTTCAGGCTGCGATGGGCGGCCGTCAGGTGAGCGGCATTCATGCGCTCGCCGGAGGCGGTCTTGGAGCTCAGCGCATACCAGGATGCGCCGCCGCAGCCGGCACCGGCCGCATGGCTATCGGAAACGGAAACGAGACCGATAGTGGCCGTGAATAGCGCTGCAGCGGCAGCAGTCTTGATCTTCGCTGGCGTCAAACTGGCGATCCCCTCGGTCAAAACACTTGGTTAAAAACTTCTGGGAACCGCTAATTGGGGCGAAAAATGGCAAAAACGTGCTTCAACCATTTACGCTCTATTAGGATTTATTAAAAAATGACGAAATTTCAAAAACGAAGATTGTTTGAAATAGTTTAAACCTGGACCGGAAGTTCTTTGGAATCAGGGGTTGAGCGCTTGCCAACTTCCGCACGCGGGCCCAACTCGCCGGTAAACGAAAAAAATCATTAAAAATTTCGAATTGGACCAGTTTTCCGGAATCCGGATGGTCGAAAATTCGTTACTAGCGCACAGGTTGTATGAAAAAGCCAAGTATCGAACGAATATCCAAAGAATGTCACAATTGCGCTCGCCCAGCCCTGGCCATTACTGACGGACTGACTGTCGACGTTCTATAAGCATTACGGGTTATGCTATCTGGCGCGTGCCATATTTCGTTTCACTGTCCGCGCCAGGCGCCCGACTGCCAGAGCTGTGCAAGCGAGACGCGATAATCCGGAAACGCGAATTCAAAACCGGTTGCGCGCATGCGGGCGTTCGAAACCCGCTTGTTTTCGCCATAGAAGGTGCGGGCCATCGGTGACAGTTCGGCTTGCTCGAAGGGCGTTTCCGGCGGCGGCTCGACACCCATGAGCCGGGCGGCTTCCGCGACCACGTCCTGCGGCGGTGCCGGCTCGTTGTCGGTGATGTTGAAAACGCCGCTGGTGCCAGTGTTGGCAAGGAACAGGGCTGCCGCGCCAATATCCTCGACGCGGATGCGATTGAACACCTGGCCGGGCTTGACCAGTCGCCGCGCCGTGCCGTTTTCGAGATTGCAGAAGGCGTTGCGTCCGGGGCCGTAGATGCCGGAGAGCCTCAGCACCGCGACGGGAATATCCTTCTTCTTGCCGAAGGCGATCCAGGCGTCTTCCGCTTCCACGCGTTCGACAGAGCGGGCCGAGACCGGTTTGCGCAGCATGTCCTCAGTGACCCATTCTCCGCCGTGGTCGCCATAGACGCCCACCGTCGAGAGGTAGCCGATCCATTTGAGGTTCGGCGCGATCTGCGCGAGGTCCAGGCTCGTGGCGCGGAACATGGGATCGCCGTCGCGACCGGGCGCGATCGACTGGATCAAATGGGTTGCCTTGCCAAGGGCGGTGGCCAGACCGTCGGAGATCGTTTCGCCGTCGAAGAGGACCGGGCGGATGCCGGCCTTTTCGAGCTTTGTCGCCTTCTCCTCGGTCCGGGTGGTGCCGATGACGCTTGTGGCCGTCGGGGCCATCGCTTTTGCGATTGCGGTACCGGAGTAACCGGCGCCAAGGATCAGGACATGCATCGGCTCACTCCCGCGATCTGCCATTCGTTGAGGACGTCTTCGTCCGTCTCTGGCTCGCATTGTTCGGCAAATTCCGCAAGCGCCGCAGGCGCGACCAATCGTGACAGCGCCCAGACCGCCATCGCCCGCACCACGGCAGAGGGGTCGTTGACGCGGGCCTTGACTGCGGGCACCAGCGCCTCGCTGCCGGAGTTGCCGGCGGCGATCAGCACGTTCCGCACGAAGCGGTCTCGACCGATGCGCTTGACGGGCGAGCCTGAAAACAGGCTGCGGAAGCTCGAATCATCGAGGTCAAGCAGGGTTTCGAGCGACGGCGCCTTCAGGTCGTCGCGTGCTCTGAGCTTCATTTCCGAGGCCGCCTGCGCGAACTTGTTCCAGGGGCAGGCGGCAAGACAGTCGTCGCAGCCATAGATGCGGTTGCCGATCAGCGGCCGGAATTCGGGATCGATCGGCCCCTTGTGCTCGATCGTGAGGTAAGAGATGCAACGGCGCGCATCGATCCGGTAGGGCGCCGGGAAGGCGTCGGTCGGACAGGCGTCGAGACAGGCGCGGCAGGAACCGCAATGGTCGCGCTCGGCGTCGTCGAACGCAAGGTCGGCCGTGGTGAACAAGCTGCCGAGAAACAGCCATGAGCCATAGTCGCGGCTGACGAGATTGGTGTGCTTGCCCTGCCAGCCGAGGCCGGCCTGCTCCGCCAGCGGCTTTTCCATGACAGGGGCGGTATCGACGAAGACCTTGACGTCCTCGCCGGCGCGGGCGGCAAAGCGGGTCGCGACTTCCTTGAGCTTGCCCTTGATGATGTCGTGATAGTCGCGGTTCTGGGCATAGACCGAGATCGCACCGCGATCGGTCTGCTGGAGAATGCCGCGCGGATCGTGTTCCGGGCCGTAGTTCATCGCGAACATGACGACGGAGCGCACCTCGCTCCAGAGCGTGCGCGGATCGGAACGGCGCTCGGCCGTCTCTTCGAGCCAGTCCATCGTGCCGTGGAAGCGCTCGTCGAGGAAATCCCTGAGCCGGCTTGGGGCTTGCGGAATAGCATCGGGCCGGGTGATGCGACAGAGATCGAAGCCCTTGTCTGCCGCTTCCGCCTTCAGGAACGCCGTCAGCTTCAGCCGGCGCCGTTCCTCACTGTCTGCCTTGGCATCGATGCCGGGCACGCTGTTCGCCTCAGAAGTCGAGATCCGCATAGTGCGGAACGGGGGTCACGCCGCGCACGCGCTCGGCAAGCAGCGGGCGGAAGGAGGGGCGGGACTTCAGCCGCTGGTACCATTCCTTGGCGCTCGGAGCGTCCGACCAGTCGATTTCTCCAAGATAGTCGAGCACGGACACGGTCGCGGCCGCGGCGAGATCCGCATAGGAAATGCGGTCGCCGGCAAGCCAGGTGCGTGTGCCCGCGAGCCACGAAAGGTATTTCATGTGCTGGCGGATATTGGCGCGGGACGTGCGCAGGATCTTGCTGTCGGGCGCGCCGCCGCCCTGGTCCGGCGTCATCTGCAGCTTGAAGATACGCTCGCGCACCAGCGGCCGGGTCACATCGGCTTCCATCTTCTGCAGGAACCACTCGACCAGCCGGCGGATCTCGGCGCGCTGGAACGGATCTTCCGCGAGCAGCCGGCGATCCCGCTTCATGATGCCGTTCGTCTCGTCGAGATATTCCGAGATGATCGTGGCCCCACAGAGAGCCCTCATACTATCGTCAACATAGACCGGTAGCGTGCCGGCCGGGTTCAACGCCAGGAAGTCGCGCCGATTTTCCCAGGGCTGCTCATCGGTCAGTTCCGTCTGATAGCCGTATTCCGAAAGGATCAGGCGAACGAACCGTGAGGCGGAGGACATTGGGTGATGATACAGTGTCGGCATCGATGATCTGGTTTCTCAGAGGCTTTTTGCTGGGGGCATCAGCGTGGCGGCGCAAGCGTCTGGCCACGGCTCATAAGAAAGAGCTATAGAAATTTGTGGTGGCAAACACAAGCGAATCAGCCTTTTCCCCCCACTTCAAAACTTGTCAGGAAAATCTCATATATGGCGGATCAATCGATCATCAGCGCGCTCGTCCTCGGGCTCATCGAGGGCCTGACGGAGTTTATCCCTGTCTCGTCGACGGCGCATGTTCTCCTCGCCGGCCACTTTCTCGGCTTCAAGTCGCCGGGCAACACCTTCGCCGTTCTCATCCAGCTTGGCGCCATTCTGGCGATCCTGCTCGTCTATTTCCAGAAGCTTCTGTCGATCGCGCTGGCGCTGCCGACAAGCATCAAGGCGCGCCGCTTCGTCGTGTCAGTGCTGCTCGCTTTCCTGCCGGCGGCCGTCATCGGCGCCATCGCCCATGATTTCATCAAGACGGTGCTGTTCGAGACGCCTGTCCTGATCTGCGTCGTGCTGATCGTCGGTGGCGTCATCCTCTATGCGATCGACCAGATGCCGCTGAAGCCGCGCTATACCGACGTGATGGACTATCCGCCGTCGCTGGCGCTGAAGATCGGTCTGTTCCAATGCCTGGCGATGATCCCCGGTACGTCCCGTTCCGGCGCGACCATCGCCGGCGCGCTGCTGATGGGCACCGACAAGCGCTCGGCCGCCGAGTTCTCGTTCTTCCTGGCGATGCCGACCATGCTCGGCGCCTTCACGCTGGACCTCTACAAGAACCGCGACGCGCTGTCCTTCGACGATTTCACCATGATTGCCGTCGGTTTCATCGCAGCCTTCGTCGCCGGCATTTTCGTCGTGCGCTCGCTGCTCGACTTCGTCTCGCGGCGCGGCTTCACGCCTTTCGCCATCTGGCGCATCGTCGTCGGGATCGCCGGCCTGATCGGTCTGTGGCTGCTTGGCTGAGCGGAACCGACGATCTCAGAATGACAAAAGGCGCGTTCCGGACGCGCCTTTTTCTTTGGCCTAAAGCGGCCTCCATAAACAAAGCCGCGTGCGTCTCAAGAAGAAACGCACGCGGCCACTGGCCCCCGCCAATAACTTTTTGATGCCTCGTCGAGGCGCCGCCCCTTAGTGGCCGGAAAGGTCGATCGATGCCGTGGTGCACGGATCGACGCCATAGGCCGGCGCGCAATCCTTGCCGCTGCTGGCGACCGTGTTCGGCGCCATGAACGAGCCAGCCAGAATGATCAGTGCCGCACACGCAAAAAAGATTGCGATCGACTTGCCCATGGACGCTATGCCTTTCGAGAATGATGCCGCCGCCCGCCGTCATGCCTTGGGATCGGGGGCGCGAGGCGGTGTTTAGTTGGTGGATATGACATGATCAATATCAGGACATGTTGAATTTGCGGTAAATGCCAATCGCTTTTGCCAGTGCGGCAGAACTGCAACGCTGTTACCGCAATACAACAGAAAACGGCCGCCGGAGGTTCCGACGGCCGTTCAAAAAATCACTGGGTCGCTGCCGATCAGGCGGCGCGGCCGCTGCGGGTGTACTGGCCCTGTGGACGGTAGCGCACGAGGTAGGTCGGCAGGATCGGTTCCAGCATCGTCGGGTCGATGCCGATGCCCGAAAGCGTGCGGCCTTCCGAGACGGCCTTTGCCGAGACGACATTGTCGGATTTCAGCAACACCACCTGGTCGGCGGTGAGCGGCGGCGTGACGAAGGGGATCAGCGACGAAACGCTGCCGATCAGGGACGCAACGCCGAAGGGCAGCGAGACGAGCGTGCGCTTGCGGTCAATTGTGTTGAGCATGATCTCGAGACAGTCACGGAAGCTCAAGACGTCAGGGCCACCGAGTTCGTAGATCTTGCCCTTGGCGATCTTGCCATCGACGGCGCGGGCCACAGCTTCGGCGACGTCGGTCACGTAGACGGGCTGGAATTTCGTCTCACCGCCGCCGACCAGCGGCAGGACCGGCGAGAAGCGGGCCATGTTGGCGAATTTGTTGAAGAAGCCGTCCTCGGGGCCGAAGACGACCGACGGACGCAGGATGATCGCGTCGGGCTTCGTTTCCAGGATAGCGGCCTCGGCGCGGCCCTTGCTGCGGGCATAGTTCGAAGCGGACGATGCGTCGGCGCCGATGGCGGAGATGTGGGTCAGCGTCGCGCCGACGCCGCGGGCCGCTTCAGCCACGGCACGGGCGCCGAAATCCTGGACCGCATCGAAGGTGTTGCGGCCGCTCTCGAACAGTACGCCGACGCAGTTGATGACGTGATCGGAGCCTTCGACCGCGCGGTCGACCGATTTACGGTAACGCAGGTTCGCCTGGACGAAGGAGATCTGGCCGACATTGCCGAGCGGCTGGAGATGGCCGGCAAGATCCGGACGGCGAACGGCGACGCGGATGCGATAGCCGCGCTTGGCGAGCGCGCGCACCACATGACGGCCGACGAACCCGGATCCGCCGAAAATCGTCACCAGCGGCGGAAGGTTGGACAAGGTCATGGGATGTGCACTCCTGATCGGATCGGAAAGAATTGATTGCTACATAGCCCAACAGCCGCGAGAGGTGAAGGCCAATCGACGCCTGCGTGCAGAGCCTGCTGAAGGTTGGAGGCGGTGGGGATCAGACGCCTTCGACGACCACCATCTCGGCGTCGGCGACTTCCTGGCGGATAGCGGCGGCAATCTGGTACTCGGGAGAGTTATAACAGTCGATCGCCGCCTGCAGCGATGGAAATTCGATAACCACGTTGCGGGCGCGAACGCCACCTTCCAGCCGGTGATGCACACCGCCGCGCGCCAGAAAATTGGCGCCGTACTTCTCGAAGGCCGGCTTTGCGGCCGCCACATAGTCCTTGTAGCGCTCGGGGTCGCGGACATCGACCCGTGCGATCCAGTATCCCTTGGCCATACTGAGCTCCTCGTCTTGCAGCACGAAAGGCTGACGGGAGTGTTACTTCCGGCAAATTTGGGTCGAGGTCAAGCGGATCGGCCGGCCGCGCGGATCCGAAGGGTGCCGCCCGACATCAGCGGGCAAGCGCGCCGTTCATTTCGGCAAGGATGGCGCGGGCAGCGACAAGCGGCTCGGCGGCTGCGACGATTGGGCGCGCGACGACGAGATGGCTGGATCCGGCCTTGAGCGCCTCGGAGGGCGTCATCACCCGCTTCTGGTCGCCCTTGTCCGCGCCGGCCGGGCGGATGCCCGGAGTGACGAGCGCCATGTTGGGGCCGATGATCTTGCGCACGGCCGAAGATTCTTCCGCCGAGCAGACGATGCCGCCCATGCCGGCGGCGCGCGCCTGTTCGGCCCGGCGCAGCACCAGCGTGTGCGGGTCGTATTCGTAGCCGGCATCGATCACGTCCTGCTCGTCCATCGAGGTGAGCACGGTGACGCCGAGCAGGCAGAGATCGGAGCCCTTCGCTGCCTCGACTGCCGCCTTCATCGCCTTCGGATAGGCGTGCAGGGTCAGCATCGACATGCCCATCTTGGCGATGTTCTCGACGCCCTTGGCGACCGTGTTGTCGATATCGAGCAGCTTCATGTCGAGGAAGACCTTCTTGCCGCTCTTGGCCAGGTCGCGTGCGAATTCCAGGCCGCCGGCAAAGACCAGCTGGTAGCCGATCTTGTAGAAGGAGACGTCGTTTCCGAGCGTCGACACGATCTTCTCGGCATCCGCAATCGTCGGAAGGTCGAGGCCTACGATCAGTCTGTCGCGCGCGGTTTCGGTCATCGTCTAAATCCCCTGCCAGTGTTCCATCGGGGTCCAGTCGCATGCGACGGCTCGATCCGCAAGGCGGAAAGCAAAGACATTGCCGCCGCCGCCACCCTTCTGGTCGGCGGCGCGCGAGATCGGCGCGCCAGTGAGCCGGCATTTCAGAAGCGTGCCGACGCCGCCATGGCCCACGAAGGCGATCGGGATCTTCGGGTCGTGGTCCTCGAGGATCCGAAAGACCGCATTCGAGATGCGGGCCTGGGCGTCGATCGCCCGCTCCCAGCCCTTGAAGCTCTCGGTGGGATTGGCGAAGAACCAGTCGGCCGCCTTCTCGAATTCCGGCGGCGGCAGGAAGCCGGTAGCCGAGCGATCGTTCTCGCCCATGTCGTGGTGGACCTCGACCGTCACGCCGGCCGCATCGGCCAGCAGTTGTGCGGTCTCGATCGCCTTGGTTTCGTCGCTCGAAACGATCCGTCCGAGCGATCGCACCCAGGGCAACGCGGCGGTGATGACCGCGCGTTCGCGGCCAACCGTGGAAAGGCCCCATTGCGGGACGGGCACATCAGGATCGATCTGGACCTGCGGATGGGTGACGTAGACGCCGAACATCCTGTCAGTGCGCCCGGCGATAGACCCAGAGCTGCGCCGGCGGAATGTTGCGCACGACGAAGTCGAGATGCTGGATGCTGTAGCGGTCCGGCATGGCAACGACGGGCGACAAAGGTCCGTAGGAAATCTGCACGACCGGCCGGCCGACCGGAATGCGCGACAGCAGATCGTCGATCAGTTCAACGCGCCGGTGCATCGGGAAGTTCAGAAGCGGCACGGCCGAGACGACGCTGTCGAAGGTCTGGCCGTTGAGTTCGCCAAGGGTATGCTCCAGATCGAAAGCATCGCCGTTGATGAAGTTGACGCCGTTGAAGTTGGTCTTGAGCTGATTGTAGAAATCGGTCGAATACTCGATCGACACGAGATTGGACGGCTCAAGGCCACGCTCCAGGATCGCCTTGGTGATGACGCCAGTGCCGGGGCCGAGCTCAAGAACCGGAAGGCCCGAGGCCGGGTTGATGACGCTTGCCATTCGGCGCGCGGTGACGGAGGAGGTCGGCAGGATCGCGCCGACGGCCTTGGCGTTGCTCATCCATCCCTTGAAAAAGCGAATCTCCTCGTCGAACTTCCGTCCGAGCCGTTCCTTCACCTTCACGCGCAAATTCATTGAACCCCTCAAAACCGCTGTCCTCTCCTCGCACAGGCCGTCCGCGCATGATTCCCCACCCGGTGATTCGAGCCGGTGGCGGCGGCGTCAATATAATGTGTCCCCATCTGCGGCAAAAACAAGTCTGTCTGCGCCTGAAAGCGTTCGCTTATCAACAGCCCGCAAATGCCGCGGCCAACAAAAAACCCGCCACGCGCGGGCGTGACGGGTTGGCAATTCGTGCCGCGTCAGGCCCGGCTACACGCGCATCGGCATGAGCACATAGAGCGCATCTTCAGCGGCCAGATCACGGACGAGCGTCGGCGAGCCCGGGTCTGCAAGCATGAAGATCGCATCGGTGCCGGTCAGTTGCGACGTGATGTCGAGCAGGTACTTGGCGTTGAAGCCGATTTCGAGCGGATCGTGGTCGTAGCCGACGGGCAGTTCTTCCGTAGCACTGCCGGAATCCGGATTGTTGACCGTCAGCGTCATCTGGCCTTCGTTCAGCGCCAGCTTGACGGCGCGGCCACGCTCCGACGAGATCGTCGATACGCGGTCGACGGCCTGGGCGAAGGACTGGCAATCGACGCGCAGTTCCTTGTCGTTGTTGGCCGGGATGACGCGCTGGTAGTCGGGGAAGGTGCCGTCGATCAGCTTCGAGGTCATGACGATCGAGCCCATCGTCAGGCGGATCTTGGCGTCGGAGACTTCGACGGTGACGACGAGATCCGGGTTGTCGAGCAGCTTCTGCAATTCGCTGACGGTCTTGCGCGGGATGATGATGCCCGGCATGCCTTCGGAACCGGACGGCGCTTCGACGTCGGCGCGCGCCAGGCGGTGGCCGTCGGTGGCAACAGCGCGAAGCTTCAGCTCACCCTTGCTTTCGACCGTGTGGACGAAGATGCCGTTGAGATAGTAGCGGGTTTCCTCGGTCGAGATCGCGAACTGGGTGCGATCGATCAACATCTTGAGGTCGGTCGCCTTGAGGCGGAACGAGTGCGAGAAGCTGCCGGCGGTCAGGTCCGGGAAGTCGGATTGCGGCAGGCACTGCAGCGAGAACTTGGAGCGGCCCGAGGCGACGGTCATCGCCGTGCCTTCGGCGTTGGTGGCGAGCAGCACTTCCGAACCGTCGGGCAGCTTGCGCACGATGTCGTAGAGCAGGTGGGCCGGCACGGTGGTCGCACCCGCCTGTTCCACCTGAGCCGGCGTCGCCTCGGTGATTTCGAGGTCGAGGTCGGTCGCCTTCATTTCGAGGCTGGCGCCGTCGGAACGCAGGAGCACGTTCGAGAGGATCGGGATCGTGTTTCGCCGCTCCACCACGCGGTGCACGTGGTTCAGCGATTTCAGGAGGTTGGATCGCTCGAGAGTAATGCGCATGGGATGCCGCTTTCAACCATTGCCCGGCGGGCGAAACGTCCGCCTGAGCGTCAACTGCGAGTGCCCCGGCCGACCGACCGGATAGATGTGGACCGGCAAAATGGCAGAAAGAGCGCCCGGAAAGCAAGGGGTTTGAGGGCTTCTGTCCCCAGATGCGGCACGTAGGCCCGCCGTCTTGCCCTTGCTCTGTCATGGTGGCTCACTCATAAAGGCCGGATAGACACATCGGTCAGCACGATCAGGACGTTACAGGTGGAAAAGCAGAAGACAGCGGAACCGGCAGGCGGACAGAGGGAGCGCAGCTACCGGCTGCACAATGTGAGCGTTCCGGCCCGTCCCCTTGATGCCGCGCTCTATCTGGTGGCGACCCCGATCGGCAATCTCGGCGACATCACGCTGCGGGCGCTGGAAACGCTGGCCGGCGCCGATGTGCTGGCCTGCGAGGACACGCGGGTCACACGCGTGCTGCTCGACCGTTACGGCATCACCAATCGGCCCTATGCCTACCACGAGCACAATGCCGACGAGGTCGGTCCTCGGTTGCTGGCAGCGCTTTCGGAAGGGCGTTCGGTGGCGCTGGTGTCCGATGCCGGCACGCCGCTGGTCTCCGACCCCGGCTATCGCTTGGGGCAGCTTGCGATCGGGGCCGGACATCGCGTCGTGCCGATCCCCGGCGCCTCGGCGCCGCTCGCAGCGCTCGTCGGTTCGGGCCTGCCGAACGACGCTTTCCTTTTTGCCGGTTTCCTGCCGACCAAGGACAAGGCCAAGCGCGATCGCTTCAGGGAACTCGCCGCCGTGCCGGCAACCATCCTGTTCTTCGATTCGCCACACCGGATCGCTGCAACCGTCGCTGCGGCAGCCGAGGTCCTGGGCGAGGGCCGGCGGGCCTCCGTCTGCCGCGAACTGACCAAGACCTTCGAGGAGTTTCGCCGCGGCACGCTCGGCGAGCTTGCCGTTCATTATGAACAGGCGGGGCCGGTCAAGGGCGAGATCGTGCTCGTCATCGGCCCTCCTGACGCCGCGCCCGAACCGGAAGCGGCCGATGTCGATGCGCTGCTGCAAAGCCTCGTTGCCGACATGCCCACCGGCAAGGCGGCAACCGAAGCCGCCCGCCAGACGGGCCTGCCGCGCAAGGAACTCTATGACCGGCTGCTGCAACTGAAGGAGCGCCATGACGACTGATGGCGGCGACAAGCGGAAGCTGAGGGCGCTGAGGCGAGGATACCTTGCCGAATACCGCGCCGCGCTTTGTCTCCTGCTCAAGGGCTACCGCATCGTCGCCATGCGCCATCGCACCAAGCTTGGTGAGATCGACATCATCGCAAGGCGCGGCGATCTCATCGCCTGTGTCGAGGTCAAGGCCCGTCGCTCGGCCGAAGACGGCGTCTTCGCCGTGACGGCGACAGCGCAGAGGCGTATCCGTGCCGCGAGCGATCTCTGGCTGGCGAAACAGCCGGAATTCAGCAGGCTTTCCGTGCGCTACGACATCGTCACCGTGACCCCTTGGGGCTGGCCGCGGCACCTGCCGGATGCGTTCTGAATCGGCGCATAATGAAGGAAAATGATTGCGTTGTTCCGCGGGTGCCTCTCGTTGGAACATATTCTCGAATTTGTAATCGTTCCGACATAAAAGCGTTACGGGCCTGTCATTGAAGGTCACTAGTCCACTGCCATCCGCAACCCGGTGGAGAGGATTAGTCATGTTCAAGAAGTTTACGCTCGCAGCCCTTACCCTTGCTTTTTCCGCGACCTCGTCGCTTGCCGCGACCAATATTACCTGGTGGCACGGCATGGCCGGCCGCAACGGCGAAGTCATCAATGAAGTTTCCAAGAAATTCAACGAAGCCCAGAGCGCCTGCGCGCTGACCCCGGTTTCCAAGGGCACCTATGAAGAGGCGCTCGCTTCCGGCATCGCCGCCTTCCGCTCGGGCGAACAGCCGAACATCCTGCAGGTCTTCGACGCCGGTGCCGCCACCATCATCAACGCCAAGGGCGCGGTCATCCCGGCCGAAGACCTGATCATCAAGGCCGGCCACAACTTCGACCGCAACGCCTTCATCGACGGCGTGCGCTACTTCTACGCCGACAGCGAAGGCAAGTTCGTCGGCATGCCGTTCAACTCGTCGGCGCCGATCATGTACATCAACGACGAAGCGCTGAAGAAGGCCGGCGTCGAAGCACCGAAGACCTGGGAAGAGTTCGAAGCCGCTGCCCCGAAGCTCAAGGAAGCCGGCTACATCCCGCTCGTCCAGTCGCAGCTGACCTGGCAGTTCACCGAGAACTTCTTCTCGCGCAACAACATCCAGTTCGCCACCAACAACAACGGCTATGACGCCGTCGTCGACACTGAGCTGAAGGTCACCGACCCGAACCTCGTGATGATGTTCGACAAGCTCAAGGCCTGGAAGGACGAAGGCTACTTCGCGTTCTACGGCGCCGGCTGGAATGACAACCAGAAGGTCTTCGAAGAAGGCAAGGCCGCCTTCTGGATCGGTTCGTCGGGCTCCTTCGGCGGCCTGCAGAAGACGGCGCAGATGCCGTTCTCGGCAACCTTCCTGCCCTATTGGGGCTCGATCAAGGGCGCCGGCACCAACTCCTTCATCGGCGGTGCTGCCCTGTTTGCCATGTCCGGCAAGTCGGATGAGGAAAACAAGTGCGTTGCCGACTTCTTCCAGTTCCTGACCTCGCCGGAGATCCAGTACTTATACCACAAGGCCACCGGCTACGTCGCCATCACCAAGGCAGCCTACGAGCTTGCCCAGAAGGACGGCTACTACAAGGAAAAGCCGGTTGCCGAAGTCGGCATCAAGCAGCTCATGCTGCCGGCCGGCGACTGGTCGAAGGGCTACCGCCTCGGCTTCTACCCGCAGATCCGCGAAATCATGGAACGCGAATACGGCCGTATCTTCTCGGGTGAAACGACCGTCAAGGACGCGTTCGATACCATCGAGAAGGAAGGCAACGAGCTGCTCGCTCGCTTCGCCAAGACGGCCGGCTGATCTCCATGTCGACCGTGACAGATCTCCTCCCCGCAGCGCGGGGAGGGACCGGAGCAAAGACCGGGAGGCGTCGCTTCGGCGCCTTCCGGCTTTTCGGTGGCCAGTCGAATAGTGGAGGGGAAAGCGCTGCAAAGCGTGTGCAATTCTCCTCGCGGTTCCTGCCTTACCTCTTCCTCGCGCCGCAGCTCGCGATCATCTTCATCTTCTTCTACTGGCCCTCGGTTCAGGCGATCCAGTCGTCCTTCTATCTCGAAGACCCCTTCGGCTTCGGCTCGACTTTCGTCGGCATGACCAACTATACGGACGTGCTGAAGTCAGGCGAATATCTCGGCATCGCCCGCTTTACCGCGGTCTTCACCGCGCTCGTCACCTTCTTTGCGCTGTCGATCGGCCTGCTGCTCGCCGTCAAGGCTGATGGCGTCATCCGCGGCAACGCGGCCTACAAGACGCTACTCATCTGGGTCTATGCCATCGCCCCGCCGGTTGCAGGTCTGATCGGCATGATGTTCTTCGACCAGCATATCGGCCCGATCGTCGAGCTCGCCCGCTGGTTCGGCTGGGACATCAAGGTCGGCCTCAACTACTTCGACACCGCCTTTTCCATGGTGGTCGTCTCGGTCTGGAAGCAGATCCCCTACAACTTCATCTTCTTTCTTTCGGGCCTGCAGGGCATTCCGGTGGCGGTGCGTGAGGCGGCAGCGATCGATTGCCGCTCGGGCTTCCGCCGCTTCTGGACCGTCATCCTGCCGCTTCTGGCGCCGACCGCCTTCTTCCTTCTGATCATCAACGTCACCTATGCGCTGTTCGACACCTTCGGCGTCATCGACGTGATGGTGAAGGACAAGGCCGCCAACAACCCGATCACCCTTGTCTACAAGGTCTACATGGACGGGTTCCGCGGCAACGATCTCGGCGGCTCGTCTGCCCAGTCGGTGATCCTGATGCTGATCGTCTTCGTGCTCACCATTTTCCAGTTCCGCTTCATCGAGCGGCGCGTGCACTACAATTGAGGCGGGGCCGATGTATCGCACCAAGATTTTCGACCACGTCATCCTCCTCATCGGCGTTTTCATCATGGTGGCGCCGGTCGTCGTCGCCTTCATGACCTCGACGCACGAGGCGGCCGATATCCACCGCAACGGCCTCAGCCTCACCTGGGGCGGCCACTTCGTCGAGACCTATCAGACGGTGCTGACCCGTGAGGGCGGCTTCACCGGCAAGATCACCGGCTTCAACATGATGCTGAACTCGATGATCCTGGGCTTGGGCTTTGCCGTCGGCAAGATCGTGCTCTCCATGCTCGCCGCCTATGCGCTGGTCTATTTCCGCTTTCCGCTCGCGACCTTCTTCTTCTGGGTGATCTTCACCACGCTGCTTTTGCCGCTCGAAGTGCGCATCCTTCCGTCCTACGAAGTGATGAACACGCTGAAGCTGACGAACACCTATACCGGTCTGATCGTGCCGCTTCTGGCATCCGCCACCGGCACCTTCTATTTCCGGCAGTTCTTCAAGTCGGTGCCGGACGAGTTGCTGGAGGCGGCCCGTATCGACGGCGCCGGGCCGTTCAAGTTCTTCATCGACGTCCTGGTGCCGCTCTCGCGCACCATGATGGCAGCGATCTTCATCATCATGTTCGTCTATGGCTGGAACCAGTATCTCTGGCCCACCCTGATGACCACCGACGAGGGTTTCTTCACGCTGGTGCGCGGCATCAAGCAGATCCTGCTCGTCTGGGTCGGCTCGAACATCCCCGACTACAACGAGGCTTTTGCGCTGGCGATCCTCGCCATGCTGCCGCCTGTGATGATCGTCGTGATCTTCCAGCGCTGGTTCATCAAGGGCCTGACCGAAAGCGACAAGTAAGCGGAGCGGCGGCGGGACAAAGGTCCCGCCCGCTCCTGAAACGACACCAATTTTACGGAGGCAGCCATGGCGGCCATTACTATCGCCGAGGTCTCGAAGATCTATCACGGCAATGTCGAGGCGGTGAAATCCGTCTCGATCGACATCGAGGACGGCGAATTCATCGTGCTGGTCGGCCCGTCCGGTTGCGGCAAGTCTACGCTCCTGCGCATGGTTGCCGGCCTTGAAACGATATCAAAGGGCACGGTGACGATCGGCTCGCGCGTCATCAACGACGTCGATCCGGCCGAGCGCGACATCGCCATGGTCTTCCAGAACTACGCGCTCTATCCGCACATGACCGTCTACGAAAACCTCGCCTACGGTCTGAAGAACCGCAAGACGCCGAAGGCCGAGATCGACGCCCGCGTCGCCGAAGCCGCGCGCATGCTGGAGATCGAGCCGTATCTCTCCCGCAAGCCCCGCGCGCTCTCGGGCGGCCAGCGCCAGCGCGTCGCCATGGGCCGCGCCATCGTGCGCAAGCCGGCGGCCTTCCTCTTCGACGAGCCGCTTTCCAACCTCGACGCCAAGCTGCGCGTGTCGATGCGCGGCGAGATCAAGCGCCTGCAGAAGCGTCTCGGCACGACCTCGCTCTACGTCACCCACGACCAGCTCGAAGCGATGACGCTTGCCGACCGGCTGGTGGTCCTGAACGGCGGCCGCATCGAGCAGATCGGCCGGCCGCTCGATGTCTATCACCGCCCGGCCTCGACCTTCGTCGCGAGTTTCATCGGCTCACCGGCGATGAACCTGATCAAGGGGCACATCGAAGGCGGTAGCCTACAGATCGGCCTCTACCGGATAGACCTCGCCGGCCGCGCGCCGGTGGAGGGCGCCGTCACCGTTGGCCTTCGCGCCGAGGATCTCCGGCTTGCGGGTGTCGGCGAGGACGCCATGCTGTTTCAGGTCGACTATGTCGAGGAACTGGGCGCGCAGCGGCTCGTGCATGGCGCCATCGAGGGCCAGGCGCTGACCATCGCGCTGTCTCCGGAAACGCCGCTATCGGGCGATCTCGCGGTGACCATCGCGGTCGACCGCCTGCACTTCTTCTCGCCCGAGACCGGAAAGCGGCTGGAGCGCGGCACGTCGTTTGCCAATGAAGCCCCGGCGCAGACCCTTCGCCTGGAGACCGCATCGTGATTTTCGAAACCGTCGAGCAACTTGCCGTTCCCTCGCTTGAAACCCGCGCCAGCTTTGCCGAGATCGTGCGCACCATTGCCGCCCATGACGCCGCCATGGCTGCCCGGCCGGAGATGAACAGCGTCGAGGTCGGCGGTACGCCTTCGTCGGCCGCGCCGCTCGCCTTTCCGTTCACCGTCTCTGCCTGGAACCTGGAACGCTGCCTGTTTGCGCCGGAAAGCGCTGCACATCTGGCCGAAACGGGCGCGCCGGTCGTCCTGCTTTCGGAAATGGACAACGGCATGGCCCGTACCGGCCAGCGTCATCCGACCGCCGAAGTCGCCGATACGCTCGGCATGCAATACGCCTATGGCATCGAGTTCATCGAGCTTGGCCTCGGCTCCGACACCGAGCGCGAATTCTGCGAGGACGATTTCAACGCCAAGGGTTTCCATGGCAATGCGCTGATGGCCTCGGTGCCGCTCGGCCGGCCGTTCATGCTGCGCCTCTGGGGCGAACGCCTGTGGTTCACCGACGGCGAGCAGCCGCGCCTTGGCGAACGTATGGCGATCGGCGCCGTCATTGAGACCGAGGCTGGTCCGTTCGTCGCCGTCTCCACCCATCTCGAAAGCGCAACGACCGCCGTCTATCGCGAGCGCCAGGTCAAGGAATTGATAGATGCGCTCGACGAAACCTTCCCCGGCCTGCCCGTGCTGATCGGCGGTGACCTCAACACCGGCAACCACGCCGGCGGCGATTTCGAGGCCGAAGGTCTGTTCGCCGTGAGCGCTGCCAGGGGCTTTACCCGCCACGGCGGACCGCTCGACGTGATGACCACGCGTCCGAGCCTCATCACCCGTTGGCCGGAACGGGCGATGAAGCTCGACTGGTTCCTGTCGCGAGGTCTGAAAATTGGCGAGACCCGCATCATCCCGTCGCTCGACGAAACCGGCCGGCCGCTTTCGGACCACGATCTCATCACCTGCGTCGCCGAAGGCTTCGAATAGGCCCGGCTCTCCTTGCCTAAGGCCCGCCCGCATTCTACATGTCGAGGGCTTTACCAGTGCGGCAGGGGGTAGCGGTTTTCCCGTCCTCTTCCGTTCCGGTAGTTTGAAATCGATCACGGCTGTCCGTGATCCATGAGGGATGGGTAGATGGCGAAAATCGTCAATGTCGGGGTCCAGATGGACCATGTGTCGGGGATCAACATTGCGGGGGATTCCACCTTCGCCATGAGCCTCGAGGCACAGTCGCGCGGCTATCGCCTTTTCCACTACACGCCCGAAAAGCTGTCGCTGCGCGACGGCAAGGTCTATGCGAGCGTGCAGCCGATGACGCTGCGCGACGTCAAGGGTGACCACTTCACGCTTGGCGAAGCCGAGCGTGTCGATCTTTCGACCATGGACGTCATCCTGCTCCGTCAGGACCCGCCCTTCGACATGGCCTACATCACCTCGACGCATCTGCTCGAGCGCCTGCATCCGAAGACGCTCGTCGTCAACGATCCGGCCTGGGTGCGCAACTCGCCGGAGAAGATCTTCGTCACCGAATTTGCCGACCTGATGCCGAAGACGCTGATCACCCGCGATCCCGCCGAAATCGCAAGCTTCCGCCAGGAAATGGGCGACATCATCCTGAAGCCGCTCTACGGCAATGGCGGCGCGGGCGTCTTCCACTCGACCCGCGACGACCGCAACATGTCGTCGCTGCTGGAAATGTTCGGGCAGATGTTCCGCGAGCCCTTCATCGCCCAGGAATACCTGCCGGCGGTGCGCAAGGGCGACAAGCGCATCCTGCTCGTCGACGGCGAGCCGGTGGGCGCCATCAACCGCGTTCCGGCGGACCATGACGCCCGCTCCAACATGCATGCCGGCGGCCGCCCCGAGCCGACGGAGTTGACGGCACGCGAAAAGGAAATCTGCGCCCGCATCGCGCCGGCACTCAAGAAGCGCGGCTTCCTCTTCGTCGGCATCGACGTCATCGGCGACTACATGACCGAGATCAACGTGACCTCGCCGACCGGCATCCGCGAAGTCAAGAAGTTCGGCGGCGCCGATGTCGCGAGCCTGCTTTGGGACGCGATCGAACGCAAGCGCGCCTGATCGGCACTAGCTTGTAACCTGCCACCGGTGGAACAAGCGTGCCGCGGGTCTTTGCCCGCGGCCGTTTTCTGGAACGGCCCCTTGCCGGTGCGTCCACGCCTTTCAAGTGTTCTGTTATTGTTCTTGTTTTTGTGCGCGATCCGTGCAAGGCTTCTGCCTGCAACCCTGGGCGGTTGCGGCGCCCGATAGCCGGGCTGCCTGGGCGAGGGGGCAAGCATGGTCGCGCGCGTCAGCACGGTCGCATTTCAGGGTATCGAGGGACTGCCTGTTGATGTGCAGGTGATGGTCGCGCCGGGCAAGGTCGGCATGCAGATCGTCGGCCTGCCGGACAAGGCCGTCGCCGAAAGCCGCGAGCGGGTGCAGGCCGCGTTGCATGCCTCCGGTCTCGCCCTGCCGGCCAAGCGGGTCACCGTCAATCTCGCGCCCGCCGACCTGCCGAAGGAAGGCAGCCATTTCGACCTCGCCATCGCCCTCGGGCTGATGGCAGCCCTCGGTGCCATCCCCGGCGACGCGCTGGCGCCTTATGTGGTCATCGGTGAACTCAACCTCGACGGCACCATTGCTGCCGTTGCCGGCGCGCTGCCGGCGGCAATCGGCGCCAATGCGCTCGGCAAGGGGTTGATCTGCCCGGCCGAAAGCGGACCCGAGGCGGCCTGGGCCGGCGCCGAGATCGATATCCTGGCGCCGCGCAGCCTGATCGCGATCGCCAACCATTTCCGCGGCACGCAGGTGCTTTCGCGGCCTGAAGCCGCCATCCGTTCGGGCGCATCTAACCTGCCCGATCTCGCCGACATCAAGGGACAGGAGAGCGCCAAGCGGGCGCTCGAGGTGGCTGCTGCCGGCAACCACAATCTCTTCAAATTGTGGACGCAAGACCCATCCGCTATCTTCAGCGTTGAAGCGTGCCGTGGTCGCCGGTATTGCTGTCGTTCCCGCGTAAGTTCAGGCTCACTTATGCAGCCTCTCGAAGCCAAGCACCCACTATGCTGACAACGATATTCGATACTGACGGCAACTCGCTCAACGCTAAGGTGGAGGTCGAGGACTACGCCATCATAGTTCACAGTCGCGGTGGCGCATTCGGCAAACCCAATCTTCGAAACCCTGACTACAGACAGGCACTCCGGACAATCCTTGAGCGCCTCATGGCTGGGGGTGCGACCCTCTCCGGGGTTTGGCTCGACAGCGCTGTTGCTCAGAACTGGCCGGAACCCGATCGGCAACTGTTGGATCGGGCAGAACTCGCCCTCCCGGTTGATGAACTTGTCACGCTGATCGGCCAGCGCGGAGCGGCAAAAGGTCGCCCGAGTGGCACGAAGGGGCACGGCAACAGCACCAAGCGTGTCCGAATTGGCATATCGGGCGCCTTATCATCAGAGTTGTTGGGGCTGCTCAATCAAGGTGTACGTACTCGCCAGCCACGCCTCCAGGCGGAGACGTTGAGGCGCGTCGAGCCGTGGATGATCGACGAGGCAATCGAGGCCTTTAAGTCCGGGGTGCAGCACGGCTTTCAAGGATCAACCGACTACGACGTGCTGCTGCCGACGGGTGAGCGTCTTCCACCGAAGGCGATTTTCGGCATAGCGCTTTCGGGTGTGATCGGCCGCCCCGCTATGCCGAGCGATTTTTCGGGGGGCATCGGCACGCCATGCTTCGAAAGCATCGAGGACGCGGGGTACCCGATTATCCCCAAGGACGAGGAAACGCCATCGCCCCGCTCCGAGTTCGATGATGAGCGCTCTTGGGCCGAGGGGTCGACTGTTCGCGTCACGCACTTGCGCCGTGAGCGCGCACCAGGCCTCGCGCGAACGAAAAAGCGGCGCTTCATCGAGCAACACGGACATCTCTTCTGCGAGCGTTGCGGCTTAATTCCCTCGAAGTGCCTTGGACCCTTTGGTGACGCCTGTATTGAAGTTCACCACGACACGGTTGCTGTTGCCAAAATGGAAGGCAAAACGCGCACCCGTCTCGCAGACTTGAGGTGCCTCTGTGCGAACTGCCACCGCATCGTCCATCGCGAGACTTTGTAAGTGTCCGTTCCACGATGAAACGCGTCGCTGGATACACGTTCATTGATCACGCTCGCGGCTGCTCAATGGTTGATCGCGCATAACGTCGTCACGGTCGATCCGGTGTGATCGCATTGACCGCACAACCGTAGATCAGTAGTTTACTGGAGGGGTTCGGACGGGGGTCTTCATGTCAATCGAAAACCGATCGGTCGCAGAAAGTGCGAGCGAAAAGACGGCAATCGCGGCGATAGTTGCCATCGTCATGGTTGTTCCGGGGATGATCCCCGCTGCGATTGTTACCGTGATCTATGGGTTCTTCTTCAGCTTCTATACGGCTGGCGGGTCGTGGATACCCTATGTTGATGAGATTGGCCGCCTGTGGTTCCCCGAGATGCTCCGTGGGGCGGTAGTCGGCGCGGTGGCCATATGGGTGAGCAGGTACTTCTTTCCACGAAGCAACGTTGAAGCGGTGCGCTTAGCTGCGCTCGCGTTTTGGGGCGCGATAATGCTGCTGGCCGTGATAGTCAGCGTATCGGTTCGCGGCATGACGCTTGATGTTATATCAGTAGTGGCTCTGATGACCGGTTTCGGGGTTGGCTTGTGGGTCACCGATCATTGATCTCCATCGCGACGAAAGCAAATAATCCTCTCTCGGCCAAAGTTCTCACACCGCCCTTATGCGCAACTATAGTCTGGGTTCTGTGATGGGGATACTTGCAAGGCTATTCAGGCAGGAAGACTACGAGAACGCTGACCACTGGCGGCATGGCTGGGAGAACACTAAGGTCTTCCAAGAAGTGGTATTCACGACCATAGAGTGCGTGGTCATCCTCGCGGCTCTGGACATCGCTCTAAGGAAACAGTTCAGTTGGACGCTCGCGGTCGTGGACGGCTTGGCGTTCCTCGCGTTGATGTCCTACCTGCTTTTGTACTTCAAGTTCCTCATTAATGCCGCCAATGAGAAGTTCGAGATCATTCGTAATCCCAGCGCGTTCGCATGGATTGCCGGTACTGCGTCCGTGCTTGCCTCGTGGGCTATCACCTTCTTGTTGCCCCGAATGGTCTCGACGTTCGTGGAGATCAACTTCATGCAGTGATCGCTTGAAACCATTGCTTGCCAAGGATGATTTCTGTGGAGCGATGGCCCTAACTCTCCAGTTGACGTCGAACTTACAGTAGTATTTTCGAACCTTTGCAAGGGAGGGGAGCATGGGGATCATCTGGGTAATATTGATGTATGCGCTGGGCATCGCGCAGCTCGTGGCATTTCAGGCAGGCTTACAAGAGTGGCTCGGCCTACACTGGATCGTGTCGATCGTCATCGGCATCGTCGCGCTGATGCTTGGTCCGATTGGCAGCCTTGCCGTGGCTGTCGTGGGGTTCTTCGGAGCTATGGAGGCGTGGAACTGGGAGTGGTGGCAGGCGGGCTTACTCTGCTTCCCGTCTCTCGTGATCGGCCTCGTGCTGCTGGTGGTGAACGGGGCAGCGGGCCTCGGCGGTCTGCTCTTCAGCAGAGGACGTTAGACCGATGAGTGATCGTCCTGCTTTGTATCTGTTGATACCGGCAGCCCTGCTCGTCGTCGCTATCCTGCCGCTTCCATACGGATACTACACGTTCCTGCGGCTCGTGGTGACAATAGCAGCAGCCGCTGCCGCGTATGTCGACTATCAAAGCTCCCGTTCGTTCAGCTGGCGTGTGATCGTCATGGGCCTCGTGGCCTTGCTCTTCAATCCAGTTGTCACCGTTGCACTGAGCCGGTCGACATGGTTGCCGATTGACCTTCTTACCGCTGGTCTGTTTGCGTACATGGCACTGAGGAAGGATAGGGCAACAGAAACGTAGCAGCAGGTCCTCCGCGTGTCTGAGGTGGCGAAAACGCACTATCGCCTCGCTAATCTACGTCAGTTGGTTTTCGAATGCGTCGTAGTGGTGCTTCCATTATGACGCACTCGTCCGTTTCATTTCCGCCGACGCGCTCGATCAACGCAAGAGCATGCTCCTCGTCCAGCGGTTCCACGTCGACTGGCATCGGCTTGCCGGTCCAGCCACAATCCCCGCATACGGGGCGCTCCCAGACGACATCCAGATCTCGGACATCTCGCCCCTCCTCAGGTGCCAACGAGCGAGAGCCGCACTTGGGACAGGCCTCAGGAACGTCCCTGTGGAAGCGGATGACCAACGACGTCCCAAGTCCAAGGACATGTTCGACAGTCGAGATACACGCCTCCGCATCGTGCCAAGTCGCCGCTCGAGCGTGAGTTAACCAGTTCGCAAATGTCCATGCCTCGATCAGGAGCGTTTTGAATAGGTGCCGCCGCTCTTTCTGCTCTCGACCCGGTAGAGCTTCAGCCAAGATCACTTCGACCCAAGCCCGGAAGTCGGCGCGCATCGGCCGGTCATTGCATTCCCACCGCACCCAATCTTGGGCCGCTCCGATGAACGTCAGTAAAGTCTCGCGGCTACGCATACCTACCGCTTGGAAGTCGGCCACCGTGTCTGCACGCGAAAGGGCAGCGGTGCAATCCGCGATTTGCTTAAAGGTCTCCCCAAAGGGCATAATTCTTCGAGCGTTTAGTTGGCGTGGCTCGGATACAGGCATGCGTAGGCACAGCCCCATATGGAAGGTCACCGCCAAATCCATGTTCGGGAACTGGTCCTGCGAATAAAGATTGGTGGGGTTGGTTATGACCCACCATCGATCTTTGTCTGTGTGAATATCCCACACATCATGTCGATGGCTTAAAACAGTTTCGGAATAAACCTTCTGCAGGAAGGTGATCTTCAGATCGGGAGCTTGTGACGCGAAGTAGTCGCAAACGTCTAATCGTTCTTGGTCGGTTGCCGGAAGCATGAGAAGTAGTCTCGTTCGTGTCCGTGAACAGGGCGCCTACTTCTTACCAGCCCCGCTCGCTAAAGTCGCCATCTGAAATCCACGCAACCAGCATGCACGTCACCGCTTCAAGGGAATTTCGAAAACTCATTATCGCCCCCTCGCGATCACAACCCCCAAGCTGCCAACGCCTTCTCTGCGGCTGCTGGGTCTTCCTTAATCCTGTAGACCGTTTGGCGGGTCAGGCCTGAGGCCTGGGCGATCTCTGACACGCTGTCGCTCTTCCTAAGGAGATCAGCCACAGTCGTGTACTGCTCGCGGGTATAACTCGGCTTGCGACCCTTATAGCTGTCGTTGCCCTTGTCTCTCGCGTTGGCTATGCCAGCCTTCTGGGCGTCTTTCGTGGCCTCTGCTTGGGCCTGTGCGGTGCCAGCCATGAAGGCAATCATCGCGTCTCTGACAGCCATCTGTATGGGGTCAGCCGTGGCCCCGTCGAAGGTCATGGAGTTGATTACGGTCCTGATCACCACGCCCCGACGCATGAACTCCCTGATAGTGTCGGTCACGTCTGCATAGTTCCTGCCCAGTCGGTCGACCCAACGAACCACGAGAGTGTCACCGGCTCGCAGCATATCGAAGAGGCGCTTGCCCTCTGGACGGTCCTTCATAAGGACAGACATACCCGATACGCCATGATCAGCAATGACATGATCGAAGGTGAAGCCAGCCTTCTCCGCTTGAGACTGCTGGTGATCGAGGGTCTGCTCAGAGGTAGATACGCGGGCGTAAAGAAAGGTTGCCATGATGGTTCACTCCACATGTCCGTTGGGGTTTTGTCCGAATGGATATGTGTACGAAAGAACTAAGTCAACCCTATCGGACATATCTTCCGCCGCCGCCGAAGCGTCCGCTGAGGTATACCCTTGCGAACACTGTTTGGCCGTGCCGCAGAAAACAGGAAAAGGACTGTGGGACGCAGGCCAGGTCCCTTGACCGGCCGTATGAAACTTCCGATGGCTATATCCGGTTAGATGCGCATGGGGGTTGAATGTTTAGGAAATTAGCACTTGCGTTTGTGGTTGCTGCGGGTTCTTCCGATGCAATCGCCAGTGAGACGGGTACGTTTACCGATCTGTTCGAGAGCGTATGTATCGGGAGCCAACTTAAGCCCGACCTTGTTAGCACGATCCTCACGCAGGCCGCGTCATTCTATGGCATGCAACTCAAGGAACTTCCTCAGGAGCATGTCGTGACGTTGGCTGCCGGCGCTCAACGCGGTTGGGGAATTGCAAAAGATGCCTCCGAAGCGTTTGTCGTAGTAGTTGGGCAGAGGACTATGGATAACGGGAAGCTTAGCAACAACTGCGCCATCACGAAGCAAGGCGTCGGTGGGGCCGATGAAGTGAAATCCTTCGTTGAGCGAAAGTTTAAATCAAAGAAAATTCTTGAGCAGGCACAGGGTTCCTCGGATGTCGCGGTCTACGGAGTGGAGCTGTTGGGGTTTGATAAGAAGGCAGCCATAGGTATTCAATCAACACAAGGCAGCGACCCCAACTTAAGCATGCTAATGCTTTCCTTGTTTGAGGCGGAATAGGGAGAGGTGCCGAAGTATCCACTTCTGTCGACACGCACAAAATAGGCACCACCGGGGGGAAATTGCATGTTCCCTATATCTGATTTGGGCTCTCAGATTTTTAACTCGGATATTCCGACCGTAGAAGCGCGTTCGAGGCTGGATGGTACAAGGAGACCACCCGAACCTCTCACGCTCTTCCACGGTCGATACGGCACAACGGAAAACCGCGCTTAGTAGCCTAACTCTCTTCGAGGAAGGCTCTGCATGGCCCAGTTGAAGAACCACTGCACGGGCAGTAGGCGCTGGAAGGGGAGGGTGTCGGTGACGGCCCTCGCATCGTGGCGAGAGTAGTCGTCGCCAAATGCAGCAGTCACAATTCCCGATGTCGCCTTAGGCAGCTTGTCGAGCAAGAGGTCAGCGGTCGGGTTACCGAACAGCGTGCCGGTCAGGCCGCTCGAACGATAGTCGAGGACGCTCTCGCCAACCGTGAAGCTGGCACTCGTGTCGATCAGCATCGGCAGCAGGGAGCTTTCCGAGGATCGCATGACGCCGGCAATGCCGAGGTTCGACCATGACAGCCGCTCCTTCATCTTGCGCGACCGATCAGGGTCACCCAGGAGCTGCAGGTGGGTCTGGCCCCAGTAGACGAGCGAGCCGGTGATCGACGCCAGCATGAGCTGGACGCCTGCTGTGATGTCGCGCTGATTGAGGCCCTGCATGAGGCCGCGTGTCCAGGCACCAACGGCGAACGAACGGAACTGGAGGAAGACCTTGCCGAGCGGCGAGTTCATCCACTTGGCGAACTGCCCGACGTCGTTCTCAAGGATCATGTTGCGGGAGGCTCGGTTGAGCGCTTCCGTGTAGGCCTTGCGAGCGTCGGTCGGCCATTCGCCCACGTTCAGCTTCGTCAGTCGCTTGCCCTTGTATTCCGCGTGGTCGGTGAAGGCTTTCTTGACCAGGGCGATCTTGTCGTCGTCCAGGCCGAGGAGGCGCATTCGGTTCGGGGTGAGGCCCTTGCCGCCCTTGGCCAGCTCGCTGAACTTCTGGGCGAAAGCTCGAGCCGACCATTTCTGGAGCGTGGCGTTGATCGGGGCCATGAGCGAACCCATCGCCACCGCTCGGTTGGCGTGATGAAGCCGAGGCTCGATCCAGTCCATAGCCTTGCCGATGGGCGTCGAGCTGCCGCTGGCGAGCGCCTGGGGAATACCGAAGGCGTCGGAGGGGATGTATGATGCACCCACCTCGAAGTCGCGACCGACAGCCACAAGGTCGTCGATCTCGTCCATCAGCTCGTCCACGCTCTGCCCGCTGCGTGCCATGTTGATCAGGCGACGGAACTCAGGCAGCGCGGTATAGGACGTCTTGACGCCCATCTGGGAAACAACACGGGCCGCTTCCGGTATCTGCGAGAAGCCGACCTGACCCATGAGGCGGGTGAAGTTGAAGTCTCGCGTCAGCCGCATGAAGCGCGGCAGGTTGCCAGTCTCGTCGAACCGAGGGATGCCCATGATGGCGTCGAAGGCGAAACGAAGGTTCTTCTCGTCGCCGGTCGTGTCCAGCGTCTTGTTGCCCCGCTTGCCCTCCTCCGAGGCCACGCCTTTGATCTTATCGATCAGCGTGTCCATGTCGCCCGAGGAGCGGATGCCGTCCACCAGAAGCTCGTCGGGATTGACGGGGTTTGGTATCTTGACGCCCGCGAGAGCGACCTGACCGGACATGTTCCGGTTATAGAGGTGCATCAGCAGGTTGGCGTTGTTGACGTAGAAGTCGCTGATCTTCACCTCGCGCACGGTCGTGCCGTGAGCATCGGAGAGCGTCATCGAGAAGTTCTCGTTCATGAGGACGCGGTGCTTCAGCCTGGAGCTGCCACCGGCCTCCTTGTCAGCCTGGGACTTGGTGCCCTTCAGGTTGGTCAGCACTTCATCGACCTCGGCCTCCGACATCATGTTGCCGCCGTCGAAGCGGGCATCGAGCAGGAGCTTGCGGAAGTCGTCGAGATCTTCGCCGGCCAGTGCGCGGGACGCACCCAGCTCCTGGCCGTGACCGAGCTTATACATTCGGTCGGTGATCGCGTGGCCCATCTTCTCGGCCAGCTCGGGCCGGATGTTAGGCTGAGCGTCCTTGATCGCTTCCGTGAAGAACTTGCTGACGCCTACCTGTTCACCGTCGAGGTTCTTGCCGTAGCCGAAGGTGTTGATCAGATCGACCGCAGCTTCCCGGTTGGTGATGCGAGGCACGTAGTTCTCAGCGCCCATCTCGGTGCGGGTGATGCCGGCGTCGTGGGCCTGCTTCCACCAATCACGCATCATGGTGTTGAAGTGAGCGCCGGCAGCCTTGACCTCGGCAGGGAACGCATCACGCACTGCCTGGGTGTCAGCTCGCTGCCAAGCCGTGATCATCTCGGAGAACTCGTTCTGAGCGTCCACGGACTTCCACGTGCTGATCTTGTTGGCCTTGCGGTAGGCCGACCAGTGCTGGTTGAAGGACTTCGCCCAGGAATAGTTGGCCGAGCGCTGGAGACGACGCTGCGTCTCGGAGGCCGCGATGACGCTGACCTTGTCCTTCATGGCGTTGCCGGCTGCGTCCTCGACGAGGTATTTGCCGATGCCGCGAACGGCAGGGTTGGAGGACTTGCCGAGCTGTGCGGCCAGATCGAAGCGGGCCTTGCCGAAGAACGTCTTGTATTCCTTGTCGATCTCCTTCCAGGCGCGGTGCTGGTCAGCGGCGTCCGTGCGGTACATCGGCTCAACGAAGTTGGACTGAGCGGCACCGACCGAGCGCCCTGCGTTGGCTGCCCTGGCCTCCTGGGTCATGGCGTGACCGATATTCTCGATCATGTCATTCTCCTGGGCCAGCGCCCGCGTCGGGTTGCGGAAGCCTGAGAAGACCCCGCCCATGACGATGCCGGTCCCGATGGAATACATCAGGTCCGTCTTGGTCTTCGTCGGGTCAACCGCATGAAGCGCACTGTCCACGGCAAGGTTGCCAGCGGCACCTTCGATGGCACCGAGCGCCACCGTGCCGATGCGCCCGAAGCGGGCAGCAACAGCAGCAGGAGCGCCCAGGCCACCAGTCGCCGCAGAGATCGCAGCGGTCGCCGCCCAGGCGCCAGGGTCGGTCATGGCAGCAGCGATCTGCAAGCCAACGCCGGTCGCGCCCATCTTGTTCAGCTTATCGTTGACCTCAAGCTGGCGCATGATGCGGCCACGAATGGCATCAGCATGCTCAGCCGAGACAGCGTCTTCGAACTCCGAGAGGAACTGGGTTGGGACGCCCTCACCCACGCGCTTCACCTCGGCCTCATCAATGAAGTAGGTGGTGTCGGGGGTGAAGTTGCCGAGCGCCCGCATCGGGGCCAGGATCGACCACTCGTTCTGGAGCGCCAGCTTGGCACCCTCGAAGAAGCCGGGAGCATCCTCCTCGGCCTCCTTCTCAGCCTTCTCCTTCATGACCCGTTCGGTCACGCTATCGACGCTGCGGTTGGTGTCGGTCTCCCCGAGGGTGATCTGGGTCTTGGTCGGGTCTACGCCATCGGTCGCTCGAAAGGAGCTGTTCGGGTCAACCGAGCCGGTCGCCGAACCTCCCGAATAAAGCGATGGACCGCTGGCACCGCCGAGCTTGTTCGACCAGAGCTGAGCGAAGTCGCCGGCTGTGATCGTCATAGCTTCCCCTGCCCGTTCCTTCGGAAGGTTCAGGCTGATGGCCTTGCTGCCGACGATGGTGTGGGCCGCTGCGGTCGGGTTCTTGAGGAACGACAACGCACCGCCTGCGCCCTGCTGGTGGGCCATGTAGATTTCGCCGGGGGTCGGCTCACGGCCAAGCCCGCGACGGAGGATGCGCCTGTTGTCACGCATCAGGCGAACGCCGGCATCCGCAGAGGCCTCGGCATCGAACGGCGAGCGCCCGTTACCGTACTGGTCCCAGGTGCCGCTCAGGAACTGGAAGAGGCCCGAGGCGGTCGAGTTGCGGTTCTTGGCGCTGGGGTTCAGCCCGCTTTCGAGACGGGCCATGCGGATGGCGGTATCAGGGTCTTCGCCGTAGCGGTTGGCGGCATTGGTGATGATAGCCTTGATGTCGGTCATTGCGAGGCGCTCCGTGAGGTGAAAAGCTCGCCTCTGACGTCTTCCGCCATCGTCTTGAACCGGACGATGCGGGGACCGTGGGCGTTGCTCTCGGCTACTGTGAAACGGGCCGCACGCTCGATGTCGTGGAAGACCGATCGGGGGTAGGGGCGCTCGTTGTCCCAAATCTCCATTCGTCCCCGGTGACCCAGGGCGACCAGATGACGACAAGCGTCAGGGGCGGGATTGCGGGTTCTGGCGATGATGGTCTCACCATTGAAGGAGACCGAATAGCCTTGCCCCTTGTGGGTGATCTTCACCGGCTCGATGAAGACCCTCAAGGGCGATATGTCTGGTTGATGCATGGGTTCTCTCTGGCCCGTCAGGCGGGCTATGTATCGCGTTGCTGTCGTTTGAGATGACCTCCTCGCTGTGGTGTCGTGCCGACGAAAAAAACCCCACGTCCGGTGAGACGCAGGGGCTAAATGACAACAACGCAACGAAGAGAGTTTGCCGGTCAGAGTGACCAGCATCCGCACCTCCCATGATCGAGGCTGGCGTGTGCCAGACTGAAGGGTGTCGATGAAGCGACTGTGCGGGTGGAGATGGAGACGATGACTGACGAGGGTGATCCCTCATCGGTCGATAGGTGATCGTTAAGGAGACCTGAGGGTGTCGTCAGGGAGACCTATTGTTGAGATAGGATTTCATCATCATCAACGACATAAAGAAATCTGAGAGAAGCCTAATTTCATTAGTTCAGCCTCTCCTCCCCCTTTATCCGTATCGGTGGGGGTAATCTCGTTCTTGGTCTTCCCCGTATGGTGGGGGTAATCTCGCTCTCGTACTTCTCTTTAAGTAAGGGGTAATCTGAGGTTGGTACTTGGAAGGACGATACAGCTACTGCATGTATCGATTTGTTGGTGCGGGTTTCGAGCGAGGACGAGCGCTCCTCTCGAAATGACCGATGGTGCCGACCACCCCCGCAACGCCTCTCCATGATCATACGGCGGAACGGGAAACGACATCAGAAAGGCGAAGCCCCCCGAAGATCGCTCAACGGGGGCGCAAGTTGTTTCAGCGGGCCTCGTGGACGTCCGGTTTATGGATTGGAGTTTGGCAACTCGCCCATCGGGTAGTTCTTGAGTTTTGGCCAGCTCATCGTCAACAGCATGTCCTCGGTGTAGGCAAACGCCCCGTCGAAGCCGGCTATGATCCTTTCCACCAGCGGTCTTTCGTGAACAGTCAGGACCAGGCTTTCAACCAGTCTTATTTGCGCGACGGTAAGGCTGCTTGTCAGCCGTTCATTGTAAGGGACTGAAGCAAGCAACCCCTCGAACATGTCGGACGATGCAAGTAGCTTCCGAAGCTGTCCATTTTCGCCGCGCACCGGCATGCGAGCTGTAGCAATCAACGCGGATGGTAGCGACCACACCGCTGCCGCTGCTCGTATCACCTTCATCAATCGGTCCCCGACATCTGGCGACGGTGCGTTGGCGATTACGCTTAGGAACCCCTGGACGACGATGAAGTTTTCCAGCGGTCCCCCTCTGATGGCCTGCATGTCTTGAACTGATTGAAAGACCAGCTCGATCTCCGGGGGGCCAATGGTACTGTTACGGTCATCGGCCAAGAACGTCTTTAGATCGGTCTCGAAGAACCATAGAGCGCGCTTTCGATGGAAGAAGCGGATGGTCTTATCTTGCAACTGGACAGCCATGATTTCAGAGGCTTTAGACATTCGGATGTGCCGCCTTTCAACGGACTTCCGACCACTTCGACCAGCACCAAGGCGTGATACGGTTGGACGCCAACTCTCCGACGAGCGGCACGCGGAGGAAGACGCCGGCAAAATCGAGTTCAAGCTCGAAACGATGGCGGCCCTGACCAATCTTCATATTCATCTCGTTACTCCTCGTTGTTGATGGGAGGAGTTAGACGTGGTGTTGGCTGTCTCGTCAATGGATAAAAATCAATAAAATCAATATCTTATATCCACAAGTGGATAGTTCTTGCGCAAAGTAACTCCTGATCAAGACGTTAGAGGGTTGTCCTTGTGTTGGTTATGAGCGGCAGCTTCGCGAAGAGATCGCGTGTCATGTCTTGCACCTCCGGCGGACCAGCGTCTGGTTTCGCGACCAATCAGTTCGCCAAAGGCATCGCGAACGTTATGTCTGTTGGTTCTCCTTCGGCGTGCTTCCAGTGGAACCAAAGCTGGCCGTCTCGGTAGTCCACCACGACCTTCGAGAACACTTGTCGCATCGTCGCGCTGATCTTCGCGGCATCGCACTCCTCCGCCTGCGCTGCTGCGACCAACTCCTTGACTGTGTTCTGAACTCGGTTGGTAAGACTATCCGCTATCAGCCCTTCCACCTCCTCAAGCGTCTTCGCGATCTCGTCGCGCTCATGCTCCATCTTCGTCAGGCGCCTCAGCAGCGCCTTAGAGTGCCCCGCCTGCGCGATGGCTTCTACAAGCCTTTCGATCTCCTCGTAGACGGCCCCTTGATGGGTAAGCAGGGTGTCCCACTTGGTCTGCAGTCCTTCATGTGGCGACGGTAGCCGGCCTAAAAGCTCCTCGACGTGGTGGATTATCCCATGTTCGACGTTCTCCATCCTTACCTGTTTGTATTCGCACCCAGCACCTACTTTCGCCCTTGAGCAGACGAGATAGGGCTTGCCTCCCTTGGGGCCAGAGCCTTTGTTGATGCGGGTCATTGAGGCATCGCATAAGGGGCATCGAGCGAGGCCCGCGAGCATGTTAGCGACAGGGGCGCGTGCTGATGTCGGTCGTGCGCTGATCATTGAGGCAACACGGTCGAACGCCTCACGCTCTACGACCGCAGGGAAGTAACCTTCGATTGTCTCGGTTGGAACACGAACCTTTTTGCCGTTGATCCTTTCGGCCCGATGTGGCGTGAAGTTTCCTATGACCGCATGGTCCGCGAGCATCTTGTTGATGTACGAACGCTGCCACATCTTCCCGCGACCAAAGACAGGGATACCCTCTCGGTTCAGCCCCTGAGCGATGCTGTGTTGCCCGACACCGTCCAGCGTCTGGCTGAAGATACGGCGGACTATCGCGGCACGTTCGGGGATGACGTCGAAGCTGTTGCTGTCACGGTTCAGCTTAAGCCAACCGGGGCACAAAGCGGTTAGTGGTTTGGAGCCATTCTGGGCCTTGTCCCGCTTGGTCGTCCACGCTTCCCGCAAGCGCCTCGCTTTAACCTCACTCTCTTCATTCGCTCTCATGAACATCATGACAGCGACCATCAAGTCGATGGGGTTCCGGCGAAGGCTCTCGTAGGTGTACTCCCGACTGTCGTTGAGGGTCACGATTGTGACGCCTTCGCGGGCAATATCCTTAAGTGTGTCGAGGGCATCCATAGCGTTCTCTCGGGACACTCGGTCAAGGTTCTCGACCAACAAGTAAGAACCTTGCTTGATGTCGCCAGAACGGACGAACTGTAAAAACTCCCCAAGCATGCCCTCGGTACGGTTCTTGCCCTGCCAAGCGGAGACGCCCAGGTCGTGGAAGTCGAAGGTTGTGTCGATCGTCAGCCCGTGCAAGGCAGCGTATTTCTCTGCTGCCTCAAGCTGGCGACGAAAGCTGTCACCCTTCATCTGTTCGGGTGTCGAGAAGCGGATATAGCTGTAAGCTTTCGGCTTGGTCGTGATCAGGTCGTTCATGGTCAGGTGCATATATCAGAGGCCTTTGTTTCGGGTAAGGTCTTTCGTTAATAACATGTTGATGGTCGGCCCGCCCGGATCGGGCAAGTCGATGCTTGCCGCCCGCCTGCCGTCGATCCTGCCGCCGCTCAATCCGGCCGAATTGCTCGAAGTGTCTATGATCCACTCGATCGCCGGGCAGCTGCCGGGCGGCAAGCTTTCGGACCGGCGGCCGTTTCGCACGCCGCACCATTCCGCCACCATGGCCGCGATGGTTGGTGGCGGCCTTCGCGCCAAGCCCGGCGAGGCGTCGCTCGCCCATAACGGCGTGCTGTTTCTCGACGAGTTTCCGGAATTCACGCCGCAGGTACTCGATGCGCTGCGCCAGCCGCTCGAAACGGCCGAATGCATCATCGCCCGCGCCAATCACCGGGTGAGCTATCCCGCCGCGATCCAGCTTGTCGCCGCCATGAACCCCTGCCGCTGCGGCATGGCCGGCGAGCCGGGCCGTAGCTGCGCCCGCGGCCTGCGCTGCATGTCCGACTACCAGGCGCGCATCTCCGGCCCGCTGATGGACCGCATCGATATCCGCATCGACGTGCCGGCCGTCAGTGCCGCCGACCTCTTGAAGCCGGCAGCGGCCGAAAGCAGCGAGGTCGTCGCCCGTCGCGTCGCCCGCGCCCGCGCCATGCAGATCGACCGTTTTGCCGCCCTCGGCCATGCGGAGCTGACCAGCAATGCTCGCGCATCGACCTCGCTGATCGAGAAGATTGCGGCACCCGATGCGGCCGGGCTGCAGCTTCTCAGGGACGCTGCCGAAAAGATGAAGTTCTCCGCCCGTGGCTACCACCGTGTGCTGAAGGTCGCCCGCACGCTCGCCGATCTCGATGGCGCAGTAACCGTCGGCCGCATTCATCTCGCCGAGGCGATTTCCTATCGCATTGCCGGCGAGCGGCTGCAGGCGGCTGCCTGACGAGGGCAGACAAGACTGTGCATGCCCAGCTCTCGCCGTCTCGGGCACGCATGATGCTGGAAGCGGATCGTCCAAGCTTTCTTGAAGCAGCTTGGCCGGCGAGGAGTGAACTGGATGACGGATACTCCAAAGGGCAGAAGAACCGATCGCGCCGAATGTCTGATCCAGGCGCTTCCGTCAAAGATCTACGCCGCGCTGGTCGATCCCGCTGCGGTGGCGGTCTGGCTGCCGCCCGAAGGCATGAAGGGGCAGGTGCATGCCTTTGAGCCGCACGTCGGCGGCGCGTTCCACATGGAGTTGATCTACGAGGCGCCGGACGACAGGACGCAGGGCAAGAGTTCGGAGGATGCCGACATCGTTTCCGGTCGCTTCGTCGCGTTGGAGCCGGATCGGTGCGTGGTGCAGGAGACCGAGTTTCAATCCGACGATCCGGCTTTTGCCGGGACGATGCGGATCACCTGGGCGCTGGAGCCGGCGGCAGATGGCACCCGCGTCAGCGTCACCTGCGAAAACGTGCCGGAGGGCATTTCGAAGGAAGATCACGACGCCGGCCTGCGCTCGACGCTTGCCAATCTTGCAGGCTTCACGGAGCAGGCTGGCTGAAGCGGAACCACGCATCAACGACAAACAAAAAGGGCGCCCGTGGCGCCCTTTCTAATTGTAGGTGATGCCAGCCCGATCAGCCGCCCAGGCCCTCGAACAGCACCGTCGAGAGGTAGCGTTCGGCAAAGGACGGGATGATGACGACGATGGTCTTGCCGGTGTTTTCCTCGCGCTGGCCGATCTCGATTGCGGCGGTGAGTGCGGCGCCCGCGGAAATGCCGACCGGCACGCCTTCGAGCTTGGCGACCAGGCGTGCCAATTCGATCGCCTCGGCGCTGCTGACAGTGACGATCTCGTCATAAACCGTGGTGTCGAGGATCGCCGGGGCAAAACCTGCGCCGATGCCCTGGATCTTGTGCGGGCCGGGGGCGCCACCGGAAAGAACCGGCGATTCTTCCGGCTCGACGGCGATCACCCTGATTGAGGGCTTGCGCGCCTTCAGCACCTGGCCGGCGCCGGTAATCGTGCCGCCGGTGCCGATGCCGGAGACGAAAATGTCGACCGCGCCGTCCGTGTCGTTCCAGATTTCCTCGGCCGTCGTCTTGCGGTGGATTTCCGGATTTGCCGGGTTTTCGAACTGCTGCGGAATGATGGCGTCCGGCAGCGTCTCGACCAGTTCCTGCGCCTTGGCGATCGCGCCCTTCATGCCCTTGGCGCCTTCGGTCAGCACCAGCTCGGCGCCGAGCAGCGCCAGCATCTTGCGCCGCTCGACCGACATGGTCTCCGGCATCGTCAGGATCAGCTTGTAGCCCTTGGCGGCCGCGACGAAGGCGAGCGCGATGCCGGTGTTGCCGGAGGTCGGTTCCACCAGCGTCGTGCGGCCGGGCGTAATCTTGCCCTGCGCTTCCAGGCTCTCGATCATCGCTACGCCGATACGGTCCTTGACCGAGGCGATCGGGTTGAAGAACTCGAGCTTGGCCAGCAGGTTCGCCTTGACGCCCTTTTCCTTGGCAAGCTTGTCCAGCCGCACGATGGGTGTGTCGCCGATCGTTTCCGTGATCGAGGAGTAGACGCGGCCGCGGCCGGGCTTGCGTGTGTCGGACATGAGTTTCTCCCTTGGGCGTGAAGTGTCGTGCTATGAGAATAGGAACAAAGAACGCGCAATTCCAGAACGACAAACACCGCGCGGCGATCCGCCGAAGGAAAAACCACCGGCGAAGTCGTTGTTCGGGAAAAGTTTTTTCAGTTGGCGCGAACGGCGATATAGGCCGCCGTTCCGGCAAGCACGCTGGCGGCAACCCGGTTCAGCGCTTTCAGGGCCTTCGGTTGCTTGAGCAACAGTCGCGCACGCGAGGCGAGCAGCATATAGGGCACGAGCACGCTTAGGAGCACCAGGAAGGTGGCGGTCAGCAGCAGGCCGTAATCGCCGGGGCCGATCGCCCTGATGTCGATCAGCGTCGGCACGAGCGCCACGTAAAACAGCATCGTCTTCGGATTGCCGAGCGTGATCAGCAGGCCGGACAGGAAGGACATGGCCGCACTCGTCGACGGCTTTGCCTTGATGTCCTCGGGCAGCAGCCCCGCGCTCCAGAGCTTCCAGGCGATGTAAGCGAGATAGAGAACCCCGGCAAACTTCACCACCAGGAAGGCTGTGGTGAAGGTCTGGGCGATCAGCGCGAGCCCGAGGATGACGGCCGTCAGATAGATCATGTCGCCAAGCGCGATGCCGAGGCCCATGAAGAAGGTTTCGCGGAAACCGGAGCCGAGCGCGCGCGCAACCAGCGCCGTCACGCCGGGGCCGGGGATGGCAGCGGCGATGAAGAGCGCGCCGCTATAGGCGATGAGGGCCGCGAGCGTCATGGAACGTCCTTGCGAAGATGATGCCGATTTCTACCGCAAGCGGCCGAAAAAGGAAATCACCGAACTGCGATCGGCGGGCGTCCGCTGACGAAATTGATCGGGTGACAAGTCTGCCGTTGTCCGCTGCAGCGAAATGCGTAGAGCTTGCTGAAAACGAGCGAAAGGCGCCTCTCCATGCCCGAGTTGAAGGATATGATCGGCTTTGCCCTCCTGGCCCTTGGCATGGTGCTGACGCCGGGGCCGAACATGATCTATCTGATCTCGCGCTCGATCAGCCAGGGGCCTGGCGCCGGATTGATCTCGCTCGGCGGCGTGGCACTCGGCTTCGTCGTCTACATGGTCTCGGCGGCACTCGGGATCACCGCGCTGCTCCTGGCCGTGCCCTTCGCCTATGATGCGCTTCGCATCGCCGGTGCGGCCTATCTTCTCTATCTCGCCTGGCAGGCCGTCAGGCCCGGTGGCCGCTCACCCTTTCAGGTCAAGAACCTGCCGAAGGATGGGCCGAAGAAGCTGTTCGTCATGGGTTTCCTGACGAGCCTGCTCAATCCCAAGGTGGCGGTGCTCTATCTCTCGCTGCTGCCGCAATTCATCCGGCCGGAACTCGGCAACGTGCTCGGGCAATCGCTGGTCTTCGGCTCGATTCAGATCGCGACCAGCGTGACGGTCAACGCCATGATCGCGCTGGCCGCCAGCGGTATCGCCGCCTTCCTTGCCGGGCGGCCGTTGTTCATGGTGGTGCAGCGCTGGGCGATGGGTACGGCGCTGTTCGGCTTCGCGCTGAGCATGGCCTCGGAAGCGCGGCGCTAACGCGCGCTTGCCGATGCCTTCGTCAATCCCGGAGCGGGCTTACTCGAAAACCGGCCGCATGAAGCTGCGCTCGTAGCTGAGGATGCAGCGCGTCTTCTCGGCATAGGCGAAGGCGTCCTGGCATTCCGGATCCACGGCCATTTCCTTGCGGTAGACCTCGTAGGCGGCCAGGCTCGGAAAGCTGAAGAGCGCCAGTGCAATGTTGTTCGCCCCCTCGTGCGGCAGGAAGTAGCCGTGGTGCGTGCCGCCCAGCCGATTGACGAGCGGGATCCAGAGCTTGGCATAGTGCTCGAACTCGGCCGCCTTGTAAGGGTCGATAACGTATTTCAGGTAGCAGGTGATCATGCGGTTCTCCCTTCGCGTTCCCGCTTGATAGAAGAGGGAAAGCGAAGTTTCCAGCCAAGAGTCATGCCGGCGGCGGCAACGAGGATCGCGACCGAGCCGGCGATCTGGATCGGCTGCAGCTGGTGCCCGAAAGCGAAGCGGTCGACGACGATCGCAGCGATCGGATAGATGAAGGAAAGCGCGCCGGTCACATGTGTCGGCAGCCGCTGGATCGCGCCGTAGAGCAGCACATACATCAGCCCGGTGTGGATGATGCCGAGGGTCAGGACGATCGACCATTGCGTTGCGCCTGACGGGGCGGGTGCGGCAAGCGCCATCGGTGCCAGCATCACGGTGCCGGTGATCACCTGGATCAGCGCGATCAGATGCGGCGGCGTGCCCTTGAGCAGCTTGGTCGCAATCGCCGCGATCGCGTAGAAGAAGGCAGCGCCGATCGAAAGCGCAACGCCGATCAGGTAGTCTTCGGGCGCGAAGCCTTGGCTGGGCTTGGCCGAAATGATCGCGAGCATGCCGGCAAACGACACCAGGAGCCAGAAGATCTTGGTGACAGTGATCTTCTCGCCGAGGAATACGGCGCCGAGCCCCAAGAGCATGAAGGGCTGGGTGTTGTAGACCATCGTCGCGATCGAGATCGATGCGTGCGAATAGGCGGCGAACAGTAGCAGCCAGTTGACGACGATGGCGATACCGCCGACGACCGACAGCAGCAGCATCCGACGACTGAAGTGACGACGGTCGAGAAGCCCGAGCGCCCAGGCGATGGCAACGAGTGTCACGGCCCCGAAGACGCAGCGCCAGAACACCACGCTCGTCACCGGCTGCCCCGACATCAGCACGAACCAGCCGATGGTACCGGAGATCAGCATTGCTGCCGTCATCTCGATACTGCCGCGTTTGAGTTCGGTATTCATGGTCACTGCGCTCCTATTGGTGATCGCAGAATAGCCGGTACTCATGGCCTTTCCCATGGATGAACGAAGGCGATTATGCTATATTGCCTAATTATCGAAGTTCTGATTGTTGTTGTGACTTATGGTGTCGTGATGCTGGACGAGATAGACCGACGAATCCTCGACATACTGGCAGCCAATGCCCGGGTGTCGCTGAAGGAACTGGCGCAGGAGGCGGGGCTCTCCTCTCCGAGTGCTGCGGATCGGCTGCGCAAGCTCGAAGAGCGCGGCGTCCTCGACGGTTTCACCATCGCCCTCAACCCCGCCAAGGTCGGCTACCCGCTGCAGGCGGTCATCCGCGTGCGGCCGATGCCGGGCATGTTGCACATCGTCGAGCGTCTGATCCAGGAAACGCCGGAATTCGTCGAGTGCGACAAGGTCACCGGCGACGACTGTTTCATCGCCAAGCTCTACGTGCGTGACATGGCGCAGCTCGACACGATCCTCGACCGGATCGCCGAGAAGGCGCAGACCAACACCTCGATCGTCAAGTCGACGCCGGTTAAGCGCCGCCTGCCGCCGCTCCTTTAATGGGAAATCTGACTTAAACGCCGGTCGAGCCGAAGCCGCCGGCGCCGCGTGCCGTCTCGCTTGCCCCGTCGGCCTCGCGAACCGTCACCTGCGTGACCGGTGCGATCACCATCTGGGCGATGCGCATGCCGCGCTCGATGATGAACTCCTCGTCGCCGAGATTGACCAGCAGCACCTTCACTTCGCCGCGATAGTCGCTGTCGATCGTGCCGGGCGTGTTGAGGCAGGTGATGCCGTGCTTGAAGGCAAGGCCGGACCGCGGGCGGATCTGCGCCTCGTAGCCGGCGGGCACTTCGAAGATGAAGCCGGTCGGAACGAGGGCGCGCTTGCCTGGGTTCAGCATCAGCGGCCGATCGGCGGCAACGCCCGCGCGCAAATCCATGCCGGCAGCGCCTGCGGTCTCGTAGGCCGGAAGGTCCAGGCCTTCGCCGTGCGGCAGGCGAACGAGGTTGAGGGTCGGGCGGGATAGGGACGTGTGCGTGCTCATGCCCGCATAAGCCGGGCCACGGGCACCTCGGTCAATTGCATAATCGGGGCCGAGCCTGTAAAGGACGCGGCAACTCACAGGATTTTACGATATGGCTGAAACTCTCGCCGAGGCGGTCTCCCGCCGCCGCACATTTGCGATTATCGCCCACCCGGACGCCGGTAAGACCACGCTCACGGAAAAGTTGCTGCTGTTCGGCGGTGCCATCCAGCTCGCCGGTGAGGTCAAGGCCAAGAAGGACCGCATCCAGACCCGTTCGGACTGGATGAAGATCGAGCGCGAGCGCGGCATCTCGGTCGTCACCTCGGTGATGACCTTCGAGTATGGCGGCAACGTCTTCAACATTCTCGATACGCCCGGTCACGAAGACTTCGCCGACGACACCTACCGCACGCTGACGGCGGTGGATGCGGCCGTCATGGTCATCGACGCCGCCAAGGGTATCGAGCCGCGCACGCTGAAGCTCTTCGAAGTCTGCCGCATGCGCGATATCCCGATCATCACCTTCGTCAACAAGATGGACCGCGAAAGCCGCGATCCCTTCGAGATCCTGGACGAGGTCGAGGAAAAGCTGGCGCTCGACTGCGCGCCGGTGACCTGGCCGATCGGGCGCTCCAAGACCTTCTGCGGCTCCTACAACCTCGCCGACAACACCGTGCGCGGGTCCGACACGCAGGAAATCCCGACCAAGGTCAACGGCCCGGAGATGGCTTCCCATCGCCTGCCGGAAAACGAGCGCGACGCCTTCACCGAAGAGCTGATGCTGGCGATCGAGGCCTGCAAGCCCTTCGACAAGAAGGCCTTCCTCGAAGGCCATCTGACGCCGGTCTTCTTCGGCTCGGCGCTGCGCAACTTCGGTGTGCGCGATCTCATCAACGCGCTCGGCGACATCGCGCCGCCGCCGCGTGACCAGGTGGCGGATGTCCGCACGGTGCATGCCACCGACGACAAGATGACGGCCTTCGTCTTCAAGATCCAGGCCAACATGGACCCGAACCATCGCGACCGCATCGCCTTTGCCCGGGTCTGCTCCGGCAAGCTGGAGCGCGGCATGAAGGCGCGCCTGTCGCGCACCGGCAAGCAGCTGGGCTTGAGCGCCCCGCAGTTCTTCTTCGCCTCGCAGCGCCAGCTCGCCGACACGGCCTACGCAGGCGATGTCGTCGGTATCCCGAACCATGGCACGCTCCGGATCGGCGATACGCTGACCGAGGGCGAGCCGCTGGTGTTCCAGGGCGTGCCGAACTTCTCGCCGGAAATCCTGCGCCGCGTGCGGCTCGAGGATGCGATGAAGGCAAAGAAGCTGAAGGAAGCGCTGCAGCAGATGGCGGAAGAGGGCGTCGTGCAGCTCTTCTCGCCGGAAGACGGCTCGCCGGCGATCGTCGGCGTCGTCGGCGCGCTGCAGCTCGACGTGTTGAAGGAGCGCCTCAGCGCCGAATACGGCCTGCCGGTCTCCTTCGAAATGTCGCGCTTCTCGGTCTGCCGCTGGATCTCATCCGACCAGCCTGCCGAACTCGACAAGTTCGTGACCGCCCGTCGCGGCGACATCGCCCGCGATCTCGACGGCGACCCGGTGTTTTTGGCGCAGGACAGCTTCTCGCTGCGCTACGAAGCCGAGCGCTATCCGGCGATCAAGATGGTCGCGATCAAGGAGTATCACGTCGCCAAGGCGGCGTGATTGTTTGCGTCCGGCCGGTGCCAAGGCATCGGCCGGCCTCTCGGTGCACAAGCGCCGTTTCCGAACGAAATCCCTAAACCTAAAAATCGAAACGCGGCGACGAACGATCGAGCATGGCCATGCTTGGACGAGCGCCCCAGGTCTGTTCGATGGCCGGCGAAAGTGCTGTGAACAGGCGGTCGATGTCCTCACGTGCCGTCTCGTGCAGCGCTTCTGCCACGATCAGCGCTCGCGTTGTCTCAGGTCGTATCGCCGAAAGGCCGCCCTGCCGGTTGGTCCAGCGCCGGGCATGCGCCCGCCCCTCCGCGTCAGTGAAGACCACTTCGGCTGGTTCCGGATTTTCCGTTTCTCCTGAGAACGTCAGATAGCTCTCGTTGCCGAATGCCCGGCAGACATGCAGATGGCCGGCAACCTGCGCCAGATCGAAGACCGCGATCGGTATGGCGAAGGCGAGCGACGCTGCGTTACAGAGATCGATCAGCGGGTGGATCGAGGGTAGGTCGCCTTCCTTGCGGAAGCGCCGGAGCAAGGCTTCAGACGCCGAGCGATACTGCGTCGGCTTCAATCCCATCTTGGCGAAGGTCCGGCGCCAGGCCTGGATCTCGGGCAGGTCGCTTTCCGAACCTGCGCCGAGGCGATCGTTCGCGATCGCTTGGAACTGGCGAACATGGTCCCCGACCGAGACGCCGCCGCTGATGCCATCGATGAAAAGCGCGCCGGCGCTCAGCTCCGGGAAGTCGCGCCAGATGTCGCCTGCGTGCTGGAAGTGCATGGAAGTCCTCGAAGTGGATGCGTTCATTCTGGTTCAGGCCTTTGCGGCGGGAAGGGCGCGAGCTGTCCTTCGGCCAGCGCGGATCTGGGGTAGGGTCATGCCGAGGACGGCGGCGAGTACACAGCCGATCCCAAGCAATTGTGGGGCGCCGACCGGCTCGCCGAGCAAGAGAAAGGCAAAGGCGACGGCTGAAACGGGCGCCAGCGCGGTGAAGACGGAAGCCTCCGTGCCGCTCACTTTGGCCGACCCCGCATACCAGAGCAGGAAGCCGGCAACGGTCGGGATGAGGGCGTAGTAGAGAACCGCAACGATTGCGTCCCTGTCGATCGCGGCCGTTGCATGCGTCTCGAAGAGCGCGGGGATGAGGGCGACCACGAAGCCGAGGCCGGCCATCAGCGTCGAAAGCGCCAGCGGCGAGATCTCCGTCTTCACGCGCTTGTTGAGAAGGATGAACAGGCCCTCGCAGATGACGGCACCGAAGATAAGGGCGATGCCGAGCGGCGAATGGGCGCCGCCTTCACCGGGCTTGAAGACGATGGTGAGCACGCCGGCTGCGGCAAGCGCGATCGCCGCAAGCACTTTGCGGTCCGGACGCTCGCCGAGAAGAAGGATGGCGATGGCGGCGGAAACCACCGGTAGGGTGCCGATCACCACGCCGGCATCGGTTGCCGACGTCAGGCTCAGGCCGGCGATCAAGAGCGTCGTATAGCCGACGCTGCCGGCCCCCGCCTGGGCGATGAGGAGAAGCCAGTCGCGGCCTTTCAGTTTCGGCCATGACGTCCTGGTGAGCCACATCAACAGCAGGAAGAGCGGGAAGGCGACGGCAAAGCGCAGCGCGGTGGCCGTGAACGGTGGCAGGCCCGCCGCGATGATCTTGCTGGCGATGACCGTGCTGCCGACGAGGATCATCGCCAGTGACAGGTAGAGATAGCCTTGAAATTTTCCCGACACGTCCGTTCTCCGTTGCTACGCCACGCTTGTCGCTGCGCGGCTGGTGCAGCAATGCGCCCGGGGAGGGCTCTGGTCTTGAACGGAATTGCGGGTGTTACTTTCTGGCCTCGGCATAAATGCCGGGCGAGAGGCCATATTTGCTGACGAAGACGCGGGTCATATGGCTCTGGTCGGCAAAGCCGGCCGTAAACGCAGCCTCCGCCAGCGGCATGCCTCCACCGATCAGGCGGCGAGCGAGATCGATCCGGCGCTGGACGATATAGGCATGTGGCGTCAGGCCGACCGCGCTCGCGAAATTGCGCACCAGTTGAAAGCGGCTGAGCCCGGCTTCAGCGGCAAGATCGGCCAGCGTGATCGCGGCCGTCGGGTCGTCGTCGATCATCGCCTTGGCCGCCGTGACTGTTGCCGGCCTCTCACCCTGGTTTCGCTTGCCGGTGGCAAGAACGCCTGCCAGCAGCATGAGGAGCTGTTCTTCATGCCGGATGGCGTCGGCCCTGGCCGTTGGGTCGGTGATGGCCGCAAACAGCGACCGAAATTGATCTGCCACCTCCCGGTCGTGAAAGGCGGGGGCAGTGAACTCGCCGGAATCCGCGCGGCCCTGGCTGATATCCTCGGCGGCAGTGGCGATGACGGATGGATCGAAATAGAGCATGCGCCAGGCGCGGCCGGCATCGCCGATCGGCATGCCGTCATGCACTTCGCCAGGGTTGACGGTGATCATGTCGCCGGCGCCGGCTTCGACCATGCCACGGCCACTGAGCGACTTCTGCGCCCCCTCATAGATGAGACCGATGCCGAACTGATCGTGGGTGTGACGGGCGAAGGACTGGCGCGTTTCGGCCTCGACCGCGTCTATGCCCGCGGCCGCACTGCGCAGCATCCTGATCTTGCCCTTCGCCATCTCGCGCGCCTGCTCCGGTCTCCAGCTTCGTCTTGTACACCGCAGAGCCGCCTCCGGCCATCGCAATGACGCGTCCTCGGGCTCACATCCGCGGCTCACGGAAACTTTCATCTTTTCGACGTTGCAATCACCGGCCGCATCCTTACGTTGCGATCCCAAGCGGCGCGAAAGGGAGATGATCGAAATGCTGGATCTGCGTGTTCACTTCCTCGAAGCGGACGGATCTCTGGCGCCGTGGCGCGAGCGGATACTGCAGTCCGTGCGCGAGACCGCCGAGCGGATCGGCGCGGCGGTTTCTGCCTCGGACAGCGCTGCACCCATCGATGTCCTCGTCGAGCATCGTGCGGGCGAGACGATTCCCGAACTCGGTGTTGCAGGCGCCTGCTATCGCAGGGCGCTGGTCTTCTTCACGGTCGATCCCGGCAACGAGAATTTCGAGGTAAGCCTTGCTGCAGGAGAGGTGCGCAAGTTACTGACGCACGAGCTGCATCATTCCTTCCGCCACGGCGCCTGCGGTTATGGTTCCAAGCTCGGCGAAGCTTTGGTCAGCGAGGGGCTAGCCGATGCATTCGATGCGGAAATCAACGGCGGCGACGGCCACGCGTGGAATCATGCGCTCGAAGCTGCAGACTGGGAAGGCTTGCTGGAGCGCGCCGAGCGAGAGCTTTGGGCCGAGACCTATGATCATGCGGGCTGGTTTTTCGGCACCGATCGCTCCCTGCCGCGCTGGGCCGGCTACACGATCGGCTATCACCTGGTGAAGACCTATCTGGCGGCGAACCCGGATGCGCGCCCGTCGCAGATGACGGCAACGCCCGCATCGGTGGTGATCGGCGAGGCCTGGGCACCGCTCAAGGAACGCCTGCTCGTTGCGGCATGATGGTTCCGTTGGAGACGGCTAGGCGTGCGGCGGCTCGTCGCGATCACGCCCCGGCAGCTTCCCGACGTCGCCGATCCAGGGCAGCGCCGAGGCGCACCAGATCTGTGAGCGTGGCCGGAGTTGCCGGCGCTGGTTGATCGTTCCCACCCGGATGCCGACCTCCAGGGCGTCCTCGTCCGTGCCGGTCGTATAGATCGGCGAGCCGCAGTTCGGGCAGAAGAACTGCAGCCGCTGCCGGCCGTTTGCGGCGATCTTCACATAGAGCTTCGGTTCGCCGCCGGTCAGCCGGAAGTTCTCCCGCTCCGTGCCGGCGGTGACGCGGTAGGCGGATCCCGTCAGTTGCTGGCAATCGGTGCAATGGCAGATGCCGACATCGGCCGGATCGATCTTCGCCTCATAGGTGACGAAGCCGCAATGGCATTGCCCGTCGATGTGCATGAAGCCCTCCCTGAAAGCGGGAAAGCTAGGGCGGAGCCGCAAAAAGTGTATGCCGTTCTCATCCGCCCCCTAAGCCTCAGCGAGTGATGGGGCTCGACGGTTGCGACGCTTCGTTCCGCCAGCGTGGCGTAGGGAGGAAAGGTGATGGTGTAATGCCGTTTGGTTCGCCGCCGCTTACACGCCGGTAAACAGCCACTCGTGTTCGCGGGCGTTGTGGAACTTCCAGATGCGCTTCGGCCCGGCCATGACGTTGAGATAGTAGACGTCGTAGCCATGCACGGCGGCGACCGGATGATAGCCCCTCGGCACCAGCGTCACGTCACCGTCCTCGACTGCCATAGTCTCGTCGAGCGAGCGGTCGTCGGTATAGACGCGCTGCATCGCAAAACCCTGCGGCGGGTTGATGCGGTGGTAGTAGGTCTCTTCCAGATAGCTCTCGGACGGCAGGTTGTCCTGATCGTGCTTGTGCGGCGGGTAGGAGGAGGTGTGGCCGCCCGGCGTGATCACCTCGACGACGAGCAGCGACTGCGCCGAGCCGTCGTCTTCCGGCATGATGTTGGTGACGTAGCGGGTGTTGGTGCCCTTGCCGCGGGTCATCTGCGGATGGGTGCCTGGCGCGATCACCTTCGTCTTGAAGCCGTCGCCGCCCGGCGCCGAGCAGATGGCAAGGTCGAGATCCGAGGTGGCCGTTGCCTGCCAGCGGCTGCCTTTCGGCACGTAGACGGCATAGGGCTGGCCCTCGAACGGCGTCATGCGCTCTCCGAGCTCGCCGAGGCTTTCGCCGTCGACGGCGACCTTCGCCTTGCCGGAGACCAGCACCAGGCAGATTTCCTTGTCGCCGGTCTCGCCTTCGGTCGTCTCACCGGCTTTCAGCCGTTCCAGCGCGAAGCCGACATAGGTCCAGCCGGCGCTCTCCGGCGTCACATTTTGCATGAGGCCCGACTTGGCCTTTGGTTTGACGAGCAGCTTGGACATGTCGATCTCCCTGAATTCTTTTCTAGGGCATGCCGAACGTATGGCTTGCCCCTCACCCTAACCCTCTCCCCGCAGGCGGGGAGAGGGGATTGTTGAGGTCGCCGCTACTTTCTGCTTCGCCGGAGCGCGAGGAGGGCGACGGTGCGGCATATCCCTTCTCCCCGCCAGCGGGGAGAAGGTGGCGGCAGCCGGATGAGGGGCTTCCCTCACCGCGCGGATGAGGGGCACACACTCAAAGTCCGGCGACCGAACGTGACGGCTTACTTGTCGAGCCCGGCTTCCTTGGCGAAGGCCTTCAGCGACTTCAGCCCGAGCGACTGGTATTCGAACGGGTTGCGCACCGCCGAATCCTGCTCCGCCTCGATCACCAGCCAGCCTGAATAGCCATGCTCGGCGGCAATTTTCAGCACGGGCAGGAAGTCGACGCCGCCTTCGCTGTCGCCGGGAACCGTGAAGACGCCACGGCGCACGCCTTCGAGGAAGGAGAGGCTTTCGCCCTCGACGACCTTGCGGACCGCGGGTCGCACGTTCTTGCAATGAATGTGGCGAACGCGGTGCATGTATTTCTTTGCGACCTCGGCCGGATCGGAACCGCCGAACCAGGCATGGCCGGTATCGAGCAGCAGCTTGGTCGCCGGGCCGGTGTTCTGCATCAGGAGATCGATTTCCTCACCGGTCTGGACGATCGTGCCCATGTGGTGATGGTAGACGAGGTCGATGCCCTGGTCGGCGCAATATTGCGCGATCGCTTCGAGATCGGCGCCAAACGTCTTCCACTGGTCGGCCGGCAGGACTGGCTTGTCGTTTGCGACCGACTTGCCGTCGTCGCCATGGATGGCGTTCGAGGTTTCGCAGACGATCGCCACCTTGCAGCCATTGTACTTCAGGAGGTCGAGATGCGGCTGGATCGCCTTCTTCTCGGCCTCGACGTCATGAGTGAGCAGGTTGGTCGAGTGCCAGCCGGACACGAAGACGAGATCGTAAGCGCCGAGCTTCTGCTTCAGTGCTTCCGGATCGGACGGCATCTTGTGGCCCTTCTCGATGCCGTCGAAGCCGATCTTCTGGCAATCGGACAGGCAGTCCTCGAGCGTCAGATGCGCGCCGATCGAATGATCGTCGTCGTTGCTCCAGGCGATCGGGTTGGTTCCGTAGCGGATCATGGTCTGTCGTTTCCTATAGCATTGTCCGCGCAGGCGGATCGTTCGTGGTGCCTCATCGGCGCGCAGCAGGAGGTAGATTGCCCCTCATCCGGCTGCCGCCACCTTCTCCCCGCAGGCGGGGAGAAGGGATATGCCGTGCCCTCTGCGTCTCCTCTCCACTCGTTGGGAAGGGAAAAGCCGTGCTCTCCGCAGTCCCCTCTCCCCGCGGGCGGGGAGAGGGTTAGGGTGAGGGGGCATAAAGACAAAATGGCGCCCGCGCAGAAAGCGCGAGCGCTATGTTTTTGATCAGCCGAAGCGCTGTGCGGCGAGCGCCTTCTCATAACCCTCGCGCGCCGCGTTGACCTGGGCGCGACCCGAGACCTCGGGCACTGCGACATCCCACCAGTGGCCGCCGGCCTCGGTCGTGATCAGCGGATCGGTGTCGATGACGATCACGGTCGTGCGCGTCTCGCTCGCGGTCTCCTTGAGCACTGCTTCGAGCTCGGAGATCGAGCCGACCTTGCGGGTGACGGCGCCCATCGCGCCGGCATGCGCCGCGAAGTCGATCTGCGGCAGTTCGACGTGATGGGTGTCTTTCAAGAGATTGTTGAAGTTGGCGCTACCGGTGCCCATCTGCAGTCGGTTGATGCAGCCGTAGCCGGCATTGTCGAGCAGCACGATCGTGAACTTGGCGCCAAGCATGATCGAAGAGGCGATCTCCGAATTCAGCATCATGTAGCTGCCGTCACCGACCATGACGATCACGTCGCTCTCAGGCTTGGCGAGCTTGACGCCGAGACCGCCGGCCACTTCGTAGCCCATGGTCGAGAAGCCGTATTCCATATGGTAGCCGCCGGGCTCTTCCGCCTGCCAGAGCTTGTGCAACTCACCCGGCAGACCACCGGCGGCGCAGACGAGCGTCGTGTTCTTGGCTCCGCGGGCGCGCTGCACGGCGCCGATCACCTGGGCGTCGGAGGGAAGGGCCGCATTGGTCGTGGCCGTTGCCTTGTCGGCAGCTGCCAGCCATTCGGCCTTGCCGGCCTTGGCCTTGGCGGTCCAGCTCGGATCGGCCTTGTAGGCACCGAGACCGCCGGAAATGCGGTTCAGGCCGGCGCGTGCGTCGGCAATCAGCGGCAGTCCGTTGTGCTTGCCGGCGTCGAAAGGCTGGACGTTGAGGCCGATGATCTTCAAGCCTTCGTTCTTGAAGAGCGCCCAGGAGCCGGTCGTGAAGTCCTGTAGGCGCGAGCCGACGGCAAGCACCACGTCGGCGTCCTCGGCAAGCGCGTTGGATGCCGAGGTTCCGGTCACACCGACCGAGCCCATGTTGAGCGTATGCGAATGCGGCAGCGCCGACTTGCCGGCCTGTGTCTCGACGACCGGGATGCCGTGGCGTTCGGCGAAATCGCCGAGCTCCTTGCTCGCTTCCGAATAAAGCACGCCGCCGCCGGCGATGATGATCGGCTTCTTCGCTGCTTTCAGCGCCGCAATGGCCGTCGCCAGTTCGTCGAGATCGGGCTCGATGCGGCGCGGCACCCAGACCTTCTCGTCGAAGAAGTTCTCCGGATAATCATAGGCTTCGGCCTGTACGTCCTGGCAGAGCGACAGCGTCACCGGGCCGCAATCGGCGGGATCCGTCAGCACCTGCATGGCGCGGCGCAGCGCCGGGATGATCTGCTCGGGGCGGGTGATGCGGTCGAAGTAGCGCGATACCGGGCGGAAGCAGTCGTTCGCCGAGATCGTGCCGTCGCCGAAGCTTTCCACCTGCTGCAGCACCGGATCGGGGCGGCGGTTGGCGAAGACGTCACCCGGCAGGAAGAGAACCGGCAGGCGGTTGACATGGGCGAGTGCCGCCGAGGTCACCATGTTGAGCGCGCCAGGGCCGATCGAGGTGGTGCAGGCCATGAAGCGGCGGCGGAAGCTCGCCTTGGCAAAGGCGATCGCGGCATTGGCCATGCCCTGCTCGTTCTGGGCGCGGTAGGTCGGCAGCGTGTCCTTGATCGCATGCAGCGCCTCGCCGACGCCGGCGACGTTGCCATGGCCGAAGATGGCGAAGACGCCGCCGAAGATCGGTACCTTCTTGCCATCGATGACGGTCATCTGGCGTGTCAGGAACTGCGCCACGGCCTGTGCCATGGTCAGGCGCACGGTCTTCTGGCTCATAATCTGTTTCCTCCTCGTGGCGGAATCGTCCCGTTCCACCCTGCTTGCTGCATTGTCCGACACTTGGCGCCGATCCTATGCCGCCTTTGTTTCACCCAGTTGCAGCCAGAGATCGACAAGTGCCTTGAACTTTCCGGCCATGTCGGCGATCGCCTGGTCGTCGCTCATCGTGCCGCCGAGCCAGGCCCTGCCGGCATCGGCGAAGATCGTGCGGCCGACGGCAAAGCCCCGGACCGTCTTCGACGTGCGGGCAGCTGCAAAGCCGTCCTTCAGTTGCTCATAGGGCGCTTCGAGGCCCAAGAGCACCACGCCGCGGCAGAGCGGATCGCGGGCTTCGATGACGGCATCGATCGCTGCCCAGGCGCCGCGGCTTGCCTGCGGCTCGAGCTTCCACCAGTCCGGCTTCAGCCCGGCATCGTAGAGCTCGGTCAGGGCCCGCGGAATGGTCTGGTCGTCGAGCTTGCCATGCTTGCCGGCAATGATCTCGATCAGGATTTCGCGGCCGACCTTGCGCGCCGCCTCGAAGGCCGAGCGGAGCTTTGCCACCTGCTGGGCCTTCAGCTCGGCCGGATCGTCCGGGTGGTAGAAGGAGAGCACCTTGATGCAGTGGTCGACCGGCCAGTCGATCAGGCGGCTGCCGAGATCCTGGCTGAATTCGAATTGCAGCGGCCGCGAGCCCGGAAGCTCGATCGGTTTGCCGATCCAGAAATCGCGGTGGGCGCCGGCGGCGTAAAGCGCGTCACGGCCGTATTTGTCGTCGATCAGCATGCCGAAGCCGGAGCGGCCGGCCGCGACCTGGGCGGCGGCCTTCACCGCCAGCACCTTGAAGGCTGGAATGCGGTCCAGCAAGGACTGGTCACCGGCGGCCATGTCTTCGAGCTGGCTGCGATGGTCGATCGCCAGCGCCATCAGCAGCGGAATGTCGCGGCGGCGGGTGGTCGCCCAGTGAACGTGGTTGATCGCCTCGTCCTTGCGCAGGGCCCGCTCCTTGCTGCCCTTTTCCAGGAAGAACTGCAGTTCGGTCCAGGTCGGGATTTCAGGTGCGCAGAGAAGGCGGGAGACGGCGAAGGCGCCGCAGGCATTGGCCCAGGTGGCCGACGTCGCGTGCGGCTCGTTTTTCAGCCAGCCGCGTAGGAAGCCGGACATGAAGGCGTCGCCGGCGCCGAGCACGTTGTAGACTTCGATCGGGAAGCCCTTGCCGACGATACCGTCTTCGAGGTCGTCGGTGATCGGGCCGTCATAGACGATGCAGCCCATCGGTCCGCGTTTGAGCACAATCGTCGCCTTGGAGAGGGAGCGGATCGTCTTCAGCGCTTGCAAGAGGTCGCTTTCGCCTGACGCGATCAGCACTTCCTCTTCGGTGCCCACGATCAGGTCGCAGTCGGCGAGAACGGTCTTCAGGTGCGCCGACACGCGATCCGACGCGATGTATCGGCTCTCGCCGGCGTCATGGCCGGCAAGGCCCCAGAGGTTCGGGCGATAGTCGATGTCGAAGACGATCTTCGCGCCGTTTTCCTTGGCGATGCGGATCGCCTTGCGCTGGGCAGCGTCGGTGTTCGGCTTGGAGAAATGCGTGCCGGAGACAAGCACGGCGCGGGCGGAGCGGATGAATTCTTCCGAAACGTCGTCTTCGCAGAGCGCGTTGTCGGCGCAGTTGTCGCGATAGAAGAGCAGCGGGAAGGTCTTGTCGTTTTCGACCGCGAGGATCGCGAGCGCCGTCAGCCGCTCCGGGTCGGTGACAATGCCGCGGGTCTCGACGCCTTCACGGGTGAGCTGCTCGCGGATGAAACGGCCCATCTGCTCGTTGCCGACGCGGGTGAGAAGCGCTGACTTCAGACCGAGGCGCGCCGTGCCGACAGAGATGTTGCAGGGGCAGCCGCCCACCGACTTGGCAAAACTCGAAACATCTTCAAGCCGCGTGCCGATCTGCTGGCCATAGAGATCGACCGAGGCCCGGCCGATGGTGATCAGGTCGAGCGGCTTTGCTCCCTGTGCCGAAACGTTCTGGCTCACTGCTTCCTCCCCGCGGACACCTTGGCGGGCCCGACCATTTCCGTACTGTGGGTGATGGCCGTATGAAACATAAATTCCGACGTTTAGTCAATATGGAATTTTCATTCTATCTGTTCCGTTTCGCCTAACTGCCCTCGGCAAGCCGCTGGCGCTTCTCGGCAATGGCGACCGTCAATGCCATGGCAAAGGCCATGCTGGCGGAGAGCGAACGGAAGCCGGCATGATCGGCCTCGACCAGTTCGAACCAGACTTTCGAGGATTCCGCGAGCGGCGAGAAGGCCGAGTCTGTCAGCGACACGACCGGCACCTTGCGCTCGGCGAGAAGCCGCGCCTGGGCGGCACTTTCAGACGCATAGGGCGAGAAGCTGACGGCAAAGGCGGCATCGTTCTTCGTCGCCATCGCCAGCATGTCCTCGTCGATGCCGGCGGCCGTGCCGACGAGCTGGTACTTCACCTTCAGCTTGCCGAAGGCATAGGCCATGTAACTGGAGATGGGATAGGAGCGGCGCTTGGCGATCAAGTAGATCGTGTCGGCCTTGGCGAGGATATCGACGGCGCGCTCGAAGGCTTCCGGATCGACCGAGGAGGCGATGTTGTCGAGCGAGCGGTGGGCGGCGGCGACGAAGCCGTTGAAGATTGAGCCGCTTTCGAGCTTGCTGTGGTCGTTGGCGCTCAGTGCCTTCAGCCGGTCCTCATAGCCCGGCGTGCGCTCGCGCAGCCGGGCGCGAAAGATCTGCTGCAGGCTGGAAAAGCCCTCGAAGCCGAAATGCTGGGCGAAGCGCACCAGAGTCGACGGCTGCACTTCCGCCGAGGTGGCGATGCTCGCGGCTGTACCGAAGGCGATTTCGTCGGGGTTGTCGAGCGCATAGGCGGCGACCTGGCGAAGCCGCTTCGGCAGCTCCGCCTTGCGTTCCAGAATGGCGGCCTTCAGCGCCTCGAAATCCTGCGGCACCTCTGTCGTCGTTTCCGGCGTGGCCATGTCTCGCTCGTCTCCCTCGATATCAGTCTGGCTTTCGGCCTCACCCTAATCGATTAGTCGGGAACGGGATAGAACAGGCGTTCTATTTTCCTCCAGCATTTCCAGCAAAAGTGCGCAGCGGTTTTGCGTCCGGGAATGCGCGTCGGGGAACCGCTTAAATCCGTACCCATTCGTTGGTCTTGGCCGATTGATAGGTCGCCGAAAGCACCTTCTGCACCTCGTAGCCTTCGCGGAAATCCGTCGATGGCGACCTGCCGCCGGCGATGGAGTCGAGGAACTCCTTGACCTCGATGGCCTTCAGGTCGTTGAAACCGATCTGGTGGCCCGGCGCCACGCAGAAGGCGCCATAGGGCGGATGTTCCGGTCCGGCCCAGATGGTGCGGAAACCGCGGGTGCGGATATCGTCGCCAGTCTTGTAGAGGCGGATTTCGTTCAGCCGCTCCTGGGTGAAGACGATGCTGCCCTTCGAACCGTAGATCTCGAAATCGTGCTGCATCTTGCGTCCCGTTGCGATCCAGCTTGCCTCGAAGCTGCCGGTCGCACCGTTTTCGAAGCGCACGAAGGCGCGGGTGATGTCGTCGACCTCGACGGCGCGGGTTTCACTGGAGCCGGCGGAAACCGGGCGTTCGGGGATCTGGATGATGGTCTCGGCGAGCACCCGGCTGATCGGGCCGACGAGGTGGCGCATCGAGGCGATGATGTGGCTGCCGATGTCGGCAAGCGCGCCGCCACCGCTGGCCGGGTTCAGGCGCCAGCCCCACGGAACCTGCGCATCGGCCATGAAGTCTTCCGCATGAATGCCGCGCATCGAACGGATTTCGCCGATCTCGCCGCTTTCGATGATGTCCTTGGCAAGGAAGATCAGCGGGTTCTTCAGATAGTTGAAGCCGACCTGGGTGACGACGCCCGCCTTCTCAGCCGCTTCAACCATCTCGCGGCATTCCGCAACGGTCGGCGCCAGCGGCTTTTCGCAATAGACGTGCTTGCCATGGGCGATCGCCGCCAGCGCCATCTCCTTGTGCAAGAGGTTCGGCGTGGTGATGTCGATGATGTCGATATCCGGATCGGTCAGGAGTTCCCGCCAGTCGGCCGTCGCCTTGCGGAAGCCGAGCTGGCCGCGGGCGCGCTCGGCACTTTCGACGGTCACGTCGGCGACCGAAACCAGATCGAGCTCGAAGGGCAGGTCGAAGACCCGCGCGGCAATGGTGAAGCCGAGCGCATGGGCCTTGCCCATGAAGCCCGTGCCGATCAGGCCGATGCCGAGTTTGCGCTTGCTGCCCATGCCGAATTCCTCCCTGGCGGCGCTGCCGTGTTGGCTCGAAATGAAATGAATTGTGCAAGATTTGTCAATATGGAATATTTGTTCGAAATAGGGCGGGATGCACGCCCTGTGCCGCTCGAAACAGCCAAATCTGTGTGTTCCGGTTAGTCTCACCTTGACGAAGGGGGAATGTGTTAACGCATTTTTACCATGTTCCGTTGGAACATCGCATTTCGTCATGGTTAACGAATCGCCCTCAAGTGAACGGGGGCGGAGCTGGAGTGAAGTCAGCATGTGCCGCTGGGCAGCCTATCGCGGAGAGCCGCTCTATCTCGAGGAACTGGTGACCTCTCCGGCGCACTCGCTGATCGAGCAGTCCCATTGCGCGACACGGGCCAAGACCGCCACCAACGGCGACGGTTTCGGCATCGCCTGGTATGGCGATCACCCGGAGCCCGGACGTTACCGCGATATCCTGCCGGCCTGGTCCGACTGCAACCTGAAGAGCATCGCACGGCAGATACGCTCGCCGCTCTTCCTCGCCCATGTGCGCGCCGCGACCGGCGGCGGCACCCGGCGCGACAACTGTCATCCCTTCGTCTTCGGTCGCTGGTCCTTCATGCACAACGGCCAGATCGGCGACTTCGAGCACCTGCGTCGGCCGATGGAGAGCATGCTCGACAACGACCTCTATTCGGCTCGCACCGGCACGACCGACTCGGAACTTCTGTTTCTTCTCGCCATGCAGTTCGGGCTCGACCGCGATCCGCTCGGCGCCATCGCCGAGGCGCTCGCCTTCATCGAGCAGCTTGCCGAACATCTCGAACGCCAGGTGCTGGTGCGCTTCACCGCTGCTTTCTCCGACGGCCAGGATCTCTACGCCGTGCGCTACGCCTCCGATTGGAAGGCGCCGACGCTCTATGCCGCACCCATGGGTCCGAGCGGCGGCTATTGCCTGGTTTCCGAGCCGCTCAACGACGACGACAGCGCCTGGGTGGAAATCCCTGACGGCACGGCGGTTATCGTGGGCGAAAATGGCGTCGATGTCCGACTGTTTTCGACCAAGGGCGCACCGGTTCGCTCGCGGCATCTCGCCTGAGAAATCACATTTGTGATGTAGCGGACAGTGCCAGCCCCTCATCCGGCTGCCGCCACCTTCTCCCCGCAGGCGGGGAGAAGGGACACGCCGCACCCTCCCGATCCATCTGCTCGCTGCGAACGCACCGTTCACGCAGGGCACGTCCCCTCGCCCCGCTTGCGGGGAGAGGGGTAGGGTGAGGGGCGCCTGTTTCGCTGGACTAGCCTTTATCTGCCCGTGCCAACGCGTCGGCGATCATCGCCGCAAGCTTCTCGGCCACCGCGTCCTTGTCCATCTCCGGCCAATCATCATTGCCGGTGGCCGAGATCAGTTTCACCTTGTTGCGGTCGCCGCCCATGATGCCGGTTGCCGGTGACACGTCGTTGGCGAGGATGAAGTCGGCGCCCTTGCGTTCGAGCTTGGCGCGGCCGTTGTCGGCGACGTTTTCGGTTTCGGCGGCAAAGCCGATGACGAGTTTCGGCCGCTTGGTATGGTGGCCGACCGTCTTCAGGATATCGGGGTTTTCGGCAAGCTGCAGCGGCGGCGGCGCCTCGCCGGGTTTCTTCTTGATCTTGTTGCCGGCGGCCGTCGCCACCCGCCAGTCGGCAACGGCGGCGACCATGACGGCAACGTCGGCAGGGAGGGCGGCAAGCACCGCGTCGCGCATCTCTTCGGCCCGTTCCACATGCACGACCTTGACGCCGGCCGGATCCGGGATCGTCACCGGGCCGGAGACCAGCGTGACGTTTGCGCCGAGTTTTGCCAGCGCCGCGGCGATCGCATGGCCCTGCTTGCCCGAGGAGCGGTTTGCGATGTAGCGCACCGGGTCGATCGGCTCATGCGTCGGCCCTGACGTGACGACGACGCTGCGTCCGGCAAGCGGCTTTGGCGTTCCGCCGAGAAAATCCTCGACGGCCGCCACGATTGCCAGCGGCTCGCTCATGCGGCCTTCTCCGGCTTCGCCGCTTTCCGCCATCTCGCCCGCTTCCGGGCCAATGAAACGGATGCCGTCCTTGGCAAGCGTCGTCCGGTTGCGGCGCGTTGCCGGGTGCGCCCACATTTTCGGGTTCATCGCCGGCGCGACCAGCACCGGCCGGTCGGTCGCGAGCAGAATGGTCGAAGCGAGATCGTCGGCATGGCCGTTCGCCATCTTCGCCATCAGGTCGGCCGTGGCTGGTGCGACGACGATCAGATCGCATTCGCGTGCCAATCGGATATGGCCGACGTCCTGCTCGTCCTCGCGGGAGAACAGGTCGAGATAGACATGCGAGGCTGAAAGCGCGCCGACGGCAAGCGGCGTCACGAACTGCTGCGCACCCGATGTCATGACCGGCCGCACGCTCGCGCCGCGTTCCCTGAGGCGCCGGATGAGATCGAGGCTCTTATAGGCCGCGATGCCGCCTGAGATGATGAGGAGAATACGCTTGCCCGACAGTGTCATTTGCACCCGGCCCTTCGGCCGTCCTCTTGCCCGGCATGGGCTGCCGAGCCTACGCGATACCAGAACAGTTGGGACGGCTGGCTTTGCCAGCGTCTCTGGATCGAACCTACTTGAGCGATCCGCCGGGCGCAACGTGTGCCGCTGGCGGACACGCGTTGCGCCCGGCGGATCGAGGAAATGCGGCGGAACAAAAGCCGCACCGCTTGCGTCAACCGGGGCAGGGGCTGTTGCCGAAGCCTGATAATGCGGTTAATCCGCTCTCAATCCGCGGGGGCTAAGCTTCTTCCATGCGAATAAATGCGATCACAAACTGGGCCTATGGCGTTACCGTCCTTCTGACGGGGCTTTCTGGTGCCGCCTTCATCCTGTCGACCGACAGCGCGATCAAGGAACGCCAGGCGGTTGAGCAACATCTGGTGCTTGATACGCTCGGCGAAGAGCTTGCGCTCGGGGCTGAAACGCGAAGTGACGAGGCACGCCTTTATGTGATGCGCGGCGACGAGCGCCATCTCGAAGCCTTCCACCGCGCCGAGGAAGAAGAACGACGGCGCGAGGAGGCGACCAAGACCGCAACCAAGCTTGGCGCGACGCCGGCGGAGATCGCCGCCTTGCAGGAAATCGTTCGCGAGGCGGAAGCGCTCGACAAGATCGAGGTTGCCGCCATCGAGGTCTATCAGAAGGGTGACCGCGCCGGCGCGCAGGAAAAGCTCTTTGGCCCCGAGCACGAGCGTCTGCAGACCGCCCTTCTTGAGACGGTGGCGCGGTTCAGGGACCTGACCAACGTTCGCACCGGCGCGGCCCTCAACGAGGCGCAGGAGCGCAGCGATTGGTATGCCGCCGCCGCCAAGACGATGCTCGGCATCACCGCCGCCCTGTTCCTGAGCGTGCTCTATTTCATTCTCAAGCGCCGCGTCGCCATGCCGCTTACCCGAATGAGCGGCATCGTCACCCGCCTTGCCGAGCAGGATTATGCGGTAGAGGTCCCGCTCGATCGGCGCCGCGACGAGATCGGTGAGATGAACCAGGCGATCCATATCTTCCGCGAGAACGGCCTGGAACGGGATCGGCTGGACGCGGAGCGGCGGCTGGACCAGCAGACCAAGGATCTCATCCTGCAGATGATGCACCGGCTGCAGGCCTGCCAGAGCCAGGACGAGCTGGCTGAGGTCGTCGCTCGTTTCGCGCCGCAGGTCTTTCCCAACCTCGCCGGCCATCTCTATGTGCTGAACGACAGCCGGACGCTCCTGTCGCGCGTCGGTACCTGGCTCGATCCGCAGCATTCGGCGCCGACGTTTCCGTCGAGCGCCTGCTGGGGGCTTCGCCGCGGCCGGCCGCATGTCAGCAACCGCGGCCACAGCGACATTGCCTGCCAGCACCTCGACGATGAGGGCGTGATCGGCCTCTGCGTGCCGCTGACGGCCCAGGGCGACACGATCGGGCTCCTCTACTTCGAGGAACGGTCTGAGGAGGAGTTCGCGGTCGAGGCGTCGCGCCTCTATCTCGAACTGATCGCCGAAAATATCGGGCTCGCCGTCGCCAATCTTCAGCTGCGCGAGAAGCTCACCAATCTCGCCGTCCGCGATGCGTTGACGGGCCTGCTCAACCGGCGCTGCCTCGACGAGGCGCTGAACCGGCAGCCGCGCGGGCAGGCCGGCAAGCTGCTTAGCTGCCTGATGATCGACATCGACCACTTCAAGCGTTTCAACGATGAGTTCGGCCACGATGCCGGTGACGTCGTCATGCAGTATGTCGCCCAGATCATCGTCGACACGGTCGGCGATGCCGGCAGCGCCTATCGCTTTGGCGGCGAGGAATTCACCGTGCTCATGCCCGACGCCGGCGAAGCCGCGGGCTTCGAGCTTGCCGAGCGGCTGAGGACGCGGATCGGCACGACGCCGCTTTCGCATCGCGGCCGCATTCTGGGCACGGTTTCGGTCTCGGTCGGCGTTGCCTCGGCGCCAGACGATGGGCCTGTAGCCACGCTTCTGACCCGGGCCGATGCCGCTCTTCTCGACGCCAAGAACCAAGGCCGAAACCGGAGTGTGCGTGCCTCCGGGCTCGCCTTCGGCGACGACGAGGCGCGACGCAGCCTCGCCTGATCCCCTGGCTCCCGCTGGTCTGTATCGAAGGCCCCGCCTTGAAACGGGCGCATTCGATGCTATCTATGACCGCGATAGAAATTTGAACAGGATACACGCATCGATGGATTTCACCCTGACCGCCAAGCCGAACCGTCTTGCCATCAGGGAAAACCGTATCCATGCCTGCTTCGATTTCACTCTCCCAAATTTCGTGGTCCACGCCTGAGGGCCGAAGCCTCCTTTCCGATCTCGACCTGACCTTTGGTCCTGTCCGCACCGGCCTTGTCGGCCGCAATGGCGTTGGCAAATCCACGCTGCTGCGACTGGTCGAGGGCACGCTGACACCGCAGGGCGGCAAGGTCAGTGTTGTCGGCAGTCTCGGTGTGCTCAGCCAGACCGTTCAGGTCGCGGCAGGCGAGACCGTCGCCGATCTCTTCGGCGTCACCGACGCGCTGGCGGTTCTGCAGAAAGCGGACGAGGGGCACGCCTCCGTGGACGAACTGGCTTCTGCCGATTGGACGCTGGAGGCCCGCATGGAGGAGGCGCTTGCGCGCGTCGGTCTGAACGCGGCAGCGCAAACGCGCCTTGCCGCCCTGTCCGGCGGGCAGATGACCCGCGTGAAGCTTGCCGCGCTCGTCTTCAAGGAGCCGGATTTCATTCTGCTCGACGAACCCACCAACAATCTCGATCGCGAAGGTCGGGCGGCCGTCGCCGCGCTGATGGCGGGCTGGCGCGGCGGCGCCATCGTCGTCAGCCATGACCGTGAACTCCTGGAGACGATGGACGCGATCGTCGAACTCACGACGCTTGGTGCGACGACCTATGGCGGCAACTGGAGCCATTATCGCGAACGCAAGGCGATCGAGCTGGCGTCCGCGCGCCACGATCTCGCCGATGCCGAGCGGCGTCTGGCCGAGGTGGAGCGCAAGACCCAGGAGACGGCCGAACGCAAGGCCCGCAAGGATGCCGCCGGCCGCCGAAAGCGGGCCAAGGGCGACGAACCGCTGCTCCTGCTCGACGCCAGGAAGGAGCGCAGCGAAAAGACCGGCGGCGACAATGCCCGCCTTGCGGAACGGCGACGGGACCAGGCGGTCGGCGATCTCGTCGAAGCGCGCGAACGCATCGAGATCCTGCAGCCGTTGACCGTGCGTCTGCCGCCGACCGGCCTGCCTTCCGGCCGCAGCGTCCTGCAGGTCGATGATGTCAGCGTTGGTTATGGACCGGGAAAACCGATCGTCGATCGGCTGTCGCTTTCGGTCGTCGGGCCGGAGCGCGTGGCACTCACCGGTCGCAACGGTTCGGGCAAGACGACGCTGTTGTCGCTGCTGACGGGTGATCTCCAGCCATGGTCCGGCACGGTGCGTGTCCAGGTCGATCACGCCATGCTCGACCAGAAGGTAAGCCTGCTCGATCCTCGTCTGTCGATCCGCGACAATTTCCGGCGCCTCAATCCCGACGCCAGCGAGAACGATTGCCGGGCGGCGCTCGCCCGCTTCATGTTCCGGGCGGATGCTGCGCTGCAGGTCGTCTCAAGTCTCAGCGGCGGCCAGATGCTGCGCGCCGGTCTCGCCTGTGTGCTCAGCGGCAGCAAGCCGCCGCAACTCCTCATCCTCGACGAGCCGACCAACCATCTGGACATCGATTCCATCGAGGCGGTCGAGGCGGGGCTCCGGGCCTATGATGGCGCGCTGCTCGTCGTCAGCCACGACCAGGCCTTCTTGGAGGCAATCGGCATCACCAGGCGGATCGAACTTTCCTGACGGGGATTACTCCGCCCAGCGCGCGTCGCCGGTAAAGGCGATCGTCAGCCAGCGGTCAGGGCCGGGATCGCCGATCTCTTCGCCGATCTCGGCTCGGATCCGGTCGAGTTCGGCGAGCGTACCGACCTTGGTTTCGGCCGTTCCGATCAGATAGACCTCGATCGTCTTGGAGCGCCCGACCTTGGCGACATAGGTGCGGTAATCGGCAAAGCCGTGGCGCGTGACGGCGTTTGCCGCCGCCTGCCGCACCCGCTCGTCGAGTTCGGCGGGTGCGACGAGGAAGATCTCCTTCAATGCCTGGAAGACCGTGCGGATCGGCAGCGGGATCAGGCATAGCGTCAGCACGATCAGGATCGCCGGGTCGACATAGGGCGTGACGTATTCGTAAGCCGTGCCCTTCAAGGCGGCCGCGATCGCGAAGGCGACGAGCAGCGCGGAGGTGATCGCACCGGACATCGCCCAGGCGCGCACGTCGAGCGCCAGGAACTCCGAGCCGATCGGCCGGTTCGCCCGGCGTACATAGAAGAACATGACGGCGCAGATCACCACGACGACGGCGGCATAGGCGATCGCCCAGTCGAAGGCGAGGTGGTTGCCACCTGACAGGAGCGAGCCGACGGCGTTCACCATCGCGTAGAAGGAAAGCAGCGTCAGCAGCCCGGCATTGAAGAGCAGCACCATCGGCTCGATGTGCCAGAAGCCCATCTGGAAGCGCTTGCTCGGCTTCGGGATCAGCTGCGTCACGCCGAGCGCGAGCAGGGTCATGGAGGCGTCGACGGCCGAGAACACACCGTCGAACACGATCGATACCGAACCCGAAAGCAGACCGAAGATAACGCCCGTCACCCCGACGACGACAGTGGCCGCGATCGATTGTTTGAGGACTGTCTGTTCGCTTGGCGCACTCATGATCTTGTTTTTACTCCGGTTTTGGCGCGGTGCTTAGGCGTTGGCAGTGTCGAAATGGTGGCAAGGAGGGTCGATGACGCTGCAAGCATAGCGTTTCGGCCCGCCGCAAGACAGTCGCGACGGGATGGCGCTCAGGCGCATGGCATTGGGTTTTGTCGATTGGCGGGTTCAAAGAATACCGCCGCGTCTTGGCCGACCGCCGGACAGGATCCCCTGTAGCGGAGGGCTAGGCGAACTGTCCCAGCCGCAAGAGATCTCCCGTCGCGGCGCCATTGTCGAGCGTCGTGGCGCGCGCGACCTCGGGCCGTGGCGGCGGCATGGAATGGCCGATCGCAAACAGAATTGCACCTGCCGCCGCAAACAACCCGAACAGCAGGAACATGCCGGCGCCGCCGACGGCGCCAAGCGCAAGGCCGCCGATGAGCGGCCCGAGGAAGTTTCCGAATGTCGAGAGCGAATGGGCGCCGAAATAGGTGCCCCGGTTGCCAGCGTTGGAAATGCCGTCGACCAGCACATATTCCGAGGGCACGACCAGCACCTCGCCGATGGTGAAGAGGATCATCGAGGCGACCAGCATTTCCATTCCGGACGAGGCGGCAAACCCGATCTCGCCGATCAGGAACAGCAGGCTGCCAAGCGACAGCGCGCGCAGGGCGCCGATCCGTTCGATGACGAAGCGGGCCGGCGTGCTGGCGACCAGCACCGTTACCGCGTTGGTCGAAACCAAAAGCGCAAAGAGCGTGATGCCATCCTCGAAGCCGCTGTTGAGATATTGCGACAGGGTCACCGACCATTGACCGTGAACGGCGAGAAGCAATGTGCCGCCGACGACGAAGAAGACCAGGCGCCGGTCGCGCAAGGCGGCGACAAGTCCGCGCCAGCCAACGGCACTCCCTGACGCTCGTTCGGTCTCGGTGGACCGCCTGCTGCTGGCCTCGGGTACCGTGAGCAAGATCACGAGACCGAAAGCTGCATGGATGACGCCGGCGATGACGAACAGCGTCACATAGGCCGCACCGACCCATACGCCGATCAACGGCCCGATCGCCCAGCCGGCATTGATGGCGAGATAGCGCCAGGAGAAAACCTTGAGCCGCAGATGTTCAGGCGCCGCATCGCTCATCAAGGCCCGCGCGACCGGCTCAAAAACGGCGGCGGCAACGGCAGAAACGATGTGGGCCAGCGCGAAGGCGGCGATCGATTGCGCCAGTCCGAGCCCGGCCAGCGCCAGTCCGGCCATGAAGAGTGCGACGGTCAGCACGGCTTTTCGGCCAATCCGATCGGAGAGCGTGCCGGCGAAAGGGCTGACGATTGCGCCGAGCAGCGGACCCACGCCGATCAACGCGCCGATGCTGGCGGGGGTGAGGCCGAAGTCACGCTGGAGGCGGATCGCAAGGAAGGTCAGGCTCATGCCCTTGGCGATCGTCACCACGCCGGAGCCCGCGATGAGAAGCAGCGCGACGAAGCGGCCCGCTTTTTCGGAATAGGCAGTCATCACGGGCACCTGCTGGCTGGAAGCCGCCCGGTCTCCTTTAAGGATGGGGCAGAGCAAAAGGAAGAAACGCCTATGCGATTACAGCCGGCACGTGTGTTCGGCAAGGGGCATCGTTTCCCTGATCCTCTGGATTGAACAGAAGGCCCGAGGCGGCCGTCGGCCGCTCCGGCTGTTCACATCCGGATGGCCGGGCGTTGACCCGGCGGCTCAGGCCTTGGCCTGTCGCTCTTGCCACGCCGCGTAAAGCGGTGCCGTCCCGGCATCGTCGACCGGCACATGGCGGAAGCGCATGGCCTGCTCGGCGAGCGGCTTTGCCAGTTCCGCATAGATCGCTGCGGTCGAGAGGCCAAAGGGCTCGGCGTCGGCATTCGAGTTCGCATAGGCGATCTCGGTGATCCCGGCCATGCGCATGGCGGCAAGGCACATCGGGCAGGGCTGGCCGCTGGCATAGACGGCGGCGCCTTCGAGCCGCGGGGAACGAAGGTTCTGGGCGGCCTCGCGCAACGCGTTCAGTTCCGCATGCGAAGTGGGATCGCCGGATGACAGCATCTCGTTGACGCCGCGACCGACGATCTCGCCATCCTTGACGACGACGGCGCCGAAGGGGCGTCCGCCTTTCTCGACGTTGCGGCGGGCAAGCGTTACCGCCTCGGCCAGATAGGTCTGTTCCTGGGTCATGGGAGTTCTTTCTAGCGGGCGCCGGCGTCGGCCAGCAGCTTCTCGATCTTGCCATAACCGCGCTGGCGGGCATGGGTCAGCGGACTGACACCCTCGCCATCGGCAAGGTTCACGTTGGCGCCGGCTTTGATCAGCAGCCGTACGATCTCGGTGTGTTTTTCGCCGCCGCTGCCGAGGATGATGGCTTCGAGCAGTGCGGTCCAGCCGAGGCGGTTGACGTGATCGACGTCGATGCCGGCTTCGATCAAGGTCTTGACGGTCTCGACATGGCCGCGCTCGGCGGCCGGGATCAACGCCGTTCCGCCATAGCGGTTGGTGCTCTTGAGGTCGGCGCCATTGGCAAGCGTCAGCTTCAGGATCTCGAGATGCCCGCGCGCGCCGGCATAGAGGTAGGGGCTGTCCTGGATCTTGTCCTTGGCGTTGACGTCGGCGCCGGCCTCGATCAGGGCACGGGCTGCATCGACGCGATTTTCATGGGTGGCGGCGAGCAGCGCCGTCGCACCGCTGGCGTCGCGCGCTTCGATGCTTGCGCCTTCCTTGAGCAGCGCCTTCACCTTGTCTGGATCGCCGGTCTCGGCGGCGGAGATCAGTTGGTTTTCAAGCATCGAAGCCCCCACGGTTTGAGGTGCAAGGCTGAAGGCGGCAATCGATGCGCCGATCAGCGAGCCGAAAAGTCTTGGTCGCATTTGGTCTTTCCGATCATGCAGGCCGGTCGAATGGATCGACCGATCGCAATGGTTCCGGTTACGAGCGAAACGAGGAAACCCGGAAGAGGCTCCGTCCATGCCGCTCTCGCTCATCGCGATCTCGTGCTTACTTGAGCCGATCCGTGACCTTTTCAAGGGCGCAAGACACGCGTCGTCGCCAAACGTCTCCCGCGCCCGGCATGGCCCTCCCGTCCGCGACCTTAGGCAGTGCCGCATTCATTTGGAAATTAAATGTATGAATGCTATCAAGTGGAAATATGTATGGTCAGCCTTTCGATCTGGATCTGCTGAGAGCTTTCGCGACGGTGGCCGATTGCGGTGGTTTCACCGCTGCGGCCGGCCGGCTCAATTCCACCCAGTCGACCGTCAGCCAGAAAGTCCTGCGGCTGGAAGAACAGGCCGGTCATCGGCTGCTCGAACGCAGCCATCGTCAAGTGCGCCTGACGGAAGCGGGCGAGCAGTTGATCGGCTATGCGCGGCGCATGCTGGCGCTCGATGCAGAGGCGCGGCAGCTTCTCTCCGGCGCGTCGGTCGCCGCGACGCTGCGACTCGGCCTGCCCGAAGACTTTGCCGCCGGTCGCACGACCCGCATGCTTTCGGCCTTTGCCCGCCGGCATGACAATGTCAGGCTCGAAGTGACGAGTGGGCTCAGCCGCGAGCTGCGGTCACTTTATGATCGCAGCGAGCTCGATATCGTCGTCGTCAAGCAGCGCCGCGGTTCAGGCGAGGCGGTGCAGCGGTGGCAGGAGACCCTGTGCTGGATCGATAGCGCCGCCCATCCTGTTCTGGCGCTCGATCCCTTACCGCTCGTCGTCTTTCCGCCGCGCGGGCTTTATCGCGACGACATGGTGGCGGCGCTGGACGCCTCAGGGCGACGCTGGCGCGTGAGCTATACCAGCTCCAGCCTCGCCAGCATTCAGTCGGCGGTCGCCGATGGGCTGGGCATCAGCCTGCTGCCGGCCCGCGTCGTCCATGACGGGCACCGGGTGGTGAAGCCGCAGGACGGGCTGCCGATGATCGAGACGATGGAGATCGGGCTCTATTACCGGCCGGAGGCCGGCGCTCTGGTCACGCGGTTGGCAGAGGATCTCTCAGCCCTCATCGGCGATGACAGCCGGGACGAGGCATGACGGCGCCTTCGCAGATCACCCCAATCCGTCGGCGGAATGTCCTGAACCGTATCAGAGCATCGAACGGCTGAGGCCGCCATCGACGGGCAACGCCACGCCGGTGATGTAGCTTGCCTGACGGCCGGCAAGGAAGGCCGCGGCCGCCCCGAATTCCGCCGGTGTGCCGTAGCGGCCGATCGGGATGTCGCGTTGGCTGCGGGCTGCGACCGTTGCGATATCGAGCCCTTCGCTTTCGGCGTCCATCCGGTCGAAGCTGAGCGTGCGGTCGGTGGCAAGCCGCCCCGGCAGAAGCAGGTTGACGGTCACGCCGTCGGCAGCAACCTCTCCCGCCAGCGTCTTCAGCCAGCCGGCGACAGCGCTTCTGAGCGCATTCGATGCGGTAAGCCCGACGATCGGCTCGCGGATGCTGGTGGAGGCGACGGCAATGACGCGCCCGAACTGGCGTTCCCGCATGCCGGGCAGCAGCCGTCCGGTGATGCGCATGCCAGCCAGTACCATGGTCTCGAATTGCGCCCGCCAGAAGTCCGGTTCGATGACCGAGGCAGGCGAGGGCGGCGGCCCGCCGCCATTCAGCACCAGAATGTCGATCGCGCCGAAATCGGCTTCGAACTGGTCCAGCAGGCCATCGAGGCTTTCGGGTTTTGAGAGGTCGAGGGCATAGCCGCGTGCCGAAGGGCTGATGTCGGCTGCCACTTTGGCGGCCGATGCCGCGTCGCGGCCGGTCAGCGCCACGATGACGCCTTCGCCGGCAAGAGCCTCGGCAATGCCGCGCCCCAGCCCCTTGCTGCCGCCGAGCACCAACGCGCGTTTTCCAGCGATGCCAAGATCCATGGCCGACCCTCCTCGATTGCGGGATTCAGAATGGCTCGGCATCCGAGCTACACCAGATTTCCGCGCAGCGGAATCGTTTTGACGCCGGTGAGGGTGGAAACGCAAAAGTCCGGCCGCATGGCGGCCGGGCTCTCGAGCGCCCTCCCTCATTCTGTCGCTTAGCGGCAGATGCGGATTTTCTTGTAGTAGCGGTTGCCGTAGCTGTCGTAGCGCTTCACCGTCTTCAGGAAGCAATAGGGTTCGTCCTCGTAGTAGTAAGGCCCGCCATAATAGCTGTCGACATAGCCGACACGGCCACTCCAGCCATGGCCGTAATAGCCGTCGCTGAAGCCGATCGAGAAACCGCCGGCCTGAGACGGTGTTGCAAAGGAGATGGCGGCGGTGGCGGCGACAGCGGCTGCGACGATGAACTTGCGCATGATGATCTCTCCTCCGGATGGGTGGGATGATCCTTCGTCATCCATGAGACGAAAGTCGCATGAAGCCGATATATTCGCAGTTCCGGATGGAACAGGATGGTGCCGGCGGTTGCGTGAAGGCGCGCTCCGCCGGCCACAGCCTACGCTGGTCGCCGAGTGTCGTGCTCTTCAGGCAGCGCGTGGCCCTGCCGGGTCGCGGATACGCGCCATCGCGAAAACGTCGGCGAGAACGCCGTGCCGCAGCGCATAGGCCCGGTGCGTGCCCTCCATCTCGAAGCCGGCCCTGCGGTAGAGCGCGATCGCCGGCTCGTTGTCGGTAAAGACCGTAAGCTCGATGCGGCTGATGCCGAGCCAGTTGTCGGCCGCATCGATCAGAGCGGTCAGCAACGACTTACCAATGCCTTCGCCGCGATGATTGTCGTCGACGCTGATCCCAAGTGCTGCCGAATGATGCCGGCGCCCCTTGCTGCGGTGCAGTCCGGCCAGGCCGAGGACCCGACCGGCGCGCTCGGCGACGATGACGATGCTGTCGTCCGAAAGGGTCTCCAGCCACTTGCGTGTCTGTTCCGGATTGGAGAACGGCTGGCGCAGCGTGCCTGCGCGGATGCCCGGCTGGCTCATCAGCGCCGAGATCGCTTCGAAATCGACGGCGCGGGCCGCGCGGATGCTGATATCTGAAGGGTCGTTCGCCTCGGTCATTGTTTCCTCTCTTGGCTCCGAGGAAACAGGGCCAACCCTGCTCGCCTCGGCAGGGTTGGTGGGGGGACATTTCGCCTTAAGTCAGCGCAACAGGTCTCCCGCACACCCCTGGGGTATGCGTGCAAAGCACCATTGCGAGCATCGAACGATTGTCCATGAGCGGACGATAGCAAGCGAGGGTAGAAAAGCAAGCCGGTTCGGCGACGGGATTGCCGACGGTCAGGTCACCTGCCAGGCGATATAGACGAGCGTAGCGGCAATCAGCCAAAGCGCGATGCGGCCGGAGCGCGTGTGTTTCGCCTCCGCCTTGCCGATCGCATGCGCGGTCTCGGCATCGAAGCGCAGGCCGTTTTCGCTCATCGCCATGATCTCGCTCGAAAACTTCTCCGTGCGAGCGGCGATCTCAGGCGCAGCTTCGGCAAGCCTGAGTGCCGCATGCAGGCCGTCGCGCAGATCCGTGACGATGCGCTTCGGTCCGAGATTGTCGCGGATCCATTTCCCGACGACCGGCTCGGACGCCTTCCACATGTTGAAGCGCGGATTGAGCGTACGGGCCACACCTTCGACGACCACCATCGTCTTCTGCAGCATGACGAGCTCGGGGCGCGTCTGCATGTCGAACAGTTCGGTGACCTCGAAAAGCAGCGTCAGAAGCTTCGCCATCGAGATGGTTTCGGCCGGCTGGCCGTGGATCGGCTCGCCGATCGCGCGGATCGCCTGGGCGAAACTCGCAGCATCGTGGTGCGAGGGCACGTAGCCCGCCTCGAAATGCACGTCGGCGACGCGCTGGTAGTCGCGGGTGATGAAGCCGAAGAGGATCTCGGCCAGGAACCGGCGTTCCTTCTTGCCAAGGCGGCCGACGATGCCCATGTCGACGGCGACGATATGGCCGGCGTCGTCGACGAAAAGATTGCCCTGGTGCATGTCGGCATGGAAGAAGCCGTCGCGCAGCGTGTGGCGCAGGAAGGACTGGATCAGGACTTCGGCCAGAAGGTTGAGATCGTGGCCGGCGGCCTTCAGCCCCTCGATATCCGACATCTTGACGCCGTCGATCCATTCCATGGTGACGACGTCACGCCCGGTCCGCTCCCAGTCGACCTTCGGCACGCGGAATCCGGAATCGTCCTTGGTGTTCTCGCCAAGTTCGGATAGCGCGGCCGCCTCCAGGCGAAGATCCATCTCGATCTTCGTTGTCTGCTCCAGCGTCTTGGTCACCTCGACAGGCTTCAGCCGGCGGGTATAGGGCAGGAACCGCTCCTGCATATGGCTGACGAGATACATCGCCTCGATGTCAGAGGCGAAACGCTGACGCACGCCGGGGCGGATGACCTTGACGGCAACCTTCTCAGGGCCGCTGTCGCGCATCACGATCGCCGGATGCACCTGCGCGATCGAGGCCGCAGCCATCGGCTCGGAAAATTCGGCGTAGAGATCGTCGACCGTCCGGCCGAGCGAGCCTTGGATCGCGGCCTTCGCCTCGTTCTGCGGAAAGGTCGCCATGCGGTCCTGCAACAGCGACAGATCGGCGGCAAACTCCGCGCCGACGACGTCGGGGCGGGTTGCAAGGAATTGGCCGATCTTCACATAGGAAGGGCCGAGACGGGCGACGGCGCGCGACAGTCGGTCGCTGCGCTCTTCTCCCGGAACCCTGCGGCGCGCCAAAAGTCCGGCCGCCTTCTGGGCAAAACGGGCAAAGGGTGGCAGGTGCTCCGTCGGGACGGCGGAGACGACGCCTTCGCGCACGAGAACCCAGCCGATCCGCGCGAGGCGGATATATGCTCCAGGCGTGCTCATCGGGATCAGATTTTCCAGCCGGAATGCAGCGCTGCGATGCCGCCGGTGTAATTGGTGAAGGAAACGCGGGAGAAGCCCGCTTCCTTGATCATCGTCGCGAAGTCCTTCTGGTTCGGGAACTTGCGGATCGATTCCACCAGATACTGGTAGGGCGCCTCGTCGCCGGTGATCAGCTTGCCGAACTTCGGGATCGCGTTGAACGACCATGCGTCATAGAAGCGGTCGAGCAGCGGCATTTCGACTTCGGAAAATTCCAGCACCAGCAGGCGGCCGCCGCGCTTCAGCACCCGGTACGCTTCTTTCAGCGCCACGTCGATGCGCGGCACATTGCGGATGCCGAACGCGATCGTATAGGCATCGAAGGTGTTGGCCTCGAAGGGTAGGTCCTCGGCATTGGCCTCGACGAAATCGAGATTGGCGGAGAGCTTCTTCTTCTCGGCCCGCTCGGCGCCGACCGCCAGCATCGAGCCGTTGATGTCGAGCACGGTCGAATGCGCCTTGCGGTCGGAGGCCTCGATAATGCGGAAGGCGATGTCGCCGGTGCCGCCGGCAACGTCGAGGGTCCTGTAACCCTCGCGGCGTGGCGGGTTGAGGGCGGCGATCATCGCGTCCTTCCAGGCGCGGTGGAGGCCGGCCGACATCACGTCGTTCATGATGTCGTAGCGCTTGGCGACCTTGTGGAACACGTCGTTGACGAGCGGCTGCTTCTCGCCCGTGCCGACGTTGCGGAAACCGAACGATGTTTCCATGCCGCCATCGGCCGATACGCGCTGATCCGTCATACGAAGAACTCCACCTGAACCAATTTTTCCGGCACCATAGCGAAAAGGCCCGCCACGCGCTATCTCGTGGGCGGGACCGCGGCTGCGGCATAGCGCACCCCTATAGGATAAGAAGGCCGCCAAGGAAATGCCAACCACCGCATCCGGTGGCTGAGATCGAAGGAGTGCATGCATGCCGGAGTTGCCCGAGGTCGAAACCGTCAAGCGCGGCCTGGCGCCGACCATGGAAGGGGCGCTGCTCGTCAATGCGGAGCTGCGCCGTCCGGATCTGCGATTTCCCTTCCCGGAGAATTTCTCCTCGACCGTCGCCGGCCAGCGCATCGTCTCGCTGTCGCGCCGCGCCAAGTATCTGATGATCGATCTGGAAGCTGGCGACGTGATCATCGCCCACCTCGGCATGTCCGGCTCCTTTCGCATCGAGGTGGGACCGGCGGCAGCAACGCCGGGCGAATTCCACCATCCGCGCGGCAAGGACGAAAAGCACGATCACGTCATCTTCCATCTCGACGGCGCGCAAGGCCCGGTGCGGGTGATCTACAACGACCCGCGCCGCTTCGGCTTCATGGACCTTGCCCGCCGCGACACGGTGGCAAACCACGCCTATTTCCGCGCGCTCGGCGAAGAGCCGACCGGAAATGTGCTTGATGCCGCCTATCTCGCCGCACGCTTCTCGGGCAAGGCGCAGCCGCTGAAGGCCGCCTTGCTCGACCAGAAGAACATCGCCGGCCTCGGCAACATCTATGTCTGCGAAGCGCTGTGGCGCTCGCATCTGTCGCCGCTGAAACCGGCCGGCGCGCTCGTCGACAAGCGCGGCAAGCCGAAGGACGGGCTGGTGCGCCTGACTGACGCAATCCGCGAGGTCATCGCCGATGCCATTGCCGCCGGTGGATCGTCGCTGAAGGACCATATCCAGGCCGACGGCTCGCTCGGCTACTTCCAGCACTCCTTCTCCGTCTATGACCGCGAAGGAGAGGCTTGCCGCACGCCCGGCTGCGACGGTACGGTCGCCCGGATCGTGCAGGCGGGCCGCTCGACCTTCTATTGCCCGCATTGCCAGAAATGAACGCCGGTCCGTGAGCGGTCTGGTGCATGAACCGGAGGAAACAGGAATGACCTACGAAACGCTGCTGGTCGAAACACGCGGCCGCGTCGGCCTGGTGACGCTCAATCGTCCGCAGGCGCTGAACGCGCTGAACTCGACCGTGATGCGCGAGCTTGCCGCAGCGCTGAAGGCCTTCGATGCCGACAAGGAAATCGGCGCCGTCGTCCTTGCCGGCTCGGAGAAGGCCTTTGCCGCCGGCGCCGACATCAAGGAGATGCAGACGCTCGACTTCGTCGACAGTTATCTCGGCGATTTCATCGGCGGCTGGGACCAGGTGGCGGCAGCCCGCAAGCCTTTGATCGCTGCCGTTTCCGGCTATGCGCTGGGCGGCGGCTGCGAGCTGGCGATGATGTGCGACTTCATCATCGCGTCCGAGACTGCGAAATTCGGCCAGCCGGAAATCACCCTCGGCGTCATTCCCGGCATGGGTGGCTCGCAGCGCCTGACGCGCGCCGTCGGCAAGGCCAAGGCGATGGATCTTGTGCTGACCGGCCGCATGATGGATGCGGCCGAGGCCGAACGCGCAGGACTCGTTTCGCGTGTGGTGGCGTCGGAGAAATTGATGGAGGAAGCGCTGGCCGCTGCCGAGAAGATCGCCTCCTTCTCGCTGCCGGCCGTCATGATGGCCAAGGAGGCGGTGAACCGCTCTCTCGAGTTGACCCTTGCCGAAGGCCTACGTTTCGAGCGGCGTCTCTTCCATTCGCTGTTTGCAACCGAAGACCAGAAAGAGGGCATGGCCGCCTTCGTCGCCAAGCGCAAGCCTGACTTCAAGCATCGCTAGCGCAAGGGGAGGCGCGCAGATTCTGGAAAATGCGCGTTGACGGGGCGGCCGTTTCCCGCTATACGCCGCCCTCAGTTTGGAACGCCATCCTGGGCTTTCCGGAAATACTCCCGAATTGCTTTGATGACAGGTCGCAGTGACCCGGCACGGCGAGGGCGGAGTTCATGTCAGTTTTCGAAGAGAGGCACCAATGGCCAATACAACTTCGGCGAAAAAGGCGACCCGCAAGATCGCACGCCGCACTGCAGTGAACAAGGCACGTCGTTCGCGCGTCCGTGGCTTCATCCGCAAGGTAGAAGAAGCGATCGCCACCGGCGACCAGGCCGTCGCAGCCGCAGCGCTCAAGGCAGCTCAGCCCGAGCTGATGCGCGCCGCCACCAAGGGCGTCCTGCACGCCAACACTGCATCGCGCAAGGTTTCGCGTCTTGCACAGCGCGTAAAGTCGCTTTCGGCCTAATCCGGCTAAGAAAAATCTGTTAATCGAGAGCCCGGCCCTTGCGCCGGGCTTTTCGGATTCATACTTCTGTCATTGCGATGGTTAATCTGGCGGCTTGGGCTTATGTCAGTGCGATGACAAAATTTATATAATTATTTCAATGACTTGTGAGAGGTCCTTATCAAAAGGATGTCTCTGGCTGGGGGTCCGTTAGGCCCATTCTGAGTCAAGCGAATTTTTATTTTTTTTCTTTTTCGCCAGCTAAGCAAAGAGCGAAAAATCAAAACCCTTGATTCAACAGGGATTCTTCTCGGACTCGGAATGCGGCAAGCAAATGGCGGCCGGAGAGTCAACGGCCGGCGCTTAAGGTTGCGTAAAAATCGCGATTGATCTTGCCCATCGATCCTGCCTAAATGCCCTCCACAGGGGACACGGACCACATCTGTAAAAGGAAGCAAAAGAGGCCATTTCGAAGAAATGGTTTCGATGTTTCTGTCCTTTGTATCAGGGCGGCTCCGCGTCGTTCAATCAGACAAGTCGAAGGTGAAAAACCGGATGGTTCATACCACTCCGGACGAGAAACTTTCGTCCTGTGATTGTGAGGCGGCCATCTGCGGCACCGTGCGTCCGGTCGGAAGCCTGAAGGTCGCTGCGGCGCTTTGACGGCTGCCTATCCTGCCCTTTGATCGGCTACGACAAAGGAAACATGCAGGCGGTCTCGATGGAGGGTGCAAGCGGCGCCCGACACGAGGCCAAGGTCCAACGCGCGGCTCATCGCTTCGTACGAGGGTGCGAGGAGCTGTTGACGAGGAGGAGGATCCGGTACGGCGCGGGAGCGCGTCGAAGGGATTGTTGACAAGAGGCGCGAGGGGACATCCTCCGGCCCGAAGGGCAGGTGGGTGCGCGTAGCGCGCAGCGAGGCGGGAGATGAGGAGCCCGGCGTCGTCTGTGACTGTGACGTTCGGCGAAAGCGGCATGGCCTTCGAAGGCGCCGCGGGCGACGGACATAAGAGATGAGGCCGGCAGCGATGACGGCATCTGAACATGAATTGGAAGGCGGCAAAATGCAGATGAATTTGGTGACGGCGGGCGCACTTCAGAAAGAAGGAGACGCATTTCAGGCCGGAAGCAATCTATCTCAGGCGGCGGGGGAAAAAATCGACATGAGGCACGACGCACTGTTCGAGCGGGTAAGTGCGCGTCTCAAAGCTCAAGTCGGTCCGGATGTCTTTGCAAGCTGGTTTGGGCGTCTGAAGCTCCATTCCGTATCCAAGAGCGTTGTGCGCCTTTCGGTGCCGACCACGTTCCTGAAGTCCTGGATCAACAACCGTTATCTCGACCTCATCACCTCGATCTTCCAGCAGGAAGACGGCGAGATCATGAAGATCGAGATCCTGGTGCGCACGGCAACCCGTGGCGCCCGTCCGACCACCCAGGAAGATGTGCTGCCGCAGGCGGCAGAAGCAGCTCCGGCCCAGCCCGCGCGCCGTCCGGCCGCAGCCCAGCCGGTGGCAAGTGTTGCCGCGGCGACCGTCGCAAGCATGCAGAAGCCGACCCAGGCGCCGCTTTTCGGCTCGCCGCTCGACCAGCGCTACAATTTCGAGAGCTTCGTCGAGGGGTCCTCGAACCGCGTGGCGCTTGCCGCCGCCCGGACGATCGCGGAAGCCGGCGCCGGTGCGGTGCGGTTCAACCCGCTCTTCATCCATTCGAGCGTCGGCCTCGGCAAGACGCACCTTCTGCAGGCGATCGCCATCCAGGCGCTGCAGAGCGCGCGTGCACCGCGCGTCGTCTACCTGACGGCCGAATATTTCATGTGGCGTTTCGCCACCGCGATCCGCGACAACGACGCGCTGTCGTTGAAGGAGTCGCTGCGCAACATCGATCTCCTGATCATCGACGACATGCAGTTCCTGCAGGGCAAGTCGATCCAGCATGAGTTCTGCCATCTCCTGAACATGCTGCTCGATTCCGCCAAGCAGGTCGTCGTCGCCGCCGACCGCGCACCGTGGGAACTGGAATCGCTCGACAGCCGCGTTCGTTCGCGTCTCCAGGGCGGCGTCGCCATCGAGATGGACGGCCCGGACTACGACATGCGCCTGGAAATGCTGAAGCGTCGCCTGGACACGGCCCGTCAGGACGACGGTTCGCTCGACATTCCCGGCGAAATCCTCAGCCATGTGGCGCGCAACGTGACGGCCAGCGGCCGCGAACTGGAAGGCGCCTTCAACCAGCTCCTGTTCCGACGCTCCTTCGAGCCGCAGCTCTCGATCGAGCGCGTCGATGAACTGCTCGGCCACCTCGTCAACGCCGGCGAACCCCGCCGCGTCCGCATCGAGGACATCCAGCGCGTCGTCGCCAAGCACTACAACGTCTCGCGCCAGGAGCTTGTCTCCAACCGCCGCACCCGTGTCATCGTCAAGCCGCGCCAGATCGCCATGTATCTGTCGAAGACGCTGACGCCGCGCTCCTTCCCGGAGATTGGCCGTCGCTTCGGCGGACGCGACCACACGACCGTGCTGCACGCCGTGCGCAAGATCGAGGAACTGATCTCGGGTGACACCAAGCTCAGCCATGAGATCGAGCTGCTGAAGCGCCTGATCAACGAATAGTCGCGGCGGATTGCCGAAAAAAGCCCGGGTTCGCCCGGGCTTTTTTGTTTTACCGGACCGTTTTCAGTGCCGGCCGCGGCGAGTGCTTGGCCGCCGGATTTCCCACACCCTGTTCGGCCCGTGCCTGCTCGATGATCCAGGCACGAAAGGCCGTGACCGGCGGACGGTCGAGAGCTGCCGGCGGATACACGAGATGATAGGCAAGCCCGGTCATGACGCCCTCGGGGAAGGGGGCTTCCAGCACGCCCTCCGCAAGCTCGCGCGTGATCAGCGACAGGCGCACCAGCGCAACGCCGTCGCCGGCCTTGGCCGCCTCGATCGCGCCGTTGCTGTTGACGAAGACTGGCCCGCGTCCGGCATCCACCCCGTCGGCGCCTGCCGCATCCAGCCACAGCCTCCAATCCTGACGGTGCACATCGTGCAGGAGCACATGCGCGGCGAGGTCACCCGGCATGTCGAGCGGGTTCCTTGCGCGTAATGCCGGGTGAAGGACCGGGACCGGGTCGTCATCGATCAGCCGTTCACTGACGAGCCCGTCATAGCGGCCAAGCCCGTGGCGGATGGCAATGTCGACCCCGTCGGCGTTGAAGTCCGTCAGCCGGTTGGTGGTGCTGATGCGCACGTCGATGCCAGGCACCTGCAGCTCGAAGGCGCCGATGCGCGGGACCAGCCATTGGGCGGCAAAAGTAGGCGTGCAGCTCACCGTCAGCACCGGCGCGCGCTTGCGTGCCGTCAGTTCCTCGGTCGCTTCGCGCATCATCCGGAACGCGCGCCTGAGTGTCGCGAAATAGGTGCTGCCGTCCTCCGTCAGCACCAACTGTCTCGGCCGGCGCTCAAACAGCGTCACGCCAAGCGTCTGCTCCAGTTCGCGCACCTGCAGGCTGACCGCGCCAGGCGTCACGTTGAGTTCCTGTGCAGCCTTCGTCACGCTCGAATGGCGCGCCGTCGCCTCGAAGGCGCGCAGCGAGGCGAGGGAGGGAAGGGATGTCGCCATGGTTTAGCCAAACTCAATCATGTGTCGAGAAATGATCGTTTGTTCGAAGCTCAATATCCTGAGAAAAATGGCACAAAGTCAAGATGGTCGATGCCATCACGGTTTAGCCTGACAAACAGACGAGGGTTAAGGCAATGACACAAGCAACGCAGGCCAAGGTCATGGGCGCCCGGGAATGGGGCATGTTGATCCTGCTCTCTATTTTGTGGGGCGGTTCGTTCTTCTTCATCGGCGTCGCCGTCAAGGCGTTGCCGCCGGTCACGATCGTGGCGCTCCGCGTCAGTCTCGCGGCGCTCGCGCTGCTCGCCTTCGTTCGCCTGATGGGGCTGTCGATGCCGCGCGACCCGCGCGTGTGGCTCGCTTTCTTCGGCATGGGTCTGCTCAACAATCTCATCCCCTTCTCGTTGATCGTCTGGGGGCAGACGCATATCGCCAGCGGCCTTGCCTCGATCCTCAATGCGACCACTCCGCTTTTCGGCGTGATCGTCGCGCATCTCCTGACCGATGACGAGAAACTGACAGCCAACCGTTTTGCCGGTGTCGTCGTCGGCTTCCTCGGGGTTGCGATGATGATCGGGCCGGCGGCGCTCGGTGGTCTCGGTTCGAACCTGCTTGCCCAGGTTGCCGTGCTCGGGGCTGCGCTCTCCTATGCGCTCGCCGGTGTCTTTGCCCGCCGCTTCAAGCGCATGGGCGTGGTGCCGATCGTGACGGCGACCGGCCAGGTCTCGGCTGCAAGCATCATGCTGGTCCCGCTGTCGCTGCTGATCGATCATCCCTGGACGCTTCCCATGCCGGGCTTCGACGTCTGGGCCGCGATCGTCAGCATCGCGTTGATTTCCACGGCGCTCGCTTACGTCCTGTTCTTCCGCATCCTGGAAACGGCCGGCGTCACCAACCTGATGCTCGTCACCTTCCTGATCCCGGTCAGCGCCATCCTGCTCGGTGCGATGTTCCTCGGCGAAACGCTGGAGCCCAAGCACTTTCTCGGCATGACCTTGATCGCAGCTGGTCTGGCTGCGATTGACGGGCGGCTTTTGCGCCTCTTTTCCCGGCCGGCCATCGACACCAAGTTAGAGTGCCGCGACAACGCTTGAGCGTTTCTGATTTACACGCATTGCGGGCCGGTGGGCGAAAGCACCACCGGCCCTGTTTTTTTCATCCCGGTTGTCGGCTATTGCTTGCCGCCACCGTCTTTGTTTCAGGAGCTGGAGTTCCGATGCTTTACGCCGTGTTTTGCTACAATCAAGAAGATGTCACGAACGCCTGGACCAAGGAGCAGGACGAAAAAGTCATGCATGATCTGTTGGCCGTACAGAGCAAATATGCGGAGGCAGGCCGGCTTGGACCAGTGGCGCGCTTGATGCCGACGACGTCGGCGACGACGCTCCGGCACAGTCACAGCGAGACGATCGTAATCGATGGCCCGTTTGCCGAGACGAAAGAGCAATTGCTTGGCTTCTACGTCATCGACTGCGCGTCTGTCGATGAAGCACTCGATTTTGCCCGCGATCTGAGCTCCGCCAACCCGGCTGCTGGCTCCTACGAAATCCGTCCTCTTGCCATCTACAAACCCAGTGAGCTTGCTTCATGACAGACACAGCCTGGATAGACCTCGCACTTGTTTCGGCCCGGCCGCAGGCCGTGGGCGCGCTGTTGCGCTATTTCCGCAACCTCGACACCGCCGAAGAAGCGTTTCAGGAGGCCTGTATCCGGGCTTTGAAGACCTGGCCGAAGAGCGGCCCGCCGCGCGACCCCGCCGCCTGGCTGATCTTCGTCGGCCGCAACAGCGGCATCGACAAGGTGCGCCGCCAGTCCCGCGAGACGGCGCTGCCGCCGGAGGAAATTCTTTCCGACCTTGAGGATCAGGAGGGCGCGCTTGCCGACCAGCTCGACGGTTCGCACTATCGCGACGACATTCTTCGCCTCCTGTTCGTCTGTAGCAATCCGGCGCTGCCGGCAACGCAGCAGATCGCGCTGGCGCTGCGCATCGTCTCGGGCCTTTCGGTCAAGCAGATCGCCCGCGCCTTCCTCGTCAGCGAGGCGGCAATGGAACAGCGCATCACCCGTGCCAAATCCCGGGTCGCCGCCGCCGGCCTTGCCTTCGAGACCCCGGATGCGGCCGATCGGTCAGACCGGCTCGCCGCCGTCGCGACGATGATCTACCTCGTCTTCAACGAGGGCTATTCGGCGATGAACGGACCGGAAAGCGTCTCGGCCGACCTGTGCCAGGAGGCGATCCGGCTCGGACGCCTGCTGCTTCAGCTTTTCCCGGCCGAGCCGGAGATCATGGGGCTGACGGCGCTCATGATGATCCAGCATTCGCGGGCACGCGCCCGGTTCGATGCCGATGGCGCCGTCATCCTGCTCGAAGACCAGGACCGGGGCCTGTGGGACCGCCCGCTGATCGACGAGGCCTTGGCGCTGATCGACAGGGCGATGCAGTACCGTCAACCGGGCGCCTACCAGATCCAGGCGGCGATCGCGGCGCTGCATGCCCGCGCCGAACGGGCGGATGAGACCGACTGGGCGCAGATCGACCTGCTCTACCAGGCGCTCGAACGACTGCAGCCATCACCGGTGATCACGCTCAACCGCGCCGTGGCGGTTTCGAAGAGGCAGGGCCCGGAAGCGGCGCTGGCGATGATCGCGCCCTTGGCGGAAAAGCTCTCCGGCTATTTCTATTTCCATGGCCTGAGCGGCCATCTCCTGAAGCAGCTTGGCAAGGTTCGCGAAGCGCGCGTCGCCTTCGACCATGCGATCGCACTCGCCACCAACGCGGCAGAATGCGCTTACATCCGCATGCAGCTCGACAAGCTCGATGAAACGCCTGGTATCGAGATCTCCGAAAGAAAAATCTGACGGTGCCTGTCGGGATCCCGCATGCGGTTTCGTCCTTGGACCGAGAACGAAATCCAAGGAGAGAAACCCATGACCACCAGCCTTGCAGTGCCAGCCCCGACGGCAAAGTCGATCATCCTCGGCCGCTTCCTCAGCGGCCTGCTTGTCGCCTTCCTGATCTTCGATGCGGCCATCAAGCTCGTGCCGCTTGCCGTCGTCACCGAAACCATGGTCGCGCTCGGCTACTCGGCCGACCAGGGCCTGGCACGTCTGCTCGGCATACTCACATTGCTATGCACGGTGCTCTATGTGATCCCGCGCACCTCGATCCTCGGCGCCATTTTGCTCACCGGCTATCTCGGTGGCGCGATGGCGACGCATCTGCGGGCCGGCAGCCCGCTCTTCACCCATCTGCTTTTCGGCTTCTATCTCGGCGTGATCGCCTGGGGCGGCCTCTGGCTTCGGGATCCGCGCCTGCGCGCGCTCATCCCGCTCAAGAACTAACGGCAAGCGATAGAAAGACGACCATGACCAAGACAGTCAACGACTACATTACCGGCCTTTCCGGCGTTCCCGCCGACGTGGCGAAACGCCTGCATGATGCTATCCTCGCGGTGGGCGGGCTGACGGACATCGTCAAATGGGGGCATCCCGTCTACGACGCCGGCGGCGCTGTCTGCCTGCTCAAGGGCACAAAGGACTCCGTCACCTTCGGCTTCTGGCGCGGAGCTGACATGCTCGATCTTGATCCTCGCATGGAGAAGGGCGGCGGCAAGGGTGACATGGCCTATATCCGCCTGCGCAGCACCGATGACGTCGACGCAGCACAGGTCGCCCGGCTCGTTGCCAGGGGCATCGAACTCAATCGCCTCAAGGGCGATCCGATGAAGTAGGTTCTGACGAACCGCTCCTGCAGCGTGGCGATGCATGAGGACGCCTGCATCGCCGCCAAAGCCCATCTCTTTGCGGGAACACGCGCGTGCCGGATCCCGCGAGGCGATCATGATCCATCGCCAGGCTCGTCGCCAGCGTGCGCGCGGCGCTCGCTTTTGCTGCCGAGCTCGGTCACGCCGGGCGTTCCTCGGATGATCCATCGTTCGGCGATGCGACAATGCTTTTGCGTGCATTGTTTCTAAAACACGACCTCTCCTTGCATGGATTCCGCAGGTCGTGCATGGTCCCGCCGGCCGATCCTCAAAAATTTCCGAAAAAAATTTAGCCCCATGTCGAAATTTGCGAAGCGCGGACGTCCATCGGGCGCTCAGACTATTCAATCCCATTGGAGAGACTATGATTTTTACTGTGACACCGCTTTATGCGCTGCCCGTGGCGGCGATCTATCTGATCCTGTGGTTCCGCGTCAGCGCGATGCGATCCGCGCAGGGCGTATCGTTTGGTGACGGCGGAAATGCCCTTTTGCTTCAGCGTATCCGCCAACATGGCAATTGCGCTGAATGGTCGGCGTTCGTCGTCATTTTGATGATCCTTGCCGAAGGTATGGGGGCTCCGGCGCTGTATCTGCATATCTCGGGCGCGCTGTTGCTGATCGGGCGGATTGCGCATCCCTTCGGCCTGAAGGCTGACAATGCAGGGCACCCCCTTCGTTACGTCGGAAACGGCACCAACATCCTTGCTGCGCTCAACGCCATGGTCTGCCTGGGCGCCAACATCGTCGGCCTTTGAAGGCTGCACCTAATCGAAAGATGAAACCATGCAATATATGCTGCTGATCTATAACGACCCTCAAAAAGAGCCGGCCTATGGCACGCCCGCTTTCCAGGAGATGATGGCGGGGTTCTTCGCCGCCAACGCGCGGATGAAGGAGGACGGCGTGCTGCGGTCGGGCGAAGGCCTGCAGGGGGTCGAAACCGCGACGTCGCTGCGCATCAAGTCCGGCAAGGTCGAAACCATGGATGGTCCGTTTGCCGAAACGCACGAGCATCTCGGCGGCTATTATGTCATCGATGTCGCGGACCTGGATGCGGCGCTCACCTATGCAGCATTGATACCCTCGGCGCATTTCGGCACGATCGAGGTGCGTCCGCTCATGGACTACAACCCGGCGAGCTGATCTCCGATGATCATGATCCATGGCACCTGATCCATGACACTCGATCCATGACACAAGCCGTCCCCAGGGCCATCGCAGTGGCGAAGTTGCTCGACAGCACGCTGCGGGCCGATCGGGGGCGGCTGCTTGCCATCCTTGTCGCCAACCTGCGTGACTTGTCGCTGGCAGAGGACGCGCTGCAGGAGGCAGCCGTTTCGGCGCTGTCGCATTGGGGCCGGACCGGCACGCCGGCATCGCCGCAGGGCTGGCTTTTGACAGTTGCCCGGCGCAAGGCGCTTGATCGCCTGCGCGCCGCTCGCCGTGATATCGGCAAGGCCGAGGCACTGGCGCAACTCATTGTTCGCGAGGAAGCGGACCCTGAAGACATTCCCGACGAACGCCTGCGGCTGATCTTCGTCTGCTGCCACCCGGCCCTTGAGCTGAAGTCACGCGTGGCACTGACCTTGCGGACAGTCTGCGGTCTCTCCACCACCGAAATCGCCCGTGCCTTCCTGGACCACGAGCCGACGATGGGCCAACGCATCAGCCGCGCCAAGGCCAAGATCGCGGGCGCCGGCATCTCGTTCTTCGTGCCGACGGCCGAGCACTGGCCGGCGCGGCTGGACGCCGTGTTGACCACGATCTACCTGATTTTCACGACCGGCTATCTCGCGGCGACGGAAGGTCCAAGGGATCTGTGTCTTGAGGCCGAGTATCTGATGCGGATGATCGACCGGCTGCGCCCAGCGGACCCGGAAATCGAGGGTGCGCTGGCGATGATCCTCTTGACCGCCGCGCGCCGCGCGGCACGGATCGGTGCTGACGGGGCAAGCCTTCCGCTGAGCGAGCAGGATCGCAATCTATGGGACCAGGCGCAGATTGCGCAGGGCCGCGCCCTTCTTGCGCGCGCTATGGGCCGACGAAGCCCCGGCCCATACCAGATCAAGGCTGCCATCGCCGATTGCCGGCTGGGTGAGGGAGGACCCGACTGGCCGCAAATCGCCGCGCTTTATGCCGCCCTCTTCCGGTTTGAGCCGACACCGGTGGTCTCGCTCAACGCCGCTGTGGCCGTGGCCGAGGCGGGCGATGCTGCCCGCGGGCTGGCGATCGTCGAGGGGCTCGCAGCAGAACTTGCGGACTACCAGCCGTGGCATGCGGCGCACGCGGCGCTTTTGGCGTCGGTGGGCAAACATGCCGAGGCCGCAGACGCCTATCGGCGCGCGATCGCCATCGCACCGGGCCGGGCCGAAGTTCTGTTCCTGGAAAAACGTTTGGCCGCACTGCCATTGACCGGGTCGGAATGACGATTTGTGCGCTGGACGGCAGCGGCACGCGTTTGTCGGCTGAAGGCCCAACCGGCGAAACGGATCTTGACGAAACAAACTTGCAGTCGTGGTTGCAAAACAGAGCGCCTTTATCACGCTGAATGCAATATCTCTGCGCAGGACCAGGAATTCACACCAGATCCAGCGAGATAGACATGATCCTCTACTACCAGACCCATTCCCCCTTCGCTCGCAAGGCGCTCGTCTTTGCCCATGAGATCGGTCTTGCCGACCGGCTCGAGGTCATTCATCACGAAACCAGCCCGACACGGCGCAACGACGAGGTCTATGCCGAAAACCCGCTCGGCAAGGTTCCGATCCTGTTGCGTGAGGGGCAGGAGCCGATCTTCGACAGCGACGTGATCTGCGACTATCTCGACACGCTCCATGAGGGCCGCAAGCTGATCCCTGAGGCGGGCGAGCCGCGCTGGCGCGCGCTCAGGCTGCAGTCGGTGGCGCAGGTGCTGGCCCAGACGGGTATCGGCCTGCGGTGGGAGTGGGAGCGCAGGCCGGAGCATCTGCGTTATCCGGCGCTTGCCGATGGCTATGCCGAGAAGATCGAGGCCACCTACGATTGGCTGGAGCGGACGCTGGATCCGGAGGCTGCCGTCGATGTCGGCCAGATTGCGCTCGCAACCACGCTCTCCTGGATGGCTTTCCGCGACTTGCCGTCGTTTCGGGATCGGCCGCGCTTGACCCGCTGGTTCGACGCTTTCGAAGAGCGGCCGTCCATGCGAGCAACGCCGCTGTCGGGCGAAACGTTCGATTGAACCGGTAGCCGGCGAAAAAAACCGGACGCCGCTGCGGACCATTGCCCGGCAATTGCCGTCCGCTGCTGCGTCACGATCGCCTTACGGGCAGGCGAGATCGGCGACCACGGCGTCGAGGATCAACATGCCCGCCGGCGTGCAGCGCAGGCGGGAATTGCCGAGCCGCTCGATGAAGCCGTGATCGATCAGGAACTGTTCGCGCTCCGGGTCCGGATCGCGGCCGGAAAGGGTCTGCCAGCGGGCGAGATCGACGCCTTCTTTCAGGCGCAGGCCCATCAGCAGCAATTCGTCGGACTGAGCTTCGAGATCGAGCGATTCCCGTTCGATCATGCCGTGGCCATGGGTCTCGACGAGACGCAGCCATTCCTCGGGCTTGCGCTCCGTGGAGGTCGCGATCTTGCCGTTGCCGATGCCGAGACGCCCATGCGCACCCGGGCCGATACCGGCATAGTCGCCGTAGCGCCAATAGGTGAGGTTGTGGCGGCTCTCGGCACCCGGGCGAGCGTGGTTGGAAACCTCATAGGCCGGCATGCCGATCGAAGCCGTGATGTCCTGCGTCGCCTCGTAGAGTACCGCCGATTGTTCGCCGTCGGGAACGATGAGCTTGCCGGCCTTGTGAAGGCCGAAAAAGGGCGTGCCTTCCTCGATCGTCAGCTGGTAGAGCGACAGGTGGTCGACCGCGTAGGAGACGGCCTCCTTCAGCTCGCGCTCCCACTCCTCGACCGTCTGGTTCGGGCGGGCATAAATCAGGTCGAAGGACATGCGCGGGAAGATCTCACGCGCCAGTCGGATCGCCTTCAGTGCATCCTCCACATTGTGCAGCCGGCCGAGGAACTTCAGGTCCCGGTCGTTCAGCGCCTGGACGCCGAGCGAGACGCGATTGACGCCGGCGGCGCGGTAGCCGTGGAAGCGCGTCGCCTCGACGCTCGACGGGTTCGCCTCCATGGTGATCTCGATGCCATCAGGGACATGCCAATGGCGGGCGATACCCTGAAGGATGGCGTCGACCGTGGCGGGTTCCATCAAGGACGGCGTGCCGCCGCCCATGAAGACGCTGGTGACGGTACGTGGGCCGGAAAGCTCGCGCACTTCTTCCATTTCTTTGAGGAAAGCGGCAACGAAACGCGGCTGGTCCACCGGCTGGTGGCGCACATGGCTGTTGAAGTCGCAATAGGGGCATTTGGCCGCGCAGAACGGCCAATGCACATAGACCCCGAAACCGGGGTCCATGCCGTCACCGATCGCCGATAGCGTGGCAGTCTGCATTATTGCGTCTCTCATGGTCACATTTCATAGGGAGCGGGGATGCGGCGGACAGATCCGCGGTTTCCTTCTCCCGCTCCGATCACGCTCCGAGGCAGGTTTCGGCAAAGATCTTGAAGGCGCGGGCGCGGTGCGACAGGGCCTCTTTGTCGCCCGGCTTCCAGCCGTGCTTCTCGTCGGCGCTCATCTCGCCGAAGGTGGTGTCGTAGCCCTTGGGCTGGAACACCGGATCATAGCCGAAGCCCTGGCTGCCGCGCGGCGGCCAGACGACGAAGCCTTCGACTTCGCCGCGGAAGAGCTCCACGTGGCCGTCCGGCCAGGCAAGGCAGAGAACCGAGACGAAACGGGCGGTGCGCTCGGACGGCGTCTTGGCGCCCTTCTCCTGCAGCGCATCTTCGACCTTCTGCATGGCCATGGCGAAGTCGCGGCTGCCATCCTCGCGCTCGGCCCAGTTGGCGGTATAGACGCCGGGTGCGCCATCGAGTGCGTCGATCGCGAGACCCGAATCGTCCGAAAGCGCTGGCAGGCCGGATGCCTTGGCCGAGGCGAGCGCCTTGATCGTCGCGTTTTCCTCGAAGGTCGTTCCGGTCTCGTCGGGCTCGACGAAGTTGAGGTCTGCGGCCGACTTCGCCTGAAAGCCGAGCGGGCCGATGAGATCGCGGATTTCGCGGATCTTGCCGGCATTGTGGCTGGCGACGATCAGCGTCTTGTTGTCCAGTTTGCGCATGGTGTCTCGTTTCGTGTTCATTCGATGGACCAGAGGCCCGGTTCCGCACATTCAAGGCTGTTGCCGGCCGGGTCGCGGAAATAGAAGGACCGCGCCCCGTTCGGCCAGCGAAGATCGCTTTCGATCTCGATACCGGCTGTTTCGAGCTTAGCTTTCCAGGTGTCGAGCGCCTCGGCTGCTACCCGAAAGCACATATGTCCCCGACCGGTCGTGCCATGCGGCGGTACTGGCAGGGCTGCGTCCGGCGCCGGCGGTTTCACTGTTTCGGCCGGATTGAAGATCAAAAGCACGCCCTGACCGCAGCGGAAGAACACGTGCCGGTTTGCGGCGCGGGTGATCTTCTGCAGCCCGAGAATACCACCGTAGAAGGCCTCGGCGGCATCGAGGTCGCCCACGTAAAGGGCGGTCTCGAGAATGCCTTCCAGCGCCGGGGCCATCCTGAAAGTCCTTTCGTCAGCCGGCGATTGCCTGCTTCTGCAGCGCGACCAGTTCGGCAATGCCGTTCTTGGCAAGGCCCATAAGGCTTGCGAATTCCTCTTCCGAGAACGGCTTGCCTTCCGCCGTGCCCTGGATCTCGACGATGCCGCCGGAGCCGGTCATGACGAAGTTGGCGTCGGTCTCGGCGGCGGAATCTTCCAGGTAGTCGAGATCGATCACCGACTGGTTGGCGAAGATGCCGCAGGAAATGGCGGCGACATGATCCTTCAGGACCTTCTCGACCTTGACCATGTTACGGGCTTCCATCCACTTCAGGCAGTCGTGGAGCGCGATCCAGGCGCCGGTGATCGAGGCCGTGCGCGTGCCGCCATCAGCCTGGATGACGTCGCAGTCGATCGAGATCTGGCGTTCGCCGAGCGCCGGCAGATCGACGACGGCGCGCAGCGACCGGCCGATCAGTCGCTGGATTTCCTGGGTACGGCCGCTCTGCTTGCCGCTTGCCGCCTCGCGCCGCATGCGCTCGCCGGTGGCACGCGGCAGCATGCCGTACTCCGCCGTCACCCAGCCCTTGCCACCATTGCGCAGCCAGGCCGGAACCTTTTCCTCAAGGCTGGCGGTGCACAGCACATGCGTGTCGCCGAACCGCACCAGACAGGAGCCTTCCGCATGCTTGGAAAAATTGCGCTCGAAAGAAACCTTGCGCATTTGATCGGTTTTTCTGCCGGATGGCCGCATCGTCAACTCCTATCGTATCTCGTGAGCCTTCTACTGCATAATTCCCTAAATCGAAATCGATTTAGGGACAAAATTGTGCAGCAGTTTAAGGTGCTGCAGCGACGTTTGGCGCGCCCGAGGACGCGCGGCGCTGCAGAACATGGCGCGGGCAAAGGGAACCGGTGGAAAGCCGGGCAATCGACCGTTTTTTCCCTTTTGCCAACGGACCGCAGGGACACTATATTCCGGCCACGGCAGGATGTGCCTGCATATGTGGAGTGACATGGTACTGCGCAATCCCGGAGCAAAGGAAATCGCCGCGGCGCTCGACGAGCGCTCGGGCGAAATTTTCCGTCGCATCGTGGAGACCTATCTGACGAGCGGCGAGCCGCTCGGCTCGCGCAATCTGTCGCGGCTCTTGCCGATGGCGCTCTCGCCCGCCTCCGTGCGCAACGTGATGAGCGACCTCGAAGATCTCGGCCTCATCTATTCGCCGCATGTGAGCGCCGGTCGCCTGCCGACCCAGACGGGCCTGCGCTTCTTCGTCGACGCCTTCATGCAGGTCGGCAATCTCTCACCTGAAGACCGCGCCTCGATCGACCGGCATGTCCGGCGCGACGACCATACCCAGCCGGTGGATGCGCTTTTGACCGAAGCGAGCCAGATGCTGTCCGGCATGTCGCGCGGCGCGGGTCTCGTCATCACCGCCAAGGCCGATCCGGTGCTGAAGCATGTCGAGTTCATCCGCCTGGCGCCGACCAAGGCGCTGGCCGTGCTCGTCGGCGAACATGACCAGGTGGAAAACCGCATCATCGAGCTGCCGGCAGGCGTCACCAGCTCGCAGCTTACGGAGGCCGCAAACTTCCTCAACGCCCATCTCGCCGGACAGACGATCGGCGAGGTGCGGGCGCAGCTCGAAAGGGTGAAGCTGACGGTGCGCGGCGAACTCGACGCGCTGTCGCAGGATCTCGTCGAGCGCGGCCTTGCCATCTGGTCGGGCAACGAGGGCGACGAGAAGCCGGCGCGCCTGATCGTGCGCGGCCGTGCCAACCTGCTCGAAGGGCTCGAAGGCGCCGAGGATATCGACCGGCTTAGAATGCTGTTCGACGATCTGGAAAAGAAGGACAGCATGATCGAGCTGCTCGATCTTGCCGAGAGCGGCCCGGGCGTGCGGATCTTCATCGGCTCGGAAAACAAGCTGTTCTCGCTGTCCGGCTCCTCGCTGATCGTCGCACCCTATCGCGATGGCGAGGACCGCATCGTTGGCGCCGTTGGCGTCATCGGTCCGACGCGGCTCAACTACTCGCGCATCGTGCCGATGGTCGATTATACCGCGCAGCTGATGTCGCGGCTTTCGCGCTAAGAGCGCGCCTTTAGCTGACGTGCGCCATTGAACCCTTGATTTTTCGGCCCCAAACCTCGATATCGGCTTCAAATCCAGTTCCTGAGCATTTTTGCTGAAACGCAGGCTCGCGCTTGCGGTGTGGAAATGCGAAGGACAATAGAGACGACACTGCGGAGAACGTCATGACCGACGATACGAACAAGCACGGACCCGAGGCCACCGACGAGGTATTCGACGCCGCACCGGACGCTGCCGAGGCAGCAGCCGTTGCCGAGCCCGATCCGTTGGAACTCGCCCGGGCCGAGAGCGCCGAACTGCGCGACAAGTACCTTCGGCTTGCCGCCGAGATGGACAACCTGCGCCGTCGCACTGAACGCGACGTCAAGGATGCCAAGTCCTATTCGGTTGCAGGCTTTGCCCGCGACATGCTGGCGGTATCCGACAACCTGCGCCGCGCGCTCGACGCCATTCCGGCCGAAGCCAAGGAAGCCGGCGAAACCGGCCTCAACACGCTGATCGAGGGCGTCGAAATGACCGAGCGCTCGATGCTTTCGGCGCTTGAGCGCCATGGCGTGAAGAAGCTCGAGCCGGAAGGCCAGAAGTTCGACCCGAACTTCCACCAGGCGATGTTCGAGATCCCGAACGCCGACGTTCCGAACAACACGGTGCTGCAGGTGGTCCAGGCCGGTTACGTCATCGGCGACCGCGTGCTGCGCCCGGCCATGGTCGGCGTCTCCAAGGGCGGCCCCAAGGTCGTGGCTGGCGAGAACGGCGACGCGCCGAGCGCCTGAGCGCAAAGAGACAGATTTAAGGGGAAACGCCGCGCGAAACGCTTCGCGCGGCGTTTTTGTTTGGTGCACCGTGCGGCGACAGCCGCGGGCAAGTCTTACCCGAACAATTGCTGCAGGTGATCGTTGAGGAAGCGTCCTTCGGGGTCGACCTTGGCCCTCAGCGCCCGGAAGTCGCCGGCGCGGGGGTAGAGTGCCGTTACATCCTCTGCGCCGAGGAAGTGCAGCTTGCCCCAATGCGGCCGCGACCCGTACTGCCTGAGGATCGTGTCCACGTCCTTCAGATATTCCCAATAGTCGGTGCCGGGCTCGCCGGAGACCGAAAGCGTGATCGAGTCTTGCTCGAAGAAGGGGCTGATCCAGCCGGTGTCGCCGGCGGTGAAACGATACTCGATCGGATAGATGCAGGTCGGGTGCTTTTCCAGCATCAGCTTGCGCACCGCCTTGACCGCTTCCTTGCCGTGGGCGACGGGCACCGCATATTCGAGTTCGTGGAAGTTCGGCACGTATTCGATCGGGTAGATCTCCGAGGAATAGGCGATCTTCTCGAAACCGCGCTCCATCGGCGCTTCCCCGGTGATGTCGATCACCTTCATCTCGCAGACGTCGGAGGTCTTGTCAGTGGTCGAAACCGAGGCCGTATCCGGCAGGCAGTAGCAGTGGCGGCTCTCGGGCACCGGGCACCAGAAGAAGCCGAAATGGCGGTGCTTGGCTGCAAGCTCGTCGTGCTGCTCGATCATTTCGTCGAAGGTGCAGCGCCACAGCTTTTCATGGAGATTGTAGCTATCCATCGCCTGCAGGGTAATCTCCGAGATCACGCCGAGCATGCCGACGGAGACGCGCGCCGCCTCGAGCAGGTCCGGCGTCGTCTCGTCGACCACGAGGATGCTGCCGTCCGGTTGCACGAGGCGCATGCCGACGATCTGCGAGGCCATGTTGCCAAGCCTGGCGCCGGTGCCATGAGTGCCGGTCGTCAGCGCGCCGGCCAGCGCCTGGCTGTCGATATCGCCCTGGTTGATCAGCGACAGGCCGTTTTCCTTCAGCACCTTGCCGAGCTGGTTGATGGTGGTGCCGGCCTTGACCGCGACGCGCTTGCGCGCGCTGTCGATGTTGACGACACCTTGCATGTTGGAAAGCGTCAGATGCAGCCCGCTCGTCAGTGCCACCGGTGTGAAGGAATGGCCGGACCCGGCGCAACGGACGTTCAGCCCCTGTGCTGTCGCATCGCGCACCATTTCGGCCAGCGCCGCCTCGCTCTCCGGCGCGCCGCGATGGCGCACGATGCATGATTGGTTTCCGACCCAGTTGCGCCAGTGGCCACCTGCCTGAAGCATTTTCCCCTCCCTCAAACCGCGGTGAAGCAATTGTCGACGAACAGATGCGTGCCGTTGACAAAGCTCGCCTCGTCACTCGCCAGAAACAAAGCCGCGTTCGCCACTTCCTTCGGATCGCACATGCGGCCCTGCTGCGCGGCGATCGCCGCCTCCGAAACGTCGACGCCGTACTTGCTGAGGCCGACAAGCTCGCGCTTGCCGTGGTCGGTGGCGATGAAGCCCGGGCAGACGGCGTTGCAGCGGATGCCGCGGTCACGGAACTCGACGGCGATGGCGCGCGCGAACATGTGGCAGGCGCCCTTGGTGGTGTCGTAGAGCACTTCCATCGGTGTGGCCGCCACGGCCGAGATCGACGAGGTGCAGACGATGCTGCCGCCGCCGGCGGCAAGCATGCCCGGCAACACTGCCTTGGTCATCAGGAACATGCTGCGCACATTGACCGCCATCAGCCGGTCCCACTCGTCCTCCTCCGTTTCGAGGAAGGGGCCGACGGCAAGGATGCCGGCGTGGTTGAAGAGCACGGTGATGGAACCGAAGGCCGCTTCGACCGCCTTGACGGCGGAGGTCACCTCGGCCGACAGCGAGACATCGGCGGGGGCGAAAATCGCCTCGCCGCCATTGGCGCGGATCGAGGCGGCCACCTCTTCGCCCTTGCTGCGCGGCAGGTCGACGATGCCGACCTTTGCGCCTTCGCGCGCGAACAGCTCGGATGCGGCAAGACCGCAGCCTCCCGCGCCACCGCTGATCAGCGCCACCTTGCCTGAAAGCCTGCCTGCCATCGTCATCCTCCCCTTGGGCGTCCTTCGCATCGGTCGCCAACGACGACCCGCGACGGATCCGGTTTCTCACTCCCCGGGAATTATTGTTGACGAGTGAGGGGCTGTCGATATCCCATGAGGGATACGTAGGGTTGGGGGATGACAAGGGAATGCTCGCAAGCGAGTCCGCCGATATCTCGGCGATGATCGGCCTGATCGGCACCGAGGATTTCGGTCGGGCGCTGGACCGGATGCTCCGGTCGGTCACCGGATTCGATCTCTCGGTCGTGTTTGCCTACCCCTACGATGCCAGGCCGATCGTCCTGCATGACGGCTATACGGCCAAGGTGTCGGCAAGTGCGCTTTCCGCCTATCTCGGCGGCGCCTACCTGCTCGATCCCTTTTACGTCGCCTGTTGTGCCGGCCAGCCGGCAGGGCTCTGGCGGATGCGCGAGCTGGCGCCGGACCAGTTCTTCCAGTCCGACTTCTCGTCGTCGGCGGAAGTGCATCCTTGCGTGTCGATGGAATCGGGCGTTCTCGTCGAGGAGGTGGGCTTCGTCATCCCGCTCGATGGCGGCCTGCAGGCGACCTATTCGCTGATGCGCGGCCGCGGCGGCGAACCTTTCAGCGAGGCGGAACTATCGCGGCTCCGCGTCTACGAGCCGATCGTGCGCGAGGCCATCCGGTCGAACTGGAGACAGCGGGGCCAGACGGTCGCGCCGCCGCCTTCCGAGGAGGGCGACGACGACGCGATGGAAGCGGCGTTCGAGAGCCTGTGTTCAGATCGGCTGACCAAGCAGCAGCGCAACATCGTGCGCCTGATCCTCAGGGGCCACAGCAACCTGTCGATCGGCAAGGTCATGAACATTGCCGAAGGGACGGTGCGCATCCACCGCAAGAACATCTATCGCCGGCTCGGCATTTCGAGCCAGGGTGCACTGTTCCGGATTTTCATTGATCATTTGAACGGGCGTCAGCTCTATTGACGCAAGGTTCGGGCGACTGTGCGCATCCTACTGGATGCGCCCCGTTGTTCAAGCTCAGGCGGCGTGCGAGGTCGCGTCGTCGTCGAGCAGCGTGTAGATCGCACTGGCGGAATCGCTCGAGCGGATCTTGGCGACCATGTCCTGGTCACGAAGCACGCGGGCGATGCGCGACAGGGCCTTGAGGTGGTCCGCGCCGGCGCCTTCCGGAGCAAGCAGCAGGAACACGAGATCGACCGGCTGGTCGTCGAGCGCCTCGAAATCGACAGGCGTGTCGAGACGCGCGAAGATGCCGATGATCGAGGGAAGGTTGTTGAGCTTGCCGTGCGGGATGGCGATGCCGTTGCCGACGCCGGTGGAACCGAGGCGCTCGCGCTGCAGGATCACGTCGAAGATTTCACGCTCCGGAACCCCGGTGATCTTAGAAGCTTTTGCCGCCAATTCCTGAAGGAGCTGTTTTTTCGAGTTGGCCCTCATGGCCGGGATGATCGCATTTTGATGCAGTAGACCTGCCAATGCCATTCTTTTGTCCTCGTTCGCCGGTTAGAGCCGGACAACATCATCATAAATGCGTCGCAATGGCTCTAACCATCTTTGTCATGGCGGGTTCCATGCACAGAAAAGTCACATTTTCCGGCCTGGCCGCTGAGTTGCGGGAGAGGGACGCCGGCATGCCGGCATCCCTCTTTTTCGCTCATGCTTTGATATTGGCAGCGTCGATCCAGCCAATATTTCCATCGTTGCGTCTGTAGACGATATTCAACTCAGCCTTGCCGGGAGTGCGGAACATCAGGACGGGTTCGTCGGTCATGTCGAGCGCCATCACGGCGCTGGCGACAGACATCGTCCTCAACTGTTTCGAGCTCTCGGCGACGATCGTCGGTGCGTAATCCTCGGGGACTTCGTCATCCTCGAAGGGCACCGAATCCATCACTGTGTAGGCCACTTCGGCAGCGTTCTGTCCGTTGCCGTTGTGATGATCCTTCAGCTTGCGCTTGTAGCGACGCAGGCGCTTTTCGATGCGGTCCGACGCCGCGTCGAAGGCTGCCTGTGGATCGTTCGCCTGGCCATTCGCCTGCATTACCACGCCCGTATCGAGATGAAGCTTGCAGTCGGCGCTAAAGCGCGGCCCGGATTTTTCCACAGTGACCTGGCTTGAATATCCTCCGTCGAAATATTTGGTAACGGCCTGCTCGATCTGCTCGCCAATGCGGGCGCGGAACGAATCGCCGATTTCCATCTGTTTACCGGATACACGCACACTCATGGAGTTTCCTCTCTCGTTCGTGATTTGCGTAGCCAGTCTATTCCAAGCGGTCCCGTCATCCAAGCCTTTCAGACTTGCGAGCGCGCCTCTGTCGCAGCCACCGGTCGCACCGGTCGCCTCCGGGGCGAGCATGTCCCCGGCAATTGCGGCGGGCTCATATCGCCTGTGTCGGAGAGAGTCAATCGAAGGTCGCAAAAAAGTTAATGCGCCTTAACGTTCGGGGCTCAGAAACCGGAGGCCTTGGCGAGCGCGCGCTTCTCCCGCCGGCGCTGCACGGAGGAGGGGATGTTCATCGCCTCCCGGTATTTGGCGACCGTGCGCCGCGCGATGTCGATGCCGGCCTTCTTGAGGATGTCGACGATGTCGTCGTCGGAAAGCACGGCCTCGGTGCTCTCCTCCTGGATCAGCGTGCGGATCTTGTGGCGCACGGATTCTGCCGAATGGCTGTCGCCGCCTTCGGCCGAGCCGATCGAGACGGTGAAGAAATATTTGAGTTCGAACAGCCCGCGCGGCGTCAGCATGTACTTGTTCGAGGTGACGCGGCTGACGGTCGATTCATGCATCTTGATGGCGTCGGCCACGGTCTTGAGGTTCAGCGGCCTGAGATGCCCGATGCCGTTGGCGAGAAAGGCGTCCTGCTGGCGCACGATCTCGGTCGCGACCTTCATGATCGTGCGGGCGCGCTGGTCGAGGCTGCGCGTCAACCAGTTGGCATTCTGCAGGCATTCGTTGAGGAAGGCCTGGTCGGCGCTGTTTTTCTGCGTGCCGCGCGAAACCGAAGCGAAATAGTCCTGGTTGACCAGAACGCGCGGCAAAGCATCCGGATTGAGCTCGACCAGCCACGACCCGTCGGGCGCTGCCCGCACGACGATATCGGGCACGATTGCCTCGCTGACGCTGGTCTCGAAGCTGGTGCCCGGCTTCGGATCCAGCTTGCGGATTTCCGCCAGCATGTCGATCAGGTCTTCCTCATCGACGCCGCAGATCTTCTTGAGCGTTGCGAAATCCCGTCGCGCCAGAAGTTCGAGATTGGCAAGCAGCGCCTCCATCGCCGGATCGAGCCGGTCGCGGGCACGCAGCTGGATGGCGAGACATTCGCCGAGCGAACGGGCAAAGACGCCCGGCGGATCGAACTGCTGCAGCGTCAGCAGTACCCTGACGACATCGGCATGCGCGGCACCCAGCCGTTCGCCGACCTCGCCGAGGTCCGCCTGCAGGTAGCCGGCGTCGTCCAGCTGGTCGATGAGGTGCTGTGCGATCAGTCGGTCTGACGGCGTCGGCAGTGCGAAGGGCAATTGCTCCAGAAGCGTTTCGCGCAGGCTCTTGCGGCCGGCGACGAAGTCGTCGAGGTCGTAGTCTTCGCCCTCGCCGCCGCCGGGCATCGATTTCCACTGGCCAAGCAATTCCGGCGCGTCGGCGCGCTGCGGCGTCGTGTCGTCCTGGAAGACATTGGCGAAATCGGCATCGAGCTGGTCGTCGAGCCGCTCGCCGCTTTGCGATGTGGCGCTGTCATAGAGATCCGCCTGGCCGCCGCCGTCGTCGTTTCCGCCACTCTCGTCGCCGCCGGCCATCTCGCCCCGCTCCGGGGTGAGCTGATCGTCATTTGCCTGAAATTCGAGCAGCGGGTTCTTTTCGACTTCCTGGGCGATGAACTGGTTGAGTTCAAGATGCGTCATCTGCAGCAGCTGGATCGACTGCATGAGTTGTGGCGTCATCACCAGGGACTGGGATTGGCGCAGATGAAGGCTGGCGGACAGGGCCATGCTGACGCGAAACTCCCGAGAAATCTCCAGGGGCCGCGGTGCTTCTCCGGTCGCCGATCGGGCCCTTTTCTTAATTGGCCCAAAAATTGCTTATCGGAAAGGTTTGGTCAAGCGCGATCGCGGGCGGAATCGCCCGCGAGGCGGTCTCAGAGGCTGAAATTGTCGCCGAGATAGAGCCGGCGCACGTCAGGATTGGTGACGATGTCGTTGGCGCGACCATGCGTCAGCACTTCGCCGGCATGAATAATGTAGGCGCGATCGATGAGGCCGAGCGTCTCGCGGACGTTGTGGTCGGTGATCAGCACGCCGATGCCGCGCGAGGTCAGATGCCGGACAAGTGCCTGGATGTCGGCGACCGAGATCGGGTCGACGCCGGCAAAGGGCTCGTCGAGCAGCATGAAGGTCGGGTCGGTCGCGAGCGCTCGGGCGATTTCGAGACGGCGGCGTTCGCCACCGGAAAGCGCGATCGCCGGCGACTTGCGCAAATGCGTGATGTTGAACTCGCCGAGCAGGTCGTTGAGCTTGCTCTCGCGTCGCTCCAGGTTCTTGTCGTGGACCTCGAGCACGGCGCGGATGTTCTCCTCGACCGTCAGTCCGCGGAAGATCGACGCTTCCTGCGGCAGGTAGCCGACGCCAAGGCGTGCGCGCCGATACATCGGCATGGTCGTCACGTCGTTGCCGTTGATCTCGATCGAGCCCTCGTCGACGGGGACGAGGCCGGTGATCATGTAGAAGCAGGTGGTCTTGCCGGCGCCGTTCGGCCCGAGCAGGCCTACGGCTTCGCCGCGCCGCACCACGAGCGACACGCCGTTGACGACCCGGCGCTCGCGATAGGCCTTGGTCAGCCCACGGGCGATCAGCGTGCCGTCATAGCGCGCCTTGTCGACCGCATGGCCGGAGGCGACCGCAGCGGTCGCCGACGGTTTGCGGACCCGTTTGCGCTTGTGGAGGAAGGGAAGTTGCACGAGCGGTCTACGTCAGTTCGTCTTGCGGGACTTCGGGTCGAGCTGGATCTGCACGCGGCCGCCGCAGGCTTCGAGCTGGGCCTCGCCGGTTTCCATCTGGACGTTGAGCTGGCAGCCGACGAAGACGTTCTTGCCTTCCGAGAGGACGACCTTGTCGCCCTTGAGAACGAAGACCTGCTTGGTCATGTCGAACGAGCCGGTGTCGGCCGTCGCCTGCTGGGTACCGGAGCTCAGGAAAACCTTGTTGCTGACCTCGATACGGTCGATGTCGGCGTCGCCGCTCGAAACCGAGCCGCCGCCGGACTTGTAGAAGACGACCATGTTGCCCGCCTGCAGCGTCGTCGTGCCCTGCACGACCTTGACGTTGCCGCTGAAGATCGCCTTGCTTTCCGGGTCCTTGATTTCGAGCTTGTCGCTCTCGATCTGGATCGGCTTGTCGTTGGACAACTCAAGGCCCTTCATCTTGCTCGATGTGGCCTGCGCAAAAGCGCCGGAGGCAATAATCAAAGCGCCGGCTCCGGCAATGGCCAGGCTGGCGGAAATCTTGAAAAATGATGCGGTTGTGACCGACATGGAGTGCACCGGGTCCTATTTCGCGTTTTTGCGGATGGCGGTGGGCTCGACGTTCACCCTCACCATGCCCTCGAAAATTACAATACGTCCCTTATCCGTCATTCGCAGCGTCTGCGCAATGATCGAACCACCCTTCATGCTGATCGCAACGGGCTGCTTCGTTTCCATCTCGCCGGCATTGATGTCCAGATAGGCCGACTGGAAGTCGGCGTTGATGCCATTATTGACGGAAATGGTGAACGGGGCGTTCATGTCGAGCGTATTGGCGCCGCGATCATAGATGCCGTTGGTGGCATCGACGGTTGCCATCATCGAATCCTTCATCGGCATTTCCGCGTGGATCGTCTGCAGCGTGATGATGTCGGGGTTGGCGATGTCCTGAAGCGCGCGCTGCGCCTTCATCGAATAGCTGATGCCCTGCTTGTTGCGGCCGGAGATCGCCGGGTTCTTCATGACGATCTTGCCGTCCTCGATCGTCGCGGTCTCGATCTGCAGGTCGACGGGCATGAAGGCGCGCACGAAGGAGACGGCGGCAAAAATGACGGCGATGACGCCGGCGATGATCGGCAGGATGATCTTCAGGCGACGCACGCGCGCGGAATGCCGCGCGGCGAGCGCGTAGGCGTCGGCGGAGCTCGCACCCGTATCGGCAAAGATGCCCGGGGCTGGCGCGTGGTTCAACATGAAAAGGCCTGTCGGTTCTACTGCTTTTGTCGCTGACCCGGCGAAGGGGTCATTTACATACATTGGTGTAAGTCGTCGCAAATATGGATATTTTTTGCTGTCGCACAATGGCGCCGCAAAAAAACTCGGGTAAGGCGCAAAAACGCCTGCCGCGGCTTTCAACCGTGACCAAGCGCGTTTATGGAATATGCCTCTTCGCGCGCAGATAGCACGTTCCCGCGGAAACTGACAGAAGCAGCGCCAACAAATCGGGAGAAACCCACATGGACGAACTCGCCATCGCCGATCGCCGCAGCCTGCGCCGGAAGTTGAGCTTCTGGCGCTTTGTGGTGGCGGGCCTGCTTCTCCTCGTCGCGCTCGCAATCTTTGCCTGGTCCGGTGCTGCCGACGACGTCGGCCACAACAGGCAGCATGTGGCGCGCGTCGCGATCACCGGCCTGATCCAGGATGACCGCGAGCTGCTCGAGCGCCTGCAGAAGATTGCCGACAACGACAGCGTCAAGGCGCTGGTCGTGACCATTTCGTCGCCGGGTGGCACCACCTATGGCGGCGAGGTCATCTATAAGGCGATCCGCAAGGTCGCCGCCAAGAAACCGGTCGTTTCCGATGTGCGCACGCTTGCCGCTTCGGCGGGCTACATGATCGCGCTCGGCGGCGATACGATCGTTGCCGGCGAAAGCTCGATCACCGGCTCCATCGGCGTCATCTTCCAGTATCCGCAGGTCAAGGAGCTGATGGACAAGCTCGGCGTCTCCCTGGAATCGATCAAGTCGCGGCCGCTGAAGGCGGAACCTTCGCCCTTCCATCCGGCCAGCGACGAGGCAAAGGCCATGATCCAGTCGATGATCGACGACAGCTACGCCTGGTTCGTCGACCTGGTTGCCGACCGCCGCAAGTTGTCGCGTCCCGATGCGTTGCTACTCGCCGACGGACGCATTTTCACCGGTCGCCAGGCGCTGAAGGCCAAGCTCGTCGACAAGCTTGGCGGCGAGGACGAAATTCGCGCCTTCCTCACCGAGAAAAAGGTGTCGAAGGACCTGCCGATCGTCGATTGGGAAGCCCCCCGCAAGACCCTGCCTTTTGGCCTTGGCGCGCTGGTCGGCAACTGGATCAAGATGTTGGGATATGACGCTTTTCCGGCAATGAGCGGGCTCGAAAAAGTTGCAGGCGACAAGTTGTTTCTTGACGGTCTTGTTTCGGTTTGGCAGGTTGATGGCCAATGAGCAAGGCGACATATACCCAGCCTGAGCCGTCGAGCGATGTCGGTGATTTTGCAAATGCCGCGCACCGCCTTGCGGAAATCACAATGCAGACCGAAAAAGCAAAACAAACAAGAATTTGAGGGGGCGACAGTGATCAAGTCAGAACTGGTGCAGATTGTTGCAGCTCGCAATCCGCATCTCTACCACCGCGACGTCGAAAATATCGTCAACGCGGTCCTCGATGAGATCACCGACGCGCTCGCCGCAGGCAACCGGGTCGAACTGCGTGGCTTCGGCGCCTTCTCGGTCAAGAACCGGCCCTCGCGGTCCGGGCGCAACCCGCGTACCGGCGATTCCGTTTTCGTCGAGGAAAAATGGGTGCCGTTCTTCAAGACCGGCAAGGAACTGCGCGAGCGGCTCAACCCGGGCATGAACGGCGACGACGAGGATTGATTATCCTTGGCGGTCTAGTGAGGCCCCCAACGACCCCCTGTAAACGAGGCCCGTTGCCGGCAAGTGTCCGGCAAAGAGTGTGGGCGTCGGCGAAATGGAGCGATTGAATGTTCAAGAAACTGATCAACATCGTTGTTCTTGTACCGGTCGCCATCATCCTGATCGTGCTCAGCGTGGCCAACCGCCAGAGCGTGACGCTGGCACTGAACCCCTTCCGGCCGGAAGACAGCGTGCTTTCGGTGAGCGCGCCGTTCTTCGTCTTCCTGTTCCTTGCGGTCATCGTCGGCGTCATTCTCGGTGCCGCCGCCACCTGGTTCAGCCAGGGCAAGTACCGGCGGCGCGCGCGCAACGAGGCCAACGAAGCAGTGAAGTGGCACCGCGAGGCGGAGAAACACCGCAGCCAGGCGGAAAAGCTCGCAACCCAGGCGACGCTGGCAGCGCCGCAGAACTGATCAGAACTTCACAAGCCTGCGAACCGAGACGGGATGCGCCCTCGGCCGCGTTGCGTTTTCAGCTCGCAGCTTCCGCCGGGCCGCCAACGGCGGCGCTAAAATCGGCGAAGAATTGCTGCGCCAGTTTCTTGGCGGTCGAGTCGATCAGACGCGAGCCGAGCTGCGCGAGCTTCCCACCGATCTCTGCCTTGACGTCGTAACGCAGCACCGTTTCTTCCCCGTCCTCGGTCAGGGCGACATCGGCGCCGCCCTTGGCAAAGCCGGCGATGCCGCCCTTGCCTTCGCCCGAGATCGTATAGCTCTCTGGCGGATTGAGGTTGGAGAGCACGACATTGCCGGTGAAGGAGGCCGAGACCGGGCCGATCTTGATCTTCACCACGGCCGCAAGCTCGGTCGGCGACGTCATTTCCAGCGACTGGCATCCGGGGATGCAACGTTTGAGGATTTCCGGGTCGTTGAGGCCGCGCCACACCGCGTCGCGCCCAGCCGCAATCCGTTCTTCGCCGGTCATGTCCATGCGTTTTCCTCCCCCGTGGCGGCGCCAGGTGCCCGATTTCGGCGCGCAAACATCGCTCCGACACATTAGACCTGCCGCGGAATTTTGTCGCGAAGCCGGTTCCGGCCCGTGGAAATTCGCAGCGGGTTCTTGCGCCTCGATCTTCGCAAAACGGAAACGGCTTTGCCAAGAGCATCAGCGATGCTATTTGCAGCTTCAAGAGATGCCGCGGCCTCAGGCTGCGGCGACAAACCTCATGGCGTCCGCCGGCCCGTCCCGGATACTGCGCAGGCAGGCGGCCCATGCACCAACAAAGCCCAGGGATTTCAGCGTGAAGGAAAAGGACCGGCGGTCGAAGAATGCCTCCGTGACGACGGCCAAGGGCCGTGGTGCCGAAGCGCGTGGCGGCGGCCGCCACGCAGAGAAGCGTTCGGCGCCGCCAAAGGACGGCGGCTTCAAGGAGCGGCCGGCGCGACCGGCGGCAGCGCAGGGCGCGGAGACGCGCGAGAAGCCCGCAAAGCATGCGCCTGCGCAGGAAGCGCCGGCGCGGGTGATCGCGCGGCGAACCGGCGACAAGCCGGCCGAGCGCGTACCGCTCATTCTTGAAACGTCCGACGCTTCCGGCTACCACCTGATCGACAGCGGCGCCGGCGAGAAGCTGGAACAGTACGGTCCCTATCGCATCGTGCGCCCCGAGGCACAGGCGCTCTGGCCGCGCAACCTGCCCGACAGCGTCTGGGAGAAGGCCGACGCGATCTTCACCGGCGACACCGACGAAGACGGCATGGGCCGCTGGCGCTTTCCCGGCGCCGTGCTCGGCGAGACGTGGCCGATGCAGCTTCTCAATACGGAGTTCCACGGCCGTTTCACCTCGTTCCGCCATGTCGGCGTCTTTCCCGAACAGCTCGCGCACTGGAGCTGGGTGAAGGAGCAGGTCGAGGCGGCCGGACGGCCGCTGAAGGTTCTGAACCTCTTCGGCTACACTGGCGTTGCCTCGCTGATCGCCGCCAGGGCCGGCGCCGAGGTCACCCATGTCGACGCTTCGAAGAAGGCGATCGGCTGGGCGCGCGAAAACCAGCAGCTGGCGCGGGCCGAAAACCTGCCGATCCGCTGGATCTGCGACGATGCGATGAAATTCATCCAGCGCGAGGAACGCCGCGGTAGCCGCTACGACATCATCCTCACCGACCCGCCGAAGTTCGGCCGCGGGCCGAACGGCGAGGTCTGGCAGCTTTTCGACCATCTCGCCGCGATGCTCGACATCTGCCGCGAAATCCTGTCGCCGGAGGCGCGCGGCCTGGTGCTGACGGCCTATTCGATCCGGGCGAGCTTCTACTCGATCCATGAACTGATGCGCGAGACGATGCGCGGCCGCGGCGGCCGGGTGGAGTCGGGCGAACTCATCATCCGCGAAGGCGGGCTTGACGGCCGCGAGCCGGGCAGGGCGCTTTCGACTTCACTCTTCAGCCGCTGGGTACCGCAATGACGAACGACAGAAGCGAGCACGGCACCGGTCGTGTCGGTCAGGTGAAGGAGGTCACGAGCCTCACCAACCCGATCATCAAGGACATCCGCGCGCTGACGCAGAAGAAGCACCGCGACGAGACGCGCTCCTTCATGGCGGAGGGCCTGAAGCTGGTGATCGACGCGCTCGACCTCGGCTGGAAGATCAAGACGCTGATCTATGCCAAGGCCGCCAAGGGCAAGCCGCATGTCGAACAGGTGGCGGCGAAGACCTTCGCCAAGGGTGGGCTGGTGCTGGAAGTCAGCGAGAAGGTGCTGTCGACGATCACCCGGCGCGACAACCCGCAGATGGTCGTCGGCATTTTCGAGCAGCGCTACCAGTCGCTGAAGGACCTGAAGCCGCAGCGCGGTGAAACCTATGTGGCGCTCGATCGCGTTCGCGACCCCGGCAACCTCGGCACCGTCATCCGCACGGCCGATGCCGCCGGTGCCTCCGGCGTCATTCTCGTCGGCGAGACCACCGATCCGTTTTCGCTCGAAACCGTGCGCGCGACGATGGGCTCGGTCTTTGCGATGCCGGTGGCGCGCGCCAGCGTCGAGGATTTCATCCGCTGGCAGAAATCCGCGGGCGTGAAGGTCGTCGCGACCCATCTCGCCGGCGCCGTCGACTATCGCACCATTGACTACAAGTCGAAGCCGGTCGTGCTTTTGATGGGCAACGAGCAGTCGGGTCTGCCGGAGGAGCTCGCCCGCGAGGCCGGTGCGCTTGCCCGCATCCCGCAGGCCGGCCGTGCCGACTCGCTCAACCTGGCGATCGCCACCGGCATAATGCTGTTCGAGGCGCGCCGCCATCTGCTGACGCTGGATGCCCGCGCATGAGCGAGAAGCCGGTGCTGTTTTCGCGGCCGCTGCCGATCGCGGTCTTCATCGTTCTCGCACTCATCGCCGATCAGGTGATCAAGTATCTGGTCGAGCTTTACCTGCCGTTCAACCAGGCGGTCCATGTGGTGCCGATGCTGGCGCTCTACCGCACCTACAACTACGGCGTCGCCTTCTCGATGCTGTCGGGCATGGAAGGCTGGTTCATCGTCGGCATGCGGCTCACCGTCTGCGCCTTCGTGCTCTGGCTGTGGAAGCGCACGCCGAAGGATCGGTTCTTCGCCCATTTCGGCTACGCGCTGATCATTGCCGGTGCGCTTGGCAACCTCGTCGACCGGGTGATCTTCGGCTACGTCATCGATTACATCCTGTTCTATACGGAGACGTGGTCCTTCGCCGTCTTCAATCTGGCCGATACCTTCATCACCATCGGCGCAGGGGCGATCATCCTTGACGAGCTGCTGCACGCGAAAAAGGCGGATCGGTAAGATTTTATCGAAGCCTTGAAGCCATTCGGAACGCCTGTCGTGTTAGCCGGAACGCATGAGCGAACCGTCACGACTGCTAGAGCGGATCGAAACCGGCTTCGGGAGAGATGCCCGGGCGGGTAGCGCTGCGTCGGTTTCGGCGCTTCCGCTCGATGGGCCGCCGTCCCGTGAGGTGTCGGCGCAGCCCGCTTCCGGTGCGCGCTCTGCGCTTAATTATGCATCCCTGGCGCTGCTCGGCCTGGTCGCTTCCGGCCTTATCCTCGTCGTCGGCATGACTGCCGGTTTCCACCTGTTTGCCGCGGCGATTGCTGCGGCCGGCGTGGTCGGTGCGCTTCTGCTCGCCGTCGAAGCCATCCGCGCGTTTGACAGCGTGCCGGTTTCCGACGAGGCGGAGCGAGACAAGGATTGGCACCGCTCCGAAACCTCGGCGCTGCTTTCGACCATACACGATGCGCTGGGCGACCTTGCGATCATGCGCGGCATGGACGGAAAGATTGTCCACGCCAATGCCGTCTTCCATCAGATCTGCGGCCGGTCGGATGTCCGGGGCATGGCCTGCGGTGCCCTTGGCCTGAGCTTCGAGCCGAAGGCCGCGCCCAATCATTACCTCGTGCGCATCGCCGCTGCCGAGGGCATCCGCCTTTTCGATTGGCATGACGTGATTGCCCGCGATCCGGCGAGCGGCAAGCTGATGCGCCACAGCATTGCACGCGACGTGACCGAGGAAGCGCGGGCTGCGCGCGAGCGCGAGGCGGCGCGCCGGCGGGCTGAAGAGGCGAGCCAGGCAAAGTCGCGACTGCTTGCCACCGTCAGCCATGAAATCCGCACGCCGCTTTCGGGCATTCTCGGCATGAGCCATCTGCTCGGCCAGACCCGCCTGTCGAGCGAGCAGAAGAACTATCTCGCCGGAATGCAGCAATCCGGCCACGCGCTGGTCCAGCTCGTCGAAGACCTTATCGACTTTTCGTCGCTTTCGGCCGGTCGCTTCCAGTTTCGCCCGAGCCGGCAGGATCCGCGCGGCGTGATCGAGAGCGTCGTGGAAATGCTCTCCAACCGCGCCCACGAGAAGGGCATCGAGATCGGCGCCACCGTTTCCGTCAACGTCCCCGCGCTGATGGCTTTCGACGCGGCGCGTCTGCGGCAGGTGCTTTTCAACGTCATCGGCAACGCGGTCAAATTTACGGAAGTCGGCGGCGTCTTCGTCAGCGCCGACACGATCGAGGACTGCGTGCGGATCCGCATCGACGATACGGGTCCAGGCATGTCGCCCGACGATCTGAAGCGCATCTTCGAGGAGTTCGAGCAGGCCGGCAATGACGAACAGCGCGCCAAGGGCACCGGTCTCGGCCTCGCCATATCCAGGCGCATCATGCAGGCCTGCGGCGGCAGCCTCACGGCCGCAAGTGCGCCCGGCCGCGGCAGCCGCTTCGAAATCCGCATGCCGCTTGCAGAGGTCGAGGCGATCGCGCCGGAGCGCCGCTCGACCCTTGCCGGATCGCATGTGCTGGTCATGGCCCCTGATGGCCCGGCCTCGGCGGCGCTGGCCGCAACCATCGCGACGCTTGGCGGGCGCTGCCACCGCGCAACGACGCTTGCCGCAGCCCAGCATGTTCTCGCCGACGTGCAGGCAGGCGGCGCGCCGCTCACCGACGTGATCGTCGATCACCGGCACGCCCAGCAGTACGAGCAGCTTCTGGCGCTGCAGCCGGCCATCGGGCGGCTGGAGGTTCGCCGCACCTATCTGATCAATCCGGAGGAGCGCAACAGCCACCCCGTCAACCAGATGGATGGCTACGAGGCCTGGCTGATCCGGCCCTTGCGCGAAAAGTCGCTGGTCGAAGTGCTGCTCGGGCGCCTGAAGGGCATCGAAAAGCGCGACGCGATCAACGACAACAGGCCGGTCCTGCGCGAAGAGCCGGTCATCGAACCCGACCGTCGGCCGGGACACGGCATCCTGCTGGCCGAGGACGACCCGATCAATGCATTGATCATCCGCACCCTGCTGCAGCGCTCGGGACATGCGGTGCAACTGGTCAGCGACTTCGCGGGGGTCGCCGAGACGCTGCGGGCGCCCGCCGGTAACGCATCGCCGGAGCTTCTCGTCACCGACCTCAACATGCCGGGTGGCGACGGGCTTTCCATGATGCGGCAGATACGCGCGGACGAGGCGTCGCGCGCGCTGGCGCGGCTGCCGGTGATCGTTCTGACGTCGGATATCCGCGAGGACATGCGCGACCGCCTGCTTGCCGCCGGTGCCGATGTCGTGCTCGCCAAGCCCGTGGAACCACAGGTGCTGACCGCCGAGATCGCGCGTCTGTTGCGCAAACGGTAACTCTTGCGGCGGTTACGGTATTGATCGGACAGCGGGGGTTGTACGCAATGTTCATGTCACTATGTTGTTGCAGAAACGTGGTCTAAGCCCCCGCAGACAGATTTGATTCGGGATTACGCGGATGGCCATCGAGCTACTGGATTCGGCGAACGTGGTTGACACTTCTCAGGCTTGCATCGGCAAGAAAGCCGCCGCTCCGGCGTCCGACGTTCTCGGCAGGATCGCCAATCTCGAGACGCGGCTCGCCCGCACGGCGTCGGAAATTGATGCCGCTCAGGCCGTGCGTTACAAGGTTTTCGTCGAGGAGATGAAGGCGCAGGTCGGCCCCGAGGCCGATCGGCGCAAGCGCGACGTCGACAGCTGGGACGCGATCTGCGACCACCTTTTGGTTCTCGATACCTCGATCGAAGGCGACGCCGAGGATCAGATCGTCGGGACATACCGGTTGCTGCGCCAGGATGTGGCTGAGCGCTCGGGCGGCTTCTACTCGTCTTCCGAATTCGCGATCGACGCGCTTCTCGCCCGTCATCCGACCAAGCGCTTCATGGAGCTCGGCCGTTCCTGCGTCCTGCCGGACTACCGGACCAAGCGCACGGTCGAACTCCTGTGGCAGGGCAACTGGGCCTATGCGCTCAAATACGGCATGGACGCGATGTTCGGCTGCGGCTCGTTCCCGGGGGTCGTTCCGGCCGAGCATGCGCTGGCGCTGTCCTTCCTGCACCACAATATCCGCGCCCGCGACGACTGGGCCGTCAGCGCACGGCCCGAGCTGCACCGGACGATGGATCTGATGCCGGCCGAGGCGATCAATGCCAAGAAGGCGCTTGCCGCTCTGCCGCCCTTGATCAAGGGCTATATGCGGCTCGGCGCCATGGTCGGCGACGGCGCGGTGGTCGATCATGCGTTCCGCACCACCGACGTTCTGATCGTTTTGCCGATCAGCAACATCTCGGGCCGCTACCTCAACTACTACGGCGCAGATGCCGGACGTTTCGGTGGCGCTGCCTCCTGACCGGGTCGCGGTGGGGTTAACCAATTATTAATGATGGGTTTGACTTTCAGGGTCGAAAGAGAGACATGTATTGTCATGTTCTTCTCTAGTTTCATGACGAACGAATAGAGAAAATAAATGGAGAAACTGCCGATCTTCCGGAGGTCGGCAGACATAGGGTTCCCAAGGCTCCGTCTTTCATTACCTTAAACATAAATGCATTACATGTTATTAAGCCCGCCTCCTTTTCGGAAAGCGGGCTTTTCTTCTTTATATTTGTTTCGAATTGCTACCAATCGGGGTCGCGCATTGACCCGAACGGAGACGGCTGCACCGAAATGGAGCAGCCGCCGGACCGGCAATACCGGTCCTACATGCCGGCGTTATAGGCCGCGATCGCCGCCATATTGACGATGTCGGAATCCTTGGCCGACATCGAGACGATCTGGATCGACTTGTCGAAGCCGACGAGCAACGGACCGATCACCGTCGAGCCGCCGAGTTCCTGCAGCATCTTGGTCGAGATCGATGCCGAGTGGAACGCCGGCATGACGAGCACGTTGGCCGTGCCCGATAGGCGGCAGAACGGGTATTGCTCCATCACCTTCGGATTGAGCGCCACGTCGGCGGCCATTTCGCCGTCATACTCGAAATCGACGCGACGCTTGTCGAGGATGTTGACCGCCTCGCGCACCCGCTCGGAACGCTCGCCCTGGGGATGACCGAAGGTGGAATAGGCAAGCATCGCCACGCGCGGCACGTAGCCGAGACGCTTGGCGAGGCCGGCTGCTTCCTCGGCGATATCGGCAAGCTCCTCCGAAGAGGGCATGTCGTGAACCGCCGTGTCGGCGACGAGCACGGTGCGGCCGCGGCAGAGCGCGATCGAGACGCCGATGACGCGGTGGCCGGGCTTCGGGTCGATGCAGCGGCGCACGTCTTCGAGTGCCGTCGAATAGTTGCGGGTGAGACCCGTCACCATGCCGTCGGCGTCACCGAGCGCCACCATGCAGGCGGCGAAGTGGTTACGGTCGTTGTTGATCAGGCGCTGGGCGTCGCGGAAGAGGAAGCCCTTCCGCTGCAGGCGTGCGTAGAGATAGTCCGTATAGGCGCCGACACGCTTGGAAAGACGCGCATTGACGATCTGGATACCGGGGCGGTCGAGGTCGATGCCTTCACGCTCCGCCGTCTCGCGCATGCGCTCCTCGCGGCCGAGCAGGATGGCGGTGCCAAGCTGCTGGTTGGCATAGGCGATGGCCGAGCGCATGACCTGCACCTCTTCGCCTTCGGCAAAGACGATGCGCTTCGGCTGGCGCCGGACGCGCTCGTAGATGCGCTGCAGCGTCGAGGCGATCGGGTCGCGGCGGGCGGAAAGCTGGCGGCCATAGGCTTCGAGATCCGTGATCGGTTTGCGGGCAACGCCACTCTCGATCGCCGCCTTGGCGACCGCCATCGGGATCGCCGAGATCAGCCGCGGGTCGAAGGGGACCGGGATGATGTATTGCGGGCCGAAGCGGGGCCGGTTGCCCTGGTAGGCGGCGGCGACATCGTCGGGAACGTCTTCCTTCGCAAGGCTGGCGAGCGCCTCGGCAGCGGCGATCTTCATCTCGTCGTTGATGGTCGTTGCGCGCACGTCCAGTGCACCGCGGAAGATGTAGGGGAAGCCGAGCACGTTGTTGACCTGGTTCGGATAGTCCGAACGGCCGGTGGCCACGATCGCGTCGTCGCGGATGCGGGCAACCTCCTCAGGTGTGATTTCCGGGTCCGGATTGGCCATGGCGAAGATGATCGGCCGCGGCGCCATCGAGCGCACCATGTCCTCCGACAGCGCGCCCTTGGCCGAAAGACCGAAGACCACGTCGGCGCCGTCCATCGCTTCGGCGAGCGTGCGGCGGTCGGTCTTGACCGCATGGGCCGACTTCCACTGGTTCATGCCCTCGGTGCGGCCTTGGAAGATCACGCCCTTGGTATCGCACAGGATCACGTTTTCCGGATTGAAGCCCATCGACTTGATGAGCTCGATGCAGGCGATGGCTGCGGCACCTGCGCCATTGCACACGAGTTTCGTCGTCTTGAAGTCGCGGCCGGTCAGCGCCAGCGCGTTGATGAGGCCGGCGGCGGCGATGATCGCGGTGCCGTGCTGGTCGTCGTGGAACACCGGGATGTCCATGACTTCGCGCAGCTTCTGCTCGATGATGAAACAGTCCGGCGCCTTGATGTCTTCAAGGTTGATGCCGCCGAAGGAGGGCCCGAGGAAACGCACGCAGTTTATGAACTCGTCGACGTTTTCGGTATCGACCTCAAGGTCGATGGAATCGACGTCGGCGAAGCGCTTGAACAGCACGGCCTTGCCTTCCATGACAGGCTTTGACGCAAGCGCCCCGAGATTGCCGAGGCCGAGAATGGCGGTGCCGTTCGAGATGACGGCGACCATGTTGCCGCGCGTCGTGTAATCATAGGCGGTGTTTGGGTCCTCGGCGATCGCCTTGACCGGCACGGCAACGCCCGGCGAATAGGCGAGCGACAGGTCGCGTTGGGTGGCCATCGCCTTGGTGGGAGAAATCTCCAGCTTTCCGGGACGACCCTGCGAGTGAAAATCGAGCGCTTCCTGCGCGGTGACGCTCGTCATGGTGCGATCGGTCTTGTCGGTGGCCGGCATGTTTCCTCAATCCTCCTGTGGGCGAGCCTTGCGGCGCGCCTCTTTATGGTTGTCGTCTATATTTCCTTGGCGATAGTGTGCCATCTCTTTTTTCGGGACAATCATGAATTTCGTGACAGACTATTCGACCCGCGCGGGGGAGGTTTTATCCGCAGCCGAATTGGCGAGCGAGGAAAGCCGTTCCACGGCGACGCCGATGATGGAACAGTTCATCGAGATCAAGGCGAACAACCCGGATTCGCTGCTGTTCTACCGCATGGGCGACTTCTACGAGCTGTTCTTCCAGGACGCGGTCGAAGCCTCGCGCGCGCTTGGCATCACGCTCACCAAGCGTGGCCAGCATATGGGGCAGGAGATCCCGATGTGCGGCGTGCCGGTGCATGCGGCCGATGATTACCTGCAGAAGCTGATCGGTCTCGGCTTCCGCGTCGCCGTCTGCGAACAGGTGGAAGACCCGGCGGAAGCCAAGAAGCGCGGAGCCAAGTCGGTGGTGCGCCGCGACGTCGTGCGCCTGGTCACGCCAGGCACGATCACCGAAGAGAAACTGCTTTCGCCGTCCGAGACCAACTATCTGATGGCGCTGGCGCGGATCAAGAGCGGGTCCGAGCCTGCCTACGCGCTTGCCTGGATCGACATCTCCACCGGCATCTTCCGCCTCGCCGAAACGGCCGAGAGCCGACTGCTTGCCGACATCCTGCGCATCGAGCCGCGCGAACTGATCCTGGCCGATACGGTCTTTCACGACCCGGAACTACGTCCCGTCTTCGACGTGCTCGGCCGCGTTGCCGTACCGCAGCCGGCAGTCTTGTTCGACAGCGCGACGGCGGAAGGGCGCATCAGCCGCTATTTCGGCGTCAAGACGCTCGACGGTTTCGGCACCTTCTCGCGCGCCGAACTCGCGGCGGCGTCTGCGGCGATCTCCTATGTCGAAAAGACCCAGCTTGCCGAGCGGCCGGCGCTCGGTACGCCCGAGCGCGAAAGTGCCGCCTCGACGCTGTTCATCGACCCGGCGACCCGCGGCAATCTGGAACTGGTAAAGACGCTGTCCGGCGCACGCGAAGGCACGCTCTTGAAGGCGCTCGACCGCACCGTGACAAGCGGCGGCGCCCGGCTTCTGGCCGAGCGGCTGATGTCGCCGCTGACCGACCCGGACCTTATCAATGAGCGTCTCGACTCCATCGAGATCCTGGCGGACCAGCCGTCCTTTGCCGGCGACCTGCGCGATGCGTTGCGTCGCGCGCCGGATATGCCGCGTGCCCTGTCGCGCCTGGCGCTGGGCCGTGGTGGCCCCCGCGATCTCGGCGCCATTCAAGCGGGCCTGCATGCGTCTGCCTCGATTTCTCGACTGATGGCTGCCGGCACGCTCTCGGACGAACTGAAGGAAGCGCGTGCCGCAATCGATGCGCTGCCCGCCGGTCTGCTCGGCCTTCTCGACGCGACGCTTGGCGAAGAGCTGCCGCTTCTAAAACGCGACGGCGGTTTCGTCTGCGAAGGCGCCAATGCCGAGCTCGACGAGGTCCGGGGCCTGCGCGACCAGTCGCGTCGGGTGATCGCCGGCCTGCAGCTGCAATATTCCGAAGAGACCGGCATCAAGTCGCTGAAGATCAAGCACAACAACGTGCTCGGCTATTTCATCGAGGTGACGGCGGGCAATGCCGGTTCGATGACCGATACGGATGCCGGCCGCGCCCGTTTCATCCATCGCCAGACGATGGCGAACGCGATGCGTTTCACCACGACGGAACTGGCCGAGCTTGAAAGCAAGATCGCCAACGCCGCCGACCGCGCGCTGTCGATCGAGCTTCAAGCCTTCGACCGGATGACGGCAGAGGTCGTCGCTGCTGCCGAGACGCTGAAGGCAGCGGCATTGGCGCTTGCGACCGTCGACGTCTCCGTCGGTCTTGCGGTTCTCGCCGAGGAGCAGGCCTATGCCCGCCCCACCGTCGACCGCTCGCGCATGTTTGCGATCGACGGCGGCCGCCATCCGGTGGTCGAGCAGGCGCTGAAGCGCCAGGCATCAAATGCCTTCGTCGCCAATGGCTGTGATCTCTCTCCGCCCGAAGGCGAGGAGGGCGGCGCGATCTGGCTGCTCACCGGTCCCAACATGGGCGGTAAGTCGACCTTCCTGCGCCAGAACGCGCTGATCGCGATCATGGCGCAGATGGGCACCTTCGTGCCTGCTGCGAGCGCCCATATCGGCATCGTCGACCGGCTCTTCTCCCGCGTCGGCGCCTCCGACGATTTGGCGCGCGGCCGCTCGACCTTCATGGTCGAGATGGTCGAGACGGCGGCGATCCTCAACCAGGCAACCGACCGCTCGCTGGTCATCCTCGACGAGATCGGCCGCGGCACCGCCACCTTCGACGGCCTGTCGATTGCCTGGGCGGCGGTCGAGCACCTGCACGAGGCGAACCGCTGCCGCGGTCTCTTTGCGACCCACTTCCATGAGTTGACCGTGCTTTCGGAAAAGCTCGGCCGTCTCTCGAATGCGACGATGCGCGTGAAGGAATGGCACGGCGACGTGATCTTCCTGCACGAGGTCGGTCCGGGTGCTGCCGACCGCTCCTACGGCATTCAGGTCGCCCGTCTCGCCGGTCTGCCGGCCTCGGTCGTGGCGCGCGCCAAGGACGTGCTCGCCAAGCTCGAGGATGCGGACCGCAAGAACCCGGCGAGCCAGCTGATCGACGATCTGCCGCTGTTCCAGGTGGCGATCCGCCGCGAAGAGGTGAAGCCCGCCGGAAACTCCAAGGTCGACGAGGCGCTGAAGGCGCTGAACCCCGACGACATGACGCCGCGCGAGGCGCTCGATGCGCTCTATGCGCTGAAGAAGGAATTGAGCGCGACCAAGGCGGGATGAGGAACGTGCGTGCGGTTTTCCGCCCGCATTCCGGCAATTCTTGGCCTGGGCGCTGCGCGCCTTTTTCCTGTGCAAGCCGTCGGTAAAAAGGCTATACAGCGCCGCGCGCCTTTGCGGGCGCGGCGCTTGATTGCTGTTTGGTCTTTATTCGGCCTCGGTCGCAAGGATCATGCAGGAGCGCTTGACAGCGAACGACCACGCAACCAGTCGGACAGGGCGCCCCTCGGCACTTCATGGGCAGACAAGACATTTCCTTTCCCGAAATTCTCGACGTCGCAGCGCTCCGGGCGAAATGCGACTTCATCGCCTCGGCCCATGCCGAACAGCGCGACCCGATGCGTCAGGCGCTGCTCGCCGCGTTCAAACAGGCAAACATCGCTGGCCGGGCAAAGGCCCGTGAACTGTTCAATGCCGACGGTGCCGGCATTCTCTGCGCCGAGCGTATTTCCTGGCTGCAGGATCAGCTGATCACGGTGCTGCATGATTTCGTGCTGAACGAGATCTTCGATGCCGCCAATGCACCGCCGGCGTCGCGGATCGCCGTGACGGCGGTCGGCGGCTATGGCCGCGGCACGCTTGCGCCGGGTTCCGACATAGATCTTCTGTTCCTGCTGCCGGTGAAAAAGGCCGTCTGGGCTGAGCCGGCGATCGAGTTCATGCTCTATATCCTCTGGGATTTGGGGTTCAAGGTCGGCCACGCCACCCGCACCATCGACGAGTGCATTCGGTTGTCACGCGCCGACATGACGATCCGTACGGCCATCCTCGAAACGCGCTACATCTGCGGCTCGCAGACGCTCTGCGCCGAACTGGAAACCCGCTTCGACCACGAGATCGTGCGCAACACCGGCCCGGACTTCATCGCCGCCAAGCTGGCCGAGCGCGACGAGCGTCACCGCAAGGCCGGCGACACGCGCTACCTCGTCGAGCCGAACGTCAAGGAAGGCAAGGGCGGGCTTCGCGACCTGCACACGCTGTTTTGGATCGCCAAGTACTTCTACCGGCTGAAGGACACTGCCGACCTCGTCAAGCTCGGCGTCTTGTCGCGGCAGGAGTACCAGCTCTTCCAGAAGGCCGAGGACTTCCTCTGGGCGGTGCGCTGCCACATGCATTTCCTCACCGGCAAATCCGAGGAACGGCTTTCCTTCGATATCCAGCGCGAGATCGCCGAGGCGCTCGGCTACCATGACCATCCTGGCCTGTCCGCCGTCGAACGCTTCATGAAGCACTTCTTCCTGGTGGCCAAGGACGTCGGCGATCTCACCCGCATCTTCTGCGCAGCGCTCGAAGATCAGCAGGCCAAGGACGCGCCCGGCATTTCCGGCATCATCGGCCGCTTCACCCATCGCAGCCGCAAGATCGCCGGTACGCTCGATTTCGTCGACGACGGCGGCCGCATTGCGCTCGCAAGCCCCGATGTCTTCAAGCGCGATCCGGTCAATCTGCTGCGCTTCTTCCACATCGCCGATATCAACGGGCTGGAATTCCATCCGGCGGCACTGCGCCAGGTGACGCGGTCGCTGAGCCTGATCAAGCCGGCGCTGCGCGAAAACGAAGAGGCGAACCGTCTCTTCCTGTCGATCCTCACGTCGCGCCGCAAGCCGGAACTGATCTTGCGCCGCATGAACGAGGCGGGCGTGCTCGGCCGCTTCATTCCGGATTTCGGCAAGATCGTCTCGATGATGCAGTTCAACATGTATCATCACTATACGGTCGACGAGCACCTGCTGCGCACCGTCGATGTGCTGTCGCGCATCGAGGGCGGCATCGAGGAGGAGGCCCATCCGCTCGTCGCCAAGCTGATGCCGGGGATCGAGGACCGCGAGGCGCTCTATGTCGCTGTGCTTTTGCACGACATCGCCAAAGGCCGGCCGGAGGATCACTCGACCGCCGGCGCCAAGGTGGCACGCAAGCTCTGCCCGCGCTTCGGGCTGTCGCCGAAGCAGACCGAACTGGTCGCATGGCTGATCGAAGAGCATCTGCTGATGTCGATGGTCGCCCAGACGCGCGACCTCAACGACCGCAAGACGATCGTCGATTTCGCCGAGCGGGTGCAGTCGCTTGACCGGCTGAAGATGCTGCTGGTGCTCACCGTCTGTGACATCCGTGCCGTCGGCCCGGGTGTCTGGAACGGTTGGAAGGGCCAGCTGCTGCGCACGCTCTATTACGAGACCGAGCTGTTGCTGTCGGGCGGCTTCTCCGAACTGTCGCGCAAGGAGCGTGCGGCCCATGCTGCGATCATGCTCGGCGAGGCCTTGACGGACTGGTCCGAAAAGGAACGCGACGACTATGTGCGCCTGCACTACCAGCCCTATCTTCTGACGGTGGCGCTGGAAGACCAGATCCGGCATGCGCGCTTCATCCGCGAGGCGGATGCCGCCGGTAAGGCTCTCGCGACCACGGTGCGCACCCACCAGTTCCACGCGATCACCGAAATCACCGTGCTTTCGCCGGACCATCCGCGGCTTCTGACGGTCATTGCCGGGGCCTGTGCGGCCGCCGGCGCCAACATCGTCGACGCGCAGATCTTCACGACCTCGGACGGACGCGCGCTCGACACCATCCTCGTCAACCGTGAGTTCGCCGTCGATGAGGACGAGATGCGCCGGGCTGCGAGCATCGGCAAGCTGATCGAGGACGTGCTTTCGGGCCGCAAGCGCCTGCCGGAGGTGATTGCCAGCCGCACCAAGGTGAAGAAGCGCACCAAGGCGTTTACCGTGACGCCGGAAGTGACGATCAGCAACACGCTGTCGAACAAGTTCACGGTGATCGAGGTCGAAGGCCTCGACCGTCCGGGCCTCCTGTCCGAGATCACCGCCGTACTGTCCGATCTTTCGCTCGACATCGCCTCGGCGCACATCACCACCTTCGGCGAGAAGGTGATCGACACCTTCTACGTCACCGACCTCGTCGGCCAGAAGGTGACGAGTGAAAACCGTCAGATGAACATTGCCGCACGCCTCAAGGCCGTCATGGCCGGGGAAGGGGACGAAGCGCGCGACCGCATGCCGTCGGGCATCATCGCGCCGCCCCCCGGCGTTTCCTCCGCTCACAGAACGACAAAAGCCGAAACATGAGTCTGGTCAAGAAATTTGCAACCGTCGGCGGCGCGACGCTCGGAAGCCGCCTGTTCGGCTTCATCCGCGAAACCTTCATGGCGGCAGCGCTTGGCACCGGCCCGGTTGCCGACGCCTTCAACACCGCCTTCCGCCTGCCCAACACCTTCCGGCGCCTCTTTGCCGAAGGCGCCTTCAATTCCGCCTTCGTGCCGCTCTTTGCCCGGGAGATCGAGGCGAACGGCATGGATGGCGCGCGGCGCTTCTCCGAGGAGGTTTTCGGCGTCCTCTTCACCGTGCTTCTGTTCCTGACGATCGCGATGGAACTGACGATGCCCGTCATCGTCAGCAACCTGATTGCGCCCGGCTTTGCCGACGACCCGGAAAAGCTCGGCAGCACCATCGTCTTTGCGGCAATCATGTTCCCCTATCTCGCCTGCATGTCGCTGGCGGCGATGATGGCGGGCATGCTGAATTCGCTGCACCGCTATTTTGCCGCGGCCATCGCGCCGGTCTTCCTCAATTTCATCCTCATCGGCGTACTCGGCTATGCCTGGTATGCGGGCCAGGATCCGATCGCGGTCGGCTATGGGCTTTCCTGGGGCGTCATGGCCGCCGGTCTCGTCCAGCTTGCGATCGTCTGGATCGCCGTGCGCGACGCCGGCATCAAGATCGGCCTTCGCCGCCCGAAGATGACCGCCAACGTCCGGCGCCTGCTGGTGCTGGCGCTTCCGGCGGCGATCACCGGCGGCATCACCCAGATCAACCTCCTGATCAACACCAACATCGCCTCGGCGCAGGAAGGTGCGGTGTCATCGCTCGTCTATGCCGACCGCATCTACCAGCTTCCGCTCGGCGTCGTCGGCATTGCGGTCGCAACCGTGCTTCTGCCCGAACTTGCCCGGGCGCTGCGTTCGGGCAACGTCAACGAGGCCTCGAACCTGCAGAACCGCTCGGTCGAGTTCACGCTGTTCCTGACGCTGCCGGCCGCTGCAGCCTTGCTCGTCATGTCCGAGCCGATCGTCCGGCTGCTGTTCGAGCGCGGCAAGTTCTCGGCCGACTCGACCGTCATCGTCGGTCATATCCTGGCGATCTACGGCCTCGGCCTGCCGGCTTTCGTGCTGATCAAGGCCTTCATTCCCGGCTTCTTCGCGCGCGAAGATACGCGCACGCCGATGATCTTTGCTGCGATTTCCGTCGTCGTGAACGTGTCCCTGGCGCTCACCCTGTTTCCGCGGCTTGGCGCGAGCGGCATTGCCACCGCCGAGATCGTTGCCGGCTGGGTCAATGCCGTGCTTCTGTTCGCAACGCTTGTCTGGCGCGGCCATTGGGGTAGGGACGTCCCGCTTCTGACCCGTATCCCGCGTCTCGTCATCGCCGCGGCGGGCATGGCGGCGGCACTGTATTTTGCTGTCGACTGGTTCGCCTTCGAGCTGTCCTCGGCAGCCTCGCTCTTCACGCGGGCAACGACGTTGACGGGTCTCGTCGCGGTCGCCATGGTGATCTACTTCGCGCTTGCCTTCGGGCTCGGTGGCGCGAGCCTCGGGATGATCCGCCGCAATATCAAGCGCGGGGCGAAAGCGCCCGCCGCAGCACCTGAGGCGAGCGAATGATGCGCCAGACCATCGCACGCATTGCCCTGGTCGTGCCGGATTACGATGCCGGCATCGCCTTCTATTGCGGCAAGCTCGGTTTCGATCTCGTCGAAGACACCGTCCTCGACGCCACCAAACGCTGGGTCGTCGTCCGTCCCAAGGGTGCGGTCGAGACGGCTTTGCTGCTCGCCAAGGCGGACGGCGAGCGCCAACAGGCGGCGATCGGCAACCAGACAGGTGGCCGGGTCGGCTTCTTCCTGTTCACCGATGATTTTTCCCGCGACCATGCGGCGATGCTGGCCGCAGGCGTCGTCTTTCTCGAAGCGCCGCGCCATGAACCCTATGGCACCGTGGCGGTCTTCAGCGACCCGTTCGGCAACCATTGGGATCTGCTGCAGCCGGCGGCGTGAAGGGGCTTCTCCGGGCCCCTTGATTGCCTTGCATCCTGCGTGCATAAGCCATGCCGTTAGCAACATGGGCCAGCCGGCCCTGGGGCCCTCCACCAGCCTATTGAGGACGACATGAACGAATTCAAGCCGCTCGTATTTTCCGGCGTTCAGCCGACGGGCAATCTCCATCTCGGCAATTATCTCGGCGCGATCCGCAAGTTCGTGGCGCTGCAGGAAAACAACGATTGCATCTACTGCGTCGTCGACCTGCACTCGATCACCGCGCAGCTCGTGCATGAGGACCTGAAGGGGCAGATCCGCTCGATCGCCGCCGCCTTCATCGCTTCGGGCATCGACCCGAAGAAGCACATCGTTTTCAACCAGTCGGCCGTACCGCAGCATGCGGAACTCGCCTGGATCTTCAACTGCGTTGCCCGTATCGGCTGGATGAACCGCATGACGCAGTTCAAGGACAAGGCCGGCAAGGACCGCGAGAACGCCTCGCTCGGTCTGCTCGCCTATCCGAGCCTGATGGCGGCTGACATCCTCGTCTATCGCGCCACCCATGTTCCTGTCGGTGACGACCAGAAGCAGCACCTGGAGCTGACGCGCGACATCGCCCAGAAGTTCAACATCGACTTCATGGAGCACATCCGCAGCGCCGGTTACGGCGTCGATATGGTCGTCGGTGAGGAGCCGATCCACGCCTACTTCCCGCCGGTGGAGCCGCTGATCGGTGGCGCAACGCCGCGCGTCATGTCGCTGCGTGACGGCACCAAGAAGATGTCGAAGTCGGACCCCTCCGATCTCTCGCGCGTCAACCTGATGGACGACGCCGAGACGATTTCGAAGAAGATCCGCAAGGCCAAGACCGATCCGGACGCGCTTCCGAGCGAAGTGGACGGCCTGAAGGGCCGTCCGGAAGCCGAAAACCTCGTCGGCATCTACGCGGCGCTGTCGGACAAGACCAAGGAGCAGGTGCTCGCCGAGTTCGGTGGACAGCAGTTCTCGGTCTTCAAGCCGGCGTTGGTCGACCTTGCGGTCGAGGTTCTCTCGCCGATCACGGCTGAGATGCGCCGGCTGATGGGCGACACCGCCCATATCGACGCGATCCTCAGGGATGGCGGCGAGCGGGCGCGGGCGCGTGCGGAAAAGACGATGCGCGAAGTGCGCGAAATCATCGGCTTCCTGCAGTAATTTGATTGGGTCCGGGGAACTCTCGGACCCAATTTCATTTTGATGGTCGGCTTTTACCAGCCGAAGGGAGCCTCGACCGGAAGGCCTCGGGCACTTTTCCGTGTCCTCGTCCGAAACGCAAAAATCAGACCTTGCGGCGGCTCGCGCGGGATGTATTGTTCACCCTATGGTCTCGACCCGACTCTCTCGACTTGAAGGACACCGCCGCAAATTCATGGCGGTGATTGACGATACCCCGGAATGCGGGCGCGCCGTGCACTATGCGGGCATGCGCGCCAAGAATTCCAATGGTGGCCTCGTCCTGCTCTATGTGATCGCCGACGGCGACTTCCAGCAATGGCTGGGGGTTGAGGAAATCATGCGTGCGGAAGCGCGCGAGGAGGCCGAGGCGACGCTCGCCAAGGTGTCCCAATCGGTGCGCGAGCGCATCGGTATCGAGCCGGAGGTCGTCATCCGCGAGGGCACGGCGACCGACCAGATCCACGCGGCGATCGAAGAGGATCGCGATATCGCCATTCTGGTTCTCGCAGCCGGTTCGGCGAAAGAAGGCCCCGGTCCGCTGGTGTCGTCCATTGCCGGCAAGGCCGCGGCCTTTCCGATCCCCGTCACGGTCATCCCCGATGCCCTGACGGATGAGGAGATCGACGCGCTTAGCTGACCTGCGTCGCTATGTGCTCTTGCGAGCCGAGAGCCATGCTCCTATATTCTTTTGAATTATTCTAAAAAGCTGGGCGGATGCCGCTCCCGGCGAAACGGAGACAGACATGTTCATTCAGACCGAAGCCACGCCGAACCCGGCGACGCTGAAGTTTTTGCCGGGCAAGGTCGTCCTGGAAAACGGCACGGCCGAATTCCGCGACGAGGAAGAAGCACGCGCCGGCTCGCCGCTCGCGGCACGGCTGTTTTCGATCCCCGGCGTCACCGGCGTCTATTTCGGCTACGATTTCATCACCGTCACCAAGGAAGGCCAGGAATGGCAGCACCTGAAGCCGGCGATCCTCGGTTCGATCATGGAGCACTTCATGTCGGGCCAGGCGATTATGGCTGGCAGCGGCCGCGCCGAGCAGTCCGACGAGGAAGACGAGTTCTTCGACGAGGGTGACGAGACGATCGTCGCCACGATCAAGGAACTCCTGGAAACCCGCGTGCGTCCGGCCGTCGCCCAGGATGGCGGCGACATCACCTTCCGCGGCTTCAAGGACGGGACTGTGTTCCTCAACATGAAGGGCGCCTGCTCCGGTTGCCCGTCGTCCACCGCGACGCTGAAGCATGGCGTGCAGAACCTGCTGCGCCACTTCGTTCCCGAGGTGGAGGCCGTCGAGGCCGTCTAATATAACGCGCGCCTGTCCGGCGCGCCGGTTTCGCGTATCGATTTTGCCGCAAAGCCCGATCGGCTTTGCGGCTTGTGGCGTCTGAAAGATCCTGCGTTGAAATGATTGTACTTGCGCTCGACACGTCCGGTTCCGGTTGCTCCGTTGCCGTCTATGACAGCGAAACGGAAGCCGTGCTCGGGCGTTCCGGGGCCGATCTCGGCAAGGGACATGCCGAGCGGCTGATGGAGTTCGTCGACGAGGCGCTGGCTGCGTCCGGCCGGTCGCTTGACGCTATCGACCGTATCGCCGTTACCGTCGGCCCGGGATCCTTCACCGGCATTCGCGTTGGCGTCGCGGCCGCTCGTGGCCTGGCGCTGGCGCTCGGCAAACCCGCCGTCGGCGTCTCGACGCTTGCCGTCGTCGCCGAGGGACTGCGCCGCACGGCTGCCGGAAAGCCCGTCCTCGTCGCCATCGACGCCAAGCGGGACGAGGTCTATCTCCAGGCTTTCGATGCGACCGGCAGTGCCACAGGCGAGCCCGAAGCCCTCTCCGTCGAAAGTGCCCGCGAACGCTTCGCCGGTTTCGACGGCGTCATTGGCGGCTCCGGTGCGCATCTCGTTGCTGCCGATCTGTCGTCCAAACCTTCAGAACTCATCGATGTTACCGCGGTTGCCGCCCTTGGCGCTGCTGCCGATCCAGCCTCGGCCAAGCCGCGTCCGCTATATCTCAGAGGCCCCGACGCCAAGCCGCAGGCGGGCTTCGCGATTGCCCGAGCATAGACCGAGATGAGCTTTACCGATTACTTCACCCGCCGTACCGAGTTCGATATCTTCCCCCTGGAGGAAGCGGACCTCATCGCCGCGGCGGCGCTGCATCGTCAGCGTTTCGCGTCCCCGTGGAGCGATGGCGAAATCCATGCGCTTCTGGTGCAGGAAACGGTGTTCGGCTTTGTCGCCCGGCAGACTAATGGCAGCTTCCGCCCGGCCTTCGGTGGGTTTGTCCTGTCGCGTGCGGTTGCCGGCGAGGCGGAAATCCTGACGATCGGCGTCGAGCCGCGTTATGCGCGCTCCGGTCTCGGCTGGCGATTGATGCAGGCGGCGATGCGCGAAGCGCTGGTCAAGGGCTCCGAGGCCCTGTTCCTCGAAGTGGACGAGACCAATCAGCCGGCAATCGGGCTTTACCGTAAGCTTGGCTTCAACAAGGTTGGCGAACGCCGCGCCTATTACCATGACAAGGCCGGCCAGCGGACCGCCGCGCTTGTCATGCGGCTCGATCTTCGCTAGTCCCGACACGGACAGGAGCAGGATGAGGAAGGCCAAGGCGGTCTTCCGCCCGCATCCCGCTTTACCCAATTGGAACAGGTCACGATGATCGCGCCGCGGTTCGGCTGAAGATCATCGCGATTCTCAAGGTCTCGCGCAGGAAAACTCTTCCCGGATGGTCAATTGGCTACGGATCGCGATCTTCGCAGCGCTTCTGGCGCTGGTTTCGCTCGTGCTGATGCCGATCCAGGTCGTCTGCCTCTGGCTTGACCTGAAACCCCGGCGCCGTCTGCCGCGATATTGGCACCGGCTCGCCTGCTACCTTCTCGGCATCAAGGTGCGCGTCCACGGAATGGCGGATCGCCGCCGGCCGCTTTTGATCTGCGCCAACCATGCCTCCTGGAAAGACATTCTGGTGCTTTCCTCGGTTGCCGACGTCGTCTTCGTCGCCAAGTCCGAGGTGAAGGGCTGGCCGGTCTTCGGCGTGCTTGCCCGGCTGCAGGCGTCGATCTTCGTCGAGCGCGAACAGAAGCGCTCGACCGGCAAGCAAGTGAGCGAAATCGGCGAGCGCATGGCTGCCGGTGAAATCGTCGTGCTCTTTCCCGAGGGAACGACCTCGGACGGCAACCGTCTGCTGGAGATCAAGACCTCGCTCTTCGGCGCAGCGGCCTCCGCCGTGCCGCATTCGCCGACCGGCCTCGTGCATGTGCAGCCGGTCGCTATCTCCTATACCGGCATCCACGGCATGCCGATGGGCCGCTTCAACCGGCCGATCGCCGCCTGGCCGGGCGATACCGAACTGGTGCCGCATCTTCTCGGCATCCTGCGCGAGGGCGCGATCGAGGTCGATGTCGATTTCGGTGAGGCGATCGACTACGACCGCCACACCAATCGCAAGGAAGTGAGCCGTACGGTCGAACAACGCATCCGCAGCATGTTGTCGGATCGTCTGCGCGGGCGGGCCTGAGACGTCCCGGGCAAGGGCGGCCGCGCCGAAAATACTTCAACTTCCGACCACTTTGCACTAAAGAACCCGGCATGACCCAGGAAACTGCCCTTCTGTCGACGACGCCCGCCACGGGCGACGAGCGCGCCCCGGCCCGCAAGGTCTTCGTCAAGACCTACGGCTGCCAAATGAACGTCTACGATTCCGACCGCATGACGGACGCCCTGTCGCGCGACGGCTATGTCTCGACCGACGTGCTGGAAGACGCAGACTTCGTGCTGCTCAACACCTGTCACATCCGCGAAAAGGCGGCGGAGAAGGTCTATTCCGAGCTCGGCCGCCTGCGCGACCTGAAGAAGGAAAGGGCCAAGGAAGGCCGCGAGATGGTGATCGGCGTTGCCGGCTGCGTCGCGCAGGCCGAAGGCAACGAGATCCTGCGGCGCGCACCCGCCGTCGACCTCGTGATCGGCCCGACCACCTATCACCGCCTGCCCGAGGCGCTGAAGCGCGCCCGCAGTGGCGAGCGCGTCGTTCAGACGGACTATGCCGTCGAAGACAAGTTCGAGCACCTGCCGGCACCCGACAAGGCAAAGACCCGCCTGCGCGGCGTCACCGCCTTCCTCACGGTTCAGGAAGGCTGCGACAAGTTCTGCACCTTCTGTGTCGTGCCCTATACGCGCGGCTCCGAGGTTTCCCGCCCCGTCGCCCAGATCGTCTCCGAGGCGGAGAAGCTGGTCGAGGGCGGCGTGCGCGAGATCACCCTGCTCGGCCAGAACGTCAACGCCTGGCATGGCGTCGGGCCCGATGGCCGCGAATGGGGCCTTGGCGACCTGCTTTTACGCCTTGGCGAGATCGAGGGCCTTGCCCGGCTGCGTTACACCACCAGCCATCCGCGCGACATGGACGACAGCCTGATCGAGGCGCATCGCTCGATGGAAAAGCTGATGCCCTACCTGCACCTGCCGGTGCAGTCGGGCTCCGACCGCATCCTGAAGGCGATGAACCGCAGGCATACGGCGGCGGAGTATCTGGCGCTGATCGCGCGCATCCGCGCCGTCCAGCCGGACCTGGCGCTCTCGGGCGATTTCATCGTCGGCTTCCCCGGCGAGACCGATGAGGACTTCGAAGACACCATGCGCCTCGTCGAGGCCGTGGGTTATGCACAGGCATTTTCGTTCAAATATTCGACCCGACCCGGCACGCCGGGCGCCGAGCTCGGCGACCAGGTTCCCGAGGACGTGAAAGCCAAGCGCTTGGAAAAATTGCAGGCTTTGCTGTTTTCCCAGCAGCGTGCCTTTGCCGAGTCCTGCGTCGGCCGCGAAATCGACCTGCTTCTGGAGAAGGAAGGGCGCATGCCCGGCCAGCTCGTCGGGCGTTCGCCGTGGCTGCAGCCGGTGAATGTTGATGCAAAAGCATCGCAAATCGGTGACATTATCAAGGTGCGAATCATCAAGGCCGGGCCGAACAGCCTGTTTGCGGAGATGATCGGGTAAGGACCGAAAACAAGGAGCCTGAACCGCTTGAACGGACACGAATTGATCTCTTCATCCACGCGCCAGTCGAAAACCACTGCGACAGACGCCAATCACTTCGTGCTGACCTTCGAGAACAATCGGTTCGCCAGCGAGCTCTTCGGCCAGTTCGATCAGAACTTGAAGCTTCTCGAAGAGCGCCTGCGCATCGACGCCCGGCCGCGCGGCAATTCCGTCGCGATCTCGGGTGACGTCGTCGCCACCAACCAGGCCCGCCGAGCTCTTGATTATCTCTACGGGCGGTTGCAGAGCGGCGCGTCGATCGATACGTCTGATGTCGAGGGCGCGATCCGTATGGCGGTTGCCGCCGACGATCAGCTACAATTGCCGACCATGGAGCGTAAAGCCAAATTGACAATGGCGCAGATTTCGACGCGCAAGAAGACGATCGCCGCGCGCACGCCGACGCAGGATGCCTATATCCGTGCGCTCGAGCGCTCGGAGCTGGTCTTCGGCGTAGGCCCCGCCGGTACCGGCAAGACCTATCTTGCCGTTGCCCATGCCGCACAGCTGCTTGAGCGCGGCGCCGTCGACCGCATCGTGCTGTCGCGTCCTGCCGTCGAGGCGGGCGAGCGCCTGGGCTTCCTGCCGGGCGACATGAAGGAGAAGGTCGATCCTTACCTTCGGCCTCTCTACGACGCGCTCTACGACATGATGCCGGGCGACAAGGTCGAACGCGCGATTACCGCCGGCGTCATCGAAATCGCGCCGCTCGCCTTCATGCGCGGTCGTACGCTTGGCAACGCCGCCGTCATTCTCGACGAGGCGCAGAATACGACATCAATGCAGATGAAGATGTTCCTGACCCGCCTGGGTGAAAACGGCCGGATGATCGTCACCGGCGATCCGAGCCAGGTGGACTTGCCGCGTGGCGTCAAGTCGGGCCTGGTCGAGGCGCTGCAGATCTTGAAGGGCGTCGAGGGCGTCTCGGTCGTCCGCTTCAAGGATGCCGATGTCGTCCGCCATCCGATGGTGGCGCGCATCGTCAGGGCCTACGAGTCCCACACGGCCGTGCACGACGAAAGCGAGCAGGGCGACCGCTGACAGGCGGTCGCTGCGATCATGACGGCATTGGATATCCAGATCAGCGTGGAAGAGGGCAACTGGCCGGACGAAGAGGCGTTGCTCGCTTTCTCGTCGCCCGTGCTCGAGGCGGCGGCAGCATTTCTCGCAAGCGAAGAAAAGCAGCCGCTGCCGAAGGTGCCGCCGGAGCTCTCGCTCGTCTTCACCGACGACGCCTCCATGCGGGCGATCAACGCCGAGTGGCGCAACCAGGACAAACCGACCAACGTTTTGTCCTTTCCCGCCTTTCCAGTGACGCCCGGAAAGATGCCCGGGCCGATGCTCGGCGACATCATCGTTGCCCGCGAGACGCTCGAGCGCGAGGCTGTGGAGCTCGACAAGTCCTTCGATCAGCACCTGACGCATCTTCTCGTGCATGGATTCCTGCATCTTTTCGGCTATGATCATATGGAAGATGACGAAGCCGAAAGAATGGAAAGCCTGGAGACTCGCATTTTGGCGCGTCTTGGCTTATCTGACCCCTACGGGGATCGTACCCCGGATTAACAGTTTGGACCGATGAGCGATTATAAAACACAGCCCGTCGCGCTGGCGACCGAGGAGGCAGATGCCTCCGGAGAGGCGGAGGCGGGCAGTAGTAGCACCGCCACTCGACACGAGGGCACGAAATCCACTTCCACCTTCTGGAGCCGGGCCGCGCGTCTTTTGCGCGGCGCAAGTCCATCGAGCCTGCGCGAGGATCTTGCTGACGCGCTGCAGACCGATGCCGACAGCAACACGGTCTTTTCGCCCGGCGAACGGGCGATGCTCAACAACATCCTGCGCTTCCGCGAGGTCCGGGTCGAGGATGTGATGGTCCCCCGCGCCGACATCGAGGCGGTCGATCAGAGCATCACCATCGGCGAGCTGATGGTGATCTTCGAGGAATCCGGCCGCTCGCGCATGCCGGTCTACAGCGAAGGGCTCGATGACCCTCGCGGCATGGTCCACATTCGCGACCTGCTGTCCTACGTCACCAAACAGGCCCGCAATCGCCGGCGCAACGGCAGGGCCCAGGCTTCGACGACAGCTGCGTCCGAAAAGACGCCGCGCTCGCCCAAGGCAAGTTTCGACCTTTCGCGTGTCGATCTCGGCAAGTCGCTGGAAGAGGCGGGCATCGTCCGCCAGCTTCTCTTCGTACCGCCCTCGATGCTGGCCTCCGACCTGATGCAGCGCATGCAGGCGGCCCGTATTCAGATGGCGCTTGTCATCGACGAATATGGCGGAACCGATGGTCTCGTCTCGCTCGAAGACATCGTCGAGATGGTCGTCGGCGACATCGAGGACGAGCACGACGACGACGAAGTCATGTTCGCGCGCACCTCGGACGATGTCTTCATCGCCGACGCCCGTGTCGAGCTGGAAGAGATCGCCGCGGCGATCGGTCCCGACTTCGACGTGCGCGAACAGCTCGAAGACGTCGACACGCTCGGCGGCCTGATCTTCGCCTCGCTTGGCCGCATTCCCGTGCGCGGCGAGGTCGTCCAGGCGATCCCGGGCTTCGAGTTCCAGATCCTCGATGCCGATCCGCGCCGCGTAAAGCGCGTCCGCATCATGCGCAAGCGCCCGCCCGCCCGCCGCCGCGTTCTGCGGCCGGAAGGCGAGACGGTTGCAGAGGCCGGAGCGATCAATCGCGCCAACGGTGCAGCCGCCCCCGAGGCCACGGCGGACGAACAGTAATCGTCTGGTTCCCGCGCGTCTTTGCGCGCGGGTAATCCCTTTTCGCCTATCTGCGATGTCTCCTGAGCCGTTGTCGTAAGCGCCGACCAAGCGCCGGAACCTTCGCCTTGCCCCCTAATCCAGCCCCGAAAGGGGACAAGCAGCCGGTTTTTTGGAAGACTGGCCCCGATTGATTCGGGTGTTGTTGCGCTCCTCCGCCGTGGCAGGCGGCGGGATCGACTGGAGGCTGCATGGTAAGACTGGCTGGCAGGGTGATGTTACTTTCCGGGTTTCCCCGGGCTTTGCTCGCTTTCTTCGCGGGGCTTATCGCGGTTCTAGCGCAGCCGCCCTTCGGCATCTTCGCCTTTGCTTTCGTCGCTTTCCCGATCCTCGTCTGGTTGCTTGATGGTGCGACCGGAAATCCGGATGGTGGCTTCATCCGGCGGCTCTGGCCCTCGGCGGTTGTCGGCTGGTGGTTCGGCTTCGGCTACTTCCTCGGGGGTCTCTGGTGGCTCGGCAACGCCTTGCTCGTCGAGGCCGATGAGTTTGCCTGGGCGCTGCCGCTCGCCGTCGTCGGTCTGCCGGCCTTTCTCGCACTCTTCTATGCGCTGGCAACGCTGATCGCCCGCCTGTTCTGGTCCGATGGCGTCGGGCGCATCGCCGCACTCGCCCTCGGCTTCGGCCTTGCCGAATGGCTGCGCAGCTTCCTTTTTACCGGCTTTCCCTGGAATGCGATCGGCTATGCGGCCATGCCGATGCCGCTGATGATGCAGTCGGCAAGCGTCGTCAATCTCGCGACCATCAACATGCTCGCCGTCTTCGTTTTTGCGGCACCCGCCCTGATCGCGACGGGTCGGGGGAGCCGGATCGGACTTTCGCTTGCCGTCGTGCTTTTTGCCGCCCATGTGGGCTTCGGCTTCTACCGCCTGGCGCAGCCGGCGCCGGCCTCGCCTGAACCGCCGCTGACCGTACGCCTCGTCCAGCCGGTGATCGATCAGGCAAAGAAGCTCGATGACGGCGAACGTGCCGCCGTGTTCGAGGAGCATCTGGCCCTGACCGCGGTCGCTCCGGAGAAAAACGGCAAGCGGCCGGATATCGTCGTCTGGCCCGAGACATCGATCCCCTTCATCCTCACCGACAATCCGGACGCACTGGCCCGCATCGCCGAGGTGCTCGACGACGACCAGATCCTGGTTGCCGGCGCGGTGCGCGTGGAGGATGCCGGCGCCGGGCTGCCGCCCCGCTACTACAACTCGATCTATATGATCGACGGTCGGGGCCAGATCATCGGCGCTGCCGACAAGGTGCATCTGGTGCCATTCGGCGAATATCTTCCCTTCGAGGACCTGTTGTCGTCATGGGGGCTGAGTTCGGTCGCCGCGTCTATGCCCGGCGGGTTCACTGCGGCAAAGAGCCGTTCGTTGCTGACGCTGCCCGGCGGCCGCACGCTCTATCCGCTCGTTTGCTACGAGGCGATCTTCCCGGATGAGATCGACGGGGCCGCGCGCCGGGCCGATGTGCTTCTCAATATCACCAACGATGCCTGGTTCGGAGATACGCCGGGCCCGCGCCAGCATTTCCATCAGGCACAATTAAGGGCCGTAGAAACTGGCACCCCCCTTGTCCGAGCGGCAAACAGCGGTATATCAGCAATTGTTGATGCACGTGGGGTTTTAATGGTAGGATTATCCTACAATTATAGGGGAGTGGTCGACACACTTCTGCCGGGAAGGATGCCTACCCCGTTGGACGACGCTATGCGAAGCCGCGTTTTCTGGCTGGGTGCGATCTTCCTCCTTCTGGTTGCAGTGTTTTCGCGTGTTAGTTTTAATATTAGGAAGAATTGACCTAAAACCCCTAAAATTGCATAGTGGTCCGCACCATCGTCCTTGTTGTGCTGGCTCTGTCCTTATCACCGTGGCGGTCGCTTCGGTGAGCGTAGGTCTCATGCCGGGCGATGGATAAACGAAACAGCGTGTTTGGGAACGCAGATATGATCGAAAACAAGAAGAAGCCGAACCCGATCGACATTCATGTCGGAAGTCGGATTCGTCTTCGCCGTACGATGCTTGGCATGAGCCAGGAGAAGCTCGGCGAAAGTCTGGGGATCACCTTCCAGCAGATCCAGAAGTACGAGAAGGGCACGAACCGCGTTGGCGCCAGCCGGCTGCAGAACATTTCAGGCATCCTGAACGTTCCGGTTTCCTTCTTCTTCGAGGATGCCCCGGGCGAAAACAATGCCGGTCAGTCGGGCATGGCAGAAGCTTCCAGCTCGAACTACGTCGTCGATTTCCTGTCGTCCTCCGAGGGGCTGCAGCTCAACCGCGCTTTCGTCAAGATCACCGACCCGAAGGTTCGCCGCCGGCTTGTCGATCTCGTCAAGGCACTCGCTGCGGAAGCAGAAAGCGAATAGTTCCAACGTTCCCCGTCGGGACTTGAAAACAAAGCGGCCTCTGTGCCGCTTTTTTCTTGCGCGCCTTTCCCTCCGGCGCACCAAAGTGATTGGCTGCGATGGCGATATAAAGATATATTTATGTCGTTGTGTGCTTGTTTTTCGGTCGCAAAACCACTAACACCGTGCCAGCGCTTTTTCTTCATTGAGGGGACTTCCCGCATGCGTGCAAACTACCTGTTCACGAGTGAATCCGTAGCCGAAGGTCATCCGGACAAGGTGTGTGACCGTATCTCCGACGAGATCGTGGATCTGGTCTACCGTGAAGCGGCCAAGACCGGTGTCGATCCCTGGGGCGTGCGTATCGCCTGCGAGACGCTGGCAACCACCAACCGCGTCGTGATCGCCGGCGAAGTGCGTCTGCCGCCGAGCCTTCTGAAGAAGGACAAGGACGGCAACGACGTCATCAACCCCTCGAAGTTCAAGTCCGCGGCCCGCAAGGCGATCCGCGAGATCGGCTATGAGCAGGACGGCTTCCACTGGAAGACGGCGAAGATCGACGTGCTCCTGCACTTCCAGTCCGCCCACATTGCGCAGGGCGTCGACAGCGCTGCCGACAAGCAGGGCGAAGAAGGTGCTGGCGACCAGGGCATCATGTTCGGCTACGCCTGCCGCGAAACCGCCGAGCTGATGCCGGCGCCGATCTACTATTCGCACCGCATCCTCAACCTGCTCGCCGCTGCCCGCAAGAAGGGCGAGGGCGAAGTCGCCAAGCTCGGCCCCGACGCCAAGAGCCAGGTCACGGTTCGTTACGTCGACGGCAAGCCGACGGAAGTCACCTCGATCGTTCTGTCGACGCAGCACCTCGATGACACCTGGGATTCGGCCAAGGTTCGCGCGGTCGTCGAGCCCTACATCCGCGAAGCCCTCGACGATCTGAAGATCGCCGACGACTGCACCTGGTACATCAACCCGACCGGCAAGTTCGTCATCGGCGGCCCGGACGGCGACGCCGGCCTCACTGGTCGCAAGATCATCGTCGACACCTACGGCGGTGCCGCACCGCACGGCGGCGGCGCATTCTCGGGCAAGGACACGACCAAGGTCGACCGTTCAGCTGCCTATGCCGCCCGTTACCTGGCAAAGAACGTCGTTGCCGCCGGTCTGTCCGACCGCTGCACGATCCAGCTGTCCTACGCCATCGGCGTTGCCCAGCCGCTGTCGATCTATGTCGACCTGCACGGCACCGGCAAGGTTTCGGAAGACCAGGTCGAGGATGCGATCCGCAAGACGATGGACCTGTCGCCGACCGGCATCCGCCGTCATCTCGACCTCAACAAGCCGATCTATGCCAAGACGTCCGCCTATGGCCACTTCGGCCGCAAGGCTGGCCGCGACGGTTCCTTCTCCTGGGAGAAGCTCGACCTCGTGAAGCCGCTGAAGGCTGCGATCGAAGAGGGCGGCGCCGTCAACGGCCGCGCTGCCGCCTAAACAGGCGATCGGCGCGGCGTCACGCCGCGCATTGAAGATAGCGCAGCGTCCTGCTATCAGGCGTTTGCGAAAATCAGGGCGGGTGCTCCGACAAGGAGCGCCCGCTTCGTTCATTTTGATTCTGGGTTGGCCTGATCCAGGATCGGTATGACCAAGGGAAAGACGACATGACCGAACCGCGCCGCGCCAGAGCAACCGAGGCCTTTTTCGGCCGCCGCAAGGGCAAGCCGTTGCGCGAGCGGCAGGCGGGGCACCTGGAAACCGTGTTGCCGACCCTGAAGCTCGACCTTTCGAACCCGGCGCCGGCGGACCTGAAGACGCTCTATCCTGAGGGCGTGGACCGCATGCGCCTCGAAATCGGTTTCGGCGGCGGCGAGCACCTGATCCACCGCGCGGCCGAAGCGCCGTCCACCGGCTTTATCGGCGTCGAACCCTTCGTCAATTCCATGGCCAAGCTCGTCGGCCATATCGAAGAGCGCGGCGTCAGCAACGTCAGGCTCTATGACGACGATGCCACCCAGGTGCTCGACTGGCTGCCGGCCGCGTCGATCGACCAGATCGACCTGCTCTATCCGGACCCGTGGCCGAAGCGCAAACACTGGAAACGCCGTTTCGTCTCCAAGGTCAATCTCGACCGCTTCGCCCGCGTGCTGAAGCCCGGCGGCGTGTTCTGCTTCGCCTCGGATATCGATACCTATGTCAACTGGACGCTGTTGCACTGCCGCGATCACGCGGCCTTCGAGTGGACGGCAGAGAAGGCTTCCGATTGGCTGACGCCCTATGAAGGATGGCCGAGCACGCGCTACGAGGCCAAGGCACGCAGGGAAGGGCGCAGCTCCGCCTATCTCACGTTTCGTCGGGTCTAAAGCAATTCCAGGAAAAGTGCGAAGCGGTTTTCCGTCCGGAATTGCGGACTAGAAGATCAATTCCAGGAAAAGTGCGAAGCGGTTTTCCGTCCGGACTTGCGGGCTTGCAGATCAATTCCAGGAAAAGTGCGAAGCGGGTTTTCCGTCCGGAATTGCGGACTAGAAGATCAATTCCAGGAAAAGTGCGAAGCGGCTTCCGCTCCGGCCTGCGTCGCTCTCGCGAGCGACGGCTTTCAATCAAACATCATGGCGCTTCCGCCATGGACGGCAGCACTGTCAGTGCAGGGTAACGGTCTTCAGATCGTCCTCGGCCGCCTTGAAGAAGGTGCTGGAACGGTTGTCTGTCAAAAGGATCGGCGTGCCATCGGCGCCGAACAGCGCCCAGAGATCAATACCCGGTCCCATCTCCGGTGCTTCCGGGAAGCAGCGCGAGACTTCTTCCGAGCGCATTTTCCGGATGTAGCCGATTTCGCCTTCGCCGAGATGCGCGAGGTCGTTCTTCGACAGCGACGAGCTGATGTCTTTCAGTCCCATGGTGACACTCCGTGGTCGCCGGTGAGGGGAGAATCCCGCCGGTTATCCTACTCTGGGACTGAAATGTTAATTTTCTTTACCATACGAACCGGTTCGGGACGAACGAGGTCGACGGAGAGCAGGCCGTTGCGCAGTTCCGCGCCCAGAACCTTCATGCCGTCGGCGAGAACGAAGGTGCGCTGGAACTGGCGTGCCGCAATGCCGCGGTGCAGGTAGTCGCGGTCGCCGTTGTCGATCTGCCGGCCGCGGATGACGAGCTGGTTCTCTTCGGTGGTGACTTCGAGATCCTCTTCGGAAAAGCCTGCCACGGCGAGCGTGATGCGCAACCGTTCCGGTTCGTCGGTCGAGGCATCGCCGCGAACGCGTTCTATGTTGTAGGGCGGGTATCCGTCGTTGCCCTTGGCGATCCGCTCAAGGGTCTTTTCCATCGTATCGAAACCCAGCAGAAGCGGGCTCGTAAAAGGGGTAATTCGGCTCATTCTTCAAGTCCTTGCGAGATCAAGCGACCGTTGTTCGGACCTGCCTTGCAGCATCCTTTCCGCAATATGGTAGCTGTGCGCAATGAGTGCAAGCCGCTTGCCTCCGGCGTGCACGCAAATCATAGTCCGCTCTCGCAGAATCCGGGAATGGGACCAAGGAACGCTTGGGCGTTCACTCCCGTCCGGCCCAATGCAACGTATCGATCGCGCCGAACACCGTGATCCAGGGAGGACGAGAAAGTGCCCGTGCCGAGAAAGATAATCATAGACACCGACCCCGGGCAGGACGATGCCGCCGCCATCATGCTCGCCTTCGGCAGCCCGGAAGAGATCGACCTGCTCGGCATCACCGCAGTTGCCGGCAACGTGCCGCTGGCGCTGACGGCCCGTAACGCGCGTATCCTGTGCGAACTCTGCGACCGGCCGAAGGTTCGCGTGTTCTCCGGCGCCGACAAGCCGATCGCCCGCCCGCTGGTGACCGCCGAGCACGTGCACGGCAAGACCGGCCTCGACGGCCCGGAGCTTGCCGAGCCGACGATGAAGCTCGAGGAGCAGCATGCGGTCGACTTCATCGTCGAGACGCTGCGAAAGCAGCCAGAGGGCACCGTGACGCTCTGCACGCTCGGTCCGCTCACCAACATCGCGCTGGCTCTGCAGAAGGCGCCTGACATCGCTCCGCGGGTCAAGGAGCTGGTGATGATGGGTGGCGGTTTCTTCGAAGGCGGCAACATCACGCCCGCCGCAGAGTTCAACATCTATGTCGATCCGGAAGCCGCCGACATCGTCTTCCGTTCGGGCATTCCGATCGTGATGATGCCGCTCGACGTCACCCACCGGGTGCTGACCCACAAGGCGCGTGTCCAGAAGATCCGCGACATCGGCAGCCGCCCGGCGATCGCCATGGCCGAGATGCTCGAATTCTTCGAGCGTTTCGATATCGAGAAATACGGCACCGATGGCGGCCCGCTGCACGACCCGACGGTCATTGCCTATCTGCTGCGGCCCGAGCTTTTCACCGGCCGCGATTGCAACGTCGCGATCGAGACCAAGTCGGAGCTGACGGCCGGCATGACCGTTGTCGACTGGTGGCAGGTCACCGGCCGACCACACAACGCCAAGGTCATGCGCTTCGTCGACGACCAGGGTTTCTTCGATCTTCTGACCGAGCGGCTGGCCCGCATCTGAACCTCGGTTCGATCATCGTACTCCAAACGAAAACGGCGCCCCGAGAGGCGCCGTTTTCTTTTCTCGTTCCGTTGATCAGAACTCTTCCCAGTTGTCCTGGGCAAGCGCGTTGGCGCCGGAGGTCTGGGTAAGCACCCGCTGCGTCGAAGCCGAGTAGTTGCTTCGCGCCGGGCTTGCTGCCGGAGCGGGCCGCGCTTCGCGGGCGGGAGCCGCGACCGGAGCCGGGCGTTCGGCCGCGCGCATGCGCTCGGCCGTGCCGCGCAGCATTGCTGCGGAGGACGGCTGGGCCGATGTTGTCGCCTGCGCGACCCGGAAGCGCGCAACGAGCGTGTTGAGCGTGCGCGCTTCCTCGTTGAGCGCCATGCCGGCCGCCGTCGTTTCCTCGACCATGGCGGCGTTCTGCTGGGTGACCTGGTCCATCTGGTTGACGGCCGAGTTGATCTCCTTCAGGCCGACGGCCTGCTCGGAAGCGGAGCTGGAGATCTGGCGGATGAGGCCGTTGATCTGCACCACCTGCTCGGCGATCTTTTCGAGGGCACCGCCGGCCTTGCCGACGAGATCGACGCCTTCGCGCACCTGGCCGGCCGAGGTGTTGATCAGGGTCTTGATCTCCTTGGCGGCGTTGGCGGAGCGCTGGGCGAGCTCGCGCACTTCCTGGGCGACGACGGCAAAACCCTTGCCGGCGTCACCGGCACGCGCCGCTTCGACACCGGCGTTCAGTGCCAGAAGGTTGGTCTGGAAGGCGATTTCGTCGATGACGCCGATGATGCGGCTGACCTCGTGCGAGGACTGCTCGATGCCCTTCATCGCGGCGATCGCCTTCTGCACCACTTCGCCCGACTGTCCGGCATCGCTGCTGGCCACGTCTACCGATTTCGCGGCAACCTTGGCGTTTTCGGCGCTGGCGTTGACCTGCGAGGTCAGCTCGTCGAGGGCGGCTGCGGTTTCTTCCAGGCTTGCAGCCTGCTGTTCGGTGCGGTGCGACAGGTCGTTGGCAGCGCTGCTGATTTCGCTGGTGCCGTTGCTGATGTTGACGACCGAATGGTTGACGGTGCGGATCGTCTCTTCGAGGCTTTCCATCGTCGCGTTGAAGTCGCGCTTGAGCTGGGCGTATTCGCCCGGGAAGTCGTCGGTGATGCGGAAGGCGAGATCGCCGGACGACAGGTGCGAGAGACCCTTGCCGAGGCGAGCGACGATGTCGCGCTGGAGCGCACTCGATTCGGCGCGTTCGGTTTCCGAGCGGCCGCGTTCACGCTCGGCCTGTTCGCGCTCATGGCGGGCTTCGCCTTCGAGACGCTTGGTGTCGGCAAGCTGATGGCGGAAGCCTTCGAGCGCCTTGGCGACTTCGCCGGTTTCGTCGGAACGATCCTGGCCGGCGATCGCCTTGGTGTAGTCGCCGTGGCTGAGGTCGTTCACGTCCTTGACGAGGCTTGCCAGCGGCTTCTGCACGAAACCACGAACAGCAAGATAGAGACCGAGCAGCACCGCGCCGAGCACGACGAGGCCGCCGACGATCATCATGTAGGTCTGGTCCTTGACCGGCGCGTTGATCGCGGTGCGCGGCACGTCGACGAGCACGATCCAGCTGGTGTTCACGCCCGAGAGCGTGAAGGGATAAACGAGACGGTCGAAGGGCTCGTTGCCGTCATAGGAGAGGTTGGAAATGATCCCCGGCTTGCCCGAGGCCAGCGCGTTCTTGACCACCTCTTTGCCTTCGCCGTCATACTCCTTGAGCAGAAGGTCCGGGATCGGCGCGACCAGCCATTTTCCGGTCTGCGACAGCAGGTAGACGCGGCCGGTGTCGAACGGCTTCAGCTTCGCGAGGCCATCGCCGAGCGAGGCAAGCGAAATGTCGACGCCGGTGACGCCGAGAAGCTTGCCGCCGGACATGACGGGATAGGCGATCGAGCTCATTGCGGTCGGAACGTCGGTGTCCTGCGCCGTATAGGGCTGCGTGATCGCGCCCTTGCCGCTTTTTGCAGCGAGTTTGTACCACTCGGCCGCGTAGTCAGCGCCGAAAGTGGAGTACTGGATTTCGTTGGTGCGGCTCTTCGACCAGTAGGGCGTGAAGATGCCCTTGTCGTTGCCGCCCAGTTCCTTGTTGTTGACGACGTCTTCCTGGCGGCCGTCGAAGGCCTTGGGCTCCTCCGCGAACCAGCTGCCGAAGGCAAACGGGTTCTGCTCGAGGTTTGCCCTGAGGATGTTGATCACCCCGGTGCGCTCCAGCGACTTTTCGGCATGTGCGCGGCCAAGGATGCCCGCCATCGAGCGGGCAGCGCTTGCAAGCTCGCCGATGTCGCCGGCAATGTCGGAGGCAATCGCGCGGGCTTCGCCGCTTGCCTGCTCGAGGACCAGCGTTTCGACGCGGTCCTGGGTCTGGGAGATGAGAACGAAATTCGAGGCAAGCAGGACAAGTGCGATCGTGCCGCCTGTCACCGCGATCAGTTTGGTCGCCAGCGATTTGGCTTGGAACTTGAACATGAAATCCTCACGTGCTGGGAGGTCCGCAGGTTTTCACCTGCGGTGGACGCATTTCGCAATGGGGGTGAACTCCATCATGGAGCGTCAGATGCCGACCGGCATGTTGGAGGCGACCAGGCGCTTCGGCCGGTTTTCTCAGGGTCCTGAATAGACTGGAGAATCTTAAGATAGGGCCAACACGGACGTTATTTTACGCGTCGCTTGCATAAAATTGCGCGCAAAGTTTTATGTCCGCGACATCGTCTGTCCGGATTGCGCAAGCGGCCGTCGGGAAGGGGAAAACAATGCGGGCAGGGCCTGCGGAAAATAAAGACGGGCGAATATCGCCCGTCTCAAGCGTGCGCTTTCAGGTGCGGAATCTAGAGGCGCGATGCCACGTCCGCGGCGAGCGGGATCGAGGGCTGGGCGCCGCTCTTCAGGCAGGCGAGAGAACCCGCGACCGCTGCACGGCGCAGGGCGTCGGGGAAGGCGATACCGGCATCGAGGCTGGCTGCGAGGTAGCCGCAGAAGGTGTCGCCGGCGCCGACGGTATCGACCGGCTCGATCTTCAGGCCCTTGGCGCGCTGGATCTCACCTGCATGAACGGCAACAACACCTTCGGCGCCGAGCGTGACGATGACCGTCTGGCCGGTCTCGGCGTGCAGCGCCTTCATCGCCTCTTCGCGCTCAGTGCTCCCGATACCGCTCTTGCCGGCGAGCAGTTCGAATTCGGTTTCGTTGGCGATGACGATATCGGCCGTGCGGCCAAGGCGGGCTGCCTCGGGCGTCAGCGGCGCAATGTTAATGACCGAGCGCACACCCTTCTGTTTGGCGGCGGTGAGCGCCTTTTCGACCGAGGCGGCCGGAATTTCGAGCTGCAGCATCAAGGTGTCGCCGGGCTTCATGCCATCGACTGCCTTTTCAGCATCGGCCTCATTGACCGTCGCATTGGCGCTGGCGACGACGACGATGACATTTTCGCCATCACCGCCGACGAGGATATGGGCGGTGCCGGTCGGTTCGCTGACCGTCTTGGTCAGCGACAGGTCGGCGCCGGCACCCTTCAGCAGTTCGAGCGCGCCGTCGGCAAAGCTGTCCTTGCCTACTGCGCCTGCCATCTGCACCGTGGCGCCGGCGCGCCGTGCGGCCAGCGCCTGGTTTGCGCCCTTGCCGCCAGCGGCGGTCGAGAAGCCGGTGCCGGCGACGGTTTCGCCGGGCTTCGGAAGGCGTGCGGTGGTGGCGATCAGATCCATGTTGATGGACCCAAAAACAGTAATCATGTGTAGGTATCCTGTCGGCTTTGCGAATTGGGCCGGAGAGTGCCCGACAGCCTCAGTCCTCGTCAACCACCCGCAGGCGCAATTGCCCGACGCGATTGTCGACCGGGGCACGTGGTTCGCCAGCGTCCCGTGTGCCGCCTTCCGCTTGCAATTCGAGGGCCTCGATCTTGGCGCCGCGGCGGGTGAGCTTGCTGGAGGAAACGAGGATGTCCTCGACATCCTTCTGGCTCATGGCGAAATGGCCCTGCAGCTTGCGCACACGCTCGTCGAGACGGCCGAGATCCTCCATCAGCCGCGCGACTTCGCCCTGGATCAGGTGCGCCTGTTCGCGCATGCGCGCATCCTTGAGGATCGCCTGGATCACCTGGATCGACAAAAGGAGCAGGGAGGGTGAGACGATGACGATCCGCTGGCGGTGCGCCTTCTGCACGATAGCTTCGAAATGCTCGTGGATCTCCGCAAAGATCGATTCCGAGGGGACGAAGAGGAAGGCGGTGTCCTGCGTTTCACCCGGGATCAGATATTTGCCGGCGATATCGCGCACATGCGTTTCCATGTCGCGGCGAAAGAGTTGGGCGATCTGCTGACGGCGTTCCGGGGTCGCCGCGTCACGCATTGCGTTCCAGGCTTCGAGCGGAAACTTGGCGTCGATGACGAGCGGCGGCTGGCCATTCGGCATGCGGATGGTGCAGTCGGGCCGCACCCCGTTCGACAGCGTCGCCTGGAATTCGAAGGCGCCCATCGGCAGCCCGTCGGCGATGATCGCTTCCATGCGCGACTGGCCGAAGGCGCCGCGCGTCTGCTTGTTCGAGAGGATCGCCTGAAGCCCGGCCATATCCTTGGCGAGCGACTGGATGTTGTTTTGGGCCGTGTCGATGACCGCGAGGCGCTCCTGCAGCCGGCGCAGGTTTTCATGCGTCGCCTTGGTCTGCTCGCTGATCGAGGTACCGATGCGGTGGGTCATGCCGTCGATGCGCTGGCTGAGCGTCTGGTTGAGTTCCGCCTGCCGGGCGCCGAACACCTCGGCCATCGCCGCGACCCGCCCCTGCATCTCCGTCTGGGCGGCCAGCAGCATTGCCATCTGCTCCTGCCGCTCGTCGTCGCGGGGATTACGTCGGCGCGACAACGCCATCAGACCGGCAACGACGACCACAAGGCCGGCGGCAATCACGAGATGGCCCAGGGTGATCGGCAGGGTGCCGATGAAAAACAGCGGCTGGGCGAAGGGAAGGGGCGCAGGTTCCATGCGCCAAACCTAACAGATTCTCTCGCGAAGTGTAGATCAAAACGAGAACAGATGCGCGTCGAGGTTAATGCCCGGCCAGGGGCGAACGGGTGCCGCAGGTGGCAAGGCAATTTCCTTGCGCGTCGATGGAAAGATCGGCTATGGGAGCATCATGACCATCAAGCCGCTCATCATCCTTCCCGATCCTGTGCTTCGCCAGGTTTCCACGCCGATCGAAACCGTCGACGCGGACGTCCGCCGTCTGGCCGACGACATGCTCGAAACCATGTATGATGCCCCCGGCATCGGCCTTGCCGCGATCCAGATCGGTGTCGCCAGGCGCATGCTGGTGCTCGACGTTTCGAAAGAAGGCGACGAGAAGACGCCACTTGTCTTCATCAACCCCGAGATCGTCGCTTCGTCCGACACCTATTCGGTCTACGAGGAAGGCTGCCTGTCGATCCCGGATTATTACGCCGAGGTCGAGCGCCCCGCTGTCATCACCGTCAAGCATCTGGACCGTGACGGCAAGGAACAGACGATCGAGGCCGATGGCCTGCTCGCCACCTGCCTGCAGCACGAGATCGACCACCTGAACGGCGTGCTGTTCATCGACCATATCTCCAAGCTCAAGCGCGACATGGTGATCCGCAAATTCACCAAGGCCGCCAAGACGCGCGGCGCCAAGGCGATCTGAGCCTTCGATCGCGGACGGCCGCGCGAAAGCTTGAAGGCGGGAACCCATTGAACATTCCAGGAAGAGCGTGAAACGGCTTTCCTGGAATTGTCCTGTTTTTAGAGAATGAGATCATTTCGCCGTTTCCCCGCATGAAGTGATCTGAAAGGACGGAGTTACCGCCTTGTCGCTTCGCATCATCTTCATGGGCACGCCGGAATTTTCTGTGCCGACACTGGCGGCACTGGCCGAGGCCGGCCATCAGATCGTCGCCACCTACACCCAGCCGCCGCGGCCGGGCGGCCGTCGCGGGCTCGACCTGCAGAAGTCGCCGGTGCACCAGGCGGCCGAGTTGCTCGGCATTCCGGTCCTGACGCCGGTCAACTTCAAGGACGAGGCGGATCGCCAGACCTTCCGCGACTTCGACGCCGACGTCGCCGTCGTCGTCGCCTATGGCCTGCTTCTGCCCGAGGCCATCCTCAGCGGCACCAAGCTCGGCTGCTACAACGGCCACGCCTCTCTGCTGCCGCGCTGGCGCGGGGCAGCGCCCATCCAGCGCGCGATCATGGCCGGCGACCACGAGACCGGCATGATGGTGATGAAGATGGAAAAGGGGCTCGATACCGGCCCGGTCGCCCTCACCAAGACGGTCCAGATCGGCGAGACGATGACCGGTGGCGAACTGCACGACCGGCTGATGCAGGTCGGCGCCAGCCTGATGCGGGAAGCGATGGCGAAGCTCGAGGCCGGCGACCTGCCGCTGACGGTCCAGGCCGAAGAGGGCGTCGTCTATGCCCAGAAGATCAGCAAGACCGAAACCCGCATCGATTTCGCCCGTCCCGCCCGCGTGGTGCACGACCATATCCGCGGCCTGTCGCCGTTCCCGGGCGCGTGGTTCGAGCTTGAGATCGCCGGCAAGCCGGAACGCATCAAGGTGTTGAACTCGCAGCCCGCTTCCGGCGCGGGCGAGGCCGGCACGGTGCTCGACGATAATCTGACGATTGCCTGCGCCGAGGGCGCCGTTCGGCTCACCCGCCTGCAGCGCGCCGGCGGCAAGGCGTTGGACGCGGCCGACTTCCTGCGCGGAACGCCGGTGGCGCCCGGCACGAGGGTCGGCTGATGCCGCGGTTCAAGCTGACCGTCGAGTATGACGGCTCGGATTATGTCGGCTGGCAGCGGCAGGACAACGGAGAGTCCGTGCAAGGGGCGATCGAAAAGGCGATCCTGTCGCTGACCGGCGAGACTGTATCGATCCGCGGCGCCGGCCGTACCGATTCCGGCGTGCATGCCAGCGGTCAGGTCATGCATGCGGACCTCACGCGTCCGTGGAAGCCCTACACGCTGCGCAACGCGCTGAATGCCCATCTGGGGCTTGCGGGCGAGCGGGTGGCGATCCTTGAGGCCGAGGAAGTGTCCGAGGAATTCGACGCGCGCTTCTCGGCGCTGCGCCGGCATTATCTCTACCGGATCATCTCACGGCCCGCGCCGCTGGCGCTGGAAGCCCGGCGCGCCTGGTGGGTGCCGAAGCCGCTCGACCATGACGCCATGCACGCGGGCGCCCAGCGCCTCGTCGGCCATCACAACTTCACCACCTTCCGCTCCGCTCATTGCCAGGCGGCGAGCCCGGTGCGCACGCTCGATCGGCTGGACGTCGCGCTTGTCGCCGGCGTCATCGAGATCCGCGCGACGGCGCAGAGCTTTCTGCACAACCAGATCCGCTCCTTCGCCGGCTCGCTGAAGCTGGTGGGCGAGGGCAAGTGGACGCCTGACGATCTGCAGTCAGCGCTTGAAGCCCGCAACCGCAAGGCCTGCGGCCCCGTCGCCCCGCCCGATGGGCTTTATTTCCTTCAGGTGGACTACTGATCCCGAAGTCCTAGCTTGTCGGGATCAGGCCGAAGAAGCGCTGCAGGAGATCGCCGATCATCATCGACGGCAGCAGGAAGAGCGCGGTCAGCGCCGAGGCAAGCAGCGTCTGGTTGCCGGTCACCATCCGCAAGAGCCGGAAGAGCACCGCAACGCTGATGACGAGCAGCGTCAGCCAGATGAAGCTCGTCAGCCCCTGGCTCCCGGGAATGACGACGCGGATCGCCGCCGGCAACGCCATGGCGTAGGAGAGCGGTACCGAGAGCCAGTTGGTGGTGACGACGATCGGTACCACCGCTCCGGCAAAGCCGAGCGGTCGCGAGAGAATGGCGATCAGCACCAGCGGCAGGAGCCAGCTGACGAGATCGACGACGAGCAGCTTGAAGATGAAGCCGATGCCGATCGTGGTGCCGTCAGGCATGACCGAGAGGTAGTAGAGCCGCCAGGACGCCCAGGTGACGGCGATCGCCGGCAGGCACCAGAGCATGGACGTGAACGAGCGCCAGAGGCCGCTCTCGCTGAAATCGAGCCAGCGGAAGCCTTCTTCGTTACCCTGCGCCAGGAGCCAGAGCCCCCGGATATAGGCAAGCACCTCATCAAGCAGCGGCATGGCCGAACCAGCGGAAGATGAAGGTTTCATAGATATTGGTCAGCGTCTCGAGGTCGGCGACGGCGACCCGTTCGTCGACCATGTGCATGGTCTGGCCGACGAGACCGAATTCGACCACCGGGCAGTAGTCCTTGATGAAGCGCGCATCCGAGGTGCCGCCGGTCGTCGACAGCTTCGGCTGACGCCCGGTGACGGCCTCGACCGCGCCGGAGAGCGAGTCGATCAGCGCATTGTTGCGCGTGAGGAACACGTGGCTCGGGCGCTCGGCCCAGACGATTTCGTAGCGAACGGGCGCACGGTCTGGGCGCAGGCTGCCGCTTGCCGCGGCACGGTCGAGCCGGGCGATGATCTCCGCCATCAGGCTTTCCGCCGTCCAGGTGTCGTTGAAGCGGATGTTGAAGGCAGCTGTCGCCTTGGCCGGGATGACGTTGACGGCGCCGTTGCCGACATCGATCGTCGTCACTTCCAGATTGGAGGGCTGGAAGCTCTCGGTGCCGTTGTCGAAGGGCGGGTCCATCAGCGCCTGCGTCAGCTGCAGTATGCCGCGCACGGGGCTGTCGGCAAGGTGCGGATAGGCCGCGTGGCCCTGCACGCCGTGAACGGTGATGCGGCCTGATAGCGAGCCGCGCCGGCCGATCTTGATCATGTCGCCAAGCTGATCCGGGTTGGTCGGCTCGCCGACCAGGCACGCATCCCAGCGCTCGCCCTTGTCGGCCGCCCATTGCAGGAGCTTGGTGGTGCCGTTGATCGCCGGACCCTCTTCGTCGCCGGTGATGAGGAAGGAGACCGAGCCTTTCGGGGTGCCATGCTTTTCGACATGGCGAGCGATTGCCGCGATGAAGCAGGCGATGCCGCCTTTCATGTCGACCGCGCCGCGGCCATACATCTCGCCGCCGGCAATGTCGGCAGAAAACGGTCCGTGGCTCCAGGCCGCCTCGTCGCCGACGGGAACGACATCCGTGTGCCCGGCAAACATCAGATGCGGGCCTTCGGTTCCGAGCCGCGCGTAGAGGTTTTCGATATCGGGTGTGCCGGCCTCCTTGGCCATTACGCGGTCGAGCGCGAAACCGAGCGGCTTCAGCATGGCTTCGAGTGCGGAAAGCGCGCCGCCTTCGGCCGGGGTAACCGAGGGGCAACGGATGAGGGTGGCGAGATTGGCGATCGGATCGGTGGAGGTCATTTAGCGTTATGCCGTCTGCATGGCCATGAGAGGCCTTGGGAATGGAGGTGCTGGTTTATCCGATCGCCAGCAAACTGTCACGCAAGATGGCGACCTGTTGCGCGAGATGGGAGACTGTGGCGCGGGACGGGGAGCCGTGACTTCGGACGCAAAACGGCGCTGCGCCTGGGCGGAGGCGCAGCGCCGCAGCTTCGACGGGCCGGAGTGATCCGGCCCGCCTGAAGATCGCGAAGGGAAGGAGAAGCCTTATTCTCCGGGCGCCAGGTGCGGCGCTTCGATTTGGGCTCCCGTGTGCTTCAGCGGTCGCTCGCCGGCGAGCTTGCGGATCAGCACGTAGAAGACCGGCGTCATGAATATGCCGAAGGCGGTGACGCCGATCATGCCGGCAAAGACCGCGACACCCATGGCGGAGCGCATTTCCGCGCCGGCGCCGGTGGATATCACCAGGGGAACAACGCCCATGATGAAGGCCATCGAGGTCATCAGGATCGGCCGCAGGCGCAGCCGGCTTGCCTCGATCGCCGCCTTGACCGGCGTGCTGCCCGACAGTTCCAGTTCGCGGGCGAACTCGACGATCAGGATGGCGTTCTTGGCTGACAATCCCACGAGCACGATCAGGCCGATCTGGGTGAAGACGTTGTTGTCGCCTCCGGTCAGCCAGACGCCCACCAGCGCCGCCATGATGCCCATCGGCACGATCAGGATGATCGCGATCGGCAGCGTCAGGCTTTCATACTGGGCAGCCAGCACGAGGTAGACGAGCAGCAGCGCCAGCGGGAAGACCAGGATGCCGGAGTTGCCCGCAAGGATCTGCTGGTAGGTCAGGTCCGTCCACTCGTAGCCGATGCCCGGCGGCAGGGTTTCGGCGGCGATGCGCTCGATGGCAGCCTGCGCCTGGCCGGACGAAAAGCCCGGCGCCGGGCCGCCGTTGATGTCGGCCGACAGGAAGCCGTTGTAGCGGATCGCCCGTTCGGCACCCACCGTCTGCTCGACCTTCAGAAGCGCCGACAGCGGGATCATCTCGCCGGACTGCGAACGCACCTTCAGCTTGCCGATGTCGTCGGCATGGCTGCGGTAGTTGGCATCCGCCTGGATGCGCACGCTGTAGGTGCGGCCGAAGGCGTTGAAGTCGTTGACGTAGAGCGAGCCGAGGTAGATCTGCAGCGTCTCGAAGACGTCGGTGACGGCCACGCCGAGCTGGCGCGCCTTCACGCGGTCAAGGTCGGCATAGAGCTGCGGCACGTTGATCTGGTAGCTCGAATAGAGCCCGGCCAGCTCAGGTGCCTGGTAGGCCTTGGCGAGGAAAGCCTTGGCCGCCTCGTCGAGCGCCTGGTAGCCGAGGCCGTTCTTGTCCTCGAGCTGCAGCTTGAAGCCGCCTGTCGTGCCGAGACCCTGGACGGGCGGCGGCGGGAACATGGCGATGAAGGCATCCTGGATGACGCCGAATTCCTGGTTGAGCTGCATGGCGATCGCGCCGCCCGACAGCTCGGGCGTCTTGCGTTCCTCAAACGGCTTGAGGGCGACGAAGACGATGCCGGAGTTCGACGAATTGGTGAAGCCGTTGATCGACAGGCCCGGGAAGGCGATGGCGTTTTCGACGCCCGGATGCTTGAGCGCAATTTCGCTCATGCGCTTGATCACGTCTTCCGAGCGGTCGAGTGTGGCTGCGTCCGGAAGCTGGGCGAAGCCGATCAGGTACTGCTTGTCCTGCGCCGGCACGAAGCCGCCGGGGACCGCGCGAAACAGCGTGAAGGTCACGCCGAGCAGGACGACATAGACAACCATGATCAGCGACTTGCGGGTCAGGATCCGCCCGACGCCGCGGCCATAGGCTTCCGAGCTTGCACCGAAGAAGCGGTTGAAGCCACGGAAGAACCAGCCGAACAGCCTGTCCATCACCCGCGTCAGCCAGTCCTTCGGCGCGTGGTGGTCCTTCAAGAGAAGGGCGGCCAGTGCCGGGGAAAGCGTCAGCGAGTTGAGCGCCGAAATGACGGTCGAGATGGCGATCGTCAGCGCGAACTGGCGGTAGAACTGGCCGGTGAGGCCCGTGATGAAGGCAAGCGGCACGAACACGGCGACGAGCACCAGTGCGATCGCGATGATCGGGCCCGAGACTTCCTGCATGGCGCGATAGGTCGCCTGGACCGGCGACAGGCCCTGCTCGATGTTGCGTTCGACGTTCTCCACCACGACGATCGCGTCGTCGACGACGATGCCGATCGCGAGCACCAGGCCGAAGAGGCTGAGGGCGTTGATCGAGAAGCCGAAGACGTACATGACGGCGAAGGTGCCGACGATCGAGACCGGCACGGCGACGAGCGGGATGATCGAGGCCCGCCAGGTCTGCAGGAAGATGATGACGACGAGCACGACGAGCGCGATCGCTTCGAGCAGCGTGTCGACGACCGATTCGATCGAGGCGCGCACGAACTGCGTGGTGTCGTAGACGATGCCGTAGTCGACACCTGCAGGCATGGTGAGCTTCATCTCGGCCATCGCCTCGCGGACGTCGTCGGAAATCTGGATCGCGTTCGATCCAGGCGCCTGGAAGACCGCCATGCCGACAGCCGGCTTGTTGTCGAGCAACGAGCGCAGCGAATAGTCGGAGGCGCCCATTTCGACGCGGGCGACGTCACCGAGGCGGGTCACTTCGCCCTGGGCGCCGGACTTGACGACGATGTTCTCGAAATCCTCAGGCGTCTGCAGGCGCCCTTGCGCGTTGACGGAAAGCTGCAGGTCGAGACCGGGGACGGACGGCGAGGCGCCGATGACGCCGGCTGCCGCCTGGACGTTCTGGCCGCGCACCGCATTGGCGATATCGCCGGCGGCCAGGCCGCGCTCGGCTGCCTTCTGCGGGTCGATCCAGATGCGCATCGAATAGTCGCCGCCGCCGAAGATCTGCACCTGGCCGACACCTTCGATACGTGCCAGCCGATCCTTGACGTTGAGCACACCGTAGTTGCGCAGGTAGTTGATGTCGTACTGGCCGTTGGGCGAAAGCAGGTGCACGACCATGGTCAGGTCGGGCGAGCTCTTGACCGTGGTGACGCCGAGGCGGCGCACTTCCTCCGGCAGCCGCGGCTCGGCCTGCGAGACGCGGTTCTGAACGAGCTGTTGCGCCTGGTCCGGGTCGGTGCCGAGCGCGAAGGTGACGGTCAGCGTCATCAGGCCGTCGGCGGTCGCCTGGCTCTGCATGTAGAGCATGTCTTCGACGCCGTTGATCTGCTCTTCAAGCGGTGTCGCGACCGTCTCGGCGATGACCGCGGGGTTTGCACCCGGATATTGCGCGCGCACGACGATCTGCGGCGGGACGACTTCGGGATATTCGGAGATCGGCAGACCGGTCATGCCGATCAGGCCGCCCACGAAGATCAGGACCGACAAGACGCCCGCGAAGACCGGGCGGTCGACGAAGAAGCGTGAGAAGTTCATGGTATCCCCCTTGGGATGCGTTCGGGCAGACCTCCGGCGGGCGCGGCGAAAAAGCTCGCCGCGCAGCCATGTCTGCAGAGTGATGCTTAGGCAGGCCCCTCTTCACACCGGGCGAAGAGGCGCCGGGATTACTTGGCGATCGAAGCGGTCGTTTCCTCAACCTGCTGCGGTGCCACCACGACGCCGGGGCGAACCCGCTGCAGGCCGTTGACGACGATGTTCTCGCCGGACTTCAGGCCGCTTTCGACGATGCGCAGGCCGTCGGAATTCGGCCCTAGCTTCACCTGGCGATACTCGACCTTGTTGTCGGTGCCGACGACGAAGACGAACTTCTTGTCCTGGTCGGAGCCGATGGCGCGGTCGCTGATCACAAGCTTTTCCTCAGGGTCCGGCTCGCCGATGCGGATGCGGACGAACTGTCCGGGGATCAGCCGGCCGTCGGCGTTTTCAAGCGCCGCGCGCACCCGGATCGTGCCGGTTGCCGCATCCACCTCGTTGTTGATGAGCTGGATATGGCCCAAGATCGGCGTGCCGTCGTCGGCGGCGGTGCCGACCTGGACCGGCAGGCGCTCGATCGCGTTGCCGCCGGCCGATGCCGCGAGCCGGGCGAGAGCGGTGGTGACCACCTCTTCGCTGGCGTTGAAGCTCGCATAGATCGGATCGACGGAGACGAGCGTCGTCAGCACCGGTGAAGCCGAGCCGGCAGCAACGAGGTTGCCGGCGGTGACGTCGAGCCGGCCGACGCGGCCGGAGATCGGCGCACGGACCTCGGTATATTGCAGGTCGAGTTCGGCCGTGCGCAGCGCCGCCTTGGCCGAGCGCACCTCGGCCTGGGCTTCGTCGTAGGCGCTGGCGCGCTGATCGACGCTGCTCTGCGGCACGGCGCTGGTGGTCACCAGCTTGCGGCCGCGCTCAAGCTCGATCTTGGCGAGGGAAACGCGTGCTTCGGCGGCTTCGACCTGGGCCTTCGCCCGCTCGACAGCGGCGGCATAGGGCTCGGGATCGATCGTCACCAGCAGGTCACCCTGCTTGACCAGCGCGCCTTCGCGGAAGTGCGCCTTGAGGATGGCGCCGCCGACGCGCGGGCGAACCTCGACGCGCTCGATCGCTTCGAGACGCCCGGAGAATTCCTCCCAGGTGGTGATGCGCTTGGACTGCGCCCGCGCCACCGAGACCGGCACGGCCGGGGGTGCAGCGGCCGACGCATCGGTCGCGGCGTCGGCCTCGAAATGCTGCGGCAGGCCGAACATGACGGCGGCGCCGCCGCCGACAGACAAAAGGATACTCAGGCCGGCGCCCCAGAGGGCCCGGCGGGTCACTGTCGATGTCATCTTTTCTCTCCTTGCCGGTTGGGAGCCGGCGCTTTGCGTTCGATGCCAGATCGGGGAATGAGCCTCGGAGCGGCCCCGCCTAACGCACCGTCATTTCCGCCGGCTTTGCCCCCGCCTTCTGGAAGAAGCGGGCGAAGATGCCGGTAATTTCTTTCTGCTGTGCCGACCAGCTTTCGCCGGTATCCGCGTTCTGTGGCAACCATCCGGCGCGTCCCGGCAGCACGTGGGACTCCACCGCCACGCCCGCCTTGCGCAGGCGCTCGGCGTAGGCTTCAGCCTCGTCTCGCATCGGACACTGCTCGCTGGTCACGATCAGCGAAGGCACGAGGCCGGCGAGCCGCGTACAGTGAGCCGGCGCGGCGTAAGGGTGGGTGAAGCCACCGTTCTGGCCGAGATACCGCTGCCAGCCGTCGGCGATCGATTGCGCCGAGGACTGGGGACAGTATTGCCGGAACGATGCCGTTGCCAGGCATGGATCCAGCATCGGCGACAGCAGGATCTGGCCCTTGAGATCGGTCAGATACTGGTCTCGCGCCATCAACGCGGCCCCGGCGGCGACATTGCCGCCAGCCTCTTCGCCGGCCACAAACAGCGACGACTTCTTGTGTGCGAACTGCGGACAGCGCGCGCGCATCGACGACAGCATGGCATAGGCGACATCGAGGGCCGCGGGAAAGGGATTGAGGCAGGCCGCGGAATATTCCGGAGAGATCACCACTGCTCCGGCTGCCGCGAGCGCCTCGGCGACGCGCTCGCCGGCAGCGATCGTTCCGCCGACGAAGGAGCCGCCATGCAGGTGCAACACGATCGGCGGCGGATTGAGCAGGGTCTCGCCGCGGTAGACGCGTGCCGTGCACGAGCCTTGGCCCGTCTGCATCGTCTCCACTTTGAACTGTTCGCCCATCTCTCTTGCCTTCGGCCCGAGCCAAACCCACATGTGGCGACATCACGCCACGATGGGAGAATAGCATTGTCTTCTGTCTGGAATAGTCTTTTCAATCTGATTACACTATTCGTATTCTCGAACAATCACGGCTCTTGAAAATGGACCAGCTCACGGCCATGCGCGCGTTTCTCCGGGTCGTCGAAACCGGAAATTTCACCCGCGCTTCCGCTTCGCTGAATATGCCCAAGGCAACGCTCACCAATCTCATCCAGGGCCTGGAGGCGCACCTGCGCACCAAACTCCTGAACCGCACCACCCGCCGGGTGCTGGTGACGCCCGATGGCGCGCTCTATTACGAACGCGCTGCCCGCCTTTTGACCGACCTCGACGAACTCGACGGCAGCCTTTCGAGCGCCCAGACCCTGCCGAAGGGACGGCTCAGGGTGGAGATGGCCAGCGCGATCGCCAACCTGATCGTCATTCCGGCGCTGCCGGAATTCCACAAGCGCTACCCCGACATCCAGATCGATCTCGGAGTTTCGGACCGGACGGTCGACTATGTGGCGGAGAATGTCGACTGCGCCATTCGCGTCGGCGCGCTCACCGACCAGTCCTTGATCGCGCGCCGCATCACCGAGATGAGCTTCGTCGCCTGCGCAGCACCCGACTACCTCTCGCGCCACGCGGTCCCGCAGCACCCCTCAGATCTCTCGAAGAACTGCTACGTCGTCGGCTATTTCCGGCCGCAGACCGGGCAGCAGTTGCCGTTCTACTTCAAGCGCGGCAACGAGGAGATCGAGGTGAACGGTCGCTACGCCGTGGCGGCGAACGAGGCCACTACCTATCTTGCGGCGGCGCGCGCCGGCCTCGGCGTCATCCAGGCGCCGCGTTTCATGGTGCGGGACGACCTCGAGACCGGCGCCATGCGGCCGGTGCTGGAGGATTGGGAGGTCGAGCCCATGCCGATCTATCTCGTTTATCCGCCGAACCGGCACCTCAGCAGTCGCCTGCGCGTCTTCGCCGATTGGGTGGTCAAGATCGTCGCCCAGTCGCAGCTCGACGCCGCCTGACCATTGCGCGCAATCGCTGCCATGATCCTTGGTGCGCTGAGTGCCGAGCGCTGGTGCCGAGACGGTTCTTCCCGGTCTTCGGCGCAATAAAAAAGGCGCCGCGATCCGATCGCAGCGCCTTCTTGATTGGCTTTGGAGTTGCCGTCGCCGGGCTCAGCCCTGGCGGTTCTTGGCATTGCCCTTGGGCTTGGTCTTGGGTTTGAAGCCACCGTCCTTGCCCGCGTCCGGCTTGCCCTTCTTCTTGTTGGTCCAGGGCTTGTCTGCAGCCTTTGCCGGCGGCCGGTCCTCGGTGTAGGCCGGCCCTTCGGAATAGCCGGGCTTCTTGTCGAACTTGCGCTTCGGCTTGAAGTCGCCGCGGTCGTCGCCACGGGCCGTGTCGTCAGAATAGGGGCGCTTCTTGCCGAAGCCTGCCTTGTCCTTGGAAAAGTTCGGCTTGTCCCTGGAGAAGCTCGGCTTTTCCTGGCGCTGCTGCGAGAGATCCGGCGCGCCGGCGAGCGGCTTCACGCGAATGCCCTTCTCCAGCATCTTGTCCTTGCCGATCGCCGACAGGAACCGTTCGGCACCATCGGCGGTCATCTCGACGAAGGTTTCTTCCTGCTGCATGCGGATTGCGCCAATGTCGCGCTTGGTCAGCTTGCCGTGGCGGCAGAGCATCGGGATCAGCCAGCGCGGCTCGGCACTCTGCTTGCGGCCGACGGACAGCGAGAACCAGCTGCCGTCGCTGAAATCCGCGCGCTCGGCGCCAAAATCCTCGCGCGGTCCACGATCTTCGCGCGGCGCGCGTTCGTCGCGTCGCGGCTTGGCGCCAACGGCGACCTCGATCAGGTCTTCCGGAGCCGACCGTCCCGAACGGAACTGGCGCACGAAGGCGGCGGCCATCTGCTCGGCGCCGTGGCGCTCGAGCAGCGCTGCGACGATCGCCTGCTCGTCCTCGCGGATCGGCTCGGCAAAGCTCGTATCGGCAAGCAGCCGCTCGTCGTCACGCTGGCTGACCTCGTCGGCCGACGGCGGGCGCGCCCAGGTCGCGGTGATCCGGCCGCCGTCGAGCAGGCGCTCGGCCTTGCGGCGCTGGTTGACCGGAACGATCAACGCGCTGACGCCCTTCTGGCCGGCACGACCGGTGCGGCCGCTGCGGTGAAGCAGCGTCTCGGAATTGGTCGGCAGGTCGGCGTGAATGACCAGTTCCAGGCCCGGCAGGTCGATGCCGCGGGCAGCGACGTCGGTCGCAATGCAGACGCGGGCGCGGCCGTCGCGCATGGCCTGCAGCGCGTGGGTGCGTTCGTTCTGGCTGAGCTCGCCCGAAAGCGCCACCACCGAGAAGCCGCGATTGTTGAAGCGGGCGGTCAGATGGTTGACGGCGGCACGCGTCGAACAGAAGACGATAGCGTTGCGGGCTTCGTAGTAGCGCAGCACGTTGATGATCGCGTTTTCGCGATCGTTCGGCGCAACCGTTAGCGCACGGTATTCGATGTCGACATGCTGCTTCTGTTCGGAAGCGGTGCTGATGCGCACGGCGTCGCGCTGGTAGTTCTTCGCAAGCGTCGCGATCGACTTCGGCACGGTGGCCGAGAACATCAGCGTGCGACGGTCGTCCGGGGACTCTTCGAGAATGAATTCGAGGTCTTCGCGGAAGCCGAGGTCGAGCATCTCGTCGGCTTCGTCGAGCACGATGGCGCGCAGCGCGGAGATGTCGAGCGAGTTGCGGCGGATGTGGTCGCAAAGGCGACCCGGCGTGCCGACGACGATGTGGGCGCCGCGCTCCAGGGTGCGCTTCTCGGTACGCATGTCCATGCCGCCGACGCACGAAGCGATCGTCGCGCCGGTCTCGCCGTAGAGCCATTCAAGCTCGCGCTTGACCTGCAGCGCCAGTTCGCGCGTCGGTGCAATTGCGAGCGCCAGGGGAGCACTCGCAGGCCCGAAGCGGCGTTCGTCGCCAAGCAGCGTCGGCGCCAGCGCCAGGCCGAAGGCGACGGTCTTGCCGGAGCCGGTCTGCGCCGAAACCAGGGCGTCGCGCCCGGCGAGTTCCGGATCGCGCATCGCCTGTTGAACCGGCGTCAATTCGTTGTAACCGCGTTTTGCCAACGCCTCGGCGATCGCAGGCGCGATCCCTTCGAATTCAGTCATATCTTGTCTTTCGGATATCGGTCGTAGAGCCCAGGACGAACGGATCGTCTCGGCGCCAATTGCCGCGGCCAACACGTCGCGGGCCTGTCATGGCGCGCTACATACGCGCTCGCGCGGTTCTTGTACAGGGGCGAAGGCTTCAGGGGCCGGGTTCGTCGCTGCGCGCGCCGAATTCGTTGGGCCCCTGATCGCCCGGCCAGAGGCAAAGGGCGATGAAGACGACCGGGCTCAAGACCGGGATAAACAGAGTGAGGGAAAGTGGGCCGGGATAGCCGATGTCGTGCAGGCGCTTGATCGCCAGCAGCGCGATCGAGGGCAGCGAGACGAGGCTCGAGACGACGAATGCCAGCGTCCAGAGCGCCAGCACCGTCTCGTTGCCCTCGTTGGCGACCATCCGGGCGACCATGAAGCCGCCGATCAGGAACCAGAACAGCCAGGAGAGAAAGAAGGGCAGGCGGCCGATGCGACCGGAGGGGCTGAAGAACAGCCAGGTCATGCTCGGCTGCGGCCCCTCCGGTGTCATCGCAATCAGTCCCGAAGCAGTTCGTTGATGCCGGTCTTCGAGCGGGTCTTTTCATCGACGCGCTTGACGATGACGGCGCAATAGAGGTTCGGCGCCGGCTGGCCGTTGCCCATGGTCGAGCCCGAGGGCATCGAACCCGCGACGACGACCGAGTAGGGCGGCACTTCGCCATAGGTCACTTCGCCGGTGGCGCGGTCGACGATCTTGGTCGACTTGCCGATGAAGACGCCCATGCCAAGGACGGAGCCTTCACGCACGATGCAGCCTTCGACCACTTCCGAGCGGGCGCCGATGAAGCAATTGTCCTCGATGATCGTCGGGCCGGCCTGCATCGGCTCCAGCACGCCGCCGATGCCGACGCCGCCCGAAAGATGCACGTGCTTGCCGATCTGGGCGCAGGAGCCGACGGTCGCCCAGGTATCGACCATCGTGCCTTCGCCGACATAGGCGCCGAGGTTGACGAAGGAGGGCATCAGGATGGCGTTGGGGGCGATATAGGCCGAACGGCGCACGACGCAGTTCGGAACGGCGCGGAAGCCGGCCTTCTCGAACTCGTTGACGCTCCAGCCGTCGAACTTCGAGGGCACCTTGTCCCACCAGACCGACTGGCCCGGGCCGCCCTTGACGATTTCCATCGGGTTGAGGCGGAAGGAGAGCAGCACGGCCTTCTTCAGCCACTGATTGACCGTCCAGTTACCGTCTTCGCCGCGCTGGGCGACGCGGACCTTGCCGCTGTCGAGCAGGTTCAGCGCCGTCTCGACGGCATCGCGCACCGCGCCGCGGGTTCCGGTGTTGACGGAATCGCGGTCTTCAAAGGCGGCTTCGATCGTCTGCGACAGGGAGGCGAGGTCGTGGTTCGTCATCGGAATTCCTTAAAGTTCGGCGGTTATCCTGCGAAAGCTCTACTGCATAAATCCGAAAATCGGAATCGATTTAAGGACAAAATTATGCAGCAGATCTAGCTGCTGCAGCGACCTTGACATGTCCTGCGCGGCAGTTGCTGCACGACATGATCCTGAAAAGTTGAAGGGCTTTTCAGGCTGCCGGAGTGGCCGGGGCTTGGCAAATTGAGGCGAACACGGCACTACAGCGCCGCGTACCCGTTCGGGATACGCAAAGGCCGCCGCAGCGCGCTGATGCGCTTGCGACCTTCATGACCGAGGATTGAGGATAGGACGCGTCTGGACGAGATGCCGATTGTCCGGAACGCGACGGGAAAGACGAGAATATGGCACGCATGAAGAAGCGCGCTCTGCGCCGCAAAGATGGGGTCTGGGATCCGCTGGCCGACAGCTCGCAGAGCCGGCAACGCGCACAGACGGTACCGCTCACGCCGCAATCGGCTTCGCCTTCCTATCGCCTCGCCTATATCGACGACGATTTTCTCTGCCGCGAGGAACTGCGCCCGATCCGGCTGCAGCTCGAACTCTTAAAGACCGAAATGATGCTGGAGGAGCGCGGCATCAATTCCACCGTCGTCATGTTCGGCGGCGCCCGCATTCCCGAGCCCGGCGGCGACGCCTGGGCGGCGAAGAACGAGACGCAGCGCCAGAACCTGGAGGCCGCCTCGGTCTATTACGAGGAAGCGCGCAAGTTCGCGCGGCTTTGCTCTGAGCATTCGGCCAAGCTGAATTACAAGGAATATGTCGTCGTCACCGGCGGCGGCCCTGGCGTGATGGAAGCCGGCAATCGCGGCGCCGATGATGTCGGCGCGCCGTCGATCGGCCTTAACATCGTGCTGCCGCACGAGCAGGCGCCCAATCGCTACGTGACGCCGGAACTGTCGTTCAACTTCCACTACTTCGCCATCCGCAAGATGCATTTCCTGCTGCGAGCGAAGGCCGTCACCGTTTTCCCCGGTGGCTTCGGCACGCTGGACGAACTGTTCGAGACGATGACGCTGATGCAGACCGGGCGCCTGGCGCTGGTTCCGCTTATTCTCTTCGGGGAAAAGTTCTGGCGCTCGATCGTCAATTTCGAGGCGCTCGCCGAATTCGGCACGATCGCGCCCAACGATGTCGATCTGGTCCAGTTCGTCGAAACGGCCGATGAAGCCTGGGATATCATTTCCCGCTTCTACGAAACGGTCGACCCGAAGTCCGTTCCGATGGCAAACGGCCGCCGCTGATCGCAGCGGTTCGAAAAAGCGCATAGCCCCTCGCGCGGGTTGCAAGGGGCTATGGGCTAGGCAGGAGCCTCTCCACCGGGCGGTGGGGAGAGAGAAGAGCTCCCGTCAGATCTTTTTGGTGAAGTCGGCCGCGTCGATGACGCCGTCGCTATTCTTGTCGCGCCGCTTGAACATCGTCTCGGCGGCGCTTGAAACTTCGCTGGCGCTCAAGGAGCCGTTGCCGTCGGTATCGACGCGCTTGAAGGCCTTCGGGCGCAGCCCAGGCAACATCGCCGGGCGGGCTTCCTTCAACTTGGCAAGGGCGGTCTCGCGCTCCGTGCCGGTCTTGCCCTTGGCATCTTTCCAGGCCTGGCGTGCCTCGCGGAAGGCTTCACGCTTGACCTTCATTTCCTCGGCGCTGATCTGCCCGTCGCCATTGGTGTCGAAGGTTTTGAAGTTGTCGGAGATCCGCGCCTGGAACTCGGTGAGCGAAACCTTCTGGTCCTTGTTGGTGTCGAGCCGCTCAATCATGCGCTGGCCGCGCTGCTCGGGCGTCATCTTATCGCGGGCGGCAAAGGAGGGGGAGGCCATGCCGGTGACGGCGACGGAGAGTGCAGCCACGCCGAGGATCAGGGTCTTGTTCGGCATCATGCGTCCTTTCGATCGGTTGTTTCTGATCGCAAGGATAGACGCAGGTGCAGCCGGCGCCAGTTAAACTTTGGTAATTTAAGTCATTGGCCGAAAAGGGGTTTTTCGGCGGCGAAATTGTGTCGGGGCGGGCGGGGCACCGTCTCTGCGGTGTCCCGCCCGTATCCGTTTTTCTAGAGATCCGTGAGGAGACGGCGCAGGAAGCCGGTGAGGTCTTCCGTCACGTAGTCGATCTGCTCGTCGGTGTCGTTCGACTTTTCCCAGGATTCCGCAAAGGTGTATTCGAGGTTCTGCGGCACCAGCAGCACAGTCTTCATGCCCAGCGCCTTCGGCACCAGGAGATTGCGTGGCAGGTCTTCGAACATGACCGCATTGCGGGTATCGACCCGGTGCAGGCTCATGAATTTGTCATAGGTCTCGCCGGCGGGCTTCGGTACGAAATCGGCGGCGACGATGTCGAAGATGTCGTCGAAATGGTCGAGGATGCCGAGTGCCCGGGCCGTCATCTGCGCATGGGCAACACTGCCATTGGTGAAGATGAACTTGCGGCCAGGAAGCGACTTGATGGCCTCGCCGAGCGCCGGGTCGGCGGGAACGATCGAATAGTCGATGGCGTGCGCCTGCTCGAGGAACTCGTTCGGATCGATGCCGTGATGGACCATCAGGCCTTTGAGCGTCGTGCCGTGGTCGCGGTAGTAATCCTTCTGCAGCTTCTTGGCGTCGGCCGGCTCCAGCGACAAAAGCTTCGCCACATAGGCCGTCATGTTGCGGTCGATCTGCGCAAACAGGTTGACGTGATGCGGATAGAGCGTGTTGTCGAGGTCGAAGACCCAGTCGGTGACATGGGCAAATTCGGAGGGGGTCGGCAGGCGGTCGAGCTTTTTCATGACCGCCTTATGACACGGCCAACCGTGGCGGCAAACGGGAAAATAGCGATGCGGGGCTCTCGGGCGTAATGCTGGCGCATAGATTAGCGCTTTGAATTGGCAGTTGTGCGTGGCATCTTCCGGCTCGCGCGGTTTTTGGCTCGGGGACGCGAATGCCAATGTCTGACGAAGTGTTCTATCTGCTCTTTCTGTTCGGATTTTACACGTTCACCGTCGTTACCTATTTCGCGCTCGGCTATGGCATCACATGGCTCAACGAGCGCAACCCGGAGCGAAAGATCCAGAAGGGACGCGGCTCCGACAGGCGCCGCAGCGCCGAGATCCGCCAGAGCCTCAAATCGATGTTCAGCGCCTGCCTGCCGCTGACGATCGGTCTTTACGCCCAGCAGAAGGGCTGGGCGCCGGCGCCCTGGACGCTCACCTGGTGGAACGCCCTGCCGCTCTTCGTGCTCAGCATGATCCTCTACGATGCCTGGTTCTATTTCATGCACCGGCTGCTGCACACCAAGTGGCTCTATCCGCTGCATGCCCTGCATCATAAAAGCGTCGCACCAACAATCTGGAGCACCTATTCGGAAGACGTCGTCGACAACTTCCTGCTTCAGAGCTTTTCGGCCGTCGTCGTTTTCGTCGTGCCGTTTCCGCCGCTGGTGCTCGTCGCCCATCGGCTGTTCGAACATTTCAACGGCATGATCGGACATTGCGGCTTCGAATATTTTGCCGCCTCCACCGCGCGCTACCCGTCCCCGCTGCTGTGCACGACGTTCCATGATCAGCACCATTCGGGCTTCCGGTACAATTACGCCAACTACTTCTCCTTCTGGGACCGGGTGCTCGGGACGCTCGCGCCCAACTATGATCAGCGTGTGAAGACCTTCGAGGACGAAGCGCCGCGGATCACGATCAGCGAGGGCGCGGACCTCGCACAGGCGCCGGAACGGGCAGAGTAGCAGCCGGTCCGTTAGGTGGTCCTTGGCAACGAGCCGGCCTGCATGCTAGCTCGAAACGATGGAAACCTGGGTCCTCATCACCATCGCCGCGGCCTTCCTTCAGAACGTCCGCTCCGCAATGCAGAAACACTTGAAAGGCGTCATGGGCACGACAGGCGCGACCTTCGTGCGCTTCGGCTTCGGCCTGCCGTTCGCCTTCCTCTATCTCATTGTGCTCTGGCAGGTGGTGGGCCGTCCGCTGCCGGTGCCGAACGGCACATTCTTCCTCTGGGCGGTGATCGGGGGGCTTGCGCAGATTGCCGCGACCTTCCTGCTCGTCCATCTCTTTTCCTTCCGCAACTTCGCCGTCGGCACCGCCTATTCGCGCACCGAGCCGGCGCAGGCGGCCCTTTTCGGCCTGATCTTCCTCGGCGAAAAGGCGAGCCAGGGCACGCTTGTGGCGATCGCCATCTCGGTCGTCGGCGTGATGCTGATTTCGGTGGCGCGCACGACCCTGAGCGCGCGCACGCTGGTGACCTCCGTATTCTCGCGCACGGCCGGCATCGGCTTGCTATCCGGCACCTTCTTCGGTCTTTCGGCCGTCGCCTACCGTTCGGCGTCGCTGGCACTGGCGCCGAGCCTGCCGGCACCCGACTACATGATGCAGGCAAGCTTCACGCTCGGCTTCGTCATCCTCCTGCAGACCGTCGTCATGTTGATCTGGATCGTGCTGCGCGAACGCGACGAGCTGCCGCGCATCGCGGCTGCCTGGAAACCGGCCTTTGTCGTCGGTTTCGTCGGCGCGTCTGCGTCCTTTGGCTGGTTCATGGCGATGACCCTGCAGCAGGCGGCCGTCGTCAAGGTCGTGGCCCAGGTGGAAATGCTCTTCACCTTCGCCTCGTCCTTCTTCATTTTCCGGGAATGGATCAACCGGCTGGAGCTTTTGGGTTGCCTCCTGATCGTGCTTGGCGTCGTGATGCTCGTGCTCATCTGAAGACGGGCGCCGGTCTGAAAAATAGACGCCCGAAAACCGGCGTCGCCCACCCCCGGGGCGTGCTAGAACGGCAGCATGTTGTTCGATCTCCCCTCCGATGACACGCTCTACGATGCACTGATTGCGCGCAGCAGCGACTACGAAGGTTCCGCCTTCGTCTGCGTCAAGACAACAGGCGTCTTCTGCCGCCTGTCCTGCCCCGCCCGCAAGCCGAAGCGGGAGAACACGATCTTCGTCGGCTCGATCGGAACCTGCCTGGAGACGGGCTTCCGCCCCTGCCAGCGGTGCCGGCCGCTTGCCACCTTCGGCGCCAAGGACCCGCTCGTCCAGGAGCTTCTGCAGGCGCTGGAGGCGGCGCCCGAACGGCGCTGGAGCGAGGACGATCTCGTTCGCCGCGGGCTCGATCCGTCGACCGTCCGGCGCGCCTTCAAGCGCGCACTCGGCATCACCTTCCTCGATCTCGCGCGGCATCGCCGCCTGGGGCTTGCCGCCCGCCAACTCGTCGACGGCGGGCGGGTGATCGACGCCCAGCTCGAGGCCGGCTATCAGTCGCCGAGCGGTTTTCGCGCAGCCTTCCAGCGCCTGCTCGGAGATGCGCCGGCGGCAGCCCAGGGGAGGGCGCTGCTCACGTCCGACTGGATCGAAACGCCGATCGGGCCGATGGTCGCGGTTGCCGATGCGACGCATCTCTATTTGCTGGAGTTCCATGAGCGCAAGGCGCTGCCGACGGAACTGGAGGCGCTGAAGCGTGCGACGCGCTCGGCCATCGTTCCCGGCCGGACGACGCCGATCGACCAGATCGAAGGCGAGTTGAAGAGCTACTTCGCCGGCGAGGCTGGTGGATTTCAAACCCCGCTTGCGCCCGGGGGAACGCCCTTCGAGCGCAACGTCTGGGCGAAGCTCGTGAAGATTCCCGCCGGCGGAACGCGTTCCTATGGTGACATTGCCCGCGAGGTCGCTACCATCCAGTCCGCTCGTGCAGTCGCCAAGGCCAACGGTTCCAACCGGATCGCCATCGTCATTCCGTGCCACCGTTGCATCGGCGCGGATGGTTCGCTGACCGGCTACGGTGGCGGGCTCTGGCGCAAGCAATGGCTGCTTCGGCACGAGGCGAAGATGAAACCAGTCAGCCTGTTGGTGGAGGAAACGCAATGAACCAGAAGGAAAAGGCGCTCGCCTTTGCCGCCCTGCATAAAAAGGGCAAGCCGGTGGTGCTCTACAATATCTGGGACGCCGGTAGTGCCAAAGCGGTGGCCGAAGCCGGCGCCAAGGCGCTTGCGACCGGAAGTTGGTCTGTGGCCGCCGCCCACGGCTTTGGCGACGGCGAGAAGGTGCCGCTGGCATGGCTTGCCGATATCGCGCGCCTGATCGTGGCTTCGACCGACCTGCCCGTCAGCATCGATTTCGAGGGCGCCTATTCCGACGACCCGGCGACCGGTGCCGCCAATGTCTCGCGCATTCTCGACGTCGGCGCCATCGGCATCAATTTCGAGGACCAGATCGTCGGCAAGGGCGGCGTGCACCCGGTCGAAAAGCAGGCGACGCGCATCCGCGCCATCCGCGAGATGGCCGACCGTCGCGGCATCCCCCTGTTCATCAACGCCCGCACCGATCTCTTCCTGCAGGAGGGTGACGAGAGCCGGCATGCCGGCCTCGTCGACGAGGCGATTGCCCGCGGCAAGGCCTATGCCGAAGCCGGCGCCAGCGGCTTCTTCGTGCCGTGGCTGGTGGACGAGACGCTGATCGCCAAGGTCTGCGCCGCCTCTAGCCTACCCGTCAACATCATGATGCGACCGGCCGCACCCGAACTGAAGGCGCTCGCCCGCGCCGGCGTCTCACGTGTCAGCTATGGCCCGGGGCCCTATCGCGTAATGATGGAGAAGCTGAAGGCGGCTGCGTCGGAAATCTACGCTCCGCGCTGACGTGAGGGCCGGCTGGTCGCGCGGCGCAAGCTGCGCGATTTCACCCTGAAAACGTACGTTTTTGGCCGCAGCCTGGAGCTGTTATTTCCGCAATCTTCAGCTTTATGGTGTCTCTGGCAATTCTTTGCGACCCGAGAGGCACCGTATGAAGATTGTTCTGCTCAATCCGCCGCATACGGCCATCGGCAGCCGTATTCCCGATGACCATCTTCCGCCGCTCGGCCTGCTCGCCGTAGGCGGGCCGCTCCTTGATGATGGCCATGCCGTGCGGCTCATCGATTGCGAATTCGGCCCTTTGGGCTTAGAGGAGATTGTCGCACGCGTGCTCGACGACTGCCCGGATCTTCTGCTGATCGGACATTCGGGGTCGACGTCGGCCCACCCGACGGCCAGGCGTATTGCCAGCGATGTCAGAATGGCCGCACCGTCCGTGCGGGTGATCTATGGCGGTGTGTTCCCGACCTATCATTGGCGCGAGGTTCTAAGCGAGAGCGGCGCCTTCGATTTCATCGTCAGGGGAGAAGGCGAGGAGACAGTCCGACGGCTCGTGGGCGCCTTGTCATCCTTAGAACCCTTGAGCGAGGTTCCGGGCATCGCCTATCGCGATGATGGCGGCAGGGCTCTCGCCACCCGTCCGGCTGAGGCGATCGCCGATCTCGATGCCTACCGCATCGGCTGGGAGCTGATCGAGCATAGGCATTACAGCTATTGGGGCGGAAAGCGCGCTGTCGTGCTGCAGTTTTCGAGAGGGTGCCCGCATTTGTGCAACTATTGCGGCCAGCGCGGTTTCTGGACGCGATGGCGGCACCGGGATCCGGCCGCGTTCGCGAAGGAGATCGCCCGACTCCACCGCGAAGAGGGCGTGGAACTGATCAATCTCGCCGACGAAAACCCGACCTCGTCGCGCAAAGCCTGGCTCGCCTTCCTGAACGCCATGATCGCCGAGAACGTACCGGTGCAGATCGTCGGTTCGACGCGGGCGGACGATATTGTGCGCGATGCCGACATATTGCCCCTCTATCGCAAGGCCGGTGTCGTGCGTTGGCTGCTCGGAATGGAAAACACGGACGACGCCACGTTGAAGCTCATCAAAAAGGGCGGGACGACCACGAGCGACCGACAGGCAATCGCGCTCCTGCGCCAGCACGATATTCTCTCGATGGCCACCTGGGTGGTCGGCTTCGAGGAGGAGCGCCTGGGCGACCTTTGGCGCGGCTTCAGGCAGCTCCTGTCCTATGATCCGGACCAGATCCAGGCGCTCTACGTCACGCCCCACCGGTGGACCCCCTTCTTTGGTCTTGCCAGAGATCGCATCGTCATCGAGCCGGACGTCCGCAAATGGGACTATAAGCATCAGGTACTGAAGATGAAGCACCTTCATCCAGCCGTGCTCTTCCTGAGCGTCAAGTTGATCGAGGTTGCGATCCAGGCGCGGCCGAAGGCCCTCGCACGCGTTCTCCTGCATCGCGATCCGCAGCAGCGCCATTCGATGCGGTGGTACACTCGCATGGGACGCAGGGTCTGGTTTCACGAGCTCTACGAATTCGTCTTCCGCCGCCGCCATTTCGACTCCGGGCCGACGCTTGAGGTGTTCTGGGGCGCGCCGCAGGAGACCGAGGAAGAATCGATGCTGCCGCCGCGCCGGCGCCGCCCGGCAGACAGCGCGGCCGCATAAAAAATCCGGAAACCGTACGGGACGACTTCCGGATCCTCGTCATGCCATTTTTCCGATCGGTTTGATCAGGGCACGATCAGCGTGCCGGCGCCGCGTTCGGTGAAGATTTCGAGCAACACCGAATGTGCGGTCTTGCCGTTGAGGATGACGACGCCCTGGACGCCCGCCTTGATCGCGTCGATGCAGGTCTCGACCTTCGGGATCATGCCGCCGGAGATCGTGCCGTCGGCGATCAGTGCGTGCGCCTGGGAAACCGAGAGTTCCTTGATCAGGTTGCCCTGCTTGTCGAGAACGCCTGGAACGTCCGTCAGGAACAGCAGACGCGTGGCGTTGAGCGCGCCGGCAATCGCACCGGCAAAGGTATCGGCGTTGATGTTGTAGGTGTGGCCGTCACGGCCCGGCGCCACCGGCGCGATCACCGGGATCATTTCCGAGCGGGCAAGCAGGTCGATCAGCGTGCGGTCGACTTCGACCACTTCGCCGACGAAGCCGAGATCGAGCACGCGCTCGATGTTGCTGTCCGGATCCTTGATGGTCTTGCGCGCCTTTTCGGCGAAGACCATGTTGCCGTCCTTGCCACAAAGGCCGATCGCCCATTCGCCCGTCTGGTTGATGAGGGCGACGATCTCCTTGTTGATCGAGCCGGCCAGCACCATCTCGACGATCTCGACGGTCTTTTCGTCGGTGACGCGCAGGCCGCCTTCGAACTTCGATTCGATGCCCATCTTCGTCAGCATCGCGCCGATCTGCGGGCCGCCGCCATGTACGACGATCGGGTTGACGCCGGACTGTTTCAGAAGCGCGATGTCGCTGGCAAAAGCGCGGCCGAGCTCGCTGTTGCCCATGGCGTGGCCGCCATATTTGACGACGATCGTCTTGTTTTCGTAGCGCTGCATGTAGGGCAGGGCCTGGGTGAGCAGGCGTGCCTGGATTTCACTTTCATTGGCGGACATGGCGGACCCTCGAAAAATACCGGCTGCTGTTTAGCGCAAGTTCCGGACCGAGGGAATGATCGGCGAACAAGATAAAGCCGGAATGACGGAACGGCTGGCACATTGTGATCGGCGCCCTATCTCAAGTTTCGTGAACGAGGCTTTGGGGCGCGCACTGGATGATGGACGAGGACATAGCCGGGCTGCTCGGCCGCATTTCGCTCGGCGACCGCGATGCCTTTTCCGAACTCTATCGCCAGACCAGCCCGAAACTCTTCGGCATCTGCTTGCGTATCCTTGCAAACAGGAGCGAAGCGGAAGAAGCCCTGCAGGAAATCTACGTCAAGATCTGGCAGCGCGCCGGGCGTTTCGCGCAAGGACAGGCGTCGGCGGCGTCCTGGCTGGCGGCGATCGCGCGCAATCAGGCGATCGATCTCATCCGGGCGCGCAAACCAGCCGCCAACGTGATTGACGAAGCCTACGATTTGGCTGATCCTGCTGCCGATCCGGAAAAATCGGCAGTGGTGAAAGCGGAGGGCAGGCGGATCGACGCCTGCATGGAGGAGCTTGAAGAAGACCGCGCGGAAGCGGTGCGGCGCGCCTATGTCGAGGGCCTGAGCTACCAGGAACTGGCTGACGTCTTCGCGGTGCCGCTGAACACGATGCGGACTTGGTTGAGGCGCAGTCTCCTGAAGTTGCGAGAGTGTATGGAGCGATGACGACACCAACCCCAGAGGGCCGGGACTTTCGCCGCGACGAGGTGATTGCGGGCGAGTATGTGCTCGGCGTGTTGTCTGCCGACGATCGCCGCAAGGTCGAAGCCCGGCTTGCCTCCGATCGCAACTTCGCCGCCATGGTCGACCGCTGGCAGAGCAACCTATCCTCCTTCGATGAAGCCTACGATCCGGTGGTGCCTCCACCCAGGACTTTCGCCGCGATCGAGCGGCAGCTGTTCGATACGTTGCGGCCGGAACCTGTGCGGTCTCGCGGGCTGTGGCATTCGCTGGCGCTCTGGCGTGGGCTGGCGCTTGCCTCGCTCGCCGCGCTGATGGTGATGGGCGCCTCCATGGCCGGCCTGTTCGAGACGCCGTCGACCGGTGCTTCGCTCGTTGCAGAGCTTACGGGCAAAGGGGCCGCCATCGATCTCGTTGCCCGTTTCGACCGGGCGTCGGGCCGCCTGCAGGTAACGCCGGTGGCCGCCAGCCAGGCGGAACAGAAATCCCTCGAACTCTGGCTGATCAACGGCAACAATCCGGCGATTTCGCTCGGTGTTTTGCCGCAGACCGGGGAAGGCGAAATCGCCGTGCCGTCGACGTTCCGCTCGAGGATCTCCGCCGGTTCGGTTCTTGCCGTCAGCGTCGAGCCGCTCGGCGGTTCGCCAACCGGCGCGGCCACCGGACCGATCATCGCGCTCGGCAAGGCGCGAAACCTCTGATCGCATCAGCCTGACAAATACCCTTATTTATCAGTCGACTAACTTTCCCGCGAATTCCTGAAACTCTTTCTGTCGTCCTTCCGTTGCTTGTCCTGTTCCCCGCAGGGAACGGCAGCTTCGGCGGGCGGCGCTATGCCGCCTCCCTCAACAGGAAGGAAGAGAAGATGTTCACGTCTGCCATCCGCTTGGTCGCAACAGCGTCCGTCCTCGCAGCAAGTGCATTCGTCGCCCACGCCGAAAATCCGATGGTCGGCGGTGCGCCGATGTATGCGGAGAAAAACATTGTCGAAAACGCGGTCAATTCCAAGGATCACACGACGCTGGTCGCCGCCGTCAAGGCCGCCGGCCTGGTGAAGACGCTGGAGGGCAAGGGGCCATTCACGGTCTTTGCGCCGACGAATGCCGCCTTTGACGCACTGCCGGCCGGTACCGTCGATACGCTGCTGAAGCCGGAAAACAAGGACAAGCTCGCCAAGGTCCTGACCTGCCATGTGGTTGCCGCCGAGGCGATGTCGGCGACGATTGCCGAGATGATCAAGAAGGACGGCGGCGAGCATGACGTCAAGACGGTTGGGGGCTGTGTGCTGAAAGCCAGGGAAGATGGCGGCAAGCTGATGCTGACCGACGAAACCGGCGGTACCGCGACGGTAACGATCGCCGACGTCAAGCAGTCGAACGGCGTCATCCACGTGATCGACAAGGTTCTCCTGCCGAAAAGCTGACCCTCTGTTGCGCCGGGCCGCTGCCGGCGGCCTGGCGCATCTGTCGTACGGGATGGCTTTTCGCCGCGTCACGACGCTTTGAACGGCATTGTTTTGCAGTGGCTCCGTCCGGGCGGTATCGTCGATCTCGACATCCGACAAATCGACAACTTACAGCGCACCGCACGAATGATCGTGACGCGCTTTAGGTCAGGTAGGAGGTTATCATGATCAGTCGGCGCGTCTTCCTGATGGCAGGCACGGCATTGGCCGCAGCATTCGCGTTTCGCGGCCTCACGCCGCTGGCATGGGCTGCGGGAACGGAGACCTTCGAAGTCGTCAAATCCGATGCCGAATGGCGGGCGACCCTCAGCGACGACCAGTACCGGATCCTGCGGCACGAGGATACGGAGCGCCCCTTTACCAGCGCGCTCAACCACGAAAAGCGCAAGGGCACCTTCCAATGCGCCGGCTGCGCGCTGCCGCTCTATTCGTCCGAGGCGAAATATGACAGCGGCACGGGCTGGCCAAGCTTCTGGCAATCGCTCCCCAATGCCGTGGCGACACGGGAAGACAATTCGCTGCTCATGACCCGGACGGAATGCCATTGCAGCCGTTGCGGCGGCCACCTCGGTCACGTCTTCGACGACGGCCCGCCACCGACCGGCAAGCGCCATTGCATCAATGGCCTGGCGCTTGCCTTCGCGCTGTCTCGATAAGCCAGTCCGGACGACTAGGCTCCGGCAGGCGGCGTAGCCGGTGCTGCGCCGGAGAGGGCTGCCTGCAGCTTCTGCTCCTGTTCGGGCGAAAGCGACGTCTTCAGCACGCGGCCGCGCAAGTCGGGGAATTCGGCGAGAACCTTTTCCGGCTGGACCTTGCGCACCAGGATGAACAGAGCGGAGGAATTGTTCGGGATGGTGTTGCCGAGCGACTTGATGAATTCGTCGTCGATGCCGTAGTCGCTGAGCGATCCCGAGAGAGCGCCGGCACCCGCGCCGAGCGCGCCGCCGATTGCAAAGCCAGCCAGCGGATTGAGGAACAGAAGGCCGACCAGGCCGCCCCAGAGCGAGCCGGAGAGCAGGCCCGAGGTGGCGCCGACGGCCGTCAGGTTGAGGCTCTGCTTGAGGTGGACCTTGCCTTCGGTGTCGCGCACGACGACCACCGCATCCTCGAGGTCGATCAGATATTCCTTCTTCAGCCCGGCGAGCCGGACCAGAACCCTGTCAGCCTCCTCGGGGGAATCGAACCCGACAACGATCAAATCGGACATGTCTCACTCCTATCTCTGGCCGCGCCACCGTTCTGGGCGCAACGCAGAGATAGAGCGGATTGCATGTCGGGGTAGTGACAGAGATCAAAGACAGAGAATTGGCAGAGGTTGTCGAGGCCGCGCCGCCCCGGGTTTGTCCCGCGGGTTCCGCTAGTGGGCAATCGCCGTGGCGATCGCGGCCCGCAGTTCCTCGAGACCTTCCCCCTTTTCCGAAGAGGTCGAAAGGACCTCGGGATAGGCCGCCGGATGCTTCTTGATCTTTTCGAGCGTCTCGGCGACCAGCCGTGGCACGCCGGCGGCCTTGATCTTGTCGGTCTTGGTCAACACGAGCTGATAGGAGACCGCTGCCTTGTCGAGCAGGTCGAGCACCTCGTCGTCGTTCTTCTTGATGCCGTGACGGCTGTCGATCAGCACATAGACGCGCTTCAGCGTCGAGCGGCCGCGCAGATAGTCGAAGACGAGCTTCGTCCAGGCATCGACCTGGTCCTTGGGCGCCTGGGCATAGCCATAGCCGGGCATGTCGACCAGCGCCATCGGCGGCAGGTCGTCGGCCTCGCCGGAAAAACCATCCGGCACGAAGTAGTTGAGTTCCTGCGTGCGTCCCGGCGTATTGGAGGTTCTCGCCAGGCCCTTGTGGCCGACCAGCGCGTTGATCAACGACGATTTGCCGACGTTCGAGCGACCGGCAAAGGCAATCTCGGCCGGTCCTTCCGGTGGCAGGAATTTCATGGCGGGGACGCCGCGAATGAAAATCCACGGCCGGCCGAACAACGGCTTGTCGTCTTTGGGTCTGGTATCGGCCATCGGCGGTCGGTCCTTCATCGAGAAAGTCCTTGGCTTCAAGGTTTTGGCCGTGGATGTCAAGGCGTCGGCGTGCGGACCGGCCGTGTGGGGATGGTTTGCGTCCGCCGGAATTCGTTGAGCAGGTAGGCCAGCAACGCCAGAAGAATGAAGGTGCCGCCGACGATCGTCCGGCTGCTCGGCACCTCGCCATGGATGATCGCGACCCAGAGCGGCCCCAGCACGGTTTCCGCCGTCCCCAGCAGCGCGGCCAGCGCCGAGGGCACCAGCCGGGCACCGGTGACGAAGAGCGCCATGCCAAGCCCGAGGTTGAAGGCGCCGAAAACGAAGAGCAGCGCGAGCTCGCCTCCGGTCACCGCCAGACCCGACGACTGACTGGCGGCAATGCCGCTTGCGGCAAAGCAGCCGAAGCAGGTGGCGGGGGTCATGCGAACATGCGGGTAGCGGCGGGTAATGACGGTCGCCAGTGCGAAGACGACGGGGATCAAGAGCGCCAGCGCGTCGCCGACCGGTGACATTGTTCCTGTCAGGCTTTCCGACACCATGATCCCGACGCCGAAGATGACGGCGGTGATCGCGCCCCAGGTGAAGCGCGAGACCCGTTCGCGAAACAACACCCAGCTCATCAGCGCTGCAAACAGCGGCACACCGGCGCCGAGCAGAACGACATTGGCGATCGTCGTGTAGGAGATCGCAATGATGAAGGACGTCGAGGCGATGGTGAAACAGAGCCCGACGGCGATGCCCGGCCAGCCCATGCCCTTGAACAGCGCCACCGTGCCGCGCGGTCCGTCGCGCACCAGCATGAAGGCGAGCAGGAACAGGCCGGCGAACAGGCAGCGCCAGAAGACGATTGTCCAGCTGTCGGAAATGTGCAGGAAGCGCGCAATGGCGCCGCCGAAGCTCCAGAAAAAGGCCGAGCCGAAGACGAGCAGGGCGCCAAGCTTCTCGTTGGCGGCAAACGGGGCGGAAGTGGCCGACGGGTCGGTCATAGCAAGTTGTCCTGGAGCAGGGGCGCGCTGATTTCAATAACGCCAGATGCCCGGACCGCACGCCCGCGTCAACGCCATCCGCGTGTCGCGCCGCGGCGTGGAAACAAAAAAGCCCCGGACCGAAGTCCGGGGCTCTGCGATTGTGGTGTCGGCCGGCGTCATTCCGCCGGTTTGGGTTTCTTCGAGAACAGGCCCTTCAGATTGTCGAAGAGCTCGATCTTCACGCCCTGGCGCTTCATGATGATCGACTGCTGCAGCACCGAAAGCGTGTTGTTCCAGGCCCAGTAGATCACCAGACCGGCCGGGAAGGAGGCCAGCATGAAGGTGAAGACCACGGGCATCCAGGTGAACAGCATCGCCTGGGTCGGATCCGGCGGCGTCGGGTTCATGCGCATCTGCACGAACATGGTGACGCCCATGATGATCGGCCAGACACCGAGGTGCAGGAAGGCCGGACCGTCGAACGGCAGGAGGCCGAAGAGGTTGACGATCGTCGTCGGATCCGGCGCCGACAGGTCGTGGATCCAGCCGAAGAACGGCGCGTGGCGCATCTCGATGGTGATGTAGATCACCTTGTAGAGCGCGAAGAACACCGGGATCTGGATGAGGATCGGCCAGCAGCCTGCCAGCGGGTTGATCTTCTCTTCCTTGTAGAGCTGCATCATCGCCTGCTGCAGGCCCATGCGGTCGTCGCCGAACTTCTTCTTCAGTTCCTCCATCTTCGGCTGAACCTTCTTCATGTTCGCCATCGAAGCGTACTGCTTGTTGGCGAGCGGGAAGAAGATGGCCTTGACCACGATGGTGGTGATCAGGATGGCGATGCCGAAGTTGCCGAACAGACGGAAGAAGAAATCCATCATTTTGAACATCGGCTTGGTGATGAAGTAGAACCAGCCCCAGTCGATCAGCTTGTCGAAGTTGGGGATCGAGTAGGCCACTTCATAGTTGTCGACGACAGGAACTTCCTTGGCGCCGGCAAAGACGAGGTTCTTGATTTCCGAGGACTGGCCAGGCGCGACCGTGATCGCGTCGCTCTTGTAGTCGCTCTGGTAGCGGGCGCGACCGTCGGTGAAGTGCGTGAAGCGCGTGTCGTAGGGGGTTGCCTGCGGCGGAACGATGGCCGCTGCCCAGTACTTGTCAGTAATGCCGAGCCAGCCGCCGGTCGCCTTGCCCGGCTCGACCGACTTTTCGTCCTCGATCTTGCCGTACTTCAGTTCCTGCAGGCCATGCTCGCCGAGCACGCCGATGAAGCCTTCATGAAGCACGTAGACGCTTGGCGTCGTCGGCTTGTTGAAGCGGGTCACGCGGCCGTAGGAGGAAAGGCTGAGGGGCTCGGCTGCACCGTTCTTGATGCTGTCGACCACCTGGAACATGTAATGTTCGTCAACCGAGATGGTGCGGTTGAACGTGACGCCCTTTTCGTTGGTGAAGGTCAGCGTCACCGGGGTTGCCGAGGTCAGCTTGTCGCCGCCCGAAAGCGTCCAGACGGTCTGCGGGCCGGGCACGGTGCCGGTCGCGTCGCTGCCGACATAGCCGATTTCGGCGAAGTAGCCGTCAGCGGTTTCAGCCGGGCTGAAAAGGGTGATGACGGGGCTCTTCGGATCGACCGTCTCGCGGTACTCCTTGAGCTTCAGGTCGTCGAAGCGGGCGCCGGTCAGGTTGATGGAGCCGGAAAGCGCCGGCGTGTCGATCGCAACGCGGGCCGACTTGGCAATGGCCTGGTCGCGGTTTTCACCGGCGCCCGGGATTGCGCCGCCACCCGGCAGGGCCTGGCCTGGCGTCTGCTGTGCCGGCGTTGCCGACTGCGACTGTGCCTGCTGGGCCTGCAGCGCTTCCGCAGCGATGCGTTCCTTTTCAATCTTCGGATTGACGTAAAGGAACTGCCAGGCAATGAGGATCAGCACGGACAGGCCAATCGCCACGAAATAGTTGCGGTTTTTTTCCATCATAGTTTCCTGGAACCGGCCGGCGGCCGCTTCTGTTTCGGCTTGTTTTCGATGCGCTCGTGAAGGCCCCGGGTCAAGGCGTCGAAGGGAGCATTCAGGAGTTCGCGTCGGGCGACAATCACATAGTCGTGTCCGGGTTTCATTGCAAACCCGGCGGAAAGCCGCACCGCCTCTTTCAGGCGTCGGCGCATCCGGTTTCGCTCGACGGCATTGCCGTGTTTCTTGGTCACGGTGAAGCCGACGCGGGCTTCGCCTTCCGGATCGTTGCGGTCGAGCACTTCGAGGAGAAACAGGGGGCCTCTGCGGCCTTCTCCAGCCCGAACGGCCAAAAACTGCGGACGGCTTTTCAGCCGCCCGACAGTCGTTTTGTCTTTATCTGACGTCATGTGCCCGGACACTGGTTTCGGGCAGTTTCGGCTTAAGCCGAAAGACGCTTGCGGCCACGGGCGCGGCGGGCTGCGAGGACCTTCTGGCCACCCTTGGTAGCCATACGCGAACGGAAGCCGTGGCGACGCTTGCGGACAAGCTTGGACGGTTGGTAAGTACGCTTCATTTATTTAATACCGCGGTGTGCGGCCCTTCTTGGGTTTGCGTGTAGCAAGGAGCGTTTACGTTATCGGACATGGCTCCGCCATTTCGGGCAGGAGGGCTTGACCGGACGTGGGCGGCTTATAAGGGGAATTTTCGCGGAAAGTCAATTGCGGGCGGCGATTCAGTGTCGACAGCGCCGCAAAAAGCGCCGGTGCACCCGCCAATGGCGATCCGTCGGACCGCGAAAAGGAAGGTCAACTAGCCGAGATTGGTAAAGGGAGCCCTAACTGGAACTCCCCAGAATGCCGGTCGAGGCCGACGAGCTTTATTAACCACGCCTATTTTAGGGTCTTCCCGGTGCATATGGGGCGGCGGCATGTCCGATAATCGGACGCTCTCGTCACTCCGTGGAGGTCGGGATGAAAATACGCGGAAAGATCAATCTAATCGTCGGCATCATGAGCATGCTGGCGGTCGCTGTGACCGGCATGTCGCTGGTGGCGGTCAACAAATACAACGAAAAATTCCATCAGTACGAGAACGTTGCGGAGCGCGCCTTCAATGCCGAGCGCCTCAACCGCCTGGTGACCGCGGTGGTGATGGAATCGCGTGGCATTTATGCCGCCCCGACCCTTGAGAAGGCAAAGCCCTTCGCCGAAGGCATTCGCAAGAATCTCGACAAGATCGATACGCTGCTCGCCGAGTGGCGCCTGCTGATCCCGGCTGAAACCATGGCCTCCTTCGACACGCTGGTCGCGCGCGCCGCGGAGTTCAAGGCTTTCCGCGTCGAGACCGCCCGTCTTGGCGAGGAAGTTTCGCCGCAGGCTGCCAACGAACAGGGCAATACTGACGCCAATCGGGCCAACCGCAAGGCGTTCCAGGAGCAGATCGACGGCGTCGTCGACATCAATCTGAAGACGCTTGAAGTCGTGACGGCTGACGTTGCTGTCTTCGAGCGCGGCGTGATCATCACGATTCTTGCTATCGCTGGCCTTGGCCTCATCGCCGGCATAGGCGCGGCATTCTATATCGCTACCAACCATCTGAGCCGTCCGATCCTCGAGTTGACCGGCAAGATGAAGCAACTGGCTGGCGGCGATCTCGCCGCAGACGTGCCCTTCGTGGGCCGCACGGACGAGATCGGCGAAATGGCCGAAGCCGTGCAGGTCTTCAAGCAGAACGGCCTGGCCGTGCGCGACCTCAATGCGCAGGAAGCGGTGTTGCGTGAAAAGAGCGCCGACCTGCAGTCGAGCATCGGTGTCGTCGTTGCGGCCGCCGCCGCCGGCGATTTCACCAAGCGCATCGGCAAGGACTACGAGAACGACGATCTCAACCGCTTTGCTGGCAGCGTCAACGAGCTGGTCGGCAGCGTCGATGCCGGTATCGCCGAAACCCGCCGGGTCATTGCGAGCCTTGCGGCCGGCGACCTGACCCAGAGCATGAACGGCCACTACCAAGGCGCCTTCGCCGAGCTGCAGAAGAACGTCAACGAGACCCTCTCCACGCTGCAAAAGACGCTGCGCGAGGTCCGTGTGACCACCGACTCGATCAACGGCAATTCGTCCGAGCTGCGTTCGGCCGCCGACGATCTGTCGAAGCGGACGGAACAGCAGGCCGCCGCCCTTGAGGAAACGTCTGCGGCGCTCGACCAGATCACGGTCGCCGTCAAGAGTTCCACCGAGCGGGCGCAGGAAGCGACCGTCATGGTCAACGAGGCCAAGCACAGCGCCGCGCAGTCGGCAGCCGTCGTGCGCAACGCCGTCGACGCCATGGGCCGGATCGAGCAGGCCTCGAGCGAAATCGGCCAGATCACCAACGTGATCGACGAAATCGCTTTCCAGACCAACCTCCTGGCGCTGAACGCCGGCGTCGAGGCAGCCCGTGCCGGTGATGCCGGCAAGGGCTTCGCAGTCGTCGCGCAGGAAGTGCGCGAGCTCGCCCAGCGCGCCGCAAGTGCCGCCAAGGATATCAAATCGCTGATCTCCAAGTCCGGCAGCGAAGTGGCAACCGGCGTCCGCCTGGTACAGGAGACCGGTTCGGCGCTCGGCGAGATCGAGGAACGGGTCCTGAAAATCAACGACCACATCCACTCGATCGCGACCGCCGCGCGCGAACAATCGACGGGCCTCAGCGAAGTCAGCACGGCTGTCAACCAGATGGACCAGGTGACCCAGCAGAACGCTGCCATGGTGGAAGAGGCGAATGCCGCAACCCACAAGCTCTCCGGCGAAGCCAACAATCTCGCCAGCCTGATCGCCTACTTCAAGGTCGACAATGTTGCCGCGCGGCCGATCGCCGTGGCCCGCGAGACGGCCCAGCCGGTCGCATCGCCGGCGCGGCGCATGATGGGCAACGTCGCCCGCGCCTTTGGCGGCGGCGGCGGCGCCGCTGCGGCGGCCGCCAAGGACGATTGGGAAGAGTTCTGATCGGCAGCTTGCCTCGCCAGGTGATTGGAGCCCGCGGTGCCACAAGGTGCCGCGGGCTTTCTGTCTTTGGAGCCATCAAGACTTGCTCCTGATCACGGGCAGGGCTGCCGTCGTCGCCCGCAAGGGCGCCACGTGAACTGTTCCCTGGGTGACTTACATCGATGCCAATTCTGTGCAGGTAGGTCGAGCCGAGGCGGCGGTGTGCCGAAATTTGCTTCGGCGATGCAAGGGGAGAAAGATGAGCGGGATGCGATCCTTGGTCATGATCGACGGCACGAGACGGAGAGATGGCCGCGCCTATGCCGCACCCTCTGAAGTCCGTCGGCGATTGGAAAAACGGCCGCCATCTCCTATTATGCGCCCTAGGCGCGATGCCCCATGGCCCGGATGTTCATACGGGGTCCCAGGCGTTTTGGTTGACGGGCAGGAAAGTTTTTAAGGCATGGCGGAAGAAACACGTCCGGCGAAGGCAGGCGAGGCATTGAAAACCAGTGCCGGGTTCTTCCGCGGTCTATCCGGCAAGCTGCTGCTGTTGACCATCGTTTTCGTCATGTTGGCCGAAGTGCTGATTTTCGCTCCGTCCGTTGCCACCATGCGCATCCGCTGGCTCGAGGATCGGCTGAATACGGCCGCGGCCGCAGCCGTCGTCGTTGACGGCCTGCAGAATGTCGAGCTGCCGCGCAGCGTCCAGAAGGACACGCTGATGGCGACCGGCACCAAGGCGATCGTCATTCGGCGCAAGGACGCCTCGCGCATGATCGCGCTCACCGACATGCCGCTCGAGATCCAGGGCGAGTACGACGTCGCCAATTCCACCGCCGTCGCGGCCATCCGCGATGCCTTCGACACGCTGCTTTTCGGCGGCGATCGCGTGATCCGCGTCTATGGTCCGCTTGGCGAAAGCGATGCGACGATCGAACTCCTGATGAAGGATGCGAGCCTGCGCAAGGCGATGCTCGTCTACTCGCGCAATGTCTTTGTGCTCTCCCTGATCATTTCGCTGATCACCGCAGCGCTGATCTTCCTCGCCATCAACCGCATGCTGATCGCGCCGATCCGGCGGATGACGGCGAACATGCAGGACTTTTCCAACGACCCGGCCGATCCCGCCCGCGTGCTCGTGCCGCCGCAGGGTCACGACGAACTCGCCGTCGCCGGCCAGCATCTCGCCAGCATGCAGCGCGAACTGCAAAAGACGCTGAAGCAGCAGAAGAGCCTGGCCGAACTCGGGCTCGCGGTGTCGAAGATCAACCACGACATGCGCAACATCCTGTCCTCGGCGCAGCTGATTTCCGACCGGCTGGCCGACGTCGACGATCCGGTGGTCAAGCGCTTCGCGCCGACCCTGTTGCGCACCATCGACCGCGCCGTCGGCTACACCCGCGAAGTCCTGTCCTACGGTCGCACCACCGAGGCCGAGCCGCATCGGCGCTTCGTCGCGCTGAAGCCGCTGGTCTCCGATGTCGCCGAACTGCTGGCGATCGATCCGCAAGCCGGCATCGATTTCCAAATCCAGATGCAGGACGACCTCGAAGTCGACGCCGACAGCGAGCAGCTCTTCCGGGTGGTGCACAATATCTGCCGCAACGCTGTGCAGGCGCTGACCAATCACGAGCCCGAGGACGGGCGCCCACGCGCCGTTGCCGTCTCCGCCATGCGCATCGGCAGTGTCGTCACCATTTCCGTGGACGACACCGGCCCCGGCATGCCGCCCAAGGCCCGGGAGAACCTGTTTGCCGCTTTCCGCGGCTCGGCGCGCTCAGGCGGCACCGGACTTGGGCTGGCGATCGCTCGGGAACTCGTGCTTGCCCACGGCGGCACCATCGCCCTCGTCGAAAAGCCGACGCCCGGCACGCTGTTTCGCATCGAACTGCCCGACCGCCCGGTGCCGCTCGACGCCTTCCGTTCGAAGTTCCGCCATTAGTTCGGCGTCGTTGGGCGACGAAAGGTGGGGCCCGAGGTCGCGTCGTTTTCAATGATTCCATTCACAAATGGGCTGCGCGCGTTCCGCGATACGGCTGACTGTGCGAAGCGAAAGCGGCAAATGCGGGTCCCTCGAAAAAATTCGCGGCCAGGCTCGTAGGCCACGATGCCTTGCTTTCCAGCGGGTTCAGCACCGGCACGGTTTCGTCCTTCCACAGCAAAGCGGAATTGCCGTCGTAAAAATGAATTTTTTTGCGGAACGGCGCTTGCAATCCCCGAAAGGACCCTTTAGAGAACCGCTCACGCAAGCGGTTTGACCGCGGCAGACAAACGCACCCGTAGCTCAGCTGGATAGAGCACCAGACTACGAATCTGGGGGTCAGGAGTTCGAATCTCTTCGGGTGCGCCATTCTTTTCAATAACTTACTAGAATTTGCGCGCGGTAGTCTGACGACGCCTTTTCGATCGTTTTTTGCCCTGTTCCGCAGTGGTACGATGAGCGGTGCGCAATTTTGCAGCTTGACGGTTTTTCTCCAGGCTTTGCTGCCGTCCGCGCGCTGACGTCGGAAGATCTTGATGTGCTGTGGATGAAACAGGCGCGGCAATATTCAATAATATTTCGATGCTTTAACGTGGACTTTATCCAAGAATACAATAAGCCGTCGCTTATTAAGATCGAGTGCGCATTTGCATGAAACGATTGCTGCTTATTTCGCCATGGTTCGGGGCGTGGCCTGAATGGATAAATTTCTTTATCGAGTCCTGTAAGCACAATCGTGAAATTGACTGGTTGATACCAACTGATCAAGCTGAGCCTGAAAACAAAGCGCCAAATGTAAAGTTTGTTCACTATTCGTTTGATGATTATAGAGAGAAGATCTCCAGCGAAGTTGGCGTCGATCTTCACAATCTAACGCCATATAAGTTGTGTGATTTAAAGCCATTTTTGGGGTTGATATTCTCAAGGCAGTTGGAAGGCTACAAGTCTTTTGGGTATTGCGACAATGATATTGTTTTTGGAGATTTGCGGGCGATATACACTGACGATATTCTTGACAGGTATGAAGCGATTTCATCGCATTCAGACAGAATGGCCGGTCATCTGTCGGTTTTTCGAAATACGCCCAAAATGCAGACAATCGCCAAACGCATTCCAAATTGGCGTGAGCGAATAGCGGCCGTCGAACACTTCGGTTTGGACGAAGGTGCTTTGACAACGATGATGGTGCCGCGCCGCAAGCATGTCATCAAAAGGCTGTTGGCGCCGAAGTCGCTCCTGGTTGAGCGTTATACGACACCTGGCGGTGGCGAGCGTCTTTGGCCGGATGGTTTGCAGAGCCCTGACGCATGGACCTGGAAGAACGGACAGCTCTCGAATGAGCGGTTCTCGTCCGGCATATTGTATCTTCACTTCATGTTTTGGCATTCAAGCCGCTGGCGGCGTCCGCACACGGGGGCGGCTCCGTGGTTGAGTTTGGATAAGGTTGTCCAGTGCGATTGGCGGGAAGCTGCGCAGAAGGGTTTCTCTATTTCGCCTCATGGAATTCGCTTGTTAGCTTAGGCGTAGTGAGGGCGATACGTTTGGCCGCCATTTCTGGCGCGGCCGACATATCTGTGGCACCCAAATATCTCGGCCGGTACGTGCGTCGCGGCCTTACGTTTCGCGACGCACGTCTCCTATCCCGCAAGCGCCTTCCTTGTAGCGCTAGGATTGGCCTACGCTGTAGCCCTTCTCGACGAGCCAGGCATCGTGAAGCCACTTTTCCGTTCCGCGGTGGCCGGGAAAACTGATCCAGTGAATGTCGCGCTCGAAGACCATGACCTTTCGGTCCGCGCCGACGATGACCCACATCCAGAGGCCGTCGGCCTGGTTGCGCATCTTGACCTTCATGCCCGTGAGGGTCAGGTTTTCGCTGCGGCCGTTGCGGGCAACCCGCAGGGGTTCGTCATGCGGGTCGATCCAGCTGATCCTCATTCCCGGTAGAAGGTCTGGCGCTGCCTCGCGCAGGAAGTCCATGGCGATTGCCTGCGCTTCCTCGCGGGTCGGCAATGGGCGGCCGACCAGATCCAGGTCGATCCGGGCAAAGCCCTTGAGGCGGCCATCGTCGGCGATGACGGTGCTGAAATGCTCGCCGCCGAGGGCGGCATTGCGTCCGTCGGCGCGCGCGTAGCGGACGAGTTCGGCGGCTTCACCATCGACGACGGCGGCGCGGCGGCCCGCCTCGCGGTAGCCGGCGGGCATGAAGGCGCCGATGGTGGCGGCTGCGGGCCGAGCGCTGTCGCTTGCAGCGGGCCTCAATCCCGTCTCCGCGAAGGCCATGTTTGCGGTTGCCGTGCCGGCGGCAAGGCCGAGGGCGGCGAGGACCGCGAGAGGGCGTCTATGCGGCATGTCCAGAGCTCCTTTTGTCTGGTTGGGGGGGCGGAAGGTGGTCATGAAACCGATCGCGGATCGCCAAGGGGGCACTTGAGAAGCGGATGCTGCCGACAACGGAACCGGAGTGCCGGCAGGGGGCGGGTGGGGCACGTGAATCTATCAATGAAACTTGACGTCAAGTGTAGATTGAACATATGCCGCGTCCCGTTCGTGCCGCGTTCACTTTTGTCTCGCCTCGGCGATCAGCCCGTGCATGCGGGTGATGTTGTTTTCGAGGTCCCGTTTGAATGTCGAGAGTTCGTCGAGTTGGGCATTCGTCTTGTCGAGCTGTGCCTGCAGGATTTCCAGCACGCGCTCCTTGCCCCGGATGCCGCTGGCATCCTCGAAATAGAGGTCGATGACCGCGGCGATCTCGTCGAGGCTGAGGCCGAGACGCTTCAGCGCGGCGATCTTCTCCAGCCGTTTCGCGGCGGTTTCGTCATAGTAGCGGTAACCGGCCCCTTCGCGCTCGGCCGGCTTCACCAGGCCCAGCCGCTCGTAATAATGGATCGTGCGGTGGCTGACGCCGGCCCGTTCCGACAATTCCCCGATCTGCATGAGCGACGACAATCCGACACCTATCTAAACCTGACGTTGGGTGTAGATTTAGGAAGCGATCTGCCGTTCGTCAATGGTGGTAGTGCCGCTTGTTTCGAAGGAGCGGGCAGTGCGCCGCATCCGGTGGGGCTTCGGGCGCCGGGTCAGTTCCGGCAACGCCGCCCTTCGAAAGGATTAGGAGACAATAATATATGTTAGTATATAATGATTTACGCTTCTCGTGAGCGGTGTTGTGGCGGCGAACAGGCCGGGTTGCTACGATTGAGACCCCGATCACGAAAGCGCGGGTGGGTTCACGATCTTTTGACGCCGAAGTGTGAAAATCGGTCCCGCGGCTTCCTATATGAAGGAGGAAGGGGCCGCTCGAAGAAAGGAGGTGCCGATGTATCGCTATATGATGAAAGAACTGCTGGTGATTGTTGCTGGCCTTTCGGTTTGTGCCTTCATGATCCTGTTCTTCCTGATCAATTCGACGCCCAACCTCTGAGGGTCGCCGAAACGCGCTTCCTGAGCGCTTGAACGCCGGCATCAACGCCGCTGCGCCAGGATTTCCATAGTGCGCCGATCCTTCTCTCCCGCGAAATAGCGCTCAAGCGCCACTCCGAACGGCCCCCCGTCTTTTTCGACCTCGGCAAACAGGGTCATCGATGACCGGAACTTCATGTCATCGGGGCTTGAGAAAATGTCGTGGGCCGAGCTGCCCGCAACCGCATTGGCGCGCTCGGTGCATTCTCGCAGCCTCGGGCCGAGCACCGGGTGGGCGAGATAGGCCGACGCTTCGTCGAGGCCGGAGATCGCATAGCGCTGTGCCATCGGCGAATGGCCAAGGCCGGCAAGCTGCGGGAAGACAAACCACATCCAGTGGGTTCGCTTTTGGCCATGCCCGAGTTCATCGAGGACCGCGGCATAGACGCGGTCCTGAGCGTCGACAAACCGTTGCAGGTCGAAGGGGTCGGTCATCGCTGCACCTCCCTTGGCCGCCCCGTCGGCGAGGCGTCAGTTACCAGCGGTGATGAACATGAACCTTCACCAGCCGCTCGTAAACCGCTGCAATCGCCGCCTTCGTGTCGTCGTCGATGGCGGCAAGCGCGCTGGCGGCCGCGTTGGATTGTGCCTGCGCCTCGTTGCGGGCGCCCGGGATCACCACGGAGACCGCCTGCTGCTCGAGGATCCAGCGCAGCGCAAACTGAGCCATCGGCACGCCCTCGGGCACGAGTGGGCGAAGCTGCTCGACGGCTTCCAGCGCCGCCTCGAACGGCACACCGGCAAAAGTCTCGCCGACATCGAAGGCTTCGCCGTGGCGGTTGAAGTTGCGATGGTCGTCGGCGGCAAATGCGGTTTCGCGGTTGATCTTGCCCGAAAGCAGACCGGAGGCGAGCGGCACGCGCACGATGACGCCGACATTCTTCTTCTGTGCTTCCGCGAAGAACAGCTCGTGCGGGCGCTGGCGGAAGATGTTGTAGATGATCTGCACGGTCGCAACGCCGGGATACTCGATCGCCTTCAGCGCTTCCTCGACCTTTTCGACCGAGACGCCATAGTGGCGGATCTTGCCCTTGGCGACGAGCCGGTCGAGCGCGCCGAACAGCTCCGGCCGATAATAGACCTCGGTCGGCGGGCAATGGAGTTGTATCAGGTCGAGTGTCTCGACGTCGAGATTGGTAAGGCTGCGGTCGATGAAGGCCTCGATGTTTTCACCCGTATAGCCTTCGGTGACATGCGGGCTCAGCCGGCGGCCAGCCTTGGTCGCGACGAAGGGCTTGTCGCCACCGCGTTCCTTCAGCACCGCCGCGATGATCTTTTCGGAGCGGCCGTCGCCATAAACGTCGGCGGTGTCGACGAAGGTGACGCCGGCATCGAGCGCAGCATTGAGCGCCCGCTTGCCGTCCGCCTCGCTGACATCGCCCCAGGAGCCGCCAATTTGCCAGGCGCCGAAGCCGATCTCGGATATGGTTGCGCCGGTCTTGCCAAGAACTCTCGTCTTCATCGTGCTGTCTCCTGTTGTGCGTCGCGGATCATACGCTGGCTGGGGCGCTTCTAGTATGACTGTTCGGATCGAGTAAATTAGCGCGGATGTGACGCAGAGATCCGCGCACATCTTTTGGTCGTTCCGATCGGTGCGGCGTCGTGAGGCTTCTCGGACCTAAGAGGCTAGTCGTCCAGCGAAACCAGGGCCTTCCCGCGGCTGAGGTCGACGACCATGGCGAGGATCGCTTCTGCCTCGTCCTTGCGCAGCTCGACGGTCAGTACGGGCCCCTTGTCCGTGAAGCTTTCGTTATTGATCGCCACGTCGCGCGCGAGAAGCCGCGCCTTGATCAGTGCCATATCGGAAAAGTCGAGGGCGACGGTGGCGCGCACGATCTCGATCATCTCGACCTTTTCCGCCGCCCTGAGGCACAGCGCCGCCGTGCCGCCATAGGCGCGCACCAGGCCGCCGCTGCCAAGCAGGATGCCGCCGAACCAACGGGTGACCACGACAGCGACGCGGTCGAGCTCCTGGCCGTCTATGGCCGCGAGAATGGGCTTGCCGGCCGTACCGCTCGGCTCGCCATCGTCACTGAAACGATAGGCCTGGCCGATGCGCCATGCCCAGCAATTGTGGTTCGCGTTGGGATCGGAATGGGAGGCGAGGAAGTCTTTCGCAGCCTGTTCGTCGGCAATGGGCGCGGCAAAGGCCAGAAAGCGGCTTTTCTTGACGTCCTGGTTTGCCGTTTCGATGCGCTTGAGGGTGAACATGGCTGCTTCCGTTTCTCAGACGCTGATAACGGATTGCGGGGAAGGGCGCCACCACGGTTTGGATCGGTGCAGGCCCGGTTCGCTGCTAAGCGCCCGAGCGAAATGGGTCCGCATTCCTCTCCCCTCATTCCTGTGCCTGTCACAGGAATCCAGTCACGGCGCGTCTGCGCCGTGAGAAGACTCTGGATCTCGTGAAGCAAGTTTTCCGCGCCGCCGACGCGGCTCGGCTGGATCCCTGTGACGGGGCACAGGGATGAGGTGGAGAGAGGAAGGCGATCGTCCCTTCATCGCCTCTCCCGCGGGCGGGAGAGGCATTCTTGTCAGCGAAACGCCACTTCGATTTAGCCGATTGCCATCAGGCTGGCGTTGCCGCCGGCAGCGGCCGTGTTGATCGAGGTCGAGACCTCCTCGAGCAGCCAGTTCAGGCAATAGGCATCGGGGTTCTTGCCGATCTCTTCACTCGAGGCTGCCTGGACGAGAACGAGCGGGCCGGGCAGGCCGGCGATCGTCTTGCTGACCTCGCGCACCCGGGCACCGTCACCTTCGACAAGCGCGCCTGCAAACGGACCGTCGGCTGCCCAGTCCTTTGACCAGGAGAGGCGTGCGGAGACACTCGCCGGCAAGTCCTTCAGCGACGCCTGCAGGCCGGAAGCCGCGTCGACGACGACGGTGTTCCCGGTGGCAAGGGCGGCACCCAGCTGATGGTAGAGACCGGTTTCCGTCGCCGGAACGAGCAGCACGCGGCCACGCGGATGCAGCGCATAGAGGTTGCGCTCGCCGACCGGGCCCGGAAGCTCGGAGGCAAGGCCGAGGGCCGAGTTGCTGCCGGCGGTGCGGGCGGCTTCGGCTTCCGTCTTGGCACCCTTGCCGTCGAGCCACTTGGCGAAGTCGAGCAGAACGGGATCGGTATGAACCGAGCTGTGCTGCGGCGGCACCGGGGCGGTGGCGACGAGGCGGCCGAGATAGAGCGGGCCGCCCGCCTTCGGGCCGGTGCCCGAGAGTCCGCGCCCGCCGAACGGCTGAACGCCGACGACGGCGCCGATGACATTGCGGTTGACGTAGAGGTTGCCCGCCTTCACCCGCGAGGTGACATGGGCAATCGTCTCGTCGAGGCGCGTGTGCAGGCCGAAGGTGAGGCCGTAGCCGGTGGCGTTGATGTCGTCGATCAACCGGTCGAGATCGTCGCGGCGGTAGCGGATGACATGCAGCACCGGACCGAAGACTTCGCGCTTGAGATCCGAGAGCTTGTCGAGCTCGATGATCGTCGGCGGCACGAAGGTGCCCTGTTCGGTCCCGGAGGCCGGGCCGATCTGCTCGACCTTGCGGCCGAGGCCGCGCATGGCGTCGATGTGCTTTTCGATGATGCCCTTGGCTTCCGCGGTGATAACCGGGCCGACGTCGACCGAGAGCCGGTCCGTGCGGCCGATCTTCAGCTCGTGCAGCGCCCCCTTCAGCATCGAAAGCGTGCGGTCGGCCACGTCTTCCTGCAGGCACAGAACGCGCAGTGCCGAGCAGCGCTGGCCGGCGCTGTCGAAGGCCGAGGCGATAACGTCGCCGACGACCTGTTCGGCAAGCGCCGAGCTGTCGACGATCATGGCGTTCTGGCCGCCGGTTTCGGCGATCAGCGGGATCGGCCGGCCGGCGGGCGACAGCCGGTCGGCAAGCTGTGCCTGGATCAGGCGGGCGACTTCGGTCGAGCCGGTGAACATTACGCCGGCGATCTCAGGCGCTGCCACCAGGGCCGCGCCGATGCGGCCGTCGCCGGGCAAGAGCTGCAGTGCTGCGGCCGGGATGCCGGCTTCGTGCAGGATGCGCACGCCTTCGGCGGCGATCAGCGGCGTTTCCTCGGCCGGCTTTGCCAGCACCGGATTGCCGGCAACGAGTGCGGCGGCAATCTGGCCGGCGAAGATCGCCAGCGGGAAGTTCCACGGGCTGATGCAGACGATGGGTCCGAGCGCCTTGTGGGCCGGGCCGAGCGTGCGGCGGGTCTGTTCGGCGTAGTAGCGCAGGAAGTCGATCGCCTCGCGCACTTCGGCAATGGCGTTCGGCAGCGACTTGCCGGCTTCGCGCGAGATCAGGCCAAGCAGGGTCGGCATGCGCGCCTGCATCAGGTCGGCAGCGCGCATGAGGCAGGCGGCGCGTTCGGCCGGCGGGACGGCAGCCCAGCTTGCGGCGGCGTTCGCGGCAAGGGTCGCGGCCTGGCGGGCGTCAGCCTCGGATGCCTCGGTGACGGATCCGACGACATCGCGGTGGTCGCCGGGGTTGACGACGGCACGCGTTTCGCCGGAGGCGGGGCCGGTTGCCAGCTGCGGCACGGCCTTCCAGTCGACGGTGGCGCTCGCCTGCAGCGCTGCGGTCAGCGAGGTGAGGCCGGCTTCGTTGGAAAGGTCCAGGCCGGCGGAGTTACGGCGCGTTTCGCCGAAGAGGTTGTCGGGAAGCGCGATCTGGTCGTGCGGCGCGCCGACGACCGGCATGGCGCGGACGATCTCGACCGGATCGGCGATCAGCTCGTCGACGGACACCTTCGGATCGGCGATGCGGTTGACGAAGGAGGAGTTCGCGCCGTTTTCGAGCAGGCGGCGAACGAGATAGGCGAGCAGCGTCTCATGGGTGCCGACGGGGGCGTAGATGCGGCAGGGACGGTCGAGATTGCCCTTGCCGACGACTTCGTCATAGAGCGGCTCGCCCATGCCGTGCAGGCACTGGAACTCGTACTTGCCGACCTTGAAGTCCTTGCCGGCCATTTCGTAGATGGTCGCGAGCGACTGGGCGTTGTGGGTGGCAAACTGCGGGAAGATCACGTCGGTCGCAGCCAAGAGCTTCTTGGCGCAGGCGATGTAGGAAACGTCGGTGTAGATCTTGCGCGTGTAGACCGGGAAATCTTCGAGGCCGTCGAGCTGGGCGCGCTTGATCTCGGCATCCCAATAGGCGCCCTTGACGAGGCGGACCATGACGCGGCGTTCGGCGCGGCGGGCAAGGTCGATGATGAAGTCGAGCACGTAGGGGCAGCGCTTGCCGTAGGCCTGGACGACGAAGCCCATGCCGGCCCAGCCGGCGAGGTCCTTGTCGAGGCACAGCTCTTCGAGCAGGTCGAGCGAAAGTTCGAGACGGTCGGCTTCTTCCGCGTCGATGTTGAGGCCGATGTCATACTTCTTGGCGATGATGGCGAGCGCCTTCACCTTCGGCAGCAGCTCTTCCATGACGCGTGAGGCCTGCGAACGGGCATAGCGCGGGTGAAGGGCCGAAAGCTTGATCGAGATGCCGGGGCCTTCATAGATGCCGCGGCCGGCCGATGCCTTGCCGATGGCGTGGATCGCCTGCTCGTAGTCGCGATAGTAGCGCTCTGCATCGGCAGCCGTGGTCGCCGCTTCGCCGAGCATGTCGTAGGAGTAGCGGAAGCCCTTCTGTTCGAGCGCGCGCGAGCGGCGCAGCGCCTCGTCGATGGTCTCGCCGGTGACGAACTGTTCGCCCATCATGCGCATCGCCATGTCGACGCCGCGGCGGATGACCGGCTCGCCGCAACGGGCGATCAGGCGGGTGAGGGCGGCGGAAAGGCTGCGGTCGTTGACGGTCGAGGTCAGCTTGCCGGTAACGACGAGACCCCAGGTGGCGGCGTTGACGAACAGCGAGCGGCCGCCGCCGATATGCGACTTCCAGTCGCCGTCGGCGATCTTGTCGCGGATCAGCGCGTCACGGGTTGCCGTGTCCGGGATGCGCAGCAGCGCTTCGGCCAGGCACATCAGCGCCACGCCTTCCTGGCTCGACAGCGAATATTCCTGCACCAGTCCTTCGACGCCCGAGCCCTTGTGCTTGGCGCGCAGCGCCTCGATCAGCTTGCGGGCGGTCTTGGCGGCGGCGGCACGGGTGGCCGCGTCGAGCGTTGCAGCTTCGACCAGTGCCGGCAGTGCTTCCGTTTCCGGCCGGCGGTAGGCGGCGGTGATCGCCTGGCGCAGTGTGCTCTGCGGTCGAACCGGCGGGGCGAATTCGGCAAAGGGAGCCTGAGACGCGCCGGTCTCTGCAGTGGTCTTGTGAAGCGGTGTCTGGCTCATCGAGCGCTATCCTCCGGGAAGCGGTTTGAAGGGCGCAGCGCGCGCCCGATCGTGGCCGGAAAATACGCTTCCTTTCGCCGTACATCCATCCGGCAAATTTGATCTTTCGCGGAATGTTTCACCGTCCGGTGCGTGCGGAGCCGCAGAGGATGCGGAATGTTCGCAAAATTACCGGATGATCCCGTGTTATGCGGCCTTGCCGAAGTGCTTCTCGCGGGCCATCAGGCACTCGTCGTCGCCGGGCATGCAGGTGCGACAGACGATCGGCCGGATCGCGTAGATCTTGCAGCCGACATGGTCGCCGAGCTTGCCGCTGAGCGCCAAGCAGCGATCGTCCTCGCAGCGCATGCCGCCGAGGTCGGCGGACACATACTCTGCCGGGATCAGGTCGAGTTCCTCGTCCGTCTCCAGCGAGAAACGCGGCCAGTCGGCCGAATAGGCGCAGCAGGCGCCGCAGCTCTGGCAATCGAAGCTTTCGTCGAGGGATACGGGGTCGGTCATAGCCTCAAACTAGCATGAAGGTCCGCGGTCTGAAATGGCCCTTACGCGATGGCGGCGTCCCGGCGGGCGATCTCGTAGTCCTCCGTATGCACCAGCACGCCATCGTCGGTCACGACGGCGATGCCATAGGCGGCCGGCTCGTCGACCGACAGCGAGGCGTCGGGTGCATCGAAGGGCATCGGCTGCTGGTGTACAGGGCTCTTGAAGACCGAAAACGGGATGCCCCGGCTGGAACCACTGATCGTCCGGTGCACATGGCCGGCGAAGATGTGCCGCACATTGCCGTGCCGTTGGACGAGGTCGTAAAACTCCGTCTCGTTGGCGAGCCGGATCATGTCCATGCCGCTAAAGCCCGTCCTGTGCGGCGGATGGTGCATGAAGATGAGCACCGGCCGGTCGCCGGCATCGGCCAGTTGCCTGTCGAGCCAGGCGAGCCGATTGGCGCACAGCACACCCGCATGGCTGGTCGGATAATCATAGGGCGGGGCAAACAGCGTATCGAGCAGGAGGATACGGCAGTCGGCAAAATCGATTGCCTGCTGCACGAAACCGTTCGCGTCGGTCGCCGCGTCGGCAAAGACCTCGCGGAACACCTCGCGCCGGTCATGATTGCCGATAGTGATGGCGACCGGCGGCGTCAGCTGATCGATCAGCCGTTTCAGGCGCTGGTAGGACGCAGGGTCTGCATGGTGGGTGAGATCGCCCATGAAGACCACCCGGTCCGCATCCGCATGGTAGCGGTTGACATGGGCAATGCCGTTGGCCAGCCGCTGATACGGATCGAGGCCAATAATCGTCGTGCCCTCGGGCACCATGTGCAGGTCGGTAAAGATGATCAGCTTTGTCATGGAGTTCCAGAGGGTTGCGTCCGATTGGCCCAAGCTGTCGTGCGGGCGGACTTGCGTCAAGCCGCATCTTTGGGCTCGACAGACGAACAGCCGCTCGCGGTTTTTCTTGCGGGCGCCCGCGGAAAGCGGTAATGCAGGCGCATCTGATATATCAGCCATGATCGCCGGTGAGGCGATGGCAAACGCGTTGGAGAAACGGCATGCGGTGGAAGCGCACGATCCAGTTGCTGGACGTTCATTGCGAGGGCGAAATCGGCAAGGTCGCGATCGGCGGCGTGCCGAAGATCCCGGGCAACTCGATCGCCGAGCAGCTCAACCACATCAATACGGTCGACGACAGCCTGCGCCGGTTCCTGTGCCTGGAGCCGCGCTCCGGCTCGATCGGCTCGGTCAACCTGCTGGTGCCGCCGAAGCGTCCGGAAGCCGACGCCGGCTTCATCATCCTGCAGGCCGACCAGGCGCACGCCATGTCGGGCTCGAACTCGATCTGCGTCACGACCGCGCTCTTGGAATCCGGCATCATCGAGATGAAGGAACCCGAGACCGTCGTCATGCTCGACACCGCCTCCGGCCTCGTCAAGGCAACCGCTACCTGCCGCGACGGCCGCTGCGAGAAGGTGAAGCTGACCATGGTGCCGTCCTTCGTGCATGAGCTCGACGTCGAGGTCGACACGCCGAAGTGGGGCAAGATCAAGCTCGACCTCTGCTATGGCGGCATCTTCTACGCCCTCGTCGATGTCGGCCAGATCGGCACCACGATCGACAAGGCAAACGCCCGCGAGATCGTCGAGGCCGGCATGATCCTCAAGGACATCGTCAACCGCACCATCCCCGTCGTTCACCCGGAAATCCCCGAGATCAAGGGCGTCGCCTATGTGATGTTCCGCGATGTCGAGGCCGATGGCACGATCCGCACATGCACCACCATGTGGCCGGGTCGCGTCGACCGCTCGCCCTGCGGTACGGGCAGTTCGGCCAATCTCGCGACGCTGCATGCGCGCGGCAAGGTCAAGGTCGGCGACGTGCTGAAGTCCCGATCGATCATCGGTTCGGAGTTCGAAGTCGGCCTCGAAGGCGTGACGACCGTTGCCGGCCGCGAGGCGATCATCCCGACGATCGCCGGCCGAGGCTGGACCTTCGGCCTGCACCAGGTGGCGCTCGATCCGTTCGATCCGCTGGCCGACGGCTTTGCGCTCACCGATACCTGGGGACCTCAGGCAGGCGAAATCCGCTAGTCGGCTCTTAGGGGCTGTTCCAAACGAAAACGCGGGCCGAAGATCATGGGATCTCCGACCCGCGTGGCCCTTGGGAGGCGTGTTCGATTACTTGACGCGGCTGGCCTTGGGCAGCATGGCTGTCTCAAATCCGTCGCTGACGCTGAGTTCGGCGAGCTTCTGGCCGGCAAACGCATCGCCTTCATTGGCCGCCTTGCGGAAGATTTCCCGTGCCGCGGGGATATCCTTGTTGATGCCTTCGCCGTTCTCGAGCATCAGGCCGAGATTGACCATGGCATCGACGTTGCCGCGGTCTGCGGCCAGCCGGTAGAACTTCGCGGCCTTGGCGTTGTCCTCGGTGACCAGCTTTCCTTCATCCAGGATGACCGCGAGATTGAAGGCGGCGACGTCGTCGCCGGCGAGCGATGCCCGTTCGAACCATGCGATCGCCAGTTCGCCGTTGACCGAGGTTCCCATGCCGTCGCGATAGGAGACGCCGAGATTGTAGGCGGCAAGAATGTTGCCGGCGGCGGCCGCCTTCTGGTTCAACGCGAATTCGGTTGCGATATCGCCACCTTCGCCGACCAGGACGGCATAGTTGGTCATGGCGAGCGCATGGCCATGCTCGGCGGCTTCGCCGAGAATGCGCTGTGACTGGATCTTCTGGCCGGCCTTGTCGAGAACGCGGGCCAGCTGAAACTCGGTGCGGGCGCCACTCTTCTGGTTATAGGCCTCGCGGCAGGCCGACAGCGCCACGCCGATCTTGATGTCCTCGGTGGCAACGGCCGGGAAGGCCATGTTGCGCTGCAGGTCGAAAATGCTGCCTGCCTCGCGGTCGCAGACATCGGCTGCAGAAAGCTCGGCGGCGCGGGCTGAAGGAAGTGCGATCGCAGCAACCGCCAGCAGGCTGACGACGGCCAGGATTACGGCGTTGATGATGCGGGTGCCGGATGCGCTGCGATTTTCCATGAAGCTCTCCCTTCTCTTGTCGGTGAACTTATCGCTGTCCGTTGGAGACGGCTGTTCCGGCGGGAACAGCCCGGCAACGAAAGCTCTGGCGAAGTGGCGAGCGGCTGCCGCGGGCCTAGCCTCGCGCCGCTTGCATCCGGGAGCGCCGGGACTATCCTCGGATGGCGGCAGCGCGCGAAACGGGAGAGATGCAAATGGAAGACCTGGCAGCGTCGATGCGCAAGTTGCTGGTGAGCCGGCGCGTCGTCGTCGGCGGCCTGTTGCTGACAGCCGTTAGCGGTGGTGCTGCGCCCGCCTGGGCAGGCTCAGCCCTTGGCGAGGCAACGGAGATCCGCGGCGATGTTCGGCTGAGGCAGGCGAAAAAGGACAAGCCGCTCGCCGTCGGCGGCCAGCTTTTCGAGAACGATCGCGTCCACACGAACGCCGAAAGTTTTGCAACTCTGAATCTCGGCACGGATACGCGCGTGCTTCTGGGCGCCGAAACCGAACTGCTCGTCGACAGTTTCATTGCCGGTCAGGGCGGTACGCTCGAGCTTGGAACGGGTCGCATGGTCTTCGACCGGCCCGAGGGGCTGCCGAAGGTCGATGTCGCCGTGCGCACCGCCTTCGGCATGATCGGCGTGCGCGGCACCAAGTTCTTCTGTGGTCCGAGCCGGGCCGCCTTTGCGGTCTTCGTCGAACATGGAAGCGTTTCGGTCGCGCGCGGCGGCGTCACCAAGATTGTCGCTGCAGGGCAGGGGGTGGAGTTTCATCATCGCGGGGACGCCCCGAGCGAGCCCGCCAACTGGGGCGAGGCGCGCATCAAGGAGGCCTATGCCAGTGTCGGCCTGACGCGCTGAGCTGGCGCCGACTTTATCCGCAGCGGCGGGTGCAGACGGCGCGCCGCCTCAATCGGCGACCGTGAACAGTTCCATCGTCGAGAACCCGCGGATCTCGTGGCTGCCAAGCGGGCGAAGCGGCCGTTTGCTTTCCCGAGCGGCAGCGGGCCCGACACAGATCGCCGTGCCGAGAAACTTGTTTGCCTCCTGCAGGCGCGCCGCCAGATTGATCGCGTCGCCGTGGGCGGTGTAGTCGAGCTTGCCGCCGGCGCCGACCTCGCCGACGACGGCCGGTCCCGTCTCGATGCCGATCCGCGTCCGGCCGAAACCGTTGGCGGCGAACTGCGGACGCTTGCGCATCTCTTCCGTCAGCGCGTGGATAGCCTTGGCGCAATCGATCGCCCTGTCGACATGATCGGCCAGGTCCTCCGGGGCGTTGAAGAACGCGTGCACCGCATCGCCCACCACCTTGTCCACCATGCCGCCATGGTCGGCCACCAGCGCGTTGACTTCGGCGAAGTAGATGTCGAGCAGGGCGATGAGCTCGCGCGGCTTCAGCCTCTGCGACAGGGTGGAAAAGCTCTCGATGTCGGTAAAGAGCGCCGTCACCTGACGCTCCTCGCCAGCCATGCGGGCAAGTCCGGGATTGTCGATATAGCGGGCGACCACCGACTGCGGCAGATATTGCGAAAACTTCTGCCTGGCCGTCGCTTCCGCGCGCCGAACCTCGGCAAATTGCAGCACGCTGGTCACCGCAAGGACGGCAATAAGCGCGATCGAAATGCTGACGGCGTCGATGAGCCAGCCGCTGCCATCGTAGATGACGGCGGCGGCCGTGACGGCGGTGGCGACAGCGCCAAGGCCGAGCACCGCCGATGTCAGCGGGCGCAGGCGGGTGGCGGCGAAGGCGACGCCGAGGCCGGCGACAAGTGCAGCCACGGCTTCGGCCAGCGGCAATCGGCCGTCGCGCTGGGGCAGGAAGCCGGTCAGGATCGCGTTGGCGATGTCGGCGTGGATCTGCACCGAGGGTTCGAGCGGCATCGAAGCGCTCGGCCTCAGGCCTCCGAGGCTTGGCAGGCTGCTGCCGATCAGCACGAGCTTGCCGGCGAAGCGTTCCGCCGAAGCCTTGCCGGATAGGACGTCGGCCGCCGAAACCGTGCGTTCGCTCAGCCGCTCCTGCGGGCTTGCCACGAAACGCAGGCTTCCTGTGTCGTCGAGCAAGATCGTTTGCCCGTCGATGCGAACCCAAGCCGGCTGGCCGCCGAGGATGGGCGTGCCACCGCCCCGCATCTGCCGGGTCGCTTCGATCGCCAGCGTCGGATAGGCCTCGTTGCCGAGGATGGCATAGGCCTGAACCCGGCGTATGCGCGCATCCTCGTCGCCGACGAGAAACGAGGAGGCCGCCGCACTCGCTTGGTCCATGAAGGCCGGGCACGAGGTTTCGGCGCCGTCGAGAAACCAAAGTTCGGGTGCGGTGAAGGGACGGCTGAGCGCCAGCGGCGGCACGGGACGCGGTCGCTCCTGGACCGTATCGGCAACGAGGAAGCCAAGCACGACGGCGGTCTTCGAAAGGGCTGCAGCAAGCGCCGGGTTGCCGTCGGAGGTGGGGTTACAATCGGCGCTGAAGACGAAGTCGACCGCAATCACCTTGGCGCCTGCGGTCGCGAGCTGCGACAGAAGCTCGGCGGTCGCTGCACGGTCCCACTCGCCCGAGGGGCGCGACTGGTGGGCCTGCCGGTCGATGTCGACGACGACGATATCCGGCGACTGGGGTGCCGGAACCCATTGCGTCAGACTGTCGAAGAACAGCTCGCGCTGGGTTTCGAACAGCGGTCCGGCGTAGAGATAGAGTGCTATGGCCGCAAGCAGGCTCGTGAGGCAACCGCCGGCAAGCGGCGTGAAACGCAAACGCCGGCGCTGCTCAGCGACCATACGGTCTAGTCCTCCTCGGGGTCAGCGATGCTCTGCAGGCGGCCGACCTTGCAGGCGATGATGCCTTCGTTGCGCTTGATCGCGCCGCTCTCCTCCAGCCATTGGATGGCGCGGTTCACCTTTGGCCGGCTGGCGCCGAGCACGCCGGCGATATCCGTCTGGCTCATGGTCAGCCTTAGATTGGCGCTTTCGGGCAATTCGTTGCCGTGGATCTGCCGGAGCGTCGCGAGGAAGAAGCGCGCCACCCGGGCGTTGAGGTCGTAAAGCGCGATTGTTTCCAGCCGCTCGGTCGTATCGCGAAGCTGGGCGCAGAGAAAGCGGATGACCGCTTCGGCCGCTTCCGGGCGATTGGTGACGATATCGAGAAAGGCCTTCTTGCCGATCACATAGCCTTCGGACGCGGTCATGGTCGTCGCATCGGCCGAACGGGTCTGGCCGTCGAGCACGGCCATCTCGCCGAAGATCGCGCCGGCTTCGTGCTGGCGCAGCATGAGCTCGCGTCCCTGCGGCGTGATCAGCGACAGCTTGATGCGCCCGGAGATGACGACAATCATGTAATTGCCTTCATCGCCGCGCTGGAAGATCACGGTGCCGGCCGGCCACTTCCGGTAGGTTGCGATATCCGCAAGCTCGGCAATCGTGCTCTTGTCGAATTCTTCAAAAATCGGAAACGAGCGCCAGAATGTCGGGCTCCGGTTGATTTCGTTCATGTCATGCCCCCGCGCGGCGTTCCCCAGCCGCGCCGAAATTCTTTGCCCAGCCGCTGCGTCCTTGCAACAGAAAAGAACGGCGCGCCGTCGTTGTGGTTCCGCATTGCCTTGCAGTTCTGCGTCGAGAACCGGTCGGCAGAAGGTTGACGATGGGTCGTAGGCGTTTCATTTTTGTGAACGATCTGTCGCTTGCGCAGCGGCTAGATGATTTTGAGAATGCTGATACTTCTGTTGTCAACAACCGTTTCTCACAGGAGCCTTCCATGCCTCAGAATGTTGCCGTCCTCGTCGGACGCATCCTGCTTTCTATCATGTTCATCATGTCTGGTTTCAGCAAGCTGATGGATCCCTCGGGCACTGCCCAGATGATCACCGGTGCCGGCTGGCCGGCTCCGACCGTGCTTGCCTACCTCGCAGGTCTCTTCGAGCTTGTTGCCGGTCTCGCCGTCCTCGTCGGCTTCCAGACGAAGATTGCTGCCTATCTGCTCGCCGCCTTCAGCCTGGTCACCGCCTTTGCCTTCCACAGCGGCGCGATCAATGTTCCGAACTTCCCGCCGGAAGCCAATGGCCTGCTCACCGTCTTCAACGGCCTGATGATGATGAAGAACGTTGCGATCGCCGGCGGCTTCCTGGTGCTCGGCGCTTTCGGCCCCGGCGCGCTGTCGGTCGACAAGCGCGGCGCCTGAGGCTTGGTCTCACCGTGATAACAAAAGCCCGCCGTCCATCGGCGGGCTTTTTGCGTTTGAACAGGGTCGGAGTGGGATGCGTGTGGAAAACCGCGCACACTTTTCCTCATAGCGTTCTCGGCGCGTTCGGTCTTTGATTTTCGCATGTCGTCATCTCAAAGCCGCTGCGCACTATTGCGCGACATGCTCTAGGGATAGATCACGCCCTTGCGCAGGATGACGTTGCCGTAAAGTCGAGGCTCGCTGGTCTGCACGACCGTATGGGCGGCTCGAACGCGCGGATAGAAATCGGCGCCGAGCAGGGGAACGACGTGGCGGTTCGGCTCGTGCCTGCCGCAGCACGCGATGATCTCCTGATGGACGGGGTCGAGCGCGTCCTTGTCCTGTTTGACCGTTGCCCGGAAGATCGCGTCGGGCACGAAATCGTCGATCGGCAAGACGCTCAAGATGGCGTCGAGCACCGGGATCAGCCCATGCCCGTCGAGCCGCACGAGCCGGCGCGCATGTTCCTGGCCGGGATAGTTGCCATCCACCAGCGCGATCTCGTCGCCATGGCCCATCGCCCGCAGCGTTGCGAGCAGTTCGGGACTGAGGATCGGGTTCAGGCCTTTCAGCATCAGCCGAGCTCCTTGAAGAGGACATTGGTGTCGAGCAGGTAGCGGGAAAAGAGCGGCAGGCTCGCGCCGCCGATGGCGCGCGCGTGGCTGCCAACCATGCCTTCCACCAGTTCGGGAATGGTCACGCCCTGAAGGTCGAGGTCGTAGAGCGCCTTGCGCGTGGCGGAAAGCAGCCGCGCCCGCACCCAGGGCGGGAAACCGCCGTCGATGACGACGGCGGAGAAGTCGACAATCGAGACGGCGGAGACGACGGCCTGGGCAAGAGCTGCGCCGCAGTCGTCGATCCAGATGTCGAGCGGCTCGCCGAAATCGATCCAGTCGTCGGCCGAATACCAGAGTGGCCGCGGGTCGATGCCGCGTTCGCGCAACAGGTTCTCGAGCACGAAGACCGAGGCGATCTTGAGGAGCTGGATGGTCTTGCCATCCTTGCCCGAGACCGGCAGCGGTCCGACGGCACCGGCCGTGCCGGTGCGTCCGGAAAAGAGCGCGGAGTTCAGCACGACGCCGCCGCCGATGAACGAGCCGATGTAGAAATAGACGAAATCCGGATAGCTGGCGCCGACGCCGAAGGCGAGTTCTGCGCCGCAGGCGCTGGTGCCGTCGTTCTGCAGGAAAACCGGATAGGTGGTGCGGGCCGCGACCGCCGCCTGCAGGTCGACGTCGCGCCACTTGTTCATCTCTTCCCGTGGCGCGCCCACTTCTTCCGCCCAGTTCCACAGCTCGAAGGGCGTGGCGATGCCGATGCCGGCAATGCGCTTGCGCTGGTCGGGGTTCAGCTGCTGTTCGAGCTTTGCCATGCCCGAAATGATGAAGTCGACGAGATCGCCGGGCAGCGGATAAGGGTGCACATGGTGCAGATGCAGACGGATGGTGCCGACGAAATCCATCAGCACCAGATCGGCGCTGCGCCGGCCGATCTTGACGCCGAAGGAATAGACCGCGTCCGGATTGAGCCGCATCGGCGTCGAGGGCTGCCCGACCTTGCCTCTGACGGGATCGCCCTTGACCAGAAGGCCGTCGCTTTCGAGCGCCCGCATGATCACCGAAACGGTCTGCGCCGAAAGCCCGGAGCGCCGGGCAATGTCGGCCTTGGAGAGGCCGCCGTGGCGCCGGACAAGCGACATGACCAGCCGCTCGTTATAGGCGCGCACACGCGTCTGGTTGGCGCCGCCACTCGGGTCGATGACTTCAGGTTGCGTCGGTCCCCTGTCGGGGCCGTCTGTCAGTGACATGCCACCGTCTCCTCCCGTTGGCATTGGATCATGTGCGCAGGATGCACGCGGAAACCGCATGGGGCATTCCCATCCCGTTCTGCTGCCCGCTTGGCGCAGGTCTCTTGTTTCCACTTGTCGCGGCTGTGTCAATTTGATCGGCGCGCCAATCCTCCGGTGGTGCGCCTTGATCCCAAGAATGCCACATCGAAATAATAATTCAATTTGATTTATTTATTGACACCCCGGAATTTTAGTGTTTGTTTTTATCTCGGAAGCGCCAATTGCAGCGGAGGAGAATGCTGCGCTGGCGTGGCCTGGGCCGGTCCGCCGGCACGATTTTCAATCCTTGGGAGGATTTCATGAAGAAGACTGTTCTTTCCGCCGCCTTTGGCGCGCTGTCGCTTGGCGTCGTCTTCGCCGCACCGGCACACGCTGCCGATGTCAGCGCCTGCCTGATTACCAAGACCGACACCAACCCCTTCTTCGTCAAGATGAAGGAAGGCGCCACCGCCAAGGCCAAGGAACTCGGCGTGGAGCTGAAGGCCTATGCCGGCAAGATCGACGGCGACCATGACAGCCAGGTGGCCGCCATCGAATCCTGCATCGCCGATGGCGCAAAGGGCATCCTGATTGCCGCCTCCGATACCAAGGCGATCGTCGATCAGGTCAAGAAGGCGCAGGAAGCCGGCCTGCTCGTGATCGCGCTCGACACCCCGCTCGATCCGGCGACCGCAGCCGATGCGACCTTTGCCACCGACAACCTGCTCGCCGGCAAGTTGATCGGCCAATGGGCCGCCGCCACCATGGGTGAGGGCGCCAAGACCGCCAAGGTCGGCTTCCTCGACCTGACGCCGTCGCAGCCGACCGTCGACGTTCTGCGCGACCAGGGCTTCATGATGGGCTTCGGCATCGACCCGAAGGACCCGAACAAGATCGGCGACGAGGATGATCCGCGCATCGTCGGCCACGACGTCACCAACGGCAACGAGGAAGGCGGCCGCAAGGCGATGGAGAACCTTCTGCAGAAGGATCCCGATATCAACGTCATCCACACGATCAACGAACCGGCCGCCGTCGGCGCCTACCAGGCGCTGAAGGCCGTGGGCAAGGAAAAGGACGTGCTGATCGTGTCGGTCGACGGTGGTTGCCCGGGCGTCAAGTCGGTCGCCGAAGGCGTCATCGGCGCGACCTCGCAGCAGTACCCGCTGATGATGGCGGCGCTCGGCATCGAGGCGATCAAGAAGTTCGCCGACACTGGCGAGAAGCCGAAGCCGACCGAAGGCAAGGACTTCTTCGACACCGGCGTTTCGCTGGTCACCGACAAGCCGGCAGCCGGCGTCGAATCGATCGACACCAAGGTCGGCACGGAGAAGTGCTGGGGCTGATCGCCACCTCGCTTCGAACGTATGAGCCAGTCACCGAAGGGCGGCCCCGGCCGCCCTTCGCGTAAGCGCCGATGTCTTTGACAAGGCGATAAAAACCGCGCAGCCTCTTGTAGGAGTGCTGATGCCCGCCCGAAGGCGGGCGGGCTGTGCACCAAGCAGCATCGCAACCCCTTGGGAGCGGGGTTCACGGGAGGAAGGTCCATGGGCGAGCCCAACACAGCCGCGCAGCCATCCCAGGAATTCGAAAAAGTCCTGGTCAACAGTTCGACGCAGGTCGCGTCGTTCGACACGCATGACAAGACAGCGGTCCAGAAGATCCAGCATTTCCTGCATTCGACGCCGGCCGCCGTGCCGTTCATCGTGCTGGTCGCGGCGATCCTGATTTTCGGCATCGCCATCGGGGGCAAGTTCTTCTCGTCCTACACCCTGACGCTCATCCTCCAGCAGATCGCCATCGTCGGTATCCTCGGCGCGGCGCAGACGCTGGTGATCCTGACCGCCGGCATCGACCTTTCGATCGGCGTGATCATGGTGCTTTCAGCCGTCATCATGGGCAATTGCGCCGTGACTTACGGGCTTCCCGCACCGATCGCCATCGCCATCGGATTTCTTGTCGGCGGCGCCTGCGGCTTCCTCAACGGTTTCCTCGTTTCCAGGGTAAAGCTGCCGCCGTTCATCGTGACGCTCGGCACCTGGTACGTGATCATGTCGACGAACTTCATCTATTCGGCGAACGAAACGATCCGCGAGGCTGATGTCACTGCTGTCACCCAGATGCTGCATGTCTTCGGCGTCAGCTTCAAGCTCGGTTCGGCAGTGCTGACGCTCGGCGTCATCACCATGGTCGCCCTGGTCTTCGGCCTCTGGTACGCGCTGAACCACACCGCCTGGGGCCGGCATCTCTATGCGGTCGGCGACGATCCGGAAGCGGCGAAGCTCTCGGGTATCCGCACCAGCCGCGTGCTTTTGAGCGCCTATACGCTGGCCGGCCTGATCGCGGCGCTTGCCGCCTGGGTTTCGATCGGCCGCAACGGCTCGATCTCGCCGTCGGCCGCCGTCACCGACTATAACCTCCAGGCCATTACCGCAGCCGTGATTGGCGGCATCTCGCTCTTCGGCGGACGTGGGTCGATCCTCGGGACGCTCATCGGCGCGATGATCGTCGGTGTCGTCTCCATGGGCCTCAACATGCTGGGCGCCGATCCGCAATGGAAGGTCTTCCTCACCGGCGTGCTGATCATCTCCGCCGTCGCAATCGACCAATGGATCAGAAAGGTAGCAGGCTGATGGCCCAGGAACCCATTCTCACCGCGCGCGGTCTGGTCAAGCGTTACGGCCGTGTCACCGCTCTCGACCAAGCCGATTTCGATCTCTATCCCGGCGAAATTCTCGCCGTGATCGGTGACAACGGCGCCGGAAAATCCTCGATGATCAAGGCGATTTCGGGTGCGATCCATCCTGACGAAGGGGAGATCAAGCTCGAGGGGCAGACGGTCAACTTCCGGTCGCCGATGGATGCGCGCGCCGCCGGCATCGAGACGGTCTACCAGAACCTGGCGCTGTCGCCGGCGCTGTCGATCGCCGACAACATGTTCCTCGGTCGCGAGATCCGTAAACGCGGCATCATGGGCAAGCTCTTCCGCACCCTCGATCGCTCGGCGATGGAACAGAAAGCACGGGCAAAGCTCTCCGAACTTGGACTGATGACCATCCAGAACATCAACCAGGCGGTGGAAACGCTCTCGGGCGGCCAGCGTCAGGGTGTGGCCGTGGCCCGGGCCGCGGCCTTCGGCTCCAAGGTGGTGATCATGGACGAACCGACCGCGGCACTCGGCGTCAAGGAGAGCCGGCGCGTGCTGGAGCTGATCCTTGACGTGCGCGCCCGCGGCCTGCCGATCGTCTTGATCTCGCACAACATGCCGCATGTGTTCGAGGTGGCCGACCGCATCCACGTTCACCGTCTCGGCAAGCGCCTCTGCGTCATCAATCCGAAGGAGCATACGATGTCGGATGCGGTTGCCTTCATGACCGGGGCGAAGGAGCCGCCGCGCGAGGCGCTTGCGGCATGAACGTCGAGCCGATCGCCAACGAAATCCTGAAACGGGCGGCCGGTGCCGCCCGCTTCGTCGTCGCCATCGCCGGGCCGCCCGGTGCCGGCAAGTCGACGCTGGCCGAGGCCGTGGCCGAAACCCTGGTTGCCTGCGGCGAAAAGGCGGCGGTGCTGCCGATGGACGGTTTCCACATGGACAATGCCGTTCTCGAGGAAAAAGGTCTGCTCCCTCGCAAGGGGTCGCCGGAGACCTTCGACGTCAGGGCTTTTCTTTCGACGGTCGCAGCCGTCCGCGCCAATGACGGCGAGGTGTTGGTTCCGGTCTTCGACCGCTCGCGCGAGATCGCGATCGCCTCGGCCCGGATCGTTGCGCCCGAAACCCGCATCATCCTGGTGGAGGGCAATTACCTGTTGCTCGACGAGGCGCCTTGGACGGGGCTCGAAGGCGCCTTCGATTTCTCGATCTTCATCAACCCCGGCGTCGAGGAACTGGAGCGGCGGCTTCTAAAACGCTGGTACGATCACGGCTATGACGAGGAGGCGGCAAAGCGCAAAGCCCTTGGCAACGATATCCCGAACGCGCATCGGGTGGTGGAGCGTCAGCGGGCTGCCGATCTGGTGCTTGCGGATTTCTGAGCGATGGCCGGATTGCGGATTGTGTTTGCGGGCGCATTGGTGATATCGAGACGCGGTTCCACCACATGAGAAACCGCCCGTCACCCGCGCACCCGCCGGCTCGCAAAGCCGCGCGCGCGGATCGGGCGCGAGCCTGGGGCTGCGGTTTTCCGTCTGCGCCTGCTCTGACCTAGGAGAACGCTGACCATGCAAGACCTCGTTATCCGCCGCCCGGATGATTGGCACCTTCACCTGCGCGACGGCGACATGCTGAAGGGCGTTATCGCCGATACCAGCCGCCATTTCGCCCGCGCGATCATCATGCCCAACCTGGTGCCGCCGGTCGTCACCACCGCAGACGCCTCCGCCTATCGCGAACGCATCGTCTCGGCGATCCCGGCCGGGGACCGGTTCGAGCCGCTGATGACGCTCTACCTGACCGCAGGCACCAATCCCGACGACGTCGAGGCCGGCCACAACAGCGGCCTCGTCAAGGCGGTCAAGCTATACCCGGCAGGTGCGACGACCAACTCGCACAGCGGCGTGCGCAACATCGACGAGGCGATGCCGGTCTTGGAGCGCATGGCAAAGATCGGCCTGCCGCTCTGCGTGCATGGCGAAGTCACGAGCGCGGATGTCGATATCTTCGACCGCGAAGCCGTATTCATCGAGACCGTTCTCGAACCCTTGCGCCAGCGCCTGCCGGAACTGAAGGTGACGATGGAGCATGTCACCACCAAGGACGGCATCGACTACATCAAGGCGTCGAAAGCGAACCTTGCAGGTTCGATCACCACCCATCACCTGATCATCAACCGCAACGCCATTCTCGTTGGCGGGATCAAGCCGCATTACTACTGCCTGCCGGTCGCCAAGCGCGAGAACCACCGTCTCGCACTGCGCGCGGCTGCGGTCTCCGGCGACAAGCGTTTCTTCCTCGGCACGGACTCCGCACCGCACGTCGATCCCTTGAAGGAATGCGCCTGCGGCTGCGCCGGCATCTACACCTCGATCAACACCATGAGCTGCCTGGCGCATGTGTTCGAGGAGGAAAGCGCGCTCGACAAGCTCGAAGCCTTTGCCTCGCTGAACGGCCCCGCCTGGTACGGCCTGCCGGTGAACGAGGAAACGATCACGCTGCGCAAGCAGGCCGAGGCCGTGACCTATCCGAAGAAGATCGAGACCGGCGCCGGTACGGTCACCGTTTTCGATCCGATGTTCCCGCTGCACTGGGCCGTCGTTTGATCGCAACTGCATAATTCCTTGGGTCGGATGGATCCAAAGGCAAAATTATGCAGCAGTTGAAGATGTTACAGCGACCTTTGCGCGTCTTAACAGACGCGCGGCGCTGCAGAGATTGAAGGAGAGTTTGATGTTTTCCAACGCGTTCACCGACAAGGCCGTGATGGCCGAGCTGGTCGCCAAGATGCTCTGGGAGATCAAGGCGGTGCATTTCAGCGCCGACAAGCCCTACAAGCTGTCGTCCGGCATGGCGAGCCCTGTCTATATCGACTGCCGCAAGCTGATTTCCTATCCGCGCATCCGCTCGGCCGTGATGGATTTTGCCGCCGCATCGATCCTGCGCGAAGCCGGTTTTGAGAAGTTCGACGTGGTGGCCGGCGGCGAAACCGCCGGCATTCCCTTCGCCGCGATGCTTGCCGAACGTCTTGGCCTGCCGATGATCTATGTGCGCAAGGCGCCCAAGGGCCACGGCCGCAACGCCCAGATCGAGGGCCATATGCCGGAAGGCGCCCGTGTCCTCGTCATCGAGGACCTGACGACGGCCGGCGGCTCGATGTTCAAGTTCATCGACGCCATCCGTGCGGCCGGCGGCATCGTCGACCATGGCATCGCACTCTTCTACTACGACATCTTCCCGGAAGCGGTCGGCGAGATGAAGGGCAAGGGCGTTGACCTGCACTGGATCGCCACCTGGCGCAACGTGCTTGCGGTCGCCCGCGAGCAGAAGCTGTTCGACGAAAAGACGCTCGGTGAGGTCGAGGCCTTCCTCAACGCGCCGCTCGCCTGGTCGGGCCGCAACGGCGGCGTCAGCGCCCTGGCGTAATCTTTGGCGCGGCCCCGGTTCTGCCGGGGCCGCGCAGCGTCTTGAGCTACACTTTTTTAATCGATTGAAAATCTGTCGAGGAGGATAAGCCGATGATCGTATGCTGCGGAGAAGCGCTGATCGACATGCTGCCGCGGGACACGACCGCGGGCGAGAGCGCCTTTGCGCCCTATGCCGGCGGCGCGATCTTCAACACGGCGATCGCCCTTGGTCGCCTCGGCATCCAGACCGGCTTCTTCACCGGCCTCTCCGACGACATGTTCGGCGATATCCTGCGCGAAACGCTGAAGGCAGCCAATGTCGATTTCGGCCCCTGCGCGACGCTGTCGCTGCACACGACGCTCGCCTTCGTCAAGCTCGTCAACGGCCACGCCAGCTACGCCTTCTTCGACGAAAACACTGCCGGCCGCATGATCACGTCAGAGCACCTGCCGGCGCTTGGCGACTTCTGCGAGGCGCTGCATTTCGGCGCGATCAGCCTGATCCCCGAGCCCTGCGGTTCGACCTATGAGGCGCTGATGACGCGTGAGCATGAAAAGCGGGTGATTTCCTTCGATCCGAACATCCGGCCGGGCTTCATCAAGGACAGAGAAGCGCACCTCGCGCGCATGAACCGCATGGCGGCGATGTCCGATATCATCAAGTTCTCCGACGAGGACCTCGCCTGGTTCGGCATGGAGGGAAGCCACGACGATCTCGCCGCCGAATGGCTGAGGCGCGGCCCGAAGCTGGTGCTGATCACCAAGGGCGCCGATGGCGCCGTCGGCTACACCGCCCGCCACAAGGTCGAGGTTGCCGGTGAGCGCGTGACCGTGGTCGATACCGTTGGCGCCGGCGACACGTTCGATGCCGGCGTGCTGGCATCGCTGAAACTTGCCGGCCTCCTGAGCAAGGCAGATGTTGCAGATCTCACTGAGACCGCCGTCCGCAATGCGCTGGCGCTCGGCGCCAAGGCGGCAGCCGTCACCGTCTCGCGCGCCGGCGCCAACCCGCCGTGGAAGCACGAGATCGGCCTTTGATCGTCAGTCCGGGGCCGGGCGGTACTCCAGGATATCGCCCGGCTGGCAGTCGAGGGCTGCGCAGATCTTTTCCAGCGTGTCGAAGCGCACGCCCTTCACTTTTCCGGATTTCAGCAGCGAGATGTTCTGCTCGGTGATCCCCACCTGTTCGGCGAGATCGCGTGAACGAACCTTGCGTTTCGCCAGCATCACATCGAGATTGACGACAATCGGCATGCGCTAGACGAAGCTCCTGTTCTCCGCTTCAACCCCTGACGCGATGACCATGACATGGCCGAGGCTGACGACCAGGCCCGCCATCAGAAGCACGATCATCGTGCCGCCATTGATGTCGAACACCACCGCATGTCCCGTGGTGCCGGGGTTGTCGTACGTGACGGCCAGTATGCCGATGCCGTTGCTGACGGTCATGCACAGCGAACCGAAGAGAGCCGTGAAGCCGACCCGCCGCAACAGCACGCCATTGCGGCCGGACAGGATTTCGCCGCGCTGGAAACTGTCGAAAAGCTGCCAGGCGAATGCGAGGCCGGCAATGACCAGCGCGCTGTTGATCGCTGCCAGAAGGGCGACGGTCCCGATGGCGCGATAGGACAGGGTGATGTTCTCCACACGCGGGAAGACGATGTCGCGAACGCCCTGTTCGAAGCCTTGCCGGTCGAAGAAAATCTGCCAATGCGTGTAGACGACCGCCGAACAGAAGAGCGCCCCGCACAAGAGGATCATGAGCTTCATGAAGCGGCTGAGCTTGCGCAGCCTCTCGGCGGAGTTCGTCATAACAATCCCTTTATCGTTTGACTTGTGTTTTTATCGTAAAACAATAAGCAATTGCCGTCAATCATGATCTGGATTTGCTAAAGGGAGCAGACCAGTCGCGGAAATCTCTCGGTCAAGGTCTCGGGCTGCTGCTGGCGCGGCGCGTTCTCCGCAAGCCTACAGGTCACGGTCAATGCCTTGATGCAGATGGCGCCAGGCACGGACTATTTCCATTGTTGCCGAACCTCGACCTGATGCAGATACTGAACCGGCGAGCCTCAAGGAACTGCCTGCCTGCACCAAATGACAAAGCCCGAGGGTGCGATCTGCGCCCCCGGGCTTAATGGTCGTTGCGTCGCGGCTCCTGTGGGGCCAATGCTTTGATTTAACGAGCGGCCTTCAGCAGCGCCGCCACCAGGCCCGCCGTCGAGGAATCGTGGCCGCTCGCGCTCTCCTTGCCCTCGACGACCGGTAGCAGCCCGGTTGCGAGCTCCTTGCCGAGCTCGACGCCCCACTGGTCGAAGGAGTTGATGTTGAAGAGCGCGCCTTCGACAAAGACGCGGTGCTCGTAAAGCGCGATCAGGCGACCGAGCGCGAAGGGGTCGAGCTGGTCGTAAACGATCGTCAGCGACGGACGGTTGCCGGTGAAGACGCGGTGCGGGGCAATCTTGTCGGCCTTGGCGTCTGCCATGCCCTTGGCGGTCAGCTGCGCCTTGGCTTCCGCGAGCGTGCGGCCCTTCATCAGCGCTTCCGACTGGGCCAGGCAATTGGCGATCAAAAGCTCGTGTTGGTGGCGCAGGCTCTTCTCGTGGCCGTTGGCGGCGATCATGAACTCGGCCGGAATGACGTCCGTGCCCTGGTGGATCAGCTGGTAGAAGGCGTGCTGTCCATTGGTGCCGGGCTCGCCCCAAACGACCGGGCCTGTCGAATACTCGACCGGTGTGCTGTCGAGCGTCACGGCCTTGCCGTTCGATTCCATGTCGAGCTGCTGCAGGTAGGCGGGGAAGCGCGACAGGCGCTGGTCATAGGGCAGGATCGCGCGCGAGGGATAGCCGAGCACATTGCGGTGGTAGAAGCCGAGGAGGCCGAGCAGGACCGGAATGTTCTCACGGATCGGGGCGGTGCGGAAATGTTCGTCGATGGCATGGCCGCCATCGAGGAAGCGGCCGAAATTCTCCTTGCCGACCGCGATCATCAGCGGCAGGCCGATCGCCGACCAGATCGAGTAGCGCCCACCGACCCAATCCCAGAAGCCGAAGACGCGGGCCTGGTCGATGCCGAAGGCGGCGACCTTGTCGAGCGCGGTCGAAACGGCAGCGAAGTGATGGCCGACCGCAGCCTCGCCGAGCTTGCCAGCGATGAAGGCGCGGGCGGTCGCCGCATTGGTCATCGTCTCGATGGTGGTGAAGGTCTTCGAGGCGATGATGAAGAGCGAGGTTTCCGGATCGACCAGCTTCAGCGTATCGGCGATATGGGCGCCATCGATGTTGGAAACGAAATGCAGGCGCGGGCCGTCGTGGAACGGGGCGAGCGCCAGCGTCGCCATGACCGGGCCGAGATCGGAGCCGCCGATGCCGATGTTGACGACGTCGGTGATCTTCTTGCCGGTCGCACCTTTCAGCGCGCCCGAGCGGATGCCGTCGGCAAAGGCGCCCATGGCGGCAAGCACGCCGTTGACATCGGGCATCACGTCCTTGCCGTCGACGAGGATCGGGCGGTTGCCGCGGTTGCGTAGCGCCGTGTGCAGGACGGCGCGCTCCTCGGTGATGTTGATGATATCGCCGCGGAACATGGCGTCCCGCTTCTCCTCGACCTTGGCGGCCTTGGCGAGCGCCTCGAGGCCATCCAGCACCTTGTCGTTGACGGCGCATTTCGAATAGTCGAGCAGCAGGTCGCCGAGCGTGGTGCTGAAGCGCGCAAAACGTTCTGCGTCGGCGGCAAACGCCGCGCGGATATCGGTTGCTTTGGTTTCAGCGGCGGTTGCTTTGAGTTGGTCGACAAGCGCTTTCATCGCGGGGCTCCTTGGTCGGACAGGGGTGTCGGACAATCGCCTGCGTAGCTATTCGCTTTAAGTGGACCAAATCAAGACTGGAAAACCGCCGAAGTGGCGGTTTTCAGGATTTTTTAAATCGTTTGAATTTGGGAGTAGTTTACCCGCGCAAATCCTTGCGCAGGATCTTGCCGACATTGGTCTTCGGCAGTTCGGTGCGGAATTCGACGAAACGTGGGCGCTTGTAGTTGGTGAGGTTGGCGGCGCAGTGGCGCTTGACCTCTTCTTCCGTCAGTGCCGCGTCCCTCTTGACCACGAAGAGCTTCACCGCTTCGCCGGAATGCTCGTCCGGAATGCCGATCGCCGCGCATTCGAGGATGCCCGGGTGGGTCATCGCCACTTCCTCGATCTCGTTCGGGAAGACGTTGAAGCCGGAGACCAGGATCATGTCCTTCTTGCGGTCGACGATCTTGACGAGCCCGTCGGCGTTCATGAAGCCGATGTCGCCCGAGCGGAAGAAGCCATCCGGCGAGATCGCCTTGGCGGTCTCGTCCGGCCGCTGCCAGTAGCCGGCCATCACCTGCGGTCCGCGGATGCAGATTTCGCCGACTTCGCCGATCGCCAGCGTATTGCCTTGGTCGTCGCGGATCTCGACGTCGGTGGACGGGATCGGCATGCCGATCGTGCCGGTGAACTCGGTCGCGTCGAGGATGTTGGCCGTTGCCACCGGCGAGGTTTCCGAAAGCCCGTAGCCTTCGGCGATCGAGCAGCCGGTCATCTGCTTCCAACGTTCGGCGACCGGGCGCTGGATCGCCATGCCGCCGCCGAAGGTCAGCATCAGCGACGAGAAGTCGAGCTTCTGGAACTCCGCATTGTTCATCAGCGCGTTGAACAGCGTATTGAGGCCCGGGAAGATGTTTGTCCTGTGCTTGCCGAGTTCCTTGACGAAGCCCGGAATGTCACGCGGATTGGGGATCAGGATGTTGTTGCCACCGGTGGCAAGGCCCATCAGCGAATTCACCGTCAGCGCGAAGATATGGTAAAGCGGCAGCGCGCACATGAAGACGAGATTGTCCGGCCGGGCCCTCGAGCGGAACGCCGTCTGGAACCAGATTTCCATCTGCGCCATGTTCGACAAAAGGTTCGAATGGGTGAGCGTCGCGCCCTTCGAAACGCCGGTCGTGCCGCCCGTATATTGCAGGAAGGCGACGTCGCTGGCGGCGACATTGGGCTTGGTCAGCTTGGCTCGGCCACCCTTGGCAAGCACGTCCTTGAATGAAAGGTGTCCAGGGATCGACCAGGCCGGAACGAGCTTCTTGACGCGGCGGACGACCAGGTTGACGATCGCGCCCTTGAGGCCGAGCATGTCGCCCATGGTCGCGACGACGACGTGCTTGACCGAGGTCTTGTCGACCACCTGCTGCACTGTATGGGCGAAATTCTCCAGAACGAAGATCGCTTTGGCGCCCGAGTCGACCAACTGGTGCTGCAGCTCGCGCGGCGTATAGAGCGGGTTGACGTTGACGACGGTGAAGCCGGCTCTGAGGATGCCGTAGACGATCACCGGGTTCTGCAGAATGTTCGGCATCATCACCGCGACGCGGTCGCCCTTGGCAAGGCCAAGTGATTGCAGCCAGGCGCCGATCCGCGCGGACTGGGCGTTGAGATCGGCAAAGGTGAGCGTCTTGCCCATGCAGGTGAAGGCCGGGCGGCTCGAATAGCGGGCCACGGCATGGTCGAAGAATTCGCCGATCGACTTGTAGGGCAGGGGGCCAATTTCGCCGGCTATTCCGGCTGGGTAGGATTTCAGCCAGATCTTGCCTGGGCTGATACCCGTCTGTTGTGCGCTGACTTCCGCCATGACCTCTCTCCCTCTGGTCGCCACAGGCTGGCCTGATCGCGGCCTGAGAAAATCCCTCCCGATCCTCTCATGCCGATGAAGATGATGCTTTTGCGACACCTCTTCAAGCTGAGATTCGGGATTATATAACTTTGACGTAAACGTCAACTGAGCTTACGGTTAACAGGCCTCTGCGAGCCTCGCGAAAAAGTATGACGATAACCGCAAAAGCTTTGCCTGCCGCGGGAAAAACCTGTATTGCATTGCAGCATATCCCTGTTGGTCCAATCCAACATCCGTCGACATATCCCCCAGATTTTTCTCCGGCCGCAAGGCACGGCGACACTGGCCATTGCCTATGAGTGATCCCATGTGTGACGAAGCCTTCACCTCTGCCGTCGATCCGCGCCGGGCCCGCGTCTCCGCCGCCGAAGTGGCGCTCGCCGTTGGCGGCTTCGGCATCGGTACCGGCGAATTCGCCATCATGGGTCTGCTGCCGCAGGTCGCCGAAGACGTATCGGTCTCCGTACCCCAGGCTGGCGCTGTCATCAGCGCCTATGCACTCGGCGTCGTCGTCGGTGCGCCGCTGATCGCGGTGCTTGCCGCTCGCTTCTCGCGCTTCCGGGTGCTTCTGGTCCTGATGCTGGTTTTTGCCGTCGGCAACTTCGCGAGCGCCATCGCTCCGGATTTCTACACGCTGATTGCCGCGCGCTTCTTCGCCGGCCTGCCGCACGGCGCCTATTTCGGCGTCGCTGCCCTGGTGGCGGCGGGCCTTGCCGCGCCGAACCAGCGGGCCCGCGCCGTGGGCCGGGTGATGATGGGGCTGACCATCGCCACGCTCTTCGGCACGCCGCTCGTCGCCTGGTTCGGGCAGGCGCTCGGCTGGCGCTCCGCCTTTGCCATCGTCGGCGCCATCAGTCTCCTGACCATGGCGCTCACCTTCGCCCACGTGCCGCGGGACCAGGGCAACCCGAAGGCGACGCCGCTTCGCGAACTGGGAGCGCTCGGCAAGCTCCAGGTCTGGCTGATGCTCGGCATCTGCGCCATCGGCTGCGGCGGCATGTTCGCCGTCTTCAGCTACATCACGCCGGCGCTGACCGAAGTCGCGGGTGTTTCGCTTGGTAATGTGCCGATCATGCTTTCTGTCTTCGGTGCCGGCATGATCCTCGGCAACATCGTCGGGGCGAGGCTTGCCGACTGGGCGCTGATGCCGGCGATCGGTATCGCTATCGTCTTCAACATCTTCGCCTATGTGCTTTTCTACTTCACCATGGGAAATCCGTGGATCGCCATCGTCAACGTGCTCTTCATCGGCGGCGGCTTTGCCGTTGTTCCGGGCGTACAGACGCGGCTGATGGATGTCGCCGGCGAGGCCCAGACGCTGGCCGCCGCCCTTAGCCACTCCGCCTTCAATCTCGCCAATGCGCTTGGCGCCTGGCTCGGCGGTGTTTCGATTGCCGCCGGTTACGGCTGGACCTCCACCGGTCTCGTCGGCGCCGTTCTCGGCGTCGCCGGCTTCGGCATCTTTCTCGCTTCAGTCTTCGTCGATCGCGCACAGCCTGCGCGTATGGCTGCAAAACCTGCGGCGGAATGACCGGCTTTATCGAAAGAAAGCCAGGGGCTCTTGAACCCTCCTAAATTTTTCTGTCATGTCCCGCCGCTAGCGTCGACCACGGCCCTGAAACTACCGTAAAGCAGGGGCAAAGGGGCGGCGCGCGGCGCTAGACAGGCTGGCAAGGCCTCGGGTTTGTTGTAAAGTCGTCGAAAGACGGAGGATCATTGGTGCAATTGGGCAATCGTGAACGAGAGAATTTTGCCGTGGAGCCGCGGCTCCTTGGGCAAACCGCTATTTCACGCCATGCCCTTGTCGGCCCCATGACCGCTGCCCGCTGGATGCTGGTCTTCGTTCTGCTTGCCGGCGTCTACTTCTTCCATGGTTTCGTCGTTCCGGTTCTGGCCGCCGTCGTCATCGGTTTTGCCAGCTGGCCGATCTATCGTCGGCTGCTCGCCGGTGTGAACGGCAACCGGACGCTGGCCGCCACCATCGCGATCGTCTGCGTCATTTCCTTCATCGTCGTGCCGATCTCGATCGCTGCCGTCTATGCAGTCGACGAGGTGCGCGACTGGGTCGTCTGGGCGGTCGAGACCAATGCCAATGGTGCCGTGGTGCCCGCCTGGCTGTCCGGTATCCCGGTTGCCGGCGCCTGGCTCGGCGAACAATGGGTCAAGCATATCGGCCATCCGGGTGCGCTCGGCGAACTCGTCCAGCTCGTCAGCGGCTCCAACATCGGCAATATCTACCGCGGCGTCCTGGTCGTGGGCGCGTCGACTTTCCATGCCTTCCTGACGCTGCTGTTCATGATGATCACGCTGTTCTTCGTCTATCGCGACGGCCAGTCCTTCTCCGGCCAGCTCGACAAGCTCGGCGAGCGCATCTTCCCGATGCGCTGGGAGCGGCTGTCGCGGGTCGTGCCGCTGACGATCAGCTCGACGGTGACCGGCATGGGCATCATCGCCATCGGCGAGGGCATCGTGCTCGGCGTCGCCTACTGGCTTGCCGGCGTGCCGTCGCCGGTCACCCTCGGCATCATCACCGGCCTGATGGCGCTGATCCCGGGCGGCGCGCCGCTCTGCTTCACGCTGGTCTCGGTCTATCTCGTCGCCAGCGGCTCGCCCGTTCACGGCCTGGCGCTGTTCACCTGGGGCACGACCGAACTCTTCATCGTCGACAAGACGCTGCGCCCGCGCCTCGTCGGCGGCCCGATCAAGCTTCCCTTCCTGCCGACCTTCTTCGGCCTCGTCGGCGGCGTGAAGACCATGGGCTTCCTCGGCCTCTTCGTCGGCCCGGTGCTGATGGCGCTGCTCGTTGCCATCTGGCGCGAGTGGATGCGCGAAGTCACCGCGCCCACCGAAACGAGCGTGAACCACATCATCAAGGGCTAGGCGTCACGCCAAGCCGGCGGTCGCGGACGTGCGGTCGCCCTTAATCTGTTCGGCATCTCGCTGATAGGCCGATACCGACCGGATCCCGCGCTTATCGAGATCGTATTCCGCCTTCGGTAGCGGACCCTGGCGGGCGTCTTTATCTTTTCCTTATGCCGCCTTCCGACCATCGCAATCGATAATTGACCCGTTGCGGATGCACACTTCGGACCTCAACAGTCCGGAGAATTTGCATGTCCGATGTTCTTTTTCTTGCCGCCGGCATCGGCGGCTTTGTCGTGTTCGCGCTTTATGCGCGCGCGCTGAGCCGGCTTTAGGAGGGCGTCATGTTTGAAGCCCTGCTCGGTCTTGCCGTCGCTGTCGCGCTTGCGGCCTACCTCGTCGTCACCCTCGTTCGCCCGGAACGGTTCTGACCCGGTCGACGGGATCGGACCCGTTGGCCGTTCGCATCAGCCGGGCGCCGTCGCGCCGTCCGGCCGCCCTTAGCGGAGTAATCTCATGTCTATCATCGGGTGGCTGCAGATCAGCCTCCTCTTCATCGCCGTCCTGATCGTCATCAAGCCGCTGGGGCTTTACATGGCGCGGGTCTTCTCCGGTGAACGCAACGTCTTTTCGCCCGTCCTCGGCCCCGTCGAGCGCGGCCTTTATCTTGCCGCCGGCGTCGATCCGAAGAAGGAGCAGGGCTGGCTCGCCTATACGATGTCGATGCTTGCCTTCAGCCTCGCGGGCTTCGTCTCGCTCTACGCGATCCTCCGGCTGCAGGCCTATCTGCCGATGAACCCGCAAGGTTTCTCGGGCATGCCGTCCGGCCTCGCCTTCAACACGGCGGTCAGCTTCGTCACCAACACCAACTGGCAGAACTACGGCGGCGAAACCACGCTCAGCCATTTCAGCCAGATGGCCGGGCTCACGGTGCACAACTTCGTCTCGGCTGCGACCGGCATCGCCATGGCGCTTGCCGTCACCCGCGCCTTCGCCCGCTCGAACGCCTCGACCGTCGGTAATTTCTGGGTCGATCTCACCCGCTCGACGCTCTACGTGCTCCTGCCGATCGCCGTCGTCATGGCGCTTGCCATGGTTTGGAGCGGCCTGCCGCAGACCTTCCACGCCGATCTCATCGCAACCACGCTCGAAGGCGCCAAGCAGACGATCTCAGTCGGCCCGGTCGCAAGCCAGGAAGCGATCAAGCAGCTCGGCACCAATGGCGGCGGCTTCTTCAACGTCAACGCCGCCCATCCGTTCGAAAACCCGACGGCCTTCTCCAACTATCTCAACATCTTCTCGATGCTGTCGATCTCGGCGGCGCTCGTCTGCACCTTCGGCCAGATGGTCGGCAACCGCCGCCAGGGCTGGGCCTTCATCGCCGTCACCGGCATCCTGCTGATCTCCGGTGTCGCGGTTGTCTACTGGGCTGAAGCCCAGGGCAACCCGATCCTGACCGCCCTTGGCCTCGATGCTGCCCAGGGCAACATGGAGGGCAAGGAAGTTCGCTTCGGCCAGGCGATGACGGCGCTCTATGCGGCTGTCACGACGGGCCTGTCGGATGGCGGCGTCAACGGCATGCACGGCTCGCTGACGGGCCTCGGCGGTCTCGTGCCGATGTTCCTGATGCAGCTTGGCGAAGTCCTGCCGGGCGGTGTCGGTTCTGGTCTCTACGGCATGGTGGTCTTTGCGATCCTCGCCGTTTTCGTTGCCGGCCTGATGGTCGGCCGTACGCCGGAACTGCTCGGCAAGAAGATCGAAAGCCGCGAGATGAAATACGCGATGTTCGCCGTCCTCATCCTGCCGGCAACGATCCTCGGCTTTGCCGCCGTCTCCGCGATGCTGCCCTTTGCCGTCGCCAGCATCGGCACGGCGGGTCCGCATGGCCTGTCGGAAATCCTCTATGCCTTCACGTCGGCGGCCGGCAACAACGGCTCGGCTTTCGGCGGCCTCACCGGCAACACGCCCTGGTACAACACGACGCTTGGGTTCGCGATGCTGCTCGGCCGCTTCGCCTATGCCGTTCCGGTGATGGCGATCGCCGGCTCGATCGCGGTCAAGACCCGCGTACCGGCCTCCAAGGGTACCTTCCCGACCGACACGCCGCTCTTCGTCGGCCTGCTCGTCGGCATCATCCTCATTCTCGGCGGGCTGCAGTTCTTCCCGGCGCTCGCGCTCGGTCCCATCGTCGAGCATCTCTCGATGCTTGCCGGTCAGACCTTCTAAAGGAATTCGACACATGTCTTCCAAACCCATCGCTCCCAGTCTTCTGGACCCGGCGATCCTGCTGCCGGCGATCAAGGCGGCGTTCGTCAAGCTCGACCCGCGCCAGCTTGTGCGCAATCCGGTGATCTTCGTCACCGAAGTGGTCGCCGCCGTCGTCACCGGCCTCTTCGTCCGTGATCTCGTAACCGGCGGCGGAAGCGCGCTCTTCTCCGGCCAGATCGCTGCCTGGCTCTGGTTCACCGTGCTCTTCGCCACCTTTGCCGAAGCCGTCGCCGAAGGCCGCGGCAAGGCCCAGGCCGACAGCCTGCGCCGCACCAAGTCCGAGCTGACGGCGCGCAAGCTCGTCGCTGACGAAGGCCGTGAGACCCAGACGATCCCGGCGACATCGCTCAAGGTCGGCGACCTCGTGCTTGTCGAGGCCGGCGAACTGATCCCCGGCGACGGCGAAGTCGTCGAAGGCGTCGCTTCCGTCAACGAGAGCGCCATCACCGGTGAATCGGCGCCCGTCATCCGCGAATCCGGTGGCGACCGCTCGGCCGTCACCGGCGGCACGCAGGTGCTGTCCGACTGGATCAAGGTCCGCATCGGCGTCGCACCGGGCGACACCTTCGTAGACCGCATGATCGCTCTGATCGAGGGCGCCCAGCGCCAGAAGACCCCGAACGAGATCGCCCTTTCGATCCTGCTTTCGGGCCTGACGCTGATCTTCCTCGTCGCCGTCGTCACGCTCTGGGGCCTTGCCGGTTATTCCGGTACCGTTCTCTCGGTCACCGTGCTGGCCGCCCTGCTCGTAACGCTGATCCCGACCACCATCGGTGGTCTGCTCTCGGCGATCGGCATCGCCGGCATGGACCGTCTGGTCCGTTTCAACGTCATCGCCACCTCCGGCCGCGCTGTCGAGGCCGCCGGCGACGTCGATACGCTGCTGCTCGACAAGACCGGCACCATCACCTTCGGCAACCGCATGGCCGCCGACTTCATGCCGGTGCCGGGCGTTACCGAGGCCGAGCTTGCCGATGCCGCATTGCTTGCGAGCCTTGCCGACGAAACGCCGGAGGGGCGCTCGATCGCAGCGCTCGCCACTGGTGAATTTGGCCGCCAGACGCCAGATGTGTCGCTGCCCGCGTCCGACAAGGGTGAGGTCGTGGCGCTTGCCGTCGGGGGCGGCGCAAGCCGGGCCGGTGCTACCCGGATCGACGCGGTCATTCCCTTCGCTGCGGAAACGAGGCTTTCGGGCATCGACTTCGGCGGTCGCCGGCTGCGCAAGGGTGCCGTCGACTCGATCCTGAAGTTCACCGGCATCCGCGACGAGAACGTGCCGAACGAGTTTCGCCGCGCCGTCGACCAGGTGGCCCGCACCGGCGGCACCCCGCTTGCCGTCGCCGACGGTCCGCGCCTGCTTGGCGTCATCCACCTGAAGGATGTGGTCAAGCCCGGCATCAAGGAGCGTTTCGCCGCCCTGCGCGCGATGGGCATCCGCACGGTAATGGTCACTGGCGACAACCCGGTGACCGCGGCCGCCATCGCGTCCGAAGCCGGCGTCGACGACTTCCTCGCCGAAGCCACCCCCGAGGACAAGCTTGGCTACATCCGCAAGGAACAGCAGGGCGGTCGTCTCATCGCCATGTGCGGCGACGGTACCAACGACGCGCCGGCGCTCGCCCAGGCCGATGTCGGCGTCGCCATGCAGACCGGGACGCAGGCCGCCCGCGAGGCCGCCAACATGGTGGACCTCGATTCCAGCCCGACGAAACTCATCGAGATCGTCGAGATCGGCAAGCAGCTGCTGATGACCCGCGGGTCGTTGACGACCTTTTCGATCGCCAACGACGTGGCGAAGTACTTCGCCATCATCCCGGCGCTGTTCATCACCACCTATCCTGCCCTGGCCGCGCTCAACGTCATGGGCCTCGCCTCGCCGCAATCGGCGATCCTGTCGGCGGTGATCTTCAACGCGCTCATCATCGTCGCGCTGATCCCGCTGGCGCTGAAGGGCGTCAAGTACCGGCCGGTCGGGGCGGCAGCCCTTCTGCGCCGCAACCTGCTCGTCTACGGCCTCGGCGGCATCGTCCTGCCCTTCGCCGGCATCAAGCTCGTCGACCTTGCCGTCAACGCACTCAATCTGGTGTAACCATGCTGAACCAACTTCGCCCCGCCATCGTGATGATCGTGCTTTTGACCGCGATCACCGGCCTTGCCTATCCCTTCGCCATCACCGGCGCCTCCCAGGTGCTGATGCCCGCCCAGGCAAATGGCAGCCTCATCGAAAAGGACGGCGCCCTCATCGGCTCCGCCCTCATCGGCCAGAATTTCACCTCCGACAAGTATTTCTGGCCGCGGCCCTCCGCGACCGGTCCGGAAGCCTACAACGCCGGCGCTTCGAGCGGCTCCAACCTCGGCACCACCTCGGTCAAGCTGAAGGATCGCGTTGCAGCCGATGTCGAGCGGCTGAAGGCGGCCGGCGTCAACGGTGAAATTCCGGCGGATGCGGCGACCACGTCAGGCTCCGGTCTCGACCCGCACATCACGCCGGCCTTTGCCGAAGCCCAGGTTGCCCGCGTCGCCAAGGCGCGGGGTCTGAGCGAAGCGGACGTTGCCGGCCTGGTTTCCAGGGCGACGGAGGAACGGCTGTTCGGGGTCGTAGGCGAGCCGCGCGTCAATGTGCTAGAACTGAACCTCGCCCTTGATGCGCCCCGAACCTGATTCCTCACGCCTGAGATCATGAATGCCCGACAGTGAACGCGACGCCAAAAGTCGCCCGGATCCAGACGCATTGCTGGCGCTTGCCGCGCAGGACCGCCGGGGAAAGCTGACCGTATTCCTCGGTGCCGCTCCCGGCGTCGGCAAGACCTATGCGATGTTGTCGCGGGCCCGCCGACTGAAGGACGACGGCATCGATATCGTCGTCGGGCTGGTGGAGACGCATGGGCGCAGCGAGACCGCAGCGCTCATCGATGGATTGGAAATACTGCCGCGCCGCGATGTGAACCATCGCGGCCGCGTGCTGTCGGAGTTCGACCTGGACGCCGCCCTTGCGCGGCGTCCGAGGATCATCGTCGTCGACGAACTGGCCCATAGCAACCCGGCCGAAAGCCGGCACCCCAAGCGCTACCAGGACATCGAGGAACTGATCGCCGCCGGCATCGATGTCTGGACCGCGCTCAACATCCAGCATCTCGAAAGCCTCTCGGACATCGTCGCTCAGATTACGGGTGTCCCCGTGCGCGAGCGGGTGCCGGATACCGTGCTGAAGCGGGCCGACGAGGTGCTGCTTGTCGATCTGCCGCCGGCCGAGCTGATCGAGCGCCTGAAGGACGGCAAGGTCTATCTGCCCGATAGCGCCAAGCGCGCCGTCGATCGCTTCTTCCGCCTCGGCAACCTGACGGCGCTGCGCGAACTCGCGCTCCGGCGCACGGCCGACCGGGTCGACGACCAGATGGTCGACTACCTCAAGCAGAACGCGATCGAAGGCATCTGGGCGAGCGGAGAGCGCCTGCTCGTCTGCATCGGCCCCGATCCGCTGTCGGAGAAGGTCGTGCGTACCGCAAGCCGGCTTGCCGAGGGCTTGAACGCACCCTGGATCGTCGTCTTCATCGAGCGCGCCGACCGCGAGAGCGGCGACGGCGAGGACGTGCGCCGGCTCGACGAAACCTTCCGTCTTGCCGAACAGCTCGGCGCCGAAACCCGCCGCATCGTCGGCAATGATTTCGTCGAGGAAATCCTGAAGCTCGCGCGCCGCGAACACGCGACGCAGATCGTCATCGGCGCGCGCCGCCAATCCTTCCCGATGCGGTTCTTCCGGCAATCGCTTCCCGATGCCCTGGCCGAGCGCGTTTCCGGCATCGGCATCTACCTCGTTACCGACCGCGAGACGACGCCCGTCAAGCGGCGATCAAAGAGGAAGAGGACGCTGCCGCCGGGAACCGGCCGGGCGATCGGCATCGCCGCCGGATCGGTCGCCATCTCGACCGGTGTCGGCCTGCTGCTCGGCCGTTTCGTCGTCCTGCCCAACATCTCGCTGCTTTATCTGCTCGCGGTGCTGGCATCCGCGACCTATGCCGGCCATATCGCGGCGATCGCCGCAGCGCTGTTTTCGGTGCTCGCCTACAATTTCTTTTTCATCAAGCCGACCGGCACCTTCACCATCGCCGAGCCGCACGAGGTTTTCGCGCTCGTTGTCTTCCTGGTCGCCGCGGCACTCGCGGGCAGCCTCGCCTCCCGCGTGCGCGAACAGGCCAAGGCAGCGCGGCAGCGTGCCGCCGCGACCCAGGCGCTTTATGATTTTTCCCGCAAGCTTTCCGGCACGGCCAAGCCGGACGACGTGCTTTGGGCCGCGGTCACGCAGATGCAGTCGACGCTGAAACGCAGCGCCGCCCTTTTGTTGCCCGAGGAAGGCGACCTGCAGCTGAAGGCAGCCTGGCCTCCGGACACCGAACTCGACGTCACGGACATCATGGCGGCGCGTTGGGCGATGGACAAACGCGAGCCGGCCGGCAATGGCACCGGCACGTTGCCGAACAGCCCTTTCCACTTCCGTCCGCTGACAAGCCCGCATGGCGTTGTCGGCGTCTGTGGCTTCGTCCAGGCGGACAAGCCACTGGAGATCAACGAAGAGCGGGCACTGGCGGCGATCCTGGACCAGACGGCGATCGCGGTCGACCGGGCGCGCCTGTCGCGCGAAAGCCTCGACCAAGCCGCCAAGCTCGAAGGCGAACGGTTCCGCGCTGCTCTTCTCTCATCCATCTCGCATGACCTGAGGACCCCGCTTGCAACCATCACCGGTGCCGTCACCAGCCTGCGCCAGCTCGGCGACCGTATGCCGCCGGAAAGCCGCGACGACCTGTTGCAGTCGATCGAGGAGGAGGGCGGCCGGCTGACGCGCTTCGTCGCCAACCTGCTCGACATGACCCGCATCGAGGCCGGCACCGTCAACGCCAAGCGCGATTGGGTCGATGTCGCCGACGTCGTGCGGGCCGCCGTCGATCGCGCCCGAAAGTATTTCCCGGACCGCGAGATCGAGACCAGCATTGCAGCCGACCTGCCCTTGATGCGGGGCGACAGCGTGCTGCTCGGCCAGGTGCTGTTCAACCTGCTCGACAATGCCAACAAGTATGGCGGCGACGAGCCGATCAGCATCTATGCCCGTACCGAAGGCAGCGAGATCGTGCTGTCGGTAACCGATCTCGGCAAAGGTATCCCGCCGCGGGATCTCGAGCAGGTCTTCGAGAAATTCTTCCGCCGCGGCAAGGCCGACGGCCGCACGCCGGGAACGGGGCTGGGGCTGTCGATCGCCAGGGGCTTCGTCGAGGCGATGGGCGGACAGATCAAGGCGGAAAGCCCGGCGCTTCGCCGCCGCGGCACGCGCATTTCCATGCGCTTTCCCGCCGCCAAGGCTGAAATTTCCGAAAAGGACCGTGCATGAGCGTGGAGCGTATCCTCGTCGTCGACGACGAACCCCAGATCCAGCGTTTCCTGAAACCCGCGCTGAGTGCCGCAGGCTATGACGTTCGCGAGGCGATGACCGGTGCCGAGGCGCTGAAGGCGGCCGCGACGATGGCGCCGGATGTCGTCATCCTCGATCTCGGCCTACCGGACATGGACGGCAAGGAGGTCATCGCCAACTTGCGCGGCTGGTCGCAGGTGCCGATCATCATCCTGTCGGCGCGCGACCGGGAAAGTGAAAAGATCGCAGCTCTCGATCTCGGCGCCGACGATTACATCGAAAAGCCTTTCGGCATCGGCGAACTGACCGCCCGCATCCGCGCGGCCCTTCGCCATCGGGTGCAGATGGAAGGCGGCCAGACCCAGCTGTCCGCCGATGGCGTTTCGATCGACACGATCAAGCGGGTGGTGACGAAGGACGGCGAGCCGGTGCGGCTGACGCCGAAGGAATACGATCTCCTGGTGATGCTGGCGCATCACGCCGGCCGGGTCGTCACCCACAAGACGCTGCTGACCTCGGTCTGGGGCGTGGCCCACGGCGAAGACCTGCATTATCTGCGCGTCTTCATCGGGCAATTGCGCGGCAAGATCGAGCGCGACCCGGCCGATCCGAAGATCATCCGCACGGAGCCGGGCGTCGGCTATCGCTTCGTCGGCGACGACGGTTGACGGCGGTTGCCGCCAACGGTCACTGAGACCCTTACTTGATCTTCACCGGCGTCGGCATGTCGGTCGCGAGCGTGTCTCCGACGACCACCTTCTTCTTCTTTGCCGGCTGCGGGTTTTCGAGGATCGACACAGGCGCCGAGACCGTCACGGCCGCGACGTTGCCGACGTTTCTCGCCGTGCCGGCGACGACTGCGGCAATGCCGGTTCCGACCGAGATGTCGGAGTCGGTCAGCGTCTGGCCGGTGGCAAGCCGCGTGCCGATGAGCTGGACGATCTCGGGGCTTTCCGCAAACTTTCCGTGGTGCAGGCCGTCCTCGGACTTAACCTTCGTCAGGTCGATGGCGGTGATGCCGGCCTTTTCCAGCTGGCTGCGGTAGGGCTCTGCCGACGGGTCGATGGCGCCGAGGCGAGAGACGTCGCCCGAGATGAAGCTCGAAAGCGCCAGCGCACGGTCGTCCTGCGAAACGAAGATCGTGAACTTCGGCCGTTTCTTGCCCATCTCGACAAACTGCTTGGCAAAGACGTCGAGGTCGATGTCGGGTGAGGCGAGGATGACGTTTTCGATCTTCGACGGCACGTTGCCGTCGCGAATGCCCATTTGCCTGAGCGACTCCATCGTCAGCCAGGTGCCCATGGAGTGGGCGAGGATGGTTATGCTCTTGACCTTCGGCGCATCGGAGAGCTTTTTCAGAATGTCTTCAAGCGCCGTGCGCGAATAATTCGTGCTTTCCTTGTCGTAGTTGTAGTCGAACACATTGGCGCGCGAAGGCCAGGTGAAGAGGACCGGCGTTGCCTGGACGTCCGAGTCATGGACGATCTGCGCAAGCCTGTAGACTGAGTCCTCATAGCGGTTGTTGAAGCCATGCACGAAGACGAAGGCATTGCCGCCGACATCGTGCTGCACGAACCAGGATTTGGCCTCGTCGAGCGACCTGAGTTCATTGACCCGCGTGACGGCGAATTCCTTGGCCGGATCCGGTGGCAGCTTCTTCGGCCATTGTACCGTGCCCGACTTGCGTGCCGTTTCCGGCGGGATCGAAACCGCGACATCGGTAAGGAAGGTGTTGGCGTCGCGCTCGCCGGAAAAGAGTGTCGCCGGATCGCCCGAGGGTTCGCGCGTGGTCGCCACAAGCATGTCGACGGTGGAGGCGCCTGGAACCGGCGCGGTCAGCGCGACAGGCGCCATCACACCCTTGGCATGGCCGCCGCAGCCGGCAAGCAGCGACAAGGCTGCAAGCACGAAGATCGTCCGCCCCCTGCCTGCACGTTGCCGATGTAACGAACTCTGAACTCCCAACCACTCGAACATCGGCATCCCCACATACGCCTGAACTCGACTGCATCTGATCGCGCTTTCGCGAAACGCAGATGACAATACTCGGCGTTAATATGCAAGCAGGCCCTGATTGAAGATTCGCTACAGAGTTGTTGATGGATGTCGTTTCCCGTGCCGCGGGCTCGCCGCGGCACGGGAACATTCCGCGGAATGGCGTTACTTCGCTCTCGCTTCGAGCGCCGTCAGGATCGCGTGGGCCGCCTTGATCCTCTCGGGGATCGGAACGTTGCGGTTGGCAAGCAGCACGATGCCGATCTTCTTTTCTGGCACGAAGGCGACATATCCACCAAAGCCGTTGGTGGAGCCGGTCTTGTTGTAGAGCGTCGAACCGTCGGGTTGCTTCGGCGGGCTCAATGCCTTGACCGGGTTGCTCTTCAGGGCCATGTCGCGCGAATTGCCGTCGAGCAGCCGCTCCAGCGAGACCGGGTAGGGGTACTGCTCCCAGCCGAGCCCCTGCACCATCTTGCCGCTGTCGAAATACCCCACATGGGTGGCTTCGATCGCCTTGCGGATAGGCCCGTCCAACTGTTCAGGCCGGATGTTGGCCTCGACGAAGCGGATCATGTCTGCCGCCGACGACTTCACCCCATAGGCCTCCGCGTCGAACGTGCCGGCGGTGACGCGGATGGGCTTGTCGGCCTTGCCGTAGCCCCAGGCGTAGCTGCCCATCTGGCTGTCGGGAACGCGGACATAGCTGTGCTTCAGCCCGAGCTTGGGAAAGATCTCGCTTTCGAGAACCGCGCTGAAGTCGCCGCCCATCGCCAGTGCCGCGGTGTGGCCGAAGAGGCCGATGCTTGGGTTGGAATAGCGACGCTTCTTGCCGGGCTTGGCTTCCGGCTTCCACGTGCTGAAATAGCCGACCATGTCGGCGTCGCTCTTGACCGCGTCGGGGAACTGCAGCGGCAGCCCGCCGGCGGTATAGGTGCCGAGATGGAGGAGGGTCGCCTTGTCAATCGCCGTGCCCGCAAGGGCCGGCATGAATTTGCCGGGATGGTCGTCGAACGAGAGCTTGCCGGTTACCTGCGCATAGGACGCCAGTGTCGAGGCGAAGGTCTTGCTGATCGAGCCGAGTTCGAACAACGTATCTTCGGTGACGGGAGCCTTCGTTTCCTTGGAAGCGACGCCGTAATTCATAAAGTAGCGCTGGCCGTCAACGGTCACCGCGACGGCGATGCCCGGCACCTTGTGTTCGTGCATGACAGGGCGGATTGCCTTGTCCACGGCAGCGGCAATCTGGGCCCGATCGCCGCCTTCGGCGAGCGCGTTCGACGCCAGGGCTGCAAGAGTTGCAGTAGCAAGACCTAATTTAATTGTCGCCAATCTGTCCATTCGATGTGTTCTCTCTCGATAGGTGTTTTGTCGGTGGCGCGGGCATTGGGGGGCGTGCGGCCACGGTCGGAGATGGGTGTCGGATCGAGCCGGCGATTTACCAACCTCTTTTCCCGTCAGGCCATGGAGACCTGAAAGGGGAGCCCAACGGGACGGCAAAGAGCTAGACCGCCCGGCCCGACCGCACAAATGACGATATTTCGAGGGAGACCCTAGAAAATCTAAGGCGAGATGTCGCGCCGGGGGAGCCGATTTTCAGGGGGCGAAGGCGGCGGCGAGGGGCGTTGGCGCCGTGCATTCCATAAAATTGCGTGGTCCGTTGTCATTGCGGGCGCTCGGGCGTAGTATTCGCCGGCAGTTTAAGGCCCCGTTGTTGCCAGGCTGCATGTTTAATCCACGAGCTGCTTCTGATCGAACAGAAGAGTCTCCCCGATTCCGGGAGCATATTCGGAAGCTTATTTACATCCGACGCCAATCAATGGCGCCTCCGCCGATCTCTATTGCAATCAGACGGCCATATTGGAGGATAAGATGAGCAAGCATACCATAACTATCATTCTTGCCGGCGCCCTAGCCTTATCAGGGTGCCAATCGGCCTATATGTCCAAGAGCGGTTCGACCGGCAACGAATTCGGCTGCATTGCCGGAACCGTTGGTGGGGCCATCGTCGGCGGCCTGATCGGCTCGACCATTGGTTCAGGCACCGGTCAGCTATGGGCCGTTGGTGGTGGAGCGACACTCGGCGCTGCTGCCGGCAACGCGCTGACATGCCGCTATTATTGATCGAGGAACAGAGCAGAATGAAGAAAATCGTTCTTATGAGCGTGCTTGCGTTTGGCCAGATCACACCGGCGATCGCGCAGCACGCTGCGACGATGAACCAGGGACAGATGAGCGCGCTCGACAGCAACAAGGATGGCGCGATCGAGCGGTCCGAGTATGAGGCCTTCATGTCGAACGCCTTCGCCAGTCTCGACAAGAACAAGGACGGAAGCCTGACCTCCGAGGAGACGAAGCAGGCGCTGAACGCTCAGCAGTTTGCCGCCACCGATACCAACGGTGACGGCAAGATCAGCCGGAACGAGTTTCTGGATCGGGTCATGGCGGATTTCAAAACCGCGGATCGAAGCGGCGACGGCAGCCTGAAATGACGCACGGTGCCGGAGCCGGCCGCCATGAAGTTCGGCCGTCCCGGCTGCCGGCACAGGCTCCGGCCGACGGCCATCGCCCAAGAAAGGAGGCGTGCACGCTAATGTGGCCTCATTTTCCGGTTGCATTTGCCGGGCGTTCTGTTTCTCTTAGCTAAAATTCACCGGCAGCTGGCCACCTGGCTGCCGGTGCTCATGCCGCTCTTCCTGATTGTCCCATTCGGCTTTCTGACAAGCGACTTGGTTCCCAACGCAAGCATCCGTCTTGCGCAAGGGGGCGTCGACGACAGTGAATGGGAATTCTCGCGATTGCTCCACCGGCCGCATGGCCGGCGCCTTGACGTCCAAGCCGGGGGATCTCCCGGGCTCGTTTGTTGATCGTTGTGCCTGGATAGGAGAGACCATGTTCGACCGACCTCGTTCTTTGCGTGCGCCGACGGTGGCATTGCTTGCCATGCTGACGGGTTCGTTTGCGGTGGGCACTGCCCTGGCGCAGGAGCAGGCCGCCACCCAGGCGGCGAGCGAAGAGGCGCCGCAGCCACTCAGCGAAGACGAACTCGAGGTTCTCGTCGCGCGTATCGCGCTCTATCCCGACGAACTCGTCGCGCTCGTGACTTCCGCCTCGCTCTATCCGCTGCAGATCGTCGAGGCGGAGCGCTTCCTGGAGGTTTCCAAGACCAAGAAGGACATGAAGCCCAAGGACAGCTGGGACGGCAGCATCGTCTCGCTGCTGAACTATCCTCAGATCGTCAAGATGATGAGCGACGACCTCGACTGGACCCAGTCGCTCAGCGACGCGCTCGCCTATCAGCAGCAGGATGTGCTCGTCGCCATCCAGCAATTGCGCGACAAGGCGGTCGCCGACGGCGTCATCAAGTCGGACGACAAGGTGGTGGTGAAGCAGGAAAACAACAACGTTGTGATCCAGGCCGCCGATCCGGAGAAAATCTACGTCCCGCAATACGAGCCGCAGATGCTCTATGATCCGGGCTATCAGCCGGCCCCGATCGCCTATTATCCCGAGCCCTATCCGAACTACTACTATCCGACGGCGACCTTTTTTGCCGGCGTGGTCACGGGCGCTGCCTTTGCCGCTGTCGTCGACTGGGACGACTGGGGTGTCTGGGGCGGGCGCTGGAACGGCGGCGATGTCGATATCGACTGCAACAACTGCTTCAACAACGTCAACGGCAAGGTGAAGTTCAACGACGTCGACTGGAAGAATGTCGATCGCAGCAAGATCACGTTCGACAAGAACCAGTTCGCCAAGATCGATCGCACCTCGATGGAGCGGGACTTCAAGTCGGCGAAAGGCAACAACATCGCCAACCGGGCGAAGGTGGCCCGCACCGACCAGGTCGGCGCGGCGGCAAACCGGGCCGGTAGCCGGGTCTCGGTCGACGATGTCCGCAAGAGCAAGGTCGAGGCGCGCCAGCGCGAAAATGTCGGGCGAGCCAACGCAACTCCTGGCGACCGCAAGCCGGGCAACCAGGTCAAGGCAAGGCCTGACGGTGCCGGCAAGATCGGCAATGCCAAGCCCGCGGCCCGGGCCGACCGGCAGGTCGCCAAGCCGAAACCGGGTGGCAAGATCGATCGTGGCGGCGGTGGCAAGCCATCGGCGCTCGGCCAGGTCCAGAGTGGACGGGTCACCAAGGTCCAGTCGGATCGCGGTCGACAGGCGCTCGGCGGCGGCCAGCGCGGTGGTGGCCAGCCGCATCGCGAAATCAAGCGCGGTGGCGGTGGTGGCGGCGGACGGCACCGGTAACTGAAGGAGAGGAGAACGAAAATGACCAAGCGCGTACATCATCTGCTCCTGTCCTCCATAGCTGCCGCCGTGCTCGTCAGCGGTTCCGCGACGTTCGCGGCGGCGCAGGATGCCGCGGCGCACACACCGCTCTCCGACTATGCGGCAGCAAGTGACCCTCCCGTGTTCGACACGCCGGAACAGGCCGTCGACGCCTTCAAGTCGGCCGTCGCTTCCGGCGATTTCGACAAGCTCGCAAACCTCGTCGGCCTTGATGCCGCCAAGGCCAAGACGAGTGACGGCGTCATGGATGCCTATGCCGATATCCAGGCAGGGGTGAAGAAGAAGGTGGCGGTGCAGGATGTCGAGAACCGCAAGGTTCTGGAGATCGGCGAGGTGCTCTGGCCCTTCCCGTTCCCGATCGCCAAGGGCAAGGATGGTAAGTGGGCCTTCGACACCTATACCGGCCTCGAGGAGATCGCCAACCGGCTGGTCGGGCGCAACGAGCTCGACACCATCGCCACCGTGCGTTCCTATGTCGAGGCGCAGGAAGAGTATGCGCTTGAGGATCACGACGGCGACGGCGTTCTCGAATACGCGCAAAAGCTGATCAGCAGCGAAGGCAAAAGGGACGGGCTCTACTGGCCCGCCGGCGAAGGCGAGCCGCAAAGCCCGGGCGGCGAAGCGCTCGCCGATGGCGCCGTGCTTGCCAAGGCGCAGGCCGGCAAGGGCTATTTCGGCTATCGCTACCGGGTGCTGACGAGCCAGGGCGACAACATCGCCGGCGGCAAGTTCGACTACATCATCAACGGCAACATGATCGCCGGCTTCGCGCTGGTCGCCTGGCCTGTGCGCTATGGGGCGACGGGTGTGCACACCTTCGTCGTCAATCGCAATGGGACGGTCTACCAGGCCGATCTCGGCGACAAGACCGAGAGCGTTGCGCAAGGGATCCGGCAATTCAACCCGAACGACAATTGGCAGGTCGTGGAGGATTGACGCCATGAGCGCAGCGGTCCCCGGAGACAATCTGCCCGGCAGCCAGCCTGCCGGGGACCCCGCGGCGACGCGGCAAGGCAAGATCGCCGAGTATCTCGCTTCGCACGGGGGACCGTTCTTCGAGCTCCAGGCGCGGCTGAAGCTGCTGCGGGCGAATGCCCTGCAGTCAGGCAGGCGGGCGCTGCTCTTCGTTGCGCTTGCCTGGGGCGTTCCCTTTCTGCTCGGCCTGCCCGACAGCCTGTCGCTCGATCACGCTCAAGGTTCCTTCCTCACCGACCCGGGCGTGTGGGCGAAGTTCTTCATCGCGATCGCCGCCTTTGTGCTGGCCGAGCAACAGGTCGAACGGGGCCTGCGCATCAAGCTCGGGCAGTTTGCCCGCGCGCCGCTGATCGCGCCGAGCTCGATGCCGGCGGCCGCCCAGGCGATATCCACGGCGCTGAAACGGCGCGACTCCCGGCTCGCCGAATTGATCTGCCTCGGCCTTGCGGCGCTGGCCGCGCTGCTGTCGTTCCTCAATTTCCACACGTCGGACATTTCCTTCTGGGCTGTGCAGCATACGGCCGAGAGCAACCGGATTACGGCGGCCGGATGGTGGTCGATCTGCGTCAGTCTGCCGTTCTTCGTCTTCCTGTTCCTGCGCGGCGTCTGGCGGCACCTTGTCTGGGCGCAGCTATTGCGAAAGATCGCCGATCTGGAACTGCGCCTCGTCGCCGCCCATCCCGATGGCAAGGGCGGGCTCGGTTTCCTGTCGCAGTACCCGAACGCCTACATGTTCTTCGTCTTCGGCATGAGTGCCGCGATCGCCGCCGCCGTCATGAAGCACCTCCTGCAGGAGACGCTGTCGATGACGACCTTCAGCATGATCATGAGTGGGTGGCTGGCGATCGTCATCGCCTTCTTCGCCTATCCGCTGTCGGCCTTCTCCAAGCCGCTGGCAAAGTTGAAGGAAAGCGGTCTCTTGATGCTCGGGGTGCAGGCGACCCGCTTCCAACGCGCCGCCGAACGCAAGGTGCTCGGCCGCAATGTGGCGGCCGATCCCGGCCCTGAAGCGGATGAGGAGATCGCCGACCCGGGCAAGCTGTTCGACGCGACCAAGAAACTCTCGACCATGCTCATCAGCCGCGACGCCGTCGTGCCGGTCGCTGCCGCCGCTCTCATTCCCTTCGCCGTCGCAGGCGCGACCAGGCTGCCGTACAAGGAAGTCTTTTCGGTCCTGAAGAAACTGTTGCTGCTGTGACGCGCGTCGCTTCGTCGGGAGGCCGTGCCCTGATCAGGCCCGGCCTGTCCGATTGGCATGTCGCGGTGACGTTCGAAACGGAAAATCCGGCGGTCCGTGGGCCAGGATCGGGAAGCGTCTTGACCTCAACTTAAGTTGAGGTCGTATCACCTTGTCCGATAGAGCCAATTGCCATGTGACGGATCGGACCTCATGCACATCTCCAGACTGATTCTACCGGCATCGGATGTCGCCAAAAGTGCAGCCTTCTTTCGCGACGTTCTCGAACTGCCGACGGCCGGGAACGCCATCCAGGTGGGCCGGAGCGAAATTCAGCTGATCCCGGCGGCTGAGGGAGCGCCACACGGTGTGCACCTGGCCTTCAACGTACCCTTCGAGCGCTTCGATATGGCTACCTCTTGGTTGAAGGGGCGAACCCCTCTCCAAAGGGAGCCGGGTGGAGACGAGTGCTTTGCCCTTGAGGGTGATTGGCAATCAAGGTCGATCTACTTCGACGGCCCCGACAATGCCGTGCTCGAACTTATCGGCCGACGCAGGCTGATCCATCCCTCGGACAAGCGACCGTTCAGCGGCGCTGACCTGTCCTGCCTCAGCGAGGTCGGCGTTCCATCCGAAGATGTCGAGGGTATGGTGGCCGAGGCGGCCTGGACGTTCGGTGTCGGAACGGTCGGGCCAGCCTCGTCCAGCTTTGCCGCGATCGGCAATGATGAGGGCATGCTGATCGCCGTCGACGCGAACCGGCCGTGGTTTCCGCAAAGACGTCAACGCCCCGGCGCCAATGGACTGGAGATTTGGGTGAACGACGTGAAGTCGCCTGGAACCGTGTCTGATGCCAGGCACGGCTGGAAAGTCCGAGCGAGATAGGGCAGGTCTCGGCAACCGTTTGTCCGACGAGGCAGTGGAACTTTCGCCGTTGGCGATCGTGATTTTCATTGCGAGGGAGAAATGGTGCCGCTTACGTGACTCGAACACGTGACCCCATCATTACGAATGATGTGCTCTACCGACTGAGCTAAAGCGGCCCGGAGGCAGTTCCGCGGACGTCCGCGGAACGAATGTGAGGCGCTGATAAACGCAAAGCGCCGAGATTTCAAGCCATCAGTTGCGAGAACTTGAAAATTCCTTGTTGGCTGTCGCTGCGGGTGCGGAATGCAGGCCGAGGCGGGTGCGGGCCGCGTCGTATTCGCGCTCCAGCCGGTCGACCATGCGGGCGACGGATGTCACTTCCTTGACTGCGCCGATGCCCTGGCCGCAGCCCCAGATGTCCTTCCAGGCCTTGGCGCCATCAGTCGCTGCGCCGAAATCCATCTTCGACGGGTCGGCCTCGGGCAAGTTTTCCGGATCCATGCCGGCGGCCGAGATCGAGGGCTTCAGGTAGTTGCCGTGGATGCCGGTGAAGTAATTGGAGTAGACGATGTCGGCGGCGTTGCTGTCGACGATCATCTGCTTGTAGGCGTCGCTGGCGCGTGCTTCCTCCGTCGCGATGAAGGGCGAGCCGATATAGGCCATGTCGGCACCCATCGCCTGGGCCGCGAGAATGGCGCTGCCGGTCGCGATCGCACCGGACAGAAGCAGCGGTCCGTCGAACCAGGAGCGGATTTCCTGGACCAATGCGAAGGGGGACAGCGTGCCCGCATGGCCACCGGCGCCGGCAGCAACCGCGATCAGGCCGTCGGCGCCCTTGCGGATCGCCGAATTGGCATGGCGATTGTTGATGACGTCATGAAGCACGATGCCGCCATAGGAATGGATGGCGGCATTGACCTCCGGCACGGCGCCGAGCGAGGAGATGACGACCGGCACCTTGTACTTGACGCAGAGCATCAGGTCCTGCTCGAGCCGTGCATTGGACTTGTGCACGATCTGGTTGACGGCAAAGGGGGCGGCGCGCCGGCCCGGATTCTTGGCATCGTGATCGGCGAGCGTCTCGGTGATCTCCGCCAGCCATTCGTCGAGTTGCGATTGCGGGCGGGCGTTCAGCGCCGGGAAGGCGCCGATCACGCCGGCCTTGCATTGCGCGATCGTCAGCTGCGGGTTGGAAATGATGAATAGGGGGGCGCCGACAACCGGCAGTCTCGTCGTTCCGGAAAGAATTGGCGGAAGCGGCATCGGTTTCTCCATCCCTCGGTAAGGCGCGCCAAATTTTTGACGTTTGCGTAAACGTCAAAATAGATAGCAGCAAGTTCGCCGCTTGCAAAGGGCGGCTTGACCGCGATGTCGCCGCCTCTTTTTCGCGCAGGCGCGGCCAAGCAATGCGTTTTCCCCCGCCTTGGCCGGCAGCGCCCGTCGCCGGACTTGCGGATTTTGGCAGCAGCGGTTACGCAATTGTTAACAAAACCAACGGCGTGCCTCCAGATTTAACCCTTATGCCCTTGCGGTTGGATCGAGAGCGGTGGTCAACCGCGGCGCGCCGGCAGGTCCAAAGCCCTGCCTACACAGAAGGACTTGATGTGAGCGGACTTGAGACTGCAATCAGAAATGCCCTTGAGCGCTCCGATCGCACCAATGCGGAAACGCGGGCGCGCATCTATCAATCTGCCCGCCAGGCGCTGGAAACCGGACTGCAGAAGCAGGGTATCGAGGACGGCAACGTCGTCGCCCAGCAGCGCCATCGGCTCGAGGCCGTCATCCATGCGATCGAAACGGAGGAGAGGGCGGCGCTGAGGACGCGACAGCCGGCGCCGCCGGTGGTCAGCCTCGACGATGCCGCGCGGGCGCGCGGGGCCGCACAGCCGCGGGTCGAGCCGCAAGTCCGGTCGCAGCCCCCGGCGCAGGCCCAACCTCAACCCCAGACCCAGACACCGCCGCAGAACCAGCCACAGGCCCCGGCAACGGGTCGTCGGGAGCCCGGCTTTGCCGCTGACGCGCCGCGTCAGGCGGCGAGCGACGGCGGTCTCGGTGGTCTCGGCGGTCTGCGCGCCGATCGTGACGGTCCGGTGGTGTCGACGCGCGCAGCGGCCGAGAGCACGGCGGATGCTGGCGAAGCGGCGGGCCTTGCGCCGACGGTCCGCGGAGATACGCGTAAGCGCCGGCGCAAGCGCAGCCGCTTTTTGTCCTTCACCATGGTGGTTCTCACGCTTGCAGCCGCAGTCGGGGCCGCCGCCTGGTGGGTGCAGACAAACGATCTCCTGAAGTCCGCCGCCGAGCGCGACACCAATGTCGCCAACCCTCCGGCATCGGTTGCCTCCGAAAACTTCGATGGCGCCGCCGGATTGCAGACGCTGGGTGCCCAGCAGGGATTCACCGGTGACTGGGTGGAGGTCTTCAAGCCGACGGAAACCGGTGCGATCGCGCCCGGTGCGCAGGCCAAGATCGAGCCTGTGGACGACGAAGGCGGGCGGCGTGTCTTGTTGACCTCGCAAGTCGCCGACGCGGCTGGGGACATCACCATCGAGATCCCGGCCGCCGTTCTGGCCGAACTCTCCGGCAAGACGTCGACCTTGGCGCTGACCGTGCAGGCCGAGCCCGGCAAGACCACGGAGTTTGCCGTCGAGTGCAATTTCTCCTCGCTCGGCGAATGCGGCCGCTACCGCTTCACCGTGCATGACGAGCGGATCGACATGCTGTTCAAGGTCACCTTCGACCGCAGTCTGGCGCCGAGTTCGCCCGGCCAGATCGTGATCAACAGCGATATCACCGGCGAGGGCAACAGCCTCAACCTCTACGCCATCCGCGTCCTGCCGGGGCAATAAGACCGGTCGCCAAGGCTTTTCGAGACAGGGCGGCAGGAAAACCTGCCGGCCGCTCAGCTTTGCCGGCTCTGAGGGGGCCAGCGTCTATTTCAGGAAGCCGTGGCCGGATCCCACGATCTTGTCGTCGATCTCGCCGATCGCACCCTTGTCCTTGCCGTCGTAATCGAGCGAATGCAGGATGTGGCGGATCAGGTTGAGCCGGGCCCGCCGCTTGTCGTTACCGCGCACCACCGTCCAGGGCGCATGATCCGTGTGGGTCGCCTTCAGCATCTCGTCGCGCTTGGCGGTGTAATCGTCCCATTTGTTGAGCGCCGCGATGTCCATCGGCGACAGCTTCCAGATCTTCAACGGGTCGTGGCGGCGATCGTGGAAGCGCTTGAGCTGCATCTCGCGGCCGATATTGATCCAGAATTTGAAGAGCTGGATGCCTTCATGCACGATCATCTTCTCGAAGCGGGGAACCTGCTTCAGGAACTGTTTGTGCTCTTCGGGCGTGCAGAAGCCCATGACCGGTTCGACGCCGGCGCGGTTGTACCAGGAGCGGTCGAACAGCACGAATTCGCCAGCCGTCGGCATCGTCGCGACATAACGCTGGAAATACCATTGGCCGTGCTCGGTTTCGGTCGGCTTGGTCAGCGCGACGACGCGCGCCCAGCGGGGGTTGAGGTTGTCCATGGTCGCATGGATCGCACCGCCCTTGCCGGCAGCGTCCCGGCCCTCGAACAGCGCCATCATGCGCTTGCCGGTCTTCTGCTGCCAGAGCTGGACCTTGACCAGCTCGACCTGAAGCGCTTCCAGCGTCTCGGTGTACTCGTCCTCGTCGAGCTTCTTCTTGTAGGGATAGTCGTCGGAGGAAAAGGACGCGTCGTCGATCCACTTCGGCAACTCGGGATTGTCGATATCGAAAACGCGGCTCTTGCCGTCGATTTCGAGTTCCACTGCGCGGTTCTCGGCCTTGTCCGTTGTTTCCGTCGACGCCATCGGTTCGCCCTTTCGGCTTGGCGCACGGGCCCGAAAACCGGCCTCGATCATCGGAAGGATCATGCGCGTTTTCAAACTCTCGGGCCCGCGCCTGCCGTCTGATGAAGAAGGCGCTCGCGACCCGATTTCGTTGGAGGAGGCCATAATTGCGTTGCGGATTCAAGCCGGTCGTGAAAATCATGTCATGAAGGATCGCTATTCCTCGACCATTTTGGTCCGGGAGGAAAAGAAAGTGATTCACGAGGATGTCGAGGTGGACGGTTCGAAAGCGTTCTGGCGGAACCTGGTTCCGCGATTGAAAGCAGAGCGCTGGCTGCTGGGACTGACCGTGCTACTGGCGATCCTTGCGACCGTCGCGGGCATTCATTTCCTCATTGTCCTGCCCTTCTGGATCGTTCTCGTCGCCGCATTGCTCAACCGTAGCGCGCCGGCCTCGGTGATCCTGAGCCCGGCCAAGGCAGTGGTTGCTGCCGGCCCGGCGAGCGATCCGCTCGTGCCGGCATTGAACGCACTCGACATGCCGGTTCTGGTGATTGCCGCCGACGAGACGGTGGTCTTCCAGAACATCGCCGCCGAGAAGGCCTTCGGGACCATCCCGCCAAACACCTATCTCGCCGCTCGGGTGCGCTCGCCCGGCATCCTCGACATGGTCCGCGAGACGATGGCGACCGGCAAGGCGAACCAGATCGAGCATAACGAGCAGTTGCCGTCCGACGCCGTCTATGTGGTGCGCGTCGCGCCGGCTGAAATTCCGGGTGACGGGCCGGTCAAGCGGATCTTCCTGCTGACCTATCGCGACATCTCCCAGGCGCGCCGCATCGACCGCATGCGCTCTGACTTCGTCGCCAATGCCAGCCATGAGCTGCGCACGCCGCTGGCATCCTTGCGCGGCTTCATCGAAACGCTCCAGGGCCCGGCGCGCAACGATCTGAAGGCGCAGGAAAAGTTCTTCGGCATCATGCATGAGCAGGCGACCCGCATGAGCCGGCTCGTCGACGATCTGCTGTCGCTGTCGCGGCTGGAGCTGCGCTCGCACATCGCGCCCGATGATCCGGTCGACCTGGCGCCGCTGCTCGGGCATGTCCGCGACAGTCTGCTGCCGCTGGCGAAGGATCTGGATGTCACTGTCTCGCTCGTCGTGCCGGACAAGCCCGTGGTCGTCCGCGGCGAACGGGACGAGCTCATCGAGGTCTTCGAGAACCTGATCGAGAATGCTTGCAAGTACGGCCAGGAAGGCAAGAAGGTGGACGTAACGCTACGCGGCGGCGAGGGCGGCGAGGCCGAAGTCGTCGTCAAGGACTATGGCCCGGGCATTCCGGCCGAACATGTGCCGCGCATCACCGAGCGATTTTACCGGGTTAATGTCGAAGCCAGCCGCTCGAAGAAGGGCACCGGCCTTGGCCTTGCCATCGCCAAGCACATTCTTACGCGCCACCGCGCCCGCCTCCTCATCCATTCCGAGGTCGGTAAAGGTACGACTTTTACGGTCCGCTTCTGACATATTGGCGCGGGAAAACTCGGGACCGTTTATTTTTCATTAGCATTTTCAATGACATGAGCTGTCATAAATGTTTCGTCAAACTGACATAAAAGGTGTGGCCATCGGCAGCTAGTTAGGGGCAGCCGATAAGACGGCGAAGAGCGCTGCAACGCTTGGCGCACACCAACACAAGCCCATTCCGGGAGAACTTTTATGAAAGCTCTTAAACTCACTGTCGCGGCGCTGGTAGCTTCGGCCGCATTTGCCGGCGCAGCCGCCGCTCGCGATCAGGTTCAGGTCGCTGGCTCCTCGACCGTTCTTCCCTACGCCAAGATCGTCGCCGAGACGTTCGGCGAGACCTTCCCCGACTTCAAGACCCCTGTCGTCGAATCCGGCGGCTCTTCCGCTGGCCTGAAGGAATTCTGCAAGGGCGTCGGCCCGGACACCATCGACATCGCCAACTCCTCGCGCAAGATCAAGGACAGCGAAGTCGAGGCCTGCAAGGCCGCTGGCGTCACCGAAATCCAGGAAGTGAAGATCGGTTATGACGGCATCGTCTTTGCGACCGACGCCGGCAATGCCGACCTCGCCCTGAAGCCGGAAGACCTCTACAAGGCGCTTGCTGCTGAAGTCGTCGTCGACGGCAAGGTCGTCGCCAACCCCTACAAGAAGTGGTCCGAAGTCAACGCCGCCCTGCCGGCCGTCGAAATCGCCGCTTACATCCCGGGCGAAAAGCACGGCACGCGCGAAGTCTTCGAAGAGAAGATCCTCGCTGCAGGCTGCAAGGACGCTGGCGCCGTTGACGTGATCAAGGCTGCCGTTGCCGATGAAAAGCAGCAGCACAGCAAGTGCGTCGCAGTCCGCAAGGACGGCCTGGCTGTCGACATCGACGGCGACTACACCGAAACGCTCGCTCGCATCGCTGCCAACAAGAACGGCATCGGCGTGTTCGGCCTGTCCTTCTACGAAAACAACGCCGACAAGCTGAAGGTCGCGACCGTCAACGGCATCGTACCGTCGACCGAAACGATCGCTTCCGGCGAGTACCCGGTTTCCCGCCCGCTGTACTTCTACGTCAAGAAGGCACATCTCGGCGTTATCCCGGGCCTCAAGGAATATGTTGAGTTCTTCCTCGACGATCAGATGATCGGCCCGGAAAGCCCGCTCGCCGAATACGGCCTGGTTGCCGCTCCGGACGCTGAGCGCGAAGAAATCCGCAAGGCTTTCTCTGCCGGCAACATGCTCTGATAACGACAAGCCCCGGCGCGATGTCTTCGCGCCGGGGCATGCCTTCATTCGATTTGCCGGCACCCATGACGGGCGATGCCGGGGAGACGTGCGGATGAGTACTTCGCTCCTTCTTTTGCTCATTATTGTTATTGGTTTCATTGCTTATTTTGCAGGCCGCGCCCGTTCGCTGGCGCAGTCCGGCGGCAAGCTCTCCAACCTTCATTCTCTGCCGGGCTACCACGGTAGCTACGTCGCCATCTGGGCGATGCTTCCGGCCGCACTCGTTCTCGGCACCTGGCTGTTCGCCGCTCCCGTTTATATCGACGGAAGCACGCGCGCGGCCCTGCCGGATACCGTCCAGAGCCAGGGCCCTGCCGCCGTGCAGCTCGCGCTCGGTCAGGTCAAGTCCGTTGCCGGTGGTCTTCTGCGTCTGAGCGGCGAAGAACTCGCAGCGCTCGAGAGTGGCTCTGCCAATCTGCGCGCGACGCTCGCCTCCAAGGGCGTTGCCCTTGCCGGTGAAGGCGACCCCTACATGGTCACCGTCGCCAAGCACTTCAATGCGATGACCGCGACCAACCGCTGGCTGATGACAGCCGCCGTTCTGCTGATCGCGATCGCCGGCGGCGTCTACGCCATCCGCAATGTCGCGACCCGCTTCCGCGCCCGCAACCAGGTCGAGCGCGTCATTCTCGGTTCGCTGATCGTCGCGTCCTCTATCGCCATCCTGACGACGGTCGGCATCGTCGCATCGATGCTGTCGGAAGCCGGCCGCTTCTTCACCATGGTCTCGCCGTTCGAGTTCTTCTTCGGCACGGTCTGGGATCCGCGCTTTGCGGCTGCCGGCAGCGGCGGCGCTTCGGGTCAGTTCGGCCTCATCCCGCTCCTCGCCGGTACGCTCTATATCGCCTTCGTCGCCATGCTCTTCGCCGTGCCGATCGGCCTCTTTGCGGCGATCTACATGGCGGAATATGCAAGCCCGCGCCTGCGCTCCACTGCAAAACCGCTGCTCGAAGTGCTCGCCGGCATTCCGACCATCGTCTACGGTTTCTTTGCACTGGTGACGGTTGGTCCGTTCCTGCGCGATATCTCGGCGCAGATGAACGGTCTCATGACCGGCAACTACCAGAACTTCATCCAGGCGCAGAGCGTGCTGACGGCCGGCATCGTCATGGGCATCATGCTGATCCCGTTCGTGTCGTCGCTGTCGGACGACATCATCACCCAGGTGCCGCGGGCCCTGCGTGACGGCTCGCTCGGCCTTGGCGCCACCCGCTCGGAAACGGTCAAGAAGGTCATCCTTCCCGCCGCTCTTCCCGGTATCGTCGGCGCGCTGCTGCTGACCGCCTCGCGCGCCGTCGGCGAGACCATGATCGTGGTGCTGGCAGCCGGTGTCGCGGCCCGCATGCAGATCAATCCTTTCGAGCCGATGACGACGGTGACGGTGAAGATCGTCAACCAGCTGACGGGTGACCTTGAGTTCACCTCGCCGCAGACGCTGGTGGCCTTCGCGCTGGGCATCACGCTCTTCGTTATCACGCTCGGCCTCAACATTTACGCGCTCTACATCGTGCGCAAATACCGGGAACAGTACGAATGACCGACATCGCTTCCCCGACCGTCCGGATCTCCGCCCGTCCCGCATCCGCCAAGCGCGATATCGGCATCAAGCGTCGCTATGCTGCCGAACGCCGTTTCCGCTTCTACGGCATGGCCGCGATCAGCACCGGTCTCTTCTTCCTGGCTTTGCTGCTGTGGACCGTCTTTTCCAACGGCTACACCGCATTCCAGCAGACGACGATCACGCTGCCGATCGAGTTCACCGAAAAGGTCATCGACCCCAAAGGCGAACGCGCGACCGACGGCAAGGTGCTGATGACCGCCAACTACCCGCTGCTGGTGCGCGATGCGCTCATCAAGCAGCTCGGCATCGACGCCACCAAGCGGCCGCAGGTCAAGCAGGCGACCGACATGGTTTCCGCCAGCTCCCGCACGCTGCTGCGCGACATGGTCGTCGCCGACCCGTCGATCATCGGCAAGACGGTTCCCGTCACGCTGCTGGCCGAAGCCAACATCGACTCCGCCTTCAAGGGCCAGATCGACCTCTCGGTCGATGAGGGCAAGCGCAAGGTCAAGGACCAGCAGGTCACCTGGATGAACGAGCTGGCCAGCGCCGGCATCCTGAAGAAGAGCTTCAACACCGGCATCTTCACCTTCGGCGCCTCCAGCCGTCCTGAAGCGGCAGGTGTCGGCGTCGCTGCCCTCGGCTCGCTCTACATGATGCTGATCGTGCTGGTGCTGTCGCTTCCGATCGGCGTCGCCGCCTCGATCTACCTCGAGGAGTTCGCGCCGAAGAACCGGCTGACCGACCTGATCGAGGTCAACATCAACAACCTCGCGGCCGTTCCGTCGATCGTCTACGGTCTCCTGGGCCTTGCCGTCTTCATCAACTTCGCCGGCATGCCGCGTTCGGCAGCCGTCGTCGGCGGCTTCGTGCTGACGCTGATGACGCTTCCGACGATCATCATCGCCACCCGTGCAGCATTGAAGGCGGTCCCGCCGTCGATCCGCTCGGCGGCCCTCGGGCTCGGTGCGTCGAAGATGCAGACCATCTTCCACCACGTGCTGCCGCTCGCCATGCCTGGCATCCTGACCGGCACCATCATCGGTCTTGCCCATGCGCTTGGCGAAACCGCGCCGCTGCTCCTGATCGGCATGGTTGCCTTCGTCGTCGATTTTCCCGGTTCGCCGATGGAACCGTCGACGGCGCTGCCGGTGCAGATCTACATGTGGGCCAACGAGGCGGAACGCGCCTTCGTCGAGCGCACCTCTGGCGCAATCATCATTCTTCTCATCTTCCTGGTCGTCATGAACCTTGGAGCCATTCTGTTGCGACGTCGCTTTGAGCGCCGCTGGTAGTGAGGTAATTACTATGAACATCATGTCAGAAGCAGCAGTCGAGAAGGCCCTGGATCAGAAAATGAACACCGTGCCCTACAAGATGATCGGCAAGGATGTGTCGGTCTATTACGGCGAGAAGCGCGCGCTTTTCGACGTCAACCTCAACATCCGCGAGAACACCGTCACGGCACTGATCGGTCCTTCGGGTTGCGGCAAGTCGACCTTCCTGCGCACGCTGAACCGCATGAACGACACGATCGAGAACTGCCGCGTCACCGGCAAGATCACGCTCGACGAAGACGACATCTACGACCCGACGATCGACGTCGTCGAACTGCGCGCCCGCGTCGGCATGGTCTTCCAGAAGCCAAACCCGTTCCCGAAGTCGATCTACGACAACGTCGCCTACGGTCCGCGCATCCACGGACTTGCCCGCACCAAGGCCGACTTTGACGAAGTGGTCGAGACCAGCCTGCAGAAGGCCGGTCTGTGGAACGAGGTAAAGGATCGTCTGCAGGAGCCGGGCACTGGCCTTTCCGGTGGTCAGCAGCAGCGCCTCTGCATCGCCCGTGCTGTCGCCGTCAGCCCGGAAGTCATCCTGATGGACGAGCCCTGCTCTGCGCTCGACCCGATCGCGACGGCCAAGGTCGAGGAACTCATCCACGAACTGCGCACGAACTTCACGATTGTCATCGTGACCCATTCGATGCAGCAGGCCGCCCGCGTTTCGCAGCGCACCGCCATGTTCCACCTCGGCAATCTCGTCGAGGAGAACGACACCGACAAGATGTTCACCAATCCGGATGACCAGCGCACCCAGGATTACATCATGGGCCGCTTCGGCTGAGGCCGCATAAGGCTGCAACAGTAACTGCAAAGCGCCCGTAAGGATCGACGATCATGTCCATGCATATCATGTCCGCCTATGACGAAGAACTGAAGTACCTGACGCGCCGCATCTCGGAGATGGGCGGTCTCGCCGAGCAGATGGTCGCCGAATCCGTTCGCGCGCTGGTCAATTCCGACCTCGCTCTCGCGCAGAAGGTGATCTCGGACGACACCGTTCTCGACGACGCCGAGCGCCAGATCGGCGAGAAGGCGATCGTCACCATCGCCAAGCGCCAGCCGGTCGCCGCCGACCTGCGCGAGATCATGGGTTCGATCCGCATCGCCTCCGATCTGGAACGCGTCGGCGACCTTGGCAAGAACACCGCCAAGCGCGTGATCGCGGTTGCCGGATCCGGCATTCCGCGCAAGCTCGCCCGCGGCCTGGAGCACCTGGCAGAGCTGGCTCTGGTCCAGCTCAAGGAAGTGCTCGACGTCTACGCTTCGCGCTCGCCGGAGAAGGCCAACAGCATCCGCGAGCGCGACGAGGAGATCGATGCGATCTACACCTCGCTGTTCCGCGAGCTTCTGACCTACATGATGGAAGATCCGCGCAACATCACGCCCTGCACGCATCTTCTGTTCTGCGCCAAGAACATCGAGCGCATCGGCGACCACGCGACCAATATCGCTGAGACGATCTATTACATGGCGACGGGTGCTCAGCCGGAAGGCGAGCGTCCGAAGGATGACACCACTTCGACACTGGGCTCGGTCAACGACTGAGCGCCGAGCGCGCCGTAAGCATGCATGCCCTTTGAAATCTGATCCGGTCGCGGCTTCGGTCGCGGCCCCGAATTCCTGTATCTGAAGCACGCGGTTTTCGCCCCGCCTTTGAAATCGGCGGACGTGCTCCAGATTTAGAGTGTCTGAGCGCCGGCCGGGCCGATGAGCCCAAGGGTCGCCCGCGGTAAGGAGACGTTACCTGATGTTGCCAAAAATCGCCGTAGTCGAAGACGAAGAGGCGCTGAGCGTTCTGCTGCGTTACAATCTGGAAGCCGAGGGCTTCGACGTCGACACGATCCTGAGGGGCGACGAGGCGGAGATCCGGCTTCAGGAGCGGCTGCCCGACCTGCTCATCCTCGACTGGATGCTGCCCGGTGTTTCCGGCATCGAGCTTTGCCGCCGGCTGCGCCAGCGCCCCGAGACGGAGCGCCTGCCGATCATCATGCTGACGGCGCGCGGCGAGGAAAGCGAGCGCGTCCGGGGTTTGGCGACCGGCGCCGACGACTATGTGGTCAAGCCATTCTCCACGCCGGAGCTGATGGCGCGCGTCAAGGCGATGCTGCGCCGGGCAAAGCCCGAGGTCCTGTCGACGCTGCTTCGCTGCGGCGACATCGAACTCGACCGCGAGACCCATCGCGTTCACCGCCGCAGCCGCGAAGTGCGCCTCGGCCCGACCGAGTTTCGTCTTCTGGAGTTCTTGATGTCCTCGCCGGGCCGCGTCTTCTCGCGCTCGCAGCTTCTGGATGGCGTCTGGGGCCATGACATCTATGTCGACGAACGCACCGTCGACGTGCATGTCGGTCGCCTGCGCAAGGCTCTGAATTTCTCGAACATGCCGGACGTTATCCGCACCGTTCGCGGCGCCGGCTATTCGCTCGAAAGCTGACAGATCCGGGAGTCGCCAACAAAAAAAGGGGCCGATCGGCCCCTTTTTTATTGATGCTGTCCGGCTTCTTAGCGGGCCCTGCGGCGCTCACCCGACGGCTGGTAGGCCAACCGCGCATGGAAGGTGCAGTAAGGCGAGGATTCCGGGGAATCGTTGCCGCAGAAGTGAAACTCTTCCTTCAGCGGGTCGCCGATCGGCCACTTGCAGGTGCGCTCGGTGAGCTGGGTCAGCTCGAGGCGGCGCGACATCGGCACGACAACGTCGGTCCGGGTGCTGAAATCCTGCTCGGCAACGAGATCGACTTCGATTTCTTCCTTGAGAACGACAGCGCCGGCCGCGCGTGCAACCGGGCGGGCCGAAACGCGCGAAGCGTAGTTCGGCGCACGCGGTGCCGAAGTCGGGCGCTTCGGACGGGCCGCCGTCGTGGTGCTACCGCCGGCCTTGGCGCGACCTGGCAGGCTCAGGCGGTGAACCTTGCCGATGACAGCGTTACGGCTGACGCCGCCGAGCTGTGCCGCGATCTGGCTCGCGCTCAGGCCCTCGGACCAAAGCTTCTTCAGTTTCTCCACCCGCTCGTCAGTCCAGTTCATTTCTGCACTCTCCGTTCTCAGCGTTGGGGATGGCAGAATCCCTCACCGCACCCCGGCTGAACCCCGGGGTTGCAAACGCGATAACTCTTTTGGTGACTAGGTCCGCCGCATGCGTCTAGTAATTGAATGTTAACGTACTGACCGCTGGACTCTGTGGCAAGAGTCCCGGGAATCAGGCCGAATCGATTTCGTAGTTTTCCCCAACTTGCTCGGCCGGCGTTGCATTTTTGCAAGCCCTCCCGGACGATTTTTCTGCTGCCAGGAATCGACCCTTCATGTTGCGCTGCAAGGCTTGGTTTTGTTGACATTGCAGCGCGAAATGGGAATAGTGCCTGCGCCGCCGAAAGGCGGCATTTTTGATTTTTATCGGCCCGCGTGAGGCGCGGGATCGATGTCGATCTGGAGTGAAGGAGAGCCTCGCATGACTGCAACAACGCCGCTTTACGATACCTACATGCGCGCGCCGTTGCGTTTCGAGCGAGGAGAGGGCGCCTGGCTGATCGCTGAAGACGGTACGCGTTATCTCGATTTCGGCGCTGGTGTTGCCGTGAATTCGCTCGGCCACGCGCATCCCCACCTCGTCGAAGCGCTGAAGGCGCAGGCCGACAAGGTTTGGCACCTGTCCAACCTCTATGAGATTGCGGGCCAGGAAAGCCTCGGTCGCCGGCTGACCGCAGTCACCTTTGCCGACAAGGTGTTCTTCACCAATTCCGGCGCAGAGGCGCTGGAATGCGCCATCAAGACGGCACGGCGTTACCACTTCTCCAAGGGTCACCCGGAGAAGTTCCACGTCATCACCTTCGAAGGCGCTTTCCACGGCCGCACGATCGCGACGATCGCCGCCGGCGGTCAGCAGAAATACATCGAAGGTTTCGGTCCGAAGGCGCCAGGCTTCTACCAGGTCCCGTTCGGCGACATCGCTGCCGTCAAGAATGCGATCACCGAGGAAACCGCAGCGATCCTGATCGAGCCGATCCAGGGCGAGGGCGGTATCCGCCCGGCGACCAAGGAGTTCATGCAGGAACTGCGCGCGCTTTGCGACGAGTTCGGCCTGCTCCTGATCCTCGACGAGGTTCAGACCGGCGTCGGCCGCACCGGCAAGCTGTTTGCCTATGAATGGGCCGACATCCGCCCGGATATCATGGCGGTCGCCAAGGGCATCGGCGGGGGCTTCCCGTTCGGCGCGTGCCTGGCGACCGAGGAAGCCGCATCTGGCATGGTGGCGGGCACGCACGGCTCCACCTATGGCGGCAATCCGCTGGCCATGGCTGTCGGCAATGCCGTGCTCGACGTCGTTCTGGCCGACGGGTTCCTCACGCATGTGCGCGATGTCGCGCTGGTCTTCCGCCAGGGTCTCGCATCGCTCAAAGATCGCTTTCCCGATGTCATCGAGGAGATCCGCGGCGACGGTCTGATGCTGGGCATCAAGGTGAAGGGCCCTTCGGCCGATCTGCTGAAGGAAATTCGCGCGGAGAAGCTTCTGGCCGTGCCGGCCGGCGAAAACGTACTGCGCTTGCTGCCGCCGCTGACGATCACGGCCGAGGAGGCCCGCGAGGGCCTGGCACGTATCGAACGCGCCGCCGAGGCGGTTCGCAAGGCAAGCGGCAACGCCGCAGCCTGAAGATAGCGACCCAGGGCCGAGCAAGGCGCTAGAATGACCTTCGTGTGGGCACGTATATAGCGTGCCGCACCAGGGACCGATTTTTCAGACAGGAACCGAGTACGATGGCAGGCACCAGACATTTTCTCGATCTTTCGGCCATGACGGCCGCCGACCTCCGGACGATCATCGACGATGCGCGCGTCCGAAAGGCAGCGACCAAGGCCGGGACCGCCGAGAAGCCGCTCGCCGGCAAGATGCTGGCGATGATCTTCGAAAAGCCCTCCACCCGCACCCGCGTTTCCTTCGATGTCGGCATGCGCCAGCTCGGCGGCGAGACCCTGTTTCTGTCGGGCACCGAAATGCAGCTCGGCCGCGCCGAGACGATCGGCGACACGGCCAAGGTCCTGTCGCGTTACGTCGATGCCATCATGATCCGCACCACGGATCACCGCCGTCTTCTGGAGCTGGCCGAACATGCGACGGTCCCCGTCATCAACGGCCTGACCGACGATACCCACCCGTGCCAGATCATGGCCGATATTCTCACCTTCGAGGAGCATCGCGGCCCGGTGAAGGGCAAGACGATTGCCTGGACCGGCGACGGCAACAACGTCCTGCATTCGCTGATCGAAGGTTCCGCCCGTTTCGGCTACCGCATGAACATGGCCGTGCCGCTCGGCTCCGAGCCGCAGGACAAGTTCCTGAATTGGGCGCGCAACAATGGCGGCGAGGTCCTCTTGTGTCATGACGCCGAGCAGGCGGTCGCCGACGCCAATTGCGTGGTGACCGACACCTGGATTTCGATGAACCAGGAACACCGCGCCCGCGGCCACAACGTCTTCCAGCCCTACCAGGTCAACGAGGCGCTGATGAAGCGTGCGGCCTCCGATGCGCTGTTCATGCACTGCCTGCCGGCGCACCGCGGCGAAGAGGTGACCGACGACGTGATCGACGGTCCGCAGTCGGTGGTCTTCGACGAGGCGGAAAACCGCCTGCACGCACAGAAGTCGGTCATTGCCTGGTGCATGGGGCTCGTCTGAGCCGCCGCAGGGCAAGATCTTGACATTGCCGATGCGCGACACGATCTAGGCGGCATACGGGCGCTCCTGAACGAGCGAGCGCGCAGCCGGCTGGGTGGTGCGTCGCAACGCGGCGGCACAAACCTGGTGGACAATCCGTTCATCGCGGGATCAAGTGATTACAGCGGGCATGTTGCGCCGGGGGACAGGAATGTCCCTGGCGCAATTTGGTTGGCTGAGGCAAGGAGCAAGACATGACCGACATGACGCCAGGGCTGGGTGAGTTCGACTTCGCCGGTGACGATCACGTTGTGCCTTTCCAGGTGGAAGGCCTCGACGTGCGTGGCCGCGCCGTGCAGCTCGGCCCGATGCTGGACGCAATTCTCGAGCGCCACAACTATCCGCTTCCGGTCGCACGTCTGGTTGCCGAAACCGTCGTGCTCACCGTTCTGCTCGGGACCTCGCTGAAGTTCGAAGGCAAGCTGATCGTCCAGACGCAAGGCGATGGCCCGGTCGATCTGGTCGTCGCCGATTTCTCGACGCCGGATCGCGTGCGCGCCTATGCCCGCTACGATCAGGAAGCGCTCGCGGCTGCCGAAAAGGACGGCCGCACCCTTTCGCACGAGCTGCTCGGAAAGGGCGTGCTCGCCTTCACCATCGACCAGGGCGCCCATACCCAGCGTTACCAGGGTATCGTTGCGCTTGACGGTGCGACGCTCGAGGAAATCGCCGGCGTCTATTTCCGTCAGTCGGAGCAGATCCCGACCAAGGTGCGCCTTGGCGTGGCCGAGCTTCTCGATCGCGACGAAAACGGCAAGCCGCGCCACCGCTGGCGCGCCGGCGGCATGGTTGCCCAGTTCCTGCCGGAAGCACCGGAGCGCATGCGCCAGCCCGATCTCTCGGGCGGTGATGGCGATGACGGCGAAAGCACGTTCGAGGACGACGATCTCTGGGCCGAAGCCAAGGTGATGGTCGAAACGATCGACATGGACGAGTTGACCGATCCGATGGTGGGAACCGAGCGGCTGCTCTATCGCCTGTTCCACGAGCGCGGCGTTCGCGTCTATGAACCGCAAGCGGTCTATGACCGTTGCAGCTGCTCGCGCGAAAAGCTTCAGTCGGTGTTGTCGAACCTGAGCACGGACGACCTCGAAAGCACCATCGACGATGGCGAAGTCAAGGTTACCTGCGAGTTCTGCTCGACGACCTATCGCTTCGAAGCTAGCGAGGTGCGCCCGCAGTAGCGGGCGCCTCCGGCCGACTGGCCGCGAGTTAGAGCGACGTCAGTGAAGGACGGGCTGTTCCGGATGTGTCAGTTCAGGGTGCGCACGAGCCCGGGTGAATCGAGCGAGAAGGCAGGGATGGCCACGTTGAAGGTCTCTCCGCCTTCCGATTCCATGCTGTAGTGACCGAACATCACGCCCGAGGGCGTATCCAGCGGGCATCCGGACGAATACTCATAGGTATCGCCGGGATTGAGCAGCGGCTGCTCGCCGATGACGCCCGGACCGCTGACCTCGTCGACTTGTCCATTCTCATCGGTAATGTGCCAGTAGCGCGTCATCAACCGCACGGTCGCGTCCGAGTGGTTTGAGATGACGATGCGATAGCCCCAAACATAGCGGCCGTCATCGGGATCCGACTGTTCTTCGAGATAGTACGGCTCCACCGTAACTTCTATGTCGCGGGTCAAAGCGCGATACATGGGCATCACCTTGCTTCAGGTCTTTCAGGGTATTCTACAGCAAGATGGTTTCGTCAAGAATAACGGCAAGATTGTGCGATCCCACGATGGGACGGATGGTCGTGCTGACGGGATCGGGCGGGTGAAACCGGCTTGGCGCCTTGGCGCTGGGCCGCCGGAAACCATCTTGTGACGGCCGGCAAGGGGCGTCGGCCGCCGTTGGTCACGGCGGCCGCGTCTTCGTAAATCAGGCCTTCACGGCCTTCAGCGCGCGGGCGAAATCTTCCACCACGTCGTCGCTGTCCTCGATACCGGCCGAGAAGCGCACGGTGCCGGCTGACATGCCGAGTTCCGTACGGGCCTCGTCGGTCAGGTTCTTGTGCGTGGTCGTGGCCGGATGGGTGATCAGGCTCTTGCTGTCGCCGAGGTTGTTGGAGATGCGCACGATCTCCAGCGCATTCTGCAGCGCGAAGGCAGCGTCCTTGCCGCCCTTCAGTTCGAAGGCGACGAGCGTCGAGCCGCCGGTCATCTGCTTGGCGATGATGTCGGCCTGCGGGTGGTCCTTGCGGCCGGGATAGATGACCTTGGCGACCTGCGGCTGTTCCGCCAGGAAGTCGGCGACGCGGCGGGCCGTTTCCGTCTGCTGACGCACGCGCAGCGGCAGCGTCTCGATGCCCTTCAGCAGCGTCCAGGCGTTGAACGGCGACATCGCCGGGCCGGTGTGGCGGAAGTAGTCGTGCAGGTGCTCGTTGATCCATTCCTTGTCGGAAAGCACCACGCCGCCGAGGCAACGGCCCTGGCCGTCGATATGCTTGGTGGCGGAATAGACGACGATATGGGCGCCCAGTTCCAGCGGCTTCTGGAAGAGCGGTGTTGCAAAGACGTTGTCGACGACGACCTTGGCGCCGATCTGGTTGGCGAGCTTGGCGACGCCGGCAATGTCGATGACTTCAAGCGTCGGGTTGGTCGGGCTTTCGAGGAAGAAGACCTTGGTGTTCTTCTGGATCGCCTTTTCCCAGTTGGCGAGATCGCGCCCGTCAACCAGCGTGCACTCGATGCCGTATTTCGGCGCCAGCGTCTCAACCACCCAACGGCAGGAGCCGAAGAGCGCGCGGGCGGCGACGATATGATCGCCGGCCTTCAGCTGGCAGAGGATGGCGGCGGTGACCGCGGCCATGCCCGATGCGGTGGCGCGCGCGTCTTCAGCGCCTTCCAGCATGCACATGCGCTTTTCGAACATGTCGTTGGTCGGGCTGCCGTAGCGGGCGTAGATGAAACCTTCGGTCTCGCCCTTGAAGCGCGCCTCGGCGGCTTCCGAAGTCTCGTAGACGAAACCCTGGGTGAGGAAGATCGCTTCGGAGGTCTCGCCGTGCTGGGAGCGGGTCGTGCCGCCATGGACCAGTTGCGTTGCGGGGCGCCAGTTTTTGCTCATGTGACGATCACTTTCAAAAACAAAAAAACCGGCCGCGTGAAGGGCCGGTTTGACACCCGGCCTTTTTAGCTACTTGTTTAACGTGGCTGCAAGCCGACCGGCCAAATCACCACGGGATAAAGCTTCAATACTGCCAGGGTACGCTTGCGTCAATTCCCGGAGTTTGGTTTTGTCTCGCAACTGAAAAGAGGACTGCAATGGGCCGCGACACTGGGATTTTGGCCGATCGCGCGATCGCCGCGCTGTTCGAATCGGGACGCCTGAAGAGCGAGAAGCCGCTGGATGACGATCAGATCCAGCCGGCAAGCCTCGACCTGCGCCTCGGCGCCAAGGCTTTTCGCGTCCGCGCGAGCTTCATGCCGGGTCCGTCTCATCTCGTTGCCGACAAGCTCGACCGGCTGAAGCTGCACGTGGTCGACCTGACCGAGGGTGCGGTGCTGGAGACCGGCTGCGTCTACATCGTGCCGCTGATGGAAAGCCTGGCGCTGCCCAAGGGCATGTCGGCCTCGGCCAACCCGAAGAGCTCGACCGGCCGCCTCGACATCTTCACCCGCGTCATCACCGACCGCGCCCAGGAATTCGACAAGATCCCGGCCGGCTACAGCGGTCCGCTCTATCTCGAAATCAGCCCGCGCACCTTCCCGATCGTCGTGCGCCGCGGCTCGCGCCTGTCGCAGATCCGCTTCCGCATGGGCCAATCGATCCTGTCGGAACAGGAATTGCAGGCGTTGCATGATAGCGACGTGCTGGTGGCGAGCGACAGGCCGAACGTCAGCGGCGGCGGTATCGCGCTGTCGATCGATCTGAAGGGTACCAGGCCCGAAGGGCTGATCGGCTATCGCGGCAAGCACCACACGGCGGTTATCGACGTCGACAAGAAGGCGCAGCACGCGATCTTCGATTTCTGGGAGCCGCTTTATAGCCGCGGCCGCGACGAGCTGATCCTCGATCCGGATGAGTTCTACATTCTCGTCTCGCGCGAGGCCGTGCATGTGCCACCGCTTTATGCGGCCGAGATGACGCCGTTCGATCCGTTGGTTGGCGAATTCCGCGTACATTACGCCGGTTTCTTCGATCCGGGGTTCGGCCATGCCTCTGCTGGCGGCACGGGCAGCCGTGCGGTGCTGGAAGTGCGCAGCCACGAGGTGCCGTTCATCCTCGAACACGGCCAGATCGTCGGCCGCCTGATTTACGAACACATGCTGGAACGCCCGGATGGTCTCTACGGCCTCGGTGTCGGATCCAACTACCAGGCGCAGGGCCTGAAACTCTCGAAGCATTTCCGCGCCGAGTAGGGGATTTCGAAGCGACCCTGGCGCGATCCGGCGCAAGGGTGCTTGACAGATCGCCCCGGTTCGGGAAATTTCGCAGGCGCCGCGGGTGTAGTTCAGCGGTAGAACGCCAGCTTCCCAAGCTGGATGTCGTCGGTTCGATCCCGATCACCCGCTCCATTCCTTCCTGACCGATCATTGCCTCGATGGCGTAAGGCCTATGGCCAGTTGCGCCGTGGACGGCTAACCTAGGACGGGATGAATCATCCGCGGTTCTAAGGGCCGCATCTGACACACGAGACGTGCCGGCCCGCTGCCCATGAAGCTTTTCTCCCTGTTCGCCCTCTGCGCGTCCTTGATCGCAACGCCGCTTGCGGCCCAGCCCAAGGACCTGCCGCTCCTTTTCGATGCGCGCGAACGCATCGCCAAGCCGGACCTCACGGGCCTCGCGCGCCTGCGTTTCCTGACGACGGTGGACTTTCCGCCGTTCAACTTCATCGACCAGTCGGGTAAGCTTTCGGGATTCCATGTGGATCTCGTGCGCGAGATCTGCCGCGAGCTCGACATCGAAGCCAAATGCCAGATCCAGGCGGTGACCTATGCGGAGCTGCTGCCAGCGCTGGAACAGGGGCAGGGCGAGGCGGTGGCCGCCGGCGTCGCCGTCGGTCCGGAACTGCGCCAGCGCTTCGGCTTTTCGCGCGCCTTCATGCGGCTCCCGGCGCGGTTCGCGGTCAACACCAAGGCGGCGGGCGCAGTGGCCGCGCCGAAGGATCTTAAGGGCAAGCCGGTCGGTGTCGTCGCCGGAACCACGCATGAGGCGATGTTCAAGGCGTTCTTCCCGAAGATCGAGGCCAAGGTCTTTCCCGACCGCGAGGCCATGCTGACGGCGCTGCAGAAGGGCGATGTGCCGGCGGTGTTTTCCGACGGCATGCAGCTTTCCTTCTGGATCTCTGGCAGCGCTGCCGGCGGTTGCTGCGCGCTCGTCGATGGCGCCTACTTCTCGCAGCGTTTCCTCGGCGAAGGCCTGACGATCATGAACCGCAAGTCGGAGCCGGCGCTGACCCAGGCGATCGATCACGCGCTGCTGGCGTTGTCGCGCAGCGGGCGGTTGGAGGAAATCTACCTGCGCTATTTCCCCAACGGCATCTACTGAGCTTCAGGGCTTCCCGGCGCGATCGTCGGCCGGCCTATCGGCGGAAGCGGGCAAGCGCGCCGCGCTCGATGGCGGCGCAGGTCAGTTTGTCGAGGCCAAGCCGGTCGCGCAGCAGCTGCAGCAGGCGGATTTCTTCGTTGCGGATGCGCTGGTCGGCGGCCGCGATCTCGACGGCGAGCGCGTAGGCCGTCTCGAGGAACTTCTCCGGCAACGCTTCGCGCACGATCTCGAGCATGATGTCGAGCCCCTCGGGCGCCGCCAGCTGTGCCGAACATTCATGGCCGATATGGACGAGGCTATCCTCGTCGAAGCCTTCGAACACGGGCAGGAACTGGACCAGCCTGCCGATGCGGGCAAACTCGTCGTCGCTCATCTCGCGGTCGACCGCCGACATCATCACCATGACGTAGACGAGAGCTTCGTGGTGGCTGAGGCTTGGCAGCATGGGGCTTTCCGGTGGTAGGGCAATTCCAGGGAGAGGGTGGTTCCTGATCCGGAGTTGCGTCGTTTCAAAGAGTCGGGCCGTCTGTTGCTTTCGGCAGACGGTCGAGAGCTGGGAATTGTCGCGGCTGTTTACAAGTCCGGTTGCGAGGCGTCCACTCCGAGGCCGAGGGTCGGATCGTCGAAGGTCATCGGCGTGTGGCTGAGGTCGCGCGGATCGTCACCGTAAAAGCCGAGCTTTGCCTGGCGTGCCGCGTCGGCGCGTTTTTCGAGGGAGGAGCCCGCGACCGGTGTCGCCCAGCCATTGTCGACGAGCCAGGTGGCGAGATCCTGACCGCCAAGCGTGCAGGAGGCGGTGGCCGAAGGGCCGGGACCTGCTTCGGGCAGATCGCAGCTGACCGCACGTGCACGCAGGAAGTTTCGGAAGGCGGTTCGTGCGACGATGCCGCAGGGCCAGCTCTTGCCGCCGCTTTCGCAGGTCCGCTCCGCCTGCTCCGGCTCGATGCCGTCGATCTGCAGGGTCAGCTTGTCGAACTGGATCACGCCGGCGGCGACCGCGACCGGACGATAGAGCACGGTCGGCCCGGCGGCCTTCGCTTCCTTCTTCGGTTCCGACAGCGGCGCGCGCGGTTCCACCCGCTCGAGCGGCGCGCTTGTGACGGTGTCGGGCAGGCCGAACTGCTGGGGCTCGATGGCGCGCGCGGCCTTTTCCGTCGTGGTGGTGCCCTGCGGTTGTTCGCCCGTCGTCGCTGCGCCGCCGGAGGGCGCGCCGGGGCCGAGCGGGACCTCGTCGTCGGCCTGATCCGGCGTCGCCTCGAAATCGGTCATGTCGGGCGTTTCGAGAACGAGTTCCGGCGTGGCGGCGGTCTCGCGGTCGCGGATGGCGACGGCGCCCGCATAGAGGATGCCGGTGAAAAGGGCGATTGCGGCGATGCCGCCGGCAAGGGTGTACAAATGCTGCCGCATCAGGAAGGACGTCCTATTGGCTGGCCCAGATGATCCGGGCGATCCATTCGATCTGGCTGGTCTCGAAGCTGCGGTTCGGATGCTCGGGATTGAGCGACAGGAGTTCGATCACCCGCGGCGTCTGGCGCGTGAGCACCTTTGCCATGACCTCTCCCTCCTGTGTCTTCACTACGACGCGATCGCCCCGCCGGATCGGCGCGCCGGGGTCGACGATCAGAATGTCGCCGTCGCGGTAGAGCGGTAGCATGCTGTCTCCCTGTACCCCGAGTGCATAGGTGCCGCTGCGCTTTTCCGCATCCGTGGGAAAATCGATGACGTCCCAGCCCTGACCGGCGGGAAAGCCGCCGTCGTCGAAGTAGCCGCCGGCACCCGCCTGGGCAAAGCCGATGAGCGGGATCGTGGCAGCGGCCACAGGTTCTGAAGGCGCTGTGGCCCCGTTCGGCTGCAGCAGGCTTGTGAACTGGTCCATGGTGGCGCCAGTCGCCTCCAGCACCTTGGCGATCGATTCCGTCGAGGGCCAACGCTCCCGCCCGTCGGCGGAGCGACGCTTGGACTTGTTGAAGGAGGTCGGGTCGAGGCCGGCACGGCGCGCGAGACCGGAAGGCGAGAGCTGGTGGCGCTCGGCCAGGGTGTCGATAGCGTGCCAGATCGTGCCGTGAGACAACATGACGAGAGATCCAGGCCGGGCAGGCGGCCACTTGCTGCTTTGGTTCCCGGCCACACTACCGAAACGCTGCAGGGCGGTAAAGAATCGGGAGGAAAATAGTCCTCGTCCCGTCATTTGCTTTGCGGGGCGTCGCCCCTATAGTTCCGGTGATGGGCTGGCAGGCTTTCGGTGGAGGGCGTTTTGTTGATGCGCATGAAAGCGGAACGCCTGCTGATCGTCGCCATGCTTGCCGCAGTCGCCGGACTTGCGCTCGAAGATCACCTGCTTGAAATGGGGCGCCTCGCAACGCTTCTCGGTGCCGGCGGCCTGGTGGTCGCGATCGTGTTTGCGTCGCTGCGGGTGTCGCATCACGCCGAGGTGCTGGCGTCCAAGGTCGGCGATCCCTACGGCACGATGATCCTGACGCTCTCGGCGGTGCTCGTCGAAGTCGTCGTGCTGGCGATCATGATGACGAGCGAGACGTCTCCGACGCTGGTGCGCGACACGATCTACGCGGCCGTCATGCTCGACATCAACGGCATCCTGGGGCTCGCGGCCCTGCTCGGCGGCCTGAAGCACGGCGAGCAACCCTATAACGACGATTCCGCCCGCACCTACAGCGTGATGATCCTGACGGCGATGGGGATTTCGATGATCGTGCCGGAATTCGTGCCGGCGGCCAAATGGCATCTCTATTCGGCCTTCACCATCGGCGCGATGATCACGCTCTACGCCCTGTTCCTGCGCATGCAGGTGGGCGTGCACAGCTACTTCTTCAGCTACAGCTATCCGAAGGCGAAGGGCGAGGGGAGCGCGAGACAAGGCGATCCGGACCAACCGGTGCTGCCGTCGATCGTGATCCTCATCCTCGGCATCGTGCTGATCGGCTTTCTGGCGGAAGTAATGTCGTCGCTGCTGACCTCAGGCTTGAAAGGGAGCGGTGCACCGCTCGCCGTCACGGCCATCGTCGTCGCGGCGATTTCCGCCTCGCCGGAGATCATGACCGCCATGCGCGCCGCTCTCGCCAACCGCATGCAGGCGGTCGTCAATATCGCGCTCGGTGCCTCGCTTTCGACCGTCATCCTGACGGTGCCGGTGATGGAGGCGATCGCGCTCTATACTGGCCAGCCCTTCCTGATGGCGATGTCGCCGGTTCAGACGGTGATGGTGACGATCACGCTGATCGTTGCGGCGATCAACCTCAATGACGGCCAGACCAACGCGATTGAGGGCATGACGCATTTCGTGCTGTTTGCCACCTTCGTCATGCTCTCGGCGATCGGCCTTTGAGCCGATGATGGGCGAGCGTCAGGCCGTCGCCTCTTCGCGCGCTTTCCTGGCCACCACTTCTTCATAGGCGGCCTGCAGCGTCGCGCGCACCCTGGGAGGACCGTCGAGCGGCGTCCCCAGATGGTCGTGCCGCAACTCGTCCATGAAGCGGTCCCAGAGCGCCGGGCCGCCGTTCTCCATGAGTTCGGCACGAATGCTGAGCTCTTCGCTGACCGGCAGGTAGCGTCGCCCCCAGGCGCCAAGCTGGGCCATGATCGGCACCAGTGCAATCGTCATTTCCGTCAGGCTGTAGATCGCCTTCTGCTTGTGCGTGGGGTCGTCACGCTTCGTCAGCATGCCCTGTTCGACCAGCATCTTCAGCCGGTCCGCCAGGATGTTCGAGGAGATGCCCTCCTGCGATCGCAGCAGCTCCCGGAAGTGCCGTTTGCCGCCGAAGATCATGTCGCGAATGATCAGCAGGCTCCATTTGTCGCCGAACACTTCGAGCGAAAGATTGATCGGGCAACCCGAGCGCATGTCGTCCTTCATTGGCACCTCTTTAAAACCGCTTGCATTATCGCATCACTGACGCTAACGTTCAACTGATTTCAAAATAATAGCAGTTCATATTCGAAACCAGTTAATCATAAGCCATCAGTTTCCGACCCAGAGGAGGCAAGACATGACTGACAGATCCGTGGAACATTCGAGCTTCACCATTGAGCGCAACTTCAAGGCAACACCGGTCGAGGTGTTCAGGGCGTTCTCGGAACCGGCCGCAAAGGAGCGCTGGTTCGTCAACGTCGAAGCCGGGGCGCAGATCACCCACGACTTCCGCGTCGGCGGCCGCGAAAGCGGTCGCTTCAGCGTGGACGACGGGACGACCTATTACGACGACACCATCTATCTGGATATCGTCGAGAACCGCCGGATCATCTTTGCCTATACGATGACGCAGAACGACAGGCGGATTTCCGCCTCCGTCGCCACGGTCGATATCCAGCCCGCGGGCACCGGCACGCGCCTCGTCTTTACCGAACAGGTCGCCTTCCTCGACGGTCTCGACAAGCTCGAGTACCGGCGCGGAGGCTGGGAAGAATTGATGGGCGCCTTGGCGAAGGAACTCGGCGAGGCCGTTGCCGCCTGAGACAAAACGACTGGCCGCTTCTCGCGATCGATCCCGGAGGACACGTGCTGGTCCTCCGGGATTTTTCTAGTGCATGGCGGCAATCGCGCTACCGGCGATGCCGACAGAGAACAGCGTGAGGCAGACGGCAGCGATCCGGCGCGGCAGGTGCGAGGCCGACAGACCCTTGGACATCTGCACCAGCAGGGCGCCGGCCCCGATCCAGGCCGACCCGGCAGCGACGACCAGCAGCGAAAAGCCGGCGATCCAGGGCCAGACGGCTGCCAACCCCGTCTGCGGCAACAACACCAGGGCGACGATCAGGGCTTTCGGATTGAGCAGCGTCGTGACGAAGACTTGTCGGATGGAGATGACCACGCCTTCGCTGCGTTCGTCATCGGTCGTCCAGAGCGCATAGGCGAGATAGAGCACCCAGCATGCTGCAATGAGCCTTAGCGCCAGGCCGAGGTTTGGATGGGCGGCGAGGAACGGGGCGAGCAGCGCGACGGCGGGAATGATTACCGCAAGATAGCCGCCGAGCTCGCCGGTCAAAAGCGGCAGCGACCGGCGGAAGCCGGCCGATGCGCCGGAAAGCCAGAGCAGCGTGTTCGTCGGACCGGGCGTCGCGAGCAGGACGAGGGCGGCAAGGGCGAAGGCGAGCGGCTGCATGTCGTTGAGACCTAGGTTTCATGGTCGTTATCGCTGCCTTCTAGCAGCGGTGCAAGCGCCGGTTCTTGATCTCCGTCAAGGTTGGTGCCGGATCGTGGCGCAGGCCACCCCAAAAAATCGCCACAGCGCCGCCCCGGCATGCCCCTTCCGCGCCCGACGCCGCCGCGCTATCAGACGGGCTCAGCCGCTTCTCTTCCCGCCGGCGTGATCGAGGCTCCCATGAACAAGACCGTCCTGTCAGGCATCGTCATGACGACGTTTTCCTATTTCCTGTTTTCGCTGCAGGATGCGTCGGTCAAATGGCTGGTCGTCGGCTACTCGGTCTGGCAGATCCTGTTTACCCGCAGCATCACCATCCTGGTGCTTTGCCTCGTCATCGGCCGCGGCCAGCTGGTGCGCAATGCCATCGTGTCGCCGGTGCTCAAGCCGCTCTTCGTGCGCAATCTTTTGCTGCTCGCCGCCTGGCTTTGCTACTTCAATGCGGCGCGTGATCTCAGCCTCGCCGAAATGACGACGCTCTATTATGCCGCGCCGATCGTCGTGACGCTGTTGGCGGTGCCGATCCTGAAGGAGGACGTGCCGCCGATCCGCTGGTTCGCCGTCTTCATCGGCTTCGTCGGCGTGCTCGTCGCCTGCGATGTGCTTGGCACCGGCATGAAGCTGTCGCTGCCTGTTTTCCTGGCTCTGCTTGCCGCCGTCTTCTGGGCGATCGGCACGGTGATGCTGCGCAAGACCGCACTCCACGAAACGACCTTGGTGCAGATGACGATCTCCAACGTCTTCTTCATCGGCATGACCGGGGTCGCGGTCGGTTTCTTCTGGACGCCGCCGGCGCTCTTCGACGTCGCGCTGATGGCCGGTACCGGCGTCATCGCCGGCATTGCGCAGTACGCCTTTTTCGAGGGCATGCGTCGCGCACCGATCTCGGTGATCGCACCGTTCGAATATACCTCGCTCGTCTGGGCCTTCGGCCTCGGCTTCCTGATCTGGGGCGACGTGCCGGCCACCAATGTTTTCGCCGGCGCCGGACTGATCTTTGCGGCCGGCCTGCTGATCATCGTCGGCGAACGCCTGGCGCACCGGCGCCAGGGCGCAACCGCCTGAGGCCGAATGGAAGCGGAACGCTTCACGCCTTGATGACGAGGGCTTCCGGTATACGACCGGTCAGCCGGAAGAACAGGTGGGACGTCACGAGCACGTTGGGGTCGGCAAGATGCTGGTCGAGGGCGGCGAGATCGTCATCCAGCTGGACTTGGCTGATGAAGCCTTCGGCAACGAGCCTGTCACGGACATTGTTGATGAAATCCCGAAGGATCGATCGGCGGTCGTGGCCGGGCGGGTAGACGTGCTCGACCGCATCGACGGAAATCGCCTCGACGCCGGCACTCCGGAACAGCCGATGCAGCCGACGGCCGATGTTGAGGTCGATGCCTCTGGCCGTGGAATAGGCGGTGTAGGCGGCCAGCAGCCGGTCCCAGGCGGCAAGCGGCGGATCGCAGATATGCGCCAGGAAATCGGCCTCGAAACTCGCGATCCAGCCGCCGGGCCTCACCAGCGACACCATTTCGAGCACGATGAGTTCCGGCCGTGGCACGTTGACCAGTACCAGCCGCATATGGGCGCCGTCGAAGGAGCGGCGCGGCAGGCCGGTGGCATAGGCGTCGCCCTCACGCACCTCGACCTGCGGCAGTGCGTGACCGCCAACGAAACGGCGGGCAAGTTCGACGAAATGCGGGTCGCGCTCGATGCCGAGCACCGAGCCGGTCGGCCCGACACGCTTGCCGATGAGATGCAGCACGCCGCCGGGACCGCAACCGAGATCGACGACGCGCTCGCCCGGCTTGATGCCGACCCTTTCGAGTTGCTGGTCGGAATCGGGTGCGAGATTGGCGATTTGTCGTTTCAGGCGTGCTTCTTCGGGCCCGGCGCGCCCAAGCAGATAGAGATCAGGCTCGCTCATGGCGTGTCCCCCTCTGAAGTCGCGGAGGATGCGCCCCCGCACGGAGGGCGTCAATCAGAAGATGCTGATAAGCTTAACGCGCCCGCGATGTCATGAAGCGCCGTTCCGCGGTTTCCTCATAGATCACAAGGCCTTCGCGGCGATAGAAGGCCACCGCCGGATTGGTCGTCAGCACGCTGAGCCGCACGGGCAGGCCGATCGCTCCCGCCTCGCCAAGCACCTGCCTCAGGGCGAAAGCCCCGTAGCCACGCTTCTGATATGCGGGCGCGACATAGAGCTTGTTCACCCAGAGATGGTCCGCGCGCGGCGTCACCGAAACACAGCCGGCATCTTCGCCGTCTGCAACGATGAGGCGATGTTCATCGACGATCAGCGCATCCGCCGGACGCGGACGCCAACTGCCCCAGAGTGCGACGGCATAGTCGCGCATGCAGGCTTCTTCGAGCCAGTGCAGATAAGGTTCGTCGCCGGAAATGGCAGGGCGGAGCGTGGCTTTGGTCATGTTTGTCGTGGGGCGCGGTTTCATCCGCTGAGGCCTAGCACCCCAACTGTAACAGGGTGATGGCTTCCGGCTCCGGCTCCGGCTCCGGCTCCGGCAGCGTCGGCGATTGTGTGTGCGGTTGTTTCCCTTTATGCCATTCCGTCATTGGGGTTGCATCTGCGTGCCGGGGCGAGCGTCACCTATGGGAATCTGGAAGCATGTGACCGCGCTTGTCGCCAGGTCGAAGAGGCGCGCGGTGTCGGACGATTATCGCGTCTTCACCCGAAAGTTCGATCGGGTGGTCCACGCGGAGCAGTTGTCCGATGTGCTTGGATGCCTGCCGCCGGAAGCGGCTCGATCGCACGAAGCGGCGTGGTCGATCTTCCAGACCGGCCTCGAAGAATGGCGAATGCGGTGGCATCTCGGGGCGCTTTCATCCGCCGAAGCCGTCAAAAGCGCGATCCCGAAACAGATACGAGACGACACGACGGTCACGATCCTGATGGATCAATCGGGCTCCATGAAAGGGCAAACGATGTTGCTCGCAGCCGCGGCCATCGAGGTCACCGAGCAATATCTTCGCAGCCTCGGATGCAGTGTCGAAATACTCGGGTTCACGACGTCGACCTGGCAGGGTGGCGAAGCGCGCAAATATTGGCGAGCGCTTATGAAGCCCGAGCGTCCGGGGCGCCTCTGCGATTTGCTGCATGTCATCTATCACGATGGGATACAGGAAAACTCCGGCGCGCTTGGGCACAGGGTTTTCAAGCCCATGCTTCGGCCAGACTTGCCAAAGGAGAATGTCGATGGCGAGGCCCTGCAATGGGCGGCACAGCGCTTGCGGAGCAGAAAGCGCCGCAGCAAGCTGTTGCTGATCATTTCCGATGGCGTCCCGGTCGACGACGCGACGCTGTTGGCCAACGATCCCGGTATCCTTGATCGTCACCTTCAAGCGGTCGTCGCCACACTCGAGGCGGACCCCGATATTTCCCTGGCGGCTCTCGGGATCGGCCACGACGTGAGCAAGCGCTACGCGCGATCGCGCTGTCTTTCCGGGCCGGGCGACCTCGGTGCGGGGCTTGTCGATCTCCTCAGCGAAATGCTCTTGGCGGCTGCTCAGCCACTCAAGGAAAAGTCGTAGCACGCTGGCGACCGCGCGGCGGGCAGGGAAAAAAGAAGGGCCCACGCGGGGCCCTTCCAACAGATTGGTGACGTGCTTTTACGCCGCCTGCTTCTTCTCGCCGTAGGGATCGAAGCGGCCGTAGAAGGTCTCGCCGCGCTCGGCCATTTCCTTCAAGAGCGCCGTCGGCTTGAAGTGGTCGCCATAGTCCTTGGCGAGCTTTTCGCACATCTTGACGAAGGCCTTTACGCCCATGCCGTCGATGTAGGAGAGCGTGCCGCCGGTGTAGGGCGCAAAGCCGAAGCCGAGGATCGAGCCGACGTCGGCTTCGCGCGGATCGGTGACGATGCCTTCTTCCATGGTGCGCGCCGCTTCGAGCGCGATCGTCGCGAGAAGCCGCTGCTTCAGCACCTCGACATCGATCTTGTCGGCGTTCTTCTGCGGATAGAGCGTCTTCAGCTCCGGCCACAGATATTTCTTGGCGGGCTTTGCCGGGTACTCGTAGAAGCCCTTGCCGTTCTTGCGACCGCGGCGGTCGAGATCGTCGACCAGCTTGTTGATCAGCGCCAGGTGCTTGGGATCGACGGCCTTTTCGCCGAGGTCGGCGACGGTGGCCTTGAGGATCTTCTGGCTGAGGTCGATCGCCACTTCGTCGTTGAGCGACAGCGGGCCGACCGGCATGCCGGCCATCTTGGCGGCATTCTCGATCATTGCCGGCGGCACGCCTTCGATCAGCATGTCATAGGCTTCGTGGATGTAGCGGAAGACGCAGCGGTTGACGTAGAAGCCGCGGGTGTCGTTGACGACGATCGGCGTCTTCTTGATCGCGGCCACATAGTCGAGTGCCACGGCGAGTGCCCTGTCGCCGCTTTCCTTGCCGAGGATCACTTCCGTCAGCATCATCTTCTCGACCGGTGAGAAGAAATGGACGCCGATGAACTGGCTCGGGCGCTTGGAGTTCTTGGCAAGGCCGGTGATCGGCAGCGTCGAGGTGTTGGACGCAAAGATCGCGTCCTCGGCAATCACCGCTTCCACCTTCTCGATCACGTCCTTCTTGACCTGGCGATCCTCGAACACTGCTTCGACGACGAGACCGGCGGTCTTGAGATCGTTGTAGTCGGCCGACGGCGTGATGCGGGCAAGCAGCGCTTCGCCTTCTTCCTTGGTCAGGCGGCCCTTGCCGACCGAATCCTTCACCAAGCCCTCGGAATGAGCCTTGCCCTTTTCGGCCGCTTCCATGTCGCGGTCGATCAGCGTCACGGCAATGCCGGCAGCAGCCGTCACATAGGCGATCGAGGCGCCCATGAAGCCGGCGCCGACGACGCCCACATGCTTGAACTCCGACTTCGGCACGCCGGCCGGGCGGCGGGCACCCTTGCCGAGCTCCTGCATCGAGACGAACAGCGAGCGGATCATCGAGAAGGCTTCGGTCGTCTGAAGGATCTCGGTGAAGTAACGCTGCTCGATCTTGAGCGCCGTGTCGAACGGTACCTGCAGGCCTTCATAGACGCATTTCAGGATCGCGACGGCGCCCGGATAGTTGCCGTAGGTCTCGCGGCGCAGGATGCCGGAAGCGGCCGGCCAGAGCTGGGCCGAGGCCGGCGTCCAGATGCCGCCGCCCGGTACCTTGTAGCCCTTTTCGTCCCAGGGCTGGACCGGCTTCAGGCCGTTCTTGATCATCGCCTTGGCAGCATCGACCAGCTTGTCGGCGTCGACGACTTCGTGCACGAGGCCCATCGCCTTGGCGCGGGCTGCCGTCAGCGACGAGCCGGTCGTCATCATCTGCAGCGCGTCCTGCGCGTTGGTGAGGCGCGGCACGCGCTGGGTGCCGCCGGCGCCCGGGAAAATGCCGACCTTGACTTCCGGCAGAGCGATCTTCACCGACTTGGAGTTCGAAGCGACGCGGCCGTGGCAGGCGAGGGAAAGCTCGAAGGCGCCGCCCATGCAGGTGCCGTTGATCGCCGAGACCCACGGCTTGCCGGAGGTTTCGAGCTTGCGGAAGAGACCGGTCATGCGGCCGACCAGATCGAAGAGCTTCTGGGCGGCGTTATCCGGATCCTTCTTCTTTTCTTCCTGCTGGAAGGTGAACATCGACTTGATCATCGAGAGATCGGCGCCGCCGGAGAAGCTCGACTTGCCCGACGTGAAGACGACGCCCTTGACCGCCGCATCGGCGGTGGTCTGGTCGACGATGGCGTTCAGCTCTTCCATCACCTCCTGGGTGAAGACGTTCATCGACTTCTCGGGCATGTCCCAGGTGATGAGCGCAATGCCGTCGGCGTCGGTCTCGATCTTGAAATTGGTGTAATTCGTCATGGTTCTCCCCCTCAGTAGAGAATGGGTTCGATCTGCAGCGAGACGTTCGATCCGCCGCTGTAACGTTGCTTGCTGGTGTTGGTGGCGATCAGCCGCCCGTCGCGCTCGACACGGATGCTGAAGCCGGCGTCGACAGCCTTGTCGAGTTCGGGCTTCGGCACCTGCAGCACGAAGGGCACGCGGGTGGCCTTGCCGTCGCTGACGACAGACGTCTCGGCGATCAGCTTGGCGGCGACGTCCATCACGCCCTGCTCTTCGAGCCGGATCGTGACGGTGCCGACTGGAACCGGGCCGCTGGCGACATTGGTGATCGCACCGGTGAGCGTGAAGCTGTCGCCGCCTTCCTCCTCGTCGGAGACGCAGCCCGCGGCTGCAAGCAGCCCCAGGCCCATCAGTCCAAGAAGGGTGCGGCGCATCACGTCCATCGTCAGACCCTTTCGATGATCGTGGCCGTGCCCATGCCGGCGCCGATGCAAAGGGTGACGAGCGCGGTGTTGAGATCGCGGCGCTCCAGTTCGTCGAGCACGGTGCCGAGGATCATCGCGCCGGTCGCGCCGAGCGGATGGCCCATGGCGATCGCGCCGCCGTTGACGTTGATCTTGTCGTGCGGGATGTCGAAGGCCTGCATGTAGCGCAGGACGACCGCCGCAAACGCTTCGTTGAGCTCGAAGAGATCGATGTCCGACAGCTTCATGTCGGCGCGCTTCAGCAGCTTCTCGGTGACGTCGACCGGGCCGGTCAGCATCAGTGCCGGGTCGGAGCCGATATTGGCAAAGGCGCGAATGCGGGCACGCGGCTTCAGGCCCATGCTTTCGCCGCCGGCCTTGGAGCCGAGCAGCACGGCTGCGGCGCCGTCGACGATCCCGGACGAATTGCCGGCATGGTGCACGTAGTTGATCTTCTCGATTTCGGGATGTGCCTGGATGCCGACCGCTTCGAAGCCGCCCATTTCACCCGGCATCTGGAAGGACGGGTTGAGCGAGGCGAGTGCCTGCATGTCGGTGCCCGGACGCATGTGCTCGTCGCGGTCGAGGATGGTCAGACCGTTCTGGTCCTTGAAGGGGACGACGGACTTCTTGAAGTAGCCCTTTTCCCAGGCATGCGCTGCGCGCTTCTGGCTTTCGACGGCATAGGCGTCGACGTCGTCGCGGCTGAAGCCGTACTTGGTGGCGATCAGGTCGGCCGAAACGCCCTGCGGCATGAAGAAGGCCGGCAGGTTGACCGAGGGGTCCATGAACCAGGCGCCGCCGGACATGCCGAGGCCGACGCGCGACATCGATTCAACGCCGCCGGCAATGACGATGTCGTCGGCGCCTTGGGCGATCTTCGCTGCGCCGAAGTTGACGGCGTCGAGGCCGGAAGCGCAGAAGCGCGAGATCTGCATGCCCGGTGCACGGGTCGAATAGCCGGCTTCGAAGGCGGCAGCCTTCGGGATCACCGCGCCTGCGTCCATCACCGGATCGACGCAACCCATGATGATGTCGTCGACGGTCGACGTGTCGAGGTCGTTGCGGTCACGCACCGCTTCCAGCATCTTGGCGGCGAGCCGAACGGACGGCACTTCGTGCAGCGATCCGTCCTTCTTGCCACGGCCGCGCGGCGTGCGCACGTGGTCGTAAACGAAGACTTTCGTCATGTCTCATCTCCCTTTCGGCAGCACCGTCAGGTGCTGCCCGTCAAACATGTTAGATCGCTTCCGCGACGAGATTAGAAAGCGGCTGCGTCGAGTGCCATCAGCGTGTCGGCGCCGGTTTCGATGCGGGCCTTGCGCAGAGCCGTTTCCGGCAGGATCCTTTCCATGAAGAAGGTCGCGGTGATCAGCTTGTTCTTCAGATAGTCTGCACGCGCCGTTTCGCCAGAGGCAAGCTTTTCCTCGGCCGTCTTGGCGATCTTCGCCCACATGTAGCCAAGGACTACGAGACCGAAGAGATGCATGTAGTCGGTCGAGCCGGCGCCGGCATTGTCGGGCTTGGCCATCGCGTTCTGCATGAACCACATGGTGGCGGCCTGCAGGTCGTTGAGGCCCTTCTTCAGCGCCTTGGTATAGGCCGACAGCTTCTCGTTGCCGCGGTTTTCCTCGCAGAAATCGCCGATCTCCTTGAACAGGGCCATGACGGCGCGGCCGCCGTTGAGGCCGAGCTTACGGCCTACGAGGTCGAGCGCCTGGATGCCGTTGGCGCCTTCGTAGATCATCGCGATGCGGGCATCGCGGACATACTGGCTCATGCCGTGTTCTTCGATATAGCCGTGGCCGCCGAACATCTGCTGCGCCATGACGGCGTGGTCGAAGCCCTTGTCGGTCATGACGCCCTTGAGGATCGGGGTCATCAGGCCGAGAATGTCGTCCGCCGCCTGGCGGTCGGCTTCATTGTCGGAGCGGTGCGCGATGTCGGATTTCAGCGCCGTCCAGAGCGTGAAGGCGCGGCCGGCTTCGTTGAAGGCCTTGATCGTCATCAGCGTGCGGCGGACGTCCGGATGCACGATGATCGGGTCGGCCTTCTTGTCCGGCGCCTTCGGGCCGGAAAGTGAGCGGCCCTGGATGCGGTCGCGGGCATAGTTGGCGGCGTTCTGGTAGGCGATTTCGGCAATCGACAGGCCCTGCAGGCCGACGCCGAGGCGGGCCTCGTTCATCATCACGAACATGGCGTTGAGGCCCTTGTTCTCCGTGCCGATGAGATAGCCTTCGGCCTCGTCATAGTTCATGACGCAGGTCGAGTTGCCATGGATGCCCATCTTGTGTTCGATCGCGCCGCAGGAAACGCCGTTGCGTTCGCCCGGTTCGCCGTCGGCGTCGAGCTTGAACTTCGGCACGATGAACAGCGAGATGCCCTTCACGCCCTCAGGCGCGCCCTCGATGCGGGCAAGCACCAGATGGATGATGTTGTCGGACATGTCGTGCTCGCCGGCCGAGATGAAGATCTTCTGGCCGGAGATCTTGTAGGCGCCGTTGCCGGTGGGCACCGCTTTGGTGCGCAACAGGCCGAGGTCGGTGCCGCAATGCGGCTCGGTGAGATTCATCGTGCCGGTCCAGGTACCGGCGACCATCTTCGGCAGGTAGGCCTGCTTCTGCTCGCCGGTACCGTGAACCAGGATTGCGGCGATCGCGCCCTGGGTGAGGCCCGGATACATGGTCAGTGCCATGTTGGCCGACGACATGTACTCGCCGACGGCGGTGTGCAGCGTATAGGGCAGGCCCTGGCCGCCGAATTCTTCCGGCACGGCAAGGCCGAGCCAGCCGCCTTCGCGGTAGAGGTCGAAGGCTTCCTTGAAGCCCTTCGGCACGCTGACCGAACCGTCGTCGCGACGCTTGCAGCCTTCCTGGTCGCCGGACAGGTTGACCGGGAACAGCGCCTCTTCGGCAAGCTTTGCCGCCTCGCCGACGATCGCCTCGATCATGTCGGGCGTCGCATCGGCAAATCCGGGCAGGTTGTTGTAGCGCTCGATGCCGAGCACGTCGTTCAGGATGAAGAGGGTATCGTCGACCGGAGCCTTGTAGATGGGCATTCTTTCCTCGCCTTTGGTGCTTCGGGCCGCCGTCTGTCGTCGTCGACGCCCGGTTGCAGGATGCCGGATGCGCCGCCATCCTCATTGTTTCCAGAGCATCCTCTCCTCCCGTTTTTCCACGGGAAAGCGGATGCCGCCGGGGCGGTCTCGCATCGTTGGCCGGATGCTACAAAATTTTGACGTTTGCGTAAACGTCAAAAATTACGTGTCGCGCAGTTTGGTGGCGTGTGGGGGGAGGTCGGCGGCACCGCAGCGCCTCAACTTCGTACGATCCTGCCAAATCGTTAAAAAATCATCCGCAGGTTAACCGCTTGTTTACCACGTTTCGTGAAAGGTGCGTGTTGAGATGGTCAAAGCTGCAACCTGTCCTGGCGTCGCATCGTTGTAGTTTTGCCCGCGTCGGAAGCGCCACAGGGGTGAAGAAAGCAGTTTTCTTCCGTGACGACTTTCGAGATGGCCGACGACAGGGGCGAAGAACAACATGAGTGGATTGCGATCAAATCCTCAGCGCGCAGGCAGCCAGTCCTATAGCGAGCGGCCGTCGCTCGACGCCTTGAACCGCACCATCGAAGGATTGGAGGCGCGGATCGAAGGCCTGATGAGCGGTACGGCCCGCGACCCGGCGCCAAGGCCGCCCGAGCGCCAGCCCGCCCGCGAACCTGTCCGGGAAACGGCATCGCCCCGCGATGCCGTCGCCGAAATCATGCAACGCCAGCGCAGCCTCAGCGCCTCGCGCGAGCGCCCAGCGCTTAGCGACCGGCTGCCGCAGCGCGGGTCGGAACGGTATGCCGCCGAGCGCCCCACTTCCGAACGCCCCATTTCCGAACGCCCGGTCCAGGACCGCTACGTCGAAGAGCCGCGCCCCCAGCTTCGCAGCCAGCCGCAGCGCGCCTCCGCGGCCGTCAACGATATCGCCGAAGCCCTCGTCGGTTTGCGCCAGGACCTGAAGCGCGACATCACCGACGGCCTGACGCGCGAGATGAATTCGCTGCGCTCCGAAATTCGCGGCATCAAGGCCCAGGCGCAGGATCACAGCTTCGCCGAAGACGTGCGTGGCGACATGCAGCGCCTTGCCGACAGCATCCAGCATCTCGGCCGTCAGGCCTCGCCCGCCCAGGCCGACGCCTTGCGCGGCGATTTCGACGACCTGCGCGCGATGATCGACGGACTTGCGCGCGAAGACAGCATGCGCCGCATGGAAAACCGCTGGAATGGTGTTGAGGATCGGCTGATCGCGTTCGACCAGAGCCGCGACGACGAACTGGTCGCGCTCGCCTATCGGTTGGACGAAATCAAGTCGCAGATCGGCTCGCTGAAGAGCAGCTCCGCCGTCGATGTGCTCGAAGACAAGCTTATCGCCGTTGCCCAGGCGATCGAAATGCTCGGCCGGCAGATCCAGCCCGACGATCGCCGCCTCGTCTCGCAGTTTGCCGATCTCGACAGCCGGCTCGACGAAATCAGCCGCGCCATTGCCGCCAACAGCCGCACGACCCAGGGGCTTGATACCGGCTTCGTCAATCGCCTCGAAAGCCGGCTCGGCGATCTCTCCCACCAGATCGACAGCCTGTCGCGCCCGAACGATTCGGGCCTCAGCGCCCGTCTGGAAGCCCTGACCGTCCGTGTCGAGGATCTCGCCAGCGAAAAGGCCGCCGCCCGCCTGGAAGAGCGGCTGGACCAGCTGTCGCTGATGATGGAGCGCAGCAACAGGACGGCGCAGTCGGACCTCAACGATTACCTGTCGGATATCTCCCGCAAGATCGAGGCCCTCGACCAGGGCAGCGTCAACGACGCTCTGGCCGAGCGGCTGGACTATCTCGCCCGCCGGATCGACGAGCTCGACGCCCATGGGGCCCAGCCTGTATCCGATCCGCGTTTCGACCGGCTGGAAGATCGCCTCGCCGGTATCGCCCAGCGGCTGGAGGAAACACAGGCAGCGCCGTTTGACGACCGCGCGGCGCTTCAGAACCTTGAAGCCCAGATTGCCAACCTGTCGACGCTGGTCAGCCAGCCGCGGGCGGACGTCGCCCAGAGCGTGATGCCCGTCGATTTCGAAAACCGTATGACCGCGCTCGAGGACTATTTCTCGACCAGCGACGAATACATCGTCGAAGCCGCCCGCCAGGCGGCCGAAGCGGTGATGGAAGCCTATTCCAAGAACGGCCCAACGCAGGCCTCCTCCGGTAGCGACCTGGCCGCGATCTCGGCGCTTGCCGAAGATCTGCGGACACTTGAGGACTTGAGCCGCTCCAGCGAAGAGCGGACTGCGCGCACGTTCGAGGCGCTGCACGAAACCCTCGTCCACATCGCCGACAAGCTGGAACGCATCGAAAACCGCGAGCCGGCACTGGCGGCCCAGCCTGCCATGGCGGTGGTGCGCGAAGCCGCCCCGATGCCGCGCGCCGCGCAGCCGGAGTTCAACGACCCCTTCGGTGGCGGCGACCTCGATGATCGCTACGACGACCTGCAGCGCAATGTCCGCGCCCTCCAGGCGGAGGACCAGGCCGTCGCAGCCGAGGCCGCCGAACCGGTAACGGCCCTTGCCGACGATGCGCAGATCTCGACCGTCGAGCTCGAAGAAGAGCGCGAGCCGGTAGCCGCTGGCCGCACCGGCCTGCTCGCCGGCCTCACCCGTCGCTTTTCCGGCAAACGCTCGGAACAGGCACCGGAGCAGGCGCGCAAGCTCGTCGAGCCGACGCCGTCGATCGATCCCTCCGAAATGCTGGCGCCGGAAGAAGCCAACCAGCTGCTCGAGCCGGGCTCCGGCGTTCCGGACGTGAAGAAGATCCTGGAGCGCGTGCGCGCCGGGCAGATGAACAAGGCAGGCATTCAGCCGGCCGATGGCGACAAGTCGGACTTCATTGCCGCCGCTCGCCGCGCCGCCCAGCTCGCCGTCGAGGAAGCCGACACCCTCAACAAGACCGGCGACAAGGCCGCGACGTCCGGCATCGGCGGCGCTTTTGCCCGTCATCGCCGGCCGATCCTCATGGCCGTCGGCGCCGTGCTTTTGGCGATCATGTCCTACCCGATGGTCAGCTCGATGCTGAACAAGGACGAGATGCCGGTCGAACCGGTGGCGGTCATCGAGCAGACGGTCAACCCACAGGCATCCGAATTCAAGGTCGCCGACGACCAACTGGTGCAGGGCACGACCGTTGCGGCACAGGCAGCACCGGTTGCTGCGTCCGAAACGGCTGTTGCGCCACCGCTCGATTCCGTTGAAGCGCCGGCAAAGACCCCCGAGACCTCGATCGCGGTGACGGCAACGACCGTGCCGACGACCAGCTTTGCAACGCCGGCGGAAGGCAAGGCGCCGATGCTTGCGCCTGTCGCCGAGACGAAGACGCCGGTCACCGAGTTCCAGCCGGCAGCGGCTGCAGCGACGCCGGTGGCGAGCGCTTCGGTCGCAAGCGCGCCGGCCGATGGTGCCGCGATGACCCCGTCGACCACTGCCGCTGCAGCCGTGGCGACCGACGTGGTATTGCCGGAAGGTTTCGGCCCGGTCGCCCTGGTGACGGCCGCCAAGGGAGGCGACCCGCTCGCCTTCTACGAAATCGCCGTACGCTTCACCGAGGGCCGGGGCGTTCAGGAAAACATGGCGGAAGCCGCGAAATGGTATCAGCGCGCCGCCGATGCCGGCGTCGTTCCGGCTCAGTACCGTCTTGCGACCCTCTACGAGAAGGGCACCGGCGTCACGCGCGACACGGCCAAGGCGAAGGCGCTCTATATCGCTTCCGCCGGCCAGGGCAACGCCAGCGCCATGCACAATCTCGCGGTCATGCTGGCAAGCGGCCGCGATGGCGCGCCTGACTTTAACGAGGCAACGAAGTGGTTTGCGAAGGCTGCCGAACTCGGCATCCGCGACAGCCAGTTCAACCTTGCGGTTCTCTATGCCCGCGGCAACGGCGTGCCGCAGGATCTGACGGAATCCTACAAGTGGTTCTCGGCGGCTGCCCGCGAAGGCGATCTCGATGCCGGCGCCAAGCGCGACGAGGTTGCCAAAGCGATGAAGCCGGAGCAGCTCGAAAGCGCCAAGGCCAAGGCCGAAGCCTGGAAGGCTGAGCCGGTCGACGCCAAGGCAAACAGCGTCGACGTTCCGGATGCATGGGTCGGCCCGGCCAACAAGACGGCCAGCGTCGACATGAGCAAGGCGGTCCGCAACATCCAGGCCATCCTCAACAACAACGGCTTCGACGCCGGCAAGCCGGATGGCCAGATGGGCAAGAAGACCGTCGCTGCGATCAAGGCTTTCCAGAAGTCGGTCGGCCAGGAGCCGACGGGCGAAATCACCGAGCAGCTGGTCAAGGAATTGCTGAAGCGCAATTCCTGACCCTCAGGCCCAGCGCCGTAATAAAGCCGCAGAGCCGGGCGACACGGGTTGCGGGTGGCGAAGCCATCCGCCATGTGGCTGAAAAGGTTGAAATCTCGGGCTGCTGCATAATTCCTTAATCGGAATCGGGCTAAGGAAGAACCGATGCAGCAATCAAGGTCCGATTCGTGGCCTTGGCACGTCCTGGCGGAAGCGCAACGCTGCAGGAGTGCATGACGGAGGCCGCCTCGCCCTCGGGGGAGGTGCCGGCCCTTCGAATAATCCCTCAATCGTGGTGATTTGCTTGCCACACTAACTGGTTTGCCCGCATCGCGGGCCGTTGGCATATCGAGGATCCGGCGTGACGATCTATCTGCCCATCGCAGAGTTGTCGGTGAACATACTCATCATTCTCGGTATGGGCGCTGCCGTCGGCTTTCTGTCCGGCATGTTCGGCGTCGGTGGCGGGTTCCTGATCACGCCGCTCCTGATCTTTTACAATATTCCTCCCGTCGTCGCGGTGGCGACCGGTGCCAACCAGGTGGTGGCCTCGTCGATTTCGGGCGCGATCACGCATTTCCGAAGAGGCACCATCGACATCAAGCTCGGCACGGTGCTTCTGTGCGGCGGTCTTGCCGGCGCGACCGTCGGCGTCTGGCTGTTCTCGCTGCTGCGCCGCCTCGGCCAGCTCGACCTGGTGATCTCGCTGCTTTACGTCGTGCTGCTCGGCACCGTCGGCGGGCTGATGCTCTGGGAGAGCGTCGTCGCCATGCGCAAGGCGGCCAAGAACCAGCAGACGACCTTGCGCCGCCCCGGCCAGCACAACTGGGTGCATGGCCTGCCCCTGAAGATGCGCTTCAAGAAGTCGAAGATCTATCTGAGCGTCATTCCGGTAATCGCCCTCGGTTTCTGCATCGGCATCCTGACCTCGGTCATGGGTGTCGGCGGCGGCTTCATCATGGTGCCGGCGATGATCTATCTGCTGCGCATTCCGACCAATGTCGTCGTCGGCACGTCGCTGTTCCAGATCATCTTCGTTTCTGCCTACACGGTCATCGTCCAGGCTTCGACCAACTACACCGTCGACATCGTGCTCGCTTTCGTGCTGATGATCGCCGGCGTCATCGGCGCCCAATACGGCGTGCGCGTCGGCCAGAAGCTGCGCGGCGAACAGCTGCGCGCATTGCTGGCCCTGCTTGTTCTTGCTGTCGGCATCCGTCTGGCGATCGAACTCATCATCCCGCCGAAAGACGTCTATTCGGTCGTATCCGCGGGGTTCGGTTTCTGATGCACCGTTTCGCCCGCATAGCTCTGACGCTCCTGGCTTTCGCCTTCTCCGCTCCGGCCCTGGCTGCGCTGCAGGACGAGAATGCCGATTTCACCGAGAAGCTGGAGATCGGCATCTCCACCGACGAGATCGCGATCACCTCCGATTTCCGCGGTGCCGACCTGACGATCTTCGGCGCGGTCGACGGCTTCGACCAGGGCCTGCTTGCCCAGGGCCGCTACAACATCGTCGTCAGCCTCGAGGGGCCCAAGGACAATGCGACGGTGCGCAAAAAGGAGCGTGTCTTCGGGATCTGGGTCAACACCAGCTCCATGACCTTCGAGTTGGTGCCGGAATCCTATTCGCTGTCGTCGACGCGCGATATCGAGACGATCGCGCCGCCCGGCGAGATGGGCAATATGGGCATCGGCGTCGACCACATGCGGCTGGTGCCGCTCGGCTTCGTCGGTGACGGCAGCAATCTCGGCGAGTTCCGCAACGCCTTCCGCCGTATCCGCGAGACCAGCGGCGTCTACGAGCGCGATCCCGGCGGCGTGCAGTTCATCAGTTCCAGCCTCTTCAAGGCGTCTGTACGCCTGCCGGCCAACGTGCCGAACGGCGTGCATGTGGTGCGCGCCTATCTCTTCCGCGACGGCGTGTTCGTCGCCGCCAAGGCGCTGCCGCTGCGTGTCGTCAAGACCGGCCTCGAACAGTTCATCACCCAGGCGGCACACCAGCAGCCGCTGCTTTACGGTCTGATGGCCGTGCTGCTCGCCGTCATCACCGGCTGGGGCGCCAGCCTGATCTTCCGCAAGGAATAGTGACGGGTGATCTTCGCCGACGTTTCCTTTTGCGCGCCGGAGCGCTATGGAAAGGCATGCCGCGTGCGTTTCATCAGCGCATGCCGTGGCAAATAAAAAACAGAGGAAGCTCGATGAAACCGATTTTTGTCCAGTTGCAGTGCGCTCCCGGCAAGACCTACGAGGTCGCCGACGAGATCTACCGCAAGGAGATCGTTTCGGAGATGTATTCGACGAGCGGCGATTACGACCTGATCATCAAGGTCTATATCGAAGAAGGCCAGGACATCGGCAAGTTCATCAACGACAACATTGCCACAGTGCCGGGCATCTCGCGCTCGCTGACGACGCTGACCTTCAACGCGTTTTAATCGCAGGCGGCGCCTCGGCGCGGGAGAGCCGCGCCGTTTTCGCCGCTCTCGTCAAGCGATGAGATTGGCAAAGCGAACCGAGTAGATCCGGTCGCGCCCGAGCATATGGGCGACAAGCTTGCTGCGGTCGAAGAGGCCGGTCATCGCCCGGTGCCTGAGATCGAGCCCGCCGGTGGTGACACCGAAAGCCGGCATCAGCAGGCGCGTGCCATCGGTCGCAAAGCAGGCGCGGCGCACCGCTCTTTCCCGTCTTACCACTGTTGCTGCCGGATGCAGGTGCCCGGCGATCTCGCCGACGGCATCGCTGCGCTTCGGCTCGTGCCGGAAGGTCAGTCCCGCATGGCTAAGCTCGTCCATCGAGGCGCCCGGCAGGCCGAAGGCGCCGTCGGGGTCGTGGTTGCCGTTGATCCAGACCCATTCGCGTCCATAGGCCATGGCGGCAATCATATGGCGGAAATGATCGGGCATTGCCGCCGAGCCGACGCGGTCGTGGAAGTTGTCGCCGAGGCTGATGACGAGCTTCGGGTCGTGCCGCGCGATCGCCGCCTCGAGCACGCGCAGCGTCGCAAGCGTATCGTAGGGCGGCAAAAGCATGCCGCGCCGGGCAAAGGCGGAGCCCTTTTCCAGGTGCAGGTCCGAGACGACGAGCGTGCCCGTCTCCGGCAGGTAGAGGCTACCGAGCGGATCGCACATCGCGACGACGCCGTTGACGATTGTCTGGGCGTGGAGGAGGGGAGTGGTCGTCTGAGTCGAGTGGGCGTGGGCAAGGCGATGCATGGTCACGGTCTCGCGCGTTGTGTGCGGAGGGGGTAATCCGCCGACATCGACTGACTGCTCATTCTCAAAGCCATTTTCCTATCAATCCACATCCAGACCGCCCATCGCCTCGTGGATCAGGTCGTCGGCGGCTTCCGAAAGCAGGAAGTCCTGTGCCTCGCCCTGGACCATTTCCTTGCCGATCTCCAGCATGACGGGCACCGCCAGCGGCGAGATCCGGTCGAGCCGTCGGTGGGTGATGTGGCCCTTGATTCGCTTCAGCATATCCCCGAGGCGGGCGATGTCCAAAAGCCCCGTTGCCGCGTCGTTGCGGGTCGCTTCGAGCAGCAGGTGATCCGGCTCGTGCGCGTGCAATACGTCGTAAATGAGGTCGGCCGAGACCGTCACCTGCCGGCCGGTCTTTTCCTTGCCGGGATGCCGCTGGTCGATCAGCCCGGCGATGACGGCGCAGTTGCGAAAGGTGCGTTTCAAGAGGAAGGATTCGTTGAGCCAGGCTTCGAGGTCGTCGCCGAGCATGTCCTCGTCGAAGAGATCGGCAAGCGCGCCGCGCCTGAGTTCGAAGGTCGCGCCGAGGTCGTCGAGCGCCCAGACCGCCAGCGAATAGTCGGTGGCGACGAAGCCGAGCGGCTTCAGCCCGGCGCGATCGAGCCTGCGGGTCAGCAGCATGCCGAGAGTCTGGTGCGCCAACCGCCCTTCGAAGGCATAGATGACCATGTAGTGGCGGCTGCCGCGCGGAAAAGTCTCGATCAGCAGCTCGTCCTCGCGCGGCAGCATCGAGACGTCCTTCTGCAAGGACAGCCAGTCGCGCACCTGTTCCGGCAGCGCCGCACGCCGTGCCGGATCGGCAAGCATCCTTCGGACCTGTTCGGCGAGATAGGTCGAGAGCGGGAACTTGCCGCCGGCATAGCTCGGCACCTTGGGATCGAAAGTAAAAGCCTGGCTGACAAGGCACTCGTTTTCGCGGATGCCCTCGAAGCGTAGCACCTTGCCGGAGAACATGAAGGTGTCGCCCTGGGAGAGCATTTCGAGGAAATACTCCTCGACCTTGCCGAGCGGCATGCCGCCGCGGCCGAGCGAGCCGCGGGCGTTGCGCTTGACCATGCGCACGTTCAGCATCGGCGATTCCACGATGGTGCCGACGTTCAGTCGGTACTGCTGCGCCACAAGCGGATTGGAAACGCGGTAGAGCCCGTCCTTGGTCTTTCGGATGCGGGCGTAGCGCTCGTAGGTCTTCAGCGCATAGCCCCCGGTCGCAACGAAATCGATCACCCGCTCAAAGGTCTCCCAGGCAAGCGTCGCGTAGGGAGAGGCACTGGTGATCTCGTCGTAAAGCGACAGTGGGTCGAAAGGGGCGGCGCAGGCCATGCCGAGCACATGCTGGGCGAGCACGTCGAGCGCGCCCTTGCCGACGGGCGGCGTGTCCTGCGCGCCGATATAATTGGCGTCGAGTGCTGCCTGGCATTCCATCACCTCGAAGCGGTTGGCCGGCACCAGGATTGCCTTCGACGGTTCGTCCATGCGGTGGTTGGCGCGGCCGATGCGCTGGGCAAGGCGGCTCGCCCCCTTCGGTGCGCCCACATGCACGACGAGATCGACATCGCCCCAGTCGATGCCGAGGTCGAGCGTCGAGGTCGCGACGACGGCCCGCAGGCGGTTCTCCGCCATCGCCGCCTCGACCTTGCGGCGCTGGGCGACGTCGAGCGAGCCGTGATGCAGCGCGATCGGCAGATTGTCGTCGTTGTTCGTCCAGAGTTCCTGGAACAGAAGCTCCGCCTGACTGCGGGTGTTGACGAAGAGCAGGGTCGTACCGTGCTCCTTGATCGCCTCGTAGACGTCGGGGATCGCGTAGCGCGCCGAGTGACCGGCCCAGGGCACGTGTTCCTCGGTCTTCAAAATGGTGATCTGCGGCTTGGCCCCGCCCTTTACCTGGACGAGGCCAGCGTGATTGTTCGCGTTCGGCTCTTGCGGAGCCAGCCAGCGCTGCAGATCCATCGGATCGGCGACCGTCGCTGAAAGGCCGATCGTCTGCAGACCGGGCGCCAGCCGGCGCAGCCGCGCGAGGCCAAGGGAAAGCAGATGGCCGCGCTTGGAGGTGACGAGCGAGTGAAGCTCGTCGAACACGACATAGCGCAGATCCTTGAAGAAGCGCTGCGCCTCGCCGTTGGCAAGCAGCAGCGCCAGCTGTTCCGGCGTCGTCAGCAGAATGTCGGGCGGATCGAGCTTCTGCCGCTGGCGCTTGGCGGTAGGCGTATCGCCCGTGCGGTTCTCGACGCGCACAGGCAGGCCCATCTCGCCGACCGGCTTCATCAGGTTGCGTTCGATGTCGACGGCGAGCGCCTTCAGCGGCGAGATGTAGAGCGTGTGGATGCCGACGAAGGCTGAGCCCGGCGGAATTTTGCCACGGCGGGTGAGATCGACCAGCGACGGCAGGAAGCCGGCGAGCGTCTTGCCGGCGCCGGTCGGCGCGATCAGCAGCGTGCTGTCCCCGGCCTCGGCGCGGGCGAGCAGCTCCAGCTGGTGCGCACGCGGCCGCCAGCCCTTCTCGCCGAACCAGCGCAGAAAGGGAGCGGGCAGGCTCAGGGCATCTCCCTGCGGCTCTCTGGAATCGATCCTGTTCACGGAGAACAAAGGTAGATCAAATCCGCCAAAAGAGAAGCCTGTCCGATGGGTGCAATCACGAGGATTGACTCTCGGCCTGATCGTAGATAAAAATTATCCACGATTACGGAGGCGCCCATGAAACTTGGTGACGGGGTCGAGCAGGCCATTCACAGCGTGACGATGCTGAGCTGTCTTCAGCTCGGCAGCACCCTGTCGGCGGCAGCGCTTGCCGAGTTCCATGGTGTTTCCACCAGCTATCTCTTGAAGCATCTGCAGGCGATGTCCGGTGCCGGACTGCTGGAAGCGGTGCCGGGCCCCAAGGGGGGCTACCGTCTCGCCAAGACGCCGGAGAGGATCACTTTGCTCGATATCGTGCTTGCGGTCGAAGGCCCGGAGCCGGCGTTCCGCTGCAATGAGATCCGCCTGCGCGGTCCCAATCCCTACGCCTGCAAGCCGACGGCACCCTGCACCATCAATGTCGCGATGCTGAAGGCCGAGCAGGCCTACCGCGCCGAGCTGCGCCGCGTGACCATCGCCAGCATCCTGGATGACCTCAACGCCAAGGATGACGGCAGCGTATCGGCGCGAACCGAAGCCTTTCTGGCGATCAACGAGCGCAAATCGTCCGCCAGCGCCTGACCAATCATCCCCCATTCAACTCAAGGAGAAGTCCATGCAGCCGCGTTTCAACTTCGTCAAAGCCGCTCCCGACGCCTACAAGGCCGCGGCCGCCTTCGACAGCTACATCATCAAGGAATCAGGCCTGGAGCCGCGCCTGATCCATCTGATCAAGCTGCGCGCCTCGCAGATCAACGGCTGCGCCTATTGCATCGACATGCATGTGAAGGAAGCGCGGCACACCGGTATGAGCGAGCAATGGATCCACCTGATCTGTGCCTGGAGGGAGTCGCCGATCTATGATGCGCGTGAGCGCGCTGTGCTCGCCTGGACGGAATCGCTGACCAATCTTGCCCAGACCGGCGCGCCCGACGCGGATTTCGAGCCGCTGCGCGCGCACTTCAGCGAAGCCGAGATCACTAAGATCACCATGGCGATCGGCGTCATCAATGTCTGGAACCGTGTCGCCGTCGGACTGCGCTCGCAGCATCCGGTCGATCAGCCGGTTATGGCCGCCTGATATCCAGTGAGGAAGCTCCAGCTAGCCCCGAGGTCCGCTTCGGGGCTAGCTGCTCTGCATCCTAGAGCGTCCTTGCGCGTTCCGGTGAACGCACGGCGCTCTAGAGTGCGATGTAACGATCAGCGCGGTGGTTGATGGCCACGAAAAGGTTCAAGACAACTGCGCCGAGCACCGACCAGGCGACGACCGTGGGCGATGTCACGCCGAAGGCGAAGACGAGCACGACCATGTCGATCGCAAGCTGCACGAGGCCGGCGCGAATGCCGAAACGCTCCTGCAGGTAGATGCCGAGAATGCCGACGCCGCCGAGGCTGGCGCGGTGGCGATAGAGCGCCAAGAGGCCGTAGCCAAGCAGCAGGCCGCCGAGTAGCGCCGCCCAGGCCGGCTGGATCGTGCCGATCTGGAAGAGGCGCGACTGGATGTCGGTTAGGAACGAGGTCACGCCGATGGCGATGAAGGTCTTGACCGTGAAGGCCGGGCCGAGCCGTTTCAGCGAAAGATAGAAGAACGGCAGGTTCAGCAGGAAGAAGGCGAGGCCGAAATTGACGCCGAAGGCGTAGTGCAAAAGGAAGGCGACGCCCGCCGTGCTGCCGGTCAATAGGCCGGCGCTTGCGAGGAAATAGAGACCGAGGGCTGCGATCAGGCTGCCGGTAAAGATGCCCTGCAGATCCTCGACGGCCGAATGCCGGGTCGGGCTGGTGTTCCAGAGACCGAAAACGCTGCTGATCTGGGCCATGGCAAATCCTCGATTGCGATGGCTTGAGCAATGCTGCAATGCACAACAACAATCAAGAAAAATATGTCAGTTATGCTGACCTATTTTTGCGACTCTGCCTTGCGTTTTATGCAGGCTTGCGCGCCAGGAACAGGATGCCGAACACCGGCGCGCCGGCGTCCATGCGGATGGCGGTGCGCTCGACCGCCAGCAGAGTGAGGCCATGTGCCGTGCAGAGGCCGCGGACATAGGCTTCGCCATGGGCGTAGCGCAGCGACGGCCGCAGCAGGAACTCCTCGGCATCGCCGGCATCTTCCACCGAGAAGGCGAAGTAGCCCTCTGGTGCGAGCAGCCGAGTGGTGATGTCGAAGACACTGTCGAGATTGCCGAGATACATCAGCACATCGGCGGCGCTGACGAGGTCGGCCCGGGCGGGCGCGAAGTTGCCGAAGATGCCGGAGGCATCAGGAGAAAGAGAGAGGTCGGCGCGGGCCAGCCGATCGTAGGTGGATTTCGCCTCGGCCTTGGCGAGCATGTTGATGGAGATGTCGAAACCTTCAAGGAACTGTGCCTGATCCCGGATGCGCTCGCCAAAAAGGCCGGTGCCGCAGCCGAGATCCGTCACATGCTCGAAGATGAGGCCTCCCGTGTGGCTTTGCCCGACATGGCTTTGAATGAGCGCCGCGAGCTTCTGCGGTACGGTATAGCCGAGCTTCTCCACCAGCGCCTTGTCGAAGCGGTCGGCATAGTCGTCGAAGAGCCGCTCGACATAGAGGCTCGGCGGCTGTTCGGGCATGGCGGCAGCGCCGAGCAGGGCCAGTTTCAGGCCGGCGCCGAAGATATCCTGGGGGCTGAGCGCCAGCGTTTTTCTCAGCGCTTCGATCGCCGCCTCTTTCCGGCCAGATTTTTCCTCATAGTCCGCGAGCCGAAACCAGCCGGCTGCCCAGTTGGGCGCCTGTTCCAGCGCTTGCGCCATGAGTTCGGCCGCACTTGCGGGCTCGCCGCCCTCGGCAAGCATTTTTGCGTAGTCGGCGCGGCGGTCGGCGATCAGGTCGCCGGAGGAGAGCTGGTTGAGCGTCATCAATGTGAGATGTTGGTTGCGATCAGCGCTTCTGACGCCGGATGCCGCAAAATACAAGCGGAATCTGGCGCGATCGGTAGCCCGAGCCGTGCCCGCCGGGGCCAGCGACTTGCGACGCTGCCGATCGCGGCTTATGTGAAGACAAACAGGAGAAGTTCGCTGATGTCGGACCGAATGAACAGATTCTTGGGTGACTCGCCGCTGCGCGTGCTGGTCAAGCTCATCGTGGTGTCGATCCTCGTCGGCTTCGTGATGAGAATGTTCGGCTGGTATCCGACCGATATCTACTTCGCCGTCCGCAACTTCCTGCTCGACCTCTGGTACACCGGCTTTGCAGCACTTGGCCGGGTGGGCGACTATCTGTTGCTCGGCGCCGTAATCGTCGTGCCGGCCTTCGTCATCCTGCGCGTCCTGAACTTTCGGCGCTGACGATGCAGGACCGTTTTCTTCTGATCGAACGCCGCGGCCTCCTGCGCGCGACCGCCATCCTGTCGCTCGGCGCGCTCGCCGGCTGCACCACGTCCAAAGTGCTGATGCCCGAAAGCGGCACCGGCAGCGACGAGACCGCAGCGAGCCTCGGCTATGTCAACAAGCTGCGCAAGGGCAAGGGCCTGACCGAACTCGTCGCCGACCATGCGGCGTCCGCCGCGGCGATGCACCAGGCGGCGCGCATGGCCAAGGCCGGCAAGATGCAGCACCTGATTGGCTGGAACGACAGTTTCTACGACCGAATGAAGGGTCAGGGCGTGACGCTTCCGGCCGCTGAAAACATCGCCGTGGGTCAGGACGACGCCGAGCGCGCCTATGATGCCTGGTACAGGTCGCCCAAGCATCTCGAAAACATGCTCGGCAAATACCGCGGCCTCGGCGTCGCCGTCGCCCAGAACGACGCCTCCGGAAACCGTCCCTTCTGGGCGATGGTGCTTTCGGGCTGAATCAGCTGCATTCGTATAGAACTCCGCCCCTCATCCCCCTGCCGGGACCTTCTCCCCGCAGGCGGGGAGAAGGCGGATAGCTGCGCCCTTTCGATCCATCATGACCGCTGACGGGACTGGCCTCCGACGGGTATCAAGGGGTGTGACGTCGCGTTTGCCACGTCCCCTCTCCTCGCGTGCGGGGAGAGGGCTAGGGTGAGGGGCTCTTGCCGCGTTGGGACGTTTTCGCCGAACTGCACGACGCGCTTGCATCCGCCCATGCTCATTCCCTAAAACGGTCATCTCTCATCCAACACGCCCGGACCGCCCGATGACCGCTGCCTCTTCCGTCTCGCCGGGCGATCCCGCCGGCCCGTTCCATGTCACCCATCGGCTGATCCTAGCGATCGCGTTGCCGATGACGCTCGGCTTCCTGACCACGCCCTTGCTAGGCCTCGTCGATACCGCCGTTGTCGGCCGCATGGGGCAGGCGACCTTGCTGGCGGGTCTTGCGGTCGGGGCCATCCTGTTCGACCTGATCTTCACCACCTTCAACTTCCTGCGGGCAGCGACCACGGGCTTGGTTGCCCAGGCCTATGGTCGCGGCGATCGGCGCGAGCAGCAGGCGGTGTTTTGGCGATCGCTGATCATCGCGCTCGTTTGCGGCACGGTCAGCCTTTTCTTTTCGCCGTTGCTTCTGTCGGGCGGCCTCTGGCTGATGGGGCCGGAGCCCGAGGTAGCCGGCGTCACCAGCACCTATTTTCTCTGTCGCATCCTTTCTGCACCGGCGGCGCTTGCCAACTACGCCATCCTCGGCTTCGTGCTCGGCCGCGGCGAGGGTACCATCGGCCTGATGCTGCAGACGCTGATCAACGGCATCAACATCATACTCTCGATCCTGCTCGGCCTGGTGTTCGGCTGGGGCGTGATGGGGGTGGCGTTGGCGACCGTGACTGGCGAAGTGATCGGCGCGCTCGTTGGCTTCGCCATCGTCTATGGCCGTTTCGACAGCAGGGATGCGCCAAGCTGGGCCGAGATCTTCGACCGCGAACGGCTGAAGCCGCTCTTCGGCCTCAACCGCGACATCATGATCCGCTCGTTCCTGCTTCTGGCAGCCTTCACGCTGATGACCCGCATCGGCACTGCCTTCGGGCCGGTGACGCTTGCGGCCAATGCGGTGCTGATGACGATTTTCCTCGTTGCCGGTTACTATCTCGACGGCCTCGCCAATGCGGCGGAACAGCTCATCGGACGCTCGATCGGTGCCGGTTACCGCCCGGCCTTCGATCGCGCACTCCGGATGACGGCCGCCTGGTCGCTGGGGCTCGCGCTGGTGACGACCGTCGCCTTCCTGCTGTTCGGTGACAGGCTCATCGATCTCCTGACCACGGCGCCGGATGTGCGCGCGGCGGCTTACGAATACCTGCCCTGGGCGGCCGTGACGGCGATGACCGGTGCGCTTGCCTTCCTGATGGATGGCGTCTTTATCGGCGCCACCTGGTCGCGCGAGATGCGCAACATGATGCTGGCGGCCTTTGTCGGCTATGCCGCAGCACTCGCCGTGCTGGTCCCCGCCTTCGGCAATCATGGCCTGTGGGCGGGGCTCAACCTGTTCCTGCTGATGCGGGGGCTGTTCCTGTTGTCGCGGATCCCGATGAAGGCGCGTCAGACGTTCTTGCCGGCCCAGTAGTCGAGACGGCTGTCGCGGATATCGCGGATCGAGGTGAGCCGCTCGCGATCGCAGAGATCCGAGAGGCCACGTACGATGCGGCCGGGCAGGGCCGGGCCTTCATAGACCATGCAGGAATAGAGCTGCACGAGGTCGGCGCCGGCGCGGATCTTCTCTGCCGCGGTTTCGGCCGAGCTGACGCCGCCGACGCCGATGATCGGCAGCTTCGGGCCGACGCGCTTGCGCATGCGGGCAAGCACGGCCGTCGACTTATCAAAGAGTGGCTTGCCCGAGAGGCCGCCGGACTCCTTCGCCTGGGCCTGATCCTTCAGGCCCTCGCGCGAAAGCGTCGTGTTGGAGACGATCAGGCCGTCGAGATCGTGCGCCAGCACTTCGGCGGCGATGTCGTCCATGCCTTCTTCGGTGAGATCGGGCGCGATCTTCAGGAAGACCGGCACGCGGCGATTGCTCCTCAGTGCCTCTTCGTCCCGCGCCGAGAGCACGGCCGACAGCAGGGCGGCGAGGCTTTCGCGCGCCTGCAGGTCGCGCAGGCCCGGCGTATTCGGCGAGGAGATGTTGGCAGTGAAATAGCGGGCGACCGAGTAGAAGGTATGGATGCCGCCGACATAGTCGGCGATACGGTCGGCGCTGTCCTTGTTGGCGCCGATGTTGACGCCGATCAGCGCATCGCGCGAACAGGCCTTCAGTCGCGCCAGCGCTGCGCCATGGCCTTCATTGTTGAAGCCGAGGCGGTTGATAACGGCCTCATCCTCGACCAGCCGGAAGATCCGCGGCTTGTCGTTGCCGGCCTGCGGCTTCGGCGTGACGGTGCCGATCTCGGTGAAGCCGAAGCCGATCTTCAGAAGCGCTTCCGGTACCTCGGCATTCTTGTCGTAGCCGGCCGCCATGCCGATCGGGTTCGGAAAAACGATGCCCGCGACCGTCTGCGAGAGCCGCTTGTCGGCCTTGGCAGGACAGTTCGGTACGAGCCCGGTCTTCAATGCCTTGATCGAAAGGCCGTGCGCAGCTTCCGGATCGAAGAGGAAAAGGCCGCGGCGGGCAAGGCTGGTCAGCGGGTTCATGCATCAAGTTCCGGGAAGATATGCGCGCCATCGGCGCCGAGCGGCAGTGGTTTTTCCCAGACGACGGCCGACAGGAAGAGGGGGGCATAGAGATGCGGGAAGAGGGCGCCGCCGCGTGAGGGCTCATAGACCAGTTCTTCGCCGAGCGCGTCGCCATCGACGGCGACCAGCAGCAGGTCTACCTGTCCCTCGAAATAGCGCGCCGCCGTCTCGACCACCTGTTCGCCGGTCGAAAAATGGACGTAACCGTCGGCGAGATCGACGGGCGCGCCGTCGAAGCGTCCGCTGCGCTTGGCTTCCTGCCACAACGATGCCGGAACGATTTTGTAGATGATGGAACCCATGGTGCCCGTCTGTCCCCGTAATTTTCTGTCGTGGCCTTGCCGTAAATATCGGCGATTGTCCATCGCAGAAGGACGACGATTCGCGCATAATCCGCGGTGAAGACCGATTTCGCTCTTCTCGTTCGCGCACAGATCACGTCCCGGCAAGGATCGTAACGGAGAAGATGTCATGAAAAACGCTGCTGCCATACTTCTGTTCGGTACCGGATTGGCTCTGGCCGGCGGCGCCAGCGCACAGGATCCGGCCCCCGGGCGCTACAGCATGCAGAAGTCCGAGACCGGCATCGCCCGGCTCGATACCCAGACCGGCGAGGTGTCGCTCTGCCAGGAGAAGGACGGGCAGCTCGTCTGCCGCATGGCCGCCGACGAACGCGCCGCCTTCGAACAGGAATTGGACCTCCTGACGAAGCGGGTCGAGGCCTTGGAAAAGACCGCCAAGGCCGGTGAAAGTGTCGCAAAACAGGACCTTCCGGCTGAGGAAGAGATTGACCGCGCAATGGGCATCATGGAAAGAATGATGCGTAGGTTCATGGATATCGTGAAGGATCTCGAAGGCAGCGACTCCACTCAGGAGCCGCAGAAGACCTGAGTTGCCGGATCGGCCATGCGGGATGCGGATCGGCGCGTGGGGGCGCGCAGATTTCAGCCCGGGCTCTTGGGAGGGAGCAGCATGACACCGGACATGACCATCATCATCGCGGACGACCATCCGCTGTTTCGCGGCGCGATGCGCCAGGCACTGAGCGGCGTGGACGGCGCGCCTGCCATCGTCGAGGCTGGCGATTTCGCAGCCGCGCGCAAGGCGGCGGCGGACAATGCTGACGCCGACCTCATGCTGCTCGACCTCACCATGCCCGGCGTCAGCGGGCTCTCTGGTCTGATCGCTCTTCGCGCCGAATTTCCGAGCCTGCCGGTCATGGTGGTGTCGGCCCATGACGACCCGGCGACGATCCATCGCGCGCTCGATCTCGGCGCGTCCGGCTTTCTTTCGAAATCGGCCGGCATCGAGGAAATCCGCGAGGGGATCGAGAGGGTGATGGCCGGCGAGGTCTTCGTGCCAGCGGGTTACGACCAGGCGCAGGAATACGAGCCTGAGGTCGCCGATCTGCTCCAGCGCCTGCAGACCTTGACGCCGCAGCAATCCCGCGTCCTCAGCATGCTCGGCGAGGGCCTGCTCAACAAGCAGATAGCTTACGAACTCGGTGTCTCCGAGGCGACGATCAAGGCGCATGTCTCGGCGATCCTCTTAAAGCTCAATGTCGACAGCCGCACCCAGGCGGTCATCCAGCTTTCGAAGATCGGCACCGTTGCCGCCGCCTGATGCGGCTCGCTTTGACTTTGTGATACCCCCTTGTTTCAGGCGGCCCCGAAATGCGGGAGCCGTTCATTCCGCGGCCGTTCGCGCCGCCGTCGAAAGCTGCGTCAGCCAGGCGCGCATCGCCGCCGGGCGCACCGGCTTGTTCTGGATCGCGATGCCGTCGCGTTCGGCCGCGGCGCGCACCTCCGGCGAACGGTCGGCCGTCACCAGCAGCGCCGGCGTCGCTTCGCCGGTCGATGCCCGGATGCGCGCGACCGCCTCGATGCCGGTGCCGTCGTCGAGATGGTAGTCGGCGATGACGGCATGCGGCTTCTCGCCGGGCTGGGCATTGAATTCGGAACAGGCAGCCAGCGATTCCGCCGTGCTGACGATGCAGCCCCAGCCGGAAAGCAGCACCCGCATGCCCTCGAGGATCCGCGGCTCGTTGTCGATGCACAGCACCCGCAGGCCGTTCAGCGCCTCGCTTGCCTTGCTCTGCGGCACCGGCCGGACAGCGACGCGCTCGCCGGCGCTGGCATCGAGCGGTAGGGTCACCTTGAAGCCCGTGCCCTTGCCGGGCGTCGATTGCAGGCTGACGGGATGGTTGAGCACGCGCGAGATGCGGTCGACGATCGAAAGACCGAGCCCAAGACCGGAGGCCGTGCGTGCGCCTTCGTCCAGTCGGGCGAATTCCTTGAAGACGGTGCGGAACTTCGACTGGGGAATGCCGATGCCGGAATCGAGCACCTCGATCGTCGCCATGGCGCCATGCCTGCGCACCCCGACGAGCACCTTGCCGCTGAGCGTGTACTTGATCGCGTTGGAGACGAGGTTCTGGACGACGCGACGCAGCAGGTTCGGATCGCTGCGCACCACAAGCGATGTCGGCATGATGATCAGTTCGAGATCCTTGGCTCGCGCCATCGGGGCAAAATCGGTCTCGATCCTTCTAAGCAATTCGTTGAGCGGAACGGATTGTATCCGCGCCTTCATGGCACCGGTGTCGAGGCGCGAGATGTCGAGCACGGCGCCAAGGATGGCCTCGACCGATTCCAGCGAGGAATCGATGTTTTCGACCAGCGTGCTGTTGTCGGATTCGCCGAGCCGCTCGACGAGCGACGAGGAATAGAGGCGAGCGGCGTTGAGCGGTTGCAGGATATCGTGGCCGGCGGCGGCAAAGAACCGCGTCTTGCCGATATTGGCCTCTTCCGCGGCGGCCCGCGCCTCGGCGAGTTCCCGGTTCACCCGGGTCAGTTCGCCGGTGCGCTCGGCCACGCGCAGTTCCAGCGTCTCGTTCGCCTGCTTCAGCGCCATGTCGGCGGCGACGCGCTGGGTGATGTCGGTATAGGTGGTGACGATGCCCTTGTCGGGCATGGCGTTGGTGCGCACTTCGATGATGCGCTCGCCGTTGCCAAGTTCGAGCAGGAAGGGTTTGTCGAGCGTCAGGAAGTTGGCGATCAGCCCCTTTTCCTGATCCTTGCGAATATCGCCGCGCTTGGTGAGGATCGAGACGATATCGGCAAGCGGGAAGCCGACCTGGCCGGCTGCTTCGGGGAGATCGAGAAGCTGGCGGAAGCGCCGGTTCCAGATGATCAGGTTGTTGGCATTGTCGAAGACGGCGATGCCCTGATCCATCTGCGAGAGCGCGGTCTGCAGCATATCCTGATTGTATTGCAGTGCCTCGCTCGCCTGGTCGAGCAGCCAGGCCGTCTCGGACGAGGTGTCGTCGCCGCGCTGCAGCGCGAGCGACAGCACCAGCCGCGCCGAGGATGAGCCGATGGCGCTGCCGAGCAACTGCTCGGAGAAATGCACGACCGCCATGTCGGCGGGCGCGTTGTCGTCCAGCCAACGGCCGGTCTGGCGCTCATAGGTATGGAAGGAGCGCTGCATGCGCTCGGCGCCCATGTAGCGTGCGATCGTCGCCTTGAGGTCGCGCACGGTGACCTTGGTCTTGCGGCCGCGAAAGGCGCCTTCGGTGCGCGACCGCCGGGTGATGAACACGCCGGCCTGGAAGCGTTCGATCGGCTTCGGCGTGCGGGTCAGCGATCCGAGAATATAGGTGGCACAGTTGACGAGCAGGCTGAGCGTCGTGGCGTTCACCAGCGGGTCCGCATCGGGGCCGGAGAACAGGTCGGTGAACGGCAGCAGGAAGCTCAGCACCGTCGTTGCCACATGGGAATTATCGGGTCCGCCGAGGCTCGGCAGGAAGAGCAGGTAGGCCCAGACGAGAAAGCCCGAGACCATGCCGGTGATCGCGCCGCGGGCATTGGCCTGGCGCCAGACAAGGCCGCCGAGCAGCGCCGGCGCCATCTGCGAGATGGCGACGAAGGAGAGCAGCCCGAGCGAGGCGAGGCCGGCGCTGATGTCGGCGGAGCGATAGTAGGCGTAGCCGAGCAGAAGCACGGCGAAGATCGCGGAGCGTCGGATGTTGAGCAGCGTGCCGGCCAGGTTTTCCTGCAAGCCGCCGCGTTGGCTGAGGTTGCGGCGCAGGAACACCGGCATGACGATGTCGTTGGAGATCATGATCGACAGCGCCACGGACGCGACGATCACCATCGCGGTCGCCGCTGAAAAGCCGCCGATGAAGGTAATCAGCGTCAGCACCGGCAGACCGTTGGCGAGCGGCAGCGTCAGGAGGTAGAGATCGGCGTCGCCGGAGCCGGAGAAGGTGAGGATGCCGGCGATGGCGATCGGCAGCACGAAGAGATTGATGCCGATCAGGTACAGCGGAAAGAGGATGCCGGCGGTGCGAAGCTCGCCTTCGGTGCGGTTTTCGACGACCGTCACATGGAACTGCCTGGGCAGCATGATGATCGCAAAAGCGGACGTGACGATCAACAGCACCCAGCGCGCTATCGGGGTCTCGTAGGAAAGCGCCGACTGCACGGCAGGGCTTTGCGCGGCCAGAGACCACAGGTGAGCCGGGCCGTTGAAAATGACGAAGACGATGTAGAAGCCGGCCGTGATGAGCGCCACCAGCTTGACCAGCGATTCCATCGCGATCGCGAGGATCAGCCCGTCCTGGTGCTCGGTCGCATCCGTATGGCGCGTGCCGAAGACGATGGCGAAGCAGGCGAGGAAGAGCGTGACCAGCAGCGGCAGGTCGATGAAGCTTTGCCCGGCGCCGATGCCGTAGTCGCTGGTGTTGATCATGGCGGCGACCGAACTCGAGATCGCCTTCAGTTGCAGCGCAATATAGGGAATGGCGCCGACCAGCGAAATCAGCGCTACGATCGCGGCCACAGCCGGGTTCTTGCCGTAACGCGCGGCGATGAAGTCGGCGACCGATGTCAGCTTCTCGGTCTTGGCGAGCCGTATGATCTTGCGGATCAGCGGCATGCCCAGCGTGAACATCAGGATCGGGCCGATATAGATGCCGGTGAATTCGAGCCCGCGTTCGGCCGCAAGCCCGATGCCGCCGAAATAGGTCCAGGAGGTGCAGTAGATGGCAAGGCTCAGCGCATAGACGAGCGGCCTGCCTTTCAGCGCAGCGCTGTTCCTCCTGGCCCGCCGGTCGCCATAGCTCGCCACTGCAAACAGCAGCAGCAGATAGGCGAAGGCCGAGGCAAAGATGACCGAACCCGAAAGCATGCCTCACTCCTCCAGGGCGGAGCATAGGACAAGTCCGCCGGGTTTAGAATTGCCCTCGCATGAGTCTTAAGTTCAAGGCTCGACACGAGAAATCGGTGTGCAGCGCCAGCTGCTTTCCCGTTCCTGCTCTATCCGGTGCTAATTGATCAAAGGCAAAGAAAGGTTTTCTCGCTGCCCGCTTTGGTTTAGTTTCCGTAAACGCTTGCAGCGCGGGACAGCGCCGCCGGCCGTTTTCAAACGGGGATAATACGGAGAGATTTATGCTGAATGAGTTCAAGGAGTTTATTGCCCGCGGGAACGTGATGGATCTCGCGGTCGGTGTCATCATCGGCGCAGCCTTCAACAAGATCGTGACGTCGGTCGTCGAAGACCTGGTCATGCCGATCGTCGGTGCGCTCACCGGCGGCGGTTTCGATTTCTCCAATTACTTCCTGCCGCTTTCGGCCAACGTGACGGCCACGTCTCTCGCCGCCGCCCGCCAGCAGGGCGCCGTCTTTGCCTACGGCAACTTCATCACCGTGCTGATCAACTTCTTGATCCTTGCCTGGATCATCTTCCTGATGATCAAGGCGGTGAACCGCATGCGCGCTTCGATGGAAAAGAAGAAGGACGAAGCGCCGGCCGCACCGCCGCCGGAAGACATTCTGCTGCTCTCGGAAATCCGCGACCTGCTGAAGCAGCGCGCCTGATTTTTTCCTCGCGGCCCTGGCTTTGCCGGGGCCGCGAAACATCACAAAAATCGATAAATCGGTCAGATAAAGTCGCGTGATCGCCTCGGCGAAAGCGGCTAGAAGCAACGGGCAAACCGGAGCGGTCCATTTCGCTCTAGTCCATTGGAATCTTTCATGATGATTTCAGGCGGCAGCCTGCACCATCGTGCATCCGGAGCCCGCCGATGACCACGCTTGCCACCATCAGCCCCCGCGCGCTTTCCGCGCCCGAAAGCGGTATCGTCGAGGTGGTGAACTATGCCCGCGGGCGCGAAGGCCTGATCCCGCTCTGGGTGGGCGAAGGCGACCTGCCGACCCCTGCCTTCATCAGCGATGTCGCACGCGATGCGCTTGCCGCCGGCGAGACCTTCTATACCTGGCAGCGCGGCATCCCGCCGCTGCGCGAGGCGCTGTCGCGCTACTATCAGCGCCGCTTCCAGAAGACGCTTTCGCCCGAGCATTTCTACGTCGTCGGCTCCGGCATGCAGGCGATCAAGCTGTCGATCGAGGCGATCGCCTCGCCCGGCGACGAGATGGTGCTGTTGACGCCGGCCTGGCCGAACTTTGCCGCCGCCGCCGATCTCTCCGGCGTCCGGCCGGTTTCGGTCGAGTTGCGCTTCGAACACGGCAAGTGGCAGCTCGATCTCGATCGGCTGCAGGCGGCGATCAGTCCCAAGACCAAGGCGTTGTTCATCAACACCCCCTCGAACCCGACCGGCTGGACCGCGACCCGCGAGGAACTGGCCGCGATCCTGGCGCTGGCGCGCAGGCACGGGCTCTGGATCATCGCCGACGAGATCTACGCGCTCTATTATTATGGCGGCGCCCGCGCGCCGTCCTTCCTCGACGTGATGGAGGAAGGCGACCGCATCCTCTTCGTCAATTCCTTCTCGAAGAACTGGTCGATGACCGGCTGGCGTGTCGGCTGGATCGTCGCGCCGCCGGAAATCGGCCAGGTTCTCGAAAACCTGGTGCAGTATTCGACCTCGGGTGTCGCCCAGTTCCTGCAGCGGGGTGCTGTCGTAGCGCTCGACGAGGGCGACGCCTTTGTCGATGCCAATGTCGCCAAGGCGGCAAAGAACCGTGATGTCTTGTGCGACGCGCTGATCGCCACCAACCGGGTGGAAACGCTGAAGCCCGACGGTGCGCTCTACGCGTTCCTGAAAATCGATGGCGTCACGGATTCGCGCGCGGCCGCAATCGACATCGTCGACAAGACCGGTGTCGGCCTGGCGCCGGGAACCGCGTTCGGCGACGGTGGCTCGCTGTTCATGCGCGCCTGCTTCCTGCGCGATCCGGGCCACGTGAAGGAAGCGGCGGACCGCCTGCAGGGTTACATTCTCGGGCGCTGACGGCCGTAGGCCGAAAGATCGGCGACGTTACTCGTTGCCGGTTTCGCCGAGCAGCTTCTGCTCGTGGGCGATCGCGTGGCCGATCAGCCGTGCCCAGATGTCTTCGTAAAAATCAGGGTCGAGGTTGACGCGCGCGGCGTTCTTGCGGGCGTTCTCGCGTACTTCCATCACCCGCGCCGGAATGTCGGCCTTCAGCTTCAGCGGTGCCTTGATCTCGGCCGCCCGGTCGATATAGCCCCAGCGCTCGGCAAACAGCGCCATCAGCGCCTGGTCGAGCCGGTCGATCTCCGCTCGCACGTCGGCCATGGTTTCGCATTGCGCGGGGGTCTTCAGCATCTGTCTCGTCCAATTGCCTGGGGCGCAGCCAGCGCGGGCCAGGATGTTCGAGCGTCCCTCGGCTCTCAGCAAGCGGGGCGCTTCTGCGGCGCACTGCTAACAAACGGCGAGCTGTCTTGGAAGGGGCAACAGGGTCGCAGCCGGCGACCCTTCGAGATGGTCACCTCAGCAGGCGATCGCTTTGCAGGGGAGGAGGGTGCGGTCCTGTCTCCGTCTGCGGCGATCGCCTGCTGACGTGTTAAAGGGAAGTTAGCCGGCCAAGCTTGAGCGAGGCTTTTTAGAGCGGGATGAGGAAAAGTGTATGCGGTTTTCCGCCCGCATCTCGCTCCAATGGAGCGACTACGTTCCGATCATCAGCTTGATCGCAAGGCCGACGATGGTGACGGCCGCCACTCCCGCGCACCAGAGGCCGACGAACCAGAGAAGCTTGCGGCCTGTACCCGTCTCGCTGGTCAATGGTAGCCCTCCTCCGGGTCGACCTTGCCGCGGAAAACCCAATAGGCATAGGCGGTGTAGGCGAGAATGATCGGCACCAGCACCAGAGCGCCGGCAAGCAGGAAGGAGAGGCTTTCCTCAGGGGCCGCCGCATCCCAGATCGTCAGCGATGGCGGCACCATATAGGGGTAGAAACTGATGCCGATACCGGCATAGCCGAGCACGAAGAGGCCCAGTGCGGCGATGAACGGCCGGCTGTCGTGGCGGTTGCGGATACCCGTGATCAGCGCATAAAGGCAGCCGAGAACGAGCGCCGGCACGATGACGCTGAAGATCGCCGTCGGATAGCCGAACCAGCGGTCCAGATATTGCGGCTCCAGGAACGGCGTCCACAGGCTGACGATGCCCATCGCGGCGACGGTGGCGAAGGAGCATTTGAGCGCGAGGTCGCGAGCCCGATCGGCAAGGTCGCCATGGGTCTTCATCACCAGCCAGGTGGCGCCGAGCAGCGCGTAGCCAACGACGACGGCAATGCCGGTCATGATCGAGAACGGCGTCAGCCAGTCCCACCAGCCGCCGACATAGGCACGGTTCTCGACCGGAATGCCCTGGACGAGCGCGCCGAGGGTGATGCCTTGCGCGAAGGCTGCCAGCATCGAGCCGCCGGAGAAGGCCCAGTTCCAGAGATATTCGGCCCGCCGCGTGCGCCAGCGATATTCGAAGGCGACGCCGCGGAAGATGAGGCCGATGACCATGGCGATGATGGGCGCATAGAGCGCCGGTAGGATCGTCGCGTAGGCCAGCGGAAACACCGCCATCAGGCCGCCGCCGCCGAGCACCAGCCAGGTCTCGTTGCCGTCCCAGACCGGGGCGACGGAGTTCATCATCACGTCGCGGTCGTGCTTCTCCGGGAAGAACGGGAAGAGAATGCCGACGCCGAGGTCGAAGCCGTCGAGAATGACATAGGCGAGCACCGCAAAGGCGATGATGCCGGCCCAGATGAACGGCAGATCAAGCTCCATGATGGCCTCCCTTGATGTTTGCATGGCTGGCGTGAGTGGCGGGGCCCGGCATGATGCCGGAACTGCGCAATGGTCCTTCGCCGAGCTCCGGCATCGGATCGCGCGGCAATCGCGCCATCAGGCGCAGGATGTAGAAGGTGCCGGCGCCGAAGACGAAGAAATACACGATGATGAAGGCGATCAACGAGGCGGCGACCGCGGGTGCCGCGATCGGCGCCACCGAATTTGCCGTCAGCAGGTGGCCGTAGACCGTATAGGGCTGGCGGCCAACTTCGGTCGTGACCCACCCGGCGAGCACGGCGACGAATCCGGCTGGTCCCATGGCGATCGCGGCACGGTGCAGCCAGACATTGCTGTCGAGCGTGCCGCGATAGCGACACCAGAGCGACCAGAGCCCGATCCCGAGCATGGCGAAGCCAAGGCCGACCATCACCCGGAACGACCAGAACACGATGCCAACAGGCGGATGCAGCTCCTCGGGGATCGTATCGAGCCCGGCAAGAGGCGCGTTGAGGTCATGCTTCAGAATCAGGCTCGAAAGTTTCGGGATCTCGATCGCATAGTCGACGCGCTTTTCAGGCGAGTTCGGAATGCCGAAGAGGATGAGCGGCGCACCGTCCGGATGGCTCTGGTAGTGCCCCTCCATCGCCATCACCTTGGCCGGCTGGTGTTCCAGTGTGTTGAGCCCGTGCATGTCGCCGGCAAAGATCTGGATCGGCGCGACGATCGCCGCCATCCACATCGCCATCGAGAACATCTTTCGCGCCCGCCGCGGCGCCGTCTTTCGGATCAGGTGCCAGGCGCCGCAGGCACCGACGACGAAGGCCGTCGTGAGGTAGGCGGCCAGAACCATGTGCGTCAAGCGATAGGGAAAGGACGGGTTGAAGACGATCGCCCACCAGTCGACCGGGACGAATTGGCCCGCCTCGTTCATCGCAAAGCCCGCCGGCGTCTGCATCCAGGAGTTCGCCGAAAGGATCCAGGTGGCCGAGATCAGCGTGCCGATGGCGACCATGACGGTGGCGAGGAAATGCAGTTTTGGCCCGACGCGGTTAAGGCCGAAAAGCATGACGCCGAGGAAGCCCGCCTCGAGGAAGAAGGCTGTCAGCACCTCATAGCCCATCAGCGGCCCGATGATCGGCCCCGCCTTGTCGGAAAAGACGCTCCAGTTGGTGCCGAACTGGTAGGACATGACGATGCCGGACACGACGCCCATGCCGAATGCGACGGCAAAGATCGTCTTCCAGAAATTGAAGAGCTCGAGATAGACCTCGTCCTTCTTCCACAGCCACAACCCTTCGAGCACCGCGAGGTAGCTCGCAAGCCCGATGGAAAAGGCGGGGAAGATGATGTGGAAGGAAACGGTGAAGGCAAACTGGAAGCGAGCGAGCAGGGTCGCATCGAAACTCTCAAACACGGGCGCAATCCTTTCAGACACGCGGATGCGACGCCTCACGGAAGCGTGGGCCGCAATGCTCTGGCTGCTGCATCATTCGTCCGGTGATCGATCGTCGATCAGGGGACCTATCTTGGCCTCTGGCCGAGGCAAATCCTTGGGTTGCGCCGGCTTTTCAGCATGCACTTGAATCTGCGCCAAATTTGCCAAACGTCAATGACAGCGCGTCCGCCACGTTGTCACACTGCGGCAATGTTGCGCTGCGGCATATTGGAGCGCGCCGAGCGGACACCCGTGGGCGCCAAGGAAACACGACGCCCGGCCGGTGGCCCGTCCGGCAGCGACTAGTCGCTGCTCGCCACTTTGTCGCATGCCGGGGTTTGCGCGTCGCTGCCGTTGTCGTGACACGGTTGCGCCTTGGAGGGGACGGCCAGAGGCCTTGCCGCGAGCACGCCCATCCTCTTGCCGCGGTAGGGACTGTCCATGACCAGCTGATATCCGGAAAAGTCGTCGGCGTTTCGGCCAACGACGATCGCGCGGCCCTCGGGGTGGCTTGCAAACCATTGCGCCAGCCGCTGTGGAGGGACGTCGTCGACAGGTTTTTCCAGGCGAGAAAGGAAGCCGAACTCGGCATGATAGTTGGCGACGAAGGCCCAGTCCCGGTCGCGATTTGCGCGCATATAGGCGGCCGTCGGCTCCAGATCATATCGCTTCAGGAACGTCGCCGACGCGATTGCCTGGCCGACGACGATGGCCGCAACCATGACGGCCATGTTCAGCACCAGGCGGCGGTTCGGGACATTTTTGAGACAGAGGACGACGGCAAGCACGACCGCCGGCACCAGCGGCATCAGGTAATGCGGCTGTTTCTCGCCGATCAGGGAAAAGCTTAAGAAAGTGGGGGCTGCCCAGAAAAACAGGAACCGCGTGCCTTCCTCCTTAAGCCAGCCTTGGCGCAGCGCAGCAGCGCCTTTCCAGAAGCTTGGGAAGAACACCCATGGGATCATCATTACGGGCAGCAGCGGCAGGTAGAAGTAGAAGGGTCGCACGTGAGCGTTGAGCGTGCCCGTCGCCCGGCCGACCGTCTGATCCCAGAGCAGCGAATGGGTAAACTTGCCGTCCGCCTGCATCAACACCGGGACGAGCCAGCAGAGAACGATCAGGCCGGCGATGGCAAGCGCTGCGAGGATGCCGAGATACCACCGGCCGGGTCGCCTGAGATCGTCTGCCCAGAGCGGAGCCAGCGCGATCGGGAACAGGATGTGGAGGAAGGCCACCGGTCCTCTGGCGAGAACGCCGAACCCCAGCGACAGTCCGATCAGGAGGACGGAGCGCCAATCCCGCTTGCGGGCATAAAGCACGATGCCGATCAGCGACAGCAACACGAAGACGGTGAGGGTGAGATCGAAGTAGATCAGGGTGCTGTAAACGAGAAAGGGCACGCTCGCGACCATGACCATCGCCGTGCGGTCAGCCTGCCGGTCGAAATCGGAAAAGAGCAGGCGGCCGAGCGCGATCGTGAGATAGACGCTTGCGAGCGAAGACAGGACGACCGGCAGCGTTGCCGCCCAACGGGTCACGCCGAAGACCGCCCATGAGGCGTTGATGAGCCAGAACAGCAGGGGCAGCTTGTGATGGTAAGGCTCGAAATTCATGGTCAGCGGCTGAAGCCAGTCGCGACGCAGGAACATTTCCCAGGCGACGCTGATGTAGCGCGTTTCGTCGATCGGAAGCAGCGGCCTGAACCATATCGCTGCGACAAACGGGATGAGTACGACGAGCGGAAGCCAGAGGTGCCTTATCGGCTTGGGAAGGGCCAGATGCATGGTGTGTCAAGCTCCGCATCACGGTCGGTTTGCTTGCAGCACCATGCGGAGAGAACCTGTCTCGCGCCTGTCCAACATTTGAGCGAGATGAGGAAACACGCCCTGGTGGCGCGGGCAGGATCCGCGCCGCCAGGGCGGTAACCGTTCACGGCCTATCAGCTTCGGGAAAGATAGGCCTCGGCCAGCTCGGTCCAGAAAGCTGCGCCGATCGGCAGCAGGTCGTCGTTGAAATTGTAGCCGGGGTGATGCAGCGGCCGGTCGTCGTCGCTGGTCTTGGAGCCGAGGAAGAAGTAGGTCCCCGGCCGTTCCTTCAGCATATAGGCGAAATCCTCGCTGCCCATGAAGGGGCGGGCGAGATCGACAACCTTGTCGGCCCCGGCGAAACGGACCGCGAGATCGCGGACGAAATCGGTCTCGGCCTTGTGGTTGATCGTCGCGTCGTAGCTGCGCTGGTAGTCCACGGTCGCGCGCATGCCGAAGCTCGTCGCTTGCGCTTCGGCGATCATGCGGATGCGCCGTTCGAGTTCGTCGCGCACATCGGGCTCGAAGGAGCGGATGCCGACGACGATCTCGGCGCGCTCGGGGATGATGTTGCTGGCGGAACCCGCATGAAAGGCGCCGACGGTGACGACGGTCGGATCCATCGGGTGGATGTTGCGCGAGACGATCGACTGCAGCGCCATGACGATCGAGGCGCCGCAGACGATCGGGTCGGCCGTTTCCTGCGGCTCGGCGCCATGCCCGCCGCGCCCGTGCACGGTGATGCGCGCCTCGTCGACGGCGGCCATGATCGGGCCCTCTCTGAGGGCGAACTGGCCGAAGGGAAGACCCGGCTCGTTGTGAAGCGCAAACACCGCGTCGCAGGGAAACTGATCGAACAGGCCCTCGTCCATCATGATCTTGGCGCCGCCGAAATTCTCTTCGGCCGGCTGGAAGATCAGGTGAACAGTGCCGTCGAAATTGCGCCGCTCGGCAAGGGCGCGGGCAGCACCGAGCAGCATCGTCGTGTGACCGTCATGGCCGCAGGCATGCATCAGGCCAGAGGTCTTGCTGGCATAATCGAGCCCGGTTTCCTCGATAATCGGCAGTGCATCGATGTCGGCGCGGATGCCGACCGAGCGTTTGCCGGTGCCGTTCTTGAGCGTGCCAACGACACCGGTTTTCGCAAGGCCCGTCGTCACTTCGTAGCCGAGGCTTCTGAGATGTTCCGCGATGAAGGCGGAGGTGCGTGTCTCCGCCAGCCCGAGTTCGGGATGGGCATGCAGGTCGTGGCGAATGGCGACGAGTTCCGGCATGGCGTTGGTGATCGAGGGGGAAAGTTTCATGTCAGGCACCGCGGGTTGGGATGCGATTTTCGAACGTGCGGAAAGCCACCACCAGGATGCCGGTGAGGCACATGTAGATGAGTGCGAGCAAAAGCAGCGGCTCGTAGGTGAGGAAGGTTTCCTGCCGCACCTTGGAGATGACCGCATAGACGTCGACGACGGTGACGGTGGCGACAAGCGGGGTCGATTTCAGTTGCAGCACCGTTTCGCCGTTGAGCGTCGGCAGCGCCCGATGGATGGCGCGCGGTAGCCAGATGCGACGGAACATCGTCCAGCGGCCCATGCCATAGGCCTTGGCCGCCTCGAGCTCGCCGTTCGGAACACCGGCAAAGGCGCCACGCATGACCTCGCCCTCGTAGGCGGCAAAGGAGATCGTCAGCGCCGCAACGCCATAGGGCCAAGCCTCGCGCAAATAGGGCCAGAGGAAGGACTGGCGGATCGCCGGAAACTGCGGGAACAGCGAGCCGAGCCCGTAATAGAGCAGCCAGAGCTGCAGGAGCAGCGGCGTGCCGCGAATGACGGTGCAGAAGATTTTTGCCGGCAACTTCAGGAACCACGGCCCCGTCACCTGGACGAGGCCGATCGGCACTGCCAGCAGGAAGCCGAGGATGGCGGTGCTGAACAGCATCATCAGGCTGACGAGAATGCCCCAGCCGAGCCGCGGCAGGTAGCGCGGCAGCCAGTCCCAGCGCATGAAGACGGCGACGGCGACGACGAAGGCTGCAAAGACCAGCATCATGACGATGCGGTGCGGTTGGAAGAAGCTCCTCGCGGTTGGCAGGTCTTCGGGCGTAAACGCAACGGCGTGGGTGGTTTCGTCGGTCATCGGCTCTCCGCAAAACCGCGTCGGGCATGGCGTTCGAGCATGCCGATGAAGATGTTGGAGATCAGCGTCAGCGCCAGGTAGAGGGCGCCGGCAGCCAGGAAGAACAGAAGATAGGCCTTGGTCGTGCCGGCCGCCTGGCGGGTGACCAGCGTCAGCTCGCTGAAGCCGACGACGGCGAGAAGGGCCGTATCCTTGGTGGCGATCAGCCAGAGATTGGAGAGGCCGGGAATGGCATAGGGCAGCATCGCCGGCAGGGTGATCCGCCGCAGGACCATGGCCGGCGACATGCCATAGGCGCGCGCCGCCTCGATCTGGCCGGCAGGCACCGCCTTGATCGCGCCCCGCAATACCTCCGTCGAATAGGCGCCCTGGACGACGCCGATGACGAAGATGCCCGCCATCAAGCCGCTGATGTCGACCGGGCCGACCGAAAAGAGAGCGAGCACCTGGTTGAGCAGGTCGGTGCCGGCATAATAGAGCAGGAGGATCAGCACCAGCTCGGGCACCGCGCGCACGACCGTGGTGTAGCATTCGAGCAGATCGCGCAGGACCGGGCCGCCGTAGAGCTTGCCGAAGGCGCCGCCGATGCCGAGTGCCAGGCCGAGCGTGAAGCCGCCGACGGCGATCTGAATGGAATTGAAAAAGCCTTGCAGCAATACGCCGCCCCAGCCGGGTGCTGAAAGCGAGAGCAGGCCCCAATTGATGAGGGAATCCGCAGCCATGCGTCGTCGAGCTCCGATGGCGCCGGCCGGCGATCGCTACAGCGCTGCGGTCCGTTCGGACGCGACAGCGCTGCGACGGTTCGATCGCCGGCCGATCGCGCCTTATCCGCCGTAGATGTCGAAGTCGAAGTACTTCTTCGAGAACGTATCGTAGGTGCCGTTGTCACGGATCGCCTTGATGGCGGCGTTGATCTTGTCCTTGAGCTCGGTTTCGCCCTTGCGCAGGCCGACACCGACACCGGGGCCGATCACGGCGACGTCTTCGGCAACGTCACCCTTGTATTCGCAGCATTCCTTGCCCTGGTCGGTTGCCAAAAACGCCTTGAGCGCGATGGCATCCGCCTGCACCGCATCGAGGCGGCCGGCGGCGAGGTCGTTGTTGGCCTCGTCCTGCGTCTGGTATTCCTTGACCTCGACGCCGGCCGGCGCGAAGTGCTTGGCGGCATAGGCTTGGTGAACCGTCGAGACCTGGACGCCGAGCGTCTTGCCCTTCAGCCCTTCCGGCGAGGAGTTCATCTCGACGCCCTTGGTGCCGATGATACCGGTCGGGGTGTTGTAGTACTTGTCGGAGAAATCGATCGTCTTCAGGCGCTCGTCGGTGATCGACATCGAGCTGATGATCATGTCGATCTTCTTCGAGGTCAGCGCCGGGATGATGCCGTCCCAGGCGACGGGCGTCAGCACGCATTCGAGCTTGGCCTCGGCGCACATCGCGTTCATGAACTCGACTTCCCAGCCTTCCCACTTGCCGCTGGCGTCAGGTGCCGTGAACGGCGGATAGGGTTCCGCTGCGACGCCGACCTTCAGCGCTTCCGCCGATGCCGCGACACCGCCGCTGACGGCGATCGCCGCCGCAACGGCCAGGACTTTCAATGCCTTCTTCATGCTGTTCCCCTTTTTGGTTGTTTAGCATTCAGGAATTCAGTGAATGGAACTGATGAACTTCTTGAGCCTTTCCGATTTCGGTGCGCCGAAGATGGCCTCAGGCGGGCCCTGCTCCTCGATCACGCCGTTGTGGAGGAAGACGATGTGGTTGGCGACGTCGCGCGCGAACTTCATCTCGTGGGTGACGAGGATCATCGTGCGCTTTTCACGCGCGAGGTCGCCGATGACAGAAAGAACTTCGCCGACGAGTTCGGGATCGAGCGCCGAGGTCGGCTCGTCGAAGAGCATCACGAGCGGCTGGATGGCAAGCGCCCGGGCGATCGCGGCGCGCTGCTGCTGTCCGCCGGAGAGAAAGGCCGGGTAGGCGTCGCGTTTCTCGTAGAGACCGACCCGTTTCAGCAGGGTTTCGGCGGTGGCGACAGCCTCGGCCTTCGGTTTGCCGAGCACATGGATCGGGGCTTCGATGACGTTTTCGAGGATGGTCATGTGCTGCCAGAGATTGAAGCTCTGGAATACCATGCCGAGCTGGCTGCGGATGCGCTGGACCTGTTTGCGGTCCTCCGGCACCAGGCCGCCGCGACCGTCGGATTTCATCCGGATCTTTTCGCCATGCACGCTGACGCTGCCGGCGGAGGGGAGTTCGAGGAGGTTGATGCAGCGAAGGAAAGTGGATTTGCCGGAGCCGCTGCCGCCGATGATGGCGATTACGTCGCCCTGCTTCGCCGTGAGCGAAACTCCCTTCAGCACTTCCAATGGCCCGAAACGCTTGTGCAGGTCAGTGACCGCGATTGCCTGGGCCGCATCCGTCATCGGCGCGCCGCTCCCATGGCTCTGCGAGCTTTGTCTGTCAGCATCGAAACAGTTCCCCTGTCGTCTTCCGCGCGGCATCTTTGGCCTGTCACGGGTTTTTGTTGGCAGGCATGGTTGCACTTGTGCCGCTATTGTTCAAGCGTATAATAATGGACGTCGTCGATTTTTTGACGCCCCGCCGATCGCTCGATTTCCCGAAGGAGCCGCCCATGCCGCCGTTCTGGCCGAAGCCTTTGCCGACCGCGCCTGAACAGGGTTTCGCGCCGGTTCGAGAGCAGAGTGCCGCATGAACAGACGCAGTTTTCACCGTGCGCCGGAAGGCGAACGCCGCCAGGAATTGATCGAAGCGACGCTCGACTGCATCTCGGAATTCGGGCTGAAGGGCGCGACCGTTCGGCAGATCGCGATCCGTGCCGGGGTGACCGCCGGGCTGGTGCGCCACTACTTCGAATCGAAGGACCAGATGGTCGCCGAGGCCTATCGCGCCGTCATCGCCTCGCTCACCGAAAAGGCGAGCAAGGTCGAGGGCGACCCGGAAACGCGGCTCAGGGATTTCATCGCCATCAACCTCACCGAGCCGGTGGCCGACAGCCGCAGCATCTCGCTCTGGGCGGCCTTCATCAGCCAGGTCCGAGTCGATCCGGTGCTGTCGGAGATCCATCGCGAAGGCTATCTCGCCTTCCGCAATTCGCTGCAGGAACTGCTTGCCGATTTCCTTGCGGCCAAGGGCAAGCCGGCCGATGCCGAAACCTGCCGGGCTTTCGCCATCGCCATCAACGGATTGGTCGACGGCCTCTGGGTCGAGGGCTGCCTTGCAGGCGATCTCTTTCGCGAGGGCGAGCTTGTCGCCATCGCCATGTCTTCGGTCGAGGCGCTGCTCGGCACGAAGATCGGAACTGCAAAACAATGAAAACGGGAGAAAGCACCATGCGCTACGCGTCCATCACCGAACGTCTTGCCGATCTTGGTTCGGGCAAATGGTCGCTGCATATCCGTGCCCGCCAGTTGAAGGCTGCCGGTGCCGACATCATCGAGTTGACGATCGGCGAACCGGATCTTCCACCGGATCGTGCGCTGCTCGACGAATGCCAGCGCGCGATGAATGCCGGGCGCTATCGCTATTCCAACGGCCGCGGGGAGCCGACGGTCGTGGCGGCCGTTGCGGAGAAATACCGTCGCCGCCGTGCTGATGTGACGAACGAGAACGTGCTCTGCTTTCCCGGCACGCAGACGGCGCTTTTCGCCGTGATCCTGGGATTGGCGGAGGCCGGCGATGCCGTGCTCGTCGGCGATCCGCTCTATGCGACCTATGAAGGCGTCATCCGCTCGACCGGTGCCCATCCGGTGCTGGTGCCACTGAAGCCCGAATTCGGCTTCCACATGCAGGCCGAGGATCTCGAAAAGGCGATCACTCCGGAGAGCCGGGTGCTGCTGTTGAATACGCCGCACAATCCGACCGGCGCCGTGCTGACGGCGGAAGAAATTGCTGCGATCGGCGAGGTCGCACGCCGTCACGATCTCTGGATCGTCTGCGACGAGGTCTATGAGGAGCTGGTGTTCGACGCCGTCTTTGCCTCGCCCTTCGACAATCCGGATCTCGCCGAACGCACGATCGTCGTCTCCTCGATCTCGAAGTCGCACGCCGCCCCCGGCTTTCGCAGCGGCTGGGCGGTCGGCCCGGTCGAGTTCACCGAGCGGCTGCTGCCGGTCTCCGAAACCATGCTTTTCGGCACGCAGCCCTTCATCGCCGACATGACGGCCTATGCCCTGACCCATGACATCGACACCGCACGGCAGATGCGCCTGTCCTACAAGTCGCGGGCAGCGCAGATCGTCGCCGGCCTTGCCAAGGCACCCGGCATCGAGGTGTTCGCGCCGGAGGCCGGCATGTTCATCCTGATCGATGTTTCGGGAACCGGTCTCGACGGCGATGCGTTTGCCTGGGCGCTGCTTGAAGAAGAGGGGGTTGCCGTCATGCCCGGATCGTCCTTTGGCGACGAAGCACAGAACTATCTGCGCGTCAGCCTGACCGTGCCCGATGCCGCCATCGACGAGGCCTGCCGCCGCATCACCGCTCTTGCCGAGCGAGCCAGCCAGCGCAAGGAGCGCCGCGCATGACCACGGAAAAAACGGTTGGAGAAGTCCTGGTCGACCTGCTCGAGGCCAATGGTGTCGAGGTGGTGTTCGGCATTCCTGGCGTGCACACGGTCGAGCTCTATCGGGGCCTTGCGGCATCGAAGATCCGCCACGTGACGCCACGGCATGAACAGGGCGCCGGCTTCATGGCCGACGGCTATGCCCGCGTCAGCGGCAAGCCGGGCGTCGCCCTCGTCATCACCGGGCCGGGGCTGACGAACACCATCACGGCGATGGCGCAGGCGCGGCAGGATTCGATCCCGATGCTGGTGATCTCGGGCGTCAATCGCCGCGATTCACTCGGCCATGGCCGCGGCTTGCTGCACGAGCTTCCCGACCAGCACGGCATGATGAAGACGCTAGCGCTCTATTCGCACACGCTCCTCAATCCGGAAGACCTGCCTTTCGTCGTCGATCGCGCCTTCTCGGTGCTCGTCTCCGGCCGGCCGGGACCGGTGCATATCGAGATCCCGACCGACGTGATGTCGGCGAAGATCACGCCGCAGGCGGTGCGCCCCGCAACGGCCACTCGGCCGCGCTCCGACAGCGAGACGCTGCAGCGTGCGGCGATCCTTTGCGCCGACGCCTCGCGCCCGGTCATCATCTGCGGCGGCGGCGCGCTGACGGCGGAGGCGGAAGTGGCGGAGCTTGCCGAAAAGATCGGCGCGCCCGTCGTCACCACCGTCAACGCCCGCGGCATGTTCTCAGGCAGTCCCTTGAGGGTGCCCGCCAGCCCGAGCCTGAAGGCGGTGCGGTCGCTGCTGAAGGAGGCCGACCTGGTGCTGGCGCTCGGCACCGAAATGGGCCAGACCGACTACGACATGTATGCCGATGGCGGCTTTCCGGCCCTGCGCAACCTGATCCGCACCGACATCGATGCGGCGCAGCTTGCACGCGGGCCGCATGCAGCACTCTCCATTCTCTCCGGCGCCAAGGCGGCGACGGCGGGCATTCTCGCCTTCCTGCCGGGCCATGCCGCCAAGGATGGCGCGGGACGGGCCGAGACCGCGCGACGCGCGGCGCTGAAGGAACTGACGCCGAAGATGCGGGCCGAGATCGGCATCATCGACACCATCTACAAGGTCCTGCCGGATTGCACCGTCGTCGGCGACTCGACCCAGGCCGTCTATGCCGGCAACCTCTATTGCGATGCACCGCGGCAGCGCAGCTGGTTCAATTCGGCGACCGGCTACGGTTCCCTGGGCTACGCGCCGCCGGCAGCCGTCGGTGCGGCCGTTGCCGATCCGTCGCGGCCGGTCGTCTGCCTCGTCGGCGACGGCGGCTTCCAGTTCTCGCTGGCCGAAATCGGCTCGGCCGTCGATGCGCAAGCGCAGGTCGTCTTCCTCGTCTGGAACAATGACGGTTACCAGGAAATCGAAAGCTACATGGTCGATGCCGGCGTCACGCCGGAGGGCGTCAAGCCTTCGGCGCCGGACTTCCTGATGGCGGCCAAGGCCTATGGCGTTGAGGGGCAGCGGCTTGCTTCCGTCGCCGATCTCTCACAGGCGCTCGCCGAGGCGGGCAGGCGCAAGGGACCGTCGCTCATCGAGATCCACGAGCGGCGAACGAGCGGCCTTACGGCCTGAACAACGACAACGACGAAGCGGGCCGGATTTGACTTTTCCGGCCCGGAATGGTGTTAAAGGCGCCCATGCTCGATTCCGGCCATGTTCTCTAGGTAAGGTCGGTCATTCGGGCTCAATTTTCGTCTCGCTGGCGTTCGACCGCCAGGGAAAGGGACCGCGTCCTCGATGGACCGCATGGGTGGTGGCAGCAAGAACATGCAGGCCGGCCGGCTTCTCGCCGTGCTGTGGCTGTTCTGCGCCTCCTTCGCAATGCAGGTTATCTCGGTCGGACAGAGCATCCCGTCCCGTTCGGCATCCGGCGCCCAGGCCGGCAACGTCACAGACACCGGTTCGACCGACCGTCCCGCCGCCCGGCAGCTCTCGCGGGCGACACCGCTTTCTGACCTTCGATTTACGGCCGAGCGCAAGGACGCCAAGTCCGCAGCCGATGACGGCTTGCCGGCGCTCCTGCCGGCATCGCTCCAATTTGAATTTCCCCGCTCGTCGGACGGGCGGGTATTCCGAGAGACCGCCGCGTATCTCGGCGGGGCCGCGAACCATGGCCCCCACATTCGCGCACCTCCGCGCGTCTGATCCATCACACGGATTTTGGCAGGCTGGCAGCTTCGGCTGCAGCTGCCTTTTATGAAACAAGCCCTGACGACGCGCCCCGTGCCCGCGCAGGCTCTTCTGGAACCACAACATGCGTACATCGAAATGGGCGATTCTCGTCTATGTCGTCGTGATCATCTTCGGATGTATCGCGGCGCTTCCGAACGTGCTGACGCCGGCACAACGTGAACAATTTGCAGGCTGGCTGCCGGTCAAGCCGGTGACCCTCGGCCTCGACCTCAAGGGCGGCTCGCACCTTGTTCTCGAAGTCGATGCTGCCGGCCTGCGCAAGGCTCGCCTCGAAACCCTGCTTGACGATACGCGCCGGGCGCTGCGCACCGAGCGCATTTCGGCCTCTTCGGCCCGCATTGCCGGCGACACCGTCACCGTGAAGATCGAAGACCCGGCTGACCGGGAAAAGGTCCTACCGAAGCTGAAGGAACTCGCTGCCCCCGTCGGCACGCTCGGTTTCGGTGGCTCGGCCTCCGATATCGAGGTGACCGAGAGCGGCGACAGCATCAACATCGCCATGACCGAGGCCGGCCTTGCCGACCGCACCACCAAGGCGGTCGAGCAGAGCCTCGAAATCATCCGCCAGCGCGTCGACACCGTCGGTGTCGCAGAACCGCTGATCCAGCGCGTCGGTTCCGACCGTATCCTCGTCCAGCTCCCTGGCCTCGAGGATCCGACGGCCCTGCGCCAGCTCCTCGGCTCGACCGCGCAGATGAGCTTCCACATGGTCGACCAGGCCGTGGATCCCAATCAGCCGCCGCCGCGCGGCGTCGACATCCTGCCTGGTGCGCACGACAACAACAAATACGCCGTCGAAAGCCGTGTGGCGATTTCGGGCGAACGCCTGGCCGACGCCAAGGCTGGCTTCGACCAGCGCACCAACGAGCCGATCGTGTCCTTCACCTTCGATTCGCTCGGCGCCCGCCAGTTTGCTGAAATCACCCAGGCCGCCGTCGGCCGGCCCTTCGCCATTGTTCTTGACGGCAAGGTCCTGACGGCACCGGTCATTCGCGAACCGATCATCGGCGGCAACGGCCAGATCAGCGGCAATTTCACCGCAAAGGAAGCGACCGTTCTCTCCGCGCTGCTGCGCTCCGGCGCCCTGCCGGCACCGCTCACCGTCATCGAAGAACGCTCCGTCGGTCCGAACCTCGGCTCCGATTCCATCCGCATGGGCATCTACACCGGTCTTGCCGGCTTCGCCCTCGTCGTTACCCTGATGGTCGTTCTCTACGGCGCATGGGGTATGATCGCCAATGTCGGCCTGGTGCTGCACACGATCCTGACCGTCGCGCTTCTGGCTATGCTCGGTTCGACGCTGACCTTGCCCGGTATCGCCGGTATCATTCTCGGCATCGGCATGGCCGTGGACGCCAACATCCTGATCAACGCCCGTATCCGCGAAGAGACGGAAGCCGGCGCCGGCGCGATGAAGGCGCTCGATATCGGCTTCAACAAGGCCTATGCGACCATCATCGACAGTAACGTCACGACGCTTTCGGGCACCGTGCTGCTGTTCGCCTTCGGCTCCGGCCCGGTCAAGGGCTTCGCCGTCACCATGATGCTCGGCATCATCATCTCGATGTTCACCTCGATCACCGTCGTTCGCCTGATGATGCGTGAAGTCGTCGTCCGCCGGAAGATGAAGAAGCTCGAGATCCCGTCGCTGTTCGGCAAGGTTCCGAAGCTTCCGTCCTTCTCCTTCATGAAGGGCCGCTTCATTGCCATCGGCATGTCGGCCTTCCTGTCGGTAAGCTCGGTCGTGCTGTTCTTCACGCCAGGCCTCAACTACGGCATCGACTTCGTCGGTGGTATTCAGGTCGAAACCACCTCGAAGAACACGCTCGACCTTCCGACGCTGCGCCACAATCTCGAAGCGCTCAACATCGGCGAGGTGGCACTGCAGGAATTCGGCCAGGACAAGTCGGTCCTGATCCGCGTCCAGCGCCAGCCGGGCGGCGAGCAGGAGCAGACCGCTGCGCTCAACCGCATCAAGGATGCCGTCGTCCAGACGATCCCGGATGCGGCATTCGAGCGTACCGAGGTCGTCGGCCCGACCGTCAGCACCGAGCTTGCCCGTTCGGGCTTCCTCGCTGTCGGTCTCGCGATGGTGGCGATCCTGCTCTACATCTGGTTCCGCTTCGAATGGCACTTCGCCGTCGGTGCGATCGCGGTGCTCTTGCTCGACATCACCAAGACGATCGGTTTCTTCGCGCTCACAGGCATCGACTTCAACCTGACGGCCATCGCCGCGTTGCTGACGATGATAGGCTACTCGGTCAACGACAAGGTCGTGGTCTATGACCGCATGCGCGAGAACCTCAGGAAGTACAAGTCGATGCCGTTCTCGGATCTCATCGACATGAGTATCAACCAGGTGATCGCGCGATGCATCTTCACCTCGATGGCGACGGCCTTCTCGCTGGTGCCGATGGCGATCTGGGGCGGCGATGCCGTCAAGAGCTTCGCCTGGCCGATGATCTTCGGCGTGATCGTGGCAACGACCTCGTCGATCTACATCGGTGGTCCGATCCTGCTTTTCCTCAATCGTTGGTGGAAGGATCGCGAAGCGTCCCGCAGCGGCACGACCACGCCGCAGGCGGGAACGCCGGCGGCCTGAGCGTCGTCTTTCAGGATATAAAACGTGAAGGGGCGGCTGCAACGGCCGCCCCTTTTTTGTCCGAATGTGCTGTCTTTATCCACCCGTGCCTTGCAGACTGATTCTTCGCTTCCTAAATAGCGTGGGTCTCCGGCTCCGGACTGGGTGGATGGATTTTGCGTCCTCTACCCCTAGAATTTCAGGGGTGAAGAATTTTTTTCTTCTTCTTCATCTTTTTAATTGACGGAATTGGTAGATTATTCTAGTTTGCCAATACGTGACGCGGGGAGTCCGCCTCACGGTTGTTCATCGAACGCTCCGGCATTGCTGATGCCGGGCCAGCCAAAGGAGTGTGACATGTCTGAAACCGTCTCGACCGCCGCCTTCTTCGGCACGCGTCTCCTTTGTCGCGCAACAGAGAAAAAATGGCGCATTCGCAATCTCTGCCGAATGTGACCTTCGAACCCCTCGAACTTTATCTTTTGCCGAAATTGAAAGTCTCCGCGCCGCCGGCGTGGAAGGAGCGTTATTTGTATGAGCAAGCAGGTTATCGAATTTGGCGGCGAAGCCGTCGGCGTTGTTGTCCCGGATGAAGATCGCTTCAAGTTCCTGGCGGTGAAGTATCACGTCTGGGATCTGGACGCGAAGCGCTTCGGCTCGGCCGATGAGGCGCGTGCCGCGATCCGTCAGCTGTTGGCCCACCAGGCCGTCCAGGCGAAGCGGCAGAACCACAGCGCCGCTGCCTGAAGCCGCACTTGAAGCGGATGAGAAAAGCCGGTTTCGGCTTTTCTCCCGCCTCCGCCGCGAAGACATCCGCAAATTCTGGCCGCATCGGCGGCACGCGATGCCGGCGACATCGGCCAATTCCCCACTATAATTATATGTTGGCAGTACGTTTCTTGTGCTATGCCAAGATATATTTGCATTTGCGCGGATGATTCCCGTTTCCCGGGGTGCCGCCGCAGGGAAAGCGTGCCGGAATGCTGACGAAGAAGGGAAAGTACGGACTGAAGGCCTTGGTCGATCTTGCACGGCTGGAGCCGGGGGAGACCGCCTTCATTACCGAGATCGCGCAGCGCAACAATATCCCGAAAAAGTTCCTGGATACGATCCTGCTCGAGCTGCGCAACGCCGGCATGCTGCGCTCGAAGAAGGGGCCTGGTGGCGGCTACTCGCTGTCGCGGCCGGCATCCGAAATCCGCATCGGTCACGTCATCCGTACGCTCGATGGGCCGCTTGCGCCGATCCGCTGTGCGAGCCGCACGGCCTACGAGGTGTGCGAAGACTGCAACGATCCCGAGACCTGTCAGGTGCGGGTGTCGATGACGACGGTGCGCGATGCCGTTGCCGCTATCCTCGATTCGATGACGCTCGAAGAATTCGCGGCCGACAAGTCGATGCCGCTCGAAATGGAAGAAAAGCGCGCCGGCTGACGAAAACGCCGCGGATCGCGCCAGTTTTCCCCCGAACTCTGCTTCCAAGACTTGGTTTGCCAAGAAAAAGCGCTTATCTGCCGTCAATGGTCTGGCGGGCAAGTTTATGCCTGTTGCTTAAGTCTTCGCAGAATTGGGGTCATCATGGGTTTGAGACATGCATCGGCGGATGATCGCACCGCAAATGCGGCTTTGGAATCGATCGGCCGGACGCTGACGACCGCGATGGCCGGCATCAAGGCGCTTGCGGATCAATTCGGCGCCGACGAGATCTTTGCCCGCAGTGTCGTCGAAGCCGTCGAACTGATCGGCGAAAGCAAGGGGCGCGTCGTCGTCTCCGGCGTCGGCAAGAGTGGCCATATCGGCCGCAAGATCGCAGCCACCCTGGCATCGACCGGAACATCCGCCTATTTCGTGCACCCGACCGAAGCGAGCCACGGCGACCTCGGCATGGTCACCTCGCAGGACGTACTCATTCTGCTTTCCTGGTCGGGCGAGACCGCCGAGCTTGCCAACATGCTCACCTATGCCAAGCGCTTCAACGTGCCGATCGTCTCGATCTGCGCCAATCGCGACAGCGTGCTTGCCCGCAATTCCGAAGTGCCGATTGTCCTGCCGAAGGTTCAGGAAGCCTGTCCGCACGGCCTCGCGCCGACGACGTCGGCCATGCTGCAGCTTGCCATCGGCGACGCGCTCGCCATCGCGCTCCTGGAGCGGCGCGGCTTTTCGGCCGAGGACTTCAAGACTTTCCATCCGGGCGGCAAGCTCGGTGCGCAGCTGCGGCTGGTGCGCGAACTGGCGCATGAGGGCGCGCAGATGCCGCTTCTCAGCGTCGGCCGCCCGATGAGCGAGGCGCTGATCGAGATGTCGTCGAAGGGCTTCGGTGTCGTCGGCATCGTTGACGGCGGCGGTAAGCTGGCTGGCGTGATCACCGACGGCGACCTGCGCCGTCACATGTCCGGCGACCTGCTACTGCAGCCGGTCGAGGCGGTGATGTCGCGCAATCCGCGCGTGATCCGCGGCGACGTGCTCGCAAGCGGCGCCATGGAATTCATGCAGCAGCACAAGGTGACCGTGCTGTTCGTCGTCGATGATGGCGGGGCGCCGGTCAGCATCCTGCATATCCACGACCTGCTGCGCGCCGGCGTCGTCTGAGGCCGGCAGAGCGGATCTCCGTCTGACGAAAGCAGCCTAACCTTTCACCACGGCGGGCCAATCGCTCGTCGTGCCTGGCTGCACCGGCCGTTCCAGATAGGTCGAAAGCACCACATAGCTGCGCGTCGCCTTGACGCCGGGTGTGTCGTAGAGCCGCGCCAGCAGCCCTTCGAGCGCATGCGTGCTTTCGGTGCGCACCTTGAGCAGCATGCAGGTGTCGCCGGCGACCGAGTGGATCTCCTCCACCTCAGGGCATTCCTCGATCGCCAGCAGTGCCTGCGTCTTGCCCCAGCCGGTCGTATCGACATGGACGAAGGCAAGCAGCGTCTTTCCGACCGCGTCCGGATCGATGAGGGCCGACACGCGGCGGATCGCGCCCGAACGCCGGAGCCGTTTCACCCGTTCATGCGCCGCCGGCGGCGAAAGTCCGACGCGTTCGCCAAGCTCGGCATAGCTCGTGGTCGCGTCCTCGACGAGGACGCCTAATAGCTTTCGGTCCATGGCGTCGAGGTCGCGTTCCGGCGGACGCTTCCGCCGAACGTCATCTGTATTTTGGTCCATACCCGGAATTCCTCTTGTTGCTGAATTTCATTCTGCAAAAATGAAGGAATGACGAACATAGATCAACAAGTTTCGCCAGATCCAATCGACAGGGTCTCGATCGACAGGGCGCGCATCCCGCCCTTCGCCTATGTCCTGACCGTGTGTATCGGCGTCATCGGCTCGAATTCTCTGGCGCTGGGTCCGATCGCGCCGGAGGTGGCGCGGAGCCTCGGCGCCGATGTTCCCTCCGTGATGGTCGCGTCGGCGGCTTTCGGACTGGGCACGGCCGTCAGCGCCATCTTCCTTGGCCGCTTCATCGATCGCTACGGTCCCCATCGCATTCTGGCTGCCGCGCTGTTGCTTCTGGCCGCCGGGCTTGCCGGCAGTGCGCTCGCGCCCATGCTCGCCTTCCTGGTCGCCGCCCAGCTTGTTGTCGGCGTCGCCACCGGCATCGCGCTTCCCTCGATCTATACGCTGGCCTCGGTCATCGCGCCGGCCGGACGGGAGAGCGAGACGATCGGCCTGGTATTGACCGGCTGGACGCTCAGCATGGTGGCCGGTGTGCCGCTATCGGCAGCGATCGCCGACTTCGGGGGATGGCGCGCCGTCTACGTCGTCGTTGCCGCGGCGACGCTGGTTGCCTGCGCTGCCGTCAGGCTCGCGCCGGTACGGGAAGGTCTCGCCGGCAAGACGACGTCGCCGCTTGCTGCGCTTGGCGTGCGTGGCGCCGGGCCGCTGCTGATCGCCTGTGCCGCCTTCATGGCCGCCTTCTACGGCGTCTATGCCTATATCGGCGAACACCTGCACGCGGCGCTCGGATTGCCGCTCAGCGCCAATGGCCTTGTTGCCGTTTCCTACGGCTTCGGCTTCGGTGCGGCAGCACTGCTCGATCGGCTGATCGATCGCTTCGGCGCCGGCCGGTTGCTGCCCCTGATCTTCGTGGTCGTCGCCGGCGTCTATGCGGCGATGGCGGCCGCAAGCGGCTCCTACACGGCCATGCTGGTCGTCGTGTTCTTCTGGGGCCTTGCCAACCATTTCGGTCTCAACGTGCTGATCATGCGGTTGACGGGGCTCGATCCCACAAGGCGGGGCGCGATCATGGGACTGAACAGCGGCGTCACCTATCTGTCGCTCTTTTTGGGAACGCTTGGTTTCGGCGTCGTCTATGGCGAGGCTGGCTTTTCCGCGCTGCCCTTGGCCGCAGCCGGCCTGATGCTGGTCGCAGCAATCGCGGCAGCGCTCGCGCCGCGCTAGGTCCACACGATGTAAAAACGGCTATCCTTGGCGGGAAGCGGAAGGCGCGCGTTTCGCAGGCTTCTGTCTCGGCGCGGGGTCAACAAAGGCCCCAGGCTCGTTGAGGCTGTCTTCGTGCAGCCGCTGGGCAATCGCTTCCGCACCGGCATCGGTTCCGGTGCGGGAATAGAGGTTGCCGCGCACCTGGATCGACGCCGCAAGCAGGCGGAACATGGCAACACTGAGTTCAGGCTCCGGCGCCTGCGGCGCCCGCCAGAAAGCGTCGAGTGGCTGTTGGTCCGTCAGGCCGGCAATATCGAAGACGGCAGTGCCGAGTACCTTAACCGGCCGCCCTTGCTTCAAGGCGTGCAGGCCGGCGGTCGAATTTACCGTGACCATGCCGGCGCTCGCGTCGCCAAGCGTGTCGAGGTTGCCGCCGTCCAGATAGAAGACCCGTCCGCTCAAGCCACGCGTTGCCGCGTGCTGCTCGATGAAGCTGCGCCACGGGATCAGGTCGTTGTCGAGCGGATGCACCTTGAAGACCAGGCGTGCATTCGGCGCGGCAAAGGCGCTGAAGGAGGTCAGGACGTCAGCGATCGCATCCTTCTGGCTGTGAAAGGGCGAATGCGCCCTGAGCTGAAAGTCGGTTTCGAGCTGAAGCGGATAGACGAAGTAGGGGACGTCCTCCGAAAGCAACTTCGCAACGGTCGCCACCGCTTCGGCGTTGCGCCGCTTCTCGGAAAGCAGCCGGCGTATCCAGCCGGCATATTCGGCGAGCGGATGAAAAATCGCGTGACGGCGATAGTGCGGAAACAGGAACCAGAAAAAGACGTTCGGCAGATTGTAGAGCAGATCGTAGCTCGCATCGGCGAGGAACGTCTGGCTGTAGCGCTTGCGCCAGTCTGGCTCGGGCAGGTTTGACGCAGCCGAAAGGATCTGCCCGGCATCGACGGGAAAATGGGAATTCGACGACATGCCATTGCGCTCAAGCGTCAGCCAGTCCGGCCGCAGATAGCCCATCTCGATAATGGCGACATTGACGCCGGTTCTGCGGGCGACGGCGGTCGCTGCCTGGTGATAGGGCCGCTCTTCGCCCAACAGCAGCATGTCGGTGACGCCGTGGGTGGCGATGAACGCCTCGAGATAGCCGGGCCAGGCTGCCGCCGTGCCGCGATAGTTGAAGCCGCCCTTGCGGCGCCAGAAGATCTGGTCGCCGACGTTGAGGTTGATCCGCAGGCAGCGGTGGCCAAGGGCTTCGAGCCGGTCGGCGATCTTGCGGAAGATCGGCGAGGAGGGGCCCTGCAGGAACAGGAAGACCCGCTGCCTTTGCCGGCCGGCCACACCGGCCGATGTCATCGAAGCGTTCTCCATCCGCCGATCGCCGCTAACGCAGCGTATCCTTTCTGAGATTCGCGTGGTTGAGAAGCGCCTCGATCAGGTTCCAGGCCTCGACGCTGCTCGGCTCGGCCGGCTTGTGGGACGACCGCTTCGCCTTGGCGAGCGGCACGATCAGATAGTCCGTGCGCGGATCCGGGAAGGGATCGGCGAAGGATTTGAGCAGCGGCGCATGGTCGCCGTAAAAGACGAGCCAGACCGGGCGGTCGAGCTTGTCGAGGCGCTCGCTCAACGTGTTGAGCGCTGCGTCGGACTGCTCGAGGATGGCCAGATAGATATCGACGGGGTTGGTAAGATCGCCGACGCGGCCCGGCTCCCACGGGCCGTGATTGGCCATGGAGGCGACGAAGATAAAGCCGCTTTCGTCTTCGGGCAGCTTCTCGCTGGCGTCGATCACTTTCGCCGCGAGCTTCTCGTCGGAGACATAGGGCCCGTCGCGCTCGGGGCGATGGTCGAAGCCGTCGAGCATCGTCAGCTTGGAGAAGCCGAGCTGCGGCATCGCCTTGTGCCTGAGGAAGAACGTGCGGTCATAGGGATGGATGAAGTGGGTGTTCCAGCCGGCGCGCTTCATCTTTCCGGGCCAGACGACATCGGCATAGTGCGACGCGCGCAGATAGGGATAGCTGGCGTCGACATGGATGTCGTCGGGCACGAGGCCGCTGATGACGGCGAATTCGGTGCGTAGCGTATACCCACCTTCGAACACGCTGCTGAGCCGGCCCCACTGCACCGCCTCGCGCCGCAGCCGGTCCAGCGTCGGCAGGTTCAGCGTGTCGACGCCGAAGTGCCGCATGTCGATGAAGGATTCCGATTGCCAGACGACGATCAGCGGCGAGCCGTCGTCGCCGATGAGGTCCTGCACGGCGGCCCGCACGATTTCCGAGAGTTCCGCGACGATCTTTTCGCGCCGGACACCAAGCCAGATGATGAAGCGGAAGACGACCGAGCCGAAGGTGCCGAAGCGCACGGTATTCATCTTGACGTCGAGGACCTTGAGCAGCCGCTGCACCAGGGCCGCCGTCGGCCGGTTCACCGGGCCGTAGAAGAGCAGGAGCCAGGGACCATAGGCGACGCCGAGCATCACCAGGATCCAGAAGGCCTTGCCCCGATCCGGCAGAATGGCCGGCTCGAAATACATGTAGAGGCCGGAAACGCCGAAGACGTAGAGGAAGGCGACGGTCCAGAAGACGACGTTCAGCGAGCTCGCGTAGAAGATGGTCTTGTACTTGAACACGTCGACGACGAGCGCGATGTCCGAGAAGATCAGCGGCTCGCGAATGAACTTGAACTTGGCGCGGGAAATGCCGGTGAAGATGATGAAGAAGCTCATCGTGCCGGCCGCCGCATAGAGCGGACGCCAGGATCCCGCAAAGAAGCCGGCAAAGACCAGCGCGATCACCGGCAGGCGGGCAAGCACATCGATCACGTCCTGGGTGCGTCCGAAGGGCGAGGGATTGGCGCGCCGCTCGCGCTTCGGCAAGGCGAAGCGGTCGGTGAAGAAGATCACCGCACAGGACAGCAGATAACAACTAAGCGTCAGTGTTATCGGGTAGTCGTGCAGCTGAAAGGGAAGCAACGCCAAGCGGAAACCTTCATGTCTTCATGCCGGCCGATGCCGCTTTATGCGGCACAGCGTCCGCCCGACACTTAGATCTTATCGATGCTAGGTACAAGCACCGTCAGGTCCGGTGCTCGGACACTCCACGATTATGCGTCGCCGTGTTGCCGCACCGCACAATCGCCCGGTCGAACCACCAGTTGAGCAAGGGACGAACGGCGGGAGCGAAGCGGCCAAGGAGAAACAACGTCGTGCCGAAATAGACTTCGAACCGGCCGCGGTCGGTCCCCTTGGCGATCCGCCTGGCCACCGCTTCAACTGGCCAGGGCCTGACCGTGCCCATGATCGTGGCGGCTTCCGGCGGTCGGGCCGCGAGCTCGCGCTGAAACTGCGGCGTTTCCGTATCCGGCGGAAAGCAGACGGAGACGCTGACGCCGTGCGGACGAGCTTCCGAACGCAGAGCCTGGGCAAAGCCGTGCACGGCGAACTTGGAGGCGCAGTAGGCCGAATAGCCGTAGATGCCGAGCAGCCCCGCGCCGGACGAGATCATCATGATCCGGCCGCGCCGGCGCCGCTTCATGCTGTCGTAGACAGCGCGGACCGCATGCACCGTGCCGGAGAAATTGGTGTCCATCTGCTGCCGGAACGAGGCGCTGTCGAGTTCCTCGAACCGGCCGGGTTCGACGATGCCGGCGGATGCGACCAGGATGTCGCAGGGGCCGAAAGCCTGTTCGCACCGCCGGATCGCCGCTTCGACATCGCTTTCCACCGCGACGTCGGCGGCCTCGATCCGGATACTGTCGGCGTTCGCCCCGCTGGATGCGACAAGTTTCGCTTGGGCGTCTTCCAGGAGGCCACGGGAGCGGGCGATCAACGAGAGGCGCGCCCCGCGCGCCGCGTAGATCGATGCGACCGCAAATCCGATACCGCTCGAGCCACCGGTAATGATCACATGCGTCATGCTGGTATTCCGCTCCAGAGTTCGGAAGAGTGCGAAGCGGCTCTGCTTCGGCAACCACATGACCCGGCAGCACACGCGGTCAGGTCAGCGCGCCGAGAGCGCTTTCATCATCTGGTCGATGTCGATGCCGCCGAGGCCGAAGTTGCGTGCGGTAAGGTCGGCCAGACGCTCGGCCGTCAGCGTTACCGTGCGGCGGATCTGCTCTTCCGTGTGGTCGCTGGTGATGAAGAAGCGCAGCCGCGCCAGCCCTTCCGGAACTGCCGGGTGGATGATCGGCAGCGCATTGACGCCTTCGGCAAGCAGGTCGTTCGACAGCTGGACTGCACGCAAGGAATCGCCAACCAGAACCGGAACGACGGAAAATCCACTCGAGAGGCCCGTGTCCAGGCCCGCTTCCTTGGCAAGCTTGAGGAAGAGGGCGCCGTTGCGGCGCAGCGCCGCCGTGCGTGTCGGCTCCCGTTCCAGAACTTCCAGGCTCGCGGTAGCCGCAGCCGCCAGCACCGGCGCAAGGCCGACGCTGTAGACGAAGCCGCCGGCCGAGGCCTTCAGCACTTCGACCAACGCTTCGCTGCCGGCGATATAGCCGCCGCAGCTCGACGTGGTTTTCGACAGCGTCCCCATCCAGATATCGATCTCGCGCGGATCGACGCCGAAATGTTCCGCAAGCCCGCGGCCGGTCTTGCCGAGAACGCCGAGCGAATGGGCTTCGTCGACCATCAGCCAGAAACCATATTCGGCCCTAAGCTTCAGAAGCGCCGGCAGGTCGGCGACATCGCCGTCCATCGAGTAGATGCCCTCGACGATGACCATGATGCGGCGATAGTCGCCGGCAACGGTGCGCAGCACGTGTTCGAGGTCGGCGACGTCATTGTGCTTGAACAGGCGTCGTGTCGCGCCCGAGAGCTTGACGCCGGCAAGGGCGCTGTTGTGGATGAACTCGTCGTGGACGACGAGGTCCTTCGGCCCCATCAGGCAGCTGATCGCCGCCACATTGGTGAGATAACCGCTGACAAAGCAGACCGCAGCATCGACGCCATAGAAGCTGGCGATCTTTTCTTCGAGCGCCACATGCACTGGGCGCTCGCCCGCGACGAGGCGGCTCGCCGACGCGGAGATGCCGAAGGTGCCGATGGTGTCGCGTGCCCGCGCAAGCACCTCCGCATGGCGGTTGAGGCCAAGATAGTCATAGGAAGCGAAGTTGATCAGCTTCCGGCCGTCGATGACGGTGGTCGCGCCCGCCGCCGTCTGGTGCGCACGATAGAACGGATTGGCAATGCCGAGCTGCTCGCTTGCGAACTTCTGCGTCATCACCTGCTTGTATTCCGGCAGGTCTTCGAAACGGGCCTGCTGCCGGCGTGCCGGCGGCGGCATCTCCCGCTCCGAGCGTGCCATGCGGTTGCGCTCGGAGGATTGATGCGTGTTTCTCATCCGGTCCAGCAGGTTCTCTTTGAGGCTGCTGGTCATCTTGGATGCGCCTGGACCGTTTCCGTTCGTGCTCATTGGCCTTGTGCTTTTTCCTTCGCCGTTCCGACGTGCCGTTGCGCAAGTTCGCTGACGATCTTGTCGTCGGCGGGTTCGGCATCGTCGCTCTGGTCGCGCTTGCTCACCTTTTCATAGAGCTTGCGCGCGACATCGCCAACCGTCGTGTTGTCGGCGACGCCGCTGAGCGGCATGTCGAAGCCGGTGTTCTGCTGGAAGCTCATGCCGAGTTCGACGGCCATGAGGCTGTCGAGGCCGATTTCCTTCAGAACCTTGCTGCGGGTGACCGTATCCTTCGATACGCGCAGGATTGCGGCGATCTCGCCGGCGACGAGATCGAAGAGAATGTCCTCGGCTTCCTGCGGCGACTTGCCCTCGATCATCGCGACGAGGTCCATCTTGGTGCCTTCGCCGCCCGTCGCATGCTGGTCGGCACTGCGCAGGATGACTTCGAAGAGGGCGTTCTTGGCGACAGGCAGATTGCGTGCCGCCGACCAGTCGATCTCCGAGATCATCACGGTTGCCGCATCGACGGTGCCCGGATCGAAGGCCAGGTGGCTTTCGACCATGTCGAGCGCCGTCTGCGCCTTCAGCGCCGTCTTGCCGATACGCTTGGCGAGGATGTCGTTCACGTCCGTGTTCTGGACCAGGTAGCCCCTGTCCGCGATCGCGCCGAAGCCGACGGCGAGACCCGCAAGGCCGCGGGCGCGACGGGCGCGGGCGAGACCTTCGAGATAGCCGTTGGCCGCGACGTAATTCGCCTGTCCGGGGTTGCCGACGAGGGTCGTCGCTGACGAGAACAGGATGAAGTTGTCGAGCTTGTCGCCGCTAGTCAGTTGATCGAGAACCGCGGCACCCTTGGCCTTGGTATCGATGACCGGCCGGTTGCGCTCGCGGTTGAGGTTGCTGATCAGCGCGTCGTCGAGCACCATGGCAGCATGGACGATCGAGCGCAGCGGCGCCACGGCGCGCAGCGTCTTGAGCAGGCGCTCCGTCGCTGCCGGATCGGTGACGTCGCAGGCATGAACCGTGGCGGCAACGCCGGCCTTCGCCCAGAGATCGATCATCGCCGTCGTCTCGGCATCCGCCTGGCCACGGCGCGAGCAGAGCGCGACCTTCGTCGCACCCTTTTCGACGAGCCAGTTGGCGGCAGCGAGGCCGAAGCCGCCGATGCCACCGACGACGAGATGCATGCCGTTCGGATCGACCTTCATGCCGCCATGCGGACGCTTGGCGACACGATGCGTGCCGGCGACCGGAGGAAGCACGACGATCTTGCCGATATGCCCGGCATTCTGCATCAGCCGGAAGGCGTTGCCGATTTCGTCGAAGTCGAAGGCACGATAGGGAAGCGGCGTCAGCTTGCCGTCTTCGAACAGTGCACCGATCTCGGTGAAGATCCGCTTGGTCAGCTTCGGCTGATTGACCAGCAACTGGTCGGCGTCGATGCCGAAATAGCTGACATTGCGGCGGAACGGCCGAAGGCCGATCTTGCTGTCGGCGTAATAGTCGCGCTTGCCAAGCTCAAGGAAGCGGCCGAACGGCTTCACCAGCGCCAGGCTCTGCTCCATGGCCTCGGCGAACAGCGAGTTGAGCACGAGATCGACGCCTTCGCCGTCCGTTACGGCGCGAACGTCGTTGACGAAGTCGAGCGAACGGGAATCGAAGACGTGATCGGCGCCCAGCATCGACAGGAAGCGACGCTTCTCGCGCGATCCTGCCGTGGCGATGACCTTGGCGCCCTTCAGCTTTGCGACCTGCAGAGCGGCAAGGCCGACACCGCCGGCGGCGCCATGGATGAGGATCGTCTCGTCAGGCTGGATCCGTCCAAGCTCGACCATCGCGTAATAGGCGGTCAGGAACGCGACCGGGACCGTCGCTGCGGCGACCGGGCTGACCGATTGCGGCAACCTGGCGACGCCGGCGCGCGAAACGACCGCGTGGGTCGAGAAGGCGGAGGACGCAATCGCCATGACGGCATCGCCGACGGTGAGGTCATCGACGCCGGCGCCGACCGCGACCACATGGCCGGAAAGCTCCATGCCGATCGTCGCGCCTGCGAAACCGTCTTCGAGCGCTTCTTCCGGCAGAAGGCCCATCGCCCACATCACGTCGCGGAAGTTGAGGCCGGTGGCCGCGACCGCGACGACGACGTCACCCGGGCCTGCCGAGGGGATGTCGCTTTCTTCCCAGACGATGCTGCCGACCTGGGAGCTGACGCGCTGGCGGATGGTTGCAGCCTTGAAGGCAGCTGTTGCTGCGTGCGCATTGTCGACCGGCCCAGGCACGGCGCGGATCTCCGAAAGCGCAGCGCCAGCGTCACCTTCGAGCAGCCATTCGCGGTTTGCTCCAGCGGCGCCAAGCAGCGGCAATGCCGCAGCCATCTGGGCAGCCGTCGCCGGCGAACCGTCGATGTCGAGCGAGTGGACGTCGAGGAACTCGTATTCGTTCTGAAGCACGCGGGCGAAGGCCCAGAGGCCGGCATTGACGCCGTCGCTTGCGACCGCTGCGCCGACCGTCCGGCTGGCGATCGGAGCGCCACCAGGCGCAACAAGCACCAGACGGGGCCGCTTGTCGTCCGCCGGCTCTGCACCGCCGATATGCTGGCGCAACGCTTCGGCAAACGTGCCGAGCGCGAGGATCTGCGTTTGCAGAGAGGCGGAATCGTCGGTACGCGACGCGGCCGTCGGCAAGGCGAGGAAGACTGCCCGAAGCGGTTGGCCCCCCAGCGCCGCGAAGGCTGGCAGGAGCGCGGCCTTGTCCGCAGTCGCATCGCCGGTCAGGCTGACGCGAACGGCTGTCTCAGACGGTTCGCGCTGTTCGTGACCGCCGATCTCCAGCAACAGGTAGGGGTTGGACGCCGGTACCGCCACGTCTGCGGCAGCAGCAGCTGTGCCATGCGCTTCGAGCAGGATGACGTTGCCGCTTGCACATTCGCGGTCGGCAATGTCGATGTCGCGCAGGTCAAGATCGTCGAGGCATTTCTGCCAGTGCGGCGCAGCCGCGAGGTTGCCGATCGGAAACTCCGCCGTCTGGCTGCGCGCGAACCAACCCTCGGACAGGCCAAGCGCGAAGTCGTTGAACAACGACGGCGCGCTGACCGCGGCGATGATACCACCGGTAGGACGCAGTGCGGTACGCAAGGCCGTGCGAACCGTCACATCGTCCTCGATCAGGCCGTAGAACCCATCGGAAGCGCTGACGGCGAGATCGAAGGCCGCAAGCGTCGCGAGTTCGCCTTTCTTGAGGATGTGTACATGGGCGTCGTTTTCGAAGGAGAGCTCAAGGCCGCGCTGGGCGTTGTCGCGTGCTTCGAACACGGTGAGGCTTGCACCATGCTTTTCGGCAAGCGTCGCCAGCCGCTTAGTGAAACCGGCGGATACGCTGCCGAGCTCGACGATGCGCAGACGCGCTCCGGCGGGCTGCGTCGAGAGCGTTGTTTCGAGCGCTTGCAGCACGAAGGCCATGCGCTGACGGCTTGCCTCCGAGTGAACCGCCTGATGGTCGATCGTGGCGTCGCTGATGAAGTTCGAGCCCGAGGCCGCTTCGTCACCCGCGTGCAAGGCGTCGATGCGGGCAAGCGCTTCCGCATAGGCGTTGTTGATCAGTACGGCTTCGACGGCGCGGTCAGGCCGTTCGCCGTAGAGTTCGCTCAGAATTTCAGACACGCTCGGCAGGTTGAACTCCTGCGCGACGGTCCAGACACCATCCTTGTGCTCACAAAGCCCGGCATCTTCGAGCACGTAGAGGCAGCTCGTCAGGAAACACTGGAACGCGAAATCGCCGGGCAGGCTGCCGCCCTGGATCGTTGAACGACCCTTGCCGAGCTTGAGGGCGATCTCCTGGCAGGCGCGGTAGATCGCGGCATTGAAGAGCAGCGTCGCGTTGTCGATGCCAGCCTCGCCGGCGGCCGGCATGGCGATCGAGACCGGTGCCAGGCTGTTGCGCAGAAGGCCCGGCAGGACGGCTTCCGACTGTACTGCCTCGTAGTGGAAGGACAGCGCGTCGAGCGTCTTGTGCTTGCGCAGATAGGTGCGGCGGAAACGGCAATCCTCGAAATGCGCGATCGGTTCGCCCGACTGGCCGAAGAAGTGGAACTTCGCCTTGATCGAGTTGGCGCTGACACGTTCGATTTCGATCATGGCGCGCGCGATCGGCAGGCCGCCGTTGACGACACGGACCGAACCGAAACGGACCGGGATATAGGGTGCGCCGCTCTTGTCGCCGGTGAAGCGGTCGAAGAGCGCCACCAGGCCGTGGAAGGTCGCATCGACCGAGATCGGGTTCAGAGCATAGCTGACCAGCGGGTGTCCGGTGGCGTCGGCCGTCTTCAGTTCTACATCGACGAGGCGATCGCCGTAGGCAACTGCTTTCGCGAGCAGCTGGAAGCGGGGACCGTAGTCGAGGCCGAACTGCCGTGCCGTTTCATAGGCGCGGCCCGGTGCCACCGTTGCCGTCTTGGCGAGGCCCGCAAGCGACGGATAGGCGCGATCCCCGGCCGGCAGCGGCTTGCGGCAGCGGGCAACCGCATGTACGGCCCAGTCGTCTTCCGACAGCCGTTCGCGCGAACGGATCTCGAGGTCGCCGGTCTCTGGCGAGAGGACGGTCGACAGCTCCATGATTTTCGTGTCGCTGAGTTCCAGCGGCCGGACGATTTCGAGATTGGTGATCTCGACTTCGTCGCTGCCGTAGAACTGCTGTGCCGCTGCAACGGCGATCTCGATGAAGCCGCTGCCCGGCAAGATCGCCTTGCCGTCCACCACGTGTTCGGCAAGGTCCGGGAAGAGATGGGCGTCGACATGGTTCTTCCAGCTGCCGCTGTTCGGATCGCTGCGCCAGCCGGTCAGGCGGTAAGGTCTGGCAATCCGGCCGAAGAGGTCGGTGGCATCGGTCGTCGCCGCCGGGCGAAGCTCGACGGGCTCGAACGGCAGGCTTGGCAGGGCGATCGATGCATTGCGCTTGCCGAAGACCCGGGTTGTGTCGACCACGGCGCCATGCGCAACGGCACGCGCCATCGCGGCCGAAATCGGATCCTGGCCGCTTTCGGCGACGTCCCTGAGCAGCGTCGGCACCACCATGCCGGGGGCGGCTGCCTGCTTGATCGTCTCCTTGACGTAGGACGACAGGATTGGGCGCGGCGAGATTTCGATGAACAGGCGGCAGCCCATCTCGATCGCGGCTTCTGCGGCCGCCTGGAAGCGGACCGGCTCGCGAACGTTCTTCCACCAGTATTCCGGATCGAGCTGCGTGCCTTCGAGTGCGGCACCCGTCACCGTCGAGAGATAGGCGAGTTCGGTGCGGCGCGGCGCGATATCGGGGATGTCCGAAAGGAAGGCATCCTTCGCCCGGTCGATGATCGGGTGGTGGAACGGATAGTTGATGTCGAGGATCTGGACCGGGATCTTCGCCTTGCGGGCGGCATCGCGGAAGGCCGAGATCTGTTCGGCCGGGCCCGAGATCGTCACGGAGTTATGGGCGTTGACCGCAGCAACGCAGAGTTCGTCAAGGCCGCGAGCCTCGGCAAAAGCGCGAGCAGCCTCTTCACCGAGCATGACGGCAGCCATCGTGCCATGGCCGGCAAGCAGGTCCTGATGCAGCGAGCGCTTGGCAACGATCGAAACCGCATCGACGAGCGACAGTGCACCGGCCGCGTAGGCCGCGGCGATTTCGCCGACGGAGTGGCCGAAAACGGCGACCGGCTTGATGCCCATGGCAACCAGCGAATCCGACAGGGCGGCCTGCACCGCAAAGAGCAGCGGCTGGGCGATCTTCGTGTCGGCAAGCTTCTTGTCGAGATCAGGATCGGTCAGGAGATCGGTAAGCGCGATATCCGAGTGGAACTTGAACAGCGCGCTGACCGAGGTGAAACACTGGCGGAAATGCAGGTTTTCACGGAAGGCTTCCACCCCCATGCCGGCCCATTGCGAGCCGTTGCCGGAGAACACGAACGCGACCTTGGCGTCGCGAGCGACGGCCTCGCCGACCTCGCCGATATCCGAGCCGGGCTTTTCCAGGTGGCTGGCGATCGCACGGACGATATCTTCGGGCTGGTCGCTACGGGCGGCAAACCGATGGCGCATATGGGTGCGGTTGGCACCCGATGCGGCGATCATCGCACGGGCTTCACTCTTGGAAGCATGCGCGAAAGCCGTCTTGTAATCCTTGAGAAGGGCTTCCAGGCTCGACTGCGTATGGGCGCTCGCGAGGAACACGTGTCCCGAGGACGACGGATTAATGGCCTTTTCATCGGCCGCCGGTTCCGGATCGCTGATGACGACGTGTGCATTGGCGCCGCCGAAACCGAAAGAGTTGATGCCGGCGAGGCGCGCGCGCTTTCCACGCAGAAGCTCGATCGGGTTTGCCGTGACGCGAACGTTCAGGCCGTCGAAATCGATATGCTCGTTCGGCGTATCGAAATGCAGCGACGCCGGCAGGTAATTGTTCTCGAGCGCCATCATGGCCTTCAGCATGCCGAAGAGGCCGGAGGCGGGTTCGGTATGGCCGATGTTCGACTTGATCGAGCCGATCGGCACGGGCGCCCGGCGCTTGGCGCCAATGACCGTTCCGATCGACCAGACTTCTGCCGGATCGCCGACCTTGGTGCCGGTGCCGTGGCCCTCGACGAAGGCCACCTGATTGGCGTCGATGCCGTTGCCTTCGTAGATCGCTCTCAGCAGATTGGCCTGGGCTTCGCGCGACGGCAGCGAAATGCCGTTGGTGCGCCCGGCCGAATTCACGCCCGTCGCGACGATGCGCGCATAGCTGCGGTCTTTTTCGCGGCGTGCGCGATCAGAACGGCGCAGCACGAAGACCACGCCGCCTTCGGCGCGCACGTAGCCGGCGCCGTCATTGTCATAGGCGCGGCAGAGGCCTTCCGGCGACAGCATGCGCGCCTGGGCGAAGCCGACGAAGGGCAGGGGGTGGGCAAGAATGTTGACGCCGCCGACGATCGCCGTGTCGATCTCGCCCGATGTCAGTGCCCGCATCGCCTGGTCGAGTGCGACCAGCGAGGAGGAACAGGCGGTATCGACCGTCATGCTCGGGCCGCTGAGGCCGAAGATATGCGAGATGCGGTTCGACACGATCGACAGCGTGTTGCCGGTCATGAAATAGGGGCCGGCCGCTGCCGGGTCCTCGACCGTCAGGTTGGCGTGGTCGAGGCTCGATGCGCCGATATAGACACCGACGTTTTCGCCGTGCAGCGACGTCGACGAGATGTTGGCGTCTTCAAGCGCCCGCCAGGCAAGCTGTAGCAGCACGCGCTGCTGCGGGTCCATATACATGGCCTCGCGCTGCGACATGCCGAAGACGGCCGGGTCGAAATCGTAGAGTTGATCCAGCACGCCGGCCGCGAAGGAATAGGTCTTCCCCTGCGTGCCCATGACGGGATGCCAGAATCGCGCGACGTCCCAGCGATCCGATGGAATGCTGGTGACGGTGCACTTGCCCTGACGTAGAAGTTTGAACAACGCCGAGGGCGATTCTGCTCCAGGGGCGAGGCATGCACGCCCAATAATCTCAACAGCCATGTATGATCGAACGCTCTAAAATGCCGTTAAAGTTGCACCTGCGATTGCGCGGCGGAGGTCGAAATGCAATCGCCAATCGTCATGCTTGTGGGCTATCCCCAGCTATATTCGTTCCGCCTCATTAGTCAGCTTTTAACTTAAAGTCCCTAGCTTTCAACCCCAAAGACTGAAGATATACACGCTGTCAACGCCAGTCCAAGTCGGATTGGGCGACAAACCACGCTCAAGGTATCGAAGGTATGACCAGAAAGACGCGGGCTCAAATAAATTGCCCGTCTTGGTCTTGGGGTGACTTGTTGTGGGACGGCGATTGTGCTTTTCAGAGACCGGCGAAATTCCCTGCCGGGGGATGATGCGGCGCGGAACCATGAGCAAAATCATGGCTGTGCCGAATGTGGAGTGTCGTAGTTGAAACGAGTCAGTGCCCTTCTGCTTTGTTCCGCCCTTGTCGGATGCCAGGCTGTGCCTGGTGAGGGGCCGCTGGCTGGGGCGATCGTCAAGGATGCCGGCCAGTCCGGCGCCGAGATCGGCCGCCAGAATGCAACGGTTTTCGACATCGTCGATGTGGACGGGCGCTCCGCGCGTCTTGTTTCCGATTATGTCTCCTCGACGCTCAATCGCCGTTTCGGTATTGGCGGCGGTGTTGGCCGCGTCGTCATCGGCGTTGGCGACCAGCTCAAGGTTTCGATCTTTGAAGCCGGCAGCGACGGCCTGTTCTCGACGCAGGACTCCAAGCAGACCAGCATCGATCTCGTCGTTCAGCCGGATGGCAAGGCTGCTATCCCCTATGTCGGTCCCGTTAAATTTGCCGGCCTGACGCTGGAGCAGGCGCGCCAGGAAATCCTGGAAGCGCTGAAGCAGAAGGCCGTCGAGCCCGACGTCATCGTCACCAGCATGAGCACGGCGTCACGCAACGTCACGGTTTCGGGTGCCGTCGGCAAATCGTCGGTGGTGCCGCTGAGCCTCGTCGACGAAACGATCAACGAAGTCATCGCCAAGGCCGGCGGCCCGGTGGCGCAGCCCTATGAAACCTTCGTCACATTGGTGCGCGGCAAGAAGACCGGAACGGTTCTTCTGAAGTCGATCATCGAGAACCCGTCGGAAAATATCCACGTCAAGCCGGGCGACCAGATCTTCGTGACGCGCGATCCGCGCCGCTTCACGATCCTCGGTGCGGTCAAGGCCAACCAGCGCGTCGAATTCGGCGCCAACGATCTCAACCTGCTCGAGGCCATGGGCCTTGCTGGCGGTGGTTCGGACTACACGCTCGACATGAAGGGCTACTTCATCTTCCGTTACGAAGAACCGGATGTGGTCATGAGCCTGCTCGGTCAGCAGCGTTTCAACGAAATGCTGCGCAAGGGCATGAAGACCGACAGCGTCGGTCGCTACCCGATCGTCTACCGCTTCGACATGAGCAAGCCGGACAGCCTGATCGTCGGACAGACCTTCCCGGTCAAGAATCGCGACGTCATCTATGCCTCGCGTCACCCGTCTGTCGATTTCTCGAAGTTCCTCAACTTCGTCGCCCAGCCGGTCGGCATCGCAAATTCCGGCTTCTCGATCGCGGACAACATCAACAATCTCGGAAACTGATTGTTTTCAACCGCATTTGTTCAAGGGCGCCGGCCATGCCGGCGCCCTTTTTGCTTATCTATCCTCCTGATCCTCGAAGCTTGCGGAACTGGCTTGTCGTTGCTCAAATTCTGTGATTGATCTTGGACTTAAATCGATTTTGGTGATCGATAACCAGTTGATCGGCCAAGAGGTGAATGATGGCGGATAAAGCGTTGATCGTCGTGGATGTGCAGAACGATTTCTGCCCGGGCGGCGCGCTCGGTGTGGCAGGTGGCGACGAGATCGTGCCGATGATCAACGGCCTGATCGGTCGCTTCGAGCATGTGGTTCTGACCCAGGACTGGCATCCGGCCGGCCACTCGAGCTTCGCTTCCAGCCATCCTGGTAAAAACCCCTTCGAAATGATCGCCATGCCCTATGGCGCGCAGACGCTCTGGCCGGATCATTGCGTGCAGGGCAGCGTTGGCGCCGAATTCCATCCGGCGCTCGAATGGACCCGCGCCGAGCTTTTGATCCGAAAGGGTTTCCGCCCTCAGATCGACAGCTATTCCGCCTTCTTCGAGAACGACCGCCGGACGCCGACCGGTCTTTCCGGCTATCTCAGGGATCGCGGGATCAAAAAGGTGACGCTCTGCGGGCTCGCGACCGATTTCTGCGTCGCTTTCTCCGCGCTCGACGCGGTGACGCAGGGCTTCTCGACCTCGGTCGTTCTCGACGCCTGTCGGGGCATCGACCTCAATGGCTCGCTTCATGCCATGATCACGCGCATGCGTGACGCCGGCGTTGAGCTGAATTAGCCGGGATGATCTAGCCTCGCCCAAGAGGAAGGAGCAATTTCACCGATGACGAAGACCGATATCGCCAGGCGCGTCTACAATCACGCCTGGAAGCTCGACCCGATCGTGCGCAGCCTGCTGGACACGGATTTCTACAAGCTCCTGATGCTGCAGATGATCTGGCAGCTCTATCCGGATGTCGACGCGACGTTCTCGTTGATCAATCGCACGAAGACGGTGCGGCTTGCCGACGAAATTGACGAGCAGGAACTGCGCGAGCAGCTCGATCACGCGCGCGAGCTGCGGTTCTCCAAGAAGGAAATGATCTGGCTTGCCGGTAATACGTTCTATGGCCGCAAGCAGATCTTCTCGCCGGAGTTTCTCGCCTGGCTCGCGAAATTCCGCTTGCCCGATTATGAGCTGAAACGGAGCGACGGCCAGTTCGAGCTGACCTTCCGCGGCCGCTGGGCGGAGACCACCATGTGGGAGATCCCGGCGCTGGCGATCATCAACGAGCTACGCTCGCGCTCGGCGATGAAGGGCCTCGGCCCGTTTACCCTCGATGTGCTCTATGCCCGCGCCAAGGCAAAGATGTGGTCCAAGGTCGAGCGCCTCAGGCAGTATCCGAACCTCAGGATTTCCGATTTCGGCACGCGCCGCCGCCACAGCTTCCTTTGGCAGCGCTGGTGCGTCGAGGCGCTGAAGGAAGGGATTGGCAGTTCGTTCTCCGGTACCAGCAACGTGTTGCTCGCCATGGACAACGATCTGGAAGCGCTTGGCACCAACGCACACGAATTGCCGATGGTGGCCGCGGCCCTTGCCCGCAACGACAAGGAACTGGCTGCCGCCCCCTACAAGGTGCTGCAGGACTGGAACCAACTCTATGGCGGCAATCTCCTGATCGTGCTGCCCGATGCTTTCGGCACAGCGGCGTTCCTGCGTGATGCGCCGAAATGGGTGGCGGACTGGACGGGCTTCAGGCCGGACAGTGCGCCGCCGATCGAGGGCGGTGAAAAGATCCTCACCTGGTGGAAGAAGATGGGTCGGGACCCCCGGGAAAAGCTGCTGATCTTCTCCGACGGTCTCGACGTCGACACGATCATCGAGACGTACCGCCACTTCGAGGGGCGCGTGCGCATGAGCTTCGGCTGGGGCACCAACCTCACCAACGATTTCGCCGGTTGCGCGCCGACAGAAATCAGCGGTCTCAGCCCGATTTCGATCGTCTGCAAGGTCAGCGAAGCCGATGGCCGGCCGGCGGTAAAACTCTCCGACAATCCGCGCAAGGCGACCGGTGACCCGGCCGAGGTCGAGCGCTACCTCAAGTTCTTCGGCTCACAGGATTTCGTGGAGCAGGCGGTCAAGGTCTGACCGCCAAGTAACGCAAGCAAGTAACGCCAAGTACGAAACAGGTGCATCAAAAAAAGAAACCGGCAGAAGCCGGTTTCAAAAGGGGATCAAAGATGTTGCGATTGTCCATCATCGCAATGTCAAATCTGGCAGTGGAATCTTAAGGTCGCGTTAATCTGCCAACCTGCCGTTGCATTTTGCTTCTCTAGAATACGAACATGTAGAGAAGGATGATGACGATGAGCGGCACGCCCATAAGCCAGAGAACGATACCTTTCATTGAGAAGCCTCCGCGTTGCTGCCTTTGAGACGGTAACGCGGCGAAGGCGGATACGTTCCCGATGTCAGCCAGCCAAGCTTCGTATCAATTGATTGATTGGAGCCGAGCCTCCCCTTTACTCAAGAAGCAGGCCTTGTCGAAAAGCCGGAGATCGAGCGGGTTCGGCATACGGATATCGTCCAGGTCCGGAAATCGTCTCGCGGTGGCTTCGAAGGACCGATCGATCTGCGAGATGAAGACGATGATCAGCCCGCGTTGCCGCGCGAATGCCCTCAATTTGCGCACCTGATCGCCAAGCGCAGGGTTCTCACGCCGCTGATCGAGAAGCTGGAGGTAATCCACCACCACAAGCGTGCCTGGCGTCGCCGTCGACAGCCTGTCAACGATATGGTCGGCACTGATCGTGTCGGAGCAATCGATCTCGAATAACGACGCAAACTGGTCGTAGTCGGCCTTGATGGCGGTAAAGCGCCCGATCACGTCCGCAACGGTGTATTCCAGCGTGAAGAAGAAGGCTCTGTGGCCGGCCCTCATCGCCTCAACAGCAAGCGCGAGGCCTCGCAGCGTCTTACCCTGGCCGGGACGCGCGCCGAGGAGAACGAGATCGCCGGGGTCGAGCTGCGAATGCTGGATTGGCGTTTCGATACCCGCCGCCGCATGTTTGGCAGCAAGCAGGCTCCAATTGCTGTAACCCTCTTGCACCGCGATGCGATCGAGCGCCTCGTGCAAGGAAATGGCTTCGCCGCGGCATAGGCGTTTCGCCTTGCGTTTCAGATGGTAGATCGGCGCAGTCAGTTTCATCGGTAACCTCCTGATGCGAGCAACCTTCGCAATCCCTCCTTATGCGCAATGCTCGAACAGTCGGTTCGATGATGGATGGCCCCGCATGAAATCTGCTTTCCCGATCGGAGGGGGGAGGCGTGGGCGCGCCCGAATCGAAGTGTAGCGCAGAGGACGTACCAGGTGAATGGCTGTCGGTGGACCGAAAAGGGTAAGGCGTGAGCCACTGAGCCGTCATGGGTGACGCGGGCAAATGTTCGGATGAGGCGGCTTGCAGATGGCAACCGACGGAACATTGCGAAGCGCTTCGCACGCGAATAACCGATTGTATCTCTTGAGAGAAAACTGGTGCTGCTAGAGAGATTTGAACTCTCGGCCTCTCCCTTACCAAGGGTAATTTTTATCTGTCATAAGGGCATGAAATAACTACAAAATATACGCTAGGAGCCATTCAATGCACTGATAGTGCACGGTCTCCTTCGAAAATAGTGATGGGTCGACGACTAAGATTTATCGGCCTGGTGGCGCGACCTGCGGTTTGCAATTTATGACTGTTTAAGGTAGATAACTTTTAGCATTTCATAATGGACGGTTCTTTTTGTTGGGGGGGCGGGTTCAGATGAAGCGAAGGCAGGTTCTCGGCGTCATCGCGGGTTCGCTCGCGATTGGGAAAACGCATCCAATTCGTGCTCAGAATTTTGATCAATTTGATACAAGGCTGGCAGCCTTGCAGCCGGATGAGTTGTTGGCAACAGGTTCCGCCAGAGAGATCCAATTTCGGCAGATCATCGTTATCGAAACTCAAGGTACTTCGCGCCGGTTGAAATCCGACCGGCGGATTTCTCGGCGAGCGAAAGATCTAATTGTCCGCTTTGAGGTCTCTGGAGAGCAGTATTACAAACAGAAACTTATCAACCCCATTTGGCCGAAGGGCGATTCCGGTATAACTATAGGCATTGGGTACGACATCGGATATATGTCTGGTCAAACGGTTAGAGGAGACTGGAATGGGATCCTGGGTCAAGATATTATTGATAGGTTCGTGACGGCGGTAGGTAAAAAGGGCGTAAACGCGCGAAATATACTCCAAAATTACTCCGACATAGAAGTGAAATGGGATAGTGCACTTCAGCAGTTTGACGGATTTGTTCCTTATATAGTTTCAGAGACCGAAAATGCTTTTCCAAATACGTCATTTTTGAATGAAGATTGCCTGGGGGCGTTGGTGTCCTTGGTCTACAATCGTGGAAGCCTCATTAATGGCTCGGATAGACGTAAAGAAATGCTGAATATCCGGAACCATATGGCTTCAAAGTCATTTGGTAACATTCCTGCGGAGATCCGGGACATGAGACGTCTCTGGCAGGGAAAAGGGTTGCCAGGACTTCTGGAGCGTCGTGAGTTGGAAGCACTCTTGTTTGAGCGTGGACTGGAGGCGGGATAATGCGCCACCTCGCTTTACTGCTCGCGCTCTGTTTCCTGACAGATACTGCTGCTATGGCACAAGACGGTGGTGGCTTCGGAGGCGGCGGAGCTGGTGGTGGCTTCGGAGGCGGCGGAGCTGGCGGCGGTTTTGGAGGCGGCGGAGCTGGCGGTGGCTTTGGAGGCGGCGGAGCTGGCGGTGGCGGTTCTGGCGGTGGCGGTTCTGGGGGGAATGGCTTTGGGAGTGGAGGGGGCGGTCCCGTAAGCCCTGGTTTCGGCAACAGCAGTCCCGGGAGTGATGGATTCGGCGGGATTGGCGAGGGTGAAGGGGGCCAAAATGGGCCGCTTATTATCCCAAGCGTTCGGAGCGTACTTGAGCAGTCATTGGAAACGAAGCCGCTCGACATTCAGCGTGCCGTACGTACACTGCAAAATCGGGAGCCATATCAGCTAGATACCCTGTCGGACTACCAAGCTGACGTCCCGCTCCTGCAGGGAATAACGTTTCCGAAGACGGGCGTTCCTGAGATTGGCGCGGATGGTCGACCAGTCCGCAATCCATCGATCATCGACTTGGACAACTGCCCGTCGTGTCAACCCGCTGATCCGGGCATAGGATTGCAGACGTTGTCGGGACTGCCTGGCATCGAGTTACCCCCGCGGCTGCAAGATGCCACGACCGGGGGTGGGGCAAGTGCTCAGATCAATCAATGTGGCGCGGCCGTGCAGCTATTGCGTGCGCCCGTGTCGCCGACTCGCGGTAATATGATTGATGACTTTGATGGTGCCTGCCTCAAAGCAGGTGAACCCGAGACCTACGCACAGTTCGACGCTGATGATAAGCGTGAAATTTCCGAATGCCTTGCAGCACACCTGCTCTACGAGCAAAACTGTTTGCAGTATTTGGATACCATTACCGACACAAGAATCGTCGGCCGGGTCGGCATGTTGTTTAACGTCTTGGATCCAGGCGAACCAAAGCCTACATGCACGGCAACGCTGATCAGCGAAACGCTCATTGTTACAGCGCGTCATTGCTACTACGGCGAAGCGCTTGGCAATCTTGGTCCCGACGCGGACGCTACCGGTGCTCTCGCCTTCGCACCTAGTCCCGTGCTCTTAGCCGCAGTTAAAGCGCACCTGCCTCCTTACATTGAAGTTGCTGCAGAAGTCACTCCAGTTGGAGAACGCCCTGTCGCCGTTGTAACCTCATATCCTCAACCTCCGGACGACGTTATAGCTCTAAGGTTAAAAACTCCTGTCCCGCTTGAAAGCCCGCGCCTCAAAGTCTCGTGGGCAGAAGTAGAGCTTGGGTCAGAACTGACGTTGATTGGATTTCAGGAGCTTGCTTTCCGCAGGGCGCTACTTGAGCAGCGCATAAAAAATGCGGCCCTCACGGCTGGAAGTTCGCTTCTGGAAGATGGGGCTTTCTCAGCGTTTCTTCGAGCTGACCACGGTGCCATGTGCGTAGTCGGCGACCTCACACCCGGTCAATTTGGACACTATTGTCAAAGCTTTCAGGGCACTAGTGGAGCGCCAATCTTTCTCGGCAATCTTGCAGGTTCCCCAGACCCCAATTCGACAATTCGCTTAGTCGGCTTTCAGTCGCGAGGAAATGCGAATGACATGCCTGACAAAGAGATTATTGGCCCCCCGAACACAGCAGCGAGAATGTCGGCCGAACTCGCGTCTCTGTTAGGTCTACAGTAGGTTCCGTTACCCAACGTCACTCGTACTGGCGTATCCGAAGTTACCTCGCCCCCATTTTACCAAACGCCTCGACCAGTAGACAGGATCGCTCCACCATTCCTGATCGCGCCAGAGCTGCGGCACGGGTAGCGTGTTGATCGCGTCGATCAGGGGCTGCTGCGGCACGTGGGTGTAGTGCCGGCTCATATCGTCGGCGGCGTGGCCGAGGATCTGGTCCTTGATGTAGGGGTGGATGCCGTTGACGACGAGCTGCGTCGAGACCGTGTGGCGCGCGGTATAGGGGGCGATATCGATGATCGTGATGCCGCGTTTTTTGAGGCGGTTTCTAGCCCCCGTGATGGCGCTGGAAATCTGGCCGCCAAACTCCTCGGTCGGCGGATAGGGCTTTCCCTTGTGTGAGCGGAACAGAATGCCGCCGCGTGCCACCAGTGCCTCGAAGAGAGGGGCGATAAAATCATGGATAGGAACTCCGCGCGGTTCACCTGTCTTGCTGGCGTCGAGCGTGATCCATCGGCCTGGCACGTTCACGTCTGACGCATCGAGAGTGAACATCTCAATCGGACGCATCCCGGTGTAGAAGAGGGCGGTCATAAGCTGAGCCGGAGCCGGCGACATGGCGGCTACGAACTGAGCGGCTCGGTCATAGCTTGTCGGCTTGGTGCCGGCGCGTACCTTGAGCTTGGCGACGTTCGTGCCTTTCGCCTTGCGCGGCCGCTTCCACTGGCGAACCTCGGCCCACTGGTTGCCGGCGGCATGGTTCCAGACGGCGATGAAGGGGGTGTAGCACTGCCGGTTGCGCGTCTCGGCCGAGGCTGTCGGAAAGAGAATGCGGGCAGCGGCATCTAGGTCGGATTGGGTAAGGTCTTTCAGCAGCTTGCCGCGAAAGTGCGCGACGATGCCGGAGACCTTGCCTGTTGCGGGTGAGACCTTGATAAGAAACCGTTCCGAGCCGCCAGACGAGATGTAGGACTCAGCAGCCTCTTCGAAGGTTATGAGGGCTTTCTTGCCGTGAACGCTTTCGTTCAGCAGCCGGCTTTCCGTTTTGATACGGATCGCTTCCGCGACCTCTGGGTCGCCAGTGCCAGTAGATTCGAAAATGCTTTGTCCGCGGACGGTGCCCCGGATGTAATAGAAGTCCGAACCTTTGCGGCGGACGAGTTTGAGGGGCATCGCTTAATTTCCCAGATTGCCAGAAGATCGCTCTCGCTGAAAAGGAGGTCGCGACCGGAAACGGTACAAAGACCCTCGCGCCGGGCAACTTTGGCTATGGCGCGAGTCGTCATGCGCAGATGTTCATGCGCCTCGTCGAGATTGTAAACTTTGCCCAGTGGCCCCGTCATGCTTCGTCCCTCGATCTCAGTGCGCCGACGGCGGCCAGACGCTGGTTTATGATCGCGGTGCACCGGACGATTGCCTCGGCCTCGTCGAAGTCGCAGTAGACGCCCCAGAGCGCATTCGCGAGTTCATGCGGATCGATACCCTTCGAGGCCCAGTAGTCGCGCTCAGAGCCGAGCTTGCAGGAGTGCTGCAAGTCGTGTTCCGCTGGCGACAGGGGCAGGGCGAACCGGTCGGGTACCTTCGTGCCCTTTCCGCGCCCATATGCGCCGTGCCAGGCGCTGGGATAGGAGACGTGGGCCGCCTGCACGCCATAGGCGCCGGAGACCGCGCACGGCAGGTTGTGAATGAAAGTCAGATAGGAAGGCTTTTTGGACGGACGGCGCGCGGGCGTCGGATCCGGGCGGAACGAGTTGGCTACACGGAAGGCCATCAGTCGATATCCTTCTCTGGGGTCAGTTCTCCGGCTTTCCAGTCACGCTTCATGCAGGCGAGTTCGATGCCGACAGCGCGAAAGGCAGACCGAAAGCCGATGATCACCTCGGAGAAGAACGCAACGACAAGGACCGGCGGCCCGACGATGATGATGAAAAGACGAGCGGTCATGCTGCCTCCTGAAGGAATGCGAGAGGATCGAAGCCGACGGCATCGGCAAGCAGTTCCATCGCCTGGTTCATGAAGCCGCAGAACTCGTCATGCGACATGCGGTCGAGCGCGATGCTGTCGGGAACCAGGGTGATTTCGCCGGTCCGGAGATTGATAGTCTGCTCCCGGTAGCCGAGCGTCATTTTGATGTCGCGATGAAGGGTCTCCGGAGACGGCCACTTGCCGGTGACCTTGACCACCAGGCCGAGCGCTTTCCAGTAGGTGCGCAGCTGCTTGCTGGACCGCTGCGACACCGGGACGAGCTCGAAGACCTTGCCCTGCGGTACGACGGCCATCTTCTCGGCGTCGTCGGCGGTGTGCGCGCGGAGACCGCGGGCCGTCATCACGGCTTCGATGTGTGGTGGTTTCTCCTTTTTCGCCATGGCTCAGCCCGCCATCATCGGGTGCTGCGAAACTTCTCTGTTCGCCGGCCGGCTCGGCGCGCGAGCGATTGCGGCCTCGATCTCCTTCTTGAGGTCGAGCGCGTCGCCCGGCTGCATGGCCCAGAACCGTTTCAGCGGCTCCCGGTTCGCGTCCTGCCATCTGGCGACGGTCTCAGGCGTGTTTTCCCGTAGGAACTGCAACACCGCGTCGGCGAATTTCCCTACCGGCACGTTTTCGAGCGTCCAGTTGTCGCCCCAGGTGACGGTAATGGAATTGTCCGCACCGACCGCGCGCATCCTATGGTCTTCGCGTTCCTTGAGAACAATTTCAGAGGCGGTGAGGTCGAGGATCTTTGCGCGATCCAGTTCGGCTTCGTCGTAGAGGCCGGTAAACTGCTCGGGCCAGCCGGCGCGCAAGGCCTGCATCTCAGCGCACTTGGCGATCATCAGGCGTGGCATCCGGCACCAGTTGCCGGAATCGTCCAAGGCCTCGATTTCCTCGCCGATCGGAACCTTCTTCCGCTTCGGCTTTCCGCTGTCGGGCCAGACCTCGCCCGTTTCTTCCCACTTATAGCCGCCGGCCGCCTTCCTTTTGATCGGGGCGAATTCTTCCCAGTATGCCTGGCCGGCGACCTCGTACCATTCACTGGTTTTCGGATCTTGCTTCCACAGGTAGACGGTCGCAACCACGATGCCGTGTGGGTTCAGTGGCCCCTTGAGTGACGGATCGATCTCGTAGACAGGCGGCTTGCTCGCCGGTCGGTAGTCACCGCACCGCTGCGCGATCACGCGCTGGCCGTCGCGGCTGATGATGATGGTCATGTTGCGCCTCGCCGCATCATCCTTCGAGAAGACCATCGGGATGATCTGCTTCAAGAAGGGATCGAGGCGCTTGGCCTTCGCCACCTCCATGTAGAGGTTGAATTCGTCGTCGTTGCAGTCCTTGGCAATCGTCTGTTTTACCAGGGCAATCTGGCGCGGCGTCATGTCGAAAGTGGTGAGGGCGTTCATGGTCACTTCCTCCGGACCGTGAGAGAGAACGAGCCGTTGTCGAGGGTCGCGCCAGGGATTGCGGCGGCATTCTTCTCGCGCAGCGCGTCGGTGAGGGATTTCTTGTCGAGCTTCGGGGCGGGGCGGGGTTGCTCAACCCAATACTTGGCCGGGATATCCGCCTCGTCCGTGACGATCAGGCCTGGGGCGCGCTTCGAAAGCGACAGCGTCGCCGTCGGCAGCTTCAGCGATACCTGGTCGGTTGCCAGCATCGCCTGTTCGATCAGGGCTCGAATCCGCTCGGCGCGGTTTTCGATCGCCTTTCGGCGCGCCTCAAACTCTGCTTCCTTCGTCTTGAGCCCCGTCACGAGAACGTCGCACTCGTCGAGTTCGGTGACAGCCTTGGCAAGGGCCTCGATCAGGTTTGTTTCGCCCTCGATGGTGTCGGCGACGAGCTCGGCGTCATCATCGGCACCTCGCTTGCGGAGATCGACCAAAAGCGCCTTCGCGGCTTCGGTCTGCCGGCGCACGCTGTGTTCGATCGCGGGAGCGGTCATCAGACGGTCCTTTCCGCGATGATGGTTCGGTGAACTCCCTCCGTCTTGGCGAAGCCGATCGCGTAGAACGCGAGAAGGCCCGCCAGCAGGATCAGGAAGGTGGAGAAGGTGAAGGTCGCGCGCTGCAGCTGCACCACGCCGCCTAGGTCGATGCATGGGGCCGGCGGCAGCTGGCAGCGTCCGCACTCACAATAGCGCTCGGCGGGCGAACAGGCGTATTGGATAGGTCGGGTCATGACCGGCCCTCCGCCTCGGCAATCGCCGCCTTGGTGGCTGCAACAATTGCCACGCGGTCTTCTGCCGGAATGCGTTCCCACCGCTGCTTGACGCTACTCCCGGTGATCTCGAACCACTTGTTCAACATCATCAGAGCTTCGAGCATGTCAGGAGCGGCGGCGATCAGGCGAGCGTTCGCCTCCGCCTCGGGAACCTCCGGTGAAGGTGTCGCGATGATGCGAGGCTCAGCGCACTTCTCGCGCCATTTGCCGTCCAAGAATTCAACGTCGCTGGCGGGCCAGATAGCGCCGAATGGGCCATAGAGCCACGGGCCGGGAGTGTGTTTGCTCATTGGAGGCTTGCTCCTTCAATCAATTGTTCGCGCGTCGCGGCGTTGTGCCCGACGGCTAGCGCCGCACCGATCTGCTCTGCGGCATCGGCGAGGCTGACGAAGGTCGGGGCGAGGCCACATGCGGCGTCTTCCTGCCAGTGGCGGACCCAAGCCGCCTGCTGGCGCAGAGCGGCGCGGAGGCGTTCAATCTCGGTCATGCTGCACGCCCAAACTCGCGCTCGCGGTCGAGGTCAAAATAGGCTTCATCGACGATCTCGGACGCGGCGACCGCCTCGTCCTGGATGCACTTGCCGTCGGCGCCGAGGTACCAAACGAGTGACGACAGGCTCGAAAACATCGCCTGCACGAACTCGCGCGCGGCTTCCTTGCATTCTTGATCGGAAGAGTTGCCCTGCGTCTGCGCGAACAGCGCTTCGACCTGCTGCAGCATGTTTGATTTGATGTCGGTCATGCTCATCGCTTCGCCCTCTCTTCAGTGCCTTGCTGATGGGAGGAATGATACACGCAATAGCGTGCATGTAAAGTGTCATCCACGTTAAAGCGTGTATTTTTCTCGAAGAACGATTCTCGGCGGCTATCTCGCATCTGTTAACGATCGCGGATTGATTCTTAATAATGTTCTTGTTTAGTTCTCATTTTCCAGCCATGCTCGCCGGGATTCCAGGCATGCAGGGGGAGGGAGAACATGAATTTCTCGCGCGGCGGAGCTATGCCCGCAAACAATGATACGGAACGGGTGTAGGTAGACATGGCTATCATCCACCAGATCCGACGTAAGTACGCAACCAAGGCGGACGAGACCGTCGCGGAACTGCTCTACGGAACCGGGATAAAAACTGAAGAAGAGATGGAGACCGTGATCAAACGAAAGGCGGCTGAAATATCAATCGCCATGGCTATTTTGCACGGTGGAGACTGGCGGGTGCAGATTGATCACGAGGATGGTCTTGTTGTGATTGCTCGTCGTCGATCTCGACGACAAACCCCTTGATGGCTTTAAAGACAGCGGGAAGATCATCTCGGTCAATGCCGTAAGCAAGGAGAGCAGACTGCAGCTGCCCATGGGGATCGCCAAGCACGCCGGAAATCACATATACCGTGGCTCGCGGGCCAAGTTCGGACAGAAGCTTCGCTAGCCTGGTGAAAGACGGATCCTTTTCGTCCTTTAGGACCTGCTGGACATAATTTTCCCCAAAGCCGACCGCTTGGCTGATGGCGCGCTTACTGCGTCCGTCAGCCTCAATCATTTCCCGAAGTCTGCTTCTCCAGTCGTTTTCCATGCAGTGCTGGTTTACCACGCTCAGGAAAAACGCGCGTGAACGTTATAGCGTGTATTGATTTGCACGCGATAGCGTGTATCATGCTCTCCCATGAAGAGAGATCTCCTATCTGAAATTGAACGCTTCCTATTAGCTGAGAACATCGGCGAGCATCGTTTCGGGATACTGGCGGCCAGAAATGGACGTCTTGTCGAAAGGCTCCGATCGGGTGGGAGGGTGTGGCCAGAAACGGCACAACGGATTCGCTCGTTTATGGTTTCGCGTCGCCCCGACATCCTGGATCTCAAAGAGAGTCTCGTGCCACCCGTTGTTGCACGCCAGTCTGAGGCCACCCAATGAGCGCCGATGCTTTTGCGGTTGGTCAACTCCGCTCGTTCATCGAGCGAGTGGAGCGCGTTGAAGAAGAGATCGCCGTGCTCAATGGCGACAAGTCGGACATCTACAAGGAGATCCGCTCCGCCGGTTTCGACGTGAAGACGGTTCGTAAAGTCGTCGCAAAGCGCAAGCTGGCTGACGATGTGCGAGACGAGCAAGACTCGCTCTTCGACACCTATTGGCATGCGCTGACGGGTTCGACCCTCGTGCACGTGCACACACGAGAAAACATTCAAGAAAATCCGAAATCGGACGGCGGCGCAGTCGCTGCAGTAAAGGGCAAGGCCCGACTGGCGAACGCCGCTGGCGTTGAACCGCCGCCGTCCGAGCATAGCGAGGCCACCCAGACCGCAACGAACGAAGGAGGCGCCAACCCAGAGGAAGACATGGCTCAAGGGAGCACTCCCGACCTCGAACCCTCTGGCCCGGAGGCTGAACGGGCAACCTCTTTCACCGCCAGGCCCCCAACCCCGTTGAGACCGCATTGCCGGCAGCCGGAGGCATGCGGTGGCTACGGCCGGAACCACTGCCACACATGCGCGAAAGCAATGCGCGAGCGCGAACCACAAGAGGAGCTTGCATGATGAGGTTTTCATTTGGGAGTGACGCCATGGCACAGCGCGCGATCGAGCGCGGGGTAGGCGGCAACCGCAAGAACGCGACCCGCGTTGAAATCTCCGCTGCCGTCGCGGCGTTCGTAGAGAGGGGCGGGGCGGTCCGTCGTTTCGAGGCTGGCGTTTCCGGCGACTACGACGGGGTCAAGATCTTTCTGGCGGCGCGGGGATACGACCTTTCGACCTACCGCCATGCTTACCGGCTGAAGACACTGGGCCAGAAGGGGCCGGGAAAGGTCATGCATTGGTCCAAGGTCATCGCGCTCGTTGACGAAATCCGGGTCGCGGAGAACCGCGAGCCGCTGCGCAGAAAGGTCGCCTGATGATCGCCCAGATCATGTTCGCGGCGAACATGGCCCTGGCGTTTCCGCTTCTCGCGGGTGTCGCCCTGTTCGGCCAGTTCGAGTTCCGCCGGACCGGCTTCCAGCAAAAGGATTGATCGCGGGTTTCCTCCTTTCCTCGCGGTCATAGCTCGCGCCGGTTTCCCTCCTCTCCCTGGCCGGCGCGAGCAACCCTTAACCGGATCCGTTCGATCGCCGTTTTCATAACGACGGCTTGAACGAGGATCCCCAGCGGAATGGCCGGTGACGACAGGGGATCGTCACCGGCAGCAGAGCCGAAATGGGCGGCGGAGGCTCTGCGGAACGGAATGACATTGGAGGGACCGGCAGCCGTTGGCGCGGCGCCGTCCTCTCCATCGGAAGTAATGCCTGTGCGACGCATCACGTTTCTCCATCAACACGAGAAGGATCGCACAGGAGTTGTCGGAAATGTCCGAGAAGTCGTCGGAGAAATCAGAAATGTCTACGGCTACCTTTTGTCAGAACGCTTTGCAGAAAAAGATCGCGCCGAAGAGCGTCGGCAGCGTGCAGACAAGAATTGCGACCGCCGCGCGGCACCTCGGCTGGTCGTACACCCGAACCCGCGACGCTTGGTACGCGGACCCCAGAATTTCCATCAGAGGACATGAACTCCGACGCGTCGAGGACGTGAGCGGGCTTGTCTATGAGGCACGCCAGGAGGTGCAGAAAAATGAAGACGCAATTGGCAAGGCCACCGCTCTCCTGGGCGGCGAGGACGCGCATCTCGTTCGCTCGATCGTTGCTGCGGTTCGCTCGGTCCTTGGCCTTCGCAATAGCGCCTGAGCTCCGCGACGAAGTGGGGAAGCGCGAAACCACACCGGAGGATGCCGAATGAACGCCATGGCTCGCGTCACTGAAGAAAACGATGTCCTTCGTGAGCGTATCCGCCAGCTTGAAGACGTGCTGATGCCGTCGAAGTTTGTGTTCCCGCCGGAATGGAAACTGACGCCGACGGAACAGCGCGTCCTTCGCTGCCTGGCAACTCGAGAGTTGGTCTCAAGAGAGGCGATCCGGATCGCGGCGCGCGGATTTGAACATGAGGACAGTTGCGAGGCCACCTCTCAGGTCTGGGTGCATAAGCTCCGCAAAAAGCTGCGCCAGCGTGGCGTCGATATTCAGACCATTTGGGGCTCCGGGTACCGGATCGAAAACCGGCAGCAGTTCCTTCGCACGCTTTCGCGACCGTTGGAGATGTAGCCATGGCCCAGCACCTGATCTTCAGTGAGCACCTGACGGCCAAGGAAGTCCACCAGCCAATCGCTGACACCTATCTCGGGCAGGCGCATATCGCAGGTACCGGGCCAGAGGGCACGACCTGCCGCGAATGCATCTTCTGGCACGTCTGGAAGTCGAAGAAGCTGGCAGGGGGGGGTATCGAGAAGGTGCCGGCCGATCCTGGGTACTTCGGCGCTCGCCACCCCAAGACGCCGTGCGAGCTAAAAAAGGCGTTCTGCAATCGTCCGATCCTGAACAAGGCCAATCGGCTCATCCCTCATTCCGCGAAGGCGTGCCGCCTGTTCGAGGCGTCGGAGCACGTCTTGCAGGCGAAGAGTAGCGGGTGAGCCAATGCCCGCAATGACCCCTGAGAAAATCGCCTTTCTCGATGCCGAGATCAAAGGCCTTCGCACTCGTATCGGCGACGTTGGAAACTCGGTCCAACGCGCCAAGCTCAAGATGCTGCGCGACATCCGCGAAGACTACTGCAAATCAGTCGAGGCAGACTTTCGACGGCGACGGGAAGGTGACAGATGAACCACGTCGTCAGGTTCAATGCTATTCATCCTCTCGACGAGTTGGGCCTTGAACTGGTTTTTGTCAGCTGCCGAATGCGCGCGGCGATGGCAGTTCGGGCAAAGCGCTATAACGTGTTTCGGGTGATCAGGCCCCCCGTCGCTCACGCGCTCGATATGGTGGGGCTCAAGGTAAGGTTCTCCGTTGGAGCGGGAAAACGGTGCCGGCTCGCCATCATATTCGCAAAGACCTTTCGCTCGTCGAAGCACGTATGTGCTCACATGACGGCTACGTTCGTAAACGGTAGTTTTCCGTGGACGGCCCGGCGCGGTGGGCTGGGAGGCTTGGTAGGCGAGCTCCCTGAGCTGTTCGAGTGTGAGGCCGTCAAGGCTTCGGTCGATGCCGTGCGGGCTCTCAAGCACTTCGATGATGTTCTCAAGCGGACGCAAGCGAAAGACAATCGCATTGCGCATTTGCTTGTTGGCGTCTGGTGCCCGGCGCCATTCGTACGCTTCGCACACATATTCCCCGAGAAACTTCAGCTGGCGCTTGGCCTCTTCAAAAAACAGCAGACTCTTAGAGGCTTGGCTGTGTTGCAAGAGGCCCAGATTGCGATCTGTCATAGATTGATCACCATAGCGGCCGGCACCAAAGTACTCAAAGCTACCATCGGGCATTTCACGATCTTCGTAGCCGTGAGCTTTGCCGCGTTTACCAGTGATTGCGATGACCAACTTCGCTGCTGCCGGTGTGATAATTCCGCCCTGTGGCTGTCCGACAAAGCGGTCGTGAATATCCTTAGTGCGGTTGTATCGCTTTCCTCGTTCGAATCCCCAGGTCAATGGTGGTCTCCTCTCCGCTGCAATGCGTCTCTTATCGCGCCTCTGGGTTGCGCATCAGTTAAGCGGATAGGCGAACGCCCTCGGTTAACAGGGGCGTTGTCATGAGCGAGCGTCCTTTCATGCAGCTCTACGTCTCCGACTTCATCGGGGACACCCTGCATCTGAGCACCGAGCAGATCGGGGCTTACATGCTGCTGCTGATGGCTATGTGGAATGCCGGCGGCAAACTGCCGAACGATCATGCCAAGCTGGCGCGCGTCGTGCGCATGAGCGTGAAGAAATGGCTCGCGATCAAGGATGATCTGCTGGGCTTCTTCGACGTCGGCGCCGCCGAAGTTACGCACAATCGCCTGACGAAAGAGCTCCAAAAAAGCGAGAGGAAATCGCAATCGAGAGCCGACGCCGGGGCGAAGGGTGGAAGCGCTAAGGCATTGAAAGATAAAGAAGCACGCCTAGCAAATGCTATGCCTGAGCTACAGCATCTTCCAGATACCAGAGTCCATATAGAAAAAGAAGAACCTATCGGTTCTTCCAAAAAGCGTGGTTCTCGCCTTCCGGCAGATTTCAAACCCGACTTCGATTTCGCTGCTTCGATCGGCATCGATCATTCCCGGGCCACGGCCGAGTTTGAGAAGTTCCGCGACTACTGGAACGCAAAACCCGGCAAGGATGCCGTCAAGCTCGATTGGCCGGCTACCTGGCGGAACTGGATCCGCAACGCTCGGTCCTGCGGCCCGGGCACCCGCTCGCCTCCCTCGTTCTCCTCGACAGCGAAGGCCGGCCAGACCCGGGAAGAGTACCTTGCCGCCGAGCGGCGCCGATCCGATAGGAGCTTTCAATGAACGCCCACGCCAAATTGCCATCTGGCACGCTTGAGCAAGCCGATCGCATTTACCGTCTCGAGCAGCGCATCAAGGGCCTGACCAGCCAGAACGACGAGCAGACAAAGCTGATCCTGTCGTTGCAACTGTCGTTGGCAGATGCTCAGGCTCGCATCCTTGAGCAGGCGAAGGCGCTCTGCGAATTCCAGCAGGCCGACGATGGGGAGAGGCTGTCGCCGCGCCGCCCGGTGCGCGACATCGTGAAAGACGTGCTGCTGTTCTACCCCGGAATCACCTGGGAGGACGTTGTCAGCGTTCGCCGCGAAAAGCGGCTGATCGAGCCGCGTCATCGCTGCATGGTCGCGGTCTACGAGGAGCGCAAAGACCTGTCGATGCCGGCGCTCGGGCGTATCTTCAGGCGGGACCACACCACCATCATTCATGCAGTTCAGAAGGCGGAGGCCAAGCGCTGATGGCAAAACGAGGCCGCAAGGCAAAGATGAATGCGATCTCCCTTCCGTCGATCGGCTCGCTTCAGGCGCACGTCGAGTTGCGGCAGATCGACAATCCTCTTCACAACCCGGCTCACGACGGCGAGACATGGAATCCGAAGCAGATCCTTGCCGCGGTCAACGTCAAGGAAAGTGCTCTCGTCGTCCTCAAACAGCGCAAGCTGATCAACGATGCGCAGGAGAGGGCGGGAGAGAAGTTCCGCCGCATCTGGGAAGCCCTCGGCGGCGCTGGCGCTGGGTCGTTCGACTACAGCCGCGAGCCGGTCGACGGCGGGGGTCCGCGTTCGGCGCTGTCCGATAGCCAGATCCAGGCCGGCATCGACCTTGCGGAAGCTCGTCGGGTCCTAGGCATCGGATACGACGTGATGGTCAAGGTTGCCGGCGAAGGAAAGGCTATTTCCGAGCTTTCGCCGAACCGGACACTGCAGCGGGCCTATACAGAATTTCTAAAGGAAGGGCTTACCGCTTTGTCTATCCACTGGGGCTTCGACAACGGAGGAAAATTAAGGAAAAATCAGCCGGAAGACACTTCCCCCGTGCGCACGAGTTTGTTATAGGAAAAATATATTCGTGATCTGCGCCAAGAGGCAGTGGTCACCATCTCCTCATCAACTCAACCAACTTCAAAGCATCGTCCTGGACATTGGATGGCGCGTGATCCGGCTGCTCGGTTAATGCTGCGTGCGCCAAGGCCACGCGCTCGACGGCCAGAACGTGGATCGGCCTAAGTGCGGCTCGCTCATTCTCAATGTCCTGGTAAGCACGAAGAGACATCCCGAGTTGGTTCGCCATCGTGTTTTGGGTCCACCCCCAGGACTTCCGCATTGCTATGAGTTCGTCCAATGTCATTGAAACGCTCCTTGGCCTTTGCTACATTCTTGGGAACCGGAAGGGTGTGCTAGACCCCTCCGGCCCCCGGTTTACCGGCTAATGGAGATAGTCAGTCTCCACCGGCCGATCCGGACTTGGAAGCTGAGCTTGAGGCTCATGGTAGGCTCCTAGTCCTGCCGAAGCGGGAGTGCTTCGGTACGATCGTTGTACGAAGTTTCCTCGTGTTCGTCAATCGAAATATGCGGAAACCACGTAAAAATTAAAGCCGCCCGATTTGTCACCGGGCGGCTTTTCGTTGATCGCTATCTCCACCAGTCCAGGGCCATTTGGATGAGTTCGGTGGAGATCCAAACGGTTACGGCGAAGTCACGGTACTTGATGGTAATCGGCAGCATGTCAGCCCTTTCTATTAACGAGGACGAGTCACCACGACTTGTCTCGTTGAAAGATCGGAGCGAATGGTTGCTGGTTAAGAATTGTAAGGATCTGGAGCGCGACCACCCGATGACTGCCGTCTATGCGCAGGGTGGAATCCTTGCATTTCGAACTTAGATCTTGTCTGAGACGATTAGAGTGACTCCGTGTCCGACGACGTCCGCAACGTTGATTACTTGCCCGGTATACGCGAAGACGATCGCGGCGAACGCGCATGCGAATATGATCATGAAAAAACCGAGTGCCTGGATAAGTTTCGTTTGGCTTGGCAAATGATTGTACTCCTTCTTTGACGCGTGAACGCAACCGCCCGGCCGAGAGGACGAGGGTTGTCACCATTGATTTTGGGTTTGAACGACGAGACTGCGGGCGGCATTTAGGGCCGCGGGTACCTCAGAGTTAGCCGGATGGCCGGGAAGCAGCAACAAAGTCGCGGAAATTTATTCCGAATAGGAAGGATATCGACCTGTTCGTCTGATTTTCCTCATCTCACCGAGCATGTTTATGTCGGCCCTTCGAGCTAGCCCGTTTGATACGAGGCAGCAACCAAGCCGGTGATTATTTCCGAATAAGAAGGATACAGACCTATCTGTGTCGCCGCCTGCATCTGTCGAACATCTCTATGTCGGAGTAGAGCGACCCGGTAACTTTCCAGCCTCCTAAGCTGAGGTCGAAGCGCGGAGGTGATGAGTAGACTCCCTACCTTCGGGTAGCGTTCTGCGGGCAAGGAGTCAGTATCAACGTCGGCCCGTCCTGCCAGTCGGTTACTGTGGCTACTTGTAGATGGGGCTCATCTTGGGCCGCTTGCCTTTGGTCTCGTCACGCAAGAACGCACAGGTGCCGGCGGCAGACCATGAGCAACTTGCATTTGTGAGTGCTTGGTCCTTGTTACGGCACGCTTGAAGTCCAATGTCTTCGCAATCGCGATAGCCATTCAAAAACGTACATATGCATTGGGAGGCGAAGGCCGGCTGAGATATTGTGATTAGCGACAATGCGAGGAAGCACAATCTAAGCATTTTATCAACCTTTCGATAGTGTTGGACATTGTAAGCAACAATGGCAACGAGCGCGAAGGAGTATGCTTAATATGGCAGTGGCGAAGCCAATCACCACTTCAAGGTAACATTTCTGGAAAGTCACAGTTTTAACTTGCGCAATCACACATTGTTATTTGCTAATTGCGGTTAACCACAAAGTATTATCGAGAGGGAGGGTTTGGACAATCCGCCCGGTTCCCCCGATGTCTCAACTTGTGCCCTCAGGAGAGGGTAGAGGTTGAAACGCCATTTCTTCTTCTGGCTTCGCAGACCAGGGGCTCCGCCTGGGACGGGCCTCGCAAGTAACGTGTATTCGGTCCAAAGCGTTCGGGACTTCTTCGTATCGCGCTCGTCTTTCCATTCGATTGCCTTCATTTCGGCAATAGATGCCCGCGGGGCCTTCGGCTTCTTACCGCCGCCTCTCACGTGGCTACTCAACATGTGCGTGAACTTCTTCTGTGGTTTCTTCGTCACCGCAATGCTCCTCGCGCCCTCGTTGGGGGCATCGTCGATTATGGAGTGAAGCGACGGACTATTTCGTCTTCGATATCGGTGATCGCCTCATCGAGCAGTTTGAGAGCGTCCTTAGCGACTTGCGTTGGGGCCGTTCCAAAGACATCCCTGCATGCATCTCGAGCTGATCGGAGCTTATCGATCTCCTTTGCGAGCGTCGGAGTTGATCGTTGGTTGAGTGGCTTCATCCATCTATGCCTCAAGTTACCAGGTGGCGACGTTCGTATTGGCGGCGGCGCATTAGCTTTCTTTGAGCGAAGAAACCGGAACTCGATCCTGAAACACCATGCACAATCCATCCTTCTGGTCGTCAGATAGTCGGTCGAGATCCCGTATGAGACCGGCGTATGTGCCATTGGCATAACCGGGTATGAGGCCGGCGGCCCCGATGTTGTCTTTCAGTTTGTTGGAATAGGCCAGATACCCGCGGTACGTGGCCTGATCAAATCTTCCGAAGCAAAGCACATTCATCGTGTCGATGGTTGCAAACGCCAAACCCTGGTCGAAAAGCTCTTTCGTGTGTTTGGCGACGTAGTCTTTGCCCGCGGTTTCGTACGGATCGTTGCTGATGAGTTGCAGCAAGAAGGCGACGACGTGTGCAGTCTGCACTCTATTTCTCCCTGAGATAATGCATTTCAGGGTTGTATCCATCAAAACTCGTGGAGAATTGGTTAGCGCCCCTGATCGTGTCGCGATCGGCTCCGCTTCGTTCTGAAGTTGAATTTAATCAAAGGTAATCAAATGGCCCGAGGCGGTAAACGCGAAGGCGCTGGCCGCCCCGCCGGTGCCATCACCAAGCGCACCCGAGAGGTAGCAGAGCGAGCATTGGCGACCGGCATGAGCCCGCTCGATGTCATGCTCGACAACATGAGGCACTTCCAGCAGGTGGCGCTCGATGCAGAGGCAACCCTCGAAGGCCTGACCGCTGACCAGTTTTCGGAGCAGGTCGCCCCCGATGCCTCGCCGGAAGATCAGTTCAAGTTCCTGCTCGCTCAGGTGAAGAAGACAGCGGGGTTTCGGCAGATGGCCCAGGATGCCGCACGCGATGCCGCGCCGTATGTTCACCCGAAGCTCGCTTCCGTCGAACACTCAGGCCCGAACGGTGGGCCGATCAAGCTCAACATTCTGCCTGAGGACGCCGACCTGTGACGCATGGAAGTCGCTCGTTTAACGGAGAAGCAGCGAGAGGCTAACCGCTTGCTGGCTGGGCCGGCTCGCAACATCATGCTTCGCGGCGGTTCGCGATCGGGGAAGACCTTCGTTCTTTGCCGCGCGCTCATCCAGCGGGCCATCAACGCCCCAGGATCGCGGCATGCCATCTTTCGCTTCCGGTTCAACCACGCCAAGACCTCGGTATGGTCGGACACGCTGCCAAAGGTTCTGTCGCTCTGCTTCCCGACGCTGAAGGTTCGGTTCGACAAGACCGACTTCTATGTCGAGTTGCCGAACGGTTCGCAGGTCTGGATCGCCGGCCTCGACGACAAGGAACGGGTCGAGAAGATCCTCGGCCAGGAATACGCCACGCTCTACTTCAATGAGAGCAGCCAGATACCGTGGGCCTCGGTCGAGACAGCGATGTCGCGCCTTGCGCAGAAGTGCAAGCTGGCCCCGGAGATCGCAGCCGCGACGGGCCGGCTCTTTCTGTCGCTGAAAGCCTACTTCGACTGCAACCCGCCATCAAAGCTCCATTGGAGCTTCCAGATGTTCCGGGCGAAGATGAAGCCGGGCACGAAGGAGGCGCTGGCAAAGCCGGAAGACTATGTCGAGATGCGGGTGAACCCGTCCGACAACGTCGATAACCTGCCGGCGGAATACTTCGAGGTTCTGGCCTCGATGTCTGCCGCGAAACGGCTTCGGTTCGAAGCGGGCGAGTGGGCAAGCGAGGTCAGCGGTGCCCTTTGGGCGCTCGAAGATCGTTTGGCACCCGACGGTAAGAACATGCCTGGTATTGACAGCCTCCGGGTTTCGGAAGCGCCGGAGATGCAACGCATCGTCGTCTCTGTCGACCCATCGGGAACGAGAGGCGATGGCGCCGGTGACGATATCGGTATCATCGTCGCGGGCCTCGGCGTCGACGGCCACGGCTACATTCTTGAGGACGGCACCTGCCAGATGTCCCCGGAGGGATGGGGGCGTCGCGCCGTCGACCTGTACCACTGGCACGAAGCTCACCGGATCATCGGCGAACGCAACTTCGGCGGCGACATGGTGCGGTTCACCGTCTCGACGGCGGATAAGAAGGCAGCCTTCAAGGAAGTGGTTGCCAGCCGCGGCAAGGCGGTACGCGCCGAACCTATCAGCGCCCTCTATGAGCAGGGCAAGGTGCACCACGTCGGGGACTTCCCCGACCTTGAAGACCAGATGTGCAATTTCACCCCGTCCGGATACCTGGGCGAGGGCTCGCCTGACCGGGCCGACGCGCTAGTGTGGGCTCTCACGGAATTGATGCTGGGTGGTTCGTCCTTCACGCTGGCGAACGTTTAGGAGCGGACATGGGAAACATAATCGCTTTCGTCCGCGACAGCCTGACGAACATGGTTGCCAACATCGGCACCAGTCGGGACAAGGCGGCGTCGACCTTCTACTCGATGCCGATGCTGTCGGATGAGGAGTTGCTCAACGCCTACCGTGGCGCATGGCTGCCACGGAAGATCGTCGATATCCCGGCGTTCGACAGCGTGCGCGCATGGCGTGACTGGCAGGCGAAGAAAACTCAGATCGAGCTTATCGAGGCCGAAGAGAAGCGTCTCAACGTCAAGGGCAAGATCCTCGAAGCCAAGATCAAGGCTCGGCTCTGGGGTGGCGCCGCCGTTGTCATCGGTACCGGCGATCAGAACCTCACCGAGCCGCTCGACGTCGAGCGCGTGGGCAAAGGCGGCCTGAAGTACCTCACGGTCATCTCCCGCCGCAACCTTACGGCAGGCGAGATCGATCGCGACCCGGCCTCCGAATGGTACGGCAAGCCGAAGGTCTATCAGATCAAGTCGACGGACGGCGTGCAGGTCGACATTCACCCGTCGCGCCTGGTCGTCTTCAACGGGGCTGCGCAACCGGACGAGGAGATCGTCACCACGACCTATGCCGGATGGGGCGACAGCGTTCTCCTGTCGGTCGTCGAGGCGATCAAGCAGGCCGATGGCACCGCGGCGAACATTGCCAGTCTGGTCTTCGAGGCCAAGGTCAACGTGATCCGCATCCCCGATTTCATGCAGAATGTCGGAGATGAGCGGTACCGCGCCAAGATCCTCGAACGCTATACGCTGGCGGCCACGGCCAAGGGCATCAATGGCGACCTCCTCCTCGACAAGGAAGAGGAGTTCGAACAGAAGACGGCGAGCTTCGCCACGCTGCCAGACGTGCTGATGTCGTTCATGCAGCTGGTATCGGGCGCGGCCGATATCCCGGCAACGCGATTGCTCGGTCAGTCTCCCGCAGGCATGAACGCCACCGGCGAAAGCGACCTGCGCAACTACTACGACCGCCTTCAGGCCATGCAGTCCGTCGAGATGACGCCGGCCATGGGTCGCCTTGACGAGTGCATCATCCGCAGCGCCCTCGGCGCGCGCGACCCGGATATCTATTACGAGTGGGCGCCGCTCTGGGGCATGTCGGAGAAGGAAAAGGCCGACGTCTTCAAGACGAAGGCGGATGCAGCCCGGGCGCTCGCCGGCACGTCGACATCACCGCCGCTGGTGCCGATCGACGCCTTGTCGGATGCCTTGGTCAACACGTTCGTCGAAGACGGATCGTTGCCTGGTCTGGAAGCTGCGATTGAGGAGCATGGCACGCTCAGCGAGCAGGAGCCGGACGACGACGAGCAACGAGCTGCCGTTGGGGAGGACATCATGGAACAATAGGCGTGGTGGATCAGGTCGCGTTGTTCCCCTGATCGGTGAACGTCATCGAACCATCAAAGAAACCGCTCTTGTTTCTCAGCCGGAATTCACTCACGTGACTGTCCCCAAAGATGTCGCGGTAACGTATCTCGCCATAGACATAAATTGCTTCCGTTCCTGAAGCCAGATTCTGGACAGATTGTAAGGGAATCGGAGCCGGGGCTACCGCCATCGATTGACTAGCATGGCCTGCTCCCAGAGACATAACAGACGCGGGAGGCAACTCGACGAGTGCGAACGAATCGGGTGCGGCAGGTTGTGGCCGGATCCCTATCCTGACATGAGCCTGCAGATCTAACGCCGGAGTTTGCCCGGTATTCTTGAACTGGATCGTGCCTATCGGGAGGGAGTTTGGCATAACGTAGTCCTGGTGCTGCCCACCAGCGTCGCACGATAGGCCCGAACCTTCGACTAGAACGTAAGCCCGCAGTTGCTTTTTTGCGATGTCGGCGGCCTGCAATGATGCTTCGCCGGCAAGTCGAGCTGATTCTGAAGCCGCATCGGCGGCGGTTTTGGCCGAACGGGCGGATCCATCGGTAACTTTCCAGAGCAGCGCAGTCACCATCACCAATACAATCGTAGCTAAGGCGGTAACAACTGTACCGGCTGCACTCCATAGACCGAGTTCGGACGGTTGTGGCCCCAAGTAGATCGATACTGCCCATCCGAGGCCAAATGCTATCAGTGCTGCGCAGGCGACTGCCACCCAAACGGAAATTTCTCTCACAATTGCACCTTGGAACTTCGAGTTGAGCAACGTCGATAGCACATTTGGCTACCGCGTGGTCAACCGCACCGTGCACCTCAAGTTTGGTGTTCTCACCACCAAGTCGAGAGTCGAAGAGGCCGTCGTGTGGGCGATCGAACACATCACCGCCTAAGAGGCAAAAATATGAACTTCATTGACCTTGCACCGATCGCGGGCACGCGACGGACTGCCGATGGCTACCTTGTTGCGGACGTCCGCACCGCGCGCACAGGCATCCAGCTTTATGCCGGCCGGGAGGTCGGGAAGCCGGAGATGCAGTCCGTCAAAGTGTACCGCTCCGCCGACCAGGTCTTCGATAAGGAAAGCCTCGGCAGCTACGCCCACAAGCCGGTGACGAACGATCACCCGACTGAAGCCGTCACCGCCGGCACATGGAAGGCCGTGTCGGTCGGCCAGATCGGCGACGAGGTCGCGCGCGACGGCGAGTTCGTCCGCATTCCTCTCGTTGTCATGGACGCCGCCGCGATCAAGGCGATCGACGATGGCAAGCGTGAGCTGTCCGCTGGCTACACCTGCGACCTCGCATGGGAGCCTGGCACGACGCCCGAGGGCGAGAAGTACGACGCCATCCAGAAAGATATCCGGATCAACCACGTCGCCATCGTCGAGCGTGGCCGCGCCGGATCAAAAGCTCGCATCGGCGACGGTGTGGGACAGTGGGGCGCTGCCCCGTTCACCAGTGATCAGAAACCGCAAGAGGAAAAGATCATGACCCTGAAGACGGTTACCGTCGATGGCATCCCGGTTGAAGTAACCGATCAGGGTGCCACGGTGATCGGCACGCTGCAGCAGCGCCTTGCCGACGCCATTTCCAAGCTTACCGCCACCGAAGCGGCACATCAGACGGCTCTGGCCGCCAAAGATGCCGAACTGGCGAAGAAGGATGCCGAGATCGATGCCACGAAGGCCAAGGTGCTTTCCGACGCCGACCTCGACAAGCGCGTGCAGGCTCGCGCCGATCTGGTCGCCAAGGCCAAGGTTCTGGCCAAGGACGTCAAGACCGAAGGTCTCAGCGATGCCGCCATCCGCAAGGCTGTCGTCGTCGCCAAGATCGGCGACGCGGCCGTCGCTGACAAGTCGGACGCCTACATCGATGCCCGCTTCGACACGCTCGTCGAGGACGCGAGCAAGGGCGGCGCCGATCCGTTCCGCACGGTCGTCAAGCAGGGGCTCACCTCTGACGCGGACCTCACCGACACCAACAAGGCTTACGAGGCAATGCTTGCCCGCGATCGTAACGCCTGGATGGGCAATCAGAAGGAGAACGCATAATGGCCTTTCCTCCCGTCTCCTATTCGCGCGACACGCCGGCCGGCTATCCCGGCATGATCGCCACCACTGAGCCGCATTTCATTACCTCGATGATCGTCGCGGCCGCCTCCGGCAACATCCCGTTTGGCATCGGCGTCATCTACGACACCGTCGAGGACACGGTGAAGCTGCCGGCTGCCATCGGCAAGTTCGCCGGCGTCGCCGTCGTCGATCGCACGCTGCCCTTCGCCAACGGCGAGGTCTACAAACCGTACGACCAGATCAGCGTCATGAAAAACGGCTCGGTCTGGGTTACGGCACTCGTTGCCGTTGCTCAGGGCGACCCCGTCTATATGACCCCGACTGGCGGCTTCACCAACGTTTCCAACTCGTCGGCCAACCAGCTGATCGAAAATGCCGAATGGGCAAGCGTCACGAGCGGTACCAACCAGCTCGCGCGCCTGCGCCTGGGCGTCACCAAGTAAGGAGAACACAGATGTTCACCACTGACGCGCCCGCGCTGGCGCTGAACTTCCTCCGCACGGCGCAGAACTACATCGAGCCGGGCATCTATGCTCGCGAGTATCCGGACTTCCAGTATCGCGAGCTCGTGCCGGTCGATAATTCGGCGCCCGAATGGACGACGGCCATCGACTTCTTCTCGATGGGCGACGACGTCGGCCAGGCGCGAGAGTTCGCCCCCGATGGCGATGACATCCCGTTCGTCGACTTCAAGCTCGACAGCGGCAACAGCCGCGTCTGGATGGCGGCGATCGGCTACCGGTACAATCTGCAGGAGCTTGCCCATGCCCAGGCCTATGGCATCCGATTGCAGAACGACCGCGCCGATGCGGCCCGTCGGAAATACGAGCAGTACGTCGACAACGTCGCATTCCTCGGCCGCTCCAAGCTCGGCATGCAGGGTTTGCTCAACACCACCTCAGTTACCGCGCTCACCGCGGCGAACGGGGCGGGCGGTACTGCGACCTGGACCACGAAGACGGCCGACGAGATCCTTGCCGACGTCAACAGCGTCCTCGGCGTGATCTTCACCGCCTCCAACGGCATCGAGCAGGCAGATACGATACTGCTCGACCAGGACCGGTATGCACTCATCGCCACGAAGCGTCTCGACGCGACGATGACGACCACCATCCTGGAACACATCCAGCGGGCAAACATCTACACCATCCGGACCGGTCGACCGCTCACCATTCGGGCGGTGTTTGGTCTCGAAACCGCCGGCGCCGGAAGCACCCACCGCATGGTGGCCTATCGCCGGTCACCCGACGTCGTGAAGATGCACGTGCCGATGCCGCTGCGCTGGTTGCAGGCTGAGCAGCGTCTGCTGAAGTTCGAAGTGCCGGGCATCTTCCGTCTCGGTGGTGTCGAAGTTCGTCGTCCCGGCGCCATGCGCTATCTCGACGGAATCTGAGGAGTTTTCGTTATGTCTAAGATTACGCTTCAGAATAACCGTCCGGGTGGCTTTGGGATCCCGGGCGGTCCAGTCATCGCGGCCGGTGGCTCGCTTGAAGTCGAAGCCTCCGACTGGAAGACGGTCAAAGACCATCCGGTGGTCAAGGCCTGGGTCGATGCGGGCCACCTGAAACTCGACGGCGACGAGGATGTCACTGAGGAAGGTGCTGGGTCGAGGTCCGTGACGGACGTCCTCGCCATGGCGAGCGACCCGGGCGTTCAGTTCATGTCGTTCAAGTCGGCGGCATCCAAGCTCCTAGGCGAAAAGACGCCGAAGACGAAGGACGAGATCATCGCTGCTCTCGAAGATCTGGCAACCAAGCCCTAGGAAGTGGAGAAGGGGCGGCCTAGCGTCGCCCTATCACTTGTTATCCCGGTTCCAAATGTATCGGGTGCCGGAGCACTCTTTGCAATTCTCTTTGATGTTCGATTTTCCCGTTCCGCCGCATTTGGGGCAGATGGCGCCGCCCATTTTCCCATCGGCGCAACCGCAAGCACGATAGTTGGTGCCCTCGCCAGTTCCACCGCATGCTGGGCAGGTTTGCATGAACATGTCGAACCTCCTGTCTCTGTGTGTTCTAATATATCTACAGGTTGAAAAAGTGTCACCGGCGAGGCGAGCGTAGCGGCGGTTAGGTTTCTCGGAGAATGACATGGCTGGATACGGCGATAACGACGGCTTCACGGCTTACGCGACGGCGGCCGGGTATGTCTTCCCCGATGGTACGACCGATGCCCAGAAGACGGCAGCGCGCCAGCGCGGTTCTCTGGTGATCGATCGGTACGAACCTCGGTTCAATGGCCACCGCACCGGCGGCTATGCCCAGGAACGCGCATGGCCGCGCACCGGTGCGTCGACCTACTACGGGGAGGCGATCCCATCCGGCGAGGTGCCTGTCCCAATCATCAACGCTTCCTATGAGGCCGCGTTCCTCGAAACGACGAACCCCGGCAGCCTCTCGCCCGTTGTTACGGGCGCCTCAACCGTCAAGCGGGAGAAGGTCGGGCAGCTCGAGGTTGAGTACGCAATTCAACCAGCGAACATTGAGGAAACCGTGGCCATGACAACGCCAACTGTAACGTCAATTAATGGGTTGCTTTGGCCTTTCTTCTACCCGACCTCTTCTCATCCGCTAGTTGTCTAGGCGGCAGCCCTACGCACAGCAGCACTGATAGCAATAGAACATGGACACGCCGCGGGGCCCTACCGTAAATTCGTACGGTGCGCCGGCTTTCAAGTACATCCAGCCTCCGGCTTCCAGTTCCTTGTCTTTGTACGTGATCGAGCCCGACATTATGACGCGAATGCCTGCGCCTTCGTCATGGGAGTGGAGAGGGACCTTCACATATGGCCCAGCCGATGAAATGTAGAACGTGGCTGGCCCGTCGGTGAAGAACGGAAGAATAATCTTATTGAACCCGCCAGGAACGTTACTTACCGCCAGTTCCTTGGTCTTCCAAATGTCAGGAAGATCCAAGGAAGTGATAATCTCTTTATCGTCCAATTTTCGCGCCTTCCGGAATTTCTCAATTTCGGCGATGCACGCTGCAAGAGTTTTCGAATTCGGGTTGAACTTTGCCATGCTTTCCTCCTTCGGCAAGGCGGTTTGCTCGCATATGCTAATTCAACGCTCGATAGAGTCGAGTCATATTTAACTTTCGGGGGTTGCGTGTGGATTATCGAGCCCTGCAAATCACAGCTGAGCGCCTTATCGCCAAGTTCGGCCAGGCCGGCGGCGTCACGCGCATCACGCCTCCCGATCCCGTCCTTGGTGGCGATCCGGTGCCCACGCCATACGCGGCCACGCTTGTCCCGATGGCCCACGAGGCCCGCTACATTGACGGCACCACGATCAAGACCGGCGACATGCAGATCTACATCTCGTCCGTCGGGCTGGCGATCGAGCCGACCGTCGGCGACGTCGTAACCGCTAACGGTATCAACTATGCCATCGTGGCGGGGGATCCGAACAAGTTCGACGGCATCACGCCGGTTGTATTCATCGTGCAGGGGCGAACTGGTTAAGGCCCCTTCTTTCGACTTTCCTTCAACTTTATCCGCTGCTCAGGCGGCAACACGGCTAGCACATCGTGAAAAATCTGCCCTTCAGGCCTGGGATGAAACTTGATCCCCTCAATGAAGGATGATTCCATTACATAGGTGAAGACGGAATTTATATCATTGGCTAACAGCTGCGCCGAAGAGCGAAATTCAGAGTAGGTGGCTATACCCCCGTACGTCGCCAGAAGGACCACGAGAACCTTGCTGGAAATCTGGATATTGCCGTCTTTTACTTTAATCGACCCCAGCGAAGCGTTTCCGCCCGAGATGCTAAAGCCTCCGAAGCTCATCCGTTTCGCGAAGCCGTCGTTGAGGTATGCGACCAAGACACCGTGACCCAAGCTGCGAGCATGATCCAGAAGTATCTGCGGACGTTTGATTTGTAGGTCAGAGCTTAGCCTAAAAGAATAATCGACATCACCTAAAGTGATCATGATGTCTCGTGTTTCGTCCCCTTGGTCAACATGAGGGTCCATAAACAAATCTCCCGGATTTGGTGCGACAGTTCCTCAAATAACTCAAAGAATAAGACAGTTTTGCTTTGTCGCAAGTTCTCTCCGATGCCCACGTCTTGTCGGATGCAAATCGATCTCTGGATAGGAGCAATTTGCGGATGGATTTTGACACGCTTCTTGCCACCTTCGAGCCAAGGCTTGCTTCCGCTTTCCGCGAGGCTTTAGACGAGATCCGCTCGTCCATCGTCCTCGCCCGCGTCATTGAGCGGCTTGAGCGTGGCGACGTCAGCGGAGCGATCGAGGCCATGCAGATCGAGCCCGAGGCCTTCTCGGCTCTCGAAATCGCTCTGCAGGAGGCCTTCAACGCCGGCGGAACTAACGCTGTCGCCGAACTGCCAAAGGTAACGGACCCGCAAGGCAATCGCGTCATCTGGCGCTTTGGAGTTCGCAACCCGGCCGCCGAAGCAATCCTACGGGACCTCTCGACGACCATGGTCACGCACATCACCGATGACCAGCGGCAGGGCATCCGCCAGGCGCTTGAAGCCGGCCTTGCCCGAGGCGCCAATCCTCGATCTACCGCGCTCGACGTCGTCGGCCGCGTCAACAGGGTAAGCAAGCAGCGTGAAGGCGGCGTGATAGGCCTCACGCGCCACCAGATCGCGTTCATCGAACGTGCCCGCGTTAATCTCGCGTCCGGCGACCCGGAGTTGATGAAGCAGTATTTCGAGCTCAAGACCCGCGATAAGCGGTTCGACCGCTCGATCGCAGCAGCTATGCGCGAAGGTAAGCCGATCACCGGCGACGCTCTCGCGAAGGTCATAGGCAGGCTCCGCGACAAGAACCTGCTTCTCCGCGGTGAGATGCTGGCCTGCACCGAGACCATGATGGCGCTCGGGTCCGCTCGTGATGAGGCGATGCGCCAGCAGATCGAGGCCGGGAAGGTCCAAGCGCAGGACGTGACGAAGACATGGCGAGATGCTGGCGACAAACGCGTTCGTCACACGCACCGCGTTTTGAATGGTCAGTCCGTCGGCATCGACGAGGTGTTTCAGAGCCCATCCGGTGCGCTCCTCCGCTACCCGGGCGATCCGCGCGCGCCGGTGAGCGAGATCTCGGGCTGCCGTTGCAGGCTGGAATACAAGATCGACCACATCGGCGCCGTCGTGCGCCGTTTCCGTGCCGAGGCTGTCTGATGGCAAAGCTCTCGTTCAGTGCCACCGTCGCGGCCTTCGCAGAGAAGATCCCGGGCGCCGTCGAAGCCGTCTTCAAGGAATCGGTTCACGACGTCACCGAGGAGATGCTGAAGCCGACTGGTGCCGGCGGGCGGATGCGGGTTGATACCGGCTTTCTTCGCGCTTCGGCGCTGGCGTCAACCACGGCCATGCCGACGATCAAGAGCCAGTCTGGTCCTGTCGCCGGGCAAAACTATGCCTTCGACTTCGGTCAGATCGAGGCCGTCATTCTCGGCGCGGACGTCAACGACACCATTTATGTGGGCTTTACGGCCGGATACGCAGTTCACCGCGAGTTCGGCGCGAACGGCCAGGCGCCTGACGCGTTCGTCCGCAGCGCTGCACAGCAGTGGCAAGGTATCGTCAGTCAGAAGGCGTCGGAGTTGAAGCGTCGTCTCGGGCTTTGACTGCCCGGTTGTCGTCCGACCCGCTGTCTTGTGCGGCTAAGTGGCCCATCTGAAGCAGCAGGATCGCCCGTCGCGCAGCTTTCAGCGCGGTATCGCCCCGCACGGTCTCTCCGTCCTCCCGGCCCAAGGCGAGGTAGGCAGCATGCAGACGTTCGTAGACCTGATCGTCGGAAAGCTTATCGGCCATCGCCGGGAAGGATTACACGAATGCCAACAGGTGTGGAAGCCAACATCTGGCTCGCGCTCATCACTCGCTTGCAGGCGCTGACCTTCACCCCGGCGCAAGCGATCGCCGGGCCGTTCGTCCCGTTCCCGGCAGCGGGGCAAACGAAGCCGAAGGATTATCTCGAGGTGGTGTTTCTGCCGAGCCCGACCCGGACCCGCACCGTCGGTCCTGGTCGCCAACAGCATCGCGGCATCATGCAGGTCAACGTTCATTTCAGCAACGGTACCGGCATCATCATACCGCTTCAGCGCGCCGACCAGATCGTCGCCCATTTCCCGAAAGACCTGATCCTCTACGAGAGCGGCGTGAAGGTGAAGGTCAATCGCAAGCCCTATGCAATCCCGCTCCCGCCAGCCAACGGCTCCCTCATGGTCCCTGTGACCATCTCCTACGAAACCTTCGCAGCCTAACAGCAAGGAACCATTCCCATGACGATCACCACGGCCACTGGGGCTCGCTATTTCATTGGCGGCACCACCGCAATTCCGTATGCCAGCGGCGACGCAGCCGCAATCGCAGCCTTTGAGGCCCTAACCTGGGTCGAGATCAAGGAAGTCGAGGATGGCGGCGAGATCGGCGACGAATCCGCCGACGTCACCTTCCAGTCATTGTCGGACGGCCGCGTTCGCCACCTGAAGGGCGCGCGGGATGCAGGCACACTTGCGCTCGTCGTCGGCGACGATCCGCTCGACGCCGGCCAGCAGGCGCTTCGCGACGCGGAGAAGACGAAGTTCCAGTACAACATCAAGGTCGAGTACGAGGACGCTCCGGACGCGACCTATTCCAACAGCGTCGACTACTTCCGCGGCCTCGTGATGTCGGCTCGCAAGCAGATCGGCGCCGGCGACAACGTGCTTCGCCGCACCTTCAACATCGGTATCAACACCGAGATCCTCACCGTCGAGCCGGCTGTTATCTAAGGAGCACTCATGTTCGATCTTGCCAAGTTCGACAAGGAAATAGCCTTTGACTTCGAACAGGCGTTCCCGCTCGAAATCCTTCACCCGATCACCGGCGACAAGACCGGGCTTGTGATCGATATCGTCTCGTACCGGTCGGAACGGGTGAAGCGGGTGCAGCGGCGCCTGGCGAACTCCGCCATCCGCGAGAACAAGAAGAATCCAAAGAAGGTCGGTACTGTCGAGGAGGTCGAGGAGCGCACGAACGAGATCGTCGCCGCCTCGATCGTCTCTTGGAACATGACCCGGGATAAGACGCCGGTCGAATGCACTCCCGAGAGTGTCATGCAGATCATCTCGGACCCCCGGTACTTCTTCATCGCCGAGCAGGTCGACAAGGCGGCCGACGAGGACGCGAATTTTACGAAGCGGTCGCAGAGGACTTAATCGCCTTTGCGGCTGCGCATTTCGCGCCTCGGCGCAAGAATGATCCCCCGCCCGAAGAACCTGTCTTCGGCCTCCATATCTGGGATTGGTTCGTCGAACTGCACAACATCCGGCAGTCCGGCTTTGCGGCCAACCCCATCAGCTTCGGTGAGATAGAATCCTTCTGTCGCCTCACCGGGGCGGCCATCAACCCCTGGGAACTATCCGTGATCCGCCGAATGGATCAGGTGGCCCTCTCCATCATCAACAAGACCGGCAAGACCGAGACTGCCCACCGTCAGACGACGGAGGCTGATGTCGCGGAGTCGAAGCTTCGGATACGCGGGGCGGCCAGGAATCGCCGAGTGGTGAAACGTTCGTTAGAGGCCTAGCCACCAAAAAAAGCCTCTCTCGTAGCAGTCACTGTCACGCTTACTGCCACATTCCACCTTGAGGCGATAACCATTGCCCTTCATGCATGCGTCGAGCGCAGAATTGTACCCGTCGCCTCCAAACTTGCCGTCCTGAATTGGGTTCTGCTCGCAAGCGGCAAAGTTCGTGTACCGGTCTCCGCCGCCAGCCATGACCTGTGTTGGGACCGCGAGCGCAGTACCTGAAGCGACCATCAGCAACATCAATATGGAACGCATTACATCCTCGGTTTGGTTGTAAATCAGTGCTCCTGTACACTCTGGTTGGTGAAGAATGACTGAACTCGCGTCCCTTGGCATCGAAGCCAAAACCACCGGCGTCGACCAGGCAACCAGCAAGCTCGACAAACTCACCGGCGCGGCGAAGCGCGTAGGGGCCGCGGTCGAGGGTATTGGCCCATCCAGCAGTAAGGCAGGGCAGATGGCGGCGTCCGCTGCCAATGCCCATGCCGCAGCCTTGAACGCCGAAGCGGCGGCGGCAAACAAGGCTGCCGGCGCGCTTCGTGTGCATAATCAGGCTGCAAACCAGAACATCAGGGGAGTGCAGGGGGCTGCAAGCCACGTCAGCAACCTCGCTGCCCAGTTCCAGGACATCGGCGTTTCTGCAGCTATGTCGATGAGCCCGCTACAGATCGCTTTGCAGCAGGGTACGCAGATCAGCGCCGTTCTCGGTCCCATGGGGGCCTCCGGCGCGGTGAGGGCGCTCGGCGAAGCCTTCTTGTCCGTCATCTCGCCCGTCAGCTTGGCGACGATCGCCATCGTGTCCTTGGCTGCCGCTGGCCTTCAGATGGTGAATTGGAGCAAGCTTGCCGCGTCGGCGCTGACCATGCTTGCCAATGGTCTCGTCGTGATCGCCCCGTATGCCGCCGCGGCAGCAGCCGGGCTCGCGCTCCTCTATGCTCCGGCGATCATAGGAGGCGTGATAGGCCTGATCGCACTTCTCGGACGCCTTTCCGTCGCAGCGATCGGGGCTGCTGCATCCATGGCAGCCGCGAACCCCGCTGGCGCGCTCGTGCTGGGCATGGTGGCGGCAGTTGCCGCAGCGAACATCTTCCGGGACGAGCTCACCCAGATCTTCGACGTCGACATCGTCGGCTCGGCAAAGGACGGGGCGAACCTCATCATCGGCGCGTTCGTCGCGGCGTTCCACGACCTAGAATTCCTCTGGGCCAAGTTCCCTGACGTGATCGGCGCAGCTGCCATCGGCGCAGCGAACATGGCGATCAAAGCCGTCAACGCGATCGTCTCGGCGAGCGTGAACGCGATCAACGGGCTGATCCGCAGTGTGCAGACCGTATTCAAGACCGGCGCGGCAGTTGGCACCGGGATGGACGTCGAGAAGATCCTCGGCAACACGAGCGGCCTTAGCAACTTCATCGAAGCGCCGCAACTGGATGAGATCGCCAATGAGGCAGCAGGTCGGCTAGCCGGCGCCGTCCGCGAGCGCAACAAGACGCTTCAGAATGACCTGACCGCCGACTATCTCGGCACCATCGGGGCAGCCGTCACCAAGGGCGCGTCGGCTGCCTCGACGAAGCTGAAGGAACTCGCCAAGGACCTGACGACGGTCGACGACAAGTCGAAGAAAAAGGGCGGCGGCGGCAAGACCGAAGCCGAGAAGTACTCGGACATCGTCGACGGTGCGAACCGCCGCATTGCGTCGCTCAAGGCGGAGCAAGAAGCGCTCGGCATGACAGAGCAGTCGGCCGCCGCGCTGAAGTACGAGACCGATCTCCTCAACCAGGCGCAGCAGAAGGGCATCGAGCTTACAGCAGCGCAGAAGGCGGAACTGTCCGGTCTTGCTCAGCAGATGGCCGCAACTGAGATTGCGACGAAGCAGGCAAAGGAAGCGCTCGATTTCGCCAAGGACGCGACGAAGGGCTTCCTCTCGGATCTGCGTTCCGGCCTAGCGAACGGCGAAGGGCTCTGGCAATCCTTCGGCAAGGCGGCGCTGAACGTCCTCGACAAGATCATCAGCAAGGTCGAGGACGAGCTCGTAAACGCGCTGTTCTCGGCTGGCAATGCTTCGGCAGGCGGCGGAGGAGGGCTTCTCGGCGGGCTGCTCGGCGGCATTGGCAAGATCTTCGGCTTCAGGTCGGGCGGCTACACCGGTAGCGGCGCGACAGGCAGGGCGGCCGGTATCGTCCACGGCCAGGAATACGTCTTCAACGCCCGGGCCACCAAGAAGATCGGCATCGGCAACCTTGAGCGCATGCACAGCGCTGCCAACGGCAACGGCTACCAGTCCGGCGGCTACGTCACTCCGATGCAGCCCGCGCCACAAAACGGCGGCGTCATCGTCGTCCGGACCATCAATGAGGTCCGGAACGGCAACCTCGTGCCGGTCATGACCGAGGTGGCCGGCGAGGTATCCGGCCAGAAGATTAAGGAAGCGTCGCCGCAGATCGTCGCGGCGTCCGTCACCAGGGCGAACGAAACGGCCCCCGCAGCAATGGCGAAATACCAGCGCGATACCGCCGGTGGCGATTACAGGACCAGTTGAGCATGGCTGACATTCTCGTGTGGCCGGTCGAGCTCCTCACCCCTGAGGAGTGCCGGACGAACATTGTCCCGTTTACGCGCTCTGGCGGTCGGTCTCTCGGCGGCGTCGAGCCGGCAACCAAGACCGACCTCGGCTATTGGGCGATCGATCTCGCCGACATCGCGACGTTTGACATGGCGCAGCGCCGGGCCTGGGAGGCCATCAGTCAGAAGCTCGGCGGCCGCTCTGGTTTGATCGCTGTCCCGGCATGGTCGCGAGACACGGCCCCATACGTTTCAGGCGAATATGAGCCGGTCGGGCTCGTACCGCACGACGACGACGCGCCGTTCGACGACGATACCGAGTATCTGCAGGGCGCGATTTCCGTCGTCTCCGACGGCGTGACACCGATCGGGGCGACCACGATCCGGTTGCGCATCATCAACGCGGCGTCTGACCTGGTCGGCGTCCGCTTCTCCTATGAGCATGCCCTCTACAAGACGGGCCCGGCGATAGCGATCGACGGTGACATCTGGACCCTTCCGATTTCGCCCGCCGTGCGCGCTTTGATCCCTGCCGGGAGTGATCTGGAATTCGATGAGCCGACATGCCTCTGCCATCTCGTCGACGATCGCGGCATGGATGCCGGCGTCAACTCGATCGAATTCGAGCAGCGCTCTCTTAGCTTCGTCGAAGCAACAGACTACTGGGCCTCGTTGGTGGCGTGATGATCAAGTCTCTTCGTGTTCTTGCTCAACTCGACTTCCCGTCGAAGACTATTCGATTGTGGGATGGGTCGGGCGGGCTATTCATCGACCTCGACGGGAACATCTGGCGACCGTGCGTGCTGACGGAATCGGCGCTGGATCAGATCGAACTGGCAATCAACGCCGAAGCGTTCACGCTGTCGCTCGCGCTCTCCGGTATCGACCCGGAGCTATCGAACGTAATCTGGTCGGACTATCAGGATGGGGAGGTCATCGGAACGCGGGTCCGCATCCTGATCCAGGATTGCGACGAGTACGATCAGCCGGTTGGCTCGCCCGATATCAAGTTCACCGGCACTATCGACGACATCATCTTCGACGATGCGGCGGCCAACGATCAGATCCTTTCGACGATCACCGTCGAGATCACGAACCGGTTCACGCTCCGGACGCTGACCAACGGCGCTGTTCTTTCCGACGTCGACCAGAAAGCCCGATCGAAGGTCCTCAATCCGAGCGCACCGCCTGACCGCTTCTGCGAGCGCATCCCGCTTCAGATCGACAACACGATCCGTTGGCCGAACTGGTGACATGGAAGAGACCCTTCTCGAATTCCTCAGGGACTACGGCGAGAAACCGTGGCGGCCGGGTGTCGATGTCGATTGCTGCCTCTTCCTTGCGTCGTGGGCGCTCTGGCTTGGCCATCCCGACCCGGCGGCGCACCTTCGCGGGGCCTATGACAGCGACGATGGGTTCCGCCTGATCGTCGAGCGCGCCGGAGGCGTCGAGCCGCTCGTGGCTGACTGCGCCGGCCGGATCGACGGCCGGCGGGTGCAGCAGCCATGTTGCGGCGCGATCGGCGTCATCGGCTCGCCTGCCAACATTCATCGCCAGTTCGGCGCGATCCACGACGGAGAGCGCTGGCTGGTGCGCTTCAGGAACAGTGTCGGCCCGATGGTTGCGACACCTCTCGCAATTTGGATTATCTGATGCCTGGTGTGATCGAACTGACCGCGCTCATCATCTCGTCGGTCGCAACGTCCGTCGTCGGCGCGAACCTGCTTTATCTCGGCACCTATGCGCTCGCATATGCTGGTCTGGCATTCGGCGCGCAGGCTTTGCAGGGGCTGTTCGTGCAGAAGCCTTCCGTTCCGAAGCCGGAGGACGGCAGCTACAACCTGAAACAACCGGTTCCGCCGCTTACCTTTGCCCTCGGCCGCATGAAGAAGGGCAGCGACTATGCCACGCTCGAGGAGGCAGGCGGCGTCGCTTACCACGTCCTGATCATGGCTGCGCACCGCATCCAGGGCTATGTACAGCATTATCTGCACGATGACGCGGTGACGCTGACCGGTGACGTCGTGACCTCGCCCTCGAATTACCACTACAACGGCAACGACTACGTCAAGATCGATACTCGCCTCGGTTTGGATGCAGAAACCGCCTATCCAGCCATGGTCACAGCTTTCCCGACGATATGGAGCAACAACCACCGCGGCGACGGCCTCGCCACGGTGCTGATGCGCTGCGTGACCGCCAACAGCCAGAATTACCTGAAGGTGTTTCCTAACCAGATGCCGCAGCACTCCGCTGTCATCGATGGGGCGCTGCTCTTCGATCCTCGGAACCCGGCGCACAACCCGAGCGACGACAATACCTGGGGCTTCACTCAGAACCTGCCGCTAATGCGGCTCTGGCATCTGTGCCATCCCGTTGGGGGCAAACTCAACTATGCCGACATCTATCTGCCGGATTGGATCCACGCGGCCAATGTTGGCGACCAGAGCGTGACGAACCGCACTGGCGGAACAGAGAAGCGCTACAATGGCGGCTTCTGGTTCCGGGCGAACAATGATCCGGTGCAGGTTGGCCGATTGATGGACGAGGCCGCAGAGCTCGTGGTGTACGAACGTCCGGACGGTCTGATCGGCGTGCACGCCGGAGAGTATGTCGAGCCAGACATACGGCTCACCGCCGCCGACATCATCCGGTGCACCCACGACGTCAATCAACGGCGCTCCTCGACGGTGCTTGCTGTTCGTGGGCGGTTCACCGACCCAGCGAGCCGTTACAATACTGTTGATGCGGCGATCTATGGCGACCCCTACGCCGGCGAGGATACAGAGCGGACGGTGACCGTCGATAACCAAGCGATCCAGAGCCACAACCACGTGGCCAGACTGCAGAAGCTGAGATACACGCGCCGCAATGCCCCTCGCGTGACGATCGTCGCCCACTATGAGGCCGCCAAGAACTTAGCCTACCGCCGGTTCGTGCGGGTTCATCTCCCTCCGAGGCTCACGGAGGTTGTGATCGAGATCACGGCAACGCCGAAACTCTCGCTGAAGAACCTGACGATCGAGTTTTCCGGCATCGTTGTGCCCTCTAACCTCTACGCGTTCAATGCGGCAACCGAGGAGGGCGCCCCAGGCGCGAGCGTGACGCCATTACCGCCACACGGCGTACCGTTGCCGACGAACTTCAATGTGACGATTTCAACGGAAGTCGTTAGCGGTGGAGCGACAGCGGCCTATGGCTCGGCCACATGGGATTTCGTTTCGGATTCGTTGATCTACGAGTTGGAGTGGCAGCCGACATCCGAGATCGAGCCTCCTCGATCGGTCACCTCGAAACCGGGCGAAACGCAAGTTCGTTCCGGTTATCTCTCGGATGGTGTGCAGTACCGCTTCCGGCTGCGGACTTGGTCGAATGGCGACAGCTCGGAGTTCACGGACTACGAGATTCGCACAGCAACAGCCGACCCGGTTGCTCCAGGTGTGGTGACCAATGCCGACCTAACTGGTGGCGCCGCCCAAGTGCAATTTGATTGGACCGCGCCGAACAGCCCGAAATACTTCGCCTCACGGCTGTACCTCAACACCGCGAATAGCATGACGGGCGCGACACTGGTGGCGACTGAGTATGGGTCGCCAGCAGCGGATGACAGCCGCATCGTCACGGGGCTGAGTGCGGGCACCTACTACGGTTTCGTCGTGGCTATCAACTCCTCCGGAGTGCCGGCCGCTGCCGTCGCCACGGGCTCCGCAATCGTCACCTGAGACTTCTCACGCTTCCTTTCTGAAATCTCTGCTCTGGTGCAACGCCGGAGCGCCTTCGCATGGGGACAGGCATGGCCGACACCGCAAATATCGTTTACCGCGACTTCGTCACCTACGGCGTGCCTTCCTCGGGCAAGAACAAGCCGAAGAAGGACGAGATTCGGCGCCTGCTTACCGGCTATGAAGCGATCATCAGCGCCTTCACCTCGAATGGCGGCCTGATCTACGCCAGCAAGGCGGCGATGGATGCCGATCTGGCGCGACCCGCAAACAGCATGGCCTGGGTGCTTGGAGACGCCATCGTCGCCAACAATGGCATCTATCGAAAAGTCGGAGGCGTTGGCACCGGGTCGTGGTCACGTGCTGCCGATCTGCCGTTCTCCTTCATCACCGCTAATGACGTCGGTGCTGGCACCGCGAACGATATTCAGGCCACTACCAGCATTCCGGTTTCGGCGTCAGCTCTCGTCTGGATGAACGTTTTCGAGGCAAACACGGCTTCACCGGTAACCGTTAGCTTCAATGGCGGCGCTCCTCTGACGATCAAGACGAACACCGGCAACAACGTCGCTGCGGGTGGCCTTGTGTCCGGCATGATCATTCTTGGCATCGTATCCGGCAGCACGTTCCGGCTCCTCAACGATCAAGTCTCCAGCGCCATTGTCGCCGCGGCTGAGGCTGCACAGGTTGCTTCGGAAGCGGCGGCAACGAGCGCTGCCAACAGTGCGGCAGCCGCAGCGGCGTCGGCTGCCAGCGTGAATTTGCCGGCGTCACTCACTGCCAATACGATGCTGGTTACGAACCCGGGCGCGACTGCCCGCGAAGACAAGTCGTTCGCGGACGTAATCGCGCTTCTCGGTCTCGATGCACGGTACTTGCGTCTCACGTCGCGAGGGTATGTCGACTTGTCCACGGACTTCGGCGCTCCATCTGCGGGGAGTGACTTTACAAATCCCTGGAGCCAGTTCCTCGACGCATGTCTGTTCGACGCGATGAAGGGCGAGATACCGCAAGGGACCTTCAACATCTCGCAGCCGATGTCGCGCACCTGCACGGCGCCGTTCCAGAGCCTCACGATTGAGGGCAAGGGGAGGCAGACGCTTCTCAATTTCCGCGGAGAGATCAATGCTGGGCTTACCGTGAATTACCTCACAGTGCTTAACTGCGTGAACATTTCGAGGATGAACATCCAGACGGATAGCCAGTCTGGCGCTTTGTCCGCGTTCCGTCTTATATGCCCTGCTCACCCTGACCCTGCGGCGGCGGAGTACAACATCTTTGATGATGTCGTGTTCAAGGGGATCGACGGTTACAAGACCGCAAAGCACTTCGGGACATGTGTTTACTCCTTCAGGGTCAACAACATGAATTTCGAGCGCTGCCGTTTCTATGGCCCAGGCGCCGCGATCGGAGACGGTAACGGAAGGGGGAACCAAGTCGAACTGCAAAGCCAGAATGGTGACTACGCGGTGAAGTACGTCTTCGAGAAGTGCTACTTCTCGCAGTTTCAGAACGCCATCCTGGTCGGCCCTTACGTGCAGGGACTGGTGCTTGACGGCAGTGACTTTGTCGGCGGTCGAGCCGCTGTCATGGTTCCGGCCGGTCAGCTGGCCAACGATGGCCTATTGGTAACTGGCTGCCACATGAATACCCGCGAGGTCGGTATCGAGGTTCTGGCCACCGAAGCGACCAGCATGGAAGTGAACAACACCTTCTTTATCATCGACAAGGCGAACCAGGTTGGCATCCGCACCGCCGGCTACCGGTGGTCGGTTCAAAACACCCACTTCGAGGGCCAAGGTTCTATGCCTGGATCTGCCGGTATCCATGTTATTTCTGGCGCCCACCATGGCATCATCTCGGGCAACCAGTATGGATATATGCCGTCGGGCAACGTGCTAAACTCTGGCTGCCATGACATCAAAGTGCTGAACAACAGCTATGATAATGTCGTGACGCCGAACGTTAACAACGGCACAAACAATGCTATCGGCATAGCTACGGCCTGACGCCGCCCTCTAATTTGAGGGCAGCTTTGTCATGAACCGCTCGTTTGTCTGGCAGATCACAAGGTCGGCGCCCAAGCGCGAGGCAACCGCCATGTCGGCACTGGCGCTCCAGATGAAGTGAAATTCGCGGAATAGCCTCGCAAACCACCAGGACAAGGTAGTTGACGTCTCCCCACGCTCAAAGAACGAGTTGCCGAAGCAAACGGCTACCGCATCGATCGACGCTTGCGGACAGCGCCAGGACCGTTTTGTCCCGGTCAGGCCTTCTGAAGGGTTCCACGAAACCGTTGAGTGCGGCTGACAGACCTCCTGCGAGGCTGTTTCTATCGCACGGTAGAGCACTGGCCTTTCGATGAACTCGCTCCCGAACTTCGACCCCAAGTCTCCCTGGTCCCTCCCAAAGAAGGTAGCGGTGGGCTTGGGAAACTCGTCCTCTATCAGTCGGTACCTTTCAGCGACGTACCTGGCAATGGTTTCAGCGCCATAGGTCGATAAGTGTGTGTCGTAGTCCCTGTAAACCTTCTCGGCATCGAGGTCGTTCGAAGTGAGAGAAAGTAAATCGACGATGTCCTCTCCCACGAATTCATCCTCCTCGAGTTTTCTGATTACTTCGTTGTAGCCCTTCGAGCCTTTCGTGGCTTCGAAGGGACATTTCCAGTGCAGCTGCGACGACTTTTCGGGAATGAAGATCTGGCGAAATTCCATGCCAGCCTTGCTCGCTTGCGCCTTGCGCTCGTGGACGAGGCCTGCCCACGCCGCCGCGTCAATAGCGTCTGAGTTGTAGAGGGATGCCACGTCATTGACGCCCCCACGCAGCAGTAAGGTACCCCCGGCACCCACTACAGCATCGCCGCAAGGAGAGCTAGCACCGTAGCCAATGGCGCCCATTCGTTCGCGCTCGTGGTCTGTCTCCTTTGGAAAGGAGATGCGAATGGCCCGGTAAATGAGTGAGGGGAGGATTTTAAGAGTCGCCGAGGTGCCCCCGCAAATAGCGGTAAACTGGGCGCTGCCGCTGGCGATCGCTTCATAGGCCGCTTCCTCGGATTCTAAAGGAATTCGAAACGAGCCCGCCCATGGAAGATGCGTGAGATCAAGGCGGTCAGACGATGTTGCTTCGGTCGAGTATCGCACGCCATCTAAAGTTAGGACGCATTGGACACAGCCGGCATACAAGGGCCCTTCAATGCCAATCCAGCCGGCAATCGTGTTCTGCTGCACGACTTCTACGTAGCCGTGAAGAACAGGGGCTGGAACTCCAACATCGTAAGACATCAATGCCATTCAAAACGACCTCTACAAAAGCTTATGCAGGGTGACGTCCTCGTGGTCAACAACCGCTACGAGAGGGTTTCCACTCCGAACATCAACAACGGGACAAACAATACTATCGGCAGTGCGACTCCTTGACCGTGTTGTTGACATTGCAACCGTTGGTGTGCTTTCTCGCGAAACTGGTGTTTGGGGAGAGACATCAAATGTTTTGGGGCAAGCGGAGCCTTCCAGCAGAGTTCGATGCAAAGGTATACCGCAAGAGATACCCCGACCTCAGGCATATGAGTGCCGAGAGCGCGGAGGCGCATTATCGGGATTGCGGGCTTGAGGAGGGTCGTTGCCCGTCGCGGGTAACCAGTCGACTTGACTTCATCGGACTCGTTGACCGAAAGAAACCTGTGCTGGAAATCGGACCGTTTCTTAATCCCTGCCTTCGTAGGCCGGTTCACAACGTCAAATATTTCGACGTTCTCAACAAGGAACAAATAGTTTCTCGCGCCCAGCATATCCTCACATACTCCGAGGAAGAGGAGAACAGGAGACAACTGAGAGCGGCAATCGAGGCTGCGGAAGAGATTGACTTCAGTCATCCGACCGGGGATCTAAGTTCGGTCCCAGAACGCTTCATGAATGTTTTCAGCAGCCACTGCATCGAGCATCAAGTCGACATAATCAGGCATCTAAACGGCGTGTTTGATCTTCTGGAGCCCGGCGGTCGATACTTCGTCATCGCCCCAGATAAGCGGTACTGTTTTGACCACTTCCATCCAGAGTCGCGATTTATCGACGCGCTGGCTGCTTATCTAGAGGTGCGTCAATTCCACACGCCAACTAAGGTGTTGGAGCACGCTATGAACCTGACCCACAATGACCCAGGCCGCCATTGGGCCGGGGATCACGGCAGTAGGCGCATCGACAATTGTTTCTTCGATGAAAGGCCAGGTGTTTTCGAGAATGTTTTGGACCAGGCACGTCTAGCCAAAGACCAATACATTGACGTGCACAACTGGATCTTCACGCCGTCCAGTTTCCGCGAGGTTATGAGGCAGCTCTTCGACCGCGGCTTCGTTAAGATGCCGGTCGTTAAGGTATATCCGACGCTCCGAAATTCCATGGAATTCTACGCCGTGTTCGAGAAGCCTGCTTAACGGAGCTTTGAATGCTGAGCCAGACCTTGATGGAAGGGATAGCGATTGAGCTTGGTTTCTGGAAGTGGTTTGTTGACCAGCCACGGTTCCGGGAAGAGTGGCTGGACGAGGAGAGACGTACGGTCGACCTTCAACCGGAAATCTATGAGTGGTTCCGGTCTCGCAGCAACGTCGATGACCTGAAAGTTCTCGACGTGGGCTCCGGGGTGGTCTCTGTCTTGCTGGGGACGTTCCCGAAGCAGAATATCACCACGGTAGACCCGCTAGGGGCCCTGTATCCTTTTGTCTTCGACTACGAGAAGCACGCAATCCCCGCGCCGCTCGCTCGAGGCGGCGAGGAGATGGATTTCTCGGAAGAGTTCGACATCGCCCACATCAGCAACGCTATCGACCATGCCCAAAACCCTGGCCTGGTCTTCGAAAAGATGATGGCCGCGGTAAAGCCTGGCGGATACGTCATTGTGCAGGGGCTGGTCGACGAAGCAACGGCAGAGAACTGGGGTGGCCTTCACCAGTTCAATTTTCGGCTGACGGAAGACGGTCTTGTGATCTACGTTGGCCGAGAAGGTGAGGAGCGCTACTTGTCTGGGAGAGCGGTTTTCCATCTCGTCAAGCGGTTCCATGCAGAGGCCCGCGATTGGTTCATCGCCGTGTTCAAAAAGCCGGTTGAGATGGCGGGCTGAAGGACGCGCGAATGAATAAGGCAACGTTTTCCCCGGATGTACCAGGCCACCAACCTGCTCTGGATATCTTTCGAGGTGGCTGGTCCGTTAAACTTCCAGATGAATTGGGATTGAGCGCCGGAAGTCACGAGCACTTCAATGACCCTCGCATCGCGTGGGCCGGGCCAACGATCAAGGGCTTCTCAGGGAAGAGGATACTAGAGCTAGGTCCATTCGAAGCCTACAACACATGCGAAATGGAGCGATTGGGCGCAGAGGTTACCGCGATCGAGGGATCTGCGGATAACTTTTTCAAATGCCTGATCATGAAGAATGTGTTCAACTTGCGGGCGACGTTCCTCTACGGAGATTTCAACAAGCACGAGCTTGCTGACGGTGAGGGATACGATGTCCTGTGGGCCTCTGGCGTCCTTTACCATATGGTTGACCCGATCGCCTTTCTTCGAAAGGCGGCCACGCTCTCGCGCAAGATGTTCCTCTGGACGCAGTATTTCGATGCTTCGGTGATGACGCCTGATCATCCTTCGATTGGCCATTTCGATGAGGAACGGAATGTGATTGTCCATCTCGAAGGCAGAGACATCACGCTACATTGGCGGTCTTATCTGGAGATAAAGCCGGGGCAGCCCTTCTCTGGGGGAAGCTCTGACTTCTCCTACTGGATGGAGTTGCCGGACATCCTCTTCGTGTTGGACAAGCTTGGGTTTGATGGCATCCAAATGGGCGTGAACAATCCGGCATTCCCACCCGGACCGGCCTGCTTCTTCTTGGCGTCTAGCAACCTCCTATAGCCAAATAATTACACCGCCGATGACGATCAGCGCTGCTCCCGGCCAGGTCGGAAGAGCCGCGAGCCATTCAATTAGTCGGCCACGTGCGGCTACTTGCTCGGCTGGCAGGTTTCGCCCCTTATCCATGTCGCGGAGGACGCTTTCAGCCAAGGATTCCCTGGTTAGCCAGAACAACCCCGCTATCGCTACGACCGCGCCAAAAGCATCCATCAGCTTTCCCCTTTAGACGGTTCGCGTAACCACCTCGGTCACGACTGAGGTGAGCAGGGCCACCAGCGCGACGGCCGTCCCAAATCGCGCGATCTTCATCCGGCGCCCGCGAGCGCCATTCCAATCGTAGCCCATCATGTTCCCCCAGCCGGCCTCATGCCGTGCGTGGATGGTGGCCTGTTTTCCTAACCAAGAGGTAAATCTGATGAGCGCAATCACCTCGCAGCAAATTCGTGCGTCGGCGAAAGGGTCTGTCAACGAGAGCAACCTTGCGTCCGTGCTTATGGCCTTGGACAAATACGGGAGCAAGTTCGGCATGGATCGGCCGCACCGGCTCGCTCAGTACTTTGCGCAACTGATGCACGAAAGCGGCGACTTCAGGTACGATCGTGAGATCTGGGGACCGACGCCGGCGCAGCAGCGCTATGACACCCGAACCGATCTGGGCAATACTCCTGAGAAGGATGGCGACGGCTACGTCTATCGCGGCCGCACCGGCATGCAGTTGACCGGCAAGGACAACTACCGCCAGTTCCGCGATTGGTGCCGCGCCGCTGGTTTGTCTTGCCCGGACTTCGTCAAGGATCCGGATGCGGTGAACAGCGACCCTTGGGAAGGCCTTGTGCCCTTGTTTTACTGGGACACGCGCGGGCTGAACCGGTGGGCCGACGAGGGCGACGCAGAAACCATCACGAAGAAGATCAATGGCGGAAAGAACGGGCTTGCCGATCGCTTCGACCGGTTGGCGCGGATCTCGCTCGTGCTCCTCGGCTACCGAGCCGACAACGTTCGCCAGTTTCAGGCCGACCAGCGCCTCGATGTCGACGGCGACGTCGGCCCGAAGACCAGGTCGGCGATGCACAAGGCACTAGTGGCGCTCACGCCGGGCGAAGCCGCCAGGCCGGAGGTGAAGGTGGCGCCGGTCACGGAAGAGAAGCCGGTCCCCGTTCCGGTGACGCCGCCAAGCCTCGATGCGCCGTGGTGGAAGTCGAAAGAGGTACTCGTCCCGGCCGTCAGCGGCGGCGGCGCCTCGATCCTGACCGCCATCGGGGGCATACCCTGGCAGAACCTGATGATCCTCATTGCCACGCTCGGCATCATCGCCGCCATCCTCTACTGGCGGAAGAACGCCGATCGGAAGGCCGTGGCGAAGCAGGTCGAGAGGATGGCGTGATGTGCGCCACGCCTCGGATCATCGCGGCCGTGGCCGCTCTCGCGATCATCGCCGCCGCGCTCGCCTGGCTCTACCGGCAGGGCGGCGACGATGTCAGGACCTCAATCGAAAGGCAGAACAATGAAGCTGGCCGCACTGCGGACGATGTCCGCTTTCGTTATGACCTTTGCCCTCCAGGGATGTGGGACTTCGGCGCCAGCAAGTGTCGACGGGCTGCGGCGCGTGGTCGGCACTGATCTCATCGGTGCGCGAGGGGCGACGCCGGAAGATCAGCGAAAGATAGACCGGACTGCCGTTGGCATCTGCGCCGCGGCGATCTGGACGAAGGCGGAATGCAAGCGACACGGGGAAGGGCGCTAGAAGGATGGTCGATGCGGAAACCAAAATCATTCTCGACCAGATTCGCGATCTAGGTGCGTTGATCGAGCGGAGGGAGGAGCAGGCCGACGCGCGCCGGCGTGATCTCTGGAAAGAGATCAACGGCCTAAACCTGTATATGGTCCGGGAAATGAGTGCGATCCTCGCTCGCGTCGAGGCGGTAGAAAAGGCCGTGGCATCGGCATCGCCAACGCTTTCCGACTACCAGGACATGCGGAAGAAGGCGGAGGGTGCCGGCTTGCTCGGTAGAACGCTTTGGCGGATTGGTGGCTGGCTTATCGCAGGCGCATCGACGCTTTATGCGACCTACCAGTGGCTTCAGGGGAGATGACTTGCGAAACTGCTTCGCGCCCACTTAATTGAAAGTGGACGCGAAGATGCAGTTCACTTCAGAATTTTATCAATAAATCCGGTAGGGATTTTGCATATCGTCGCTGCGATCGGCGGGAGGGTCGCCCCTCCCACACGATGCCATGTAGACGTTGCTTTTACATTGGCCATCTTAGCCTCCGAGCCTACCGAACACCTCCTTGCCGCGGTCCGTCAAAGCGTAAGTATTGCCAGCATTTTTCTTGATCAGGCTGTACGCCCTCAAGTGCTCGATCTGAGTATCCACCATCTTGGCAACGCGCTTGCAGGTGTTCGTGTATGCGATCTGATTTTTGCGGAGATCTTCCGGCGTCTTGCCATAAGGCAGCAATTCGCCTTCGATCCACTCTTCCACAATCCTCTTGCGGTCGACCGGCACGTTCAGAGCTTTGTCCATCTGGGCGACGATCATAAAGAACGCGGCCATTTCAAGTTGGACTAGTGCTTTTTCTGCGCCCTTCCGCTTTTTGTGAATGTTACTACTTTCACAGCTAAGAAGCTGTATACATTCCTGGGTCCATGCCTGAGACAGTTCTTTTAAGGCCGTCAGTGCGGTCATTGTTTAGAGCTCCTCGCGCGTGGCCAGAACTGCACTTGCAGTCCATTACAATAGCCACTGTATTGCGCGCTAACCCGGCGATTGAGTAACGAGCGAAGGCCGTTACTCTGTCGAACAAGGTCACCGCAACAATTTCCGCGATTGTTTTGTGAGCGCTAAACATTCTGTGTCCTTTCAGAATCTTATGACAGGAGGACGATAGCACATCGAAGCGGTTTCGAAAGTTTCTCCACTTTTTGTGGCGAGGTTCATTCCGTTCGACACAGCAAGGTTCTCCCTCCACAAAAAGTTATGCGTGTTGCCGCACTTTTTGTGACCTCGATAGTGGCATTGTCTGAAACGCGTCGCCCTGGGAGACACCAATATGAAGAAGTTCAGCAGTGCCGTTACCGTATTCCTGGTTGGTTCGCTTGTTTTCGCCCCGCTTGTCCTCAATACCATGGAGTTGCGGATTACCCCGCTGCGCGAGCAGGACATCGTTGCTAGCTGCGCCCTCCTCGAAGAGGCCAATTTCGGCTACGTCGGCAAGGTACGGGCCTGCGTTAATTGGTCTTTTCAGTTCCCGAATTCGAACCCGTATATGATTAGCATTCGGACGATTCAGGCCAAGTGAATTGTTCGCAGGGCCACATGGCAACCTATGAGCGATGCGCCGACATAATCATCCAGCTCATGACCCTCTTCGGCATGTGCGCCGGCGGCGTGGCTATCTGGGTTAACAAGGGCAGGGACATCGAGGAGCTTCAGAACTGGAAGGCGGGGCACGAACTCTTGCACAAAGAGCGCTTGGTCGAGGTCAAGGCGATCGAGGCCCGCAACGAGGAGCGATTTCGATCGCTCGAAAGTGAGGTCCGGAAGATCGACAACCTTTCCTACCGGTTGACGGTGACCGAGCAGACGTCTTCGTCGACGGCCGGCGCGATCAAAGACCTTCAGGGTCTGTTGAGCCAGCAGGCCGGCGACCTGAAGGTGATCAAGGAGATTTTGCAGCGGGTCGAGGGCGGGCAGCTGCGCAGGTGAAACGAGAAGTAGAAGATTGAAGGGGGCCGAAACCAAACCTAGACTTCTTCCAGTGATTCTCAAGACAGGGGTTTTCGATGAAAGTCAGGCGCGTTGAGTTGCAGGAGCATCCAGGCGTTGGGAACTTGAGCGTCTCCTTTTTGGCTGATGACGATACCCCCTTTGAAGTCGTTGTGATCGCGGGCGGAAACGGGTCCGGAAAATCTACGCTTCTAGAAGCGATACATGCGTGCATGCAGGGCCAGTTGGGGCACCAGATCGGGATTATTCGCCTGGAACTAGAGTTATCCGAGGTTGAGCGCCAGCGTTTGATTGCCACAGGCGCTTTCGAGAACAGGGCCCCGGACCTCGCAAACAGGATTTTCCTTTCATACAACTCCATGGTGAATGGAAACTGGTTCGAATCTTTTCGCATTAGTGGAATAGACCGGAACGGGGCTGGGTACGACACCGGCATCGCAATGTACCAAATGCCTGTACAGGCGGTCTTCCGCGCGATGTTCAATGAGGCCGGTGTGGACTACAAATCTGGGGCTCCTGGCTCGGTAACGGCCCTGTCTTTGGATGCAAACGGCGACAAGAGTAGCAGAAGCGAAAACATCGCCCAGCAAATGTCACAGCTATTAGTCGACGTTCGGGCGGCGGATGCTGAGGAAGTATTGACGTGGACGCAGCAAAATAGGGGGAAGGCGATTCCGGACGAATTCGTGGATCGCAGGATGGGGCGTTTTATCGCCGCCTTTGCAGCTATGTGGCCAAACAAGCGCTTCAAAGGTATCCGGCGCGAGGGCGGTTCCATGTATGTCGAGTTCGTCGAGTTTGGGCGGACCAGCACTATTAACCAATTGAGTACTGGTGAAAAGCAAATAGCATTTCGTGGTGGCTACTTGCTAAAAGATCGAGATCGGCTGACCGATGCAATCATAATGATTGACGAGCCGGAACTGAGCCTTCATCCAGAGTGGCAATCGCGTATCGTTAGCTTCTACCGTGAAATTACCCAGCAGCCTGATGGTACCCATCCGCAGATTATCATTGCGACTCATTCACCCTTCATCGTCCACGGTGCGCCTGGCGCTAAAATAATCGTTTTGGAGAAGGACGCAGCAACTGGCACCGTCTCCGTTTCTCCAGAGCCCAGATATCCAATCTCCGTGGAGTCGAGGGCGGTTGAGGCCTTCAGCCTAGAGCGGTTCATAGCGGCAACGCAACATCAGACGCTTGTTATGACCGAAGGCGAGTCCGATGCGATAATCCTCGCAACGGCTTGGAGGAAATTGAGGCCGGAGCACCCCATACGCTTTGAAATTCGTTCTGCTCTCGGCGTTAACAACCTAACGAACACTCTCAACGACAGCGAATTGAGCAGCAAGCTCGGCGCCCGTAAGCTCGTCGGTCTGTTCGATTTCGATGGTGATGGTTACAACCGATGGAACGGTGTTTGGAACAAGACTGGAGTAGTTAGTCGAGATGAGGCGGCAGGGCTTACGAAGAAACATCCCCAACTGCCAGCATGGGCGGTTTTGCTGCCCGTTCCAAATTTCAGGAACGCCGATGCTAGTCGATCGCTAGGGCCTCGATCATTAATGCCGATCGAGTCGTTGTTCGAAGACGTCAATTTGCCTGCCGCAATGCGGGCCGACATCGTTGTCGCGGGGGGCGGTCGAATCCCGCAGATCCGAAATCGAGACAAGATGGATTTCGCCCGGCTCACCAACACTTTGACAGCGGAGAGCTTTGCAGCGTTCGAGCCATTGATGCAGATACTAGAGGACGTTTTGGCCTGATGAGACTCCACACGGACGCGTGGCTCGGCGGCGGTCGGACGGACTACGCGAATTAATGCGTGGTCGCGTCCGTCCACCCGCGTCGGCGCGCCTCTTCTTCGATTTGAAGCCAGATCGCTTCTCCCGGCTGCGCCCCATGGGGGGATAAATAATTGGCCTCGTCGTGGGCGCGACGAGGCCGGGGCGCACTTAATACAACGCATCACATGGGGACAGTTGTGAAGCTTGTTCCTGATGCCGATCGGAGAGAGAGGCGATCAGGACGAAGGGTAAACGCTCGGAACTTGAAATCGTTCCTAGCCAACCAATAAAGCGGCGCTCTACCAACCGGGTGCGCAGTCAGCACGATGGAGATTGCTTGTTCCGGATCGCCCGAGCTCGGCAGGGCTCCAGAAACTCCCCTCGCCATATGCCGAATTTCCGTTCGCGTGCGCTCGCCTGGGCATCAGCGTAGGCACCATCGCTGTAGCGCGGCCAATCGACCGCGTATCCATTGGCAACGAGCCAGTTATTGACGTTGGCGCCGTCGGCGCGAAAGCACACGCCGACCATGCGCCCATACCGATCGCGCTCGACGAACGTGCATCGGGCTGGTCTTGAGGCTGAGAGAAACCGGTCGAGGGCCTCGCCGGCCTCGCGCCCGCATCGGTATGTGGCACCGTCGCCGTCCGCACAGCGCTGCCAGCTCTCCGGCGCATCCACGCCGTGAAGTCGAATCCGCTCGCCGTTGATTTCGAGTGTGTCGCCATCGATGACTGATGCGCGGCCGACGATCGAGCTGTCGGCGCTGGCTATGGATGCGGCTAACAGCCCGCCGGCTACCGCTGCCATCCATTTGCTTTGCATTCTTCTCACCGCTTCAATTTCCCGACTTTGATCGCATTGCCGTCGTTGTTCCTGCACGTCCTGCAGCGCATGCGCCGTTCCAGTGCCATGATCGACTGAGTTTTGCCGAAACGTTGAGCGAGTTCGTGCCGGTCTATCCGGCGCACGCGCCCGCAGCGTTTGCACTGGCAGAACAGGTCATACCACTCCGGAAGATTGGCGAAGGTGATTTCCTCAGGTCTCCCGGCCGGCGCCGCGCTATTGCCGGCCGGGGCCGTCGGGAGGCTAGTGGTTCCGTGGGTAAGGTGTGGGCGTAGTGTAGCCTGCAGCGATCACGGAATTGGTTTTCTGTTTTCGTGCACCCGTTCGCGCGGGCGAGCCGGGGCAGAAGTCCCGGCATCGACTGGTCGCCGATGCGATCGAAAAGCGCTTTTGCGTCGTACTGCTTCTTGAGCCCGCATTCGCACTCGATCTGCACCTTGAAGACGAGTTCAGACAGCCACCAGGCGTCACCTCTAGGCATTGACCTTCTTCCATTCTGGGCGATGCTCGAAACAATACCAGTTCGGCGCTGCCTTCCCGGTGGCGTAGCCGAAGCCTCCCCACTTCTTGCAGCCAGGATGCTCGCAGAGGTGAACCCAAGGACCATCGGCTGATCTCTTCGAGGCGCCCAGTTCGTCGCTCATGCTTCGTCCACTCGTCGCCCAAGGCTCGGCCGCCAGCCGCGGGCAAAGCCTATGCTCATCGAGCCTTCGGCCAGGGCAAGTTGCGCGCGCAGGTGCCGGCAGTCGTCCAGCAGTGTACGGATCGTGGCGTCCTTGTCGCCCGCGTGCCAAGCAACGGCGGCCGCGGCCTCATCTATGGGCTGGCTGTCGTCCTCGAGCTCGATTTGCAATTGGGGGGCGGACATAGCTTCTCCTTCTCCAGTTGGCACCGGAGTTTTTCATTCGTCGGTTTTCGGGTTGGCGGCCGCATCGCCGTGGAATGTTCTTATAATGTTCTCATTGCCGTTGGGAGTCAACGACGAGAAATAGGGAGGCGATCAATGAACTGGGGAAGGCTTTGGCTTGCGAATGACCATACCGTGTCAGAGCGCTTGGAACACTGTGCACGGATTTTGCACGCCCTCGGGTGTGCAATTCATGCTTTGTTCTGTGCATTCATGTCGTTTCATGCAGAAACGCGAACTGGCGCACTCGCCTTAACGTATTGATTTCTTGAGAGAAAACTGGTGCTGCTAGAGAGATTTGAACTCTCGGCCTCTCCCTTACCAAGGGAGTGCTCTACCCCTGAGCTATAGCAGCATCTGGCGGCCGGTTCGTGTGTCAGCCGCATCAAGCGAGGGGGCTATTGCCATAGCTGAGCGGGGAGTGCAAGCAGGTTTTCGAAGTTTTTCGTGAAGAGCTGTGAGAAAAGTCGCTGGCGCTTCCGAAGACCCTGGTTTTGCGCTATGGCATGGGCATGCAAACAGACGACGAAGAAAGCGGCAAGGCCGTGTCCACGCCTGACGAGCGGCAGGCGGACGGCAAGGTGCGCCAGAAAAAGATAAAGGATACGACCGAGGCGGACCTGAAAAAGGCGCGTCTTGCCAGGAACTTGCGCGACAACCTCATGCGCCGCAAGCAGCAGATGCGGGCGCGCCGATCCGGCGCTGCTGATGAAGTCAGCGGTCTTCCTGCCGCAAAAACGGACGAATCCCAAGATTAGTACGGGCAGGAAGCGGTATCAGCCGCTTCGTTTTCAATTTGCCGGCGGCATGGCCATCGGCCGTTCGAATGCACAGGTCCGTAAATCGGGACCGATCGCGGGGGAAAGCTGTGCAACGACCTAAATATTACAGCGCCAGGCGTCTGAATGGATGCGCGGCGTTCAAGGTACTTCTAATTTCGCGGCGTCTCCACTAAAGAGGCGCCTTCAGACAACATCGGATTATTTTGGAAAGGCGGGCCAAGCCCGTTCGAGAGGCCTCATGGATCGCATCAGGATTGTAGGCGGCAACAAGCTCAATGGCGTCATCCCGATTTCGGGCGCCAAGAATGCGGCCCTGCCGCTGATGATTGCGTCGCTTCTGACCGACGACACGCTGACGCTCGAAAACGTGCCGCACCTGGCCGACGTCGAGCAGCTGATCCGCATCCTCGGCAATCATGGCGCGGATATCTCCGTCAACGGCCGCCGCGAACGCCAGGGCGAGAGCTACGCCCGCACCATCCACTTCACCTGCCGCAACATCGTCGATACGACCGCCCCTTACGAGCTGGTCTCGAAGATGCGTGCGAGCTTCTGGGTGATCGGCCCGCTGCTTGCCCGTGAAGGCAAGGCGCGGGTTTCGCTGCCGGGCGGCTGCGCCATCGGCACGCGTCCGGTTGATCTTTTCATCGAGGGCCTCAAGGCGCTTTCCGCCAACATCGAGATCGATGGCGGCTACGTCAACGCGACGGCGCCCGCCGGCGGCCTGATCGGCGCGCGCTACACCTTCCCGAAAGTGTCGGTCGGCGCCACTCACGTGCTGATGATGGCAGCGACCCTTGCCAACGGCACCACGGTGCTCGGCAACGCCGCGCGCGAGCCTGAAGTCGTCGACCTTGCCAACTGCCTCAACGCCATGGGCGCCAAGATCACCGGCCAGGGCACCTCGACGATCACCATCGAGGGCGTGCGCTCGCTCTCCGGCGCGCGCCACCGCGTCCTGCCGGATCGCATCGAGACCGGCACCTATGCCATGGCCGTTGCCATGACCGGCGGCGACGTCATCCTCGAAGACACCGACATGGCCCTGCTCGACACGGCTCTCGAAGCGATCCGCCGCGCTGGCGCCGAGATCACCGAGACCAACAGCGGCATTCGCATCGTGCGCAATGGCGCCGGCATCAAGCCGGTGGATATCGTCACCGATCCCTTCCCGGGCTTCCCGACCGACCTGCAGGCGCAGTTCATGGGTCTGATGACGATGGCGAAGGGCACCTCGCACATCACCGAGACGATCTTCGAGAACCGCTTCATGCACGTGCAGGAGCTCGCACGTCTCGGCGCCAAGATCTCGCTCTCGGGCCAGACGGCCAAGATCGAGGGCGTCAGCCGCCTGAAGGGTGCGCCAGTTATGGCGACCGACCTTCGCGCCTCCGTCTCGCTCGTCATCGCCGGCCTTGCCGCCGAAGGCGAAACCATGGTCTCGCGCGTCTACCACCTCGACCGCGGCTTCGAACGGCTCGAAGAGAAGCTCACCCGTTGCGGCGCGCACGTGGAGCGCGTCAGCGACTGATTTCTTCGGTTGCGCCTGATACCGTTGCGGTTTCAGGCGCAACATCCTATGTCCATTTCAATTGTGGCACGGCAAGATGTGCGGCGAAACGAAAGGAATGGATGGCATGACCGGATTGAAGCTGCTGGCGCTCGACGAGGAGGATCTCGCTGTCGTCTCCGCCCACGTCCAGGATGCCGTGTTCAAGGTTTCGGGCCTGGAATACGACGCGCGCCGCAAGCAGTTTTCGCTCATCGTCAACCGCTTCGTCTGGGAAACGGCCGATGGCAAGCGCCGCTCCTTCGAGCGCCGGCGGGCGCTTCTCCTCTTCAAGCGGGTGAATGCGGTCCGCTCCGTCGGCTTCGACCGGCGTGATGGCGAAGCGGTGCTCGATCTGCTGACGCTGAAGTTCACGGTGGAGGGCGAGGGGCCGGAAGGCACGCTCGAGCTGGTTCTGGCTGGCGACGCCTCGATCGCGCTTGACGTCGAATGCATCGAAACGCAGCTTGCGGATACCGGCGGGGCGTGGGAAACCGCTTTCAAGCCCAAGCACCCCGAAGGCGCTTGACGCTGATCGATCCGCCCACATTGGCATGTGACACTGGCATACGAGGACGTCCCCTTTGGCAATCAGGCTCAATTTTCTCGACGGTGACTTCGAACAAAAGTTCGCGTCATTCCTGACGACCAAGCGTGAGGTGTCCGAGGACGTCAATGCGGTGGTCAAGGCGATCATCGACGACGTACGGCTGCACGGCGATGCGGCGCTTGCCGAATACTCCAAGCGTTTCGATGGCGTCGATTTCCAGACGACGCCGATGGCGGTCAGCGCCGCCGAGATCGATGCGGCGATCCAGGCGGTCGAGCCGGAGGTTCTCGGCGCGCTTAAGGTCGCCGCCACCCGTATCGAGGCGCACCACGCGCGCCAGCGTCCGAAGGACGATATCTACGAAGACGCCATGGGCGTCGGCCTCGGCTCGCGCTGGACGGCGGTCGATGCCGTCGGCCTCTATGTGCCAGGCGGCACAGCCAGCTATCCGAGCTCGGTGCTGATGAACGCGCTGCCGGCGAAAGTGGCGGGCGTTCCCCGCATTGTCATGGTGGTGCCGGCAATGGGCGGTGCGATCAATCCGGCAGTATTGGCTGCGGCACGGCTTGCCGGCGTCGAGGAAATCTATCGCATCGGCGGCGCGCAGGCCGTAGCCGCCCTTGCCTATGGCACCGAGACGATTGCGCCGGTCGCCAAGATCGTCGGCCCAGGCAATGCCTATGTGGCTGCGGCCAAGCGCCAGGTTTTCGGCACGGTCGGTATCGACATGATCGCCGGCCCCTCCGAAGTGCTGGTCATTGCCGACAAGCACAACGATCCGGACTGGATCGCCGCTGATTTGCTCGCCCAGGCCGAGCACGATGTCGGCGCCCAGTCGATCCTGATCACCGACGATGCGGAATTCGGCCAGGCGGTCGAGAACGCGGTCGAGCGGCAATTGAAGACGCTGCCGCGCGCCGAAACGGCGTCGGCAAGCTGGCGCGATTTCGGCGCCGTCATCCTCGTGCCCGATCTTGCAGAGGCCGTGCCGCTCGCGAACCGTATTGCCGCCGAGCATCTCGAGCTGGCGCTTACCGACCCGGGCCCGATGGTCGCCAAGATCCGCAATGCCGGCGCGATTTTCGTTGGCCGCCATACGCCCGAGGTCATCGGCGACTATGTCGGCGGGTCGAACCACGTGCTGCCGACCGCCCGCTCGGCGCGCTTCTCCTCCGGCCTCGGCGTGCTCGATTATATGAAGCGCACCTCGATCCTGCGGCTTGACGCCGAACAGTTGCGGATCCTCGGGCCGGCGGCGATCGTTCTTGCCAAATCCGAAGGCCTTGAGGCCCATGCGCGCTCAGTCGCCATTCGCCTCAATCTCGGTGATGCTGGATGAAGGCGGACCGCAACCAGCGTCTCTGCGATGTCGTTCTGGACGAGACCATCGGCCGCTCGACCCCTGACGTGGAGCATGAGCGCGCGGTTGCGATCTTCGATTTGCTCGAAGAAAACCTGTTCGAGCCGGCCGGCCATCCCGGCGGCCCCTACAAGCTCAATCTCTCGCTCGTCGATGCGAAGCTGGTCTTCGCGATTTCGACCGAGAAAGGCGACGATGTCGCCACCCATATCCTGTCGCTGACGCCGTTCCGCCGGATCGTGAAGGACTACTTCATGATCTGCGAGAGCTACTACGAAGCGATCCGCTCGGCGACGCCGAGCCAGATCGAGGCGATCGACATGGGGCGTCGTGGCATCCATAACGAAGGTTCGCAGACGCTGATGGATCGCCTCTCCGGCAAGATCCGGCTGGATTTCGACACCGCCCGCCGCCTGTTCACGCTCGTCTGCGTGCTCTACTGGCGCGGGTGAGGGCGGCGACCGGCATGGCGGGAACCGAGGCTCAGCGCTTGAAAATGCCCCGCTCGGTCCTCTTCATGTGCGGCATGAACGCCATCCGCTCGCCGATGGCCGAAGCACTCGCCAAGGCGGCGCTGCCGGCCGGAACCTATGTGGCCTCAGCGGGCGTGCGGCATGGTGAGCGTGATCCCTTCGTCGACGTGGTCATGGCAGAAGTGGGCCTGAGCCTCGGTCGCCATCAGCCACATACCTTGGACGAATTGGAGGACGACTACTTCGACCTTATCGTCACGCTGGCGCCGGAAGCCCATCACAAGGCGCTTGAATTGACACGGTCCATGGCCGTCGACGTGGTCTACTGGCCGACGCCGGATCCGACGGTGGCCGCCGGCACGCGCGAGCAGATCGTCGATGCCTATCGCGCCGTGCGCGATCACCTGTCGACGCTGATCAACCATCGGTTGGTCGGTTCGAAGAATTCGGAAGACGTCTGAGGCTTTGCCGACAATCCGCGGCGGTTTCCAGCCCAAGACGTTTCCATGCCCGCTTAAATCCCGATCGATTTAAGACTAGAGACATGGAGCGGTACGAAGTGCTATAGCGGCTTCGCGCTTCTGATCCGACGCGCGGCACAGTAGCCCGTCACAAAAGCGCAAAAGCCGGTCTTAGATGGTTCACAAATCCTCGTCGATTGTGTAGTTTCCGGCGAATTTTTCGGGATACCTGACGGTTCCCTAAACAAAGATAGAAAGAACAGTCCTACATGGCGAAAGAAGAAGTCCTTGAATTTCCGGGCGTGGTCACCGAATTGCTTCCGAATGCGACCTTCCGCGTGAAGCTCGAAAACGAGCATGAGATTATCGCTCACACGGCTGGCCGTATGCGCAAGAACCGCATTCGCGTGCTTGCCGGCGATAAGGTTCTCGTTGAAATGACCCCGTACGACCTTACCAAGGGTCGTATCACCTACCGCTTCAAGTAAGCCGCTCCGGCTCTTAGCAATTCCTGGAGCATTTCCGCTTCTTCTTCGAATCGCGAAAACGCTCTAACCTTTGGTTGGATTGCAATTCCGTAAACCGCCTATCGCATTTTGCTGGAATTGCTCTGGAGTGACGGCTCGTTCCGATGACAGTGGCCAAGAAACTGATACTTGCGTCCGGTTCGCCGCGTCGCGTCGAGCTTCTGGCGCAGGCCGGCATCGAGCCCGCGCGCCTGATGCCGATGGATCTCGATGAGACGCCGAAGCGTGCCGAACATCCGCGTTCGCTCGCACGGCGCCTGTCGGCCGAAAAGGCGCGGGCGGCGCTTGCTGCGGTGAAGGGCGAGGCCGGCTGGGACGGAAGCTACATCCTGGCGGCCGATACGGTCGTCTGTGTTGGCCGCCGCATCCTGCCGAAGCCGGAACTTGTCAGCGAGGCCTCGAGCGCGCTGCATCTTCTTTCCGGCCGCAGCCATCGCGTCTATACCGGCGTCTGCCTGATCACTCCGGACAAGACCGTGCGCCAGAAGGTCGTCGACACCAAGGTGCGCTTCAAGCGTCTGTCCGGCTTCGATATCGAGAGCTACCTTGCGTCGGGCCAATGGCGCGGCAAGGCGGGCGGCTACGGCATCCAGGGCATCGCCGGCAGCTTCGTCGTCAAGCTCGTCGGCTCCTACAGCAACGTCGTCGGCCTGCCGCTCTACGAAACCGTCAGCCTGCTTGTCGGCGAAGGCTACGACGTGCACAATCGTTGGCTGGAAGGCTGAACGAGTGACCGACGAAACGAAGAAAAGCGGTTCGAACGTCGCGCCCCTGCGCGCGCCGCGCCCGTGCCCGGAATGTGGCCGGCCGTCGCACCGCGAACACTACCCCTTCTGCTCCGATCGCTGCCGCAACGTCGATCTCAACCGCTGGCTCTCCGGCTCCTACGCTATTCCGGTCGCCGACGACGAGGCGAAGGCTGACGACGGCGACGACCGCTAAGGCGTGCCGCTACGGCCGGACCCGCCGGTCCGGCTTTCCTTCGCCACATCCTCTTTGCCACGGACGACGCCTTGAAGATCCTCGCGCGCCACCGCGTGCGCACGATCATCTTTTTCAGCTTGCAACGATCGCTTTCCACGAAAAATGGACGAGGGAGAGGATGCGATCTCTCTGAAACTCCTGGCTTTTTCGGTCATTCAATTGTCCACAGGATTTCGGTCAAAAAACTTTCATTTGGCGCTGGACACCGCCGAACAAGATGCTATAACCCCGCTCGTTCCCGGGGCACACACAAGCGCCCCGATGGTTCCGAAAGGAGCCAATGCCCGAAACGGCAGGATGCCCGGATAGCTCAGTTGGTAGAGCAGCGGATTGAAAATCCGCGTGTCGGTGGTTCAAATCCGCCTCCGGGCACCATTTCTATGGGTTGCCAGCCATTGCATTAGACCAGACCAAACGCCACTGCGTATGACGCCGTAGCGTTCATCGAATTCGACGCACTCCCAAAAGTTAACGGAACTTTTCGCCTTCAACGATCGCGAGGCGCGGATGGCATTTCGTCAGCCGCGTTTTAGCTGAAGTACTATTTGCTCGTACTCCGCACGAAGTGACGTGTACTGGCTTTCCAACTCGCCAATTTTGGATCGCCGGTCGAGGGCGCCGACCTTTTCAATAGCGACGTGTTCAAAATAAATGGCGGGCGCGAGTGAGGAATTTGCAGTGAGCAATTCAGAGGTAGAAACAACCCTACTGAACTCGCGTTCCGACCGACGCGCTTTGTAGACGTCTATAATGTGATCGACTGTTGTTTCATTCAAAACCGCTTTCGCGCCTTTGCGATATCCCGATTCGCGTGCGTCAATGAAAAGTGTGCTCGGATGAGCGTTGGGCCCACTTGGCTTAGCCAATACCAAAATTGAGGTCTCAATGGCTGTTATCGGGGCAAAAAGCCGAGGTGGCAATCCGATAACAGCGCTTACAGCTTCTCGTTCGATCAGCGCTTCTCTGATTCGCCGATCAGCCCCCCCTCTAGTGAGAAAGCCGTTGGGGACGATGAGCGCTGCTGTTCCTTTCGAGGAAAGGCTCTCGTATGCCATTGCGACATAAGCGGATTCGCTGGCCACTCGGGCGGACTCTCGTCCTGAAAGAGGCTTTCCGGATAAGAGTTCTGATTGGCGGATCAGCGGAGGCAGATCCGCCACCTGCATCTGAACACCGAACGGTGGGTTCGTAAGTATGATGTCGAAGCCTTGCTTCTCTACATTGAGCGGATGATTTCTGGGACGGAGGACTTGTTCTAGTTCAATTGTTGCGTTTCCGGCGCCTTGGGCCGCTAATCTGATGGTTGCCCAGGAATATGAGTATCCGTTGCCCTCTTTTCCGATCAAGCTGGAGTGCTCAGCGCCGAACCGTTTCAAGGCAGCGGATAACAGGGTACCAGTACCGCAAGCCGGGTCTAGTACGCGGACGTCTCGCCCTTCAAATAGTGAGGTTATCAGATGGGCCACCGATGGTGGCGTCTCTTGGAAGGTCGATAGCGTTAGATTTTCGAATTGGTTTGGGAACCAATTCTTGAACTCGGCGTCGAGGCTAATTCCTTCCGCAAGGGAGAGCCATTTTGCGACAATTGCTGGGCTGAAGGCTTGTATGTGAGATAGCAGGTATCGGCTAAAAGGGCGTTCATTCCAGCCCATGCTGAATTCGACGTCTCTGGCAAGCCTTAAGATGTCATCGGAAGTCGATAGCTCGCATTTGCCGGAATCGATACCAAGTCGCTGGTCAAAGAAAAGCAGACCCAAAAGTGCGAGAGGAGTATTTGGATCCCGGTGCCCTGAGACGCGGCCTAGATCTTGCATCTCTTTGAAAAGTCTATCCAAGGTCGACATCCTCTTCATTCCTGCGCATTTGCGATATGCATATGGTCAGCCAAGATAGACAGCGCTTCGTCGCGCCGAAGTTCGGCGAGCGTGACAGCTATCTGGAAAAGCTCATCCGCTGCACGAACTAGGCGAACCAACGCTTGCTGTTTGTCTAGGGGCGGAACGGCGAGCGACAGGCTTTCGAGATCGCTGATTGTTAGCGCCGGCTGGGCTGTGTTTGATACTCTGCTGAGTAGAAGTGCCTGTGTTTCGGCTTGGCGTAGAAATGCACATAGCAGTTCCGGCTTCACAAGTGGTGATTTCCCTGTTCGAACAATTATGAAGTTAGCGCTTGCGACGGATCCCACGTGCGTTGGTCCGACTACTGCACACTTCAAGAGTGTTCCTCGCGCGCTTACGAGTACATCGCCGTGCCTCAGCTCTTGCCGCCCTAACTTATTTTTTGGAATCCTAAAATTACCTAATTTGTCCCGGTCTGCGAGGACGCCATTATTTAGGTCCTTGACGTGGATCACCGGAGTTTGCGTTGTGCCCGTCTCGTCGGTCGCGAATTTACTCAAGTTAAGACCCATAAACATGGACTCAGTGAGTTCACGGAATTGGCGAACTGTTCCAGTTTCATCGAATGGTGTCATCACGGCTCGCTATGGAGTATTTTTCCTACTTCTATTGAAATTACAGCAGCGGGCGGTTATCTTCAAGCCATAAAGCATGCCCTCTACCTTTGCGGAGGGCGCGGGTGCGTATGGAGGCAGGCTTGAAGGCAATTGACATCAACCGCATCGCGCTTGTCCTAGGCGCTGTCGCGATTGTTGCTATCGCGGCGTCGGCTAACTATCGCGTCGAGATTAGCGCAACTCGACTCACGTTTGAAAAGAACACAGTCACCTCTGAGCCGCATTTGGCGCCGTAGCTTGAAGGTTCAAGGCTCCGAATACGCAGCGCCAGGCTCTACGGTCGCCGCAAAAACGTCCACTCCTGCACCAGCATCTCGCGAAACCTGATCGCCGCCGGCGATAGCCTGCCGCCGCGGCGCTCCACCAGGCCGATCGTGCGGCTGACGGTGGGGGCGGTGAGCGGCACGGTGGCGATGACCGGGTGTTCGACCTGGGGTGTTGCCAGCCGCGGCATCACCGAGATGCCGAGGCCCGCCTCGACGAGGCCGAGCGAGGTCGAGAGGTGGTTGACCTCATAGAACCAGTTGAGCTGCACCTGCGCCGTTGTCAGCGCCCGGTCGAGCACGGCGCGGTTGCCACTGGTCTTGCTCACCCCGATCAGCGGGTGGCCGGTCAGATCCGCCCAGGTCAGTTGTTTCGACGTCGCAAGCGGATGGTCGCGGCGGCAGGCGAGCACGAAGGGGTCGTCGACGAGTGGCGTGAAGCTGAGATCGGGGCGCGCAGCACCTGTTATGTTGATGCCGAATTCCACTTCGCCGTTGGCGACCGCATCGAGCCCTTCATTGGCCGAGAGATCGAGGATGCGGAAGCGGATGCCCGGGAACTTGTCGTTGAAGGACTGCACAACCCTGGGGAGAAAGTAGAAGGCCGCGGTCGGGACCGAGGCGATTGTGACCTGGGCGCGGTGTCGCCCGCCGAGATCGCTGATCGAGAGGATCGATTCCTCGAATTCGTCCACCAGTCGCCGCACCAGCGGCAGAAGCTCGCGCCCGACCTGCGTCGGCGCCACGTGCCGGGTCGTGCGTTCGATCAGCTGCGCGCCGACGGAGGCTTCAAAACCCTTGATCCGCCGTGAAAGCGCAGGTTGTGAAAGATTGAGCTGACGGGCAGCTTCGTTGAACGAGCCGAGGTCGAGGACGGCGAGAAAAGCCTTGAGGTCGAGGAATTCGAAATTATTGCGCATATCGGAATAATTACGTCATTCTTTGCATTTCACAACAGATTTGATCCGTGAGATCCCTCCGATCAGCCGGTTGCGGCCGGTGCGAAGGAGCATGCGGAATGGATGACTTGATCAGGATACCCTGCGTGATGATGCGCGGCGGAACGTCGAAGGGACCGTTTTTTCTGTCTCGCGATCTTCCGGCTGATCCGGTCGAGCGCGACCGCATGCTGCTTGAAATCATGGGGTCGGGCCACCCGCTGCAGATCGATGGCATCGGTGGCGGCAACTCGCTGACGAGCAAGGTCGCGATTGTCGGCCCGTCGAGCCGTCCGGAAGCCGATGTCGATTATCTCTTTGCCCAAGTGAAGGTGCTGGAGCGCAGCGTCGATACGGCGCCGAACTGCGGCAACATGCTCTCGGCCGTCGGTCCCTTCGCCATCGAGGCCGGCCTGGTGTTGCCGACCGGCGACGAAACGGTCATCAAGGTGCACAACGTCAACACCGGCAAGATCATCGACGCCCGCGTCCAGACGCCCGGCGGCGCGATCGCCTATCAGGGCGAGGCCGCCATCGACGGCGTCCCGGGCAAGGCCGCCCCTGTCTATCTGGCCTTTCGCGACGCGATCGGCGCCAAGACCGGCCGGCTCTTGCCGAGCGGCAAGGCGACCGATGTCATTCTCGGCCTCGAAGTGACCCTGCTGGATGGCGCCACGCCGGTGGTGATCCTCACCGCCGAGGATATGGGCTACACCTGCTCGGAGCCGGCTGCGGTTTTCGACGCCGATGCGGATTTCATGGTCCGGCTCGAGCAAATCCGGCGGGAGGCCGGAAGGCTGATGGGGATGGGGGACGTCAGCCAGTCGGTTCTGCCGAAGCCGGTGCTGATCGGTGCGCCCGAAAACGGCGGCGATCTGGCTGTGCGCTATTTCACGCCCGCCAATTGCCACACGGCGCTTGCAACGACCGGGGCGGTGAGCCTCGGCCTGGCGGCAACAATCCCGACGAGTCTGGTGGGGCAGCGGTTTCCGGAGCTCTCGCTGCCGGCGACGCTCGCCTTCGAGCACCCGACCGGCGAGCTCCGGGTGAGGGTCGAGAAGGCCATGGGAGACAATAGCCCGACGGTGTCTGTCATGCGCACCACACGTCGGCTGTTTGAAGGTGCGGCTCTTGTTCGCAAAGACGCTTAGGGTCTTGCCGAGCAACGTGTCGCGAATGCATTAACGAACTGGGAGGAGAACAAAATGCCCATGAAATTTACCCGTCGCGTCGCCCTTGCCCTGTGCGGGGTTGCCATGACCATGTCGGTCGCAGCCCCTGTGATGGCGCAGGATGCCTATCCGTCCAAGCCGATCACGCTGGTGGTTTCCTATGCCGCCGGCGGCGGTACGGATGCCATCGCCCGTGTCTTTGCCGCCCGGCTTGAAAAGGCGCTCGGCGGTCGCGTCATCGTCGAAAACCGCCCGGGTGCTGCCGCCAACCTCGGCACTGAAGTTGCCGCTGCGGCTGATCCCGACGGCTACACCCTGCTGATCGGCAATCAGGGCCCGATGGTCGTCAACCCGCATATCTTCAAGCTGAAGGCCGATCCGGGCACGGACCTCGATCCGATCGCGATGATCGCCGATGCGTCCCTCGTCGTCGTTGTCGGACCGTCGCTCAAGGTCAAGACGCTCGGCGAGCTCGTCGAGGTGGCCAAGTCCGGAGAGCTGGTCTATGGTTCGGCCGGCAATGCCTCGGCCAGCCATCTCGGCGCCCTGCTGCTCGGCCAGACCGCCGGCATCAAGGTCAGGCACGTTCCCTACAAGGGTGCTGGCCCGGCGGTGAACGACCTCGTCGGCGGCCATATCGACTTCATGGTCACCACCATTCCCTCGGCGATCGGGCTGATCGAAAGCGGCACGCTGAAGGCGCTCGCCGTCACCGGCGACAAGCGCTTTGCGAGCCTGCCGGATGTGCCGACCGCCATTGAAGCCGGTGTCCCGGGTTACACTGCCTCTGCCTGGTATGGCCTCGTCGGGCCGAAGGGCATGCCGGCGGACGTGAAGTCGAAGCTCGAAGCGGCGACGACCGAGACGCTCAGCGATGCGGACGTGCTCGACAAGCTGAAGAACGACGGTGCCGTGCCGTCCTCCATGGGCCCCCAGGCCTTTGCCGAGTTCATGGCCAAGGAGCGCGCGCGCTGGGGCGACGTGGTGAAAGCCGCCGACATCAAGGTCGAGTAAGATGCAGGCCACGTCCACGAACACTGAAACCGAGCCCTCTGCGGGAGGGCTCGGCCGGGAGAGGCTTGCCGGCATCGTGCTGGTTGGCTTCGGCGGGCTTGGCCTCTGGGCCGGCTCGGATTTGCCCTTCATGACCTCGGAAGGCGTCGGCTCGGGGCTGATGCCGCGGGTGCTGTCCATCGTCATCCTGGGGCTCGGGCTCCTGCAACTGGTGCTGAGCCGAAAGGATCCGGGGCCGTCGACCGGCCGCTGGGCGATCCGCGAGACGATCCCCGTCATCCTCGGCGTCGTTCTCTTTGCCGTTACGGTGCGTGGCTATCATCTCGGTCCGGTTACCATTCCCAGTCTCGGCCTTTCGATTGCCTGCCCGCTGGCGGTCGTCGCTTCCGGCCTTGCCGCGCGCGATGCGCGCCTTGGCGAACTTCTCGTCTTTGCCGCCGTGCTAACAGCCTTCTGCATCGGCCTCTTTCGCTATGCGCTCGGGCTTTCGGTTCCCGTCGCGCCCTGGCTTCTAGGATACTGAGATGCTGGACGTCTTTATCAACCTCGGCCTCGGCATGACCGTGGCGTTCACCCTGCAGAACATCGCGCTCTGCTTTATCGGCTGTCTCATCGGCACGCTGGTGGGCGTGTTGCCGGGCGTCGGCCCGGTCGCCACCATCGCGATCCTGCTGCCGGTCACCCTGTCGCTCGATCCCACGGGCTCGCTGATCATGCTCGCCGGCATCTATTACGGCGCCCAGTACGGCGGCTCGACCACGGCGATCCTCGTCAACATTCCCGGTGAAGCGACCGCGGTCGTCACCGCCATCGACGGTCACAAGATGGCACAGAAGGGCCAGGCGGGGCTTGCGCTCGGCCTGGCGGCGATCGGTTCCTTCTTTGCCGGCACGGTTGCCACCATCGTGATTGCCGCCCTCGGCGTTCCGATGACGCGCATGGGCCTTCTCTTCGGTCCGACCGAGTATTTCTCGCTGATGATCATGGGTCTCGTCTTCGCCGTCGTGCTGGCGCACGGTTCGCTTCTGAAGGCGGTGTCGATGATCCTCGTCGGCGTGCTGCTCTCCTGCGTCGGCGCCGACATGGAGACGGGCCGCGAGCGCATGACCTTCGGCCTTGAAATGCTCCAGGACGGCATCGAATTCGTCGTGCTGGCCATGGGCATCTTCGGCTTTGGCGAGATCTTCAAGAACCTTGCCGATCCGGAATCCCGCGATGTCGTGCGCAGCCGCATCGGCCGCCTGTGGCCGACGCTGAAGGAACTGAAGGAAAACTTCCCGCCGATCCTGCGCGGCACCTTCCTCGGCTCTGTCCTTGGCGTTCTCCCGGGCAACGGCGCGATCCTCGGCCCCTTTGCCAGCTACGCCGTGGAAAAGCGCATGTCGAAGCGGCCGCAGGACTTCGGCCATGGCGCACCGGCGGCTGTCGCCGGCCCGGAAAGCGCCAACAATGCCGGCGCGCAGACCTCCTTCATCCCGCTTCTCACCGTCGGACTGCCGCCAAACGCGGTGATGGCGCTGATGGTCGGCGCGATGATGATCCAGGGCATCGTGCCCGGACCCCAGGTGATCGAGCGCAATCCGGAACTGTTCTGGGGGCTCATCGCCTCGATGTGGATCGGCAACCTCATGCTGGTCATCATCAACCTGCCGCTGATAGGGCTCTGGGTGAAGCTGCTGCGCGTTCCCTATCGCCTGCTGTTTCCGGCGATCGTCTGCTTCTGCTGCATCGGCCTCTATTCGATCGCCAACGATGCCGCCCAGGTGATGATGGCCGCCCTGTTAGGGATCATCGGCTACGCCCTCTACAAGCTCGAATTCGAGCCTGCGCCGTTGGCGCTCGGCTTCGTGCTCGGCCGTTTGCTCGAGGAGAAGCTGCGCCAGTCACTGATCATCTCCGGCGGCAGCCCGCTGACGTTCCTGCAATCGCCACTGTCGGCCATTCTGCTTGCGATCGCCGTCATGGCGCTCGTGGTCGCCATCTCGCCGTCGATGCGGCGAAACCGCGACGAGGTCTTCAAGGAAGCCTAAGGCTGCTTTGAACCTTGATAAAGGCCACGGGCGTGCCGCGCCCGTGGCTTTCTTGTTTTCGGGTCGGCGGAAGAGGTATCGTCTCTGGTCGATCAAGAACATCGCTCCTCTTCACAAGTGCGCGGAAGCGGCGTAATCTCCAAGGATATTCTTAAGTAGAAATAATTTAAGTATTATATCCTGCGGGGACAAAGGAATGGCTGCGACGGGAGCGCGCGGCGACAGGCGGGAGCAAATTGACGGGCTTCGCGTGATCGCCATGACGGGGGTATTGTACGTCCATTACTGGAACGAGCATCCCACACTTGAATCGGTTCGAGTTTCACTCTTCTTCATCATCAGCGGCTTTCTGATCGGGGTGATCCTGCTGTCGGCAAAAGACACCCAGGCAACGATCAACGTCACCAACTTCTACATTCGCCGATCGCTCCGCCTGCTTCCGGCCCTGTTCCTGATGCTGTTCGTGGCGGCGTTGTTCAACATGGATGGCATACGCAACAGCCTGGTGTGGCACACGTTTCAGATGTCGAGCCTGTATTTCGCCATCACCCAGGACTGGGAGCCCTGGGTTGCCGCACATCTCTGGAGCCTCAACATCGTCGAGCAGTTCTACCTGACCGCTCCGCTGATCATCATCTTCCTGAGCCGGCGGCACATATTCGTGGCCTATGTCCTCATCTTCACGATGTCGGTGATCGCGCGGACCTATAGCGACGAGCTCGGGCTTCTCGCCTGGTCAAACATCGTTCTTGCCTTCGACCCCGTGGCGGCCGGGGCCATCCTCGCGCTGGTCAAGGACAATGTCGACGTGCGGGCGGTGCTGACGAGCAAGCTCAACAACCTCGTATCGGTCGCCATCATCGCGTCGCCGCTCTTCGTCGGTATCAAGTTCGGCCACTCGGAAACCTACAAGTTGCTTTGCATCTACGCGCTGTCGTCGATCGTTCTGAGTTCCTACATCGGATACAAGGGCGTGTCGGCCTATCTGCTTGCAAACCCCGTCACGCGCTTCCTCAGCCGGGTCAGCTACGCCACCTATGTGTACCATATGGCGCTCTGGTGGCTGGTCGCGGAGCAGTGGCCAGCGCTCTACAAGGCAGGGCCGATGACATTCCTCGTCATGAGCACCATCACCGTGATCGTCGCGACGATTTCCTGGCATCTGGTGGAAAAGCACTTCGATGCCCTGAAAGCCCTGTTCCCGGTAACCCAGCCGGTGCCGCTGGCGGCCGAGCGTGCCTGACCCCGGCTATGGGCCGGGCCGGGGCAGGGCCGCAATTTTTGCCAACGACCGGAAGCGCCGACGCAATATTTGCACGTCGAGGCGGGTTTCTTAAGTCCGCGTTAACCACGTATTTGGTTGTATCGCCACAATCACAGCGGCCCATGAAGGGCATTTTTCAATTTTAAGATGTCACTAATATGGTCAGCATTCTCACGAACGCTGGGGCGATTTCTGCGCTCCAGACTCTGCGTACGATCAATTCCGGCATGGCCGAAGTACGCGGGCAACTGAACTCCGGCCTCAGAATTCAGACGGCGGCGGACAACGCCGCCTATTGGTCGATTTCGACAACCATGCGCTCGGACGCCAAGGCCGTGTCCGCGGTTCAGGACGCGCTCGGGCTCGGAGCGGCCAAGGTCGAGACGGCCTATGCGGCGATGGATGCCGTTACCGGTATTCTCAGCGAGTTCAAGGCCAGGCTGGTGACGGCGAGGGAGCCCGGCGTCGACAAGGGCAAGCTTCAAAAGGAGCTCGACCAGCTCAAGCAGCAGATCCTGAGCATCGTGGATTCGGCGAGCTTCAGCGGGCAGAACTGGCTGAGAACCAGCGTCTCCGACATCTATGACAGCGACCTGAATCGCACCTCCGTCGCCTCCTCGTTTTCGCGAGACGCCCGCAACGGCGTGTCGCTGAACACGGCCGACTTTTTCCTGCGGGACTCCTCGCTGTTCAACAGCACCGGCGGCGGCATCCTGCAGGCCGATACGCGGGATCTGAGGACCATCGGCGGGATCCGTTTCATAACGTCGGTCGACGTCGACGGCTATACGACCAACAGCAACTACAACAATCGGATCGGCCAGGCCGGCGAATTCGTGTTCCAGTTCACGGGGCCGCTCAGCTTTTCGAACGCCGGCGACAAGATCACCTTTGATGTCATCGTCGACAAGGACAGCGGCTCCCAGGGCCTGTCGCCGCCGCTACACCCCGGAAAGACAACGCCGGTCACCGTCGACCGCGCGACCGTCGATACGGTGCTCGGTGCAGCCGCCAATGGCGTAATATCCGACTACACGCAGTATGCAGCGGTGCTCGACCATGCGGTCAAGCAGGCCGGGACCGGCGCCACGGTCAAGACCTACAGATACCCCTACGAGCCTTACGCCCCCATCATCAACCAGATCGGCTTTATGACACAGCAGAATTCCGCCCTCGACGGCTCCTATGTCGAGGTCGCCAACCTGGTCGTCAACACGTCGAGCGGCGGCGGAGCGGGTCTCGTCGAAAACTCGGACTTCGGCGAGCGCGGATCGGAAATGACGCTGACCTTCGAGCAGTTCGAGGTCTACAAGGACGTCGTCGTGTCCTTCAATTTTTCGGTGAACGGCGAGGCGCCCAGCACCCATTCCTTCGACCGCAACCAGGTGAACGCGCTGCTGGGCAAGGATACCGGCAAGATCGAGACGGTGGACGAGATGGTGACGGTGCTTCAGTCGCTCATCACCCGGCCCAACACCATCATTCAGAACAATGGCTCAGGCGGCATCCTGATAAAGTCCGATCCGGCCTTCGATCGGAAATCCGGTGCCGGGACCGGTATCGGCTTCACCAATATCGAGGTGAACATCGAGCCGATCGCCCGCAGAAACTTTCTTGATGTCGATATCGCCGCAAACCCGCAATCGGTCGATTCCTATCTGCAATACATAGAAATCGTCATGCAGCGGACCATCGACGGTGCCGCAGCACTCGGTTCGTTGTTGTCCCGCATCGACATGCAGTCGAGCTTCGCGCAAACGCTGATGGCGACGATCGACAAGGGTGTCGGGCGTCTGGTGGATGCCGACATGAACGAGACGTCGACACGATTGAAAGCCCTGCAGTCGCAGGAACAACTCGGCATCCAGGCTCTGCAGATCGCCAATTCCGACGCGCAGAACATTCTGCAGCTTTTCCGTTGAGGAAAGAAGCAGCGGTCGATTGGGAGGGGATTGCGCGGTCCTTTGTCCGGACCTTGGCTTCGACTGACCCCGAAGCCTAGCGCAGGCGAGACCCACCGGCTGTCACCTGCGTTACAGGCGTGTCGCAGCTTCTGCCTATTCTGGCGCCCGGGAGGACCTGAGCGGCGCAGTTCGTCGCCGCACAATTTAGGCCACGACATCCGGGAAAAAAAACGGGGGCGTGGCCGGGTCAACGAGGATCAGACATGCGTAAACTTGCGACACTCTCTCTGGCAGCTTTGGTGACTGCGACGGTCGCCGCGGGCGGCGTCGCTCCGGCATTTGCCGGCGGAAGCTACTACAAGGGCGTATCGACAACGCCCATCAACGAAGGCCACAAGAGCGAGAAGTACAATCCTGAGGCCAAGGTCGTGAACCGCCCGCCGCCGCGCAACGGCGCCTACTACAAGGGCATCATGCGCAAGTAGTGCGGTATCCCTGGGGCGTGCGTGGCCAAGCGGCCTCTTGCCCGTCGCGCTTCCCGGTATAACCTGCGAAAAGAAACGAGGGCGCCAGCGGCGCCCTTTTGTATTTTAAAGCAGAACGTGGTTGAGGATGTCGCTTTCGCTGACCACCAGGTTCGGCAGGTGCCCCTTGCGAAGATAGTGCTTGCGGTCGCTGTCAACAGTGACGAAGACGGCCGTGCGGGCAATTTCCTCCGGCGTGAGTTCCGTCGTGCCGGGAACGACGGCGAGATGGGAGCGCAGGCCAAGATCGCGCAACAGCTCTTCGATCGCTCCATAGTCGTCGACGCCGTGAAGCACCAGACGATCGATCTCGGCCACCGCGTTCGTATGCCACATCACCGTCTGCAGGGCGACCATGAGTGGCAGAACGCCCTTTGACCGCTGCAGTTCGGGATGGTGTTCGAAGCCGCCGAGCATCAGACGGGTATAAAGCTCATAGGCTCGGATGTAGTCCTTCTTCGCGATCCACATGCGCAGCGCAACCGTCATGCGCAGCATGGTGAAATCCCGCACCTGCGCATCGAGATAGGCCCGACGCTCGGGCGTCAGCCGCACGGCGCCGCGCTTGGCGCCGGAATAGAGGAAATATTCAAGGCCGCCGCGGTAGCTGTCCCAGGCGGTGAGCACGTCGGCATGGCCGGCCTGCGGCCGGTCGCGAGCAATCTTCGAGCGGGTGACCTGTCGATAGAACGGCTTTCTCAGGAAGGCGACGGCGCCCTGCTCCAGGAAATGGGCGAGATAGGCGAAGGCCCAATAGGCGAAGTTCCTGGGTACCCAGGCCGATCGAAGCGCCGACGCCCGGTAGATGCCGATTTCCGGAAACACGTGTCGTTCGCAGAGAAAGTCGAACACCTCCTCGAATGCGCGCTTCTTGAACTTCGTGTCCTTGTCGACGATGTAGAACGGCGGATCGTCACGCTCTTCGACTTCGTCATGCGTGTACCAGGGGGCGTAGCAGGCGGTGACTTCCGGGTTGAGATCCAGGTAGCGGATCGCCTCGCGCAAGCCGTCGTTGATCAGGATGTCGTCGTCGGCAAGGTAGAGCACATATTCGCCGGTCGCGCGGCTGAAGGCGCTGACGACGTTTGCGCCGGAACCGTAGTTTTCCGCCTGCCTGAGATAACGAATCGGCAAGCCCTTGGCGATGAAGCGCTCGGCCACGTCGCGCGTATCGTCCGTCGACGCGTTGTCGGAGATGATGATCTCGTACTTGTAGGAGAATTGGTAAAGGTCGACGAAATAGGCGAGCGCCTTTTCGAGAAACGCCGCGCGATTGTAGGTTGGAATGCAAATGCTCAGCTTAACCTGGCTCACGCGCCTCTCCATGGTGCTCATTTCGCGCGATTTCTCGTCGCTCGGACGTTGCCCGTTGCCCGCATTGCCAGCCCTGGAGCTGCCGCAAGACGCGGGGAAACCGCGCATGCAGGGAACTTCCCCTGCCCATTCGTTATTCAGTGTCGATCTTGTGTGAGCCTTGTCTTGGATAGGGGATGCCCGACCTCTCTCGGCATCACTCGAATTAACGCTTTGTTAACCATGCGGGCGCACTCTCGGATCAGGCTCACGCCGCTCCTCGTCCGACGGATCTAAGCGGCGGACGGGATACGCCGTCGCGGTCGTTCCGATGGTGCCGAGGTAAGGGTGTACGATATGGCAGAGCACATGATGAAAATGCTGATGAGCATCATGGCGGCGTTGTCGTTCGGCTCGCTGCTCTTTCTCGTGGCCATCCTTTAGGGCTGGCCACCTTCTAACGCCGCGGCGTCCTTCGACGTCCGTCAGGGGTAGAGGTAGAATTCGTCCCAGCTCTCGTGCGGCACCAACTCGCCGATCTTGTATTCGAAAGACAGGACATCCAGGTGCTCGGCGTCGGTGCGGCACTTGAACTTCAGCTTGTACCATTCCCCCTTGCTGCGGAACACGGCGCCCGGCGCCTTCATCTTGTCTTCCTTCACGACCGGTTCGGCGAAGGTATAGGCAATCACCTTGTCCGGTTTGAAGCTCGACTTGTCGGCGTTGATGCGCTCCATCGCTTCGGTGTCGCAGCGCTGCTCCAGGCGGGTCTGGGGGTCGAGCTTTTCGAACTGGCGTACCAGGGACTGATCCATCGCCAGCGCCGGGGAAAACGTGGCGGCGAAGATGAGCGGGTACGCGAGTAGCTTCATGCTTGACGGACTCCTGGCAACGGAAGGACGGACCCAGCAAATCACTGCCGGGACGCGCCAGCGGTTTCAGTTAAGCTTTGTGGCCATTCCAAGGCAGGCCGCGTATCCGAAACGGCAAACTACGTTTCGGATACGTCGATCCACTCGGCGCCGGTCAGTTCGGCGATGCGGGTTGGGCTGATGTGCACAGCCGCGTTGGTGGCGCCGGCGGCCGGCACGACGATGTCGTAGGCCTTGAGCGACATGTCGCAATAGATGCTGTGCGGCTTGGCAAGACCGAATGGGCAGACGCCGCCGACCGGATGGCCGGTTTCGGCCTCCACCTCGTCGAAGCCGAGCATGCGCGCCTTTGTGCCGAAGCGGGCTTTGTATTTCTTGTTGTCGAGGCGGGCGTCGCCGCGCGTGACGATCAGGATCACGTCGTCTCCGACGCGAAGCGCCAGCGTCTTGGCAATTTGCGCCGGCTCGACACCATGGCCCTCGGCCGCAAGCGCGACCGTTGCGGTGCTTTGCTGAAGCTCGATGACGTCGATGTCGGGGGCATGCTCTGAGAAGAAGTCTTTGACGGAGGTCAGGCTCATGGCGAACAGTTCACGTAATTAAAAGGCAATGGCGGTCGGCTGCGGCACGAAGAGCGCTATGGTTCTTCGTGCCGGCGTGCAAATCTCTCAGTCGTCGTTGGAGGCGTCAAGGTCTTCCGGACGCAGACCTTCCTGTTGCGGTGGCAGGTAGCCATGATTGGTGAACCAGTTTTCGAGGATCGCGATGATCGCCTGATCCCGTGTCTGCATTCCCGGGTGATCGGCAATGAACGACTTCAACGCCGTTTCGATCTTGTCGGTATAAAGCGCGTTCATGCTCGCCTCCGTCTGGCTAAATGCGATGTCCCGTCCGGCAGATCACAGTGCTACAGCGCCCTTCGCGCGTCCAGATGGAACGGCGCGGGGATGTGCCGGGCGCGATGGGTACTGCCGTCGGCGATGGGTCAGGCCTGTTTGACGATGCGGATCAGCACCAGAAGGATGACGGCGCCGATCGTCGCGTGCAGGATCGCCGAGAGGATGCCGGTTCCCAGGCTGATGCCGATCGCCGGGAAGAGGAAGCCGGCGATGAAGGCGCCGATGATGCCGACGACCATATTGCCGATGAGGCCGAAACCGCCGCCCTTGACGATGAGCCCGGCGAGCCAGCCGGCGACCGCGCCGACGATCAGGAAGACGAGAATGCTTTCAATGCCCATGAACGGGTCCCTTTCCGTTTGGATCTCCAAGGGAAAGATAGATCAGGAATTGAAATCAGATAGGGGGCAATTTCATCGCGCAGCGATTTTTTGAGCGGTCGAGCGCAGGATGAGCGGAACCGGGCCTCAAATGGCAGCCCGGTGCCGCTTGGTTCAGGGTCAGACGATGCCGCCGCCACCGCCGGCAACGGCCGGGCGCTCAGCAGCGACTTTCGCGCGGTAGCCGCTCTTGCGGTAGGTCGCAACAGGTGCAATTGCGCCGCCGCTGTCGAGCCGCGCCATTGCGAGGATCGGCTCGACATCGGTGCGGAAGGCTACCTTCAGCGTCTCGCTCGCCATCAGCGCATCGTTGTCGTCCTGGTAGCCTGCGAGCGCCGGGCGGTCGACGATCAGCGCCTGGGCATAGGCGCGGCAAACCTCGGTGGCGCTCGTCATCAGGCTTTCGATCGGGTCGGTGACGTTGTGGCTCTGGTCGAGCATGTGCGCCGGTTGGAACCCTTTGGCCTTGCGGGTCTCCGCATCGACGAGTTCGTTGAAGACGAGGAACAGCCGGTAGGGATCGATCGAGCCGGTGTCGAGATCGTCGTCACCGTACTTCGAATCGTTGAAGTGGAAGCCGCCGAGCTTGCCGAACTGGATGAGGCGGGCGACGATCATCTCGATGTTGACGTTGGGAGCATGGTGGCCGAGATCGACGAGGCAGAAGGCCTTGGGGCCGAGTTCCTGGGCGATCAGATAGTTGCTGCCCCAGTCCTGGACAACCGTCGAGTAGAAGGCCGGCTCGAACATCTTGTGCTCGGTGTAGACGCGCCAATCCTCCGGCAGCGCCGCATAGACCGCTTTCATCGCATCGAGATAACGCTCGAAAGCGCGGGTGAAGTTGCTCTGGCCGGGGAAGTTGGAGCCGTCGCCAACCCAGACCGTCAGCGCCTTGGAGCCGAGCTGCCGGCCGATCTCGATGCATTCGAGATTGTGCTCCACCGCTTGGGCGCGCGTGGCGGCGTCGGCATGCGACAGCGAGCCGAATTTGTAGGAATGTTCCTGGCCCGGCGCATCGGAGAAGGTGTTGGAATTCATTGCATCGAAGCTGAGGCCGAGCGACGTGCCCTTTTCTCTCAGTTCGGAAATGTCGTTCACCTTGTCCCAGGGGATATGCAGCGAAACGGTCGGCGTTGCCCGCGTCAATTGCTGGATGACGGCGCAATCCTCGAGCTTGTCGAAGATGTTGCGCGGCTCGCCCTTGCCGGGGAAGCGGGCAAAGCGCGTGCCGCCGGTGCCGACACCCCAGGAGGGAACGGCAACGCCGTAGGCGGCGACCTTGCGCTTGATCTCGTCGATCGCGATGCCGCGCCGGCTGAGCCTCTCGCCGAGGCTCTCATAATCCCGGCGAAGTGCGCTGAGCCGGCTTTCGTTCTCGGCCTCGACCGTCGCCTGGCTGATCATGGTGGTCGTCATGAAACTCTCCTTGATCAGCGGGTAAATGACTGGGCGTTGCCCGCGTCGACATTGATGATGTTGCCGGTCGATTTCGCCGACATGTCGGAGGAAAGGAAATAGATCGCCTCGGCGATATCCTCGGGGAACACGCTGAGTTTCAGCATCGAGCGTTCGCGATAATGCGCCTCGAGGTCGTCTACATCCATCTTGTAGGCGGCGGCGCGCTGTTCCTTCCACTCGCCGGTCCAGATCTTCGAGCCGCGCAGCACCGCGTCCGGATTGACGACGTTGACGCGGATCTGTGCGGCAGCGCCTTCGAGCGCCAGGCAGCGGGCGAGGTGGATCTCCGCCGCCTTGGCGGTGCAATAGGCGGATGCGCCGGGGGAGGCGGCCAAGCCGTTCTTGGAGGCGACGAAGACGACGTTGCCGCCGGCCTTCTGCCGGCGGAAGATGCGGAAGGCTTCTCGCGAGACGAGGAAATAGCCTGTCGTCAGGATGTCGATGTTCTTGGTCCAGAGCGCCAGCGTCGTGTCTTCGATCGCGGCAGACGAGGCGAGGCCGGCATTGGAAACGAGGATATCGAGACCGCCGAAGGCAAGCAGCGCGTCGGCAAAGCCGCCCTCGACCGCCACCTCGCTGGTGACGTTCATGCTGACGGAGCGGACGAAATCCTTGCCGTAGCGCTTGGACAGTTCGCCCTCGGCCGCCGCAAGCGCCGTCTCATCGATATCGGCGAGCACGACGCAGGCGCCCTCCTGTATCAGCCGGTTGGCCGTCGCCTTGCCGATACCGCCGGCGCCGCCGGTGACGAGCGCGATCCGGCCGGCGAGGCTCTTCGGCTTCGGCATGCGCTGGAGCTTTGCTTCCTCAAGCAGCCAGTATTCGATGTCGAAGGCTTCCTGTTCCGGCAGACCGACATAGGTTGAGACGCCGGAGGCGCCGCGCATGACGTTGATGGCGTTGACATAGAACTCGCCGGAGATGCGGGCGGTCGCCTTGTCCTTGGCAAAAGTGATCATGCCGACGCCGGGCACGAGATAGACCACTGCATTCGGATCGCGCATCGCCGGGCTGTCGGCATGTTTGCAGCGCTCGTAATAGGCGGCGTAGTCGGCGCGGTAAGCCGCGATCGTGTCGGGAAGTGCCGCCAACGTCTTGTCGACATCGGGGCTAGCCGGGTCGAAATCGACCACCAGCGGCCGGATCTTGGTGCGCAGGAAGTGGTCGGGGCAGCTCGTGCCGAGGGCGGCCAGCGGCTTCAGATCCTTCGACGTGACGAAATCGAGCACGGCCTGGCTGTCGTCGAAATGGCCGACCTTCTTCTCGTCGGCGCTGATCAGGCCGCGGATGACCGGCATCAGCTTGCGCGCCACGTCGGCGCGGGCGGCCGCGTCGAGCACCGGCTTCACTGCGCCGCCAAAGGCAGGCTCGGTGTTCTCGGCCTCGAACCAGGCGATTGCCTTGTTGATGATCTCGACCGTGGTCTCATAGGCTTCCTTCGCCGTGTCGCCCCAGGTGAAGAGGCCATGGCTTTCGAGCACGACACCGCGCGCCCGGGGATTTTCCAGGCAGAATTTTTCAAGCCACAGGCCGAGTTCGTAGCCCGGGCGCTTCCAGGGCAGCCAGCCGATGTCGTCGCCAAAAATCTTTGCCGTCAGGTCACGGCTGTTCTTGGCAGCGGCAATCGCGATGATCGCGTCGGGGTGCATATGGTCGACATGCTTCTTCGGCACATAGGCATGCAGGGGCGTATCGATCGAGGCGGCGCGCGGATTGAGGTTGAAGGTGCAATGCGGCAGGTAGCCGACCATCTCGTCTTCGAACGCGACGCCGCGATAGATCGACTTCAGCGCGTTGAGCTTGTCCATATAAAGCGTGGCAAAGCCGTCGAGCTTGATCGTGCCGACATCGCCGCCCGAACCCTTAACCCAGAGAACCTCGACCGTGCCGCCCCCAAGCGGATCCTTCTCCATCACCTTGGCCGAGGTGTTGCCGCCGCCGTAATTGGTGATGCGCTTGTCGGAGCCGAGCAGGTTGGAGCGATAGAGCAGGCGCTCGGATTCGCTCATGCCGGCAGCCTTTGCCTCGTCCCAAAGGTTTGCAAGTCGCGCACCCTGCTGCTTGTCGAGCATCTCGATTTCCTCCCGGTCTGATGTCGCGCGGCTTGGCGACCGCGCAGAGATGTGGTTGGCATCAGATCACAGGACTTGAGCGTTAAAGTCAATCAAAAACGATCAAGTTCGCGCATACTGCGCTGCACAATGAAAAAATATGATTGTTTGTGATTGACAATGGTCGATCGTGATGGAAGCATGAACGCCATCGGAGGAACGCATGCACGAGAAAGAAAGACACCGGATCATTCAGTCGGCGGTTCAGGAAAAACCCGTCGTCACCGTCCAGGAACTGGTCGATCTGACCGATAGTTCCGAGGCGACGATCCGGCGCGATATTGCAGCCCTCCACGTGCAGAAGAAGCTGCGCCGGGTGCGCGGCGGCGCCGAGGCGATCAATCCGCCGCAATTCGTCGGGCTCGCCGGCCGACCGTTCAAGGTTAACGAGGGTCTGCATGCCCGCGAGAAGCAGGCGATCGCCAAGGAAGCGGTGGCGCTTTGCGAGGACGGCGAACCGATCATCATCAATGGTGGGACCACCACCTTTCAGATGGTGCATTTCCTCAGCAATCGGCGGATGCAGGTTTTCACCAATTCCTTCCCGATAGCCGAGCATCTTCTGAAACACTCGAAGAATACGGTGATGCTGTCGGGCGGCACGATCTACCGCGAGCAGAACATCATCCTCAGCCCCTTCGACAATGACGTGACGCGTAATTTCTATGCGCGCCGCATGTTCATGGGGGCGCAGGGCCTCGGCCCGCTCGGCCTGATGGAGGCGGATCCGCTGTTGATCCAGGCGGAGCAGAAACTGATCGACCAGGCCGACGAACTCGTCGTGTTGGTCGACTCCTCGAAATTTCACAAGCGTTCCAGCCTGATCCTGTGCGGATTGAAGCGGATCGCCACTGTCATCACGGATTCGGGCATCGAGGACAGGCATGCCGCGATGCTCGAAAATGCCGGCGTGCGGCTGGTCGTTGCCAGCTCGAGAGCCGGCGCAGATGCGGAGAACATGTCCTCGTCCGCCTGAGGCAGGCGAGGAGAGGGGAAGGTGACGCTCACGACCGGAGGGGCCGGGGCATCGCCAATGGAGGAAATCGCGCCGGTGACGCTTGTCGCGTGCCGGTCATTGGGAGGAAATGAGCATGAAGATCCTGAAGTCACTGATGGTCACGGCCGCCGTTTCGCTGGCGCTGATGGCCAATGCCGCGCATGCGGAAAACAAGAAGATCGCGCTCGTAGTCAAGGCGCTCGGCATCGGCTTCTTCGAAGCCGCCAACAAGGGCGCGCAGGAAGCTGCCAAGGAGCTGGGCGACGTCGAGGTGATCTACACCGGCCCGACGACGACGACCGCCGAAGGCCAGATCGAGGTGATCAACTCGCTGATCGCCCAGAAGGTTGATGCCATCGCCGTTTCCGCCAACGACACCGATGCCCTCGTTCCGGCGCTGAAGAAGGCGATGGATCGCGGCATCAAGGTCATCTCCTGGGATTCGGGCGTCGCCAAGGATGGCCGCCTGATGCACCTCAACCCGTCGTCGAGCCCGCTGATCGGCAACATGATCATCAAGCTCGCCGCCGACAACCTGCCTGAAGGCGGCGACGTCGCAGTGCTGTCGGCAACGGCGACCTCGACCAACCAGAACACCTGGATCGCCGAGATGAAGAAGGTTGAGGGCAACTACAAGGGCATCAATGTCGTTGCGACCGTCTACGGCGACGATCTCGCCGACAAGTCCTACCGCGAAACGCAAGGCCTTATTCAGTCCTATCCTAACCTGAAGGCGATCATCGCGCCGACGTCGGTCGGCATCGTCGCAGCCGCACAGGCCGTCACGGACGCCGGCAAGATCGGCCAGATCAACGTCACCGGTCTCGGCCTTCCCTCGGAAATGGCGGGCCACGTGAAGTCGGGCGCCTCCAAGTCCTTCGCGATCTGGAACCCGATCGACCTCGGCTACTCCGCAACGATGATTGCCTACGACCTGATCAACGGTGCCGAAGCGAAGCCCGGTGCTGAACTGAAGATGGGCCGCATGGGCGCCGTCAAGCTCGACGACAACAACGAAGGCGCGATGGCCGACCCGTTCGTCTACGATGCCAAGAATGTCGAGGAATTCGCCAAGATCTTTTGATCCGGCGAAAGCCCCTCATCCGGCTGCCGGCACCTTCTCCCCGTTCGACGGGGAGAAGGGACAAGCGGCAACGGTTTGCCCCCTTCCCGACGAGGAGGGAGGCGTGCGGCATACTCGTTCCCTGTCTGCGTCAGCGGAGAGAGGGCAGGGTGAGGGGCATCCTCGCGCGGCGTAACCGTCGCCTCGACAAGCTTTGCATAATCGAAACGACTGAATGGTGGACTGTCTCTTGCTGCAGGATACGCTCACATCGCGGATGAAGCCCGCCATTGCGCTCGAGGGGATTTCGAAGTCCTTTCCCGGCGTGAAGGCGCTCTCCGATGTTTCGCTGGCGCTCTATCCAGGATCGGTGACCGCGCTGATCGGCGAAAACGGTGCCGGAAAGTCGACGCTCGTCAAGATCCTGACCGGAATCTACCAGCCGGACGAGGGCACGATCTCCGTCAGTGACCAGGAGGTTCATTTTCCGACGGCGCTTGCGGCCGCCCGCGCCGGCGTCACTGCCATTCACCAGGAAACCGTGCTCTTCGACGAGCTTTCGGTCGCCGAAAACATCTTTCTCGGCCACGCTCCGCGCAATCGCTTGGGACTGATCGACTGGAAGAAGCTCAATGCTGATGCACGTGCGCTGCTTGCGCGGGCCGGCGCCGATCTCGATCCGACCATCCGCCTGCGCGATCTCGGTATCGCCAAGAAACATCTGGTCGCGATCGCCCGCGCGCTGTCGATCGATGCGCAGGTGGTGATCATGGACGAGCCGACGGCGGCGCTGTCGCACAAGGAAATCCACGAGCTCTATGCCCTCGTCGAACGGCTGAAGGCAGACGGTAAGGCGATCCTGTTCATCAGCCACAAGTTCGATGAAATCTTCCGCATCGCCGACCGCTACACGGTGTTTCGCGACGGAACGATGGTCGATGAAGGGTTGATCGCCGATGTCAGCCAGGACGAACTGGTGCGCCTCATGGTTGGCCGCGCCGTCGGCTCGGTTTACCCGAAGAAGGACGTGGCGATCGGCGAACCGGTGTTGACCGTTTCGGGCTATCGCCATCCGACCGAGTTCGAGGATATCAACTTCGAGCTTCGCCGCGGCGAGATCCTCGGCTTCTACGGCCTGGTCGGCGCTGGCCGTTCCGAATTCATGCAGTCGCTGATCGGCGTCACCCGGCCGTCGGCCGGCGCCGTCCGGCTCGATGGCGAGGTGCTGGTGATCCGCAGCCCGTCCGAAGCGATCCGGGCTGGTATCGTCTATGTGCCGGAAGAGCGCGGCCGCCAGGGTGCGATCATCGGCCTGCCGATCTTCCAGAACGTCACTTTGCCGTCGCTGTCGCGCACCTCGCGCTCAGGCTTTCTGAAACTCGCCAACGAGTTCGCGCTCGCTCGCGAGTACACCGCGCGCCTCGACCTGCGCGCCGCCTCGCTCGATCAGGATGTCGGTACGCTTTCGGGCGGCAACCAGCAGAAGGTCGTCATCGCCAAGTGGCTGGCGACGAAGCCGAAGGTGATCATCCTCGACGAGCCGACCAAGGGCATCGACATCGGCTCCAAGGCCGCGGTCCACGCCTTCATGAGCGAACTGGCCGCACAGGGCCTCAGCGTCATCATGGTCTCCTCGGAAATCCCGGAGATCATGGGCATGTCTGATCGCGTCATCGTCATGCGCGAGGGGCGGATCGCCGGGCGCTTCGAGCGCGCGGATCTGACGGCGGAAAAGCTGGTGCGTGCCGCTGCCGGCATTCAGGAGGCCGCGTGATGGCAAACATCCTCAGGAACCGCGAACTGCTGCTGGTCGGTGCGATCGCCGTGCTGCTGGCGCTGATCACCTGGCGTTTCCCGCCCTTCGTCGCGCCCGCGAACCTCGCACGCGTCTATAACGACACGTCGATCCTGATCATTCTGGCGCTTGGCCAGATGGCGGTGATCCTGACACGCTGCATCGATCTTTCGATGGCCGCCAACCTCGCGCTCTCGGGCATGGTGGCGGCAATGCTGAACGCCGCCTTCCCGGGGCTGCCGATCCCGCTGATCATCCTTGCGGCGGTCGCGCTCGGCACGCTGCTCGGCATGATCAACGGCGCGCTCGTCTGGAAGCTCGACATTCCGCCGATCGTCGTAACCCTCGGCACGCTCACCATCTATCGCGGCATGATCTTTCTCCTGAGTGGCGGCAAGTGGATCAACGCCCACCAGATGAGCGACGCCTTCAAGGCCTTGCCGCGCGACGAACTCCTTGGTTTCCCGGTTCTCTCCTGGCTCTCGCTGGTGATGATCACGCTCGTCTTCCTGCTGATGAGCCGCACGGCGCTCGGGCGCGCCTTCTATGCCGTCGGCGGCAATCCGCATGCGGCCGTCTATACCGGCATCGATGTCGGCCGCACCCGCTTCTTCGCCTATTGCCTTTCGGGCGCACTCGCCGGGCTCTCGGGTTATCTCTGGGTGTCGCGTTATGCCGTCGCCTATGTCGATATCGCTGCCGGCTTCGAGCTCGACATCATCGCGGCCTGCGTCATCGGCGGCATATCGATCGCCGGCGGTATCGGCACGGTGGCAGGCGCGGTGCTCGGTGCGCTGTTCCTTGGCGTGATCAAGAACGCGCTACCGGTCATCAATATCTCGCCCTTCGCCCAGTTGGCGATTTCGGGCATGGTCATCATCATTGCCGTTGCCGTCAACGCCCGCGCCGAGCGGCGCAAGGGCCGCGTCATCTTGAGAAAGGCGGAGGCTGTCTGATGGCCGAGACCCACCTTACCCCACGGCATATTCCCGACCGGCTGGAAGGCCGCGGCGCGCGGTTGCTGAAGAGCTGGGAAAGCCTGCTGCTCGTGGTCGCCTGCCTCATCTTCCTCGGCAACTCGCTGGCCTCGCCCTATTTCCTCGACCCCTGGAACCTTTCGGACGCGACCTTCAACTTCACCGAAAAGGCGATGATTGCCTTCGCCATGGCGCTGGTGATCATTTCCGGCGAGATCGATCTGTCGGTAGCCTCGATCATCGCGCTCGCCTCGACGGCGATGGGCTATGCCGTGCAACTCGGCTTCGACACGCCGGCGCTGGTGGTGATCGGCCTCTCAGTCGGGCTCATTTGCGGGGCGATCAACGGCCTGCTGATCACCGGTCTCGGGCTGCCGTCGATCGTGGTGACGATCGGCACCATGAGCCTCTTTCGCGGTCTCTCCTTCATCATCCTCGGCGACCAGGCTTTCACCGGCTATCCCGACAGCTTCTCCTGGTTCGGCCAAGGCTATGTCTGGTGGGTGTTCTCCTTCGAGTTCACGCTCTTCATTGCCCTTGCGGTCGTCTATGGTGTTGTCCTGCACAAGACCAATTTCGGCCGTGCGGTCTATGCCATCGGCAACAACCAGACGGCAGCACTCTTCTCCGGCATCCGCGTTGCGCGCATCAAGTTCATCCTGTTCCTTTTGACCGGGCTGATGGCCGGGCTTGCCTCGATTTGCCTGACTTCGCGGCTCGGCTCGACGCGCCCATCGATCGCGCTCGGCTGGGAGCTGGAAGTGGTGACGATGGTGGTGCTTGGCGGTGTCAATATTCTCGGCGGCTCCGGCACCATCCCCGGCGTCGTGCTGGCCGCCCTGATCATGGGCATGGTGACCTTCGGCTTCGGTCTGCTCAACGTGCCGGGCATCGTCATGTCGATCTTCATCGGCCTGCTGTTGATCTCGGTGATCGCGCTCCCCATTCTCTGGCGGCGCGCGCGCCAGCGTCTCGCACATTGAGGATCCGATGGAAAAATACGCCTTCCGCATGCGCCTGAACCCGGGCATGGCCGCCGAATATAAGGCACGGCACGATGCCATCTGGCCGGAACTGGCCGCCCTGCTGAAGGAGGCCCGCGTCTCCGACTACTCCATCCATCTGGACGAGGAGACCGATCTGCTTTTCGGCGTGCTCTGGCGCACGGACGACCATCGCATGGCCGAGCTGCCGTCCCATCCCATCATGCAGAGATGGTGGGCGCATATGGCTGATATCATGGAAACCAAGGCCGACAACGAGCCGGTCGCGGTGCCGCTCAAGACCGTCTTTCATATGGAATGATCGCATGCGGGTTGTTGGCGTTATCGATATCGGCAAGACCAATGCCAAGGTTGCGGCAGTCGATCTCGACCGTTTCGAGGAGATCGCCGTCCGCAAGACGGCGAATGCGGTGCTGACCGATAGTCCCTATCCGCATTTCGATGTCGAGCATCTCTGGGCTTTCCTGCTCGAAAGCCTCGCAGCACTCCATGCCGAACACGCCTTCGAGGCGATCTCGATCACCACCCATGGCGCGACCGCCGTCGTGCTCGATGCATCAGGCAATCTGGCGCTTCCGGTGCTTGACTATGAGCACGCCGGCCCCGACAGCCTCGCCGCCGAGTATGATCAAGTCAGGCCGCCCTTTTCCGAGACCGGCTCTGCGCGTCTGCCGATGGGGCTCAATGTCGGCGCACAACTCTACTGGCAGCAGAAGACATTTCCCGACGCCTTCGTCAGGGTCGCCTCGATTCTCACCTATGCGCAATATTGGACCTATCGGCTGACCGGCACGCTCTGCAACGAACTGACCTCGCTCGGCTGCCACACCGATCTCTGGAACCCGCGCGCCGGCACGTTCTCGTCGTTGGTCGAAAGCCAGGGGTGGGAGCCCCTTTTCGCACCGGTGCTGAAGGCGAGCGATATCGCCGGTGCTCTGCGGCCGGAGCTCTGTGCTGCAACGGGCATCGCATCAGGGACCCCGGTCTATTGCGGCATTCACGATTCCAACGCCTCGCTGTTGCCGCATCTCCTGACGCGGGCCGCGCCCTTCTCGGTGGTCTCCACCGGCACCTGGGTGGTGATGCTCGCGGTCGGCGCCGAGGCGAGGGCGCTCGACGAACACCGCGACACGCTTGTAAACGTCAACGCGCTTGGCGATCCCGTACCCTCCGCCCGTTTCATGGGCGGCCGCGCCTTCCAGCTTCTGTTGGGGGCGGGGGCGGCGGTTCCCGTGTCGCCGGAGACGGAAGAGGCTGTGGCCAAGGCCGGCCACATGTTGCTGCCGTCCATTCCCGAGGGGTCCGGTCCCTTTCCGGCTGCAAAGGCGATCTGGACGACGGACGAAGAGGAGCTTGATCCCGCCGAACGTTTCGTCGTCGTCTCGTTCCACCTGGCGCTGATGACGGCCACCTGTCTCGGCCTGATCGGAGCCCGCGGCGACATCGTCGTCGAGGGGCCCTTTGCTTCCAATGGGACCTATCTGCGCATGCTTGCTGCCGCGACCGGCCGGCCGGTCTTTGCCGATCCCCACAATATCACGGGGACAAGCCTCGGTGCTGCGTGTCTCGTTAAGGGATCCGCGGTCAGGACCGGGGTCGAGCCGCTTGTGGGCGAGATCGCGGAGAGCCTCGCCACCTATGCGCAGGCATGGCAAAAGGCGACGCAGGACCATGCGGGCAAAGAAAAGCGGCCGTAGAACATCCGTTCCCGGCCGCAGAGATGCCTGGTTGTGTCAGTAAGAGACGGGCTGAAGCCCGATCAAAACACAGAACTGCGCTTTGCCGATCGGTTGTGCTCGATGTTGAGAACGATCGATACTGCCATCATTGTCAGGATTGCTGTGAGTGCGGCGCCAATGCCAAGAACAATCATTGTTCGTTTCCTGTAAGCGCATCGTCATGATGTCGCTTTGCGTGATGCGAAGGTTTCTTCGCGCATGCAGCGCCCACTTCACTTTCGCTTCGATACGCGAGCGCAAGTCGAAGTACAATTCTAAACTCTTGTGATTGAGAACCTGTTGGTTTCGCGGGTGTTTATTACAGTTTTGTTGCAGCGCAAAAATAGCACCCAAAAACACCCTGTGAATTTTAGTGATTCCGATTAGAGGCGAGGGACCGTTAACCTTCAAGCAAGGAATTAACCATAAACATGGTCCCACACGTCGGAATGGGATAATTCACAAGTCTCCTCAAGGCATGATGCCGCCCCGCCGTACCGGTTCCGGTCCGGTATCCATTCTTCACCGAATTTACTTGCGGGATGAACGACAGCAGACGCGTTTCGGCGGAGGCTGATCTCATCGATGTGGCGTGCACGTCCGGTGGACCGTGGCCCTCCCTGATGCTCCCCAGGCAAGTTCCGAACGTGCACACCGGGGATCAGCGTTGAGGCAGGAAGCATCGTCAGAACAGGCAAAAAAGGGCCAGGCAGGCAGCCTGCTGGAGCGCCTGCGCTTTGCCGGGCTCGATGACGAGAGCTGCAACCGCGTCCGCGATCACAGGCAAAAGCTTTCTCCCCGGATCGATCAGGCGCTTCGCGACCTCTTCCAGCGCCTCCAGACCTACCCTGACGCGGCCCGCCATTTCGACAGCGACCGCCAGATCGATCGCCTCCAGGATCTTCAGTCGTCGCACTGGAACGTGCTGACCGACGCACGCTTTGACGGGCTCTATGCCGAGCGCATCAAGGTGCTCGCAGACACCGCAAGCCGCATGGGCCTCGACCCGCGCTGGCAGATGGCAAGCCATGCCGTCGTACTCGAACATCTCATCGTCGGGCTCATCGAGGATGCCTGGCCAAGGTCCTTCCTACCGATGGGCAAGGCGCGCCGCCGCGAACTCTGCGAGCTGGTTGCCGCTCTGGTGCGCACGACCTTCGTCGACAGCGAGATCGGCGTTTCGCTCCGCTTCAACGCTCTCCGCCAGCAGCATCAGCGGCAGCTCGCCGAGCAGCGCAGCGCCGACGAACTGGAGGTCAAGGCGCTTTTCAGCGACTTTGCCGAAGGCGTGAGCCAGGGCGATCTCGGCGCGCGGCTGCCGGAAACGGCCGTCGAAGCCTACCAGCCGATCGTCGCGAGCCTGAATGCGGCGCTCGAACAGATCCAGCAAAGCCTTCAGGCGTCCGATCAGCGCAACCAGGCCGCCGGGGCCTTGGTCGACCGCATGCGCGACGGCGCGACCGCCTTCTCGGGCAAGGCGAGCGCTGAAGCCGAAGCACTTTCCGGGCAGCTTGCCATGCTCTCAGACATGGCCGGACGCATGGCGACCGGCTCGGGCCGGATCAGCGCTACGGAAACGAAGACCAACGAGACCCGCATCGCGGTCGAGCGCAGCGGCGAGATCGCCGGCCAGGCGATCACCGCCATGGCCGACATCGAGGCGTCGGCCGAAAAGATCGGCCAGATCATCGGCGTCATCGACGAGATCGCCTTCCAGACCAACCTTCTGGCGCTCAACGCCGGCATCGAAGCGGCGCGCGCCGGCGACAGCGGTCGCGGCTTTGCCGTCGTTGCCCAGGAAGTACGCGCGCTGGCGCAGCGCTCCGGCGAAGCGGCGCGCGAAATCAAGCAGCTTGTTTCCGGCACCAAGGCGCAGGTCGAGACCGGCGTCGAGATCGTCGGCCGCACCCAGGACGCAATCAGCAGCATTGTCGAGCAGGTGACGTCGATCAATTCCGCCGTATCCGGCATCGCCCGCGAGGCGGAGCAGCAGGTCGGCGACCTCCGCGGCGTTGCCAGCGAAATCGGCACGATCTCCAGGGGCGTCGAGGCAAGTGCCGCGCTCGCTGGCGATACCGTCCGCTCGTCGGACGATCTTCACACAGTCATCGTCGAACTCGGCGAGACCATCCGTCAGTTCCGCCTGGAGCGCCGCCATCCGGTTGCGCCGGCACGCACCGGTCGCGAGCCCTTCCGTCACGCATCGGCCGCCGTTGCCGACGAGCCGGCCGCACCGCTGTTTGACGACGGGCTGCAGCGGCAGCTCGCCGGTTGGCAGCGCTGATTATTAGGGCAGTAGAGAGTTAGCAGTCGAGGAAGACAGGAATGGCCAGCAAGAAGACCGCTCAGAAGACGCTTAGCCTCGCTCCGGTTTTGGACCTGAACGAGGCGACGGCACTGCACGAGAAGCTGCTCGCGCTCAAGGGCAGCGACATCGTGATCGACGCTTCCGCGGTCGAGCGGGTCGGGACGCTTTGTGTCCAGGTGCTGATGGCCGGCGCCAAGACCTGGGAAGAGGATCATTTGTCTTTCACCTTCAGCAAGGTGTCGGACGCTTTCGACAAAACGACACAGCTCATCGGGGTCGAGATCGACCACCTGATGGCAAAGGAGATTTGAGAAATGAAAAAGCGAGTTCTGACGGTCGACGACTCCCGGACGATCCGAAACATGCTGCTGGTCACGCTGAACAATGCCGGTTTCGAAACGATCCAGGCCGAAGACGGCGTCGAGGGCCTTGAGGTCCTGGAGGAAGCCAATCCGGACGTGATCGTCACCGACATCAACATGCCGCGTCTCGACGGCTTCGGCTTCATCGAAGGCGTGCGCAAGAACGATCGCTACCGCGCCATTCCGATCCTGGTGCTGACCACCGAAAGCGATGCGGAAAAGAAGAACCGCGCGCGTCAGGCGGGTGCAACCGGCTGGATCGTCAAGCCGTTCGACCCGACCAAACTCATCGATGCAATCGAGCGCGTAACGGCCTGAAGTCCGGGGATAGCCTCCAATGGATATGAACGAAATCAAAGAGATCTTCTTCCAGGAATGCGAGGAACAACTCGCCGAACTGGAATCGGGTCTGCTGAAGCTCAATGATGGCGACCGCGACCCGGAAACGGTCAATGCCGTTTTCCGTGCGGTGCACTCCATCAAGGGTGGCGCCGGCGCCTTCGGGCTGGACGACCTGGTCTCCTTCGCGCACGTGTTCGAGACGACCCTTGATTGCGTTCGTTCCAATAGGCTCGATCCCGGACCGGAAGTTCTGAAGGTCATGCTGAAATCGGCCGACGTGCTCGCCGACCTCACCAACGCTGCGCGCGATGGCGGCAGCGTCGATGAGGCGCGCAGCCGCCAGCTGATCAAGGAACTCGAGGCGCTCGCAAACGGTGAAGTGCCGCAGGCGTCGGCAGCACCGGCCGAACCGGTTGCCAAGCCCGTCGCTGCCGTGGCGCCGCCACCGGTCAACGACGAAGGCTTCCAGCCGGTCGCCTTCTCCTTCGATGACTTCGACGCGGCCGAAGAGCCGCCGCTGATGGAAATGCCCACCTACGAGATTGTCTTCAAGCCGAAGTCCGATCTCTATGCCAAGGGCAATGAGGCAACGCTGCTTCTGCGCGACCTCTCGCGCCTTGGCGAGATGAGCATCCATTGCGACACGGGCGCACTGCCGACGCTCGATCGGCTGAGCCCGGAGAGCGCCTATTTCTTCTGGAAGATCTCGCTCAAGACCGACAAGGGCGAGGACGCGATCCGCACGGTTTTCGAATTCGCCGAGTGGGATTGCGACCTGGAGATTTCGCTGGTCGAAGACGAGGCGACGCAGTCGGGCGAAGAGCTGCCGATGCAGCCGGTTCCCTTCGACCTGTCGATCCTTGATGACGAACCGGCGGTATCGGTCGGTGTCGTCGAGGAAGAAGAACAGCTTGTCTCCCAGCAGCAGGATCGCGACGCCGCGGTTTCGGCTGCCAGCACGGCAAGCAACGTGCTGCAGATGGCGCAGTCCGCCGCCCGCGCACCGGCCGAAAAGGCAGCACCGGCTGCCAGTGCCGCCGCACAGAGCGCTGCCGCGCAACAGGCTGCCGCATCGGCTGCAACGCCGACCATCCGCGTCGATCTCGATCGCGTCGACCGCCTGATCAACCTTGTCGGCGAACTCGTGATCAACCAGGCGATGCTCTCGCAGAGCGTCGTCGAGAACGACACCAACGGTACGTCCTCGATCAACATGGGCCTCGAAGAGCTGCAGCAGCTCACCCGCGAGATCCAGGATTCGGTGATGGCGATCCGCGCCCAGCCGGTGAAGCCGGTCTTCCAGCGCATGTCGCGTATCGTTCGCGAAATCGCCGACATGACCGGCAAGTCGGTCCGCCTCATCACCGAAGGCGAGAACACCGAAGTCGACAAGACGGTCATCGACAAGCTCGCCGAGCCGCTGACCCACATGATCCGCAACGCGGTCGACCACGGCCTCGAAACGCCGGAAAAGCGCCTTGCCGCCGGCAAGAGCGCCGAAGGTACGGTCCGCCTGACGGCGAAGCACCGTTCCGGCCGCATCGTCATCGAGCTTGCCGACGACGGCGCCGGCATCAACCGCGAGAAGGTGCGCCAGAAGGCGATCGACAACGACCTGATCGCCGCCGATGCCAACCTGTCGGACGAAGAGATCGACAACCTGATCTTCCACGCCGGCTTCTCGACGGCTGACAAGATCTCCGACATTTCCGGCCGCGGCGTCGGCATGGACGTGGTCAAGCGCTCGATCCAGGCGCTCGGCGGTCGCATCAACATTTCGTCGAAACCGGGCCACGGTTCGGTCTTCACCATGAGCCTGCCGCTGACGCTCGCCGTTCTCGACGGCATGGTGGTCACCGTTGCCAACCAGACGCTGGTCGTGCCGCTGACCGCGATCGTCGAAACGCTGCAGCCGGAAGCCTCGGCGATCCACTCCTTCGGTTCCAACCAGCGGCTTATCTCGATCCGCAACTCGTTCTGCCCGCTCGTCGACGTCGGTCGCATCCTCAACTTCCGCGCCATCCAGGCGAACCCGGTCGAGGGCGTCGCGCTCTTGGTGGAATCGGAAGGTGGCGGCCAGCGTGCTTTGATGGTCGATGCGATCCAGGGGCAGCGCCAGGTGGTGATCAAGAGCCTGGAAGCCAACTACACCCACGTGCCGGGTATCGCCGCCGCGACCATTCTGGGTGACGGTCGCGTGGCGCTCATCCTCGATGTCGACGCGATCGTCGCCGCCTCGCGCGGGCACTCGCTGAAACCTGAAATGTCACTTGCTGCAGTCGGATAATGACAATGACCTATGCCGCAAAAAATCTGACGACGGACGGACGGGAGCTGATCGCTTTCCGCGTCGGTGATCAGGAATTCTGCGTAAACATCATGCAGGTGCGCGAGATCCGTGGCTGGACGCCTGCGACATCCATGCCGCATGCGCCATCCTATGTGCTGGGTGTCATCAACCTTCGCGGTGCGGTGCTGCCGATCGTCGATCTCTCGGCCCGGCTCGGCATGAAACCGGCCGAACCGAACGTGCGCCACGTCATCATCGTCGCACAGGTCAAGAGCCAGGTCGTCGGCCTTCTGGTCGACGCTGTCTCCGACATCCTGACGATCACGGACGACAAGATCCAGCCGACGCCGGATGTCATCTCGTCGGAATTCGAAAAGAGCTTCGCCCGCGGCGTGCTCGCAATCGAAGGCCGGATGATCTGTCTTATTGAACTGGAAGCGATCTTCCCGCAGGAAGAAAGGGAAGCCGCATGAGAAGCCAGATCATCGCCGAACAGAAACTGTCGCCGGACGAGTGCCTGGCGAGCGGCGAGTATCCGTTGACCCGTCGCGATCTTACCGAGATCGCCGCGATGATCTATGCGGATGCCGGCATCTACCTCAACGAGACCAAGGCGTCGCTCGTCTATTCGCGGCTGTCGAAGCACATTCGCAATCTCGGGCTCAAAGGCTTCCGCGAGTATTGCCAGCTGGTCGCTTCGCCCGCCGGTGCGGCCGCACGGCGCGACATGCTTTCGCACCTGACGACGAACTTCACGCGCTTCTTCCGCGAGAACCATCACTTCGAGCACCTGAAGACCGACGTGCTGCCGGACCTGATCGCCCGCGCCAAGGCCGGTGGCCGGGTGCGCATCTGGTCGGCCGCCTGCTCCGACGGACAGGAGCCCTATTCGATCGCGCTGACGGTCCTGTCGTTGCTGCCGAACGCCGCCGACTACGACTTCCGCATCCTTGCGACCGACATCGACCCGAAGATCCTGGCGCTCGCCCGCGCCGGTGCCTACGACGCGACCGCGCTCGAAACCGTCAATCCGGCCATGCGCAAGCAATATTTCTCCGAGGTCAACAGCGGCGGCCGCTTCAAATGGCAAGTCGATGATCGCGTCAAGCGGCTGATCACCTTCAACGAACTGAACCTGATGGCGCAGTGGCCGTTCAAGGGTCCGTTCGACGTCATCTTCTGCCGCAATGTCGTCATCTATTTCGACGAGCCGACGCAGATGAAGATCTGGTCGCGCTTCGCCGGCATGCTGAACACCGACGGTCACCTTTATATCGGCCATTCCGAACGGGTGTCCGGTGACGCGAAGGCGCACTTCGACAACATCGGCATTACCACCTACCGCCACACCGGCAAATTTCATGGAGGACGGGCATGACCGCTCCCGCTCGTGTTCTCGTCGTTGACGACTCCGCCACCATGCGTGGCCTGATCACCGCCGTGCTCAACGCCGATCCTGACGTGACCGTTGTCGGCCAGGCGGCCGACGCCATGGAAGCGCGCCAGGCGATCAAGCAGCTTGATCCCGATGTCGTCACCCTCGACATCGAAATGCCGAACATGAACGGCCTCGAATTCCTCGACAAGATCATGCGGCTGCGGCCGATGCCGGTCATCATGGTCTCGACGCTCACCCACAAGGGCGCCGAAGCCACGATCGCCGCACTCGAGATCGGCGCCTTCGATTGCGTCGGCAAGCCGCATCCGGGCGACCCGCATCCCTTTGCCGGCCTTGTCGACAAGGTGAAGGCTGCGGCTCGCTCGCAGCGCAAGTTCATCATAACGGGTAACAAGGTTGCGGCGCCGGCTCCGGCCAATGCGAACACGGCGTCCGAATACCGGGCCGGTCGCAAGATCATCGCCATCGGCGCCTCGACCGGCGGCGTCGAAGCCCTGATCACGGTTCTGCAGAAGTTCCCGGCCAATTGCCCGCCGACGGTGATCACGCAGCACATGCCGCACACCTTCACCAAAAGCTTCGCCGAGCGGTTGAACCGCCTCTGCGCGCCGACGGTGCAGGAGGCGACGGACGGTGCGCGGCTCGAAATCGGCAAGGTTTACCTGGCGCCCGGTGGCGAGCGCCATCTGCAGGTCGCCAATCCGACGGCGCCCTGCTGCCGGCTGGTGGACCGCGACCCGGTCAACGGGCATCGGCCTTCGGTCGACGTGCTGTTCGATTCGGTGGCCGAGCTTGCCGGGCGCAATGCGATCGGTGTCATTCTGACCGGCATGGGGCGCGACGGCGCCTCCGGTCTCCTGAAAATGCGGCATGCCGGAGCAAAGACCTTCGGCCAGAACGAAAAGACATGTGTCGTCTACGGCATGCCGAGAGTCGCCTATGAATTGGGCGCCGTTGAAACCCAGCTCCCCCTCGGCTCCATCGGGGAGGAGGTCCTGAAAGCAGCGGCGCTCCGCAAGGAAGGAAGCGAATAATGTCCATCGCCGAAAAAATCAAAGTTCTGATCGTCGACGATCAGGTGACAAGCCGCCTGCTTCTGGGCGACGCCCTGCAGCAGCTCGGCTTCAAGCAGATCACCGCCGCCGGTGACGGGGAGCAGGGCATGAAGATCATGGCTCAGAACCCGCACCACCTGGTGATCTCCGACTTCAACATGCCGAAGATGGACGGGCTTGGCCTGCTGCAGGCGGTCCGTTCGAACCCGGCGACCAAGAAGGCGGCCTTCATCATCCTGACGGCTCAGGGCGACCGTGCCCTGGTTCAGAAGGCGGCGGCCCTCGGTGCCAACAACGTTCTGGCCAAGCCCTTCACCATCGAAAAGATGAAGGCTGCGATCGAAGCCGTATTCGGGGCGCTCAAATGAACATGGAAGCCGCCGGCAAGCGCGTGCATGTCATCCAGGGCGAGTACAAGGTCTTCAACGATCCGAACATCGTTCTGTCGACCATTCTCGGCTCCTGTGTGGCAGCCTGCATGCGCGATCCCGTGGTCGGCGTCGGCGGCATGAATCACTTCCTGCTGCCAGGTTCCGCGACGTCGCCCACATCTGGCGGCGACGCGACCCGCTACGGGGTCCACCTGATGGAGTTGCTTATCAACGGCCTCCTGAAACAGGGCGCCCGGCGAGATCGTCTCGAAGCCAAGATCTTCGGCGGCGCCAAGACGATCGCGCGGTTTTCCAATGTCGGAGAACAGAACGCAGCCTTCGCACGCCAGTTCCTGCTCGACGAGGGCATCCGCATCGTCGGCGAGAGCACCGGCGGCGAGCACGGTCGCAAGCTCGAATACTGGCCGTCGTCCGGCCGCGCCCGGCAATATGCCCTGACCGGCGTCGAAACGCAGCGCACGGTGCAACTGGAGGAACGCCCGATCGTCGCGCCGAAGCCGGCCGAAAGCTCCATCGAATTCTTCTGATCCTGCGAGGCAGGCGCCTCGCAGGCCCGAAATACGACTTCTACCGCAGCCCCGAGCCACGTGAGACATACACATGCAGACCGACTACCAGGCCCACATGCCGCACGTGGAAGAAGCGCTCCCCGAAGTGCTGATGCGCATCGTCACCGAATTGCACGACGTCGCCTATCTGATCGAGCGGATCGAGCCGCAGCTTGCCGGTGACCATGGCGCCGATGCACTTGCCAATCCCGACAAGATGATGGTGCTGCAGGGCATCGACCTTGCCGTGCAGAAGACCCGCGGGCTGGCCGAATTCATCGACACGATTACCGCATCGATCCCGGACGCCTGGATGGTCGACGTCACCACGGCCGTCAATCTGGTGAAGCTTGCCGATATGAAAAAGGCACTTGGCAACGGCATGTTGCGCCACGGCCACTCCCAGCCGCTGACGAAGGCGGCCGGCGATTTCGAAGCGTTCTGACGCTTGCGAAGCGCGCTTCATGGCGCGCGTCTGAGAATATCCTTTTATAATCAGCAGCTTGCTGCACCGTGCCCCGATGCCGCCGCAGCTCTGCGGCGAGGCTTGGCTGCGCGCGACGGCCCGTTTCGCGCCGGTGGATAAGTTTTGTGGCGAGGCTTCCGCCGCTTCGATTGGGCTCATCAAGCCAAGTTCGCGCAAGTTTCGTTTCCTACGGTCCGGATCGGGACTGGTGGATTCGCGCGCATTGGAAGTCGATACTCGGCATGTCGATACCCAGAAAACCCGAATGTTGGAACTGCGCAGGGCGCTCGGCCGATGATCGGCCCGATGACCTTGCGATACTGGGTGCGGAAACAGAATGAGTCTGTTGGATCAACTCTCGACGTTCACGAAGAACCTGAGCAGTCTCGGGCAAGGCAAGCTGATCGCGTTGGCGGCGGCTGGCATTGTTGCGGTCGGCATGGTGCTCGGGGCTGGAATTTACGTCAACAGACCCTCGTTCGAGACGCTCTATGTCGGGCTCGAACGCAGCGATGTCACCCAGATCAGCATCGCGCTGGCTGAGGCCAACATCGATTTCAATGTTGGGGCTGACGGCGCCAGTTTGCAGGTTCCGGTTGGCATGACCAGCAAGGCGCGCCTGCTGCTCGCCGAGCGTGGCCTGCCGAGCAGCGCCAATGCCGGCTATGAACTCTTCGACAATGTCGGTTCGCTCGGCCTCACCTCCTTCATGCAGGAAGTGACCCGCGTGCGCGCCCTCGAAGGCGAAATCGGCCGCACCATCCAGCAGATTTCCGGTATCGCCGCCGCCCGCGTCCACATCGTGATGCCGGAGCGCGGCAGCTTCCGCAAGGCAGACCAGAACCCCACCGCCTCGGTCATGATCCGCGCCAGCGCCACGGTCGGCCGCAGCGCTGCCGCTTCGATCCGTCATCTCGTCGCCTCGTCCGTACCGGGGCTCGACGTCGATGACGTGACCGTGCTCGATTCGACCGGGCAGCTTCTCGCCTCCGGCGACGACCCGGCCAACAGCGCCCTCAACCAGTCGCTCGGCGTTGTCCAGAACGTGCAAACCGAGCTTGAGAAGAAGATCGACAACGCGCTTGCTCCGTTCCTCGGCATGGACAATTTCCGCTCGAGCGTCACGGCACGTCTGAACACCGACACGCAGCAGATCCAGGAAACGGTCTTCGATCCGGAATCGCGTGTCGAGCGCTCGACCCGTGTGACCAAGGAAGAGCAGAAGTCCAGCCAGCAGCAGCCGGACAATGCCGCGACCGTGCAGCAGAACATTCCTCAGGCCGCCCCGAAGGGTGGTGCCGGCCCGCAGTCGAGCGATCAGGCCGAGAAGAAGGAAGAACAGACCAACTACGAAATCAACAGCAAGACGATCGCTACCGTCAAGAACAGCTACACCGTCGAGCGGCTCTCCGTTGCCGTCGTCGTCAACCGTGGCCGCCTGGCAGCAATGGTGGGCGAGCCGGCCGACCAGGCCAAGATCGACGCCTATCTCGCTGACATGCAGAAGATCGTCGCCTCGGCTGCAGGCCTCGACACCAGCCGCGGCGATATCGTGACCTTGACTGCCATGGACTTCGTCGAGACGCAGCTGCTCGACCAGGCGGTTGCCGGCCCGGGTGTCATGGAAACGCTTACCCGCAACCTCGGCGGCATCATCAACGCGCTCGCCTTCATCGTGGTCGCCTTCCTGGTGGTCTGGATGGGCATGCGGCCACTGGCTCGCCAGCTCGGTCTTGGCGGCGGCGCCGGTCAGATCCAGGGAGAAGCCGCTGGCCTCGAACTGCCCGACTTCTCTCCGGCCAATGCCGGCGCCGGTGGCGCGCTCATGGAAGGCTTCGGCTCGGACTTCGGCTTCGACAGCACCGACGACCTGCTCAGCATGGGCGACGACAGCGGCAGCTTCAACCGCCGCGTCAAGGAAGGGCCGGAGCGGCGCCTGGCCCGCATGGTCGAGATCAGCGAAGAGCGCGCGGCGAAGATCCTGCGCAAGTGGGCTCTCGACAAGGCAGCCTGACGGACAGAAAACGACCCCGGAACTTCTTGCAAATCCCGCCCTTGTGGCGGGATTTTTCTTGTCGCCACCACGCCTCATCGCGCCTGCGGTGGGTTTTGGTGTTCGGCTCAAATATTGCCGGAGTCCGGCCGCCATATTTCATCTGGCGCCGAAATTGCTTCAAGTTTCCAAGGGAGTTCGGCGGAGTCCCGGTGGAATCTCGGATGGTAATATTTTAACGATATCTTAATTTATAGATTCGGCGCGCCCGCATGACGTGCATTCCGCGTTGCTATCTACTATTCCGGATTCGGGCTATACAGAGTTCATCGCAAATATAACATTATTGCTATAGAAATTTATTCTTTGACTTTCACAATTTATATATCGGTAAAATGAGCTGCGCCTGAAAATAGGCTGGTGCATTTGAGCAACAGCTATGAAAACAAAGTATAATATCGCCCGCATTCGAAATTCTCTGTGCGCGAAAAACCGTCCTTTTTTGGGATGAAATCCCATCATTTTCCACTCGCAATGCGGCCCCCTCTCTCGTTCCGCGCGCGAAAATCGCTGATTTTCAAGAGAAAATGCCTTTCCTTTCAAGGTGTTGCGATTCTGAGTCGGTTCATGCCGCAGCAGATGGGTGTTGGCAGGGGCGTGTGATTGCGAATCGCGACATGCCGGCGACACGAAGTAAATAGCCAGAAGAGGGCGATGTTTTTTTTCTCGCGTCGATGTACATTTTTAGCAGTTGATTCGCGTCCTGATCTGCGACTGGTGGTAATATTCGGCTTCGGCCGGCTGTTGGCGGCGGCAGCGCAAATGCAGTTCCGGGATGTGGATCCGGCACAGGGGCTGAACTCATGGACATTTCGCAAGCAGACATTGCTGTCTGGCCTTTGCCGACGGCACCGACACGCGCACGCGGCGGCGGGTTTTCGCGCGAGCAGCTTTTGCGACGATTGGGCGAAGTCGCCGGGCGCGGCGGTCTCGGAAGCGGCCTCTCGGCGCTGACGGAATATGTCGGCGCGAGCCATTATCTGTTGGCGCGCTATGATCTGTCGCAGGACAGCGGCCTCGACCACGTGGTCTGCTCGGACTGGCCTTTCGACGTCGTCCGGCGGCTTTCCGGCGTGATCACCGCGCTTCATGCCAAGACGACGGAGCTGGAAAAGTGCCTCGCGGTGCTGCAGCCGTGTTTTCATGCGCTTCCCGACAATACCGAATTGCCGCGCGGCATCAGCCGCGAATACTGCGCAGTTACCTTCAATGTCGGGCGCCTGCGTTTCTCCCTGATGCTGCTCGTCCCGGAAGACGTGATCCTGTCGCAGGAGAGCCTGCGGGACGTCACGCTTCTGGCGGGCTATCTGGCAAGCTTCACCACACGCGCAGAAGTGCGCCATGACCGCGACTTCGAGCTGACCGAGCGCGAACTGGAGTGCCTGTTCTGGATTGCCGAAGGCAAGACCAGCGAAGAGATCGCGGTGATCCTCGGCATCTCGCGCAACACCATCAACAACTACATCACCAGCGTCATGCGCAAGACCGCGACCCGGACGCGGTCCGAAGCGATTGCCTACGCGGTGCGCAATAATCTTGTGTAAGGAACGGGCGCGATGACGCATTTTCTTGGCGGCGGGCGGATCGAGGACGAGCAGAAGCTCGCAAGAAACGGCAACCGCGCCGCGCGAGCGGCCACCTTGGTCACGCGCCTGCAAGCCATGCAGCGTCAGATCAACGCCAAGCATTTCGCAGTCCTGCGCCTCAACGGCAAGGGAACCGGCAGCGCCCGAAAGCTCACCTGCGTCCTCGACAACTGGGGCGTAGCCGCGGAAGCCAACGCCCATGATCTCGTCAACGCCTATGGCGAAGAACTGGTCGCGCATCTCGACCAGTCGCTGCTGCCGATCCTTTGGGACGGCGCCGGCGAGCACCAGGCGGCCGAGCTCTCCGAGCTTGCGCCTTTCGCGCAGCGCCTGAAGGGTCGCAAGCTTCCCTATTCCGGCATTGCCTTCCCCGTCAGGCTCGGCGCCCAGGGCAACGGTTACGTCGTCTTTGCCGGCAGCTACGTCGACGCCTCCACGGAGCAGGTGGTCGATCTGCACGGCCGCAGCTGCATGATCATGACCGACCTTCTGGCGGCCGACGAGAAGCGCGTCGCCCCGGCGGAAACCTTGAGCGACCGCGAGATCGCCTGCCTGCAGATGGCGGGCGACGGTCACATCAGCGAAGAGATCGCCGAGCGCATGGGGCTTTCGGTCCACACGGTCAACGCCTATCTGGGGGCTGCGACCACCAAGCTCGATTCGGTCAACCGCATCCAGGCGATCGCCAAGGCGATCCGCCTCGGCTACATCAGCTAGCCCCGGACACGACGGACCACGCCGGCCTTTTGAGCGGCGGAGCCGAGGGAATTGCCAGCGTCAATTGCACGTCCAGACGAGATCCGTCCGAGCGGCGCTTTCAGCTCGCCAGTGGCAACTCGTAGGACTTGATGAATTTCGCCTCTGCGAGGCTCCGCGCCAGGAAGGCCGTGTTCTCGTCCGGGTCGGACGAAGGGTTCTGGAAATTGATGTGGCTGATTTCGATCCCGGCCGTCTCGTTGCCGAGCGACAGGCGGACATAGATGGTCACGCCGCGGGGCTTCAGTTCGAGGTCGAGCACGATTTCCGGCTCGCTGTCCCAATCCAGATTGTAGTTGCCGCCGAGGCCGAAATTGACCGTGCCGGGCAGAAAATAGAGCTCCGCTGCCGATTCGACGAGGTCAGCGAGGCTGGCATAGGACTCGAACCGCAATAGCGCGATGAAATCGGCGGCGTCGATGAGACGCAGTTCGGTCGCCACAGGGCGAATTGCTTCAGCTACGATCTGTTCTCGCTTCTCGGAGAATTCGCACTTTTTCATCGGAGTTATGTCATCCGTTTTGGTTGCGACGCATGCACGCGGTGAATGAGTTCGGCAACAGCCTTGTAAAACACCGGTGGAATCACACTATCGACCGAGACTTGTGCAAACATGGAGCGTGCAAGCGGCGGGTCCTCGAAGACGGGAATGCCGTTTTTCTCTGCGATTTCACGGATCTTGAGGGCAACCAGGTCCTGGCCCATTGCCACGACGATAGGCGCGTCGCTCTCCTCGCGGACATAACGCAAGGCGACGGCATAGTGGGTCGGGTTGGCGATGACCAGCGTGGCGCGCGGCACCGACGAGATCATGCGCTTGCGCGCCCGGTCGCGCTGCATCGAGCGCAGGCGCGACTTGACGATCGGGTCGCCCTGCGCCTGCTTCATTTCCTCCTTCACTTCCTGCTTGGTCATCATCAGTTCGGTGTACCAATGGTGCCGCGACCAGAAGAGGTCGGCGATCGCCAGCACTGCGGTCGACAGCAGAATGACGATCATGATCTCGTTGAGGTCGCTCGCCATTGTCGAGAACATCGTGACCGGATCGGAAAACATCAGGTCGAGCGTGGCGAAATAGTCGTTCCAAAGCACCAGGACGACGACGACCGACACGATGATGATCTTGAACAGCGACTTGCCGAATTCGACCAGGCCCTGGATGCCGAAGATCCGCTTGAGCCCCGCCATCGGTGAAACCCGATTGAGCTTGGGCTGGATGCGGTCGAGAACCGGCAGGGGCAAGTTCTGGAAGATGGAGGCGCCGACGCCGAAGACGATCAGCAGGACGAAAACCGGGACAACCAGAGCCGTCGATTTCCAGATCAGATGGGTGATCAGGGCCACGACGTCGGTGGCGTTTTCCAGCCGCCAGGCCTCGGGTTGCTCGAAGATATCCTTGAGCGCCTCGGTGAGGGTGGCGACGCCGTCGGTCAGGAAGAAGACGAAGAAAATGTAGATCGCGAGCGTCGATGCGAACATCGTGGCTTCGCGTGAAAAGGGCACGTTACCCTTTTCGGCGGCGTCGGAGATCTTCTTCTCTGACGGGGCTTCTGTTTTGCTGTCTTTATCCTGATCGTCCGACATGAGACAGGACGGCTCCCAGTTCCTCTGCAGCGACGCGCGTCCGGCGGACATATGCCCTGCATTGCGCCTCCTGTAGTGGACCCAGCGCGGGAACCAGGCAAGAGTTGAGCCCCGGCATTCGCCGGGGCTCAACAGAAATTACCCTTCGGGGAGCGGTCGGTCGGCCGCGTTGCGCGGCTCGTTGGACGGAGGCAGGCCTCACGCGGCCTGCACATCCTTTTCCTTGAGCTCGAGCTGTCCGTTCGCAGCCAGCCTGATGGCTTCCTGCGTGATCGAGCGTCGTGCGATAGCGATATCGCGCGGGTTGATGCCGGCATCGCCCATGGCGAGATCGGACTCGATCATGCGGCGCTGGCGCGCGCCGATGGAGGCAAGCACGGATTCGCGCAGTTCCGACGTCGAGCCGCGCAGCGCCATCGTGATGATGTCGGTCGACACGTCGTTGAAGAGCTGAACGCGGCTGCGCTGCGGCATGTAGAGTACGTCGTCGAAGAGGAAGATCTTCGGACGAACCTTGTTGGCCGACGCGGTGCTGAGCGATTCGAGCGAGGCAAGCAGCGTATCGACCTGCGGCTTGTCGAGTTCGTTCATCACCTCGGCGATCTTGGCCGGGCCTGCCGAATTGCGCTCCGCTTCCATCTCGCCGATCATTTCCATGACGCGGTTTTCGATGATTGCGGCGGCCTTCGGGTTGACGTCCTTCATGTTGACGGCGCGCTTCAGGATGTCCGGGCGCTGTTCTTCCGACAGCTGCAGCAGCACCTTGGCACCGAAGCTCGAAGGCATCATCGACAGCACGTAAGCGATCGTCTGTGCATGTTCCTTGGCAAGCTGGACGGAAACGGCGACCGGGTCGCATTCCTGCAGGCGATCCCAGATGTTGGCTTCGTAAGACTGGAACGTGGCGCGTCGGCCGAGCAGGCCGTCGACTTCGTCCGGCGTCAGGCCTTCCTCGAGAATGCTCTCGATCGCCTTGGCGTTGTCCATGAGGCCGGCGCCCTCGGTGAAGAGGTCTTCGAACTCGTTGACGAGGGCTTCGAGCTCATGCGGCGGAATGGCGCGCAGCGACTGCGCCGAGGCGATGATCGACTGCAGTTCGCTCTGGGTGAAGAACTTCAACAGCTTGCTGGCGACGCCCTTGCCCATGGCAAGCAGAACGGCCGCCGCCTTGTCCGTCTGGCTGAGCGGCCTTGATAGCGCCTGAGCCTCGAAACTTTCGAAATCCATCATGGATTCATCCTTCGCCCAATCATTGGGCCCTATGACTTCTTATTGCCCTTGATCTCGATGAGTTTGACGCCGAAGCGGGTATCGTCGCCTTCGAGAACAGTAATTTCGCCACGGCCGATCACGCGACCGTTGACCATGATCTCCACTGGCTCGCCGATGCGGCGATCCAGCGCGATCGTTGCGCCTTCGCTGAGGTTCATGAGGCCCGAGACCTGCATCCGGCTGGAGCCAAGCACGATCTGCACGTCGATCGGAATGTCCATGATCAGATCGAGATTGGCGTTCATGCCGCTGCCGGGCGGCGTATCGACGGCCACATCAGCGCTGTCGAAGGACGTAGCGGCAAAATCCGTGCCGCCGAAATCGCTCGTCGCGGCCGCGCCGCCGAGATCGGCGCCGAAGTCGCTGGAGCCGAAATCGCCGCCGAATGCGTCGAGGCCGCCAGCGGCCGGTGCGCCAAAATCACTGCCGAAATCGGTGGTGCCAAGCGTTTCGCCGCCGAATTCGGAGCCGAAAGCATCAGGCGTGTCGGAATCCTGCTTCAGGACACCGCGCAGGTCGTTGATCGCCTGGTCGAGTTCCATATCTCCGACAGCGACTTCGGCCTGTTCGTTGATGGGTGCTTTTTTGGGTGCCATGTGAGAACTATTCCAGTTGAAGCTTGCCTCAGGCATGCTGCGAGCGCGCGGCAGGCCGATTTAACTCATGATGTGGCGAAGGATGTCCTGTTCGGATCCGTGCGTGTCCTTGACCCGAACCGTGTATTTCGATCCGGCGCGCCCGAATTCGCAGACATAGAGGTCGCGGCCATTGGCGTTGACATCGACGCGAACGTCCTGGGCATCGAGGAAGGGAATGACATCGCCCGGTTGCAGGCGGCTGATCGTGTCGAGCGTCAGGCTTTCGAGCCGGATACGCGCCTCGATCGTCACCGCCGAACGGCGAACCTGTTCCTCCAGCTGTTCCGTCCACTCGGCCTTCGCCTTGCGCTGCTGTCCACTTCCCTTGGGGAAGACGATCGTCGTCTTCAGAAGCACGCTTTGCGGAACGATGATCGAGAAGGTGGAAAGCACGGGGCCGAAGCCGATCGTCATGTCGATCGCGCCGGCGTGAACGTCCTCGATCATCGGATCGGGCTTGGCGCGCGCCACGCTGTTGAGCGGGCGTTCGACGATCGGCTCGAAGCTGCCAGGCGCATTGACGGCCGTCCTGAGCACGTCGGCGATCTTTTCGAACAGCGGCACGGCCACGTCGATTTCGATCTGGGAAAGGGCGCGCGGCTGAGGCTCCTCGATGCCGGCGGGCTCGGCGCCGAGCAGCGCCTCCACCAGAGCAATGATGATCGGGCTGTCGCAGCCGATCTGAAAGTCCGTGCACCAGTTGCGCAGCGAAACCTCGCTGATCAGCACGCCCGTGCCCATCGAAGAGATCAAGTCGCGGCGCATCCCGGTCCGGTGGCCGGCATAGCCGATGGTGATGTCGAGACCCGTCTCCGCCCGGCACATGTCCGGCAGGAATTCGCCGAAGACCTGGCCGAGTTCGAGAGCCAGCCGGCCGATCACCCGGTCGTCGCCGAGCGCGCCGGTCATACGTGCGAGGAGCTTGCGGTCGAATGCGTGAACGTTGGAGGTCATCAGATCAAGCCGCCTTGCTTTCGCCGCCGCCGCCGGGGTTCATCATTTCCTGCTCGACCGCGTCGATGGACGGACGTTCGTAGGCCGAGATGGTCTTGCGGCCATATTCGAGAGCGACCTGCGGAACCGAACCGTTCATGTAGGCAAGCAGTGTCTGCTTGACGATGATGTAGAGCCGGTTCTGCTTCTCGCGCACCGATTTGACGTTGGCGACGAGCGGCGCGACGATCGAATAGGAAAGAAACACGCCGAGCAGTGTGCCGACGAGAGCGGCCGCGATCTTGGCGCCCAGAACTTCGGGCGCCTCGCTGATCGCGCCCATCGCCTTGATGACGCCGAGAACGGCCGCGACGATACCGATCGCCGGGAAGGCATCGCCCATCGTGTTCAGCGCGTGGTAGCACTTCATCTTGTCATGGGTGATGGTCTGGATTTCCTCGTCCATCAGCGCTTCGATCTCGTGCGAGCGGGCGTTTCCGATGATGATCAGACGCACGTAGTCGCAGATGAAGGCGGTCAGTTCCTTGTTCTTCAGAACCGTCGGCGCTGACTGGAAGATCGTGGATTCCTCGGGGTTGTCGATGTGGCTTTCGATCTCGTTGCGCGACTTGGTGCGCAGGTCGCGCATCAGCGAATAGAGAACGCCGAGCGTGTCGAGATACTCGCGCTCCTTCGGCACCTTGTGGCGAAAGGCTTCGCCAAGCGCCTTGCCGGTATCCTTCACCACCTTCATCGAGTTGGCCATGATGAAGCCGCCGACGCCGGCGCCGCCGATGATCAGCAGTTCGAACGGCTGGTTGAGGACTTCCATGTGGCCGCCCATCGCCAGATAGCCGCCGAGGATACAGCCGAACGTCACAAGAAGTCCGATGATGATGTTCATATTCGATACCTGTCGCGATCTTATTTTCCGCTAACGGGATACGGTTTCATCCTTGCGTGAGGCTGGCCGGTCCTGGCGACAGGGCCACCTGGCGGAACAGGTTCGCGCAAGGCTGTCCGGTCAGGATTTGTCAGAACAGGCTCAGGGGCTGCCTGTCTCATTCCGGCAGGGGCGGAGCGATCGTGACCACGACTTATACGAGCTACAAGCTGATTACGGCCGACTTGACGAAGTCGCTGGCCCGTGTTGCCGAGCAGCCCGATGTGGCGCGCGAGACCGCGTACTATCTGTCGAAGATCGGCGACGTCAAAACGATCGACGACTTCTTTGCCGATACCCGCCTCTACAATTACGCGATGAAGGCCCACGGCCTCGAAGACATGGCCTATGCCAAAGCCTTCATGCGCAAGGTGCTGACGGAAGGCGTCGATAACGAAGATGCCTTCGCCAACAAGCTGACCGACAACCGCTACAAGCAGCTCGTCGAATCGCTGAATTTTGCAGCCCACGGCGCGGCCGCCACGTCCTTCGATCGTGCGCAGAAGGGCGTCGCAGAAAAATACACGCGCCAGACCCTGGAACAGGACGCAGGCGAAGAGAATGCCGGCGTCAGGCTTGCCCTTTATTTTTCCCGCATGGCGCCGACGATCAACAGCGGCTACGCCATCATCGCCGACGAGGCGATCGCCCAGGTGGTGCGCACGGCCCTGCAGCTGCCCGACGAATTTGCAGCGACCAATGTCGATCGCCAGGCCGAGACCTATGAACAGGCGCTCGATTTCAAGGACTTCCAGGACCCGACCAAGGTTGCCGATTTTCTCGACCGGTTCACTGCGCTCTGGGAAACCAAAAATTCAAAGGACGGTTATGATCCGCTCGCGGTCTTCGGCTCATCGAGCGGCTACGGCATTTCTTCCGATCTTCTCCTGTCCATCAACAGCCTGAAACTCGGGGGAAACTGAGCGTGCAAACCGGTCTTTACGTCGCGATTTCGTCGCAGATGGCGCTTGAAAAGCGCCTCAACACACTTGCCGACAACATCGCGAACGCCAACACCGTCGGCTTCCGTGGCACCGAGGTGAAGTTCAACCAGATGCTCGGTGACACCAAGCCGACCAAGGTTGCCTATGTCAGCAAGGGCGAGGAGTTCCTCAACACCAGCAACGGTTCGCTGACGCGCACGGGCTCGGCGCTCGATTTTGCCGTCAAGGGCGACGCCTGGTTCCAGATCGAGACGCCCGCCGGCCCGGCGCTGACGCGCGACGGGCGGTTCACGCTGACGGATACCGGCGAACTCGTCACCATCCGCGGCTATCCGGTGCTCGACGCCGGCGGCGCGCCGATCCAGCTCAACGGCAACGGCGGCGAGATTACCGTCGGCGCCGATGGCGCGCTTCACCAGAACGGTGTCGCCGTCGCCTCGCTCGGCCTCTACGAGGCCGATTTCAGCAAGGGGTTCGTTCGCCTCGACAACAGCGCGGTTCAGCCGGCGGCACAGGTCGAGCCGGTCGTCGACCGTTTCGATGTCGGCGTCATGCAGGGCTTCCTCGAAGAGTCCAACGTCAATGCCATTCAGGAAATGTCGCAGCTGATCATGGTCACCCGCGCCTTCGACAACATCACCGCCCTGCTGCGCGACGGCGAAGGATCGCTTGAAGAAGCGGTCAAGACGCTTGGCGGCAGCCGCTAATCTGTGACGGACATCGGCATGCAAAGCGAAGGCCAGAAAACGAGCGCAGGATCGACATCTCTGGCGGCACTTGCCGGCCTGGTCGAACGCTATGCCAAACCCGAATTCTCGATCGCGCCCGGCGGTCACGTCCAGACGATCTCGCCTGGCCACTACACGGTGACCGGCCTGTCGCGGCATGTGCGGCTCGGCGATTTCGTCGCCCACAAGAGCGTCACCGGGACCCATCTCGGCGAGGTGGTTCGGGTCGAACCGGAGCGGGTGGTCGTCTGCCCGATCGAGCCCGGCGACCCGATCGGCATCCATGACACCGTCATTCGCAAGGGCGCCTTCCGTGTCGCGCCGACCGACCAATGGTGCGGCCGTGCGATCAATGCGCTCGGCGAGCCGATCGATGGTCTCGGTCCCCTGCAACAGGGCGACGTACGCCGCTCGATCACCAACACCGCACCGCCGTCGATGACCCGCAAGCGGGTCGAGAAGGGTTTCCTGACCGGCGTGCGCGCGATCGACATCTTCTCGCCGCTCTGCCTCGGCCAGCGTCTCGGCATCTTCGCCGGCTCCGGCGTCGGCAAGTCGACGCTGCTCTCCATGCTGGCGCGGGCCGATGCCTTCGATAAGGTGGTGATTGCGCTGGTCGGCGAACGCGGCCGTGAAGTGCGCGAATTCATCGAGGACACGCTGGGCGACAATCTGGCGAAGTCCGTCGCGGTCGTCGCGACCAGCGACGAAAGCCCGATGCTGCGCAAGATGGCGCCGCTGACCGCCGTCACCATCGCCGAGCATTATCGCGACAACGGTGACAACGTTCTGTTGATCGTCGACAGCGTCACCCGCTTCGCCCATGCGATCCGCGAGGTCGCAACCGCGTCCGGCGAGCCGCCGATCGCGCGCGGCTATCCGGCCTCAGTCTTCACCGAACTGCCGCGCCTGCTGGAGCGCGCCGGCCCGGGCACCGAAGGCGCCGGCACGATCACGGCGATCATCTCCATCCTCGTCGACGGCGACAACCACAACGATCCGGTTGCCGACTCGACGCGCGGCATCCTCGACGGCCACATCGTGCTCGAGCGCAGCCTTGCGGAGGAGGGGCGGTACCCGCCGATCAATCCGCTCGCCTCGATCTCGCGTCTCGCGCGCAAGGCCTGGACCCCCGACCAGGAGAAGCTGGTCTCGCGCCTGAAGGCGCTGATCCACCGCTTCGAAGAGACCCGCGACCTTCGCCTGATCGGCGGCTACCGCCCGGGTGGCGATCCGGATCTCGACATGGCGATCAAGCAGGTCCCGGTCATCTACGAGGTCCTGACGCAGACCGCCGGTGAGCGCCCGGCACAGGACGCCTTTTCCGATCTCGCCAACGCGCTGAAGGCGGCGGCGATGGGCAATCAGCCGGGTGCGAGAGCGAGGTGATGACCATGACCGATTATGATGCGGACGAGATGGTTCATCAGCGCAAGCGCAGCCGCATGCCGATGACCGACAAGTTCCTGGCCGCGACCGGAGTGGCGCTTGCCGCCTTCGCCACCTTCTTTCCCTGGTATGCCTTCTTCCACCAGGACAAGTTCACCATGCCGCCCTTGTGGCAGGGCTCGACCCGCGACCTGCCGGAGCGCGCCGCGCGCAACGTCGTCTCGGTCTCCCCGCTCGCCATGCCCGACGCGGATGGCGAGACCATGGCCGCCATCGACCAGCTGACGACGGCGACCGTGCCTGGCATTGGCGGTGGTCCGGGGCCGGAAGGGACAGCCGCGGAAGAGGGGCTGTCACAGCCCTTTCCCGGCAAGTCCGGCTTCAAGCTGATGCATGTCGCCAACGGTCGTGCGCTGATCGAGGATGCGAGCGGCATGTACATCGTGCGCGTCGGTTCGGTTCTGCCCGACAACACGCGTCTTGCTACGCTCGAGCAGCGGGATGGCCACTGGGTGATGATCACCTCCTCCGGCGAAATGTACCAGGCCAACTGATTTACGCTTGCCTTCTTGCCCACGACGGCCGCGCTATCTCTGACGGATGACGCGGCTTTCCGCCTTTCGCGGACAATCTCCGGCCGTTGTGGCCGCGTTCCTTCGGGCATCGCTTTCCGACGAAAGTCCCACGCAAGATTACCGGCCTAGGTTCGCATCACCAAGCATGGAGCTTTTGATGCAACCGATTCAGCTTTTCGAACTCGCGTCCCGGCAGGCCCAGTGGCTGACCGTTCGCCAGAACGTGGTGGCCGGCAACATCGCCAATGCGAACACGCCGCACTACAAGGCCAAGGACGTCAAGCCGTTCGAAAGCGTTCTGCAGGACGCCGGCATCCAGATGGCGGCGACCAACAAGATGCATTTCACGGACGGCCTCGCAGCCTCTCAGGTGGCTGAAGTCGGCATGGTCGACGGTGTGCAGATCCAGCAATCGGGCAACAGCGTCGCGATCGAGCAGGAAATGATGAAGACCGGCGAGATCAAGCGCGACTACGAGCTCTCCGCGGGCCTCGTAAAGGCCTTTCACCGAATGATGCTAATGGCGGTACGGAAGTAAGAACCATGGATCCATTGACCTCGGCCCTCAAGGTATCGGCCTCCGGCCTGCAGGCGGAATCGACCCGCCTGCGCATCGTCTCCGAAAACATCGCCAACGCCCGCTCCACCGGCGATACGCCGGGCGCGGATCCCTATCGCCGCAAGACCATCAGCTTTGCCGCCGAAGTGGACCGCGCAAGCGGCGCCTCGCTGGTCGAGATCGAGCGCCAGGGCACGGACGATTCGGACTTCAACATCGAGTTCGATCCGGGCAATCCGGCCGCCAACGAAAAGGGCATGGTCAAGCTGCCGAACGTCAACATTCTGGTCGAGATGGCCGATATGCGCGAAGCCAACCGCGCCTACGAGGCGAACCTCCAGACCATCAAGCAGTCCCGCGACCTGATTTCCCAGACAATCGACCTGTTGAGAGCCTCGCAATAATGATCGACGCAGTTAAATCCCTCGGCGCGTTCTCGGTCACCAAAGAGACCGACGGCACCCACTCCACGTCATCCTCGTCGTCGATCTTCGGCATGCCGGCCGCCACCCAGGGCGTGCCGCAGGGGCAGAGCTTCGCTTCGGTTCTCGGCGACATGGCGACCGACGCCATCGGCGCGATGAAGAAGGCGGAAGGCATGTCGCTCGACGGCATTCGCGGCCAGGCAAACACCCGTGAGGTGGTCGATGCGGTGATGAGCGCCGAACAGTCGCTGCAGACCGCGATCGCGATCCGCGACAAGGTGGTCACCGCCTACCTCGAAATTGCGCGCATGCAGATCTGAAGGAACGAGACATGAAGGCCCTTTCCATTGCCGCCACCGGCATGAACGCCCAGCAGCTGAACCTCGAAGTCATCGCGAACAACATCGCGAATATCAACACGACGGGTTACAAGCGCGCGCGTGCCGAGTTTTCCGATCTGCTGTACCAGACCGAACGCGCCCAGGGCGTGCCAAACCGCTCCAACCAGGCGATCGTTCCGGAAGGCGCGATCATCGGCCTCGGCGTGCAGACGGCAGCCGTGCGCAATCTTCACATCCAGGGCAGCATGGTCTCGACCGGCAACGAGTACGACCTGGCGCTGATCGGCCGCGGCTGGTTCCAGGTCGAAACGCCCGATGGCGAGACGGTCTATACCCGCGCCGGCGCCTTCAACAAAAATGCCCAGGGCCAGCTCGTAACGATCGACGGCTACACCGTTGTTCCGGGTATCACCGTTCCGCAGGACGCGACCGACATCGTCTTCACCAGCTCCGGCCAGGTGATGGTGCGCATCGGCAACGACCCCGCCATGCAGGAAATCGGCCAGCTGACGATCGCCAACTTCGTCAACGAGGCGGGTCTCGAGCCGCAGGGCGAAAACCTCTTCAAGCAGACGCCGGCCTCCGGCGACGCGATCGTTGGCACGCCGGCCGATCCGGGCTTCGCGCAGATCAAGCAGAAGTATCTCGAAGCGTCCAACGTCGATCCGGTCAAGGAAATCACCGACCTGATCTCGGCGCAGCGCGCCTACGAGATGAACTCCAAGATCATTCAGGCCGCCGACGAAATGGCGGCCACGGTGAGCAAGAACCTCAGGTAACGAAAGAGGGGGCAAACATGACGTTTCGCCGATCCGCAGACATCAAGGCTTCGAAGGCCGGCCGCGCCAGGGCGCGGCGGCTGGCGGCTGGCGCGCTCCTTGCCGCCGCTTTCCTGTTGCCTTCGGCAGGTTATGCGGAACGGCTGACGGCGGTAATCCCCACGCAGACCATCTATCCGGGCGAAACCGTCGATGCGAGCCGCGTCGAAGTCGTCGACGTCACCAACCCTGATCTCGCCGACGGTTACATCAGAACCCTGGGCGAGATCGACGGCAAGGTCACCAAGCGCACGCTTCTTCCCGGCCGGGTGATTCTCGCGAGCGCGCTGCGGGAGCAGTACGCCGTCGAGCGCGGTTCGACCGTGCGCCTCGTCTTCAGCAATGGCGGCCTGACCATCAGCGCTGCCGGATCGCCGCTCCAGGACGCCGCCGTCGGCGAACTGATCCGGGCGCGCAACATCGATACCGGCGTCATCGTTTCCGGAACGGTGATGGCCGACGGCACTGTCCATGTGGTGGCGAAATGAAAATGCTTGCATGCAAATGGTTCCTGTCGCTGGCCGTCGCGTTCTCCATGGCGCTGACGCCCGCCTTCGGCGCATCCAGGATCAAGGACGTCGCCTCGCTTCAGGCCGGTCGTGACAACCAGCTCATCGGATACGGCCTCGTCGTCGGCCTCCAGGGCACGGGCGACAGCCTGCGCTCGTCGCCGTTTACCGACCAGTCGATCCGCGCGATGCTGCAGAATCTCGGCATCTCCACCCAGGGCGGCGAGTCCCGGACGCGCAACGTCGCGGCCGTGTTGGTGACGGCGAACCTGCCGCCTTTCGCCAGCCCCGGCAGCCGCGTCGATGTGACCGTCGGCTCGCTCGGCGACAGCACATCGCTGCGCGGCGGCACACTGGTCATGACCTCGCTTTCGGGCGCGGACGGCCAGATCTATGCGGTTGCGCAAGGCTCCGTCGTCGTCACCGGCTTCAACGCGCAGGGCGATGCTGCGACCCTCAACCAGGGTGTCACGACGTCTGGTCGCGTGCCGAACGGCGCCATCATCGAGCGCGAGCTGCCGTCGAAGTTCAAGGACGGCTTCAATCTTGTGCTGCAGCTGCGCAATCCTGATTTCTCGACCGCCGTCGGCATGGCCGCAGCGATCAACAAATATGCGGCCCAGCAATATGGCGGTCGCATTGCGGAAGCCCGCGATAGCCAGGCCGTTCTCGTCGAGAAGCCGAAGATGGCGGATCTGGCGCGGCTGATGGCCGACATCGAAAACATCGTCATCGAAACCGACGTGCCCGCGCGCGTCGTCATCAACGAACGCACCGGCACGATCGTCATCGGGCAGGATGTCCGGGTCAACGAGGTGGCAGTCAGTTACGGAACCTTGACCGTGGAAGTCAGCGAGACGCCGACGGTGGTGCAGCCGCTGCCTTTCTCGCGCGGACAGACGGCAATGGAACCGAACACCACCATCAACGCGCAGTCCGACGGCGGCACGGTGGCGATCCTCAACGGGTCGAGCCTTCGCTCGCTCGTCGCCGGCCTCAACAACATCGGCGTCAAGCCGGACGGCATCATCGCTATCCTGCAGAGCATCAAGACGGCCGGTGCCCTCCAGGCGGAGCTCGTGCTGCAATGACGGCAAACGACAATCATTCTCTTGGCCTGATGCCCAAGCTGCTGCTCGCCGCAGCGGCTGTCGCGTCCATGCTCTCGATGCCCGGCGCCTTCGCCCAGGACGTCACGGCGCCGCCGGCCAGCGACGCGACCCAGAACGAAATCCAGCAGTTCTGCACCAACATCGCCGATGCCGCGCGCGACCAGCGCTATGTGCTGCAGCGCAAGGATCTCGAAACGCTGCAGGCCAGCATCGACGAGCGTATCGCAACGCTCGAAAAGCGCCGCGACGAATACGAAGACTGGCTGAAGCGCCGCAACGATTTCCTGAAACAGGCGGAACTCAACCTCGTCGGCATCTACAAGACGATGAAGCCGGACGCAGCTGCCGGCAAGCTTGAGATGGTGAGGCCCGAAATCGCCGCCGCCATCGTCATGCAGCTGCCGGCGCGCCAGTCGTCGTTGATCCTGAGCGAAATGAGCGACGAGAAGGCGGCGGTTCTCACCAACATCATCTCGAGCGCCAGCGACCCGAACACCTCGAAGGAACCATCATGAAAACGCGTCTAACGGCTATACTGACCGGGGCCGCCCTCCTTGCGGGATGTCAGAACCAGGCGCTCAACGAAATCGGCCGCGCGCCATCGATGAGCCCGATCGGCAGCGGCCTGCAATATTCGCAGACGCCGCAGCTGGCGATGTACCCGAAGCAGCCGCGCCAGATGACGAACGGCTATTCGTTGTGGAACGACCAGCAGGCGGCCCTCTTCAAGGACGCACGCGCGATCAATGTCGGCGACATCCTGACGGTCGACATCAAGATCAACGAAGGCGCCACCTTCGACAACAAGACCGACCGCAGCCGCAAGAATGCGAGCGGCTTCAACATCGGCGCCAACGGCAAGTCGCAGACGAGCGATTTCGATTGGTCGGGCGAACTGAAATACGGCTCGAACACCAAGACCGAAGGCGACGGCAAGACCGAGCGCTCGGAAAAGCTGCGCCTGCTCGTTGCGGCCGTCGTGACCGGCGTGCTCGAAAACGGCAACCTGTTGATCAGCGGTTCGCAGGAAGTGCGCGTCAACCATGAACTGCGCATCCTGAACGTCGCCGGCATCGTCCGGCCGCGGGACGTCGATGCCGACAACGTCATCTCCTACGACCGCATCGCCGAGGCACGCATCTCCTACGGTGGCCGTGGCCGCCTGACTGAAGTGCAGCAGCCGCCCTACGGCCAGCAGTTCATGGATCTATTTTCGCCGATCTGATCGGCAGGGAACGGCAAGATGGAAGAACTCGATTCCAACGCTCCGAAGCCGCCGTCGAAGGTGCTGACCATTGCGGCCATCGCCGTGCTGACGCTGGTTGCCGGTGGCGGCGGCTGGCTGGTCGGCGGCCTGCTCGCGCCACCGCCGCCGAAGGAGCAGGTGGAAGCAGCCAAAGAGCCGGCCGCCAATGCGACCGGCGAAGAGGGGCTGCCGAAGGTCGCCATCGAAGCGAACGGCGTTGTCCAGCTCGACCCGATCACCACGAACCTTGCCTATCCCTCGGAAAACTGGATCCGCCTGGAAGTGGCGCTGCAGTTCGACGGCGTGCCCGACCCGAAACTGGCCGAGCAGATCCACCAGGATATCGCCGCCTACCTGAAAACCGTCTCCCTGCAGCAGATCCAGGGACCGCGCGGCTTTCAATATCTCCGGGATGACATCCAGGAGCGGGTTGACCTGCGCTCCGATGGGCGCGTAACCAATGTGATGTTCAGAACCTTCGTCATCCAATGATTCGATAAATGGTCCGGCTAGTCGCCTTTATAGTTGCCATGATGGCGATGTCCGGTATTGCCGGCGCCCAGAGCTTCCCCTCTGATATCCTGAATACGCCTGTCGACGGCTCTGCCGCTTCGTGGATCATCCGCACTTTCGGTCTTCTGACCGTGCTGTCGGTGGCCCCTGGCATCCTGATCATGGTTACCAGTTTTCCGCGCTTCGTGATCGCCTTTGCGATCCTGCGCACCGGCATGGGCCTGGCAACGACGCCGTCCAACATGATCATGGTTTCGCTGGCGCTGTTCATGACCTTCTATGTCATGGGGCCGACCTTCGATCGTGCCTGGCGGGACGGCATCGACCCGCTGATGAAGAACCAGATCACCGAGACGGAGGCGATCCCCCGGATCACCGAGCCGTTCCGCGACTTCATGCTCGCCAATACGCGCGACAAGGACCTGCAGCTCTTCATCGACATCGCCAAGGAAAAGGGCCAGACGGTCGTCGTCGATGATAAAGTCGACCTGCGCGCCGTCGTGCCGGCCTTCATGATCTCGGAAATTCGCCGCGGCTTCGAAATCGGCTTCCTGATCATGCTGCCGTTCCTGGTGATCGACCTGATCGTCGCCACGATCACCATGGCCATGGGCATGATGATGCTGCCGCCGACGGCGATCTCGCTGCCGTTCAAGATTCTCTTCTTCGTCTTGATCGACGGCTGGAACCTGCTCGTCGGCAGCCTGGTGCGCTCCTTCAGTTGAGCCTGCCGCGCAAACCTGCGCGGCGCGGTAACGACAGATCAAAAGCTCAAAGTGACGACGCGCATGCGAAAGACCGCGATGCGCTCACCTTTTGGCGCATGGCGCTCCAGATCATTCGCGTCATCAAGGGTCGCAATCTTCGAAACGGGACAACAAAAAAAGGCAGCGCCGTAGCGCTGCCTTTTGTCTTTTTAGGAATTTCGCCGTTCAGCGTTCGAACGACCCGCTGCGCGGCGGCAACGCCGGAACGTCGATGTGATCGGGCGCAAGTCCGCGCTTGGCGCGATCGGCCATCATTTCGTAGCCCGTTTCCAGGTGCTGGCAGAAACGTTCCGCGTCGAACAGCGGCATCCGGAATCGGTTCTCGTCCAGCCTCTTCCGATAGTCGGCGATCTTGTCACGGTTGTTGTAGAGCGCGACAGCTTCCTTGACGTAGTCCTCCGGTCCGGCGGCCACGAGCTCCGGCACGCCGATGGCGTTCAGCAAGCTCTCGCTCACGCGTGAAGCGAAGTTCGTGCCTTTGAAGGAGAGCACCGGCAGGCCTGCCCAGAGCTGCTCGGATGTGGTCGTGTGGCCGTTGTAGGGATAGGTGTCGAGGCCGAGATCAGCCAGCGGAACGCGGTCGACGTGGTTCTGGTAGGCGAGCTTGCCGCAGATGACGATGCGCTTGGTATCGATGCCGGCGCTCTTGAACTTGGCCAGCAGATTTGTGCGTGCGTCCGCCCTGTCGCACAGCACCCACAGCAGGCTTCCCGGCGTCTGGCGGAGGATGTCGACCCAGAGGTTGACCGTCTGAAGCGAGATCTTGCGGTTTGCGTTGAAGGAGGCAAACACGAATGCATCTTCGGGAAGGCCGACATTCTGTCGCGACATCGCCCGTGGGCGCGCGCGCTCGTAGGGATCGTTGGGCTGGTAGGTCTCCGGCAGACGGCAGTACTTTTCATAGTAATGCGCCTTGCTGCTATCCGGAAGCACGCATGGGTCGCCGATGATGTAGTCGAGATCGACGTTGACCGTCGTGCCTGGGAAGCCCAGCCAGCCGACCTGCACGGGAGCTGCCGCCCGGTTGAAGATCGAGACCCGGCTTTCGAGCGTATGCCCCTTCAGGTCGACGAGAATGTCGATGTTTTCCTGGCGAATGACATGCGCGGCCTCGTCGTCGGAGAGGTCGCCGATCTCGACGATCCTGCCCCATTTTTCGCGTATGTCCTGGTCGCGCGTCGCAAGCGCGCTCTTGGTATGGCAGAAGAGGGTGACATCGAAGCGCGTCTTGTCGTGCGCCATCAACACCGCCTTCAGCAGCTTCATCGTCGCATGATCGTCCCAGAAGTCGGCGGAAACATAACCGATGCGGATGCGCTCGCCCCAGCTGTGCGGCGCGGCGCGGCGGACTTCCGTCAGGCTGCTCGGGAACGGGTTGAGCTGCGCGCCGGCGACACGGTTGAAGCTTTCGTCGCCGCACCAGGTCGCATGGTAGTAGGGCGCTTCAGCCGCAAGAATTTCGGTCTGCCCGGCTTTCAGCGCCCTCTGGATGTCGCGTTCGTGCTTCTCGACCTCGGCATAGTCGTTGGCTTCGCGCGCATAGACGAGATGGGCCGAACGCAGCGTGGTGTTCTTCGGGTTGTTGCGGAAGAGGTTGGCGAGCGCGTCACGATCTTGCAGGTCGTTGATCTCGGCGGTCAACAGCTTGAAGGCAAGCGCATTGTGCAGGCGGTTGGTGCTCAAGGTCAGCGGCGCCTTGAAAAGCCCGAGGATTTCCTTTTCGCCGCGCTTGAGGAAGATCGAGGCGATGATGAAGGCGATCTCGGCGTCCGTCTTGGCCTTCTCCAGAAGCGGCAGTCCGATGCTCAGCGCCTCGTCCTCCTGCCCGTTTGCGAAGTAGAGCTTCATGGCGTCGGTGAGGTAATCCTCCGCCCGCGAGCCGCCGGCTTCGCCGGCGAGCTGGTAGGCGCGGGCCGCCTCAGCCTTGAAGCCGAGTTTTACAAGCACCTTCGCCAGAAGCACGTAGGTCTTGGTGTCGCGGTTGATCCCCATCAGCACATTCAGCTGGTTGAGCGCGTCTGTGTACTGCCCCTTCTGGTATTGCCGGGAGGCGGTCGAAAAGATGGCTTGGGCGTTCACTAAGAGCTCCGTCGAAGAGGTGCGGCGACCGGCGCCGGCTTGCTAGTCCTTGTTCGAAGGCGAGTTTACTTGGGGGAGCTTGCCTCAGGCAGGAGCGAACGACCGTCCGACACATCTATGCAGGCGGCGGCGGGGACTGTGCCCCCTGCATCCGGGAGACCATTAAAGTCTTGTTAAGTATAAGTTATCTCGGACGAAGCTGCCTTGGGCATTTAATCAATTCGCAAGCTTTGCACGCGATAGTCCCTTTCACATGACGGGTTTGGTTTCTTCCGAGATAGTTGGAACCGAGTGGCATGAAGCCGATCCGCCATCACCGGGAAGTCCGGTATGTCCCCTAAATCGTCTAAAGTAATCAAGGGACACTCTAATGACGAGCATCATCACCAATTCTTCCGCCATGGGCGCACTCGCCACCCTGCGTTCGATCAACTCCTCGATGGAAACCACCCAGGAGCGTATTTCGTCGGGTCTGCGCGTCGGCACCGCGGCTGACAACGCTGCTTACTGGTCGATCGCGACCACCATGCGTTCGGACAACAAGGCCCTCTCGGCCGTTCAGGACGCCCTCGGCCTCGGCGCTGCCAAGACCGACGTTGCTTCGTCGGCCATGGAAAACTCCAAGGACGTCGTCGACGAAATCAAGAAGAAGCTGGTAACCGCCAGCGAGCCGGGCGTTGACAAGAGCAAGATCCAGAAGGAAATCAAGGAGCTGCAGAACCAGCTCGTGAGCATTGCCAAGTCGGCTTCCTTCTCCGGCGAAAACTGGGTCTACACCGACCCGAACAACGCTGCTGGCACGAAGTCGGTCGTTGGTTCGTTCAACCGCGACGCCAAGGGCAATGTCAGCCTGACGACGCTGCAGTACGACACCAACAAGAGCTCGCTCATCGAAGTGAACGCTTCTGGCGCCAACGTCACGAACGGCACGGGCCTGCTTTCCAGCAACATCTCGTACTCGGACGCAACCGGTGCAACCGTAGCTCTGTCCTTCAGCGTTCTGTCGCTCGACATCACCAACATGACGACCGGCGCTCTGTCGCAGGCTCTGTCGGGTGTTGACTCGGTCCTGACGCAGATGACGGACGCAGCTGCCGACCTCGGTGCGCTCAACAGCCGTATCGACCTGCAGAAGGGCTTCGTCGAGAACCTCTCGGACTCGATCGAGAAGGGCGTTGGCCGCCTCGTCGACGCCGACATGAACGAGGAATCGACCCGCCTGAAGGCTCTGCAGACGCAGCAGCAGCTCGGCATCCAGGCACTGTCGATCGCCAACTCGAACTCGCAGAACATCCTGTCGCTGTTCCGTTAATCGACGGGCTGAAGGGGGCGGGCCACGGCCCGCACCCGAAGCAAGATACGAAACCGCGCCTCGCAAGAGGCGCGGTTTTTCTTTGTCGCCAATGCACTGATAAAACTTCGAAAAGTTTCTCCGGGTTTTAGGGTTCGTTAACCACGATGGTGTTTGTTGTAACCATCGAAACGACGGGTTGACCCGAACAGATTAGAGCGTCAGCAGGCATGAGGCTGACCGTCGTTTCCCGGTAATCCCGGAATGTCCCTTTCCATTTCATCTTTGCCAACAAGGGGCACTCAGCCATGACAAGCATTCTGACCAACTCTTCCGCCATGGGCGCACTCGCCACCCTGCGTTCGATCAACTCCTCGATGGAAACCACCCAGGAGCGCATCTCCTCGGGCCTGCGCGTCGGCACCGCGGCTGACAACGCTGCTTACTGGTCGATCGCGACCACCATGCGTTCGGACAACAAGTCGCTCGAAGCCGTTCAGGACGCCCTCGGCCTCGGCGCTGCCAAGACCGACGTTGCTTCGTCGGCCATGGAAAACTCCAAGGACGTCGTCGACGAAATCAAGAAGAAGCTGGTTGCCGCCAGCGAGCCGGGCGTTGACAAGAGCAAGATCCAGAAGGAAATCAAGGAACTGCAGAACCAGCTCCTGAGCATTGCCAAGTCGGCTTCCTTCTCCGGCGAAAACTGGGTCTACACCGACCCGAACAACGCTGCTGGCACGAAGTCGATTGTCGGTTCGTTCAACCGCGACGCCAAGGGCAATGTCAGCCTGACGACGCTGCAGTACGACACCAACAAGAGCTCGCTCATCGAAGTGAACGCTTCTGGCGCCAACGTCACGAACGGCACGGGCCTGCTTTCCAGCAACATCTCGTACTCGGACACAACCGGTGCGACCGTAGCACTCGCCTACAGCGTCATGACGCTCGACATCACCAACATGACGACCGGCGCTCTGTCGCAGGCTCTGTCGGGTGTTGACTCGGTCCTGACGCAGATGACGGACGCAGCTGCCGACCTCGGTGCGCTCAACAGCCGTATCGACCTGCAGAAGGGCTTCGTCGAGAACCTTTCGGACTCGATCGAGAAGGGCGTTGGCCGCCTCGTCGACGCCGACATGAACGAGGAATCGACCCGCCTGAAGGCTCTGCAGACGCAGCAGCAGCTCGGTATCCAGGCACTCACGATCGCCAACACCAACTCGCAGAACATCCTGTCGCTGTTCCGTTAATCGATCGACCGAACCTGACGGGCGATCCTCGCCCGTCACCTCGAAAAGAAGCCGCACATCCCCCGTGGATCGTGCGGCTTTTTCGTTTTGCGCTCCGGTGTGCCATGGCCGTCAGGCGTCGCCGGCGTCCGTTCCAAGCGAACCGCGCCCACCTTAACGTTTCGTCCATCTTCCCTTATTTTTGTTCACCTTTGTTACCGACTTCCTAACGGTGTTAACCATTTGTTAACTATGAGATCGTTACATATTCGTTAAGAGCGAAGGGTCGCCTCCAGGGCAAAACAGGGGCGATTCGCATGATGCCAGTCCCATCGCTGCCGGTAACACTCCGGAATGTCCTTATGAATTCAATCGGGACAGGTGACCAATGACCAGCATCATGACCAACACCGCCGCCATGGCGGCTCTCCAGACTTTGCGTTCGATCAACTCCGACATGGCCGAAGTCCAGGACCGCATCTCCTCGGGCTATCGCGTGCAGACGGCCGCGGACAACGCCGCCTATTGGTCGATCGCGACCACCATGCGCTCCGACAACGCGGCGCTCTCCACCGTTCAGGACGCCCTCGGCCTCGGCGCCGCCAAGATCGACACGGCCTATGCGGCGATGAATTCCTCGATCGAGGTCGTCAGCGCGATCAAGAGCAAGCTCGTCGCGGCGAGCGAGCCGGGCGTCGATAAGCTGAAGATCGACAAGGAAATCTCCGAGCTCAAGAACCAGCTCATCTCGGCCGCACAGTCCGCATCGTTCTCCAGTGAAAACTGGCTCTATAACGCCGCGACGGCCCCCGTCGGCACCAAGTCGGTTGTCGCCTCGTTCAACCGTGACGCCAACGGCAACGTGTCGGTCACCACGCTCGACTTCGACACCTCGCAGTCGATGCTGATCGACAAGCAGAATGCGAGCCGCGGCATCCTGACCCGGAACTACGACGCGTCCCAGCTCACCTCTCCTCCCGGCACGGCAGGCGCACGCCTGTACCACCTGATCGGCGCGCCGGCGACGACGCCGATCGGCACGACGGCGGAAATCAAGCTGACCGCATCGACGACGCCTGCCGAAATGTCCGACATGATCAGCGTCGTCGAACGTATCCTCAACCAGTTGACGGATGCCGGATCCACGCTCGGCGCCATCACGAAGCGCATCGAGCTGCAGGAGGGCTTCATCGCCAACCTGATGGATACGATCGACAAGGGCGTCGGTCGTCTCGTCGATGCCGACATGAACGAGGAATCGACGCGGCTGAAGGCGCTGCAGACGCAGCAGCAACTGGGCATCCAGGCGCTCTCGATCGCCAACACCAATTCCGAAAACATCCTGCGCCTGTTCCAGCAGTAAGGCGCGGCGGCGGACAGCGGCCCGAAGCGGCCGCCGATCTGCCAAACTGAGCCCATCGCCCCGATGTGGGTGACGGCACTTTGAGTTCTGCCACGTCGTCGGTCACGGCACCCGGTGGAAACTGTTGGACCGCGCTAATTGCCCTGGCGCGGTCCAACACATTCATTTTCGCACAAGTTTGACCGAATAGCCTTCCCTCGCAGTCCTGTCGGATGACTGCCGGCCAAAATGACCTTTGCGCCGTCGCCTGCATCGGATCGTTCCGGGACCAACCGACCCCGGATCACGCCGATGTACGTCAAGAATGCTGGGTTCGCCGTATCCGACGGTCGGGCCCGAGGGAGACATGTCAGCAGTGCCAGGAGCAATGGAAGTCCGCGCCAGGGAGCGCCGCCTCTCAAGCAGATGGGGATCGCCGCGTTGCCGCAGGTCCGCTGCAGGGGGCCGGCCATGAGTGCAATGCTCTCCCGCTATCTCAAGGACTTCAGCGCGCCGAAAGTCGAGCTGTCGCTGATGCCGCCGAAATATTTCCCTGATCTGGATGCCGACTATGCCGATGGCGAACGCCTCGGCGCGAGACCCGCCATGCCGGAAATCGATATCGATGCGGAGCGCCGGAGGGCCTTTGCCGAAGGCCGGGCCGAGGCGACCGCGGAACTGGTGTTTGAACACGAAAAGCAGATTGCCGAACTCCAGGCGGCGCACGCGGCCGAACTCGAGGCGCTGACGCGGCGCTTCGAGGAGGAAACCGCGAACCGTTTGGCGCAGCGCATCGACGAAATGACCGAAGGGCTTGCTGTCGCACTCGGCGATCAGGCCGCTCGCGTGCTTGCACCGGTCATGGGCGATGCCCTCATGCAGCGCGCCGTTGCCGATATGGCGCAGATGTTGCGCCAGGGCCTTGTGGCCGGCGAAGGCTGCACCATCGTCGTCAAGGGCCCGGCGTCTCTCTTCGAGGCGCTGAAGCGCCAGCTCGGAGAAGACTTGCCGTCCCTGCGGCACGTCGAATCCGACGATGTCGATCTCGCCGTCGAGATGGATGGCACCATCCTCGTGACGCGCATGGCCGCCTGGGCCGATACAGTTCGGAAAGTTCTCGCATGAGCGACGAAAACCACCACAACGGCAAGCACGAGATCATCATCGTCAAGCGCCACAGCGGCAGCCATGACGGCCACCATGGCGGCTCCTGGAAGATCGCCTATGCCGACTTCATGACCGCAATGATGGCCTTCTTTCTCGTGATGTGGCTGATCAATGCCGCCAACGAAGAGACGAAGGCGGCGATCGCTTCCTATTTCAACCCGGTGCAATTGACCGACCAGAAGCCGGCCGAACGTGGCTTGAAGGACCCGGCCAAGGATGCGCAGGGCGAAGAAACGCAGCAGCGTTCGAAGGTCGATGGCGAGCAGGACAAGTCCGGTGGCTCGGCCAAGACCGGCGATCAGCTGACGGCGACGTCGGGCGAAGAGACGAAGTATTCCGACGCTGACTTCTTCGAAAACCCCTATTCGGTGCTTTCCGAAATCGCGCGCGAGGTCGGCCAGCAGGCCAACATCAGCGTCAAGGGTGAGGGCGGTGCGGCCCAGTCCGGCCCGGCCACCGGTGCCGATGGCGGCGAGGCCTATCGTGACCCGTTCGACCCGGACTTCTGGACAAAGCAGGTCGAAGTCAAGGACGCCGGCAACACGGCCGAAACCGTCGCTGCCCTTGCCGACAAGTCGACGGAGCCCGCAGGTGCGACGCCGACTGTCAAGAAGTCCGAGGCGGACGCGTCGGAACAGACGCCCGACGCGGCCGACAAACAGGCCGGCGACGGCAAGGACACAAATACGGGCGCTGGCAAGGACACGGCGGATGCCGCGGCCGGCGAAAAGCCGAAGGCCGAAACCGCCGAAGCCGACGCCAAGGCGCAGGCAGCCGAACTCCAGGCCGAGCTGAAGAAGCAGCTTGCCGGCGAGGCGGGCCAGCTGGCCGAGGGACTTGTCGTGACGCCTGCTGAAGGCGGCCTGATGGTGACGATCAGCGAGCGCACCGATGCGCAGATGTTTTCCATCGGCTCGGCCGTGCCGCAAAAGGAGCTGGTGCTGGCGATGGAAAAGATCGGCCATCTCCTGGCCGAGCGTCCAGGTGCGGTTGCGATCCGCGGCCATACCGACGGCCGCCCCTTCAAGGATGGCACCTATGACAACTGGCGGCTCTCCGCCGCCCGCGCCCAGAGCGCCTATTACATGCTCGTCCGTGGCGGCCTGAAGGAAGATCGCGTCAGCCAGATCAGCGGCTTCGCCGACCGGCGGCTGCAGATCCCCGGCGATCCCTACGCCCCGGGCAACCGGCGCATCGAGATCCTCCTGCAATCGGCTCCGGGTTAAGCGCCATGCTGAGACGACTGCGAACCGCTCTGATGGCCTGCTGCGTGCTGGCGACCCCCATTGCAACGGGGGCTGCCAGGGCGAACGATATCGAGGAGCTCGCACCCTTCAAGATGATCCGGTCTCTGCAATATGTGCAGGACTCGGTCGTCCTTGGCGACCATTCGGCGATCGAAATGCAGCGTTTCATGCTGGGCGCGATCGACAAGCGCCTGCGTGCGGCCGATGCGACTGTCTTCCGTGATCCGCGCAACGTCGATGCGGCGCTGGTCTATGCGATGAGCGGCGGCAATCCGGAGACGTTGAAGTACCTAGCTGATCATGACGTGGCCGGGAACTTCGATTCCCGCGTCACCGATGCGCTGACGCAATATCTGAACGGCAAGGGCGGCCTGATCGTCGAGAACCTGTCCAAGGCCGCGCCTGAATACCGCAGCGCCCGCATCGGCCCCTATCTCTACCTCATCCTCGGCAATGCGACGTCGCAGCAGGATCCCGTGGGCGCGATGAAGTACTACGACTGGGCCCGTCTCGCGGCCCCGGGTACGATCATCGAAGAGGCTGCCCTGCGCCGCTCGGTCTTCCTCGCGGTTCAGGCGGGCGACGCGGACAAGGGCTTCCGCTACGCGCTGACCTATGCCCGGCGCTACCTGACGTCTCCCTATGCCAGCCAGTTCGCGGATGTCTTCGTCGAACTTGCCGTTGCCCATTTCGATGGCGAAGCGCAGGGGCGGATCTCGGAGATCCTCGGTTTCATGGATGCGCCGCGCCAACGCGAAGTCTTCCTTCGCGTCGCTCGTCGCGCGGCGATCGCCGGCAAGCAGGAGCTTGCGAAGCTCGCCTCTGAGCGCGCCGAGGCGCTCGGCGCTGACGGTGCAGCGCAGCCGAAGCTGCTCGCCAGCTTCTATGCCGGATTGGCTTCGGTGCCCTCCAACGACGTCTTCGCCGCGACGGCAAGCCTGGCGGCGATTTCAGACGCGGAGCTTTCGCCGCGCGACCGCGCCCTGCGCGACGCTGCAAAGGCGGTTGCGGACGCCGTCGTACGGCGACCTGCCGGTGAAAGCCTCACGCAAGCGTTTGCGTCTAAACCCGATAGACCGGTTGAAGCGAATGCGTCGGCCGCAAGCGAGGAAACTGGCAGCGGTATGAGCCCCTTTGGAAGCGGGCAGGCCCCGGTGGTAGCGCCGACGACCGTGGCTGCATCCGGCGCTGACGAGGTGGCGGACCCGGAGCACGATGGCTTCGTGGCGAAAGGACGATCGAAGATCGACGAGATCGACGCTCTCCTCAAGGGAGATGACAAATGAGGGCTGAGGACACTCTGCGCATGCCTCCGGCGCCTGTCGGCACGGGAAGCGGACGAACGGGCGGCAAGGAACAGGCCGGTGGTGCATCGGCCGGTGCGTTTGAAGATGCCGTGGCCAATGCGGGGCGACAGAAAAACAACGATCAGCCGGGTTCAGGCAAGGGTGGCAACGACGCCGCTGCCGGCAGCGACGCGGAGGCGGGAGCCTTGATCGACAAGGACAATATTGCCAAGACCGCAGGCAGGGCCGTGACACGCAGCATCAGCCTCGGTCGCAACGAACAGTTTGACGAGCACGCGTTGCGCGACCATTTCCAGATGGCCGAGCGCGGTGTCGGCGGCAAACGTGCCATCGACAAGGCCGATCCGGCCAAGACGGCTGCCGTGTCCGACGATCTGGCGCAAGTGGTGGCTGATGACGAACTCGCCGAGCGGATTGCTGCGCTGACGAAGGGCCTTGGCAAGGCGTCGGCAGATCGCACCGCGGTCGATAGCGACGCCAACGCTGGCGGCGAGGGTGCAGAAGCCAAGCAGACAAAGACGGCGATGGACGATCTGCTGACGCTGCTGGGCGGCGCCCAGACGGCACAGCCTCAGGGACAGACGGCGGCCGCGCGTCAGGCCGCGGACGGCCAGATTGAAGCTGCGGCGCCCGTTGCCGGCGGCAGCGAGCATGGCGCGAAAGCCGAGGCACAGGCGGGCGAGAACGACCCCGACCGGCTCTTCCGCTTCGCCCGGGCTGACGGCAAGGGACAGGCCGTTTCCATGAGCCTCTCGAAGGACGGTGATGCGGCGTTCGACGCTGCCCGTTCGCAAGGCTCCGCCAAGGTCGAGAATGTCACCGTGCTCGAGGCCCGGCGTTATCTCGGCATCTCGATGAGCCCGAACACCAGCGCCGTGGCAGACGCCATCGCCGGTGAGGCCACCACTTCCTTGCAGCCAAGTGCTGCGCTCGGTCAGCCGGGCGCGTGGACGCAGGCCGGCAAAACGCTCAACACCCTGAAGATCCAGCTTCACCCGATCGAGCTTGGCCTCGTCACAGCCACGCTGCGCCTGAAGGATGACGAACTGCAGGTCGAACTGAAGGTCGAGAACAGCGACGCCTTCCGGCAGTTGCGCGATGATCAGAACGACTTGGTCAAGGCGCTGCGTGCTCAGGGCTTTGCGGTCGATCAGGTGAACATCGTGTTCAACTCCGGCGGCGACACGTCGTCCGGCGGCGGCTCGCAGGCCCAGGCCCAAGCCCAGGCCGGGCAGCAGGGCCGAGAGCGCGCCGATGGCAACGGCCAGGGACGACAGCAGCGACAGGACGACAGCCAGTCTTCGGCGGCGGAAAGGTGGGTTGGCAATGGCGGGACGGACGATGCGGCTGCCGGCACTGAGCGCTCTCGTACTGGTCACGTCTACATGTAGCGCTTTTGCCAGCGCGGACGCAGGCGTCTGCGAGCGCGAGATCATCAGCGCAGCGGCGAAGTACGATATCCCGGCCGGGATCCTCTATTCGGTCGGGTTGACCGAAACCGGCCGCAAGGGATCGCTTCAACCCTACGCGATGAACATCGAAGGCAAGGCCTATTTCGGCAGCAGCGAGCAGGACGTTCTAACCCAGTTCGGCAACGCCCGGGCACAGGGTGCCAAGCTTATCGATCTCGGCTGCATGCAGATCAACTATTACTTCCATGGCGAGCATTTCAGTTCGCCGCAGGAGATGCTTGACCCGCGCAAGAATGTCGAATATGCCGCGCGCTTCCTGGCCAATCTCCACGCGAGGCACGAGACCTGGACGATGGCCGTTGCGCGCTATCACGCGGGCCCGAATAACGACCCGGCGCAGAAGAAATATGTCTGCCGGGTGATCGCGAATCTCGTCGCGACCGGCTACGGCAAGTGGACGCCGAACGCCACGCAGTTTTGCCAATAAACAACCAAAGATAGTATTTTGACATTGCAACCCGCATTGTGGCGAGAATGCGCGGACAATGTGACCGCAAGCGATTTGTCGTAGTCCGTTAACTTTTCCACATTATTTTAGTGCCGCTTCGGCGTGGGTGCTACTAGATATAGATCAAATCGGCGAAACATGGTTAATCAATTATTAATTCCACCCAGTAACTTCCTCTAGTTGTTCATGAATCCCTCGATTCGTACCTCTCAATCAGTGCGGAGCCATACTGATTCGGAGGCGGGCGAATGATCGTAGTGGTTGATGAAAGAGAGCTGGTGAAGGACGGGTACACGTCCCTCTTCGGACGTGAAGGTATTCCCTCGACGGGTTTCGATCCCAGGGAGTTTGGAGAGTGGGTAAACGCGGCTGCCGATTCGGATATCGATGCCGTGGAAGCTTTCCTGATCGGGCAGGGCGACACCACCTTCACGCTGCCGCGGGCCATCCGCGATCGCTCGATGGCACCGGTCATCGCGATGAGCGATACGCCGTCCCTCGAAAACACGCTTGCACTCTTTGATTGCGGCGTCGACGACGTCGTTCGCAAGCCTATCCACCCCCGCGAAATCCTTGCCCGCGTCGCGGCGATCCGCCGGCGCCTGAAGGCGATCGCCAACTTTACCGACATCGGTCCGATCCGCGTTTTTGCCGACGGCCGTGATCCGGAAATCAACGGCGATGTGTTCGCCCTGCCGCGCCGCGAGCGCCGCATTCTCGAATATTTGGTCGCAAACCGCGGCCGTCGTGTCTCCAAGTCGCAGATCTTCAACGCGATCTACGGGATTTTCGACGAGGACGTCGAGGAAAACGTCGTCGAAAGCCACATCAGCAAACTGCGCAAGAAACTGCGCAAGAAGCTCGGCTTCGATCCGATCGATTCGAAGCGTTTCCTTGGCTACTGCATCGACTGGAACTGAGCGCCACGCCAATGGGCGGGCACTGAACCAAGACAGGTTCACGCAAGGCCCGCTTCCTAGTGTCGCCGTAACAAGGAAATGAGGATCCGAAATGAGTCTCTATGGCAGCATGAGAACGGGTGTGTCCGGTATGAACGCCCAGTCGAACCGTCTGGGCACGGTCGCCGAAAACATCGCGAACGCCAACACGACCGGCTACAAGCGCGCCTCCACTGAGTTCTCGTCGATGATCCTGCCTTCGGGCGGCGGCAACTACAATTCCGGCGGCGTCGAAACGCAGGTGCGCTACAGCATCTCCCAGCAGGGCGGCACCAGCTATACGACGTCGGCGAGCGACCTTGCCATCAACGGCGGCGGATTCTTCATCGTTTCGGGCAATGGCGGTGAGAACTTCCTGACGCGTGCCGGCTCCTTCGTTCCGGACAAGAACGGCAACCTCGTCAACACCGCCGGCTTCACGCTGATGGGCTACGAGTACAAGGCTGGCGTCGATCCGACCGTCGTCGTCAACGGTTTTGACGGCCTGGTGCCGGTCCAGCTCAAGGACGAGGGCCTGGTCGCCGCCGGCTCGACCAAGGGTACGATGGAAGCAAACCTGCCGTCGGGCGCGGCTGTCAACGATCAATCGAAGACCTCGATGGTTGTCTACGACAGCCAGGGCAACACCCGCATCCTCGATTTCACCTACACCAAGACAGGTCCGAACGCTTGGGGCCTGAGTGTCGTCGACCGCACATCGGGCACTACAGTCGGTACCCAGACCATGACGTTCGACGCGGCCGGCAAGCGCATCGGCGCTGTCCCCGCGACACTCACCACGACTGCCATCAACAACCTGCCCGGCACCGGTGCCAACCTTGGCGCGATCACGATCGACACCTCCAAGACCACGCAGCTCGGCGGCGACTTCAGCAGCACCGGCGGTGGCATCGACGGCAGCAAGCCGAGCAAAATGTCGGGCTTCGAGATCGACAAGGAAGGCATCGTTTACGTCAAGTATGGCGACGGCAACCTCATCCCCAAGTTCCGCATCGCGCTTGCGACGGTCCAGAGCCCGGACAAGCTGCAGCCGCAGTCCGGCAACGTTTACTCGCAGGGGGCAGATTCAGGCGTTATCGTCACCGGTTTTGCGGGCTCTGGCGCTTTCGGCAACATCCAGTCCAAGGCACTCGAAAACTCCAACGTCGACATCGCCAACGAGCTGACTTCGATGATCGAGGCGCAGCGCAACTACACGGCAAACTCCAAGGTGTTCCAGACCGCCTCGGACCTGCTTGACGTGCTGGTCAACCTGAAACGGTAATTGAAAGAGATACGGTCCGCGTCATGTCGCTGTCCTCCGCAATATCCATCGCACAGCAGGCCTTCAGCAACACGGCGCAACAGACCGCGATCGTGTCGAAGAACATCGCGAATGCGGGCAATGCGGACTATTCGCGTCGCCTTGCCCTCTTGGGCAGCACCGGCAACGGTGCGCAGGTCGTATCCATCTACCGGGCACAGAACGAGGCGCTGCTCAAGCAGAGCATCGCCAGCATCGGCGAAGCCTCCGGCCAGGCGCGTCTTCGCGATGGCCTGGAACTCCTGAAATCGGCTCTCGGCGGTAACAACTACGAGACTGCGCCGTCAAAGCTGCTGTCGGAGTTTCGCAACAGCCTGCAGACACTGGCCTCGACCCCAGGCAACAAGACGATTGCGGCGGCTGCGGTCACCAGCGCCCAGGACCTTGCCGACTCCCTGAACAAGACTTCTGCCACCGTGCAGAACATGCGCGAAGATGCCGACAAGGAAATCGCTCTTGAGGTCGACAAGCTGAACAGCCTGCTTGCGGACTTCGAGCGTGTGAACAACGAGGTCAAGTCGGCGACTGCATCCGGCGGCGATGCGAACGATGCGCTTGACCAGCGCGACAAGATCCTGAAGCAGATTTCGGAGATCGTCGGCATCTCCACCGTTACGCGCGGCAACAACGATACGGTGATCTTCACCACCGACGGCACGGTGCTTTTCGAGAACATTCCGCGCCAGGTGACGTTCGCGCCCACAACGACCTATGACGCCACCGTCACCGGCAACAAGATCTTCGTCGACGGCGTACCGGTCGCCCCCGGAAGTGGCGCAGATACGACCGCCAAGGGCAAGCTTGCGAGCCTCGTGCAGCTGCGCGATGACATTGGGCCGAAGTTCCAGTCGCAGCTGGACGAGATCGCCCGTGGTCTCGTCGAGCTTTTCAAGGAAGGCAACCCCAGCGGGGTGCCGCCGGTTCCCTACCAGCCGGGTCTCTTTACCTGGGGAAGCGCGGGTGTGCCGGCTGCAGGCACCGTCGTTCCCGGACTGGCATCGAAGATCACCGTCAACGCTCTGGCCAAGGCCAACCCGCTTCTTTTGCGTGACGGCGGCTTCAACGGCGTGGTGTCGAACCCTGGCGGTGCGGCAAATCCGAGCCCCGGTTACACGGGCCTTCTCGACGGCTTCATCAACAAGATGGGCGAGAACATGACGTTCGACCCGTCGACCGGTCTCGACGGAACCAGCAGCCTGCTGAACTTCGCGACCGGGTCGGTCGGCTGGCTGGAGCAGACGCGAAAAACGGCATCGACCGCCGACGACAACAAGCGCGCGATGCTGTCGCGCACCCAGGAAGCGCTCAGCAAGCAGACCGGGGTCAGCATCGACGAGGAACTGTCGCTGCTGCTCGATCTCGAACAATCCTACAAAGCATCGGCCAAGCTGGTGAGTACCGTGGACGCCATGATGGCGGCCTTGATGGAAGCTGTGAGGTAATCATGAAGACGTCCTACGTTTCTAATCTGGCGATCCAGACCGCCATGCGCATGACGATTCAGCAGAACCAGATGGATCTGCTGAAGGCAACCCAGGAACAGACGACCGGTCGGCACTACGACGTTGGCCTGACGCTTGGCGCGACGGCTTCGCGCTCGCTCAACCTTCAGCGCGAGATCGACCGGCTGAACTCGATGAAGAGCACCAACTCGGTCGTAACCCAGCGCCTCTCCGGCTCGCAGGGCGCGCTGGAAACGATGGCGAAAGCGGCCGAAAAGGTGCGCGACACGCTCGTTACCTACAAGGGTAACGATGCCGCGAGCCAGCTGAAGATCCAGAAGACCGAGATCATGGGCGCGCTGCAGACCTTCACTGCGGCTGCCAACACGTCCTTCAACGGCGAGTTCCTGTTTTCGGGCATCAATACCGACGCCAAGCCCGTCGCCGACTACACCGCTACGTCTGCGGCAAAGACGGCCTTCGATACCGCGTTTACGGCGTTCAAGTCCGCCAATGGCATAACGTCCGACGACCAGATCACCGCCGCGCAGATGAAGACGTTCATCACCGGACTGGAAACCAGCTTCATGGATACCACCCCCGGGGGGTATTGGGACACCAACTGGTCGGACGCATCCAGCCAGAACATGACGAGCCGGATCAGCGCCAGCGAGGTGATCGAAAGCTCGACCAACGCCAATACCAAGGGCTTCCGGATGTTCGCCTTGGCGAGCGTGATCTCGGCCGAGCTGATGGACAAGAACATCACGCCTGACGCGCGTGCTGCCGTAGGCACCGCGGCGCTGGACTATGCAGAGCAGGGCATCGCCGCGCTCAACGGCGAACGCAGCCAGCTCGGTATCTCGGAATCGCGCGTGAAGAAGGCGAACACCTCGATCGACGCGCAGCTCAAGCTGGTCAACACGCATGTCGCCGATCTCGAAGGCATCGATCCGATCGAGACATCGACCCGGATCAACACGCTCAAGGTGCAGTTGGAAACGTCCTATACACTAACGTCGCGACTACAGCAGATGAGCTTGCTCAATTTCCTCTAGTGTGAGGAGCCGGACAAACATGAAGGATGTCTGAATGTACCAATTTTCCTATGCCGAGATCATGGAGGACGGCGTCGCCGACTCCAAGAATCGGGAACGGCAGGTACTCGATCGCTCGATCGCGCTCATGGAAGCAGCGAAACAGCAGAAAGGGTATTCGAGAGAGGCCATCGAGGCCATCTACTTTACCCGGCGCCTGTGGATCCGTTTCATCGAAGATCTGCGTGCTCCGGAGAACCAGCTGAATGAAGAGCTGCGCGCCAATCTGATTTCGATCGCCATCTGGATACTCAACGAGACGGAAAAGATCCGCAAACGCGAATCCTCCAACTTCCAGGGCATAATTGACATTACCACCATCATCAGGGATGGACTGAAATGAAGAGCACACTGCGTATCTCGCTGAAGTCGGGCGAACGGATTTTTGTAAACGGCGCGGTGCTGCGCGTGGACCGGAAGGTCGCGGTCGAGTTCCTGAACGATGTGACGTTCCTGCTCGAAAACCACGTGCTGCAGCCGGAAGACGCAACGACGCCGCTGAAGCAGCTCTATTTCATCGCGCAGATGATCCTCATCAATCCGGAAGGCGCCGAGCAGTCGACCGCCATGTTCCGCAAGTCGATCGTCATGCTCTTGAACTGCTTCAAGAACGAAGAGATCCTTGCCGAGCTGAAGCGTGTTGACGGCCTGGTGACCAACGGTCGCGCCTTCGAAGCGCTCAAGGCGATCCGCGGTCTCTACGCCATCGAAGACCGTATTCTCAACACGCAGGAAATCACGCCGGCAACGGTCGAGCAGATTCGCAAGGAGATCGCACCATGGCGGTAAGCGGCGTCAGCAACAACGGCTATACCCCGAACGTTTCGGCTCAGGATTCGGGCGGCGACGCCGCCAAGGCATCGCTCAACTACGAGAGCTTCCTGAAGCTGCTCGTCGCCCAGATGAAGAATCAGGATCCGACGCAGCCGATGGACGCGACGCAGCAGATCGCGCAGCTTGCGACCTTCTCGCAGGTCGAGCAGACGATCAAGACCAACAAGAACCTTGAAAGCCTGCTGCAGCGCACGTCGTTGAGCGAAGCGGACGCCGTCATCGGGCGCACTGTCACCAGCGAAGACGGCAAGACCACTGGCGTGGTTAAGGAAGTGAAACTATACTCTGACGGAATCATTGCGGTGCTGGATAACGGCAAGGAGCTTGTTATCGGCCCGGGCGTCAAGGTGAAGTGATAATTCCATGAATGAGGCGGATGCCCTCGATATCGTACAGGCCGCGATCTGGACCGTGATCGTGGCCTCGGGGCCCGCCGTTCTCGCCGCGATGATCGTCGGCGTCGTCATCGCCTTCATTCAGGCGCTGACCCAGGTCCAGGAAATGACGCTGACCTTCGTCCCGAAGATCCTCGCCGTCATGATCACGGTTGCCGTGTCCGCGCCCTTCATCGGCGCTCAGATCTCGATTTTCACCGACATCATCTTCTCGCGCATTCAGTCTGGGTTCTGATCCGCACCGCCGGCCATCGGCCAGCGACGCCATGAAACCCTCGCGCAAGCTTGGGCGGGTATCTCCATCTCTATAGTGGGGCAGCGCGTGTGAATGCTGCCTTGATCTCATGATGAGACGGAAGAGACATGGCACAACAAGCAGCGCTGATCATCCCGAAAGTAGCTCCGAAGGGCCGGGACATTGGCTTCGCGCTCGGGATCGTGGCGATCCTGTCGATTCTCTTCCTGCCGATCCCGCCATTTCTGATCGACATGGGACTGGCCTTCTCGATCGCCTTTTCGGTGCTGATCCTGATGGTCTCGCTGTGGATCCAGCGCCCGCTCGAGTTCTCCTCGTTCCCGACCATCCTGCTGATCTCGACGATGGTGCGCCTGGCGCTGAACATCGCCACCACCCGCGTCATCCTTTCGCATGGTCATGAAGGCCACGGCGCTGCCGGCGGCGTCATCTCCGGTTTCGCCAGCCTCGTCATGTCCGGCGATTTCGTCATCGGTCTGATCGTCTTCCTGATCTTGATCACCGTAAACTTCATCGTCATCACCAAGGGTGCGACGCGTATCGCCGAAGTCGGCGCGCGCTTCACCCTCGATGCGATCCCCGGCAAGCAGATGTCGATCGACGCCGACCTGTCGGCCGGCCTGATCGACGAGAAGGAAGCGCAGCGCCGCCGGCGTGAACTCGAAGAGGAAAGCTCCTTCTACGGCGCCATGGACGGTGCGTCGAAGTTCGTGCGCGGCGACGCGATCGCCGGCCTGATCATCACCGCAATCAACATCTTCGGCGGTATCATCATCGGTTATCTGCGTCATGGCATGCCGATCAGCGAAGCGGCCGACGTTTTCGTCAAGCTGTCGGTCGGTGACGGCCTCGTCTCGCAGATCCCTGCACTCATCGTCTCGCTCGCTGCCGGCCTTCTGGTATCGCGTGGCGGCACATCCGGCTCCACCGACCAGGCCGTCGTCGGCCAGCTCGGCGGCTACCCGAAGGCGCTGATGGTCGCCTCCGGTCTGATCATTCTTTTGGCCGTGGTTCCCGGTCTGCCGTTCCTGCCCTTCGCCGTACTCGGCGGCGGCATGGCGTTCCTGAGCTGGCTCGTGCCGCGCCAGATCGAGGCTGCCAATGTCGCGCGTCGCGCCGAAGAGGCCGCCAAGGTCCAGCAGACCAAGGAAGGCGAGCAGGATTCCGTCAAGTCGGTGCTGAAGACCGCCGAGATCGAGCTCCTGCTCGGCAAGCAGGTCTCGACCCGCCTCCTTGGTGCGCACCAGGAACTCGCCTTCCGTGTCGGCAAGATGCGCCGCAAGTTCGCCGGTCAGTACGGCCTCGTCATCCCGGAAATCAAGGTTTCCGACGACATCAGCATTCCGGACAAGGCCTACCATATCCGCATTCACGGCACGACGATCGCGTCCAACACGGTGCGCGTCGGCGAAGTCCTGGTGGTCACCGGCGGCGGCCGCCGGCCGAGTGTTCCGGGCGACGAGATCCGCGAACCCGCCTTCGGCATGCCCGCGGTCTCGATTCTCGAAACCTTCACCGAGGACCTGAAGCGCGAAGGCTTCCATCCGATCGACAACGTCTCGGTGGTGCTGACCCACCTGAGCGAAGTGATCCGCAACAACCTGCCGCACCTGCTGTCCTATAAGGACGTCAAGGTGCTGATCGAGCGGCTCGATCCGGAATACCGCAAGCTCGCCGACGAAATCTGCACCTCGCACATGTCCTATTCGGGCCTGCAGGCGGTGCTGAAGCTGCTGCTGGCGGAGCGCGTCTCGATCCGCAACCTGCACCTGATCCTCGAAGCGGTCGCCGAACTCGCGCCGCATGTGCGCAAGACCGAACAGATCGTCGAACACGTGCGCGTACGCATGTCGCAGCAGCTGTGCGGCGACCTTGCCGACAACGGCATCCTGCGCGTGCTGCGCCTCGGCAACAAGTGGGACATGGTCTTCCACCAGGCGCTCAAGCGCGACGCCAAGGGGGAGGTTGTCGAGTTCGACATCGATCCGCGTCACCTCGAAGAGTTCAGCGAGCAGGCGACGAAAGTTATCCGTGAACATCTCGATCGCGGCATGCCCTTCGTACTGGTAAGTTCGCCCGAATCTCGTTCTTATGTGCGCATGATCATCGAGCGCCTCTTTGCCACCTTGCCCGTGCTCTCGCATGTCGAGCTTGCCAAGGGCCTTGAGATCAAGATCATCGGCTCCATTTCATGATCACCGACCCGGAGGGCACGGTGCTGGCGCTGTTCGCGGCTTTCTGCCGGATCGGCGGCTGCATCATGATCATGCCCGGGTTCTCCAGCGCACGCGTTCCGATGCAGGTGCGGCTGTTCATTGCAGTCGCGGTGTCCATGGCGATCCTGCCTGTCATGTGGACGGATATCTATCCGCAGGTGACCGGCAAGGGGCACAGCTACATCTATTTGATCGCCGCCGAGACGGCGGTCGGCGCGGTCATGGGCCTTGTCGCCCGCTACTATGTCCTGGGACTGCAGTTCACCGGAACGGCGATCACCATGCTGATGGGCTTTGCCTCGCCGCCATCGTCGGACGTGATCGAAGATACGCCCGAAAACCAGGTGACCAGCTTGATCAGCTTCACCGGCCTGATGGTGCTGTTCATGCTTGACTTCCATCATGTGATGATCGAGGCGATCGTTCAATCCTATCGCGCCATGCCGATCGGCACGCCCTTCGATCCGCAAGGCGTGCTGATCACGCTCACGGATTCGCTGTCGCAGATCTTCATGATCATGCTGAGGCTCGCAAGCCCCTTCATCATCTATGGCCTGCTGTTCAACGTGGCGATCGGCATGGTGAACAAGCTGGCGCCACAGATCCCGATCTACTTCATCTCGCAGCCCTATTTGATCATGGGCGGCTTGTTCCTGCTCTATCTCGGTATCGCCGCGATGCTGCGCCTGTTCGGCGACGGTTTCGCGCTGGTCATGCAGGGAGGATAGCCGGATGAAAACCCGCTCGCAGAAACTCAAGCGGCTGGTCGCCGTCCAACGCCATCTCGAACAGATGGCGGAGGCGGATTTCGTCGAGATGGTGCGGCAGCGCGAGATCCTGGCCGAGACGATCGATGTCGTCGTCGATGCCATGGGCTCGGCGCACCCGATGCACCGCATGTTCTCCGGCCACTATTCCTCGCAGATCGGAAGGCTTGTGCAGAAGGACCAGATGCTGCACGGCATCCAGCAAACGCACGAGGCGCGCATGCTGAGAGAGCGCGCGAAAGCCGACCGGCTCGAGGAAAACATGAAGGAGGCCCGCCAGTCCGAGGACCGCGAAGAGGCCGACAATTCCATCTACGACCTGATCGATCAACACGTTACGGGCAACGCGCCAGCTTCCGGTAAGCTTGACGGGCGATAGTGCGTCATTCCCGGTTTGCTCCGATGGCGGAGCGGACCCGGGCCGACCAATGCCCAGGCTCGATTTTGAGAGGATTCGTCATGGCCATCTCTCCGCCCAGCGATCTGGTGATGGATGTCGTGCGCGCCGCCGACCCCGCCGAAGTGCAGGAAGCGCAGGCGCGGTTGAAGGCCAACCGCGCCGCGTTCAAGGCGACGAGTCTCGCGGAAAACGGCAACGGTTTTGCCGCTGCCGTCAACGTTCTGAACCTGTCGCCCGAAGGTTCTAGCGGCCTCGGCGACCTCAACAACCGCGTCGAACAGAAGAAGATTCCGGAAACCTATCGCAAGTTCGAGGCCATGGTGCTGCAGAACTTCGTGAAGTCGATGCTGCCGACCGAAAGCGAGAACGTCTTCGGCAAGGGCAACGCGGGTGACATCTGGAAGAGCATGATGGCCGAGCAGATCGGCGACGTAATCTCCAAGAGCGGTGGCATCGGCATTGCCGAACAGCTCGCAGGTGCCGAAGGCACCGATCGGGTTCAGGCATCGCTCGACGGCAACAGCCGAAACCTCGCCGCAAGCCTCGTGCAGGAATACGAGCGCAAGACGCTGACCGGCTTCTCGACCGACAACGACAAGAACAAGCAAGCCTAGGGCGGGGTGAGGGAACTGCTTGCAGTTTTCCATCCGCATTCCGCTCTAATTCATAGGAATAGATCGCTTGAGAATCCGGTCGATCCGACCAGAAATCATCGTGATCCAATTGGGAGTTGATTCATGGAAGCCATGGCATCCAATGACGTCCGGATCCAGAACGTGCTCGGCCGCCTGGAAATGATCCTCGACAACGAGAACAGCCGGATCGGCATCGACCCGGAATTCGATATCAAGACATCGAACGCCCACAAGAGCCGTTGCCTCTACGAACTGACGATGCTGCATCGTGACATGCTGCCGGGCGAAAACTCTTCGGCTTTCTCCTCGCATGCACTGCACCTGCGCGAGAAGCTGTCGGTCAATTCGCAGAAGGTCGAGGCCCATCTCGAAGCGGTTCGCGCCGTCGTCGACCTCCTGAAGACCGCCGCCCAGGATGCCGATGCGGACGGCATCTATTCCGAAGCGCAGTTCCGCTATAGCGATTTCTGATGCTGAAGCTCGTTTTCACCGGGATCTGGGTCTGCGCGGTCACGCTCGGATCGGTCTATTTCTCGATGCAAAGCGCCTCCGCGCCCGTCGTCGCTGACGGCGAGGCCGCGCGGCGCGCAGCGGAGCAATATGTTCCCGGTGAGATGATCACCATCCCGGTCATACGGGATGGTTCGGTTCAGGGCTATTTCCTGACCAAGCTTTCCTTCTCCGCCACCAAGGAGGGGATCAACAACCTTCGCGCGCCGCTGCGTCAGATGGTTACCGATGAGCTTTACGATTTGCTCGTCGGCTCGAAATTCATCGACATCGCCGACACCGGCACGTTCGACCTGCCGACGTTCAAGACGACGGTCAAGGACGGCCTGAACAAGAAGCTCGGCGGAGAGGTGATCACCGAGGTGCTCGTCGAGCAGCTCGAATATCTGACCAAGGAAGACGTCAAGCGCGTCGCCAACAGCCAGAACGTGCCGCGGCAAAAGCCGGTCCCGATCGTCGACAAGAACGGCAATGTCGCCGATGACAAGTTGCCGGAAGGCGCCGTGAAGGCAAGCAGCTCGCACTGACGAGAGCCAGAACGTCCGGCCGGGTTCCGCTCGGCCGCCGCCATCGGCAAGACGGTATCCGTCGTCAGTTCTTTTCCGGGGTGCGGTACTGCTCGTTGACAAGGCCGAGCTCCGCCATCAGCCGGCCGATTGCCACATAGAAATGGTATGACCCGGCCGCCGCCAACCCGCTCTTGTTCCACAGTTCCAGCCCACGCGGGATCGATGCGCCAAGCAGCGCCAGCGATTTGCCGAAGGTCCTGAGGCGGCCCTTGAAGCTGGGGTCTCGCCGATGTTCGAGCATCGTCGAGATCGCGCCGTTCCTGAGGCTGCGCGCCCTGATCCAGGATGCGCTGGTGCGGCGGGCCGGCACCGTCTCGGCAACCCAGGCATCGGCCGCCCAGGCAAACGAAAACCCTTTCGCCTTGCAGCGGCTGTAGAAATCCGCATCGCCGCCGCCGATAAAGTTGAAGGCGGGATCCAGGAAAGGTTGGGGCATCGCGTCCAGCACCCCGCGCGTGACGAGCACGTTGCCGGAGGAATAGAGGATGGGAACCGGCCCGGTCGCATCATAATGGGGCGTGAAGACCGGATGGCGTTTCCACTTCTGCCCGCCATCGCCTTCGAAAACCGGAAGCTGCGGGCCGCCGACCATATCGGCGCCGGTCGTTTCCTGTGCCGCGATGAGGCAATCGAGCCATTCGGGCGCTGCCACTTCGTCGTCGTCGATGATCGCGATCGCCTTGAGGTTCGGATAGGTCGCGAGCGCCGTCGCCCAGCCGGCATTGTAGGCGTAGCAGTTTCCGCGCTGGTGCGCGACGATCACGATCGATTCCGAAGGGTGCCCGAGGAAGAAGTCCTTGGCCGCCGCAGCCCCGGCCAGCCCGTCGGCATCGTTCTCGACGACGACCGTGGCGAAGGAGAGGTCAGGCCTTTGGGAAACAATGGTTTTTAGCGTCTTGACGACATGCTCCGGCCGACGGAACGTCGGCAGCACGACGACGAGTTCGATGTCGCCGGCGTCTTCCAGCTCTGTCCGGAAGTAGACGGAAATGTCCTGGCCGGTCGTCGTCATGGCGAAACCTGTAAAAGCAAAATTGCGTCGCAATACAGCAAATCTTCCTAAACAGATGCTGAACCCTGGCGGCAGTTTTTGAAAGGGGTCTTTAAGCGCTCCTTCATCCCATGCTGCTAATGAAGGCCGCAGTTCCATTCATGACGCGTGGCAAAATGCATCTGGTCCTGGTCTCTTCGCTCGTTCCCGTCGCCAATCCGGCGTCCGGTTTCGACATTGCCAACCGGGCGGTGCTCGACGGTCTGCGCGCGCTCGGTCATCGCGTCAGTGTCATCGGTTTTCTCCAGCCGGGACGCGTGCCGGCGCCCGATTGCGACATGCACCTGCTCGGCGAACTGGAAGTCACCAATGCCAAGGTGGGAACGCTGCAGAAGCTGAGCTGGCTCGCGACCGCCTTCCTCAACCGCACGACCGTCTCGTCCGGCAAGATGCTGGTGGTGTCGGCGAGCCGGATCCAGTCGATCCTCGAGAGCCTCGCTCCGTTCGACGGTCTCGTGCTCAACTCGGTGCAACTGCCGGCCGCTTTCCAGCAGGTCTTCCGCCCTTATCCGTCGATCTATGTCGCGCACAATGTCGAGGCGGATTCTGCCTTTGAGAACGCCGAGCGGGCCAAGGGTACGGTCGAACGTTTTCTTTTCCGGCGCGAGGCGCAGTATCTCGAACGCTACGAGCAGCAACTGGCGCAAAATGCCGTGGCCGTCTGGACGTTTGCGGAGGCCGACCGCTTCGGCTTCGGCCGCGCCGTCAGCGACCGGGCCTTCGTGCTGCCTCTGGTCACCGGTTGGGACGCGGCTGCGGTATCGGAGGAAACACCTGACCTCCAGCAGGACCTCGGCTTGATCGGGACCTGGAGCTGGCGACCGAACCGATTGGGGCTCGACTGGTTTCTCGCCGAGGTCGTACCGCATCTGCCGCAGGATCTTTCGATCGCCATTGCCGGCCAGATGGATGGCATACCGGCGGTTTCCCATCCCGGCGTTCGCTTCGTCGGGCGGGTACCGGATGCACGCGCCTTCGTCACGGAAAGCGCGGTCATACCGCTCGTCAGCCGGGGCGGTACGGGCGTGCAGTTGAAGAGTATCGAGACCTTCGAACTCGGCATGCCATCCGTGGCGACGCAGGCGTCGCTGCGCGGCATCGAGGCGCTCCCTGAGAACTGCGCGGCGGCCGAAGATCCGGCCGAATTCGCACGCCTGTTGGTCGACAAGGTCACCCGGGCGCGCGGCGGCGACCGCCAGCGCCTTGACGGTTCGGTCTTCCATCGCGCCCAGAAGGCAAAGCTGATGCGGGTCATGCGCAATGTGCTGGCCGGCCTCGCCCCCAGCGCCGCGGTCGAGGCGCCCTCTGTCCCGCCCGAACTGAAGGTCCATGACGGGGGACGGTCGTGACCAAGACGACCGCCGGCGCGAACGCCGCCCTGTCCAGGCGCCTCATCCTGGGCATGCCGGTGGTCGATTTCGATTGGGAGGGCGCCTTTGCCTTTGCGGCCGACGCGCTGTCGCGCCCCGGCGGGCAAACGACGCTCGCCTTCCTCAATGCCAACAATGCCAATCTGATGATGCGCGACGGCGCGTACCGCGAGGTCCTCGGCCGCCAGGTCGTGCTTCCCGACGGTCACGGCGTCGATATCGCTTCCTACCTCTTCTACGGCAGCATGTTCCCCGCCAATCTCAACGGCACGGATTTCGTGCCGGCGCTGCTGACCTTCATCGACCGGCCGCTTCGCGTCGCGATGATCGGCGCCCGTGGGAAAGTGCTGACGCGCGCGGCCGAGAACTTTCGCAGGCATGCGCCATGGCACGAGTTTGTTCCCGTTTCCGACGGGTTCTTCGATCGTGACCGCTCCGAAGAGGTGCTTGCCGATGTCCGGGCGCTGAATGCCGATATCCTGCTGGTGGCGATGGGAAGCCCCGGCCAGGAGAAATGGGTCGATGCCCATGTGGGGCCGCAGGACGCCCGACTGGTCATCACCGTCGGCGCGCTCTTCGATTTCGTCGCCGAGGCGTTTCCGCGGGCGCCGAAATTTCTGCGCCGGATGCGGCTGGAATGGTTCTTCCGCCTGGCGGTCGAGCCGCGGCGCATGTGGCGTCGCTACATTCTCGGAAACCCGCTTTTCCTGTTTCACGTCCTCTGGCACAAGCTGTCGGGGCGGGCGCGGGAAAGCGTCGCCGACAGCAGCCTTCGGACGGGAACATCGTGAACGGTCAGACCATGCGCACAGCCATTGTCACAGCGTCCTACGCCAATGACTTCGAGCGCTGCCGGCTGATGTGCGAAAGCATGGACCGCAAGGTTCAGGGCGATTGGAAGCACTATCTGCTGGTTGCCGATTTCGACGTGAAGCTCTTCCGGCAACTGGAGGGCTCCAGGCGCCAGGTAATCAGCGAACGCGATCTCCTGCCTTGGTGGCTGCATCCCATCACCGACCCGCTGTCGGGTGGCCGCCGGAAGCTGTGGCTCAGCCCGTTCGGCCTGCCGCTGCGTGGCTGGCATGCCCAGCAGCTTCGCCGCCTGGCGCTCGCGCGCCATATCGACGAGGCGGCCATGTTTGCCGTCGATTCCGATGTCGTCTTCCTGCGTGCCTTCGATCCCGCCAGCCTCTGGCAGAAGGAACGGCTGACGCTCTACCGCAAGGACGGGGCGATCAACGCGCATATGCGCTCCAACCACCTTGAATGGCTCGCCCATTCCGACCGGCTTCTCGGCATCGGCCCCTACACGCTGCCGGCCAACGACTATATCAACACGCTGATCGCGTGGCGCACCGATACCAGCCGCAAGCTGCTCGAACATATCGAGACGCTGCATGGCCGGAACTGGGTGAGGGCGATGACCCGTACCCGCGCCTTTTCCGAATGCACGATCTACGGCCGCTTCGTCGACGAGGTGCTCGGCGGGGAAGGGCACGTTCCCTCCGATGCCGCGCTCTGCCATGTGCTCTGGTTCGAAGACAGTTATCGCCAGGATCTCACTGGTCTCAGGGCGTTCCTGAAGGATATCGCACCGCATCAGATCGGCATCGGGGTTCAGTCCTTCGTCGGCCACGACCTCGACGATATTCGCCGGGCGGTGTTCGAACTCGCGGCCTGACGCTCCTGCTCAGATGACCCGATCGGTTGGTTTCCTGAGTGCCGAATAGGTCAGTCCGAACGACAGCGCGTAGAGGACCAGGAAGATCCCGTTGAGTGCCGGTGCCCAGGTCGCGACATCGGTCGTCGTCTGCAGCAACAGCACCAGCAATCCCACCTTGACGATGCCGGCAATCAGCAGGTTCAGCATGCGCCGCACCGTGCGGCCGGTCGCGTAGAGCAGTTCGGAATGATATTCGATCAGGTTGCGGAACGAGGGCACGAGCAGGATCATCGCCACGATCGGCGCGGCCGCCGACACATTGCGCCCGAGGCCATCGGGAAAGACCCACAGATAGAATGCCATGGCCGCGATGGCGGCAAAGGACGCAAGCGCCACCAGGAGTTCGATCGACAGCCGGACACCCCAGCGGGCGATCGCCTCGGGCGTTCGCATGATGCGCTGGACGAGCAAGGTGTTGAACGACCGCACCGGCAGCGCCGTCAGGTCCGCCAGCCGCATCAGGATGGCATAGAGACCGGACACCGCCGGACCGCCGATCGCAAGCACGGCGATCTTGTCGAACTCCGACTGGATGTAGAAGAGCACCTCGGCGCCGGCAACCGACACGGAATCCGCCCAGCGCCGGAAGTAGAGCCGGGGCTGCCAGCGCAGCCGCACACGCGGATAGAACCAGAAAAGAGCCACCAGCAGGCCGAGCGCATTCGCAAGCAGATAGAGGTAGGACCAGGCCTCGAGCGTTTTCCAGGGGAGCAATGCAAGGAGCAGGGCAGCACCGGTGCGGATCGCCGTTCCGATCACCACGAGCAAGGCGCCGCGCCCGAAGCGTCCGAGGCCGTTCAGCACGATGACGGCGGTCTCCAGCCCGCGCCAGCAGAGGATCTCGGCCATCATAAAGGCAGCAAAGGTGCCGGCCGCCATGTCGCGGGAAAAGAGAGCGAGGAAGGTGACCGCGCCGATGATTGCGATCAACGGCAGCGACAGGAGGGCGCCGACCAGGAAGCCGGCGCTATAGGTGCCGACCAGCAGCGGCTTGACGGTCGCGACACGATAGAGCGGCGACATGAAGCCGAAGGCGAGCACGCGCGATATCATGATGCCGGCGGCGGACGCGGTTGCGAACAACCCGAAGTCGGCGATGGCGAGCGTGTTGGCAACGGCGATGAAATAGACAAGCGACAGCACGAGCCGGCCCGCCGAGCCTCCGGTCATCGAGAGGTAAGCGTGGATGAGCGCCCGGTGGCGGAGATAAAGCGCTTTGACGCGATGAGGCACGGCCGACATTCCAGTAGCGCGTCCCCGGTTCGATGCCGATGGAAACGCTCTATCTCCTTGATATCTCACAGTTCCAAGGCCAGGGCTTGCAAAGCGCCGCCTGGAATTGCGCTCGTCCTTCCGTCATAGGCGGGAAAGCTTAATAAGGCGTGAGATCAGGCCCTTCGCATCCTCGTTTCCGCTAAAGTTAACGATTTGTTTTCCATGTTTCCTTAGGTTGGCTTCACTATTCGGAATTCGCCGTTTCGGCAGCCGCGGGATCAGTCATGTTCAACATCGACGACGAGAAACGCCCGGTTCCGCGTGCATCGTTGCTCGATTTTGCAGCAGAGGACACGCGCGATCCTGCGCGTGTGCGCGACAGGCGCACCGCCGACCCCACGGGTGAGGGCTCGTCCTTGCTTAGTCGCCCGTCCGGCTCCGGTGGATCAACCAATCACGCAGCGGCGCCGGATAAAAACCGCGCGAAAGGTCGTCAGGCGCGCGGCGAAACGGCACGGGCTTCAGGCAAGGCCCCGGTTGCCCGCAGCCAGGGACGCATCGGCGGCATGCGTGACAAGTTTGCGCGCTGGCTGGTCGATCGTCCGCCCGAGGGTGCCGTGCCGACGGTGGCTGCCGACGGGCAAGCGGCAGGCGATCGTCCGCTCGTTGATATCAAGACCGTGGTGCGCGCGGTCTGGCAGCTCCGCAAGATCATTCTCGCGACCACGGCGCTTGGCGCCGTCGGTGGCGTTTTGCTGGCGCTGTCAACGCCGAGCACCTTCGTCTCCGAAAGCAAGCTGTATGTCGATCCGCGCGAAGTGCGGCTGACGGATTCCGATCTGTCGAAACAATCGCTGGCAACCGAAGGCATTCTGGCCATCGTCGACAGCCAGCTCGAAGTATTGCGCTCGCGAACGGTCATGGAAAAGGTTGCAGCCAGTCTCGAACTGGAAAAGGACGCAGAGTTTGCCGGCAGGATGGCCGGTGGCGATGCGTCCGCGCGCGTCCTGAAGAATTTGGGCGAGGCCATTCAGGTCTGGCGCGATCCGAAAACTTTCATCGTCACCATTGAGGCGAAGACCAGGGATCCCGAGAAGTCGGCACTGATTGCCAACCGATTGGTGGACATGTTCCTCGGCGAGGAGACCGCCGCGCAATCCGGCTTCTTCCAGAAGACGACGGTTGCGCTCGACGCGCGCATCAAGGAACTGAAGGCCGAGCTCGATGCTGCCGAAAAGGCGGTCGAGGACTACAAGGCGGCGAACGATATCGTCGGTGCCGGCGGTGAGCTGATCGCCGACAAGCAACTCCTCAGCCTCAGCGACCAGGTCGCTGCTGCGCGCAACCGCATCGCCGAGGCGAAAGCCAAGGCCGATGCCTCCGGCAAGGTTCAGCTCAACGATGTCCTGACCGGCGCCTATCCGGAGGAAATCAGCTCGCTGGCGCTAACCGAGCTGCGCAAGCAATATGCGGCGACCAAGGCGCAACTGAGCGCGCTTGACGCGAGCCTCGGGCCGCGCCACCCGCAACGCATTGCCGTTCAGCAGGCGCTCGAGGCGTCGCGCTCCGAGATCGCCAACGAGTTGCGCCGCATCGCGGCCGCGGCCGGGACCGAGCTCGACCGCGCCCAGCGAACGGAACAGGATCTGGTGCAGCAGCTTGCCGTGCAGAAGGCCCGGCAGATCGATTCCTCGGCCGAATTCGTCGAACTGCGCGAACTGCAGCGGAAGGCGGCGGCAACTCGGGAAATCTACGAATCCTTCCTGAAGCGCGCCGGCGAAACGCGCGAAGAGGAAAAGCTGACCGCAAAGAACATCCGGGTGATCTCCAAGGCCGAGCCGGCGCTGCAGGCAAAGGGGCCCTCCCGCAAGATCATCGTGATTGCCGCCACCATGGCGGGCTTCTTTGCCGGCCTCGGCCTCGGCGTGCTGCTCGGCATCTATCGCAGCCTGAACGGATTGTTCCCCGCCGCCCGAAAGGTCGAGGACGACCCGGCGCCCGAGCCGCCGGAACCTGATGGCGGCCCCGAGCCCACACGGCGCTCACAGCCGCAGCCCGATCCGGCTTCGGCCAAGCTCGAACTGCCGCCGCAGTTCAGCCCGGCCGCGCACCATGCGCAATCGCTGAATGCTGCCTATGCCGTCGCTCGCCGCAGCGCGACGGCCGGTCCGGCTGCGGCCGAACCGGTGTCGCAGACCGTAGACGAGGATGATGCCGACATCGCCAAGGTCCAGGAAGGCCTTCGCGCTCTCAGGTCCCGGGTCGAGCACTATTCCCGCCAGAAGCTCGCGCGCCGTTGATACGACGGGAAGGCGGAGAGCATGCTCCGTTCGCCTTGCATCTTGTGAGGCTGAGACCTCAAGTCTTTCGACGAAACCACGTCCACCTCTCAGTCTTGAGAGGAAATATCGTCGGGGCGCCCGAAACGGCAGCCAACCGCGCCGCCGCCTCTTGCATTTATGCGTTTGGGACAGCATAGGGCGCGTTGAGGCCATCGCCTTTTCTGAGGCGAACTAGAGTATGCCGCGTGAACAGGAAGCCAGGAGGAACATGCCGTGACGACTGTGATTGATGGCAAGAAGGTCGCCGCTTCGGTGATCGAAAGCGTGAAGGCCGCGACCCGTGCGCTCGAAACGGATGCCGGCGTTCGTGCAGGTCTCGCCGTCGTGATCGTCGGCGACGATCCGGCAAGCCACGCCTATGTTTCTTCGAAGAGCAAGATGGCCAAGGAGTGCGGCTTCCTGTCGGTCCAGCATACCTTGGCTGAGGCAACGACCCAGGAAGAGCTCGCTGCACTCGTGGCAAAGCTCAACGCCGACCCCTCTATCCACGGCATCCTCGTGCAGCTGCCGCTGCCGAAACATCTGAATTCAGAACCCATCATCCAGTCGATCCTGCCCGAAAAAGACGTCGACGGTCTGCACGTCGTCAATGCCGGCAAGCTTGCGACCGGCGATCTCGAAGGCGGTCTCGTCTCCTGCACGCCGGCCGGCGCCATGGTCTTCGTGCGCCAGACGCACGGCGACGATCTCTCCGGTCTGAACGCCGTCGTCATTGGCCGTTCGAACCTGTTCGGCAAGCCGATGTCAGCGCTGTTGCTCGCCGCCAACGCGACGGTCACGACCGCACACTCGCGCACCAAGGATCTGCCGGCCGTCTGCCGCAACGCGGATATCCTCGTTGCCGCCGTCGGCCGTCCGGAGATGGTGAAAGCCGATTGGGTAAAACCGGGCGCGACGGTGATCGACGTCGGCATCAACCGCGTACCGGCGCCCGAGAAGGGCGAGGGCAAGTCCAAGCTCGTCGGCGACGTCGCCTTTGCGGAAGCCGCCGAGGTTGCAGGCGTGATCACGCCAGTGCCGGGTGGCGTCGGGCCGATGACCATCGCCATGCTGATGGCCAACACCGTGATTGCCGCCTATCGCAAGGCCGGCCGCAAGCCACCGCGCTTCTGATCCCGGGTCACATGGGATGACGAGACGCGTCGCGATTGCGGCGCGTTTTCATTTTTGCGGGGCCGGTCCCGTCGAGGCGCGCACGATCAGTTCGGCGCGCCAGAGTTCCTGTTCCGGATAGTCGCCGCGCTTCAGGATGCCGCCGATCAGCCGTGTGGCGATCCGGGCGCCGGCGGCCCGGAGCGACGAGCGCGTCGTCGTCAGCGGGATGCTGAAATTCTCAGGCTTCAGCATCGGCAGCACGTCGTCGTGGGCGATCAGCGAAATGTCTTCGCCGATTTTCAATCCCGCCTGGTTGATCGCCCGGACTGCGCCAAGCGCCAGCACCGTACTGGAACAGAGCACCGCCGTCGGCGGCTGCGCATTCTGCAGGAAGGGCTGCATGCTGCGATAGCCGTGCTCGTCGGTCATCAGCGAATGTTGGACCAGCGCCTCGTCGAGCGAAAGGCCGTGTTCGGCGAGCGCCCGCAGCATGCCCTTTTTCCGGCGAATGGAAAAAGCCAGATATTCCGGCCCGTTGATCAGCGCGATCCGCTGGTGTCCGAGCTGTATGAGCAGCCGTGTCGCGTCGTAGAAGGCACTCGTATTGTCGATGTCGAGGAATGGGTAGTCGCGGCTTTCGCCGATCGACCGGCCATGGACCACGAAGGGGATCGACAGCGATTTCAGCATGGCGATGCGCGGATCGTTGGCGCGCATATAGGCAAGGAACAGCGCATCGACATTGCCGCTTGCCGCCAGGCGCCGGAAGGTCACTTCCTCGTCCTCCGGCGCGCTCGGATTGAGCACGAAGTGGAAGTCGTGCTTGACCGCCTCTTCCGCCAGCCCCGCCAGGAACTCGCCGAAATGCACGTCGGAATCGATGCCGGGCGCAATCGGCATGACCATGCCGATCGAATAGGCCTTGCCGGTGGCAAGCCGCTGGGCGGCGCGGTTCGGCCGGTAGCCGGTTTCGCGTACGGCCTCAAGCACGCGCTGGCGGGTCTCGGCATTGACTTCCGGATAGCCGTTCAAAGCCCGACTGACCGTCGTCTGTGACAGGCCGAGCAGTTCCGCAAGTTGCTTGAGATTGACCGCCATGGTCAGGATTCCTCCCAAAGCGCTTTGGATATCCCTATGATTTTTAGTGTTTGGTCCCAGCGCCCAAGGTTTGTGTAGCATCCGTTTTTCGAGCAACAAAGCGGAATTCGACCATGGCGCGGTGCAAAACGATACCGCAGAGCACAAAAATGTCGCCGCTAGAGCAGGTTTCGGGAAAGCTCTTGACTCCTTCAGTGTCGCAATGGTTTGTTAGCGAACTCAAAGCGCTTTGAATTTTTGCGCATTGACGTCTGCCCGGGGGGATCCGGGTTCATCTTGGGAGGAGAAAGACGTGAAGAGATCATTGCTGTTGGGCGTGGCCGCCTTTGCCCTGATTGCGGGTGCAGCCGGCGCCGCCGACCTCAAGTTCAAGCCGGGCGAAGATAGCAAGTTCAACTGGGCGAGCTTCGAGGAATTCAAGAAGGGCCACGACCTCAAGGGCCAGACGCTGACGATCTTCGGCCCCTGGCGCGGTGAGGACGAGGCGCTGTTCAAGAGCGTCTATGCCTACTTTACCGAAGCGACGGGCGCCGAGATCAAGTACTCCTCGTCCGAAAACTACGAACAACAGATCGTCATCGATACCCAGGCCGGAAGCCCCTCCGAAGTCTCCATCCTGCCGCAGCCGGGTCTGATCGCCGATCTCGCCTCCAAGGGCTATCTGACGCCGCTGGGCGACGACACCCAGAAGTGGCTGCTCGACAACTACGCCGCCGGCCAGTCCTGGGTCGATCTGTCGACCTACAAGGGCAAGGACGGCAATGCCGCGCTCTATGCGTTTCCCTACAAGATCGACGTAAAGTCGCTCGTCTGGTACTCGCCCGAGAACTTCGAAGACGCCGGCTACGAAGTCCCGAAGACCATGGAAGAGCTGAAGGCGCTGACTGAGAAGATCGCCGCTGACGGCGGCAAGCCCTGGTGCATCGGCCTCGGTTCGGGCGGCGCGACCGGCTGGCCGGCGACCGACTGGGTCGAAGACATGATGCTGCGCACCCAGCCGGCCGATGTCTACGACAAGTGGGTCAAGAACGAGATCCCGTTCACCGATCCGGCCGTCGTCGGTGCGATCGACGAGTTCGGTTGGTTTGCGAAGAACGACAAGTTCGTCGATGGCGGCGCTACAGCCGTTGCTTCCACCGACTTCCGCGACAGCCCGAAGGGCCTCTTCGCCTCGCCGCCGAAGTGCTACCTGCACCACCAGGCGTCGTTCATCCCGTCCTTCTTCCCCGAGGGCACCAAGATCGGCGAGGATGCCGACTTCTTCTACATGCCGCCCTACGAGAGCAAGAAGGAACTCGGCAATCCGGTGCTCGGCGCCGGCACGCTGGCGATGATCACCAAGGATTCGCCCGCCGCCCGCGCCTTCATCGAATTCCTGAAGACGCCGATTGCCCATGAAGTCTGGATGGCGCAGACGAGCTTCCTGACACCTTACAAGAGCGTCAACGTCGACACCTACGGCAACCCGCCGCTGAAGAAGCAGGGCGAGATCCTCCTGAACGCCACCACCTTCCGCTTCGACGGTTCCGACCTGATGCCGGGCAAGATCGGTGCAGGCGCGTTCTGGACCGGCATGGTCGATTTCGTTGGCGGCAAGTCGTCGGCTGACGTTGCCGACGGCGTTCAGAAGGCCTGGGACGCCATCAAGTAACACCGGATGACGGGCGGCAGAGATGCCGCCCGTTGCCGATGCGGGTTCGCTGCCAGGAGAGGACGGAGATGCGAAAGCAGCTTTCCGTTCACGGGAGAGGTGGGGCACCCCAATGAGAACGGCGACAATCGCCAGCCCTGCACGCGACCGTGCACCGAGGGGGAGGGACATGTCATGTTGTTTCAGCTTCTAATAGCTGCAGGGTTCATGTTGGGCGGGGTGATTGGCTGCGCCGCCTACTTCTGGGGAACCAGCTTCATTCTCGACCTGATCTTCCCGTCGAAAGGGAAATCCGGCGCCGTCGCCTCGAGAAACCTGCGCATCACCAACGCCATCCGCCCATGGCTGTTCCTGGGCCCGGCGCTGTTCGCGCTGACGATCTACCTTATCTATCCGGTCTTCATGTCGCTCTGGTACAGCGTTCATGATCGCGCCGGCCAGAACTTCGTCGGCTTCAGCAATTATGTCTGGATGGTCAACGACGGCGAGTTCCGCCAGTCGATCTACAACAACTTCCTCTGGCTGTTGGTGGTCCCGGCGCTGGCGACGTTCTTCGGCCTGATCATTGCCGCGCTCACCGATCGTATCTGGTGGGGCAACATCGCCAAGACCTTGGTCTTCATGCCGATGGCGATCTCCTTTGTCGGCGCCGCGGTCATCTGGAAGTTCATCTACGATTTTCGCCCCGAGGGTGCCGAACAGATCGGTCTGCTGAACGGCATCGTCGTTGCCTTCGGCGGCGACCCGCAGGCCTGGATCACGCTGCCCTTCTGGAACAACTTCTTCCTGATGGCGATCCTCGTCTGGATCCAGACCGGTTTTGCCATGGTCATTCTGTCGGCCGCCCTTCGCGGCATCCCGGAGGAAACGATCGAGGCGGCCGTCATCGACGGCGCCAATGGCTGGCAGATCTTCTTCAAGATCATGGTGCCGCAGATCTGGGGCACGATCGCCGTGGTCTGGACGACCATCACCATCCTGGTGCTCAAGGTCTTCGATATCGTTCTCGCGATGACCAACGGCCAGTGGCAGAGCCAGGTGCTTGCCAACCTCATGTTCGACTGGATGTTCCGCGGTGGCGGCGACCTCGGTCGAGGGGCGGCCATCGCCGTCGTCATCATGATCCTCGTCATTCCGATCATGGTCTGGAACATCCGCAATGCGGCCAAGGAAATGAAGGGGCACTGAGATGAATCCAGCGACACGTTCCCCTCTCATGTGGGTCGTCCACCTCTCGGTCTTCTTGATCGTCGCACTCTGGACGCTGCCGACCGCGGGCCTCCTGATCTCGTCCCTGCGCGACAAGGATCAGCTCGCCGTCTCCGGCTGGTGGACGGCGCTTTCGACCTCGTCGCAGAACATCGTCGTTCGCGCACCCGGCCCGGACGCCCAGGTCGAGCGCGACGGCAAGTTCGTCATTTCCGGCAACCTGCTCGACGGGCAGGCGGGGCAGATCTCGGCCTTCGGTTTCAACAGCCGTGAGCCGACCGCATTCAAGGCCGGTGAAACCGCCGAACTCAACGACGGCGAAAAGCTGACCGTGCAGGCCGACGGCAATTTCGAGATCGTCTCCGATAAGAAGATGGAAGGGTCGCGCGGCCAGCGCGTCTTCGTCACCGCGTCCTCGCCGCCACGCTTCACTTTCGAAAACTACGGCGAAGTCTTGAGTGCCGAAGGCATCGGCCGCTCCTTCATCAACTCGCTGACCGTTGCCATTCCCGCGACGATCATCCCGATCATGATCGCCGCCTTCGCAGCCTATGCGCTTGCCTGGATGCCGTTCCCGGGGCGGGCAATCCTGATTGCCGTCGTCGTCGGTCTGCTCGTCGTGCCACTGCAGATGTCGCTGATCCCGCTCTTGAAGCTCTATAACGGCGTCGGCGCCTTCTTCGGCGTGCCGGCCAAGACCTATGTCGGCATCTGGCTGGCGCATACCGGTTTCGGCCTGCCGCTGGCGATCTATCTCTTGCGCAACTACATGGCCGGCCTGCCGCGCGAAATCATGGAATCCGCCCGCGTCGATGGTGCCAGCGATTTCGATATCTTCGTCAAGATCATTCTGCCGCTGTCCTTCCCGGCGCTCGCCTCCTTCGCGATCTTCCAGTTCCTCTGGACCTGGAACGACCTCTTGGTCGCCATCGTGTTCCTGGGCGCCGGTCCGGACGAACTGGTTCTGACCGGTCGGCTCGTCAACCTGCTCGGTTCACGCGGCGGCAACTGGGAGATCCTGACGGCCTCCGCTTTCATTACCATCATCGTTCCGCTGATCGTCTTCTTCAGCCTGCAGCGCTATCTCGTGCGCGGCCTGCTGGCGGGTTCGGTCAAAGGCGGCTGACAATCCAGGGACGTCCAGAGAAAATGAGCATGACCGAAATGAGCACTTCCACTTTGCAGGCTGATCGGGACTGGTGGCGCGGCGCGGTGATCTACCAGATCTATCCGCGCTCCTACCAGGACTCCAACGGCGACGGCATCGGCGACCTCAAGGGCATCGTCGCCCGGTTGCCGCATATCGCCGCGCTGGGTGCCGACGCAATCTGGATTTCGCCGTTCTTCACCTCGCCGATGAAGGACTTCGGTTACGACGTCTCCAACTACACCGATGTCGATCAGATCTTCGGCAGTGTTGCCGATTTCGACGCGGTCATCGCCGAGGCGCACCGCCTCGGCATCCGGGTGATGATCGACCTCGTTCTCTCCCATACGTCGGACCAGCACCCCTGGTTCGTCGAAAGCCGATCGAGCCGGACGAATGCCAAGGCCGACTGGTACGTCTGGGCGGATTCCAGGCCGGACGGCACCCCGCCCAACAACTGGCTGTCGATCTTCGGCGGCTCGGCCTGGGCCTGGGATCCGACGCGCCTGCAGTACTACATGCACAACTTCCTGACCTCGCAGCCGGACCTCAACCTGCACAATCCGGAGGTTCAGGACGCGCTGCTGGCCGTTGAGCGTTTCTGGCTGGAGCGCGGCGTCGACGGCTTCCGCCTCGACACCATCAACTTCTACTTCCACGACAAGCAGTTGCGCGACAACCCGGCGCTGGCGCCGGAGCGCCGCAACGCCCAGACCGCGCCGGCGGTGAACCCCTACAACTACCAGGAACATCTCTACGACAAGAACCAGCCCGAGAACCTCGAATTCCTGAAGCGCTTCCGCGCCGTCATGGACGAGTTCCCGGCGATCGCTGCGGTCGGTGAAGTCGGCGACAGCCAGCGCGGGCTGGAGATCGCCGGCGAATACACCTCCGGCGGCGACAAGATGCAGATGTGCTACGCCTTCGAGTTCCTGGCGCCGGATCCGCTGACACCGGCGACGGTCGCCGAGGTTCTCCGGAACTTCCAGAAGGCGGCACCTGAAGGCTGGGCCTGCTGGGCCTTCTCCAACCATGACGTCGTGCGCCACGTCAGCCGCTGGGGAGCGGGCGTTGCCGATCGCGACGCCCATGCAAAGCTGCTCGCGAGCCTTCTGATGTCGCTGCGCGGCTCTGTCTGCATCTATCAGGGCGAGGAACTGGCGCTGAGCGAAGCGGAACTGGCCTATGAAGACCTGAAGGATCCCTATGGCATCCAGTTCTGGCCGGACTTCAAGGGGCGCGACGGTTGCCGCACGCCGATGGTCTGGGACGGTGCTGCTGTCAACGGTGGCTTCGGCAGCGCAAAACCCTGGCTGCCGGTGCCGGCCGAACACTTGAAGCGCGCCGTGTCGGTGCAGCAGGGCGACGACGCGTCGGTGCTCGAGCACTACCGCCGCTTCCTGCAGTTCCGCAAGGCGCACCCGGCCTTTGCCAAGGGCGAGATCGAATTCCTGAACACGGATGGCTCGGTGCTTGCCTTCGTGCGCAGCCACGGCAATGAAAAGCTTTTCTGCCTGTTCAACATGAGCGGCGCACCGGCTGCAGCCACGCTGCCGAATGAGCCGGTGGCTGCGTTGGAAGGCCATGGCTTCGTGTCCGAGGTCAAGGATCGAACAGTTCACCTGCCGGCCTGGAGCGCCTATTTCGCGCGGCTGGTGTGACGGCGGATGACAACAGGGATAGACGGGAAAAACCGAAGGGGAGCGTGCAATGACGGGTCTGCTGCTTAAAGATATCCGCAAGTCCTACGGCGCGGTCGATGTCATTCACGGCATCAATCTCGACATCAAGCAGGGCGAGTTCATCGTCTTCGTCGGCCCGTCCGGCTGTGGAAAGTCGACGCTTCTGCGCATGATCGCGGGTCTCGAGGAGATCACCGGCGGCGACATGTTCATCGACGGCGAACGGGTCAACACCGTGCCGCCGTCGAAGCGCGGCATCGCCATGGTGTTCCAGTCCTATGCGCTCTATCCGCACATGACCGTCTACGACAACATGGCCTTCGGCATGCGGATCGCCAAGGAAAGCAAGGAGGAGATCGACCGTCGCGTGCGCAACGCCGCCGATATCCTGCAGCTGACCAAGTATCTCGACCGCCTGCCGAAGGCGCTCTCCGGCGGCCAGAGACAGCGTGTTGCCATCGGCCGCGCGATCTGCCGCGACCCCAAGGTATTCCTGTTCGACGAGCCGCTGTCGAACCTGGATGCGGCTTTGCGTGTCGCCACACGCATCGAGATCGCCAAGCTCAGTGAGCAGATGGCGGACACGACGATGATCTACGTTACCCACGACCAGGTGGAGGCGATGACGCTCGCCGACCGCATCGTGGTTCTGTCGCAGGGCCATATCGAACAGGTGGGCGCGCCACTCGAACTCTATGAGCGCCCGGCCAATCTCTTCGTCGCCCGCTTCATCGGCTCGCCGGCGATGAACATCATCCCGTCGACGGTGACGGAGACCGGCGCGCAGACGACGGTGAAGCTGACCGGCGGCAAGAGCGTGACGCTCGATATCCCGACCGACTCGTCGCAGAACGGCAAGACTGCGAGTTTCGGCGTTCGCCCCGAAGACCTTCAGGTCAGTATCAGCGACGACTTCCTGTTCGAGGGCACGATCTCGATCGTCGAAGCGCTCGGCGAAGTGACGCTGCTCTACATCGAAGGCCTCGTCGACAAGGAGCCGATCATCGCCAAGATCCCCGGCATCCTGCCGGTTCAGCGCGGCGACAAGGTGCGCTTCACCGCCGACAAGGCCAAGCTGCACCTTTTCGACGCCGATGGTCGCACCTATCGCCGCTGATACGAGCAGGCTCTCCCGTCGAACCCGCCCGTAAAATCGGGCGGGTTTTTTCAATGCACCCTGCGGATCAAACCCTCTGTTAAATCTCTGCCGCTAGTCTGTTTCAAAAGGGGATACGGAAAGGCATTTCGATGAGAGGCGCGGCGCCGGTGATGTACCAGCACTTCCTGAACAAGGAAGAGTCCTTCATGTACGATCGGGAAACCAACTTCCCGATGGAGGACACGCGGAACGAAGCCCGCATCGAATATACCGAGAAGGGCATGACCCAGCTGAGCTCGCGCCGTTGCGAGATCATCAAGCTGTCGAAAAGCGGCGCGTTGATCGGTATCCTCACGCAGTACCAGCTGCCGGAGAACTTCTACCTGGATATTCCGAGCGCGCGCATCCAGATGGTCGGCTGCCTTTTGAAGCGGGTGCATGCCAACAACGTCATCGAGGCGCGCTTCCTGCGCATGCTGACGGACCGCGACCTCAATCGCATTTTCGTCTACAGCACCCATCCGAACCATCGCAACCGCACGCTCGACATCTATCGCTGAGGTGCCGCGCCGGACTTGACGGCCCTGCCGCGCTCAATGGATGGTTGTGGTCTCAATCAACGGGATCGGACCTGAACCATGCAGCGACCCTATCGGCTTTCCTGCCATTGCGGCGATATCGCCGTCGAAGTCGACGAAGAGCTGACCGGTCTCGTCGACTGCAACTGCTCCACCTGCCGGCGCTCCGGCTTCCTGCATTGGAAGGTGGATGCCGCAAAGGTAAAGCTCTTGACCGAAAAGCGCCGCCTGTCGAGCTACATCTGGCGCGGCCTTAACGAGGGGCATCATTTCTGCCCGACCTGTTCGACGCCGATCATGCGCAGCGGCTATCCGGATAACAAGATCTCGATCAATGCGCGCTGCATCGAGGGGGTCGATGTCTTCACGCTGGAAATCGAGCGCTATGACGGGCGCAACGACATGTTCCCCGGGCCACTGCCCTGAGCTTTTCACGATCGTTTGAAGACCAAGCGCCGCCCCAATGGGAGCGGCGCTTTTTATGTCAGTGGAAGAGAACGCTGGCGCCCTGATCAGCCGCACCCGCGATCGCGCGGAAGGGCGCGAACAGTTCGCGGCCCATGCCGAAGTCGTTGTCCGAAAGATCCGCATGCGCGGGCACGCGTGTCTTGAGTGCGATGTCCTCGACCAGCACCTCGATCGTTCCGGCAACAGCGTCGATGCGGACGATATCGCCTTCCTGGATGCGAGCGATCGGGCCGCCGTCCTTGGCCTCCGGCGTCACGTGGATCGCCGCCGGCACCTTGCCGGAGGCGCCGGACATGCGGCCGTCCGTCAGGATGGCGACGCGCTGGCCGCGGTCCTGCAGGATGCCGAGCACGGTCGTCAGCTTGTGCAGTTCCGGCATGCCGTTGGCCTTCGGGCCCTGGAAGCGCACGACTGCGACGAAGTCGCCCTCGAGCTTGCCGGCCTTGAAGGCGGCGTTGAGTTCGGCCTGGTCGTGGAAAATCTTGGCGGGCGCCTCGATGATATGACGATCCGGCTTGACGGCAGAGATCTTGATGACGGCCTTGCCGAGATTGCCGGTCAGCATCTTGAGGCCGCCGGAGTGCTGGAAGGGCTGCTCGATGGTCGCAAGCACCTTCGGATCAGCGCTTTCTTTCGGCGTCGGCACGCGTTCGACATTGCCGTCGGCGCCGAGGCGTACGTCGATCTTGTAGGCGTCGAGACCCTGGCCGACAACTGTGCGCACGTCGTCGTGCAGCAGGCCGGCGCGAAGCAGCTGGCTGATCAGGAAGCCCATGCCGCCGGCGGCGTGGAAGTGGTTCACGTCGGCAAGCCCGTTCGGATAGACGCGCGCCAGCAGCGGCACGATGTCCGAGAGCTCGGAGATGTCCTGCCAGGTCAGCACGATGCCAGCTGCCCGCGCCATGGCGACGAGGTGCATGGTGTGGTTGGTCGAGCCGCCGGTCGCATGCAGGCCGACGACGCCGTTGACGATCGAGCGCTCATCGATCATTTCGCCGGCCGGCGTGAACTCGTTGCCCATGGCGGTGATCGCCAGCGCACGCTTGGCCGCTTCCTTGGTCAGCGCGTCGCGCAGCGGCGTGCCCGGATTGATGAACGAGGCGCCGGGCAGGTGGAAGCCCATGATCTCCATCAGCATCTGGTTGGAGTTGGCGGTGCCGTAGAAGGTGCAGGTGCCCGGTCCGTGGTAGGACTTCGATTCCGCTTCCAGCAGTTCGTCGCGGCCGACCTTGCCTTCGGCGAACAGCTGGCGAACCCGCGCCTTCTCGTCGTTCGGCAGGCCCGAGGTCATCGGACCGGCGGGCACGAAGATCGCCGGCAGGTGGCCGAAGGTGAGCGCTGCGATCACGAGGCCCGGCACGATCTTGTCGCAGACGCCGAGATAGACGGTGGAATCGAACATGTTGTGCGACAGGCCGACGCCGGCCGCCATCGCAATCAGGTCGCGCGAAAACAGCGACAGCTCCATGCCCGGCTGGCCTTGCGTGACGCCGTCGCACATGGCGGGCACGCCACCGGCAACCTGGGCGACGCCACCTGCCTCGCTGGCCGCCTGGCGGATCAGCGCCGGGTAGGTCTCGAACGGTTGGTGCGCCGAGAGCATGTCATTGTAGGAGGTGATGATGCCGAGATTGGCCACGCGGTCGCCCGCAAGCGCTACCTTCTCGGCGGGGGAACAGACGGCAAATCCATGCGCCAGGTTGCCGCAACCGAGCACGCTGCGATGCGGACCGCTCGATGCCGCCCGGCGGACGCGATCGAGATAGGGCTCGCGGTGGGGTTTCGAGCGCTCGACGATGCGAGCCGTGATCGAGGCAATGCGGGAATCGGCGGACATGGCAAATCCTGTTCCGGAGTCTTCGGACTCCTCATCTTCATCCAGTCATCGTCCGGAGCGCGGCGAGCTTGGGAGAGCGCAAGCCGCGTCCCGGCGTTTCTCAGAAACACCTGTCCAATCCGACGGGAGCGCGCCACCGGCTGAACGTGTCTCCAAAGTTCCTATCGGGCCGGTTCGGCCCAACATTATTCCGATCTACGGCGCCCAGTAGATCTGCACCGGCGACGCGGCGCGGCGCAGCATCGCGCGGATCGGCATGTCCTTTTCGTCGCCGGCTTCTTCGGCCTTGGCGAGAACCGTCTTCTTGCCTTCGCCCTCGATGTGCAGCACCAGAAGCCGTGCGTCCTGGAGGCTGGCAAAGGTAAAGGTCAGGCGGGTTTCGCCCGCACCCTCGGCTTCCATCGTGATCACGCCGCGCGGCGTTGCCGGATCGATGGCGCGCGCGAGTTGCGATCCGCCCGGGAAGAACGATGCGGTGTGACCGTCCGTTCCCATGCCGAGGATCGCCACGTCGAACGGTGCGCCGATCTTCGCCGTTTCCCGGCTTGCGAGATCAGCTGCCGCCTCAGCCGTCGGGGCCGCCTGGTAGAGCGGCAGGAAGGTTGCTGCAGCCGCCTTGCCCTGAAGCAGGTTGGCCGCAACGAGACCATGGTTGGAGCGCTCGCTTTCCGGCGGCACGAAGCGCTCGTCGACCAGCGTCACCGTCACCTTGTCCCAGGCGATGTCCTTCTTCGACAGCGCCTGGAAGAATGCCTTGGGCGTGGAGCCGCCGGAGACGGCGATGCTCGCGGAGCCGCGTGCGGCAATGCCGGCGGCGAGCGTCTGGCCGACGGCATCGGCAAGGCCTTGCGCCAGTGCTGCGCCGTTTTCGAATGTATGAAGCTTAGACGTCATCGGCGCACCTATATCGCGTCGTTCCAGGTCCGGCCGTCACGCTCGATCAGCGCGATCGACTGGCTCGGGCCCCAGGTGCCGGCGGTGTAGCCCTGGACCTGCTGTCCGGTCTCTTCCCAGGCCTTCAGGATCGGATCGACCCACTTCCATGCGGCCTCGACTTCGTCGCGGCGCACGAACAGCGTCTGGTTGTTGCGGATGACGTCGAAGAGCAGCCGCTCATAGGCGTCCGCATTGCGCACCGCAAAAGCCTCGGCGAAGCTCATGTCGAGCGAGACGCTGCGCAGACGCATGCCGCCCGGGCCCGGGTCCTTGATCATCAGCGACTGCTTCACGCCTTCGTTCGGCTGCAGGCGGATGACCAGCTGGTTGGCCGAGATACGGCCGGCATTGTTGTCGAAGATCGAATGCGGGATCTGCTTGAAGGTGATGACGATTTCCGACATACGGCCGGCAAGGCGCTTGCCGGTGCGAATATAGAAGGGCACGCCGGCCCAGCGCCAGTTGCTGACCTCGGCCTTGATCGCCACGAAGGTTTCGGTGTTCGAGACGCCGCCTTCGAGCTCTTCGAGGTACCCCTTGACCGGGCCGCCAGCCGAAGCGCCGGCGCGGTACTGGCCGCGCACCGTCACCTGCTCGACATTCGACGAGGTGATCGGTTTCAGCGCGCGCAGAACCTTGAGCTTCTCGTCGCGCACCGCTTCGGCGTCCATCGAGGTCGGCGCTTCCATGGCGACGAAGCAGACGAGCTGCAGGATGTGGTTCTGCACCATGTCGCGTAGCGCGCCGGCCTTGTCGTAGTAGCCGGCGCGGTTTTCAAGTCCGACGGCTTCCGACACGGTGATCTGCACGTGGTCGATATGGGCGGAGTTCCATAGCGGCTCATAGAGCGCGTTGGCAAAGCGCAGCGCCATCAGGTTCTGCACCGTCTCCTTGCCGAGATAGTGGTCGATACGGAAGATCTGCTCTTCGCGGAAGACCTTGCCGATCGTGTCGTTGAGTTCGGTCGCAGACGCAAGGTCGCGGCCGATCGGCTTTTCGACGACGATGCGGGTGTTCTTGGTGATCAGCTTGTGGTCGCGGATGCGCTCGGAGATGTCGCCGAAGATCGCTGGGCCGACGGCGAGATAGAAGGCGCGAATGCGCTCCTTGCCCTCTTCGAGGATCTTCTTCAGCGCGTCCCAACCCTGGTCGGACTTGGCGTCGACGGAGACGTAGAACAGGCGTGCAGCGAACTTCGCGACTTCCTCTTCCTTGTACTCTTCCGGCTTCAGATGTTCCTTCAGCGCGTCGACGGCAAACTTGCGATAATCCTCATGGCTGAGTGCCGCGCGCGAGGCGCCGATGATGCGCGTCGGCTCGGTGATCTGGCCTTCCAGTTGCCGGTGATAGAGCGCCGGCAACAGCTTGCGCTCCGCAAGATCGCCGGTGCCCCCGAACACCACATAGTCAAATGGTTCGACGGGAATGATCTGGCTGCTCATGGGATATCTCGATCTGTTCAGGTCAGGGGCACATATAATCTAATCGATTTAAAGGCGCTAGTGCGGGATGAGGAAAAGTGCGTGCGGTTTTCCGCCCGCATCCCGCATTATCTTCTAACTATCGAACACGTTTATGATTTTGGGTCGAGCCGACCCAAAATCATCGTGATCTCAAGCGCGGCGCAATAAAATGCCGCCGCAAGCCTTCTTCAGAACCTGTCGCGTAATGCGTACCAGCTAAGCGCGAAGAAGAGAAGGGCGGAGCGGAACCGGGTTCCGCCCGGAAAAGCCGGAATTTTCAGCGCCTTCAAGAGGTCGAGCTCGGTGTCCTTGCCGAGCGCGAGATCCGCATAGAGCTTGCCGCAATAGTTGGAGAGCATCACACCGTGGCCGGAATAGCCGCCGATCGAGGTGACGCCAGGCATGACCTCGCGACAGAAGGGCGTGCGCGGCATGGTAATGCCGACGGAGCCGCCCCAGGCATGGGTGATCTCGACATTGGCGAGCTGCGGATAGATCTCGCTAATCTGCCGGCGGATATGGGTGGAGATGTCGCGCGGATTGTCGGCGGTATAGGCTTCGCGGCCGCCGAACAGAAGCCGTCCATCCCGTGACTTGCGGAAGTAGCGCACGACGAAGCGCGAATCGTCGACCGACTCACCACCGGGAATGACGTCAGGGTGGTCCGAAAGCACCGTCGTCGCACCGATGAAGGAACGGATCGGCATGACATGGCTGGCGCTCACCGGCTCCAGGTTGCCGATATAGGCATTGCAGGCGACGAGCACGCGGTCGGCGGTGATCGTGCCGCGGTCGGTGGTGATGACGATCGCGCCGCCCTGGCGGTCGATCTTCAGGGCCTTGGTCTGCTCGAAGAGGTTGGCACCGGCAAGCGCTGCCTGTTTCGCAAGGCCGACCAGCAGCTTCATCGGGTGGATGTGGCCGGTGCCGGCATCGCGAATACCGAAGTGGTAATGGTCGGATCCCAGCCGGCTTGCGGTTTCCTCGCGCTCCATGAAGGTCAGGTGCGGATAGCCGAAGCGTGTCGCCATCGCCTCGGCATGGTCGCGATAGTCTTTTTCGAGGCTTTGCTTGTGCCCGACCGAGAGTTGGCCGGGCACGAATTCGATGTCGATCTCGTGCGCGTTCGCAAAGTCGAGCACATATCGCTTGGCGTTCTCGGCCATGTCGAACAGCGCCTGCGCCCGTTCGTGGCCGAGGCTCTCTTCCGTCTCGTCCGCCCAGGCGCGCTGACCTGTGCCGAACTGGCCGCCATTGCGGCCAGAGGCACCGTCGCCGAAGCGGCAGGCGTCGATCAGGGTGACGTCGACGCCTTGCTTGGCAAGGTTGTAAGCCGCCTGAAGTCCCGTATAACCGCCGCCGACGATCGCGACATTGGCTTTCCGCGATCCCGGCATGGGCGGATAGTCCGGTCGGTCCGGAACAGTCGCCTCATACCAGGAGTAACCGGGCGAGATCGGGCTTTGCCAGGGCATGGAGAACCTCTGAGGTCAGACGTTGAGAAGCAGGAATTCGCGCTCCCAGGGACTGATGACCTGCATGAAGGTCTCGAACTCGCCACGCTTGACGCCGGCATAGATGGCGATGAACTCGGGGCTGAGCACATCTGCAAGCGAGGGCGCCGATTCCAGCAGCGCAACGGCTTCGAGCAGGCCGCGGGGCAGGTCGATCTCGCCCTCGTTGGCCGTGTCCTCGGTCGGCGCCGTCGGATCGCGCTGTTCTATGATGCCGAGATAGCCGCAGGCGAGCGAGGCCGCGAGCGCCAGATAGGGATTGGCATCCGAACTCGGCAGCCGGTTCTCGATACGCCGGGCGACCGGCTCCGACACGGGGATGCGGAAGGCGGTGGTGCGGTTGTCGTAGCCCCAGGCGGTGTTGACCGGCGCCGACATGTCGGGCGTCAGTCGGCGGAAGGAGTTCACATAGGGCGCCATCATCACCAGCGTGCGCGGCACATAGTGCTGCATGCCGCCGATGAAGTGGAAGAATTCCTTCGATGCGGAACCGTCCGGGTTGGAGAACAGGTTGCGGCCGGTGTTGATCTCGACCACCGACTGGTGAATGTGCATCGCCGAGCCCGGCTGGCCCTGCATCGGCTTCGCCATGAACGTGGCATAGATGCCGTGTTTCAGCGCCGCCTCGCGGATCGTCCGTTTGAACAGAAAGACCTGGTCGGCCAGCTCGATCGGATCGCCATGGCGCAGGTTGATTTCGAGCTGCGCCGGTCCTTCTTCGTGGATCAGCGTATCGATCTCGAGACCCTGCTTCTCTGAGAAGTGATAGATGTCGTCGATCAGTTCGTCGAATTCGTTGATGCCGGCGATCGAATAGCCCTGGCCGCCGAGGATCGAGCGACCGGAACGGCCTTTCGGCGGATGCAGGGGATAGTCGGGATCGTCATTGGTGGCGACGAGGTAGAATTCGATCTCGGGTGCGACGACCGGCTTCCAGCCCTTCTGCTTGTAGAGATCGACCACGCGCTTCAGCACGTTGCGCGGCGTGTAGCTGATCTGCTCGCCCTGCGAGCCGACGATGTCGCAGATCACCTGCGCCGTCGGGTCGGTCTCCCAGGGAACGACCGAAAGGGTCGAGAGATCGGGCACGAGCTTGATGTCGCTGTCGCGGGAATCGTAGCGGAACTGGCCGGTTTCATCAGGATATTCGCCCGAGATCGTATGGCGGTAGACGGCCGAGGGCAGCGCCAGCGAGGTGTTGGAGGTGAACTTCGAGGTCGGCATCATCTTGCCGCGCGGAACGCCGGCGAGGTCGGGCGTGATGCATTCGACGTCTTCGATGCCGCGGATCTTGAGCCAGTCCGTGGCTTCCTTCCAGGTCTTCACACCGCGGAGGGAGTGGAGGGCGGGGGGTATTTTCGAAGTCTTGCTGATTTTCGTTGTTTGTTGGGCAGCACTTCTCTTTGAGGGCATAAATCACCGGTTTTGGCTTCGGATAGCGCATCATAACCACAGATTGGCAATTGGCTAGATGGGCTTGATCATTGACTTTCTGCTTTGCCCCCGGAATGGAAGGACAAACGAGCGGAGTGTTTCGTGGCTGAAAAGACAGATGTGGTCATCATTGGCGCCGGTGCCGCCGGCATGATGTGCGCCATCGAGGCGGGCAAGCGCGGCCGCCGCGTGGCCGTGCTCGACCATGCCAAGGCGCCCGGTGAAAAGATCCGCATCTCCGGCGGTGGCCGCTGCAACTTCACCAATATCCACGCGGGGCCGAAGAACTTTCTGTCCGCCAATCCGCATTTCGCAAAGTCGGCGCTGGCGCGCTACACGCCGCGCGATTTCCTCGCTTTTGTCGAAAAGCATGGCATCGCCTGGCACGAAAAGACCCTCGGTCAACTCTTCTGCGATCATTCGGCGAAAGACATCATCAAGATGCTGCTGTCCGAAATGCGCGACGTGCATGCCGATCTTCGCCTCGAAACGACGATCGAGAGCGTCGAGCGCCATGGCGCCGGCTTTCGCGTGATGACGGGCGAGGGACCGATCGATGCGCAGTCGCTGGTCGTTGCCAGCGGCGGCAAGTCGATCCCGAAGATGGGGGCGACCGGGCTTGCCTACCGGATCGCCGAGCAGTTCGGCCTCGGGCTCATCGAAACGCGTCCCGGTCTCGTGCCGCTGACGCTCGATCCGGCGCAGCTCGAAGCGATCGGTGATCTGGCCGGCGTCGCTGCCGATGCGGAAGCGCGATCCGGCAAGACGGCGTTCCGCGAGGCGGTGCTGATCACCCATCGCGGCCTGAGCGGCCCGGCCATCCTGCAGATTTCCTCCTATTGGCGCGAGGGGCAGGAGATCGTGCTCAGGTTGATGCCCGACATCGACATTGCCTCCCTTCTCAAGGATGCGAGGCGCAGTCACGGCAAGCAGGCGGCGCAGACGGCACTCGGTGATATCCTGCCGCGGCGGCTGGCACAGTTTTTCGCCGACGGCGCAAAGCTGACCGGGCGCCAGCTGGCCGATCTCTCGGACAAGACCATCAACCAGCTTGCCACCTCGATACAGGCCTGGACCATCAAGCCAGCCGGTTCGGAAGGCTACCGTACGGCCGAAGTCACGCTTGGCGGCGTCGATACCAACGGGCTCGACTCCAAGACGATGCAGGCAAAGGCTGTGCCGGGGCTCTATTTTATTGGCGAGTGCGTCGATGTGACCGGCTGGCTCGGCGGCTACAATTTCCAATGGGCCTGGGCGTCGGGCTTTGCGGCCGGCCAGGACGCCTGATTTCCCTGGTTTTGGCGGGGCGAGCTTCAGTGATTGTTAATATATCTCGCCGAACCTTTATCCTTGTCGGCACAGCCGGCAGTTGGTGGGATCGGATTGTCGCGTAAACGGAAATAACACTGTTTCTGATTTTTTGACTTTCTTCCGCCACGGCATGGCTGCAATATAACTGTGACGGGCAATACGGGTCATGCGGACCCAGCGTTGCCGGTCAATGTGACAAGGACAGGATGCCATGAACCAAATCCGCCGCCGTCCCCGCGCCATCGCGATCGCCCGCACCGATGAAAGCCGTCAGCAGAAGGCCGCACTCACGCGCCTCGCCTTGATTGCATTCTTTGCCGTTGCCGCCCTCGCAGCCCTTCCGGCTCTCTGGTTCTAAGTTCAGGGGATCGGCCTTAAGCGGCCGCCTCTTGGGCGCATTTGACGCGTCCGCGCACGCCTACGGATTTTCTGCCGCGGGTTGAATGCGCTTATACAAATTTTAATCGTTCAAAACAGATAGTGCGACGATGTGAGTTTCGTCAGGTTCACGTTGCCGAGGAGTGGCGCCGTGGATCCGCAATGATTGCCGACGGACTGGCGGTGTGCGCCGCATGATTTTTCGAAAAACATCAGCCTGTTTGCGCATCGGGTGGCTCTCGATCGTTCGCACATTCACGCCCTGTCGTTGAGTGCGGAGACCTAGCGAGCCGTCGGGGGAGGCGAATGCGAGCTGCGAGCCAAGGTGTTTTCCATGTTCATCGATAGAATTCTTGCCCGTTTCAAGATCCAGACGAAGGTGCTGTTTTTCATCCTGCCCTTCGTCGTCAGCATCTGTGCCGTCGGTATCACCGGCCTCTATGCATCCGGCCTGCTTCAGGGACGCATGGAGATTTCCAACAGCGTGTTGCAGACCTTGAGCGGGTTCAAGGATGTCTATGCGGGCATGAACGCCTTCCTGCATTCGACCACCGAAGAAACCCGTGATGCCGTGCAGTCGACGATTTCGGCGCAGAAGGACGTGCTCGCCGATACGGCTGCACAGGTCGCCGGCCAGAACGGCCAGGACGAGCTGAAGGCTGCGATCGCGGCGACGAGCGACATCGAGGCCCGCATCGGCGGCCTTTGGACGCTGCACGTTGGCGAGCAAGACCTGCGCACGGCAATGAACTCGAACCTCGACGCCTTGCTGATCGAGCGCGCCAAGATCAACGAAGAATCGAACCGCCTGCAATACGCCGTTCGCAAGAGCGAGAACGCCGCCAAGACCATGTTGCGCGAAGCCGAAAAGCTGATGCGCGCAAGCCGCTTCTTCAACGAGTTCGGCACCGAAGTGAGCAAGGCGATCACGGTCGACGAGAAGCTGAAGGCGGTCAAGGAACGCTTCCCGATGATCGGCCGCACCGAGCGTGATATTTTCCGCCTGCTGCCGAAGGACGAAAAGTCGCTTACCGAGACAATCACCTCGGCTTCGAGCGAGATCGGCTCGATCCTGAAGGCGCCCGCCGGACCGGAAACGCTTGCCGGCATTTCCAAATATGTCGACCGCTTCCGCACGGCGAGCTTCCGCCTGGAAGCGGCATCCGTCGGCAAGATGCGCGACGCCACGCGGATTTTCGCCGAACTCGACGAGCAGATCGTCACGACGGAATCGGTTCTGACCGCTACCCGCCGTCTCTCGTCGTCGATCACCGATATCCAGATTTCCGCCGCCACCTTCATGGGCCTGACGAACGAGAGCAATCGCCAGAAGCTGCTCGACAAGTCGCTCGCCGTTCAGCAGAACATGGCGACGCTTCGCGGTGTCGCAAGCGACGGCGCCTCCTTCGACAAGATCGCCGACACGCTGATGCCGATCCTGACGGCGATGAAGAAGGATGCCGCGGCGCTCGTCGAGATCACCGTCAAGCGCACCGCAGACTTCGACGCCGCAGGACAATCGATCAACCAGATCTGGACCGACCTCACCGAATTTGCCGAACAGCAGAAGGTTGCCGCCGGAACCGAGCGTAACGAGGCGAACCAGATCTCGGTCGCCGCGACCGTTGCCGGTGTCGTCATCGCGCTTCTGGCAGGGATCGCCCTGACGCTGACGCTGAAGAAGCCGATCGGCCAGATCACCGCGGCAATGCGTCGTCTCGCCGATGGCCGCCTCGACACGACGATCGACGGCGACGGCCGCCGCGACGAAATCGGCGACATGGCGCGCGCCCTTGGTGTGTTCAAGGAAAACGCGCTCTCCAAGGTGCGCATCGAGGCCGAAAGCGAAGAGCAGCGGACGCGCGCCGATATGGAGCGCAGCCGCAACGACCAGGAAAAGCGCGAGCTCGATCGCCAGATCGATCTCGCCGTCAGCGAACTAGCTGCTGGCCTTGGCCGCCTGGCCCAGGGCGACCTGTCGCGCCAGATCGACGTGCCGTTCCACGGTCGCCTCGAGCAGCTGCGCCAGGACTTCAACGGTTCGCTGATCCGCCTGCAGGACACGCTCGCCCAGATCCGCGCCAATGCGCAGGCGATCCAGGAGAGCGGCTCCAGCATGCATCATGCGGCAGATTCGCTGTCGAAGCGCACGGAGGCCCAGGCCGCCTCGCTCGAAGAAACCGCGGCCGCCGTCGACCAGATCACCGTCACCGTCCGTTCCTCGGCCGAGCGTGCCGGCGAGGCCAACCATGCGGTGATCCAGACGAAGCGCAGCGCCGACAGTTCGGCGACCGTCGTCACCAACGCGATCGCCGCCATGGGACGCATCGAGGAGGCTTCGCGCCAGATCGAGCAGATCATCGAGGTGATCGACGACATCGCCTTCCAGACCAACCTCCTGGCGCTCAATGCCGGTATCGAAGCGGCGCGCGCCGGTGAAGCCGGAAAGGGCTTTGCCGTCGTCGCCCAGGAAGTGCGTGAACTGGCCCAGCGCTCGGCAGAGGCTGCGCGCGAGATCAAGGGCTTGATCAACAAGTCGACCAACGAGGTCAATGCCGGCTCGCACCTGGTCAAGGAAACCGGCGAAGTACTGGCCTCGATCAGCGCCCAGATCGTCACCGTCAGCCAGCATGTCGAGATGATTGCGACCGCCAGCCGGGATCAGGCCGTAGCGCTCAACGAGGTCAATGGCTCGGTCAACCAGATGGACCAGATGACGCAGCAGAACGCCTCGATGGTGGAAGAGGCGACGGCGACGAGCCGCGCGCTCTCAAACCAGGCCGACACGCTGATGATGCTGGTCGAGCAGTTCCGGCTGGAGCCGGCGGCGGAAGACTACGACACCTACCGGGCAGCCTGAGGCGTCCGGCAAAGGGTTTCGCTGGCGGCAGGCAACGTCGCCAGCCGAAAGCACGGCACCCGATGCCGTGCGATATAACAAGGGCAGGGGCTAACATTGCACCGCGTGGCCGCAGGGCTTCGCGGTGCTTTTTTTATCGGCGCCGGAATTTTTCATCCGGTGCCCGGCAAGTCTGGCGGCAAGCGCTGCGATGCTGCGCTTGAGAAAGCCCGGCGGCTTCGGGTCGAAATCCGCGTCCCAGCGGCGGTTCTTGAGCGCCAGATCCACTATGAAGACCATTGCCATCGATTCCATCGTGATGCTCCTTGGTTGATGGGCATCACTTCTTTTATGCAGCAAAACCAGTTTTACATACATTGGATATCGCTCTATGTTTTTCACCCATGAAAGACATGGATTGGGATATCTATCGCTGTTTCATGAGCGTGGCACGCGCCGGCGGGCTCACCGGAGCAGCGCAGGCGCTCGGGTCCAGCCCGGCGACGGTCGGCCGGCGGATGCTGGAGCTTGAGGAACGCACCGGCCGCACGCTGTTTCTGCGCAGCCAGACCGGCTACCAGCTCACCGGCGATGGCGAACTTCTGTTCGAGCAGCTTCAGGAAATGGAATCGGCGGCGCGCCGGGTCGAGAGCTGGCGCCAGGAAGGCGAGGGCGCGACGGTCCGCATCACCGTCGGCACCTGGATCGCCTGGCTGCTGGCGGAAAACTTTCCGGCGCTCTGCACCGAAAGGGACGGCTTCAGCCTGGCGATAACCGTCGGCGAGACGCGCGCCAGCCTCGCCTACCGCGAGACCGATATCGGCATCCGCGCCTTCGAGCCCGAGGAGGCCTATCTGGCGGCAAGTCCGGTCGGCGACGTTGCCTATGCCGCCTATCGCCGGAAGAACGCGCTGCCGGGCGCGAGCGCGCGATGGGTGGCGGTCGGCGAGGAGGAGGCGATCTCGGCCTATCTGCGCTGGCCGCACGAACAGATGAAGGGGGGCTGGGAGGGACGGATCGTCGCCACGGTCACGCGGCCGCGCTCGCTGCTCGATCTTGCACGCGCCGGCGCCGGCTGTGCGGTGCTTCCCTGCTTCGTCGGCGATCTCGATCCGATGCTGGAGCGCGCCGGCGAGGAGATCCCGGCGCTCCGGCACCGGCAATGGATCGTCATGAACAACGAGGACAGGCACCGCAAGGAGATACGAACGGTGGTCGATCGCATGACGAAGCTCTTGCGCAGTCACGTGGATATCTTTGCCGGAAAGCGACCGCGCCGCAGCTGAGACAGGCAAGCCCCTGTTGGCTCCGGTTGCAGGGAACGCCGCCGCCTGGGTGCTTCGTGGGTACGGATCAGCGCATCAGCAGCTTGACGAGTGCGGCCTGCGAATTGACCCGGGTTTTGGCATAGATGCTTTTGAGCTGCGTTCGGGTCGTCTCGTAGCTGACGCCGTTGGCCTGCGACATTTCCTTCAGCGTCAGGCCGGCGGCGATGCCGCAGGCAATGCGGATTTCAGCCGGGGTCAGGCCGTAATTGTCCTTCAGATGGTCGTGCCTGAGATCGCCGATGAGCGACGTTGCAGGCTCGATCAGAACCGCAACCGTCGGCCCGTCGAGAAGCTCGGTAAAGATGGTGGCGTTTCGCCGGACCAGGGTAACGCGGAAGGCGCCGTGTTCGGCGGTCCTGACGACGCGCAGCTGCGGCTGCGCCGGGGCGCCGACCGGCGAGGCCAGAAGCTCGAGTGCCGCATTGGTTTCCGGTTCGTCCATGAACAGACGGCCGTTGACCGCGATCCGGAACGGCGAGCCGTTCGCCGCCATCCGTTCGGCGTTGTGGTTCATCGAGCGGATGCGCAGATTTTCGCCCACATAGATCACGCCGACACCGATCGTATCGAGCAGCGTGCGGCCTTCGTGCTGCTCTGCCATCATCAGGTCGCGCCGCCGCAGGAAGTCGAAGGCGCGCTTCAGGTGGGGTGCAAGGTGCGTGTACTGGTCGGCTGCCTGCTGGTTGAGTTCCTCGTCCGTCGAAGAGGTGCAGGTCGACAGGAGCAAGGTCCGCGTCGGGCTGCGCACGATGGTCACGCCGACGGTGGTCTCGCTGCCGGTCTGGCGCTTCAGCCAGTCATTGTAGAATTCCGATTTCGTCAGCTCCGCGCGCGAGACGATATGCTCTCCCGAGAGGCCGCGCCCCACCGGCACGAGAACCGACTTCGGTATCCAGGGGTTGATCGCCGCAAAGTGATCGTTGAACTGGTCGATGGCATCGGGGGTAAAGCCGGAGACATAGGGCACGCAGGCCGATGGCGACGCGAGGTCATGGTAATGGAGCGCGGAACGCCCGTTGGGCATGGTCGTCGTCAGCCGGTCGAGAAAATCCTGCCAGCCGCAATCGCCAAAGGCGGCGCCGTAGATCAGCTCCGTCAGTTCGGCGGTATCTGCAGGTTTCGTCGAACGATACATGCGTGCCTTTGCCTAAGACAGGTATGCCTAATATAGCCAGGCATCGCAGATTCGATCAACCTGAAATAGTGGAGACAAGCATTCGTTGCGTGCGATACCATCCTGACAACGCAGAATAGCCGGCAAAGCGCCGGCCATTCCAATTTCTCCCACTTTCAATCGCCTTCGGCAAAATCAACCCTTGGTTGCTTTAATCGCTGCAGCCACAGCTGTGTGGCAGAGCGGTAGCGGCGACAGCAGGATCGCCGCAAACAGCGTTGTGGCGAGCATCATGGCCGGCCCTGGGTGACGATAACCGGGATCAGCAGGTCGCCCCAGTTGCCTTCGCCGCCGTGGTGGCGGGCCGAGCGCACGAGCTCGACGGAAACGCCGGCATCGACGGCCTTCATCACGGACTGGTTGAGGCGGTGCAGGTCGTTGGCGACCATGCGGATTGCCGCCTGCTGGTCCGGGGTCATCGCCGAAGACTGTTCCTCGGCCCGTTCCTTGACGCGTGTCTGGACTGTCATTGGACTTCTCCTTGAGGTTCGAGGCTGGAGCGTGCGTGCGGTTTTCCGCCCGCATCCATTTCATTTACGAGGGGTCGGCAGGAGCGCAGCGGGCAGGGATTGCCACGCTCCCGCCGGGCTTTCACTCTGCGGCCGGGCGGAACTGATCGTGCTCGGTCGATTCCTTCATCGCTGTTGTCGAGGACTGGCCGCCGGTGATCGCCATCGAGACGGCGTCGAAATAGCCGGTGCCGACTTCGCGCTGGTGCTTGGTGGCGGTGTAGCCGTTGACCTCGGCGGCGAATTCCGCCTCCTGCAGCTCCGAATAGGCGGCCATCTGCCGTGCCTTGTAGCCGCGCGCCAGTTCGAACATGCCGAAGTTCAGCTGGTGGAAGCCGGCCAGCGTGATGAACTGGAACTTGTAGCCCATCGCGCCGAGCTCCCGCTGGAACTTGGCGATCGTCGCGTCGTCGAGGTTCTTTTTCCAGTTGAACGACGGCGAGCAATTGTAGGCAAGCAGCTTGCCCGGATGCACCTTGTGCACGCCTTCGGCGAACTTGCGGGCCTGCTCGAGGTCCGGCTTGGAGGTTTCGCACCAGATGAGGTCGCAATGCGGCGCATAGGCGACCGCGCGGGCGATGCAGGGCTCAAGCCCGTTCTTCACCTGGTAGAAGCCTTCGACCGTACGGCCGGCGTCGTAATCGACGAAGGGGCGATCGCGCTCGTCGATATCGGACGTCAAGAGCTTGGCGGCCTCCGCATCGGTGCGGGCGATGACCAGCGTCGGCGTTCCCATGACGTCGGCGGCAAGCCGGGCCGCGTTCAGATTGCGGATATGAGCCGCCGTCGGGATCAGCACCTTGCCGCCGAGATGGCCGCACTTCTTTTCAGACGCAAGCTGGTCCTCGTAGTGGACGCCGGCAGCCCCTGCCTCGATGAAGGCCTTCATGATCTCGAAGGCGTTGAGAGGGCCGCCGAAGCCGGCTTCGGCGTCCGCGACGATCGGTGCGAACCAGGTGTCGACCGAAAGGCCCTTGCCTTCGGAGGTCTCGATCTGATCGGCGCGCTGCAGCGTGCGATTGATGCGCTTGGCAAGCTCTGGCGCGGCATTGGCCGGATAGAGCGACTGGTCCGGATACATGGCCGAAGCGGTGTTGGCGTCGGCCGCAACCTGCCAGCCGGAGAGATAGATCGCCTTCAGGCCGGCGCGGACCATCTGCATGGCCTGGTTGCCGGAGAGCGCGCCGAGCGCGTTGACGAAGTCGTCCTCGTGAATGAGCTTCCACAAGCGGTTCGCGCCCATTTCGGCCAGCGAATAGCGGATTTCGACCGACCCGCGCAGCCGCTTCACGGTCTCTGCGGTGTAGGGGCGATCGACGCCATCGAAGCGGCCTTGCGGTGCGCTGGGAACGAGCTTGTAAAAATCAGTCATTACTTCCTCCTGTCAAAATCAAACACCCATTCGACTTTTGTCGTATGCAGCCTTGTGTTTCGAGTTCATGTGACAGTTTTTACATTGCGCTGCAGTATTCGGCTATTGGAAACAATGAACTGGCGAGATCAAAAGGGTTATCTTGTCTTGCCTTTGACAAGGCGACGAAGTAAATTTGTAAAAAATGTAAAGCGCCCTGCGTCGTGCGGATTGTAAAGGTAGTTACAAATGGCCGAGAACAAGATCTTTGCCGGTCCGCGGGTCAGGCGCATTCGCAATGGCCTGTCGCTGACCCAGACGGCCATGGCCGAGGCGCTCGGCATCTCGCCGTCCTACCTCAATCTGATCGAGCGAAACCAGCGACCGCTGACGGTGCAACTGCTTTTGAAGCTTGCCTCGGTCTACAAGGTCGATCTCGACGAATTGCAGGGCGAAACCGGCGGCAGCCTCACGCAATTGCGCGAGGTTTTCGCCGATCCGCTGCTGTCGGCGGAGTTGCCAGGGGAGCAGGAACTGATCGAGGTGGCGGAAGCTGCCCCCAATGCCGCCGGCGGTGTCGTCAAGCTCTATCGCGCCTATCGCGAACAGGCCTCACGCCTCAAGGATCTGGCGGACCTTCTGGCGGGGCAGGGGCACATGGAGGCGCTTTCGGGCACGCGGCTGCCGATGGACGAGGTGCGCGAAACCTTCGAGGGGCGGCCAAATTATTTCGCCGGCATCGAGGCGGCGGCGGAAACCTTCCACGAGGCGCTATCGCCGGGTGACGATCTGATCGGCGCACTCAAGACTTGGCTGAAGAAGGAGCACGGCCTCGTCGTGCGCAGCCTGCCGGTGCGCGCCATGCCGAACCTGCGCCGTCGCTTCGACAGGCACTCCATGCGCCTCTTCGTCTCCGAGCGGCTGTCGCCCTACGACCAGTTGCGCGAGATCGCCATGGAGGCCGTGTCGATTGCCTGTCATGAGGCGATCACGGCGGAGCTTGGGATGTTAAGGCTCTCGACTGCGGAAGCGCGCCGCATCGCTCGCTTCGAGCTGGCGCGCTATGGCGCGCACGCGCTGATGATGCCCTATGCCGCTTTCTTCGCAGCAGCGCAGCGGGCGAAGTACGACATCGATGTCCTGCGCGCCCGCTTCCAGGTCTCGTTCGAGCAGGCCGCCAACCGGCTAACCATGCTGCAGCGGCCGGGTGCCCCCGGGCTGCCGTTCTTCCTGATGGAAATCGACAATGCCGGCCACCGGTTGCGGCGGGCCGGCGCATCGGGCTTTCCGCAGGCGAAATTCGGTGGTGGCTGTCCGAAGCTCAACATCCACGCCGCCTTCTCGGTGCCGGGGCAGGTCCTGGTCGATCGTGTCGAAATGCCCGACGGTGCCGCGTTCCTGACGGTGGCGCGCACGCTGGAGGGGCCGCAGGCCGCGTTCCATGAGCGTGTCCGGCGCACGGCGCTTCTTCTTGGCTGCGAGGCGTCGGTTGCCGACGAGACCGTCTATGGATCCGCGCTGCCGCCGGCAGTCGCGATCGGTGCCGCCTGTCGGCTCTGCGAGCGTCAGGGCTGTCTGGCACGCGCCGAGCCGCCGGTCACCCGGCCGCTCGGGCTCGACGAAATGGCGACGGGGCTCAGCGTCTTCGATTTTCAGTAGCTGACGGGGTGCTGGTTGGGCAGAAGCGGCGCATTCGCCGCGAAGCATTCTGCCGGCAGTCCCGTCGTGTAGCCGCGGGTGATGTGCGCCTTGTCGGCATAGGCCCTGTTGCGCATCAAAATGGCGTGCAGTTCCGGCAAATTGTAGAACGGTACGCCCGGATAGAGATGGTGCTCCAGGTGGTAGTTGATGTTGTGGGGTGCGAAGAACAGCTTCTCCCAGGCATGCGGATAGACCGTGCGTGAACTCGTCAGTTCGTCGCTATAATCCATACTGCCGAAATGCTCGGCGACGCTGCGTATATAAAGGAATAGGCAGAAGAAGGTGAGGAACGGCACCACCCAGTAGAGCGCCACTTCCCGCCAGATGCCGAAGAACGTGAAGATCGCGGCGGCGGCGACGTAGAAGCCGATGCGCAGCAGCTTGTACTGAAGCGTCGAGCGATCGTTCTTCCCCATGCGCTTGGCCATGTGCAGCATGTCGCGCAGCGAATTGACCGCGACGAGATAGCCGAGCAGTTGCGTGATGCCGCGCGCGACCTTTTGCGGAAAGGTGAATTGCGGCATGCCGAGCTTCGCCGTCCAGTCCGGATCCTCGTCGGTATTGGCATGCTGATGGTGGGCGAGGTGGTTCTGGCGATAGCCGTCGACGGTGGCCAGCACCGGCCAGGCGAGCAGCAGGTCGCTCATCCAGTCGCTGAGTTTCCGGTTGCGGATGATGCGGTAGTGCGCAGCCTCGTGAATCATGCAGCCGAGCGCATGCATGCGTCCGGCGATCAGCACCACGGCAACGAGGTAGACGAGGAGGTTGCCGAAATACTCGCTGACGGCGATCGCTGATGCGATCAACGCCCAGTCGAATGCGATTGCCGCAAGGGCCTTTCGCGGCTCGAGCACCGACAGGCGCTTCAACTGCTTCGGATCGATCCTGCGGCTTTTCCCGCCGACGACCTGCTCACCCATGACGACACCTGAGATCCTTCACCGCTACTGTCGGGAAAATCGCATGGCGATCATGGTTAATCAATCGTAAATGGCGGTCCGTACAGAGGCGGCAAGGCTATGGTTAACGGTGCCGCCGCGGCCGGGTCGAGGACGACAGGCTGGGAGCCAGCCGCCATAAGTGCCCGTTTTTCTTCGACTTGTGAAATTGACGAGCCCACAGGGCGGCGCTTCTTATCGGCACGAAAGCGCTTGAGGTTATCGAGAAAGATGCCTAACCTCCGGCCTGAACGAAGCGGATTGGAGGGTGTCCCGGTGTGCCGGGCCCGATACGAAAAAACCAAGAGGGGAGTTGTATGTCCAAGCTCATCGTCACAACCCTGGCGGCAGCCGTTCTGGCCGGCTCGACCATGCTGGCCTCCGCGCAGGAGCGCGTGGTCAACGTCTACAACTGGTCGGACTATATCGACAGCAGCATTCTGGAAGATTTCACCAAGGAGACCGGCATCAAGGTCGTCTACGACGTCTTCGACAGCAACGAGATCCTGGAGACGAAGCTGCTTGCCGGGGGCTCCGGCTACGACGTGGTGGTGCCGACGGCAACCTTCCTGCAGCGGCAGATCGCCGCGGGCGTGTTCCAGAAGCTCGACAAGTCGAAGCTGCCGAACCTTTCCAATATGTGGGACGTGATCATGGAGCGTACGGCCAAGTACGATCCGGGCAACGACTATGCCATCGACTATATGTGGGGCACGACCGGCATCGGCTACAACGTCGACAAGATGAAGGCGATCCTCGGTACCGACGAGAAGCCCAACTGGGACGTCATCTTCAAGCCGGAACTGGCGGCGAAGTTCAAGGATTGCGGCATCCACATCCTCGATTCCCCGACCGACGTCATGCCTTCGGCGCTTGCCTATCTCGGCCTCAATCCGGATAGTCACGAGGCTGCCGACCTGGAAAAGGCCGCTGAGCTGCTGGCGAGCATCCGTCCCAATGTGCGCAAGTTCCATTCGTCGGAATACATCAATGCGCTTGCCAACGGCGACATCTGCCTTGCAATCGGCTTTTCCGGCGACGTCTTCCAGGCCCGCGACCGTGCGGCCGAAGCCAAGGCCGGTGTGACCGTCGACTACGCGATCCCGTCCCAGGGCGCGCAGATGTGGTTCGACATGCTTGCGATCCCGGCTGATGCACCGCACGTCGAGGAGGCGCACGCCTTCCTCAACTACATGATGAAGCCCGAAGTCGTGGCCAAGGCATCGAACTACGTCTTCTACGCCAACGGCAACAAGGCCTCGCAGCAGTTTCTTGACAAGGCTGTTTTGGAAGACAGCGCCATCTATCCGTCGGACGAGGTGATGCAGAAACTGTTCACGGTGACGCCCTTCGAGGCGAAAGAACAGAGGGTGTTGACCCGACTCTGGACAAAGGTCGTAACCGGCCAGTAAGAGCGGAAAACGAATTGCCCGGACCTCAAAATCCGGGCAATTTTCTTAAGGGGGCACCGGGGAAAACGAGAGTGCCCATCGGCTGTATCATTCGGGGATAGATGATGAAGTCTCTCGGCAGTATCCGGCGGTCCTTTGCCCCTTGGGCGGATCCCGCTTCCAAGCCATTCATTTCCTTCAAGAACGTGACCAAGCGGTTCGGCGATTTCACCGCCGTCGACGATCTTTCGCTGGATATCTACACGCGCGAGTTCTTTGCGCTGCTGGGTGCGTCCGGCTGCGGAAAGTCGACGCTTCTGCGCATGCTCGCCGGCTTCGAACAGCCAACGTCGGGCGAGATCATCCTCGACGGGCAGAGCCTGGCCGGCATTCCGCCCTACAGGCGTCCGGTCAACATGATGTTCCAGTCCTACGCGCTCTTCCCGCATATGAATGTGGAGAAGAACATTGCCTTCGGCCTGAAGCAGGATGGCATGCCGAAGGCGGATATTGCCGAGCGCGTCGCCCAGATGCTGAAGCTGGTGAAGCTCGAGAAGTTCTCCCAACGCAAGCCGCACCAGCTTTCAGGCGGTCAGCGCCAGCGTGTCGCCCTTGCCCGCTCGCTCGCCAAGCGGCCGAAGGTGCTGCTCCTCGACGAACCGCTCGGCGCGCTCGACAAGAAGCTGCGCGAGGAAACCCAGTTCGAACTGATGGATCTGCAGCAGGAACTCGGCCTCACCTTCGTCGTCGTCACCCACGACCAGGAAGAGGCGATGACCATGGCCGACCGCATCGCAGTGATGAGCCACGGCAAGGTCATCCAGGTGGCGACCCCTGCCGAAATCTACGAGGCGCCGAACTCGCGTTTCGTCGCGGACTTCATCGGCGACGTCAACATTTTCGAAGGAGCGGTCTCCGGGGCCGAGGGCGGCTATGTGCGCCTTGAAGGCACCAACGGTTTCCCCATCCGCATGGCATCGCCCGAGACGCCGGCTGCCGGCGGCAAGTCGGCCGTCGCCGTCCGCCCGGAAAAGATCCGCGTCAGCCGTCAAGCGCCGGCGCACGCGCCCGTCAACGCCGTTCAGGGCGAGATCTGGGATATCGGCTATCTCGGCGACATGACCGTCTTCCACGTGCGCCTGAAGGATGGACGCGTGATCAAGGCGTCGTCGCTGAATGCGGTGCGCGCGGTCGAGGATCCGCTCGGCTACGACCAGGAGGTCTGGGTTTCCTTCGGCGAAGACGCCGGCGTCGTTCTGAAGGATTGAGGCCATGACGCGTGTCGCATCCGCTCTCTTCAGCCGCCTTGTCATCATCATCCCCTATGCCTGGCTGCTGTTTTTCTTTCTGATCCCGTTCTTCATCGTCTTCCGCATCTCGCTGTCGCAGACGGCGGTGGCGATGCCGCCCTATACGCCGGTCTTCGATCTCTTCGGTGGCTTGTCCGGCATCCTTGAAAACGCGAAAGAGTTCTCGTTCGACAACTACGTCTGGCTGACGGAGGATGTCCTCTACTTCAACGCCTATGTGTCGAGCGTCATCATCGCGGCGGTTTCGACCGTGCTGACGCTGCTGATCGCCTATCCGGTCGCCTACGGCATGGCGAAGGCGCCGAAGACCATTCGCCCGACGCTGCTGATGCTCGTGATCCTGCCGTTCTGGACGAGCTTCCTGATCCGCGTCTACGCCTGGATCGCGATCCTGAAACCCGAAGGGTTGCTCAACCAGTTCCTGCTGAGCATCAACGTCATCGACCAGCCGCTGATCATCCTCAACACCAATTGGGCGATCTACATCGGCATCGTCTATTCCTACCTGCCGTTCATGGTGCTGCCGATCTATTCGTCGCTCGAGAAGATGGATCACACCCTGACAGAGGCGGCACTCGACCTCGGCTGCACGCCGTTTACCGCCTTCTGGCGCGTGACCTTCCCGATGTCGCTGGCGGGCGTCGTCGCCGGCTGCCTGCTGGTCTTCATCCCCGCCGTCGGCGAATTCGTTATCCCCGACCTGCTCGGCGGTTCGGAGACGTTGATGATCGGCAAGACGCTCTGGAACGAGTTCAACGCCAACCGCGACTGGCCGGTTTCGTCGGCCGTGGCGACGATCCTGCTTCTGATCCTGGTGCTACCGATCGTCTACTTCCAGAACGCCCAGGCCAAAGCCGACAGCGAGGGGAGGTAGGACATGGGCAACTGGTCACGTTTCAACATCGCCTCGATCGTGCTCGGCTTCGGCTTCCTCTACCTGCCGATCGTGCTTCTGGTGATCTTCTCCTTCAACGAATCGAAACTCGTCACCGTCTGGGCCGGGTTTTCGACCAAGTGGTACGCGCAGCTCTGGCATAACCAGGCGCTGCTCGATGCCGCCTGGGTGACGATCCGCGTCGCGCTGATCTCGGCGACCTTCGCCACCGTGCTCGGTACGCTCGCGGCTTTGGCGCTCGTCCGCTACACCCGCTTCCGTGGCCGCATGCTGTTTTCCGGCATGGTCTATGCGCCGCTCGTCATGCCCGAAGTGATCACCGGCCTGTCGTTGCTGTTGCTGTTCGTTGCCATCGGTCTCGACCGCGGCTTCTGGACGATCACGCTGGCACACATCACCTTCACCATGTGCTTCGTTGCCGTTGTGGTGCAGTCGCGGTTGCTCAGCTTCGACCGGTCGATCGAAGAGGCGGCTCTCGATCTCGGCGCCACGCCGGTGACGACCTTCTTCTCGATCACCCTTCCGGTCATCGCGCCCGCGGTGTTTTCCGGATGGGTTCTCGCCTTCACGCTGTCGCTGGACGATCTGGTGATCTCGAGCTTCACCACGGGACCGGGCGCCACGACGCTGCCGATGAAGATCTACAGCCAGGTGCGGCTGGGCGTGACGCCGGAAATCAACGCGATCTGCACCATCCTCATTGGCGTGGTCGCGATCGGCGTGGTGGTTGCGTCGATCGTCACCAAGCAGCGCGAAGCGCAACGCGAACGGGACGAGCGGGCGGCCTTCGCCCAGTCCTGATCCGCTGCGCCATCGCCAGGGCCCGTTTATGAAACCAGCGGCCGGTGCCCCTGACACCGGCCGTTTTCAGTTGGGTTCGCCGAGAACCGACAGGGGCGAGATCACCGCATTCGGCCAGGAACCGCCGACGAAGAAACGCAGCCTTTGCCCGGCGTTCAGCGTGTCGATGTAGGTGCCCGCAAGCGCCAGGCTGCCGCTGCGATAGGGAATGACGCCGTTGACCGAGAGATTGCCGGTCTGGCCGGCAAAGAGCGCCCGGTTGAGCCGCGCCGACCCTTCCTCGAAGCTGGCTTCGATGTCCGCCGTCTGGAAGGCGAAGTTGCCGTCGCTCGCCTGCGACAGCGAAAAGAATTCGCCGGCCCGCACAAGGTTCGCAAAGGCATTAGCGTCGAAGCCGGTGAGGTTGCCATTGGCAAGCGAAAGCCTGATGCGGCCGGAAGCCTCGGCCACCTGCGCGCGCCAGAACGGGTGTTGCGTCGTAAGGTCCAGATTGACATTGCCCCGGCCGGTTGGGATCGGGCCGGTGAAGCCGAAGTCTGCAAGGGCTGCAGCAAGGTCGGCGTTTTTCAGCACCAGTTCCAGCCTTCCGCCGCCGGCCAGACCCTCTTCCGAAGCGGCGAGCCGCCCGCTGAGCCGGCCATTGGCATAGGTGCTGTCGGCGACGTTGACGGAGGCGCGCCCGTGATCGAAGATGACCCCGGCGGCGAGATCTTCGAGCCGCAGCGGGCCGACCAGCGCCTCCTGCGCCGACAGCCGCACATCAGCACGCCAGCTGCGCATGAACGCATCGCCGAGTTGTTGCCTGAGTTCGTCCGGCTCCAGCGGGTCGATGAACGGCTGCAGTCCGTTGAGATCGATGCGGTCGAAGGCGAGCGTGCCTTCGACGCGGTGGGTATCATCGATCGGCGTGGAGATGTCGAGGATGCCGGTCGCGTTGGCGCCGCCGAGCGTCAGATGAAGTTCGTCGAGCTTCAGCGAGGCCTTGCCGCTGGTGACGTTGGCACTCAGGCTGAAGCCGCTGTCCGGCAGGGTGCCTGCCGTCTTGCCCCTGTACCAGGCGGCAAGGGCCTGCAGCGAGGCCGTCGAAACCTGCAACCGTCCCGCCGCGGCCGGTGTCTGGGAGAGATTGCCGTTGCCTTCGAACGAGAGATTGAGCGCCGCCGAGGATAGCGACGTCTTCAGCGCCGCGTTGCGGCCGGTCAGCAGCATCAGCGGTTCGTTGCATTCGAGCGTCCAGGCCACCGCCTGTCCGGCAAGGGTGCCGGAGAGCCGGGCGCTGAGCTGCTTGGTGAATGACGGCCAGGAGACTGTTCCGGATATGCCGGAAAATTCCCGCGTCTGGTTGGTGACGAGGTCGATGATCTGCAGGCGGCCGTTTTCGACCGTGATGTCGCCGAAGGGCGTATCCTTGTCTGCGGCCTGCACGTCCGGTGTATTCAGCCAGTGCGGCCGCTGCCAGTTGAGTGTGCCGTCCGTGCGCCGCTCGAGCGTGACGACCGGCTCAACCAGCCGGACATCGTGCAGCGCTGGCGTGCCGTCGATTGCCGAGAACAGGCTGAACGTCGCGGTTATGCTGCCGATATGCGCGAGCTTGCGGGACGATCCGTCCGTCGTTTCGATCGTCGCCGAGCGGAGCGTCAGCGTTGGTTCCGGCCAGAAGCTGATCTCGGGATTGCCGGCGATCCGGCTTTTGCCGCCAGACCAGGCATCCAGCATGTGTTCTACGGTTGGGCGCACGTTGGTGGTCGAAATCAGCAGAGGCAGGACGGCGTTGTAGCCGGCTGCAAGCCCGACGCCGATTGCGGCCGGCCACAGGAAATGGCGGCGCCGCAGCCGCGACAACAGGCGTATGTCGCGCATCATATGCAGAAATTTACGTCTCATGTCCGCCTGGTCGCCGTCGCTTGGGTCACGTGAGCTTGGATAGGCCTTCGGTCTTCAGAAATCAAATGCGACGGACAGGCAACAGACAGGTAAATGTCGTCCACGCGATGACGAGCCGCTTGCCGGTGCTGTTTATTTTGCGATGCAGCATGGTATAGAGGGCATGGAGCAGGAGTGGAGGAAAGCATGCACGCAGAGCAGCCGTTGTGGGTTCCGGGTCCGGAAATCCTTGCGCATAGCCCCATGGCCGAATTCATCGCCTGGAGCAGCAAACGCTTCGGCAGAACCTTTGCGGATTATGATGCCTTCCACGCCTGGTCGGTAGCCGAGCGCGGCGACTTCTGGACCGCGGTCTGGGAACACTGCGGCGTCATCGGCGAACGCGGCGCGACAGCCCTCGTCAAAGGCGACCGCATGCTCGATGCGCGCTTCTTCCCCGAGGCGAAGCTAAACTTTGCCGAGAACCTTCTTCGCGAGACCGGCGACGGCGACGCGCTCGTCTTCCGCGGTGAAGACAAGGTCGACTATCGCCTCTCGTGGGGCGAACTTCGCGCGCTGGTATCGCGCCTGCAGCAGGCGCTGAAGGCTGAAGGTATCGGCCCCGGCGACCGCGTTGCAGCGATGATGCCGAACATGCCCGAGACCATCGCCTTGATGTTGGCGACCGCCTCGATCGGCGCGATCTGGTCGTCGTGTTCTCCCGATTTCGGCGAGCAGGGCGTTCTTGATCGTTTCGGCCAGATCACGCCGAAGCTGTTCATCACCTGCGACGGCTATTGGTACAATGGCAAGCGCCAGGACGTCGACGCCAAGGTTCGCGCGGTCTCCAAGGCCCTTGGCGTGCCGGCGCTGATCGTTCCCTATGCCGGCGACAGCGCGGCACTCGCGGCCTCGATCGAGGGTGGCGCGACGCTCGACGATTTCATCGCACCGTTTGCCGCAGCAACTCTGACCTTCGAACGCTTGCCTTTCGGCCATCCGCTCTATGTGCTGTTTTCCTCAGGCACGACGGGCGTTCCCAAATGCATCGTGCATTCGGCCGGCGGCACGCTTCTGCAGCACCTGAAGGAGCATCGTTTCCACTGCGGCCTTCGTCGCGGCGAAAAGCTCTTCTATTTCACCACCTGCGGCTGGATGATGTGGAACTGGCTGGTGTCTGGCCTGGCCGTCGGCGCCACCCTCTGCCTGTTCGACGGCTCGCCCTTCCATCCCGACGGCAACGTGCTCTTCGACTATGCCGCGGCCGAGAAGTTCGCGGTGTTCGGCACCTCCGCGAAATACATCGACGCCGTGCGCAAGGGCGGCTTCGTCCCGGCCAACACGCATGATCTCTCCACCCTTCGGCTGTTGACCTCGACCGGTTCGCCGCTGTCGCCGGAAGGCTTCTCCTTCGTCTACGAGGGCATCAAGTCGGACGTTCAGCTTGCGTCGATCTCGGGCGGTACCGACATCGTCTCCTGCTTCGTTCTCGGCAACCCGCTGAAGCCCGTCTGGCGCGGCGAGATCCAGGGGCCGGGTCTTGGGCTGGCGATCGACGTCTGGAACGACGAGGGGCAATCGGTGCGCGGTGAGAAGGGAGAGCTCGTCTGCACCAAGGCATTCCCGTCGATGCCGGTGATGTTCTGGAACGACCCTGAAGGTGCCAAGTATCGCGCCGCCTATTTCGAGCGCTTTGACAATGTCTGGTGCCATGGCGACTTCGCCGAATGGACAGAACATGGCGGCATCATCATCCACGGGCGCTCGGACGCAACCTTGAACCCCGGCGGGGTGCGCATCGGCACGGCGGAGATCTACAATCAGGTCGAGCAGATGGAGGAGGTCGCAGAGGCGCTCTGCATCGGGCAGGACTGGGAAGACGACGTGCGCGTCGTTCTCTTCGTTCGTCTCGCTGCCGGCGTTGCCTTGACCGACGACCTGACGAAGGCGATCAAGAACCGCATCCGCGTCGGCGCCTCGCCGCGCCATGTGCCGGCAAAGGTGATCGCGGTCGCCGATATCCCGCGCACGAAGTCCGGCAAGATCGTCGAGCTTGCCGTCCGCGATGTCGTGCATGGCCGTCCGGTGAAGAACAAGGAGGCGCTCGCCAACCCGGAAGCGCTCGATCTTTATGCTGGACTGGATGCCCTTAAAAATTGAGGGCGCGTTAACGGATTCGCGTCGTTGGAATTAACCAAGGCTTCAGACTTGCTGAAAAATCCCTAAAATTGCGGATCCGGCGGGTAAGGTCTTGTTAAGGATTGGGGGCGCATGGTCATGCCAACTTGAGGCCGATCGATGTTGGATCGGCGTTCGGCAGAGATGCCGTCGCAGACATGACGTCGTTACTTCTCGAGCGATTGTTGGTTTAGCATTCAACTATCGAGGTGGCCTCCCAGCCACCTTTTTTTTATGCGTTTCTCGTCTGCCCGGACCTTGCTGAACGAGGCTCAGGAGCGGCGCTCAAGCGACCGCGACACGAGAATGACCGGGATCATGCCGGCGACGACGATGATCATCGCGGCGACTGAAGCGTCTTCGACCTTGGCCCGGGACGCGTCCTCATAGACGAGCGTTGCCAGCGTGTTGAAGTTGAAGGGCCTGAGCATGATCGTTGCAGAAAGCTCCTTCATCGTCTCGATGAAGACGAGGAGCGCGGCGGTCAGCACTGCCGGGCGCATCATCGGCAGAAGGACGGTGCGCAGGGTCTGGCCGCCGGTGCGGCCGAGCGCGCGCGCCGCCATGTCGAGATGCGGCGAAAGCTTCTGGAAACCGGCTTCGAGCGAGCCCTCGGCCATGGTGAGGAAGCGCACGCTGCAGGCGTAGATGATCGCAAAGCCGGTGCCGGTCATCATCAGCCCGGTGGAAACACCGAACGTATCGCGCATGCCGGCATCGATGATGTTGTCGAGAGCGGCCAGCGGGAAGAGCACCCCGATCGCAAGAACGGTGCCTGGCACGCCATAGCCGAAGGAGGCGAGGCGTCCGGCGATGTCGCTCACCCGCGAATGTCCCGTGCGCGCCGCATAGGCGAGCACGAACCCGAGCAGAACGGTAACGGTTGCGGTGGCGCCCGAGACGAGGATGCTGTGGAACAGCGCGTTGAGCAGCCGCGGCTCGATGAACTGGTCAATGCGCTTGAGCGCAAAATTGCCGAGGATCAGCACGGGAACGGCAAAGCCTGAAAGCACCGGCAGCAGGCAGGCGACCGTGGCGGCCCACTTCTTCCAGCCGGACAGCACGAGCCGGGCGGCGTCGTGGACGGCGGAGGTCGTCTTCTGGCTGGAGAAGCGCTGGCGCCGCCGCGCGGCCCGCTCGATCATCATCAGGCCAATGACGAAGACCAGCATGATGCAGGCGATCTGTGCAGCGCCCGCAAGGCTGCCGCGGTTGAGCCAGGTGTCGAAGATCGAGAAGGTCAGCGTCTGAACGCCGAGGAATTCGACCGCACCGATGTCGTTCAGCGTTTCCATCGCCACCAGCGTCAGGCCGATCATGATGGCCGGGCGGGCCATCGGGATCTGGATGCGGAAGAACACCTTCAGCGGCCCGGCACCGAGCGTGCGCGCGACATCGGCGGCGGCGCGCCCCTGCATCAGGAACATCGAGCGGCAGGCGAGATAGATATAGGGATAGAGAACCGAGCTCAGCACCAGCACGGCGCCGCCGAGCGAGCGGATATCCGGAAACCAGTAGTCACGGCTCGTCTTGAAGCCGAAGATCGCGCGGATCAGTCCCTGCACCGGCCCGGTAAAGGTGAAAAGCTCACCGAATGCATAGGCCGCGAGATAGGCGGGGATTGCGAGCGGCAAGACCAGAGCGGCTGACAGGAAGCGTCGCAGCGGAAACTCGCAGCTTGCGACGAGCCAGGCGGTGAGAATGCCGACGAAGGCGGTCGCGGCACCCGTCAGCGAGATCAAGAGCAGCGTGCGCCCGGTGGCGCGCGGAATGACGTTCTGCATCAGATGCGGCCAGTCGCCGCCGCCGCCCGAGATCGCCAGCCAGGCGATCGCGACGATCGGCATCAGCACGATGAGCGATGTCAATCCGGCCCAGGTCGCCAGCAGGGGATGCGAAAGACCGGTTCCGGCACGCGCATGGCGGCGCTTGATGCTCTGAGATGTGGACTGCAATCGATCGATTCCGCGGCATGACGGCAGGACATGGCCAGTGGCGGCCAGCAAACTGGCCACCACAAGTCAACATTTCCTTATAGCATCCGGCCTCAGTTCGCCAAGACGCGTTGTGACGGGAAGGAAATTTCCACCAGCGTTCCCTCGTTCGGCGCCGAGGTTATCGAGAAGTGGGCGCGGTTCGCCTCTGCCATCGCCTTGGTCAGAGGCAGGCCGAGCCCGGTGCCGTCGCCACGCTTGCGCGCGCCCGTCGTCACCTGCCGGAACGGTTTCATCGCCTGGTCCAGTTCGCCGCGGGTCATGCCGACGCCGGTATCGCGGATCCGCAGCATCACGCTGCCATTGGCCTCGTAGGAGGTCGACACCACGATCTGGCCACCCGAGGGCGTGAAGCGGATGGCGTTCGCCAGAATGTTGAGCGCGATCTGCTTGATCGACCGGCCGTCGGCCACGACGTTGGGCACCGCCGCTGACAGCGAGGTGCGGATGATGACGCGCTGGCTGTTGGCCTGCGGCTGGACGAGCGACACGGCTTCCGAGACCGCGTCGTTGATCTCCACGGCGCCGAAGTCGAGCTCCATTTCGCCGGCCTCGATCTTCGAGATGTCGAGCAGATCGTTGACGATATCGAGCACATGGCGACCGGAGCGGCCGATGTCGCCGGCATATTCGATGTAGCGCGGGTGGCCGACCGGGCCGAAATGCTCGCTCGCCATCATGTCGGAAAAGCCGATGATCGCATTGAGTGGCGTGCGGATCTCGTGGCTGACGCGGGCGAGGAACTCGGTCTTGTGGGCGTTCGCCGTTTCGGCCGCGCGCTTGGCGTTGCGGAGTTCCTCTTCCGTGCGCTTCCACTGGGTGATGTCGCGGATGACGGCGCAAAAGCCATTGGAGGCCGAAAGCCGCCCGATGGTCATGAATAGCGGAATGAAGCCGCCGTTCGCTTCCCGGCCGATCACCTCGCGTCCGTCGTTCAGAACACTCGCGACACCGTGGCCGGAAAGCCCGTGCAGGTAGTCGATGACTGCCTTCTGGCTTTCGTGGGCGAAGAGCGCGGCGAAAGGTTTGCCGCGGATCTCGCCCTCGTCATAGTTGAAGAGCGCGCTTGCCGAGCGGTTCATCGAGCGGATGTCGCCGTCATGGCCGAGAACGACGACGCCGTCGGTCGCGGTTTCGAGGATCGATTTCAGCTCGTCGATTTCCGTCTTCAGGCGATCGACGTCGTCATCGGAGATGGCCTGGTCGAGCTTGCTCGATGGCATGTTCGCGGCTGCCGGCGTCAGCGCCAGCATCAGCGCGCTCCGGCCGTCCCAGCGGATCGTGTGCAGGCGTGCGGTGACCGGACGCATCTGGCCGTCCTTGCGGATCAGCATCATCGTGCCGTCGGGTTCCTGGTCGGTCGCCTCCTCGCCGTTGGCAAAGAGCGCGTCGAGGCCGCCTTCCTGGACGAAGTCGTCGAGGTCGCCATAGGCGGTGAGCCGCAGGAATTCCGGATTGGCGTGCAGCAGTTCTTCACCGCGATGCACAAGCATGCCGATCGGCAGGCTGTCGAGGATCTCGCCGCTGAGGCCGATATCGGCCGCTTGCGGCTGTAGATGCACGCTCGCCTGCTCGTCCTCGGCCACCCCGTCGTCGGTCTCCGCTTCGGTTTCTTCCGCGCCAGGCTGCTCTTCTGCCGCTGGCGTCGAGGACGAGACGGTTTCGTGCGCGTCCACCGGCAAGGGTGTGCTCGCATCGGCCGGCGCGTCGCTTTCCTCGACCGGCGCGGTTTCCGTCGGCTTGCCGAAATGCTCGCCCAGTTGCCGCGCGATTTCGCGGAACGCCGCCTGTTCGCCGCGCGTCAGCGCGGTTGCGGCGCGATGTTTCTCGAGTTCGACGATCTTGTCGGAGGCTGGAGGCTCGGTCGTATCGACCAGCTGTAGGGCAGGGCGTTCTCCCTGGAAGGGATCCTCCGGTGCCGCGTCGTGTTCATCCGAGGCGACTTCGGCCGCGTGGTCCGGCTCTGCCTCATCCACACTGGTGGAGAGGGCCTGGTCTTGGGTCGCGTCGTGATCCTGCACCGTTGCGGCAGGTTCGGCTTCCGCTTCTGACGACGGCTGTTCGACGACCTGCACCTCGTCTGAGGGCCGTTCCTCGATCTCGGAGCCGGTAGCTGGAAGATGCGCGTGATCTTCCGGCAACGTCGCTTCCGCGTCCGGTTCCTCCGCCATGTCCGTTGCGGCGTCGAATGTCAGGCCGTTGGCGTGTTCGTCTTCGACGGCATCGGCAAGACGCACGATGCCGAAACCGCGGAAGCCGTCGAATTCGCGGGAGCGCGAGTAGGTGGGCAGCGCCGCCAGATCGACCGGAACCTTGAGGCTCGTGCCCTGCACGGGCCAGAAAATCGTCTTGCCCGACCAGGTGTCGCGGCGCTGCAGCAGCGCGCCGATCTTCTGGTCAGGATCGAGGCCGTAGCGTGCCGCCACTTCATTAAAGGTGGTTCCGATCACATCGGCGGCGCGCGGGCCGACGGCGGTGGCGAATTCCTCGGAGATCTCGCTGAAGCGGCCTTCGGCGTCGATCTTCCAGACGAAGCGCACCGCACGAGCGCCGGGCACGAACGCAAAGTCGGCCTGTTCGGACGGGGCGGTCTCGGCGGCCTCGACCGTCTCGTCCTCGCGAACGACCTCTTCCGTCAACGGGATTTCGGCGGCGGCCGGCGTCTCGGCCGCGGTCACGTCGGTCGCGACCGCAGGCGCCTGTTCGCCTTCCTCTTCCGTTGGCTCCGCGCCCAGCACCGTAATGTCCGCATCAACAGCCGCAAGCGCCTGCGGATCTGCAGCGGCAACCGCCTCCGGTTCTTCCGGCAGAACGACCTCGTCTGCAGCGACGTCGACGTCTGCGTTCTCAAGGTCGCCATCGTCCTGCGCGGCATCCGCTTCGACAGGCACCACCTGTTCGAATGCGTCGGCCAGGGCAGCGTCTTCGGCTGGTGCAGCGCTTTCATCCGGCGCTTCGGCCGGTTCGACGGTGTCCGCTGCCTCTGAAGCGGCTGTAAAGGGGGCCGGTGTCTCTGCGGTCGGCTCTAGTTCCCCGGCCGGCGGCAGGATCGGCAACGCTGGCGCCGCCTCAGTCTCTTCGTCTGGATCGAGCGTGCCGAGAATGGTCTCGACAGCAAAGAGCAGGTGCAGCGACGGCTCGTCGGCGATCTTGCCGACCGCGGCCGGCAGGTGCCCTTTCCGCGTTGCGACCGGGCGCTTGATCAGCCAGTCATGGTCCCGGCCGACGGCGTCGACGAGCTGCTTGCGCGTCTCATCCGACATGCCGAGATCGATGAAGCCCGGCGAGTGCGCGATGATGCCGCCGTTGCCGTCGAGAACGGCCATGTGGGTGTCCGGGCCGTCGAGGCCGGCGATCATGCGTGCAGCGCGATCCTCAAGCGATAGCGGCGCGCCCGAATGCGGTGCGGTAAAGAGTACGGCGTCCTCGTCCGGGCGCACGCGGATCATCTCCACGCTCACATTGAGCGGCGTGCCGCGGAAGCCCGAGAACTTGCGGATCGAAAGCTGGCGCCGGTCGCCGGCGCGCACGAGCTGCGCTCCCGCGGCCTTGAGCTGACGCAGCGACAGGTCGCCCTGGTCCGGTCCTGCATCGATGAAATCATAGATCGAACCGGCGCCGAAAAAGGCCGCGCCCTGGTCGTTGGCCCAGAGAATGCGTGCGAAGTCCCGCGAAAACAGGATCGCCGCGTCGCCGCGGGCAAAATGCTCCCGCACCCGCGCATGCACGGCGATATCAATGAAGGGATACTGTCTCGCGGGCATAAATGGGGCCTATTGACGGATCGCTTGCGGGTTAACACTCTATTAATACCCGGCAGGCCCGCAAGGGTCCAGCGAGGGCCGGAGCTTCGTCACGGCTTTCGGCGCGAAAGGTTAATTCTCCGGATTTTGTGCACTGCACAATTTTATTGCAATGCACAAGCAAGTAGTTTATATAATGCGCATCAATCAACGGCGCCTCTGAAGAGGGCCAGACACCAAGGAGCGCTTTCATGGCTACCAAGAAGACCGACGACGTATTTTCCCTTTCCTCTTTCGACCCGGCGAAGTTCACCGACAGCTTCCGCGACTTCGCGGAAAAGGGTGCCCTCCAGTCGAAGGAAGCCTATGCCAAGATGAAGACCGCTGCCGAAGAGGCAACGAAGACCGTCGAAGCGACGCTCGAAAGCGCCCAGACCGGCTCCGTCGAACTCGGTCTCAAGGCCATCGACGCACTGCGCACCAATGCTGAAAATTCGCTGTCGCACATGGAAGCGCTGCTCGGTGTGAAGTCGCTGTCGGAGTTCGTCGAACTGCAGACGAGCTTTGTCCGCAAGCAGGCCGAACTCGCCGTCGAGCAGGCGAAGTCGATGCAGGAAGCGACCAAGAAGGTTGCCGAAAACGTCGCCAAGCCGGGCAAGGACGCCGCTGAAAAGGCGATGTCGTCCTTCAAGAAGGTCTAAAGTCAACAGACTGCGCTGGCTGAACAATGGCGATAGATTGCTGTCGCCCAATTCTGCCATCTGCGCCCAAAACCAAGAATCCGGATGGCTTGCCATCCGGATTTTTTCCAGGATAATCTCAAGTTAAGGCTTGCAAAGCGACGGAAGTCTCCGTATGTGAGCCGCCAAGCGACTGATGTCGCTTTATGTGCGGTTGTAGCTCAGTTGGTTAGAGCGCAGGTTTGTGGCACCTGAGGTCGTAGGTTCGATTCCCACCAACCGTACCATTTCTTCCCTATTCCACCGGTACAGAGACTTGCAGGGCGCCTTGCTTGGTCAGAACAGCTTGGCCAGGGCTCTGAGCGCCACGATATCTTGGACGCCGTTCTGATAAAGTTCGATGAGCCGGGCAGCGAGCGCCGATGCCTCTGCCGACTGGCGCGAAAGTTCTCGCTCGCGCAGCGCTTCCTTGAAGACATCGTCGATCTTGGTGAGTTCACCCGGCAGGATCGGCCGGCCCGGCATGGACACAAGCATCCTTCCATACTCCTTTGTCGAAGCGTGAGCGCGTGCCGACTGCGACCGGCGTGTCGGAGCCATCGCCTTGAGCAAGCAGCTCTCTTCCCTGTGAAAGCAACGTCGGACCAGCGCGCCGGGTTCCTGTCGTCGCGATACCCAATTCGGGCTAGTATTTGGGCGTTGGGCGGATCCGGTTCGAATAGACACGAGACCCATCCGCCGGTAAAATTTGGCCAAGAGGATTCCCAGTAAGGCGTCGCAATCCATGGCCAAAGAATCCATCACACGGCGGCTTGCCGCCATCCTGGCTGCCGATGTCGTCGGCTACAGCCGGCTGATGGAGCGAGACGAGAAGACCACCTACACACAATTGATGGCGCGGTGGAGCCAAGTGCTGGAACCGCTCGTCGAAACCCACCAGGGCCGGGTGTTCAAGCGGACGGGCGATGGCGTGCTCGTGGAGTTTTCGAGCGCCGTCAACGCGGTCGAATGCGCTGCCGCCTTGCAGCGGGCGATGTTCTTAGCCAATGCGGACGTGCCCCACGATCAGCAGATCGTGCTGCGCGTCGGCATCAACATGGGCGACATCATGGTCGCCGACAGCGACCTTTACGGCGATGGCGTCAATGTCGCCGCCCGGATCGAAGCGCTCGCCAGGCCCGGCGGCGTGGCGATTTCCGATGGAGTGCACGAATATGTGCACGGCCGTATCGAGCTTGATTTCGTCGACAGCGGCCACCACGAGGTCAAGAACATCGAGCGGCCGGTGCATATCTGGAGCTGGTCGCCGGACGAATATGCCGACGCGCCGATTAGGGTCGCCGCCGAGGCCCCGCCGCAACTTCCGAGCCGACCGTCGATCGCCGTGCTGCCCTTCGACAACATGTCCGGCGATCCGGAGCAGGGCTATTTCGCCGACGGCATCACCGAGGACATCATCACCGATCTCTCCAAGGTCTCCGGTCTCTTCGTCATCGCCCGGAATTCCTCCTTCGCCTACAAGGGCAAGTCGGCGGATATCCGTCAGGTCAGCCGCGATCTCGGCGTTCGCTACGTGCTCGAAGGCAGCGTGCGCCGCGCCGCCAACCGCATTCGCATCAACGCCCAGATGATCGACGGAACCACCGGGGGCCATCTCTGGGCCGAGCGCTACGATCGCGGCATCGAGGATATCTTTGAAGTCCAGGACGAGGTGACGCGCACCATCGTGACGGCGCTCAAGGTGAAGCTGACGGCTGGCGAGACGGAGCGGCGCGAGGGGCGCGGCAAGGTCGATCCGGAGGCCTACGATCTGCTCGTGCGGTCGCGCCAGGCGATCCTGCGGTTCGACGCGGTGTCATCGGCGGAAGCGCGCAGCATGCTCGAACGGGCGATCGTCATCGACCCGGAGCTTGCCGCAGCCTACGCGTCCCTCGCGATCATCGCGATGACCGACTACATCAATCGGTGGAACGGTGGCACCGTCGACAATATCGAGCGCGCTCTCAAGCTTGCGCAGAAAGCGGTCGAGACCGACGAGCATGAACCTCACGGCCACCACGCGCTCGCGATAGCGCTCTGCTGGAAGCGTCGCTTCGACGAGGCCGAGCGGTCTGCCCAGCGCACGATCGAACTCGACCCGAACTCCGCCGGCGGCCACACGCAGCTTGGCACGATCAGGGATTTTCTCGGCCAGTTCGAGGAGGCCTTGCCCTTCTACACCCGCGCCCACCGGCTCGATCCGCAGTTCGACCTGGCGCTGCATTTCCTTGGCCGGACCTTGCTCAATCTCGGCCGCTTCGATGAAGCCGAGATTGCCTTCAAGCGGCGCCTGGCCTTGGCGCCGCGGTCGGACATGACGCGCTTCTATCTTGCCTGTCTCTATGGTCGCACCGGGCGCCACGAGGAAGCGCGGCGCTACTGGCATGAGGTCTTCGAGGTCAACCCGGACTTTTCCATCGACCACTTCAAGCGGGCGATGCCCTACCAGGATCCGGCCATCATTCCGCGGCTGATAGACGGTCTGCGCGAAGCCGGGATTTCCCTTTAAATATCTGCCTCGACCGGGTTCGCTCGTGAGGTGCGTGCCTGGGCGCCTGATATCTCAGACGAAGATTTGGTGCTCCGCCGTCACCAATTCCTGCAGGAAGGCGACGACGGTGCGCACGCGCACGAGATCGCGGGCGCTCTCGTGATAGGTGGTCCAGTAGGCGCGGCGAATGGTCGTTTCCGGCAGGATGCGTTTCAGCTCCGGCGCATGGCGGGCAATGTAGTTGTGCAGGATGCCGATACCGGCGCTGGAGCGCACCGCCTCCGTCTGGCCGGTGGCGCTGGAGATCTCGAACGAGGCATCCCAACTGCGCATGATTTCGGCGGAAAAATTCAGCGACGGCGTGAAGATCAGGTCCTCGACGTAGCCGATGCGGCGGTGTCCCTTCAGATCGTCGATCGTCTGCGGCGTACCGTGTCTTTCGAGGTAGTCGGCCGAGGCGTAGAGGCCGAGCGTATAGTCGGTGAGTTTCGAAGACACGAGCCGGCCCTGTTCCGGCCGCTCGATGGTGATCGCGATATCGGCCTCGCGCTGCGACAGTGAGAAGGAGCGGGGGACCGGCACCAACTGCAGCTTCAGTTCCGGGTATCGGGCGGTCAGCCTTCCGAGGCGGGGCGCGAGGAAAGAGACGCCGAAGCCGTCGGGCGCGCCGATCCGCACCGTGCCGGCGATCGCCGTATCTATCCGGCCGATCTGCGACTGCGCCGCCAGCATCTCTGTCTCCATCCGCTCGGCAGCACTGAGGAAGATTTCACCCTCGGCGGTCAGCTCGCAGCCGTTCGGCCGGCGCACCAGCAGCCGCGTTTTCATAGCCTCTTCCAGCGCAGTCACCCGACGGCTGAGCGTGGCATGGTTGACGCCCAGCCGCTTGGATGCGGCCAGAATCTGTCCGGTCCGCGCCACGGCTAGAAACATTCTGACATCGTCCCAGTTCATGGTGTTGAGCCCCGGTTGCGGTCGTTGGGCTTTAATTCTTGCACAACGGTTGCTGAATATCGGAAATTGCTTTGTTTAAATCGTAGTGCGATCATGCCGCCACAATCAAGATCAGGAGGAGACATCCATGTACGAACTCGGTCATTTCATCGATGGCAAGCGCGTTGCCGGCACCAGCGGCCGCACGAGCAACATCTTCAACCCGGCAACGGGCGAAGTGCAGGGCACCGTGGCGCTCGCAAGCGACGCGGAACTTTCGGCAGCCGTCGAAAGCGCCAAGGCAGCACAGCCGAAGTGGGCGGCCACCAATCCGCAGCGCCGCGCCCGCGTTTTCATGAAGTTCGTCGAACTTCTGAACGCCAACATGAACGAGCTCGCCGAGATCCTGTCGCGCGAGCACGGCAAGACGATCGAAGACGCCAAGGGTGACCTTATCCGCGGTCTCGAAGTCTGCGAATTCGTCATCGGTATTCCGCATCTGCAGAAGAGCGAGTTCACCGAAGGCGCCGGCCCCGGCATCGACATGTACTCGATCCGCCAGGCCGTCGGCATCGGCGCCGGCATCACCCCGTTCAACTTCCCGGCCATGATCCCGATGTGGATGTTTGCCCCGGCCATCGCCTGCGGCAACGCCTTCATCCTGAAGCCGTCCGAGCGTGATCCGTCCGTTCCGATTCGCCTTGCCGAACTGATGATCGAAGCCGGCCTGCCGGCGGGCATTCTCAACGTCGTCAACGGCGACAAGGGTGCGGTTGACGCGATCCTGACGCATCCGGATATCGCAGCCGTCTCCTTCGTCGGCTCGACCCCGATTGCCCGCTACGTCTATGGCACGGCTGCCATGAACGGCAAGCGCGCCCAGTGCTTCGGGGGTGCCAAGAACCACATGATCATCATGCCGGACGCCGATCTCGACCAGGCCGCCAACGCCCTGATGGGCGCCGGCTACGGTTCGGCCGGCGAGCGCTGCATGGCGATCTCGGTTGCCGTTCCGGTCGGTGAGGAAACCGCCAACCGCCTGATCAGCAAGCTGACGCCGATGGTCGAAAGCCTGCGCATCGGCCCGTACACCGACGAGAAGGCCGACATGGGCCCGGTTGTCACCAAGGAAGCCGAACAGCGTATCCGCAGCCTGATCGACAGCGGTGTCGAGCAGGGCGCAAAGCTCGTGGTCGACGGGCGCGACTTCAAGCTTCAGGGCTATGAGCAAGGCCACTTCATCGGCGGCTGCCTGTTCGACAACGTCACCCCGGACATGGACATCTACAAGACCGAAATCTTCGGGCCGGTTCTCTCGGTCGTCCGCGCCAAGACCTACGAGGAAGCCCTCGATCTGCCGATGAAGCACGAATACGGCAACGGCGTCGCGATCTACACCCGCGACGGTGACGCTGCCCGCGATTTCGCCTCGCGCATCAACATCGGCATGGTCGGCGTCAACGTTCCGATCCCGGTTCCGCTCGCCTACCACTCGTTCGGCGGCTGGAAGTCCTCGTCCTTCGGCGACCTCAACCAGCACGGCCCGGACTCGATCAAGTTCTGGACCCGCACCAAGACCATCACCGAGCGTTGGCCCTCGGGCATCAAGGACGGTGCCGAGTTCGTCATGCCGACGATGAAGTAACAACGGGATAAAGATCCTCCCGCCTCGGGGCCTCCTTCGGGAGGCCCTTTTTTGTTGCATTCGGCGACGCGACACAACTAATTTGCGAACCGTGGGCAAGGGCCGTGAATGGACCGCAGCTCCAACGGCAGCCTGGCGGGCGGGGGCGCAGCAGGCGAATTGTGTTTGATCCTGTGCTGTTGGAGCGCTTTTGCGGCGTGTCCGATGCACAACGGATGGACGGAGGGGGCCCATCATGGTTGTGGCTGAAGCGACGTCGTTTCAAGCAGCGCCGACACGCGACGTGTCGATCGATTTTCACCGTTTCTCGTTCATGGGGAGCGGCAAGGAATATTTCGGCATCTGGATCGTCAACGTGTTTTTGACGATCGTCACGCTTGGCATTTATTCCGCCTGGGCAAAGGTCCGGCGAAATCGATACTTTTACGGAAACACCGTTCTGCTCGGCCGTGCCTTCGAGTATCACGCGAGAGGTGGCCAAATTCTTGTCGGGCGTCTCATCGTTCTTGGCGGCCTAGTGATTTTGAACGTCATCGCGACCACCGTCCCAATCCTGGCGCTGCTGCCGACCATCGCGGTGATCGTTGCGGTGCCATGGCTTGTCGTCAGGGGGCTGCGCTTTAACGCGCGCGTGACCAGCTACCGCAATGTCCGCTTCGACTTTGTTGGTAGCGTAGGTGGCGCATTCAAGGCGTTTATCCTCGGCGGCCTGCTCACGCTCATTTCGCTCGGGCTGCTGGCTCCGATCGCCAGCCGATGGATTGGCCGTTATGTTGGGTCGAACTTGCGTCTTGGCGGCAAGTCCTTTCATACCGATCCGCCGCTCCTTCCGCTCTATCGGGGGATGTGCATCGGTGCCGCATTCGGCGTGATCGTCGGCATCGTAATGGCAGCAATCATTATCGGCACGGTTCGAGTGACAGCCCTCTACGAAGCCGTATCCCCCGATTACGTGACAGTGCACTGGGTGTTGGCTGGTGCAATGTACGCGGTCGTGCTGAGCGTCTATGGCGTCGCGACACTGTTTTATCGTGCCGCCGTGCGCAACGCGGTCTGGAGCGCGTCGAGATTTGATGAAAAACATAGATTCCGCAGCAATCTGTCACGGGGACGCTACACCTGGATCGCCATTTCGAACCTCGTTGTTACGGTTCTGAGCCTCGGTTTCCTGCGGCCCTGGGCGGCCGTGCGAATGGCGCACTACACGTGGGAGCATACGGGCGTTCTGATTGCTGGATCGGTCGGCACTCTGGTCAGCGACATCGAAGAGCAAGGCTCGGCCGTCGGCGCTGAGTTCATCGAGTTCGAAGGGTTCGATTTTGGTTTCTGAACGTCCACGAATTGCTTCAGGCGAATGGCATCCGCCGGGCTCAAGCCGGTCGGTGCCAGCAAAGCTCGTCGAGATCGGTGATGAGATTGCCGTGCAGGATGAGGCCAGCGGCACACTCGTGGCTGCGGCTTTTGCGCAGATCGAGGTTTCCGCACGTGTCGGGGCGATCCCGCGCCGGCTCGATTTTCCTGGCGGTTCGCTTTTCGAAACACTTGATAACGAAGCGATCGATCGGCTGCTGACCGCCAGGGGCAAGGTCGGCCATGGCTTCATTCATCACCTCGAACGCTTTCGTCCTCAGTTGATTGCCGTCGTCGCTGCCACGATACTTTCCGGCTGGGCCGTCTACCGTTATGCGGTGCCGGCGCTCGTCGAGATCGCGGTGCTGGTGACGCCGCCAGTCGTGCCGAAGATCATGTCAGCGAGTACGATCGAGGCGATGGACCGAACTGTATTCGACAAGACCAAGCTAAGCGCCGAGCGCCAGGAGAGAATCCGCGAAGGGTTCAATGCGATAGCCGCCCTCTCCATCCGGGGCCAAGCCGGATACACGCTCAACTTTCGCACAGGCGGGATTGTCGGGCCGAACGCCTTTGCGCTCCCGGACGGCACGCTGGTCGTCACCGACGAACTCATCGAGCTTGCCGGCGACGATACGGAAGTGATTGTCGGCGTGCTGGCGCATGAGATCGGCCACGTCGAACTGGAACACAGTTTGCGCCAGATCTATCGCGCTGCCGGAGTTGCCGGCCTCATCATGATGATCGGCGGCGATATCGGGTCTGGAACCGAAGATCTGCTGGTGCAGGGCGCCGGCCTTCTTTCGCTTTCCTATTCGCGCGGGGCGGAAAGTGCGGCCGACAGGCATTCGGTGGAGCTGATGCAGAAGGCGGGCAGGGATCCGGTGGCAATTGCCCGCTTTTTCGATCTGATCGAGGAAAAGCTCGACGATCATGGCGAAACCAGCATCCTGTCGACGCATCCAGGGACGCCGGAGCGGCGCCAGGCGATCCTCGACTATGCGGCGGAGTTGCGCGCCAAGGCGCAATGAGCCTGCAGGACCTGTCGTCTCGCTATTCCCGAAACGAAAACAGCGGGCCGATGGCCCGCTGTTTCTGTCTTGCGACTTGTCTGTGATCAGTCCTGCGGACCGTCGTTGTAGCCGACCTTGTCGACCAGCTCGGAAGCGTTCTTGCGGTTCGAAGCGATGTCGGCGAGCGGCAGTTCGTCCGGCTTGATCGTGCCGAAGGACTTGACGACGTCAGACGGCTCGGCGCCCGGCAGCACCGGATATTCGAACACCTGCTCGGCGTAGATCTTCTGGGCTTCGCCTTCCGACAGGAATTCCATCAGCTTCAGCGCATTGTCCTTGTTCGGGGAGTTCTTGGCGAGCGCCATGCCCGAAATGTTGACGTGCGTGCCGCGGTCCTTGGCATTCGGGAAGAGCACCTTGATGGCCGCTGCCCAATCCTTCTGTTCCGGCTCCTTCTCGTTGGTCATCATCAGGCCGACATAGTAGGTGTTGCCGAGTGCCAGGTCGCATTCGCCGGCGAGAATCGCCTTGGCCTGGTCGCGGTCGCCGCCGTCAGGCTTCTTGGCGAGGTTGTTCTTCAGGCCCGTCAGCCACTTCTCGGTCTCGGCTTCGCCATGGTGGGCGATCATCGAGGCGAACAGGCCGATGTTGTAGGAATGCTGGCCGTCGCGGGTGCAGATCTTGCCCTTCCACTTGGGGTCGGCAAGCTCTTCATAGGTGATGTCGTCCTGCGCAACGCGCTCCTTGGAAGCATAGACGACGCGGCCGCGGGTGGTGAGGCCGAACCAGTTGCCCTCAGGATCGCGGAAATGCGCCGGGATGTCCTTGTTGATCGTCTCGTTGACAACAGGCTGGGTGACGCCCGCATCCTTCGCCTCGGTCAGGCGGCTGATGTCGACGGTCAGGATCACGTCGGCCGGCGAGTTGGCGCCTTCGGCCTGGATGCGCTCGACGAGACCCTTGTCGAGGAAGAGCACATTGGTGGTGATGCCGGTTTCCTTGGTGAAGGCGTCGAGCAGCGGCTTGATCAGGTCGGGCTGCCGGTAGGAGTAGATATTGACTTCACCATCGGCCCAGGCGGCGCTCGTTGCCAGCAGGGTTGCCGTCAGGGACAGAACGCCCATCGCTGCTCTTGAAACGGACATCGCTTCCTCCATTTTCTCGTTTGAGCTAAGTTAACAAAATTCCTCATCTTTCTGACCGGGGCGCCGCAATCAGTCAATCAGGAAACCGTAAACGCTCAACAAGAAGTGACTTTTCTGGCTTTTTGGAATTGTTCCAAACTACGATCCGTCCTATATGATGAGTTCGTGAACCTCTCGATGCCGGAGTGAATGATGCGTCTGACGAAGCAAACGAACTACGCGGTTCGCATGTTGATGTACTGCGCCGCCAACGGGGAAAAGCTCAGCCGCATTCCCGAAATCGCCAGGGCCTATGGCGTTTCCGAGTTGTTTCTCTTCAAGATCTTGCAGCCGCTGACCAAGGCCGGCCTCGTTGAAACCGTGCGTGGCCGCAACGGCGGCGTACGCCTGCCGAAGCCTGCCTCGGCGATCACGCTGTTCGACGTCGTCAAGGTGACGGAAGACAGTTTCGCGATGGCGGAATGCTTCGAAGCGGGTGAGATCGAATGCCCGCTCGTCGACAGCTGCGGCCTGAACTCGGCGCTGCGCAAGGCGCTGAACGCCTTCTTCGAAGTGCTGCAGGGCTACACGATCGACGACCTCGTCAAGGCCCGCCCGCAGATCAACTTCCTGCTTGGCCTGGAAGAAACCAAGCGTCCGCAGACCTCGGCTGCCTGATATCTCCGAACACCGCCGCGCACATCGCGCGGCATGGCCTGGCGGCTGACGTGCCGCCGGGTGTTATTCCTGCGGTAGATATTCCCGCAATATGAAGTCGATCGCAGTCGGGTCGATTTCAGCCTTGTCGATGCGGAAATCGGCGCCGTAATCCTCCAGATTCTGAAAATAGGCATCGGCGAGCGACGCTGAGATCACGCCGATCGGGCCGATATAGCCCTGGTGCCGGAGGGCTGGGACCGTCTCGCGGAAATCGAGCTGCGGCCGCAGGCGGTTGTCGAGCAGGATCATCGACACCGGTTTGCCCGAGCGCAGGAATTCAAGCGCATCGTCCATCGTCTGGCAGTAGTGCAGCTCGATGTCGATGCTGCTCACCTTGCGGATGAGCGCGCGCAGGATCAGGTTTTCTGCCGGGTCGTCGTCAACGAGCAGGATGTGTGCTTTTCGCGTCATGACCGAATACCCTTGCTGATGGCGGGCGTCCCGTTCGTTGGGCGTGGCGGTGCGAAACGCGGCCACGCATCGGCTGTTACTGGATGATCTGCTCTCGGATTGCCTTCGCCACCATCTGGGTGCGATTGACGACGTCGAGTTTCTTCAGGATCGTTGCGGTGTGTGAGTTCACCGTGTGCTCAGACACCGAAACGATGAGCGCGATCTCGCTTGCCGTCTTGCCGTGCGAGATCCATTTGAGGATTTCGGTTTCGCGCGGCGTCAGTCCCATCCCGGCCTTGTTGGCAAGCGCGATGCGATAGAAATAGTCGAAGGCGGCGATCGCGTCGTAGGCGAGCGCGACATGCTCGGCCCGGCCGATATCCTCCCCGTCTCCGAGAAAGAGCACGGCGTAGCGCGCGCCGGTCGAGGCTGCGTGCACCGGCACGCTGACGAGCAGTTCGAAGCCGAGCTGCACCAGCAGGTTCTGCCCGGCGTCGCAGCCGGCGTCGTCCGCCCGCCAGACCGACGAGATCGCCGAGCGGTGCAATGTCTTGTAGAACACGGAGTCGCCGAAGCGATGGCGCTTGTCGTATTCTTCCGCGAGCCCGGAGGGCAGGTCGTGCAGCACCAGGCGGGTGGACAGCATGCAGGCGTCGTTCTCGTTGCCGAGCTGCAGGATGCCGAAATGGCTGAAGCCGAAGCGCAATGCCATCGTATGAAAAATGCGGAAGAAATCGACGCGGTTCAGCGCCTTCTCTAGCTCGTCGCGAAGGTCGTATCGCCTGTGATTTTCCAGCAAAGCCGCCACGGACTGGCTATCCCCTTATGGTCGCGCGGCAGTTTATCCCGCGCGCCGCAGCGATCAATCGGCAATGTGCGTTGCCGGTATTGCGGGCAGGCTGCGTCATGCCCGTCCCTCGGCAAGCCTGCCGAACGACTGAAAGCAGTAAAAGGCAGCTGCCGGTCCCTCCCAAGGACGTCTGGGCACGTCGAATGTCTCCCCCGAGTTTTGTATACATTTTATTGCACAATCCCGTTCGGGATTTCTACCATAGTATCTTGGGATTGACGGAAAGCTGTCGAAACCGAATCGCATGTCCGTGCGGCCAATGATCACGGCTTTCTCCATCGCGCATTCGCCGAGGAAAGCAGGCGGCTGCCGCGGGCCGGCATCGCGCCACTGACGGGCGGGCAGGGCGGGCCGCAGGCCCTGCGAAAGCGGCCAAAACGCCATGGAGTTTCGGTGCTGCAGCGCACTGTTTTGTCAGTCGATTCTAAAACAGTGGACGAATATCCCGGCTCTACCTGCGGACGAATTTTTCGCATAGACAAATTTCTGCGGCGACTTATTGCAATGCGACGCCAAATGTCGTTCCATCCGGCCTTGACCGGGGGGCAACGGCATTCCGCGTCAGGAAAACACGAGAACAAAAACAAATCTGGGAAGCAAAGCTCATGAAAAAGCTCACTACTCTGTTTGCAGCGACGGCGCTTGCCACGCTGATGGCCGGCTCCGCCTGGTCGAAGACGTTCGTTTATTGCTCGGAAGGTTCGCCAGAGGGTTTTGACCCGGGCCTGTACACCGCCGGCACGACCTTCGACGCGGCTGCGCACACGGTTTACAACCGCCTGCTCGAGTTCAAGAAGGGCACGACCGAAGTTGAGCCGGGTCTCGCCGAAAGCTGGACGATCTCCGACGACGGTCTGGTCTACACCTTCAAGCTGCGTCCGGGCGTCAAGTTCCAGACCACCGAGTTCTTTACGCCGTCGCGTGACTTCACTGCCGACGACGTGGTGTTCTCCTATGAGCGCCAGCTGAAGGCCGACAACCCGTGGAACAAGTACATTGCTGGCGCTTCGTGGGAATACGCAGCCGGCATGGGCTTCCCGGAAGTCATCAAGTCGGTTGAAAAGGTCGACGACCTGACCGTCAAGTTCACCCTGACGCGCAAGGAAGCTCCGTTCCTCGCCAACATCGCGATGCCGTTTGCTTCGATCCTGTCGAAGGAATACGCCGACAAGCTGCAGGCTGACGGCAAGATGGAGCAGATGAACCAGATGCCGCTCGGCACCGGTCCGTTCGCTTTCGTTGCTTACCAGCAGGATGCCGTCATCCGTTACAAGGCAAACCCGGACTACTGGGGTGGCAAGCAGAAGATCGACGACCTCGTCTTCGCGATCACCTCTGACGCTTCGGTTCGCTTCCAGAAGCTCCAGGCTGGCGAATGCCACCTGATGCCGTTCCCGAACGCTGCCGACGTTTCGAAGATGAAGGCAGACCCGAACCTGAAGGTCATGGAACAGGCCGGTCTGAACGTCTCTTACCTCGCCTACAACACGACCCAGGCTCCGTTTGACAAGCCGGAAGTCCGCAAGGCGCTGAACAAGGCGATCAACAAGCAGGCGATCGTCGATGCCGTCTTCCAGGGCGCTGCCCAGCCGGCCGTCAACCCGATCCCGCCGACGATGTGGTCGTACAACGACAAGATCGAAGACGACACCTACGAGCCGGAAGTCGCCAAGAAGATGCTTGAAGACGCAGGCGTCAAGGACCTGTCGATGAAGCTCTGGGCAATGCCGGTTTCGCGTCCGTACATGCTGAACGCCCGTCGCGCAGCTGAATTGATGCAGTCGGACTTCGCCAAAATCGGCGTCAAGGTCGAGATCGTCTCCTACGAGTGGGCCGAATACCTCGACAAGTCCAAGGCGAAGGATCGTGACGGTGCCGTCATCCTCGGCTGGACCGGCGACAACGGCGACCCGGACAACTTCCTCGACACGCTTCTCGGCTGCAACGCTGTCGGCGGCAACAACCGTGCACAGTGGTGCAACCAGGAATTCGACGCTCTCGTGAAGAAGGCGAAGGAAACCTCGGATCCGGCAGAGCGCACCAAGCTCTACGAAGAGGCGCAGGTCGTCTTTAAACGCGAAGCGCCGTGGGCCACGATCGACCACTCGCTCTCGGTCGTGCCGATGCGCAAGAACGTCGAGGGCTTCGTTCAGAGCCCGCTTGGTGATTTTGCCTTCGACGGCGTGGACATCACCGAGTAATTTAGTTAACTGATCCTTAAGGGGGCGTTTGCCAAGGGCAAGCGCCCCTCTTTGCATCCACTATAGCGACCCCGAGTTCCTGCTGGAGCGCAAAAGGTCGCTGTGGCATTTCGACTTGCTGTATGCTTGGCCGTTAAGTGGGAAAGCATGCGGTGGTGCCAGCGGCGGGATACAATGCCGCGGCAACATGGCGCGGGGTTTAACATGTTCCGATTTCTCTTGGGGCGATTGGCTGTCCTGATACCGACCTTCGTCGGCGTCTCCATCATCGCCTTCTCCTTCATCCGCCTGCTTCCGGGCGATCCGGTTGCGCTGCTTTCGGGCGAGCGCGTCATGTCGCCGGAGCGACATGCGGAAATCTCACACGCACTCGGCTTCGACCGGCCGATCGTGGTGCAATATCTCGATTATCTCTGGGGCGTGCTCCAGGGTGATTTCGGCACCTCGATCGTCACCAAGAAGCCGGTCATCGACCAGTTCTTCGAACTGTTCCCGGCAACCGTCGAGCTTTCGCTCTGCGCGATCTTGTTTGCGGTCATTCTCGGCATTCCGGCCGGCGTGATTGCTGCGATCAAGCGCGGCTCGGCCGTCGACCAGGCGATGATGGGCACTGCGCTAGTCGGCTTTTCGATGCCGATCTTCTGGTGGGGCCTGCTGCTCATCATGCTCGTTTCCGGCATGTTGCAGTGGACGCCGGTCTCCGGCCGCATCTCGCTGATGTACTTCTTCCCGCCGGTCACCGGCTTCATGCTGATCGACTCGCTCCTGTCCGGCCAGGCCGGCGCCTTCAAGTCGGCCGTCAGCCATCTGATCCTGCCGACGATCGTGCTCGGAACCATTCCGCTTGCGGTCATCGCGCGCCAGACGCGCTCGGCGATGCTTGAAGTTCTCTCCGAAGACTACGTGCGCACGGCACGTGCCAAGGGCCTTTCGACCTTCCGGGTCGTCGGCGTCCATGCGCTGCGCAATGCGATGATCCCGGTGGTCACCACCATCGGCCTGCAGGTGGGCGTCATGCTCGCCGGCGCGATCCTGACCGAAACGATCTTCTCCTGGCCGGGCATCGGCAAGTGGATGGTGGATTCGGTGTCGCGTCGCGACTACGCCGTCATCCAGGGCGGCCTGCTCGTCATCGCTGCGGTGATCATGCTGGTCAACCTGATCGTCGACCTGCTCTACGGTCTCATCAATCCGCGCATCCGGCACTAAGGAGGGCGTCATGTCTCAAGCTGCTGCAACAAGCACCGTTTCGACCGACCCGTCCCGCCGGGCGCGTCTGGCCGAATTCTGGTATTACTTCTCCGAGAACCGCGGCGCCGTGATCGGTCTCGTGTTCTTTGTGTTCCTCGTTCTGCTCGCGATCTTCGCACCGTGGGTCGCGCCGCATGATCCGGTGGCACAGTACCGCGATGCGGTGCTGGTTCCGCCGGTCTGGCAGGAAGGCGGCCGCGCCGGATTCCTGCTCGGCACCGATGCCGTCGGCCGCGACATGCTGTCCCGCCTGATCTACGGCACGCGCTTCTCGCTGTTCGTCGGTGTCATCGTCACGACCCTGTCGCTCGTCGGCGGCATCGCACTTGGCGTCATCGCCGGCTACTTCCGTGGCTGGGTCGATACCGTCATCATGCGCGTGATGGACATCATCCTCGCCTTCCCGTCGCTGCTGCTAGCCCTCGTGCTGGTCGCCGTCCTCGGCCCGGGCCTCGTCAACGCCATGATCGCCATCGCGCTCGTCTTCCAGCCGCACTTCGTGCGCCTGACGCGTGCTGCCGTCATGAGCGAAAAGACCCGTGACTATGTCGTCGCCGCCAAGGTGGCCGGCGCCGGTCATGGCCGTCTGATGTTCAAGACGATCCTGCCGAACTGCATGGCGCCGCTGATTGTCCAGGCGACGCTCTCCTTCTCGAGCGCGATCCTTGACGCAGCCGCCCTCGGCTTCCTCGGCATGGGCGCACAGCCTCCGACACCGGAATGGGGCACGATGCTCGCCGAAGCCCGCGAGTTCATCAGCAGCCACTGGTGGGTGGTGACCCTTCCGGGTATCGCGATCCTGATCACCGTGCTTGCGATCAACCTGATGGGTGACGGCCTGCGCGATGCGCTCGATCCCAAGCTGAAGAGGTCCTGATCATGGCGCTTCTCGAAATCGAAAACCTGGTCGTCGAATTTCAGACGGCCTCCGGTCCCTTCCGCGCCGTCAACGGCGTATCGATGAAGGTCCATGAAGGCGAAGTGCTTGCGATCGTCGGCGAAAGCGGCTCGGGTAAATCCGTATCGATGCTGGCCGCCATGGGGCTTCTGCCCTGGACGGCGAAGGTGACGGCCGACAAGCTCACTTTCAACGGTCGCGACCTCTTGGGCATGTCGGCCAGCGAAAAGCGCAAGATCGTCGGCAAGGACATTGCCATGATCTTCCAGGAGCCGATCGCCAGCCTCAACCCGTGCTTCACCGTCGGCTTCCAGATCGAGGAAGTGCTGCGCATCCATATGGGCCTCGACAAGGCCGGTCGCCGCAAGCGCGCGATCGAACTGTTCGAGGCGGTCGGCATTCCGGATCCGGCCGAACGGCTCGGCCACTATCCGCACCAGATGTCGGGCGGCCAGTGCCAGCGCGTGATGATCGCGATCGCGATCGCCTGCAACCCGAAGCTCCTGATCGCCGACGAGCCGACCACCGCGCTCGACGTCACGATCCAGAAGCAGATCCTCGACCTCCTGATGAGGCTGCAGGCTGAGCACAAGATGGGCCTGATCATGATCACGCATAACATGGGCGTGGTCGCCGAGACTGCCGACCGGGTGGTCGTGCAGTACAAGGGCCGCAAGATGGAAGAGGCCGACGTGCTGACGCTCTTCGAAAACCCGAAAAGCAACTACACGCGCGCACTTCTGGCGGCTCTGCCTGACAACGCGACCGGCGATCGTCTGCCGACGATTTCCGAACTCTTCGTCGACGAAGGAGCGGCCCAATGAGCGTGATCCTCGAAGCGCGCAATCTGGTGCGCGACTACCATATCCCCGGCGGCCTCATCAAAAAGGCAAAGACGGTTCATGCGCTGAAAGGCGTGAGCTTTTCCGTCGAAGAGGGCAAGACGCTGGCGATCGTCGGCGAAAGCGGCTGCGGCAAGTCTACGCTCGGCCGCATCCTCACGCTGATCGATCCGGCAACCTCGGGCGACCTCCTGATCGAGGGCAAGAAGATCGATATCTCCAAGGGCGACATGACGCCGGAGATGCGCCGCAAGGTGCAGATCGTCTTCCAGAACCCCTATGGCTCGCTCAACCCGCGCCAGAAGATCGGCGACATCCTGATGGAACCGCTGGTCATCAACACCGACACGCCGGCCGACGAACGTCGCGACCGGGCGATGACGATGCTGAAGAAGGTCGGCCTCACCGAGCTGCACTTCAACCGCTATCCGCACATGTTTTCGGGCGGCCAGCGCCAGCGTATCGCCATTGCGCGTGCGTTGATGCTGAACCCGAAGCTGCTGGTCCTCGACGAGCCGGTCTCGGCGCTCGACCTGTCGGTTCAGGCACAGGTCTTGAACCTGCTTGCCGACCTTCAGGACGAGCTGAAGCTCACCTACGTCTTCATCAGCCACGACCTGTCGGTCGTGCGCTACATCGCTGACGACGTCATGGTGATGTATTTCGGCGAGGCCGTCGAATACGGCAGCCGCGACGAGGTGTTTGCCGATCCGAAGCACAGCTACACCAAGACGCTGTTTGCAGCGACGCCACGTGCGGATGTCGAGAGCATCAAGGCGCGCCTTGCCAAGAAGAAGCAGGCGGCCTGACCCGCCGCTGCTGATTTTTGCTGAAGAAACAAGAGAAGCCGGGCAGCCATTGCCCGGCTTCTTTGACTCGGGGGCTTGATGGTGTAGAGGTGTCGCGCCGCCTTCACTTCTCGCCTCTTGGCGGCGGGCAGCCGCTTTTTGGCCGGACCGATCGTTCGGCCCAACCTCAGGAACACGTTCATGGAAATCAAGCGTTTCGAAACCGGCCCCCGTATGAGCCAGGCCGTGGTCTACAACAACACCGTCTACCTCGCCGGCCAGGTCGGCAACGCCGGTGACGATGTCGTGACGCAGACCAAGCAGGCGCTTGCCGAAGTCGACCGTCTTCTGGCGCTCGCCGGCACCGACAAGACCCGCATCCTTTCGGCCACCATCTGGCTCGCCGACATGGCAGACTTCCCGAAGATGAACTCGGTCTGGGACGCCTGGGCACCGCAGGGCAATACCCCGGCTCGCGCCACCGGCGAAGCCAAGCTCGCGACCCCGGAATACCTCGTCGAAGTCATCGTCGTCGCCGCTGCCGCTTAAGGCCGGCGCTACGGGATTTCCCGTCGTCTCATTCCTGCGCCGCCGGACTGCCGTCCGGCGGCGTTTTTCGTTCCCATTCCAGCTCCCGTGCGCGGAACCAAACGGCGCGCCGGCACGTTAAGTGTCCGATCCGAAGAAGCAGGCCAAAACCGGCCGCCACCATTGGGAGGACTGTCAATGCTTTACTGGCTGCCCCGTGTCTGTGTCCTTCTCTTGGCGGGCGTCATGATCGGTTTCGGGCTCGTTCCCTACACCGCCGCAGGTGTCGCCCATACCTTGCTCGTCATCATCCTGGGGCTCGGCCTGTTGTCGCTGACCCTGCATGTCTTCCCGCCGGAACACCATTGACCGTGCAAGATCAATCACGCGATGTGCCGCAAGCAGGGCCTGAGCAAAAGGCAGGGCGGCCTGATCTGTTGACCGGAAACGCGAACGACCCGCGCGCCGCCCTGGCCGAGGGACGGCGCGGCATGATCGCGAACACGCTGCGGCGGGCGGGTGCCGCCCAGCAGCGCAAGCGCGCGCGGCGGATCGTCGAGGAGGAGGCTGCAGTCGCGACGGCGGCGCCATCGACCGCTCCGCGGCGGGACGGCATCGATCTGATGGTCGCCTGGAGCATCATCGGCCTTTTCGCCATTGCCGCATGTGCGGGCATCTACGCCATGGAAACGATCCTGCTGCCAATCACGCTGGCGATCGTCGTCGGCGTGGTGCTCGGCCGGACCGCCGACGGTCTGGCGCGCTACGGTCTGCCGCCCATCTTCGGGGGGTTGCTGTTGGCGGGCATCTTCGTCACCGGCCTCTCGTGGCTCGTCAATGCGCTTCTCGGCCCGTTGACGGCGCTCGCCTCCGAGGCGCCGAAGCTTGCCGAAAGCGTGGTGGCGCGGGTGATGCCGTTCATCGATCGGTTCGAGTGGCTGCGGCTGGCTGTCGCGCGCAGCATCGGCAACGACGCGATTGCCGACACCGTCATGAAGAATGCCGGACCGATGCTTGCCGCCACTGCAGCCGGGCTGACGCCCGCCTTGGTGCAGACCCTGATTTTCCTCGCGGCACTCGGCCTGTTCTTGCTCGGGCGGCTGCAACTGCGGAAGGCCGTCATCCTTGCCTTTGCCAGCCGTGAGCGGCGGCTCAGCGCCATTCGCATCATGAACGGCATCGAGGACGCGTTGGCGCGTTACTTCTCGATCGCCAGCGTGATCTATCTCTCGCTCGGCCTGGTGACGACGGTGATCGCGTTTGTCGGCGGCCTGGGCATGGCTCCGCTGTGGGGCCTGTTCGCTTTCGTCTCCAGCTTCATTCCTTATCTCGGCGTGACGGCGATGACACTGAGCCTGCTGGTGGCGGGGTTGATGACGCACGAGGTGCTGTGGCTGGCATTGGCGCCGGCCGCGGTCTTCTTCGTCGTTCACCTCGCGATGGAAAACCTTGCCATTCCGGCGATCCTCGGCAACGAACTCGAGGTGAACCCGTTCCTGATCTTCCTGGCGATCGTGTTCTGGACCTGGATGTGGGGGGCGGTTGGCGCCATGCTGGCACTGCCGCTCTCTCTCATCGTTCTCGCCATTGTCGAGGAAATCAGCGACCAGCCACCGGAACGGCAGCTTCCTGGATAAGCGACATGTTGCCCGGCCTAGCGCCGGGCAGAGCGTGCGTGTTCGTCGAAGAACAGCGCCTGGCTGATCAGTGCCTTCACCATGTCCGGATTGAACGGTTTGGTCACGAGGAAGGCCGGCTCCGGCCGCTTGCCAGTCAGCAGCCGTTCCGGGAAGGCGGTGATGAAGATCACCGGCACCGCGGCCTGTGTGAGGATCTCGTTGACGGCGTCGATGCCCGAGCTGCCATCGGCAAGCTGGATGTCGGCCAGGACCATCTTCGGAGAGGTCTTGCGGTAGAGATCGAGCGCCTCGCCGTGGGTGCGGGCGATCCCGGTCACGCGGTGGCCGAGGCTGGTCACCATATCCTCGATATCGAGCGCGATCAGCGGCTCGTCCTCGATGATCAGGACGTCCGTTGCGACCTGGCGCGAGATGTCCTCCGAGGCGAGGGTCAGCAGCTTCGAAAATTCGGCTTGGCTCAGGCTCATGACCTCGGCCGCATCGGCGATGGAAAAGCCCTCGACCGACACGAGCAGAAACGCCTGGCGCGGCACAGGCGCGATCAGCGACAGATTGGCGGCGGCCTGCTTCTCCCATGCGAATGGCGAGGTGTTTTCGCTGCGGTCGATCGAGATCTTTTCGAACTGTGAGCAGAACAGCTTGTAGAGGCTGATCCGATCGTTCGAGGCTTCCGGAAACAGGCTGATGTCCTCGATCAGGGCTTCGAGAACAGCGGCCACATACCCGTCGCCTGCGGCCTGCGAGCCTGTAACGGCCCGCGCGTAACGGCGCAGAAAGGGCAGGTGGGGCGCAATCCGGGTCGAAAGTGACATCAACGACTTCCTTACGTGCAATGCGATTCGTTTGATTTCTGAGGATAGGGGGTATGTGGCGGAATAGATGGATGTTTTGAACACGTTTTTCGGCTTAGAGCAAATGGGGGACGTGTTCGAACGGTGTGCCGGCGATTTCGCGCAGGCAGCAAAACCGTGAAGGACGAAGCGGTGGTGAAGCGCAGCATGGACGATGAAACCGGAAAGCATGAAGGCGTGAGCCAGCGGCGCGGCGGCACGGCCGAAACGCGTGATATCGGCGGCTCGATCGGCGCCAGCTTGAAGGCGTTCTATCGGTCGCTCGAGCAGGAGCCCGTTCCGGAACTATTTCTCAATCTTCTTGAAAAACTGGATGAAGCGGAAGCTGCGGCCAAAGGCCCGTCGAAGGGTGGGGTTCCGCTCTGAGGGGGGAAGAAACGGGCAGCTGCCCGTTTCTTCGTGAGATGCGCCGATCAGCAGGCGGCTTCGTAGCGGCGGCCGTAGCGGTCGCGATAGATGCAGCGGCCCGGCTCGTTGGCATTGCCGATCAGCGCACCGGCGACACCGCCGATGGCAGCGCCCACGGCCGCACCCCTGACGTTGCCCGTCGCGGCGCCGCCGACGATCGCGCCGCCGGTTGCACCGATCGCCGCGCCCTTTTCTGTCTGCGTGCATGCCGCGAGGGGCAGGATCAGGCTTGCTACGATAAGTATCTTCTTCATGACGCGTTCCTATCCGAGGGTTGCTTTGTTGAACTGAGAATCAATTTTCGGTGAAATCAATTTGCCCGCGACTGGTGACGAACAGAATGACGACAATGAGGCATAGCCCGTACCGCTACCGCGCCGTCCTGATCGACCTTTGATGTAACCGTTCGGCGCTCGCAATGGGTGAGCTCCTTGCGGTGTGTCCTTGCCTCGCCAGTATCTCCTCCGTCGCTCGGCCGCGGTCGCAGCGCTTGTTATCGTTGCGAAAACGAGAGCGCGGCGTTTTTGTTCCATTATTGGTGTGGCCGATGGTGGGTGGCAGTCGCCGTTGCGCGCCCTCGCGCCCGGTTGAACGCTGCGAACGGATGCAGGTTCTCGACCGTCTCCCAACCGCCGATGGGGGCTTTTGACGGGCGTCCAAACGCGCAGCTCACGCCAAAGTTCCGGGAAATATTTCGCGCCCCTTTGCGGAACCGCAGATCGTGCATTGCCGTTTGCTGTTGGAGTTTGACGGAAGGGAGCATGCGAATGGAACATATTGCCGCCATCATGGTCCTGGTCGGCTGCATGCAGACGACAGAGGCCTGCCGCGAAGTGCCGGCGCCCACCGTGGCTTTCGAAACCGTGGACGAATGCCGCGAACTGCTTTCGCCCGCGATCGAGGCGACAGGAACGACCTTCAAGCACGCCTATGGCGCTTGCGCGGAAGTCGATCCGGCGCTGTTCGTGGAAGACGCGACCATCGAATGGCAGGTGAAGGCGCCTGGCCGGCTTCAGGTCGAGGTCAAGGTCGATGACGGCAGCTACGCCGTAGCCGCGCGCCACGACGTCGGCGCCAGGACTCGCAACTGATTTCACCGGCCGCCCAAGCGCAATTGCCCAAGCGCAATTTGCGCTTGCGCGGCCGCATCAACCGAAAGGACAGAAAATGAACTGGGATATTGTTGAAGGAAAATGGCACGAGCTGAAGGGCAAGGTTCAGACGCAGTGGGGCAAGCTCACCAATGACGACCTCGATGTCATCGATGGCCGTAGGGAAGAACTCGCCGGGCGGATCCAGGCGCGGTACGGCGTCGCGCGTGACGAGGCGGAGCGCCAGATCGACGACTGGATGTCCCGCCGTTAGATGGTTCGAGTAACGCAATTACTCTTCTTTGCTGGAAGAATAACTGTAAAAGCAAAAGCCGCGCGACATCTGTCGCGCGGCTTTGTTTGTGGTGCGCATCGCGCTTATTTCTTCTTTGCCTTGGCCTCTCGCTTGCGGAGTTCTTCCAGCAGAGACTGAATCTTGGCGCTCTTTTCGTCGCCGTCGGTGTATAGGTCGCGCATCGTCTTTCCGATGTGAAGATTTCTATCGGAGAGATGCGTCCGCTCCCGTCCGGCTTCGATCGCCGTTTTCCAGATATGTGCTGTCGGCATCTTCATTTCGACCCTGCGTGTTCCATGGATGAAGAACGTCAGAGTATTGCGAAGGTTCCGGGCATTTCCGGTGCAAACCGTGCCGATTTGGGACTCTTTCGTCTTTCATCGTAAACAGAATATTAATGTCGAGTGAAGCCGCGGAATTCTGCGCGGTGATTTTGATCGATAACTGGAACAAATTGAAAGCTATGGCGTTTGCTTTGCAGTGATTTCGGCAAGGAGAATTGCTATGTTATACTATGCGCTTGTCTTCCTCGTTGTGGCAATCATAGCGGGTGTACTTGGGTTTGGGGGTATTGCCGGCACGTCCGCGGGCATCGCGCAGATCCTTTTCTTCCTATTCCTGGTCTTCCTGGTGATTTCGCTCGTAGCTGGCCTCGTGCGTCGCGGCTGACGGGAGCCCGAATTTGAGCGGATACGAACGGACGAAAATGGGCGGCGTTACTGCCGCCCATGGTGCGTTTGGGGCTCGATCGTCTTGCTTGCCCTTGCCTGCCTGCTTGGCTATTGATGCCGAAACCGTCGCAATAGCCTTGAGGAACCGAACACCATGAAATCGCTGGAACTGCTCGTCGAGCGGATCATCCTCTCCAGCCGCTGGCTCCTCGTCATCTTCTATCTTGGCCTGGTAGCGGCGCTCGCCCTTTACGGCATCTCGTTCGCCTTCAAGCTGTTCAAGATCGCCAGCATGGTCTTCGTCTATGACGATGCGGAGATGATCCTGGCCATGCTCGCCCTGATCGATGCCGCGCTGGTCGCCAGCCTGATCGTGATGGTGATGATTTCAGGGTACGAGAACTTCGTCAGCCGCTTCGACGAAGGCGACGCGGAGGTCTCCTTCCTCGGCAAGCTCGATTCCGGTAGTCTGAAGATCAAGGTCGCGTCGTCGATCGTGGCCATTTCCTCGATCCACCTGCTGCAGATCTTCTTGAACGCGCAGCAATATTCGAGCGAACAGCTGATGTGGGCGACGATCATACATCTTGCCTTCGTCGTATCGGCCGTGTTGCTCGGCTATCTCGAGCAGATCATGACTGCGCTGAAGAAGAAGTGATATTGGTGCCGCGGCCCGGCGCAAGGCCGCGGCTTGTCTTGATCGAGCAACGGGGCAGCCTTTAGATGAAGACTGACGTAGTGGTTCTGGGCGCCGGCATCGTCGGCATTTCCACCGCCATCCATCTCGCCCGCCGCGGCAAGTCGGTGGTGTTGCTCGACCGTCGCGGCGCCGGTGAGGAAACCTCCTACGGCAATGCCGGCCTGATCCAGCGCGAGGGCGTCTTTCCCTATGGTTTCCCGCATGATTTCGGCGCGCTCTTTCGCTACGCGCTCAACAACACCATCGACGCCCATTACCATTTCCGCGCCCTGCCGGGCCTGGTGCCGTTCCTGGCGCGCTACTGGTGGCACTCCGGTTTCACCCAGCACCGGCGCATCGCCCAGCTCTATGCGCCGCTGATCGAGCATTCGATCAGCGAACACCAGGATCTGATCGAGGCGTCCGGCGCCGGCGACCTCATCCGCAAGGATGGCTGGATGAAGGTGTTCCGCACCGAGAAGGAACGCGACGCCGCGTACAAGGAAGCGGAAAAACTCTCGGCCGGCTTCGGCGTCAACCACCAGAAACTTTCGACCAGCGAGTTGAAGACGCTGGAACCGTCGATCAAGGCGGATCTCGTCGGTGGCCTGCGCTGGAGCGATCCCTGGTCGATCCGCGATCCGCACAGCCTCAACAAGGCGTATCTCGCCTACTTCCAGTCCCTGGGCGGACGGCTGATTTCCGGCGATGCGGCGACGACAGAACACGTGCTCGAAGGTCCCGGTTGGCGCGTCGCCACTCCGGAAGGGCCGCTGGAGACGCGCGAAGTCGTCGTGGCGCTCGGCCCCTGGGCCGATACGGTGACCCGCAAGCTCGGTTACCATTTCCCGCTTGCCGTGAAGCGCGGTTACCACATGCACTATGGCACGCAGGAGGGCGCGCAGCTCAACAACTGGGTGCTCGATGCCGAGAAGGGCTATTTCCTGGCGCCGATGCTGCGCGGCATCCGTTTGACGACCGGCGCGGAATTTGCCTGGCGCGACGCGCCGAAGACGCCGGTGCAGCTGACGCGAGCCGAGCGGGTGGCGCGCGAGTTCTTCCCGCTGGCCGAACGCCGTGACGAAGAACCGTGGATGGGCGCGCGTCCCTGCACGCCGGACATGATGCCGCTGATCGGCAAGGCGCCGCGTCACGAGGGCCTGTGGTTTGCCTTCGGTCACGCCCATCACGGCATGACGCTCGGGCCGGTCACCGGCCGGGCGCTGGCGGAAGCCATGACCGGTGAAAAGACGGTCATCGACATCGCGCCCTACCGGCCGGAGCGCTTCCTGGCCTGACGGGTCCGAAGCCACAGCATCACGCAGTGGGAAAAGGCCGGAAGCTGCGTTTCCGGCCTTTTTTCTTTGGCTGATCAGGCGTTGGTGCCGCCGTCGATGGTGAATTCGGCGCCCGTGACGCTGCGGCCGTCAGGACCCGCCAGCCAGGCGACGACGCCTGCCACGTCGCTTGCCTCGTTGAAGCGGGGGATCGCCATCAGTCCGCGCTGTGGGCCGGCATGGTCGCCATTGGCCGGGTTCATGTCCGTGTCCGTCGAGCCCGGATGGACGATGTTGACGGTGATGCCCTTCGGCCCGAGATCGCGTGCCACCGCCTTTGTGAAGCCGATCAGCGCGCTCTTGCTCAGCACATAAAGGCTCATGCCCGGCCATGGGACGCGGGCGGCAAGGTTGCTGCCGATCGTGATGACGCGCCCGCCATCCGGCATGTGCGCCGCTGCGCCGCGCGTGGCGAGAAACACCGCCTTCACATTGACGTCGATCGTCCGATCGAAATCCTCCGCGGTTACCTCGTCTATCGTCCCGGCATCGAAGATGCCGGCATTGTTGACGAGAATGTCGATGCGACCGTGCTTCTCCGCAACCGACTTGACGGCAGCCTCGACCGCGCCCGGATCGCGGTTGTCCGCCCGGATTGCCAGCGCGCTGCCGCCAGCCCGCTTGATCTCCGCCACGAGCGCCTCGGCCTTTTCTTTCGACTGGCTGTAGGTCACCGCCACCGTTGCGCCGTCGCTCGCCAAGCGTTTTGCGATTGCAGCACCGATGCCGCGGCTGCCGCCCGTTACCAGGGCCACCTTGTCTTTCAAACTCGTCACTGGCTTCTCCAAATCTGTAGTGATCGATACATATAAAGGGAGGCGACTTGCCATCCGCTGTCAAGCGATTTATGTATTGATCGATACAAAAAAGGATCAGCGAGCATGAGCCGCGGGCGGCCACGCAGTTTTTCGAGGGACGAGGCGCTTGCAAGCGCCATGCAGCTCTTCTGGGACAAGGGCTATGACAATACCTCGCTTTCGGACCTGACCCGGGTCATGGGATTGAACCCACCGAGCCTCTACGCGGCCTTCGGCAGCAAGGCGCAGCTCTTCATCGAGGCTGTGGATCTTTACGGCCGCACCGACGGTGCCGGCATCTGGGATGAACTGGAGGCGGTTCCGACCGCAAAGGCGGCGGTGCACGACCTGCTGAGACGCACGGCTGCGAATTTTACCCAGCGGGGCGAGCCGAGAGGCTGCATGGTGGTTCTTTCCGCGCCGCAGATGGCAGGTGGAGATGCGGAGGTTTGCGACGCTCTGAAGCTGCGCCGGCTTGAAAAGCAGGTGGCTCTGGAGCGACGCTTCGAGCGCGCCGTCGAAGAGGGCGACCTGCCTGCCGGTGTCGATTGCGCAGCGATTGCCGCCTACGTCGCCTCGCTGCAGCACGGCATGTCGATCCAGGCACGCGATGGCGCTACGCGGGAAACCCTGCTTGCGATCGCCGACTGCGCCGCAGCCGGCTGGGATGCGATGATTTCCGCAAACATCAGGCCGCACTGACCGACGACGGTTAACGGACGCACCGATCCGTATTTAGGCCACCCCGTTTTCATTCTGGTGAACGATGACGCGAGGGCCGGAGATCAAAACCTCCGGCCCATCGATTTGCGCGGGCTCCGTCCTACTTACGGCGCCGGCTGCGTCATGTCGGGTGTCGTGCCAGGGGTCGAGTTCGGGCTGGCGCCCTGCGTTCCCTGCTGCGGCGTCGTTTCCGGTGCCGGCTGGGTCGTTGTTCCACCGGCGGGGGGCGTGGCCGTATCGGTCGGCGGTGTCGCCTGGCCCGTCGTTCCGGTTGCCGGCTGGTCGGTGGTCGCCGGCGGCGCTGCCGTGTTGGCGGTGTCGCGGCTGAGTTCGGCCGGCAGCCAGGCGATCAGCGCCAATACCAGGCCGGCGAGCAGGATGATGACGATCGGCCAGTTACTGCGCCCCGAGCGGGAGGGAGGCGGCACGTCGCTCATCTGCGTTGGTGTCTGTGGCAGCGGCTGCCCGGTCACCGGATCGATCACGGGCTTGTCCTTGAATTCCTCGTGCTGGTTCATTGTGTGCATCCTTTTCTTGGCGTCCTCGGGTGGCCTTGATGCGACTGCTCCTGAACCTTCCCGGCAGTCGTGGCACCGGATTTCGCGCCGTCGCGATTGCGCGACAAGGGCGCCCGGAGGGCGCGTGGCATAGGCATAAACGTATGAGGATTTGCAATGTTCCGGACGCTGCAACCGGAGGGAAGCCTGAGTGTCGCTGCCGGCTTTACAGCCCCGTCTTCCGCTGCAAGAAATAGGCGTTCACGGGAGGATGGAAGGCATGATGGATCCGGCATTTCGCACTGGCACCTTTGTCGGCCGGGTTTGGCGGCCGGATCTGAGTGGGCCGTCGCTCGTCGTCCTGCGCGACGGCGCGCTCTATGACATCACCAGCAAGACGGCGCCGACCATGCGCGACCTGCTCGAGCTTTCGGATCCGGTTCAACATGCCCGCACCGCACCGGGTGATCGACTGGGCTCGATCGAGGAGCTCTTCGCGCAAAAGGCGGACCCGGCGCGTATCCACCTGATCGCGCCCTCGGACCTCCAGGCGGTCAAGGCCTGCGGTGTCACCTTCGCGCGCTCGATGATCGAGCGCGTCATCGAGGAGCGCGCGGCGGGCGATGCGTCGCGCGCCGAAGCGATCCGAGCCCGCGTCACCGCTGTCATCGGCGACAGTCTACGAAACCTGAAACCCGGTTCGCCGGAGGCGGCCCGCGTCAAGGCAGCCCTCATCGAAGAGGGCGTCTGGTCGCAATATCTGGAGGTCGGCATCGGCCCGGACGCAGAGGTCTTCACCAAGGCGCAGGTCCTCTCGGCGGTCGGCCCGGGCGCCGATGTCGGCCTGCACCCGGCGTCGCGCTGGAACAACCCAGAGCCGGAGATCGTACTTGCGGTTTCCTCAAGCGGCCAGGTGAGGGGTGCCACCCTCGGCAACGACGTCAACCTGCGCGACATCGAGGGGCGCTCGGCGCTGCTTCTCGGCAAGGCCAAGGACAACAACGCCTCCTGCGCCATCGGCCCCTTCATCCGGCTCTTCGACGAAAGCTACACCATCGACGATGTCCGCCGGGCGGAACTCAGCCTCCTGGTCGAAGGCGAGGACGGCTACCGCCTGACCGGCCGCAGTTCGATGGCCGAGATCAGCCGCGATCCGCTCGACCTCGTCGCCCAGACGATCGGTCCGCATCACCAGTATCCCGATGGCCTGATGCTGTTCATGGGCACGCTCTTCGCCCCCGTCGAAGACCGCGACGAGCCCGGCCAGGGCTTCACCCACAAGCGCGGCGACGTGGTGACGATCGCCAACGCCGAACTCGGATCGCTGACCAACACGGTCAAGCTATCGACGGAGTGCGCGCCCTGGAGCGTTGGCGCCGCGTCGCTGATGCGCAATCTTGCGGGACGGGGGCTGCTGTAGGGACCATGCTCCGTGGCCCACCCGCAAGGGCACCTACGTCATGTTCCTCATGATCCAGAGCGACCGGCCCGCATGCGCGATGTCAGCGACGGACTGAAGGCGGGCGTCTTCCTTCAGTCGTTCCGCTTCAGCGCTGTCGATACGGAGAACCCGCCGATCGGTCTCGTTTGCGTTCGGCGTTATCCACCAGCGCCGTCCCTCCCGGCACAGCCCGGCTTCCGGGTGTTCCTGGAAGTACTCGATCGCATATGCCGCATCCGCTTTTGTCTCGAGCATCGGCCTGTCTCCACCTGATCGATTGTGGGCGGCGAAGATTATGCGCCTCCGGAAGAGGTCTGAATATCCGCAAACTCGGAAACTGCAGTGTTTAGGGGCGTATTACAGCCGATTTCGCCGCGGGAGGCGCGTCGTGGCCGCTGGGTAACGGCAGCCATGCCCAGACGAGCCGCTCGTCGAATTCGGCCGTCTGGTTCGTCGGGCAAAACATTGCATTCGCGATCGTCGGTCACGCGTGAGCGTTCAGCATCTCATTGATATTTTATTGAATTGTCGGTGAAAGTTGGCTGGGGAACCTGGATTCGAACCAGGACTAACGGAGTCAGAGTCCGTGGGTCTACCGTTAACCTATTCCCCAAAGCCGCCGTCGGAGCGAAGCCCGTCGGTGTGGTTGGCGGGCTTATAAACAAATCGGCGGCTGATGCAAATACCTTTTGCAAAAAAAATCGCGCATGAAGTGAAGATCGTAGCCATCAGGGGTGACCGGAACAGGGGACCACATGCTTAACCCGCTGTGTTTGCTGGGTTCGGGCGCCCGACGCCTTTGTTGTGCACAAGCCGGTTCTCAAAAAAAGTTTGGCGAATGGGGGTTGCGCTGGTACAGTCGCGCCAACGAAAAATCGAGAGAGCGCCTTGAGCGGCCGTAAGGCCTTGCGCGGCGCCATGGTTGAAACAAGTGAAAGACCCCGATCACGGCGATAAGCCGTCCGAATCCGGGGCGTCGGCAGCAGGCCGCGGTGATGGATCGAAGCTCGGTCCGCGCAACGGCAAGGGCAAGCGCAAACGACGTAAGTCGTCTGCTTCGCCGTCTGCAATTGCCAGCCAGTCCGGCCCAGCCGGTTTGGCAGGGCGTCCCGCAGGAGAGAACGAAACGGAGCCGGCGCGCAAGCGCAAGCGGCGGCGTCGTTCGAAATCAGCAAAACAACAGGCTCAGGCCGGATCCGCCTCGCAAAACAGCGGCGTCCAGGTCGTCGATGCGTCGCTTGGCGAACGCAAGGGCCACAAGCGCAGCAAGAAGGCCAAGCATCGCCGTGGGCTGCAGGGTCGCCCGCTGACGAGTGGCGAGCGCCAGCCGGCGCCGCAGCGTGGCGCCGATGGTGGCGGCAATGCGCGGCAGGCTTCTGCTTCCGGAGGCGGTCATGCGGGCGCGCAGTCGCGGCCGGGCAATCGCGGTGAACAACCGCGTGCACCCTATGTTGCCGCCGGCGAACCTCCTGCGCCGCTCTATGCCGCGCTTGATCTCGGCACCAACAATTGCCGCCTGCTGATCGCGCAGCCGACCCGTCCCGGTCAGTTCCGGGTCGTCGATGCCTTCTCGCGCATCGTGCGTCTCGGCGAAGGGCTCGGTGCCAGCGGCCGGCTGTCGGACGAGGCGATGGAGCGCGCCGTCGAGGCCCTGAAGATCTGCGCGTCGAAGCTCGGCGCCCGTACCATCCGCCGCAGCCGCCTGATTGCGACGGAGGCTGCCCGCGCCGCTGAAAACGGTGAAAGCTTCCTTCAGCGGGTTGCGAGCGAAACCGGTCTCGATCTCGAAATCATCAACCGCGAAACCGAGGCACGGCTTGCCGTTTCCGGCTGCTCGTCGTTGGTCGACCGCGAGACGCGCTCGGTCGTGCTTTTCGATATCGGCGGCGGCTCGTCCGAGATCGCCGTCATCCGCATCGGTGATTCGCGCTCGAACCGGCTCGCCAACCACATCACCCACTGGACCTCGCTGCCGGTCGGCGTCGTCACGCTTTCTGAGCGCCATGGCGGCCAGCATGTGACGCCGGCAAGCTTCGAGGCGATGGTGCAAGAAGTCGAAGGCATGCTTTCCCGCTTCGACAGCCCGCCTGTCGAAGCTCTGGCGAACGGCACGTCAGGCAGCGGTTTCCACCTGATCGGCACGTCCGGCACGGTGACGACGCTTGCCGGCGTGCATCTCGATCTGCCGCGCTATGATCGCCGTCGCGTCGATGGCCTGTGGCTGACGGACGATGAAGTCTCGGCCATGCAGGCAAGGCTTCTGTCCTGGGATTTCGACGCACGCGCCGCCAATCCCTGCATCGGCCCGGATCGCGCCGATCTGGTGCTTGCCGGCTGCGCCATCCTCGAAGCGATCCGCCGGCGCTGGCCGTCGACCCGCATGCGCGTCGCCGATCGCGGCCTGCGCGAAGGCCTGCTCACCGATATGATGGCGGACGACGGCGCCTGGCGCCGCTCTCGGCCGCGCCGCCACCAGCGCGGCTCCAATGCCTCCGGCAGCCACGAAGGAAACAAACCATGACGAAACCTCCTGTCGGCGGCAACCGCAGCGGCCGCAAGCTTGGCCAGAAGGTCAAGAAGGGCAAGCTCAAGGCATCTTCCCGTCGCTGGATCGAGCGCCACATCAACGACCCCTATGTGCAGCGGGCGCAGCTCGAGGGCTACCGCGCCCGCGCGGCCTTCAAGCTGCTGGAGATCGACGAGAAGCACAAGATCCTGAACGGCGCCCGTCGTATCATCGACTTGGGTGCTGCGCCCGGTAGCTGGTCGCAGATCGCCGCCAAGGTGACTAATTCGACCGATGCCGATCCGCGCGTCGCCGCGATCGACTTCCTGGAGGTGGACCCGATCCCGGGCGTGCGCATCCTGCAGATGGATTTCCTCGACCCTGAGGCGCCGGCGAAACTGAAGGAAGCGATCGGCGGAACGCCGGATCTCGTTATCTCCGACATGGCGGCGCCGACGACCGGCCACCGCCAGACCGATCACCTGCGCACCATGCATCTGTGCGAGGTCGCGGCCTATTTCGCCGTCGACGTGCTGGGCAAGGGCGGACATTTCCTGGCGAAGACCTTCCAGGGCGGCACCGAGCGCGAGCTGCTCAACATGCTCAAGCAGAATTTCCGTCAGGTCATCCATGTGAAGCCGGCCTCCTCGCGCGCCGAATCGGTCGAGATGTTCCTGTTGGCCAAGGACTTCAAGGGACGTCAGCAGACCGCCAGCGAAACGGAAACCGAAGACGAAGCGGCCGAATAGCATGCTGCTTTACGTCACGGTCGGCAGCAACGATCTGACACGCGCCGGCGCGTTCTATGATGCGGTGTTGCCGGCGCTTGGGTTTTACAGGCAACGCCAGGACGAGACCGAGATCGGCTATGGTGCTGAGGGTGACCGCATCCGTTTCTGGGTGGTGACGCCCTTCGACCGCGCGCCCGCCACCTATGGCAATGGCGTGAGCATCGCGCTTGAAGCCGAGACGCGCGCCGCCGTCGATGCTTTTCATGCGGCAGCCCTTGCCAATGGCGGTACGGACGAGGGCGCACCGGGCCTGCGCCCGTTTCACTCAAATTTTTACGGCGCCTGGGTGCGCGATCACGACGGCAACAAGATCGCCGCGGTCTGCGAGCGGCCGGAGTAACCGCTCGCGGCGCGCCGACTTTCCAGAAATCTGCTGATCATGAAGGCAGGGCCGCGCGATGGCCCGGGCTGGCTTGTGCCGATCGGCCGCACCCCTGACCGCCCTGTAAGACCCGGTTCCCCCTAAAGACGGTGCATCGTGGTTAATCGGCCATTAACCAGTTGAGTGCAACTCTGGTGTTACTCTCTGGTCCATTAGGACCTCCTAAGGTTTTAGTTCCACCGAGCGCTGGCTGCCGATCGACGATTGGCGACGGGTCGAGCACGTGCTCGGTTGGCCTGCATGTGGAAGTACCTTTATGTCGATGATTTCGCTTGCCGTTCGGCTCAGAAGCCGCGCGCATTTTTCTGTAAAGAGGAATGGTGCCGGCAAGCCGGGGGTCATCATCGGCACCAGCGCCGGTCGTAGGAACCAGGCGCGGCAGCGCGTAGGGATCCTGATCGCCGGCTTTGCCGTCGTCTTCCTCGTGGTCGGCGGACGGCTGGTTCAATATGGCCTGTCGGCGCCGGCTGACACCGCATCGATCGGTGGCAGCGGCCACGTGATTGCCTCTCGCCCGGATATCGTCGACCGCAACGGACATCTGCTGGCGACCGATCTCAACACGATGTCGCTCTATGCGGAGCCGCGCAAGATCGTCGATGCCGACGAGGTCGTCGAGAAGCTCGCGACGGTCATCCCCAATCTCGATTGGCGCGATACGCACCGCAAGCTCCAGTCCGGTTCGGCTTTCCAGTGGCTGCGGCGCCAGCTTACCCCGAAGCAGCAGTCTGACATTCTGGCGCTCGGCATTCCCGGCATCGGTTTCCGCCCGGAGAAGCGCCGCTTCTATCCCGGCGGCGTCACCGCTTCGCACATCCTCGGCCACGTCAATGTCGACAACCAGGGACTGGCGGGCATAGAGCGTTATCTCGATCAGCAGGGCTTTGCCGATCTGCGGGCGGCTGGCCTCACCAGCAATGCGTCGCTGGAGCCGGTACGGCTGTCGATCGATCTGCGCGTGCAGAACATCGTGCGCGAAGTGGTGGCCAACGCGATGACGGCCTATGAGGCCGAAGCCGCGGGCGCAGTGGTGCTCGACGCCGACACCGGCGAAGTGCTCGCCATGGCATCGGTGCCCGATTACGATCCGAACGAGCCTTCCCGAATGTTGCCCGGCGGCGGTGTCGACAAGGAATACGAGAAGGGCTGGTTCAACCGCATGAGCAACGCCACCTTCGAGATGGGCTCGACCTTCAAGAGCTTCACGCTGGCGATGGGCCTGGATGCGGGCAAGGTCAATCTGAATTCGGTCGTCGATGCGTCGCGGCCGATCCGCATGGGCGGCTTCACCATCAAGGACTTCAAGGGCAAGAACCGTCCGCTGTCGATACCGGAAGTGTTCCAGTATTCGTCGAACATCGGCACGGCCGCTGTCGCCGACATGGTCGGGATCGAAGCACACCAGCAGTTCTTGACGAAGCTCGGCCTGCTGTCGAAGATGGAAACCGAAATGCCGGGCGTAGCAACGCCCACCCAGCCGCGCACTTGGAAGAAGATCAATTCCGTGACGATTTCCTTCGGCCACGGCGTGGCGACCACCCCGTTGCAGACGGCGGTAGCGGCTGCTGCCCTGATGAACGGCGGACACCTGATTCCGCCGACGTTCCTGCCGCGCTCGCAGGAAGAAACGCAGCTCGTTGCGCAGAGGGTGATCAAGGAAACGACCAGCGCCGACATGCGCTTTCTCTACAACTGGAATGGCGTGAAGGGGTCCGGCAGGCGGGCGCAGGTGGAAGGCTTCCATGTCGGCGGCAAGACCGGCACGGCCGACAAGGTCATTAACGGGCGATATGCCAAGGACCTGAACTTCAACGGGTTCCTGGCGGCATTCCCGATGGACAAGCCCAAATACATCGTTCTTTCGATCATCGATGCGCCACGGACCGGCGAAAATGGCGGGCGAACGGCTGCGGCCAATGCCGCCCCCATGGTCAAGGCCATCATCGGCCGCGCGGCACCGCTTCTGGGCGTGAAGCCGCGCTTCGGCGACGTGGGTGCCGAGCAGGTGCTGGCCGACTATTAGGCGACGCGAGAACCGATTGAGGCAGCTGGGCTCCCCGCGCCTTGATCAGACGCGCAAGGGGCCCTGTAATCCTTTGATCTGCTGCATGCCGCCGTCCTTAACGAGGACGGTCGGTTTAAGACGACATGCAGCAGCCGTTCGAAAAGCCGCCGCCGTGTTCGCCGCCGGCGCATGTGTCGGGCGGCTTATTTCCCCGCAGCCGTTTCGATCTCGCGCGCCGGCAGTCGGTGGCCCGATACGGACGAACCCGCGTTCTTCGCCATGGTGAGGAACGGGATCGCCGCGATCAGGTTGGCGGCGGCGATGATCATGAAGGCGGTGTGGAAATCGTCGAGCTGCAGCGGGCCGCCGCTGAGCTTCGTCTCGATTTCGAGGATCGCACCGGCGACGGCGACGCCGAGTGCCAGGCTGATCTGTTGGAGCACGGCGCTCATCGAGGTCGCCTTGCTGGCGTCCGCATCGTCGATATCGGCAAAGGACAGCGCGTTGACGCTGGTGAAGAAGAACGAGCGCGCAAAGCCGGCGATAAGCAGGATTGTGATCAGCACCAGATAGGGCGTCTCCGGCGTGAAGAAGCCATTGGCGAAGGTGGTGATCGCCGCAATGATCGCCGCAATGATCAGCGTCGTGCGGAAGCCGGCAAAGGCCAGGACCCGGCGCGCATAGAACTTCGTGGTGATCGCGCCGACCGCGCCGATGAAGGTGATCATGCCCGATTGAAACGGGTTGAGGCCGAAGCCGACCTGCAGCATCAGCGGCATCAGGAAGGGAACGGCGCCGACCGAGATGCGAAAGATCGTGCCGCCGATCGAAGCGGCGCGAAAGGCGCTGTCCTTGAAGAGCTTGAGGTCGAGGACCGGGGCCGGATGGCGCCGCGCATGGCGCATGTAGAGCAGGGCCGAAAAGAGGCCGATCAACACCGAGGCGATGCCGATGACCGGAGGCAGGGCCGGCAGGCTGATCACCGACAGGCCGAAGACGATGCCGGAGGCGGCGACGCCGCCGAGCAGGAAGCCGAGCACGTCGACCGGCGGCGGATCGAGTGGCTCCATCTTCGGCAGGTAGATGCCCGACAGGATGTAGCCGGCGATGCCGACCGGCACGTTGATTAGGAAGATCCAGTGCCAGGAGAAATAGGTGGTGATGAAGCCGCCGAGCGGCGGTCCGGCAAGGGGACCGACAAGTGCCGGGATCGTCAGCAGCGCCATCGCCGACACCAGTTCGCTGCGCGGCGTGCCGCGCACCAGCACCAGGCGGGCGACCGGCGTCATCATCGCGCCGCCCATGCCCTGCAGGAACCGGGAGAAGACGAAGGCGAGAAGGCTGTTCGAAATGGCGCAGAAGATCGATCCGGCAATGAAGACCAGGATCGCCGCGCGAAAGATCTTCTTGGCGCCGAAGCGGTCGGCCATCCAGCCGCTCAAGGGGATGAAGATCGCCAGCGCCACCATATAGGCGGTCAGCGCCAGCTTCAGCGTAATCGGCCCGACGCCGATGTCGCGGGCGATTGCCGGCAGCGACGTGGAAATCACGGTCGAGTCCATCTGCTCCATGAAAAGAGCGACGGCGAGGATCATCGGGACGATACGGTTCATGAATCGATGCTTCGGACGGTCAGCGATAAGCAGAAGCTAATAATACCGGTCATGGCTTTTGTCGGGGCAAAACCGGTGATTGCGGATCAAAAGCCTGTGATCCCGACTGGCCTTTGCTGTCAAGACGCTAGTTCTGGCCGGGTTGCCACCGATGGCAACGGATCCAACAGAAAGCGGAAACGGACCATGAGTGAAATGTCGATGAAGCGCAGGACCTTGATGGGAGCGGGAACGCTCGGCGTGCTCGCAGCGCCCTCGCTGATGACGGGCATTGCAGTCGCTCAGGAAAAATCGGAAAACACCGGCATGAAAGCCAGCCCTCCAACAAGAATGCTCAAGCTTGGCGCGTTCAAGATCGTCGTCGTCAATGACGGCACGCGCGTCAGCGACAAGCCGCACGAGACCTACGGCACCAACCAGCCGCAAGAGGCCGTGGCCGAACTGCTGCAACAGAACTTCCTGCCGACGGATGCGCTGCTCAACAGCTATTCGCCGGCCCTGGTCGATACTGGATCGGATCTCGTGCTCTTCGATACCGGCATGGGCGAGGGCGGTCGGGACGCCGGGGCGGGCCGTCTGCTCGACGGGATCCGCGCTGCCGGCTATGCGCCGGAACAGGTCTCGGTCGTCGTGGTGACCCATATGCATGGCGACCACATCGGCGGCCTGATGGAGGCCGGGAAACCGGCCTTCGCCAATGCTCGCTATGTGATGGGCGAGGTCGAATACGCCTTCTGGAAGGATCCGGCCCGCGCCGGAACGCCGGCCGAAAACGGCCACAAGGCGGTGCTGGAAAAAGTCGTGCCGCTTGCGGAGAAGACCACTTTCATCGGCGACGGGGCCGCGGTCGTGCCCGGCATTTCGGCGATTGCCGCCTTCGGCCATTCCCCAGGGCACATGGTGTTCCGGCTGGATTCCGACGGCAAGGGCATGATGCTGACAGCCGATACCGCCAACCATTATGTGCTGTCGCTGCAGCGGCCGGACTGGGAGGTGCGCTTCGACATGGACAAGGCGAAGGCGGCAGAGACGCGGCGCCGGGTGTTCGACATGATCGCCAGCGAACGGCTGCCCTTCATCGGCTACCACATGCCGTTTCCTGCGGTCGGTTTCGTCGAGAAACAGGGCGAGGGTTACCGTTTCGTGCCCGCAAGCTATCAGCTCGACATCTGATCGGTTTTCGCGCCTTTTTGCGCGGAAATGCTGCTCTGCAACAAATATCGGCCGAAGGCGGGACATTTCCCGGCTTTGGCTATTTTCATCCTGACATATCCGTGTTACGAGCCCTCGCCAACTTCCAAGACACGCTTTGAAGTCGCCCGGTGGACAAATCGCAGCCCGTCCCCGGGGATTTTCGCTATTTGAAGGGAATTGGCCATGGCGCGCATCATCGAAACGGCAACTGGTCTGGAGGCTTTGACCTTCGACGACGTCCTGCTCCTGCCGGGACATTCCGAAGTCATGCCCGGTCAGACCAACATCGCGACCACCATTGCCCAGGACATCGACCTGAACCTGCCGATCCTGTCGTCGGCCATGGACACGGTGACCGAAGGTCGTCTCGCCATCGCCATGGCTCAGGCCGGCGGCATCGGTGTCATCCACCGCAACCTGACACCGGCCGAGCAGGCCGAAGAGGTTCGCCAGGTCAAGAAGTTCGAAAGCGGCATGGTCGTCAATCCGGTGACCATCGGCCCCGACGCCAAGCTTGCCGATGCACTCGGCCTGATGAAGCAGCATGGCATTTCCGGCATTCCGGTCGTCGAAAACGGCGGTGCCGGTGGCCAGAAGCAGGGTCGCCTCGTCGGTATCCTCACCAACCGCGACGTCCGCTTCGCTTCGGATCCGAACCAGAAGATCCACGAGCTCATGACCCATGAGAACCTGGTCACGGTCAAGGAAAGCGTCGACCAGCAGGAAGCCAAGCGCCTGCTGCACGCCCATCGCATCGAAAAGCTGCTTGTCGTCGATGGCGACGGCCGTTGCGTCGGTCTCATCACCGTCAAGGATATCGAGAAGGCGCAGCTGAACCCGAACGCCTCCAAGGATGCGCAGGGCCGCCTTCGCGCCGCCGCCGCCATCTCCGTCGGCGATGACGGCTTCGAGCGTGCCGAGCGACTGATCGATGCCGGCGTCGATCTCATCGTCGTCGACACCGCCCATGGTCACTCGCAGCGCGTTCTCGATGCGGTCGCCCGCGTCAAGAAGCTCTCGAACTCGGTTCGCATCATGGCCGGCAACGTCGCGACTGCCTCCGGCACCAAGGCGCTGATCGATGCCGGTGCGGATGCGGTCAAGGTCGGTATCGGCCCGGGCTCGATCTGCACCACGCGCATCGTCGCTGGTGTCGGTGTGCCGCAGCTCGCTGCGATCATGGGCGCCGTCGAAGCCGCTCAGGCGGCCGGCATTCCGGTTATCGCCGATGGCGGCATCAAATTCTCCGGCGACCTCGCCAAGGCGATCGCTGCCGGTGCTTCGGCCGTCATGATCGGCTCGCTGCTTGCCGGCACTGACGAAAGCCCGGGTGAAGTGTTCCTCTACCAGGGCCGCTCCTTCAAGGCCTACCGCGGCATGGGCTCCGTCGGCGCCATGGCGCGCGGCTCGGCAGACCGCTACTTCCAGGCGGAAGTACGCGACACGCTGAAGCTGGTTCCGGAAGGCATCGAGGGCCAGGTTCCCTACAAGGGCCCGGTCGCAGGCGTCCTGCATCAGCTCGCCGGCGGCCTCAAGGCCTCCATGGGCTATGTCGGCGGCCCGACGATCAAGGAATATCAGGAGCGCGCCCAGTTCGTGCGCATCTCCGGTGCTGGTCTGCGCGAAAGCCACGCCCATGACGTGACGATCACCCGCGAAAGCCCGAACTATCCGGGCGCGCACTGATTGCGATTGCATTCGAAGGGCGCCGCGGCATTGCGCGGCGCCCTTCGCTTTTTCAGAGTAAGCGTGTTTGAGGGAGTAACGTAATGACGGGTTTCGAGATTTTCTGGCCGATCGTGGCGCATGTCTTCCTCGTCTTCTGCCTCTACGCTCTTCTCTCCGTCCGCCGCATGGGTCTGGTGCGTGCCGGCAAGGCGAATGCCGGTCAGTTTCGCGAGAACCGCGACGAGCCGGGCGAAAGCCTGGTGGTCAAGAACAGCATCGCCAACCAGTTCGAGCTGCCGGTTCTCTTCTACGTCTGCTGCGTGCTGCTCTACATCACCGAGGCCGACAACATCGTCTCGCTCGCGCTTGCCTGGCTCTTCGTCGCCCTGCGTTATGTGCACGCCTTCGTGCATGTCACCAGCAATCGCCTGCGTTATCGCCGCCCGCTGTTCATGGGCGGCTGCGCAACGCTGTTTGCGATGTGGGTGTGGCTCGCCGTCTGGATGGCGATGAGCTGATCCGGATAGGCCAACCGGCATTCTGACGCAGATCTGAGACAGTCTGCGCCTTCATCTTCCCGCCTTGATGCGTATCAATTACCCGGCACCGCTTTTGCGCGTAGTCTCTCCGCCGTTGGGCAACAACGCATCGGAGGACGAGATGACCGCAACGATGAAAGCCGCCGTGGTGCGCGAATTCGGCAAGCCGCTGGTAATCGAGAATGTGCCGATCCCGGAGCCGGGCCCCGGCCAGGTGCTGATCAAATACGAGGCGACCGGCGTCTGCCATACGGACCTGCACGCCGCCAACGGCGATTGGCCGGTCAAGCCGAAGCCACCATTCATTCCCGGGCACGAAGGCGTCGGCTACGTCGCCAAGCTCGGCAGCGGCGTCAAGCGCCTGAAGGAGGGCGACCGCGTCGGCGTGCCATGGCTGCATACCGCCTGCGGCGGCTGCACGCCCTGCCGCACCGGCTGGGAAACGCTCTGCGGCAGCCAGCAGAACACCGGCTATTCCGTCAACGGCACGTTTGCGCAATACGGCCTCGCCGATCCTGACTTCGTCGGCCGCCTGCCGGCAAAGCTCGAATTCGGTCCCGCGGCCCCCATCCTTTGCGCGGGCGTTACGGTCTACAAGGGCCTGAAGGAGACCGAGGTGCGCCCCGGCGAATGGGCTTTGATCTCCGGCATCGGTGGGCTCGGCCACATGGCGGTGCAATATGCCAAGGCGATGGGCATGCATGTCGCCGCCGTCGATATCTTCCCGGACAAGCTGGAACTTGCGCGAAAGCTCGGTGCCGACCTCGTCGTCGACGCGCGTGACAAGGATGCGGTCGAGCAGGTGCAGAAAGCGACCGGCGGCGTGCATGGCGCCCTGGTGACGGCCGTGGCGCCAAAAGCGATGGAGCAGGCCTTCAACATGCTGCGCTCCAAGGGAACGATGGCGCTGGTTGGCCTGCCGCCCGGGCAGATGTGCCTGCCGATCTTCGACACGGTGCTGAAGCGCATCACCATCCGCGGCTCGATCGTCGGCACGCGGCAGGACCTGGAGGAATCGCTCGAGTTCGCCGGCGAAGGCAAGGTCGCCTCGCACTTCACCTGGGACAAGATCGAGAACATCAACGCCATCTTCAAGCGCATGGAAGAGGGCAAGATCGACGGCCGCATCGTACTCGACCTCAACGGCTGATCGACCTGCGCGGGACCTTCGGCCTTTAAGGGCGAGGGAAACACGCGGCAGTAACGCAAGTTTGTATGTTCCAGACCGCCCGCCGACCTATTCTGTCGCGGGCGGTTCTGTCTGCCGCCGCGGGAGATATGAACCGGAGGAGGCTGGTATGCAGGAACCGAAGATCACGCAGGCGATGATCGACGCCTATGACGAGTACACGCATCTGACCCTCGATCGCCGTCGTTTCATGGAAAAGCTCACCGGCCTTGCCGGCTCCGCGGCTGCGGCCGCGGCGATCGCGCCGCTGCTGGCGGCCAATGGCGCAAAGGCCGAGATCGTGGCTGCAAACGACACCCGGGTAACCGGCGAGGACATCACCTATCCCGGCGCTGGCGGCGATATGAAGGGCTACCTCGTTCGTCCGGCAGAGGTGAGCGGCAAGCTGCCGGCGGTCATCGTCATCCATGAGAACCGCGGGCTGAACCCGCATATCCGCGACGTTGCGCGGCGCATGGCGCTCGAAGGCTTCCTGGCGCTGGCGCCCGACTTCCTGTCGCCTGCGGGTGGCACGCCGACGGACGAGGATAAGGCGCGCGAGATGATCGGCGCACTCGATGCGGCGGCAACGACCGCGAATGCGGCGGCGACCGTGGCATTTCTGGAAGGACATGCGCAATCGACCGGCAAGGTCGGCGCCATCGGCTTCTGCTGGGGCGGCGGTCTCGTCAACCGGCTTGCGGTCGGCTCCCCGGATCTGAAGGCCGGCGTTGCCTATTACGGCGCGCAGCCCAAGGCCGAGGACGTGCCGAAGATCAAGGCGGCGCTGTTGCTGCACTATGCAGGCCTCGACGAGCGCATCAACGCCGGCATCGAGGCCTACCAGAAAGCGCTCAAAGACAACGGCAAGGACGCGACGATCTATGTCTATGACGGCGTCAACCACGCCTTCAACAACGACACTTCTGCCGCGAGGTATGACAAGGCCGCAGCCGATCTCGCCTGGAGCCGGACGGTCGAGTTCCTGAAGACCAAGCTCGCCTGAGCGTCGCTAGGTCAGGCGGCTGCCGCCTGGAGAATGTGGTCGGCGCAGCCGCTGATCGCCGCTGCGAGCGCTTCCATGTCGCGCTCGCGCGGGCTGCTGCGCCGCCAGATAAGCCCGATCTCGCGCGCCGGTTCAGGGGCGGCGAAGGGCACGATGCGGATGGAATTGCGGGCTGCCTCGGTCGCGATCGCGATCTCGGGGATGAGCGTCATGCCCATGCCGTTGGCGACCATCTGCAGGAGCGTCGTCATCGAGGTCGCGCCGAAGGAGACGAGGCGTCGCTTTCCCGCGGTGCTGCAGACGGCGAGCGCCTGGTCGCGCAGGCAATGGCCCTCTTCGAGCAGCAGCAGCTGTTCGACATCCACCTGGTCTTCGGTCAGCGGCGACATCAGGATGTTTCGCTCGTCGTCCGCCATCGCCATGTAGAAGCGGTCGGAAAAGAGCGGCTTCGTCGAAAGCCCGTCGGTCTCGATTGGCAAGGCGGCGACGACGGCATCGAGCAGGCCCTCTCCGAGATCGGCCACCAGTCTTGATGTCACCGATTCCTTCAGTTCGATCTCGATGGCCGGGTAGACCTGGCGCAGGTGCGGCACCAGCCGCGGCACGAGATAGGGCGCAAGTGTCGGGATGACGCCGATGCGGATCCGCCCTTCGAGCGTGCCGGAACTGGTGCGCGCGCTCAGTTCCAGCTGATCCACTTCGGCGAGGATGGCACGGGTGCGGGCCAGCACCTCTTCGCCCTTACGCGTGAGGAAGACGCCGCTGCGGCTGCGTTCCACCAGCTTCACCCCCAGGTGGCTTTCCATTTCCATGATCTGGGCGGAGAGCGCCGGCTGGCTGACATGGACGAGTTCGGCCGCCTTGCCGAAGTGGCGAGCGGAGGCAAGCGCCTCGAAATAGCGCATCTGTCTGAGTGTAAGCATGATAGGAAAATCTTATCGATTTTTAATTTTTATGCAATTGGAGATTATCGAAGCGCTGTGGGAAAACCCTCTTGCCAGAGCGTTCGGGCTTTGATCGTCGCCGCAACCTGCGGCTGGCAGTCGCCGTGACTGCCGCCGGTCCTGTGTGACCACCCGGACGCGAAACCCTTTGACAGGAGGACGCGATGTCTGATCGACCCATATTGACGACGAGTGCCGGTGCCCCGGTGCCGGACAACCAGAATTCGCTGACGGCCGGCCCGCGCGGCGGCGTCATGATGCAGGACTATCAGCTTATCGAGAAGCTGTCGCATCAAAACCGCGAGCGCATCCCTGAGCGCGCCGTGCATGCCAAGGGCTGGGGCGCCTATGGCACGCTGAAGATCACTGGCGACATCTCGAAATACACCAAGGCCAAGGTTCTGCAGCCGGGCGCCGAGACGCCGATGCTGGCGCGCTTCTCCACTGTCGCCGGTGAGCTTGGCGCCGCCGATGCCGAACGCGACGTGCGCGGCTTTGCACTGAAATTCTATACGCCCGAGGGCAATTGGGACCTCGTCGGCAACAACACGCCGATCTTCTTCGTCCGCGATGCCTACAAGTTCCCGGACTTCATCCACACCCAGAAGCGCCATCCGAAGACCAACCTGCGCTCGGCCACCGCCATGTGGGACTTCTGGTCGTTGTCGCCGGAAAGCCTGCACCAGGTCACGATCCTGATGTCCGACCGCGGATGTCCGGTCTCGCCGCTGCACATGAACGGCTACGGCTCGCACACGTTTTCGCTCTGGAACGATGCCGGCGAGCGCTATTGGGTCAAGTTCCACTTCAAGACCCAGCACGGCCACAAGCACTACACCAATGCCGAGGCGGCGGACGTGATCGGCCGCACGCGCGAAAGCTACCAGGAAGCGCTCTATGGCGCGATCGAGGAGGGCAATTATCCGCGCTGGACGCTTCAGGTGCAGGTCATGCCCGAGCTCGAGGCGGAAAAGACCCCCTACAATCCCTTCGACGTCACCAAGGTCTGGCCGCATGCGGACTATCCGCCGATCGAGGTCGGCGTGCTGGAGCTTAACCGCAATCCGGAGAACTATTTTGCCGAGGTCGAGAACGCCGCCTTCTCGCCGTCCAACATCGTCCCCGGCATCGGCTTCTCGCCGGACAAGATGCTGCAGGCGCGGCTGTTTTCCTATGCCGACGCCCACCGCTATCGGCTCGGCACGCACTACGAGCACATTCCGGTCAACAGGCCGAAATGCCCGGTGCATCACTATCACCGCGATGGCCAGATGAACACGTTTGGCGGCATCCAGACCGGCAATTCCAACGCCTACTACGAGCCGAACTCGTTCAACGGTCCAGTCGAGCAGCCCTCCGCGATGGAGCCACCGCTGCGCATCAGCGGCGACATGGCTCGCTTTGACCACCGCGAAGGCAACGACGACTACAGCCAGCCGCGCGCGCTGTTCAACCTGTTCGATGCCGGCCAGAAAGCGCGCCTGTTCTCCAACATCGCCGCGGCGATGCGCGGCGTGCCGGGCCTGATCGTCGAGCGCCAGCTTGCGCATTTCAAGCGCGCCCATCCGGACTATGAAGCCGGCGTGCGCGCGGCGCTTCACGCGGCTTATGGCTACGAAGCCGACGCCGTCGGCACGGCAGCCGAATAGACCGGTGGCGGGGTCGGCCGCGTGCCGATCTCCGAATAAGAAAAAGGCCACGCACCGGCTTGGTGCGTGGCCTTTCCTGTCTCTGCGTTCCGCTCTTACCAGCCCGGCAGCATATGGCTCTGACGGAGACGCGGATAACGCGGGAAGCCCTTGATATCGGCTTCGAGGTCGTCGTTGGCGCTGATCGGCGTGATGTTGTCGAGGCAGGCGGTGATGTGGTTGCTGATCGCGTTCGAAAGCGAGGGCGACAGGCCCGGCCGCTTCATGATGCCGATCTGGACCGGCGCGAGCGCCGGGAAGCCGTCGGCAAGCGTCAGCACCTTCATGCCTGGGCGCAGTGCCGATTCCGGCAGGACGGAGACGGCCATGCCGGCAAGCACCGCAGCGGCGACGACCGTCGACGACCAGCTGGTGAACAGGATCTGGTATTCCCGGCCCGTCGCGTCGAGTGCGGCGCAGGCCGCCTGGCGCCACAGACAGTCGCGCCGGCCGACAGCAAGCGGGATCGGCGCGTTCTCGGGCAGCGGGTGGTTGATCGAGCTCACCCAGCAGAGCGGCTCGGTCCTGACGACGTCGGAGGCGCGGGCGCGCGGATTGTGGGTGACGAGCGCGATGTCGAGGTCGCCCTTGGCCATCTTTTCGGCGAGGTCCACGGAGGGCTCGCAGACGATGTAGAGCTCGACATTCGGATGCGTCTTGGCGAAACGCATGATGATCTCGGGCATGTAGCGGTCGGCATAGTCGTCAGGCGTGCCGATCCGGAGCGTGCCTTCGAGGCGGTTGTCGTCGAAGGAGGCGATCGCCTCGTTGTTGAGGCGGATCATCCGGCGTGCGAAATTGAGCAGCCGGTCGCCTTCGACCGTCAGCCTGTTGCCGCGGCCGTCCTTCATGAACAGCGCCTTGCCGATACGCTCTTCCAGGCGGCGCATCTGCATGGAAACGGCGGATTGAGTCTTGAAGACCCGGTCGGCCGCCTTGGTGAAGCTGCCCGTATCGGCGATCGCGACAAAGGTCTGGAGCTGATCGATATCAAGGGGTGCGGACATGGCCGTGATGCATCCATAAGATTGTTTGATGAATATCATTAAAAACATTCGTTGGACTGATCAATAAGGATTTGCGATCTATCGGAAGCAAATTCATCGATCCCCGGCCGGCAATTTCGCCGGTGAATCCCAAACTCTTTGGCCCGCCCCTGCGTTCGACCTCCCCCGCAGGGGATGGGCCTCTTCGTGCCTGAAAGGAGAAATTGTCATGCGCACGACACAGCACGCCCTCGATCTCGACCTCGTTGCCGGAAAGCAGTCCTATGCCTCCCGCGCCGGCGGCGTGACAGGCATGCTCACGTCCGTATGGCAGCAACTCCGAAACCGCTATGCGATCGGCCGTCTGAAGGACCTGGATGACCGTCAGCTCCTCGACATGGGGCTGAAACGCGAAGATGTGCGCGAGGCGATCACCTCGCCCTTCTTCGACAATCCGGCCAGCTACCTGACCCGCGCGTCGCGAAACCGGGCGAGCCTCTTCTACAAAGGGGCCCGCCACGACTGAACGTCCCCCAATGGCGCATCCCGCCGCTTGAGATGTGCCAGTCGAGCATGATCCGCGAAAGCCTGCCGCCGCCGCGGGTCATGCTGCGAATTTCAGAGTTTCGGCGCTGCTGACCTCAAGGGTCGCGTGCCCAAACGTTCCCCGCAGGGTAGAGCCAATAGACCCTGCCGCTTGGCCCGGTGCATGACCAAGACATGTACCGGGCCTTTTTCTTTCCGAAGCTATTCGAGACAACACACTGACGCCCGCACGTGCAGGCGATCGTTGTGCCCGATGGAGGCGCGGGATGTCTTTCGTCGGGGAGGGGTGGCCTCAGCCCTTTGTGCCGGGGCCGGTCTTGTAGAGGTCGAACAGCGCCTCGACGTTCTTCTGGTATTCCTTCTGCATATCCAGCCCGGTGTCGAACATGCTGTTCATCACCTGGGAGAATTGGGCCAGCGCCGGGTTGTCGGGTGCCGGCTTCTGCCCGCCGGCGGCACCGGCCTGCATCATGTCCTGAAATGCCTTGACGAAGGGGTTGTCGGCAAAGACGTCAGCTGTCTTCGGCTTCTCTTCCTTTTTCGGAGCCATGCCGAAGAAGCCCTGCATCGCCTGGGTGAAGGGATTGTCGAACGGGTTCGGCTGCGGTTCCGGCTTCTTGGCGAAACCGGCCGCTTCCATCCATTGCCGCATCGCGGTTGCCATCGGATTGTTGGCAAAGGCATCGCTTGCGGCAGCAAACTGGCCGGTCGTCTGCTTGAACAGCCCGCCCATCAGCGTATCGGCCATCACCGGCAGCATCTGCTTGTAGATTTCCTGGCTGACACCGGTGACCTGGGCCGCCTGCGCGGCGATCGCGCGCGACATTTCCTTCGAGCCGAACAGTTGCCCGAGAACGCCGTTGCCGTCGGCCATGCCCTGCGGCGTAAAGGCCTGGCTCATGTCTTCGAAGTATTTGGCGTAGTTGCCGCTGCCAAGCGCCGTCAGCAGGGCGCCGAAGTCATAGGGGTTGGCGGTGTTGCGCTTGAAGGCGGCGGAGAAGGCCGGCAGCAGTGCCGCCGTCGCCTTCGTCATCTGCTCCTGGGCGATGCCGAACTGTTGCGCCATCAGCTCGATGGCCTTGCCGTTCTGCGCCTGCGCGAACATGTCGAAAAGCGGTGCCATCCCAGTTCCCCTTTATGGACGCGCGGCGCTCTAAGCGACGCATATCCTTGCACTATAACGGGAAATCGGGGCCTGGGAACCGCTTTTTGAAGGGGCGCGACAGGCGTCGCGCGCCCGTGTGGGCCTTAGTACTGGTATTCGGCGAAGACCGGATCGACGGAGCCGTTCCAGCGACCGTTGTAGAGCGCCAAAAGGTCTTCCGCGAGCGTCGCCTTCTTGGCCAGCACCTCGTCGAGCGGCGCCAGGAACTGGCTTTCGTCGATACCGTCGCCGTTCAGCCGGTTGCGGCGCTTCAGGCCGCCACGCGAAATGGCGATGACCTCGCGCGCGACGTCGTAGAGCGTGCCGGTACGGAACTTGGCGGCAAGCGCCTGCGCCGGCACGGCGTTGCGCATGGCGCTCACCTCTTCGAACGTCCAGTCACGCGTCAGCGCCTCGGCGGCGTCGAGTGCTTCGCCGTCGTAGAGCAGGCCGACCCAGAAGGCCGGCAGGGCGCAGATCCGCCGCCACGGGCCGCCATCGGCGCCGCGCATTTCGAGGAAGCGCTTCAGGCGCACGTCGGGGAACAGCGTCGACAGATGGTTGGTCCAGTCGCCCATGTTCGGCTGCCAGTCGGCGACCTCGCCCTTGAGCGCGCCGCCCATGAACTGGCGGAAGGTAATGTGGGTGCAATCGTGGTAGTGGCCGTCGCGCACGACGAAGTACATCGGCACGTCCAGCGCCCACTCCACGTAGTCGGCAAAGCCGAAATCCGGGCGGAAGGCAGACGGCAGCAGGCCGGCGCGCTGGTTGTCGGTGTCGCGCCAGATGTCGCCGCGCCAGGAGAGCAGCCCGTTCGGCTTGCCGTCGGTAAAGGGCGAGCTGGCAAACAGCGCCGTCGAGAGCGGCTGCAGCTTCAGGGACACCTGCATCTTGCGGCGCATGTCCTCTTCCGAGGAGAAGTCGAGGTTCACCTGGATCGTACAGGTGCGGTACATCATGTCGAGGCCCTTGGTGCCGACCTTGGGCATGTAGCGGCTCATGATGCCGTAGCGCGATTTCGGCATGCGCGGCGTTTCTTCGAAGGTCCACTTGGGGCTGCCGCCGATGCCGAGGAAACGGATGCCGAGCGGCTCGGCGACTTCGCGCAGGACCGCCAGATGCTGGTTCGATTCCTTGCAGGTCTGGTGCAGGTTTTCGAGCGGCGCGCCGGAAAGCTCGAACTGTCCACCCGGTTCCAGCGAGATCGCGCCGTTGCCCGATTGCTCGGCAAGGCCGATGATGTTGCCTTCGTCGATGATCGGTTCCCAGCCGCTTTTCGCCGCCATGCCGTTCAGTAGCGCCTGGATGCTGGCCTCGCCGAAATAGGGAACGGGGCTGTTGTCCGCCTTAAAGAAGGCGAACTTTTCGTGCTCCGTGCCGATCCGGAACCGCTCCTCCGGTTTCGAACCTTCGGCCAGGTAGGCGGTCAGGTCAGCGACAGAGGTTGCCGGCGTCTGGTCGGTGGTATCTCGGGCCATGAGCGTCTTCTTTTGTTTGGGCGGCTCCCGCAGGTTAGCGGGAGTTGATGGAGGCTGCTTGAACCGTAATCAGGTGCGGTGCAAGTCAATTTCTTTCAAGATCTCATCAAAAAAAGTAGGACGATTGCTTGCTCTGGAGCAAGCTGGCGGCCAACAGGATCAATATTGCCAATTGGGGATTGTTCCAGTGTGTGGTAGGCATCGACGGCGGATTGTAGCAAAGCCACTGGCAAGAGATCGTTGATGGCAGTCGGCGGGGGCTCTTCGAGAGCCCTCTTGTTTGACCGACAGGTGGTCGCCATGCTAAAGCTCAAGGCGAGGCATTCGCGCCTCGCCCGTATGGTCGCCACACCATCACACCCCTACGGGCCTGCCGGATTGGGCCGCGGCAACGGCTTTCTCCGGGGATTCAGTGAATGACTATGGAGGCTGCATCAGTATCACCTCCTTATTCGAAAACATCCGCTACAGATGGCAAGTCATCCTTGCCATCTGTGGGTAATTCGATGGGATACCACATGCGCCCCTGGCGTCTGGACTGTCCGTCCTGCGACAACCTGTAGAGCGTCATCCCTACGGTCTTATCATGCATCTCCACGCCTTCGCTTCGCAGTTCATCAATGATAGTTCGCGCAGTCGTTCCCTCTGATCCAGCCTTCCTGAGCAACTCCAGCACCCTATCCTTGATGTTTGCATCAGCGTCAGACATCTGGGTGTTGTCCAGGGCCCGTTGTCGAACCCTTTCTTCTAGATCCTCGCCCATGCCGGCCAAATGAAATGCTTCTACATAGCGTTCATTTCCTAGCGCCTTAGCGACTTCCTTCCATAAATCCGCGCCTTCCTTCTCAGGACAAAAGAACTTGATGGCTTCCATGCCCTTTACCCAGGCGATGTTAGCTTCCGAAATGGTCTTTTGCGCCTCTTCAAGGGCCTTCTGCGCTTCGTCGCGGCGCTTATGCTCCTTCAGAACCCTCACCATTAGGGCAAATACGGCATCTGTTTCATAGTCTTCCAACATAGCGTGATTCCTCAAGTGGGTAGAGTGTCGCACAAGGAAATCTAAAAAGCAATCCAGCTATGAGGTCGCCGTTGATTGACTTTGATGGGTATTTCGCGGTGAGGGCGATGTAGTCGGACGCTGACTTGTGCCATCTCACGTGTAGCTTCTTTCAAGATGCAAGAGTCTGGATTGCGAAAGGTGGGCGGCCGTGATGAACAACGAAGTCACCTGGCGCTGAGGAGTGTAATAGGAAGTGATGCAGCAGGCGCGTATGGCTGCATCATTTTTCTGGCCGCTGGCCAGCGCATTTCCTAGCTATCGTTGAATTCGCATGAAGGGCGCCCTGTCTGCGGCGCTTGCCGTCTACGGAAACAGATGACGGCAGCTCGCCCCTAAGCGACCGGCTATCGCCAGTCGCCGACAGTGGCCTGGATGACCGCCATGGCGGCGACCGCTGCCGTGTCGGCCCTGAGGATGCGGGGCCCAAGCGGAATGGCGGTGACGAAATCGAGGCTGTGCAACAGCGTGCGCTCCGCTTCCGAGAAACCGCCTTCCGGGCCGATCAGCAATGCGAGCTTCTCTTCCTTGATGCCGGAAAGGATCGGCAGCGGGTTCTGGCTGTCGCTGCCTTCGTCGCAGAAGATGATGCGCCGGTCGCCCGGCCAGGTGGCGAGCAGGTCTTCGAGCCGGCGCGGCTCTAAGACATCGGGAATGCCGAGCACGCCGCATTGCTCGGCGGCTTCGATGACATTGGCGCGAACGCGCTCGATGTTGCCGAGCTTGCCCTGCACGTGCTGCGTCATGACCGGCTGCAAGGTGCCGGCGCCCATTTCGACAGCCTTCTGCACGAGATAGTCGAGCCGCCCGACCTTGAGCGGGGCAAAGAGGTAGACGAGGTCGCAAGGCTTAGGCTGCGGGCGCGTCTGCTCGACGGGGGTGAGCACCAGCCGCTTCTTGGCTGCGAAGGAAAGCTCGGCCCGCCACTCGCCGTCGCGCCCGTTGAAGACCAGGATCGAGGCACCCTCTTCGTACCGCAGCACGTTCACCAGGTAGTTGAACTGCTCCTTGGTCGCCTCGTGCGCCGAGCCGGCGCTCAAGGAGTGTTCGACGAACAGTCGCTGCATGCGAAAATTGGCGCGCATCGAGAGGACCTTCAGGTGAAAATGCTGGAGAGGATGAAATAAAGCACGGCCGATAGGGCCGCCGATGCCGGGACGGTGATGACCCAGGCGCCGATAATGGTGAGGAAATGCGAGCGGCGCACGAGGCGCCGGCGCCGGACTTCGGCGAAGTTCGTTTCGGCCGATTCCATGAAGTCGGCCTGTCCCGTTTTCTGCCGGACATATTCCAGGCGACGCTTGGAATTGCGGATGTACCATTCGCGGAAGAAGCCGACGCCGAAAACGGCACCGACGGCCGTGTGGGTCGAGCTGATCGGCAGGCCGAGCGCCGATGCCAGAAGCACCGTGACGGCGGTGGCGAGCGCGACGCAGAAGGCACGCATCGGGTTGAGCTTGGTGATTTCCTGGCCGACGACGCGGATGAGCTTCGGGCCGTAGAGCAAAAGACCGATCGAAATGCCGAGCGCGCCGATCGCCAGTTCCCATAAGGGGGCAGGCGCTTTGTCCGTCGTGATCACGCCATCGAGCGCCGACACGATCGCCGACAACGGCCCGATCGCGTTGGAGACGTCGTTGGCGCCATGCGCGAAGGAGAGCAGTGCCGCAGCCACGATCAATGGCAGGCGGAAGAGCCGGCGCAGCGACTGGTTGCGGTTGTCGAGCCCTTCCGATTGCCTGACGATCCAGGGCTTCGCCTGCAGATAGACCGCGAAACCCGCAACGACGCCGGCGGCAAGGCCCACGGGCATGCTGATCGCTGCCACCTGAACCAGGGCGATCACCGCCAGATAGGCCGTAAAGCAGCCGGCGGTCACGCCGAGGATGACCGGCATCCATCGCCTGGCCGCGGCGATCTTGTCCTCGCGGTAGATGATGAATTCCTTGAGGAAGGCGAGGAAAGCGGCGGCGATCGCGCCGCCGAGTAGCGGCGAGACCGACCAACTGAGCGTAATGCCGGCGAGCGACCACCATTGCACGCTGGAGAAGCCGGCGGCCGCGATGCCGGCACCGACGATGCCGCCGATGACCGAATGCGTGGTCGAAACCGGCGCTCCGGAATAGGTGGCGATGTTGATCCACGCCGCCGAGGAGGCGAGGGCCGCCATCATGATCCAGACGATCGTCTGCGCGCCGAGCACATCTTCGCCGTAGACGATGCCGGCCTCGATCGTCAGCGAGACCTGCCGCCCGGCAAGCAGAGCCCCGGCGATTTCGAAGACCGCGGCGATGGTAAGTGCCGTTGCCATCGACATCGCCTTGGCGCCGACGGCCGCACCGACGTTGTTGGTCACGTCGTTCGCGCCGATGTTCATGGCCATGTAGCCGGCGATGGCGGCAGCCGCGATGATGATCGGCGCGGTTGCTGAACTCGTCACGAAGCTCGCGGCAAAGGCCATGCTCAACAGCAGGAACAACCCGGCGAGCGCGGGCGCTGCCAGGCTGCGCTTGACATGCTGCGAGGCTTCTTCGGCAAGGCTGAACTTGTCGAGGTCTTTATCGATCGTCTGTTTTGCGAGGCGCGTGCGCGGCTTGGCCACTGCCGGAAACTCCATTGTCACAACGGCCACTAAGGCCACTGCGACACGCATTCAAGTGGATTTGATGGACATCCGTGTGGCGCAGGCCGGGAACCCGCGTCGGGAGGCTTTGAATGTCCTCGGGGGACCGACGGAGAGATTAGCCGTTCACGGCCTTCGGCATCGGCGTTGGCGCGCTCTCCATGCGCTCGCCGAAGGCGAGGATGAGATCTTTCAACGACGGTTCGGCAACCCGTGAGGCCGCTTCCCTGTAGTCGACCCATTCGAGCTGCCGGCGCCCTTCCTCGGGAAAGTGCTTGCAGAGGTCGTCGACTTCCAGCGCGTGGACCTGCACCTTGACCGAAATCTTCAGGCCGTGATCCAAGCGCTTCTGGTAAAGGTAATAGCCGGCAGTCGCCTTCTGCACATGCCCCTTGACGCCGGCCTCCTCGTAGGCTTCGCGTTCGGCCACTTCGTGGGCGCGCTTGCCCTGCATCGGCCATCCCTTGGGGATGACCCAGCGGCCCGTATCGCGGCTGGTGATCAGGAGAATTTCGAGGGCCTTGGTCTTCTTGCGGATCCGGTAGCAGAGCGCGGCGTACTGCATGCGCGCCGGTCGACGCAGCATCAATTGGACATCGGATGCGAGCCTGTTCAAGAAGTTCAAGGTCGTCTGTGCTCCTCTCGGCGAATCAGTGATCTCAGTTGCTTTATCGGCCAGTATGGCAGCGTCCTGCAGCGTGTAAATGTCGCAGCCATTCGGCAGCCGGATATGCGGCTTGCTTTCCGCAGAACTGTGGTCCGGATACGACAGGATATGGTGTTTTCGCGGCATATTTGCAAACCGATCGACAGCCATACGTTGTCTTCCGATCACGATTGGTTGCGGATTGGAACGGTTCGAGATCGCAAGTGTGATCGATTGCAACCGGGGGAGGCTGCTGCGGAGGTGGAGCCGAAGGGTGGCGCAGGGCCGAGCCGTCAGTTCGCGCGGTCGCGCTGCTGCATGCGCAGCCGCGCGATGCGGTTCCATTCTCCGGTGCGTTCCGCCTCGCGGGTGGCGGCGGCGACGAAGTCAATATGGCTCTGCGAGGCGGCTTTCGCCTGCGCCGGATCCCTTGCCATGATCGCCTCGTAGATCGCTTCGTGCTGGACGAGAAGCCGGTCGCGCGCGCCCGGCGCATCGAAAACCGAATTGCGATGGAAGAATATGCCTTGCTGCAGCAGCCGGTAGCAGGCGCGCAGCGTGTGCAGGAGAATGATGTTGTGGGCGCTTTCGCCGATCGCCTGATGCAGTTCGATGTCGGCTTCGAGTTCGGCATCGAAATCGCCGGCGGCGTGCGCCTTGCGCATGCGCTCGATGATCCGTGTCAGGATGTCCCGGTCGTAATCGGTCGCGCGGGTCGCCGCCAGTTCCGCGGTCAGGCCTTCGAGCTCGCGCCGGTATTCGAGGTAGTCCTGGGTCGCCTTGTGATGGCGCGCGATGAGATCGATCAGCGGCCTGGAAAAGATCTGCCCGACGACGTCGGCGACGAAGGTGCCGCCGCCGTGGCGGCTTTCAACGAGGCCGCGCCCCTCCAGTTCCTTCAGCGCCTCGCGCAAGATCGGCCGTGAGACGTCGAAGCGCTTGGAGAGCTCCCGCTCGCCGGGCAAGCGGTCGCCGTCGCGCAATACGCCCTCGAGGATCAGAAGCTCGATCTGCTGCACGACCTCGTCCGCCGTGCGGCTGTGGCTGATACGGGCGAAAAGGTCGATCTGGTCTTCGGTCACGTCTGGTCTCCAGACCATGAGGATTTCGGCCGGGTTTCGTCCGAAATCGCGAATGGTCGGTTTGCAATGCGGCAAGGGCGGTGGAAGAACGTCGATGCTCGGCGCTCCTCCTGTCAGCGCCGCAATCTAGGCACGTCGCGCAAAGTGGTCAATTTGATTGTCCACTTGGCTGCGTCCGGGGGGATCCGACTGACAAAAGTCAAACTGCGGCAATGCGTCCTTTGTTCTTTTGCTCTTTCCGTTGATAAGGAAGTCGTGATGAATGCGTGAGGGGGACAAGGCGCTTCATGGCAAAGGGTAGTTTTGCATTTCCAGTGGCGCCGATGCGCGCCGTCGCCTTGGGCGAGGTTCATTCGCGCCCCTACGCGCTGGTGACCACGCCAAGGGTGATCTTTCAGCTCGCCTTCCTGACGGATGGCGGCTCGATCGTCGACCATGCGGTGTTGTCGGAGCTGACGCGCGCCCGTGGCATCGCGCCGCCCGGGCGCGACGCCAACCATCACGCCATGCCCTGGGGGCAGGGCACGTTGCGTTGGGAGCGTCACACCGAGTTTTCGACCTATTTCTGGGATGCGCCGGCGCCGGAGCAGTTCGGCGGCGAGGTGCCGATCCATCCGTTCGGCGACGGGTTCTCTCCGCCAGGCTCGCTGATCTCTGGCATCCGCCTGGAGATCCGGCCGGATACGCCCGAGACCCGCGAAGCCATCGGCCTCTTCGACCCAACCAGCCTCTGTTACAGCGAGACCAAGAACGGCCAGGCGGTGATCGTTACCGACTTCCGCCAGAACGGTGACGGTCTGACGCAGATCCTGGTGATCGATTGCGGCATGACGGAAGCCGGTACCGGCGCACTCGTCCAGCGTCTGCTCGATATCGAGACCTACCGGACCCTGGCGATGATGGGCCTGCCGCTTGCGCAGTCGCTGTCGCCGGAAATCCGGCGGACGGAGGACGGGCTGACGGCAGTGACCCAGCGCATGAAGGAAAACGTGCGCGAGGAGGCAGACGACATGCTGGCCGAGATCACCCGGCTTGCGGCCGATCTCGAGGCCGGGGCCGCACTCAGCCTTTACCGTTTCGGCGCCAGCCGTGCCTATTACGGCATCGTCCAGGAACGCATCCGCACGCTCGCGGAAACGCCGGTGCCGGGCTACGAGACCATCGGCACCTTCCTCGAACGACGCCTGGCGCCGGCCATGCGCACCTGTCAGTCGGTCGAGGAACGGCAGGCGAACCTGTCGCGCAAGCTAGCCCGCGCAACAGCGCTGCTTCGAAGCTGGGTCGATGTCGAGCTTGAGCGCCAGAACAGTGCGCTTTTGAACTCGATGGACCGGCGCGCCAGACTGCAGCTGCGCCTGCAGCAGACCGTTGAGGGCCTGTCGGTCGCCGCGATCTCCTATTACGTCGTCGGGCTGTTCGGCTATCTCGCCAAGGCGGTCAGCCACGAGCTGCCGATCGATCCCGGTCTGCTGACAGGGCTTGCCGTGCCCTTCGCCGTCGCCGGCGTCTGGTTGATCGTGCGCCGCATCCGGCGGCACCACGAGGACAGCGAGCACAAGTAAGCAATTCCGGCAAAAGTGCGCAGCGGTTTTGCGTCCGGAATTGCGGAAAACCAGTCTGCTAGGGCTACTGCTCCCAGTAGGGGATCGGTCCGTAGAGTTCGGCGAGATAGTCGATGAACAGGCGCACCTTGGCCGGCAGGAACTGCCGGCTTGGGTAGACCGCCGAGAGCGTCAGCTGCTTCGAGCCTTCCCATTGCGGCAGCACTTGCACCAGCTGGCCGCTGCGCAATTCCGGGCCGATATCCCAGGTCGAGCGTAGCGCGATGCCGGCGCCGGCGATGACGGCGGCGCGCACAATCTCCGAGGAGTTGGTGACGAGCGGCCCTTCCGGGTGCCAGACCAGCGCGCCCTCGGGCCCTTCGAGTTTCCAGTTGTCGTTGTTGTGCGCCGGCAGGCAGAGGTGGTTGGCGAGGTCGCCGATCTCTTTCGGCGCGCCGTTGCGGGCGATGTAGTCCGGCGAGGCGCAGAGCAGGCGGCGCACGGGGGCAAGCTTGCGGGCGACCAGCGACGAATCCACCAACTCGCCGATGCGAACCGCCATGTCGAAGCCTTCCGCGACGATGTCGGTGAATTCGTCCGTCAGCACGATATGCAGCTTCAGGTCCGGATGGTCCTTCATGAACGTCGTCAGATGCGGCGCGATGTGCATGCGGCCGAAGGAAGTGGGCGCCGATATCCGCAGCACCCCGAGCGCATGCGACGAGCGGCCCGAGGCGTAGGCTTCAGCCTCCTCGATGCCGGTCAGGATGCCGAGTACCCGGTCGTAAAACCCCTGGCCGGCTTCGGTCAGCGAAATCTGGCGTGTCGTGCGCTGCAGCAGGCGCGTTCCGAGCCGATCTTCGAGCCTCTTGATGCGCTTGGAGATCACAGCTGGGGAAAACCCCAGCGCCCGCCCCGCTGCCGACATACTGCCGGTGGAAACGACCCGTGCAAAAATCTCAAGATCGCCTAAATTCGTCATCAATCGTTGCCATTGTTTCCAAAACGGAAAAGCTCAATAGCATTTGCGAGGCCTCTGTCCTAGTGGTAAAGAAAATGAACCAATCGATACGCGGCGGGAGGAGCTGATGGCGGAGACAATCGGTTTTCTGCAGCCGAAACCAGAGGTTATCGCCCGGCGCCGCGAGATTGTCGCAGACCTCTCGGACCTCTTGCCCGAGGGCTGTCTGATCAGCGACGAGCGCGGACTGAAGCCGTTCGAGACCGATGCCTTCATCGCCTATCGCCGCATGCCGCTGGCGGTCGCCTTGCCGGAAACCACCGAACAGGTGGCCGCGCTCCTGAAATATTGCAGCCGCTACGGCGTTCCGGTCGTGCCGCGCGGCGCCGGCACCTCGCTTTCGGGCGGCGCCATCCCGCAGGAGGATGCGGTCGTCATCGGTCTCTCGAAAATGTCGCGCATTCTCGACATCGACCTTTTCAACCGCACCGCCACCGTCCAGGCGGGCGTTACCAACCTCAACATCTCCGAGGCCGTTTCCGCCGACGGCTTTTTTTACGCGCCTGACCCGAGCTCGCAGCTTGCGTGCACGATCGGCGGCAACATCGGCATGAATTCCGGCGGCGCCCATTGCCTGAAATACGGCGTCACCACCAACAACCTACTCGGCGTGAAGATGGTGCTGTTTGACGGCACCGTCGTCGAGCTCGGCGGCAAGGCGCTGGATGCGGCGGGTTACGATCTGCTCGGCCTCGTCTGCGGTTCGGAAGGCCAGCTCGGCATCGTCACCGAGGCGACGGTGCGGCTGATCGCCAAGCCGGAGGGAGCCCGCCCGGTGCTCTTCGGCTTCTCGTCTTCGGAAGCGGCCGGCGCCTGCGTCGCCGACGTCATCGGTTCCGGCATCATCCCGGTCGCGATCGAGTTCATGGACAAGCCGGCGATCGAGATCTGCGAAGCCTTCGCCCATGCCGGCTACCCGCTCGATGTCGAGGCGCTTCTGATCGTCGAGGTCGAAGGCTCCGAGCCGGAGATGGATGCGATGCTCGCAAGCATCGTCGCCGTTGCCCGCCGTCACGGGGTCGCGACCATCAAGGAATGCCAGTCGGCCATGGAAGCGGCAGCGATCTGGAAAGGCCGGAAATCCGCCTTCGGCGCCACAGGCCGCATCGCCGACTATATCTGCATGGATGGCACCGTGCCGCTCAGCCAGCTGTCGCATGTGCTTGCCCGCACCGGTGAAATCGTCGCGAGCTACGGCCTGCGCGTCGCCAATGTCTTCCACGCCGGCGACGGCAACATGCATCCGCTGATCCTCTACAACATCAACGATCCGGAGGATGCCGCGCGCGCCGAAGCCGCCGGTAACGATATCCTGAAGCTTTGCGTCGATGCGGGCGGCTGCCTGACGGGCGAGCACGGCGTCGGCATCGAAAAACGGGACCTCATGCTGCACCAGTACAACCAGATTGACCTCGACCAGCAGATGGCGGCGCGCGCCGCCTTCGATCCGCAATGGATCCTGAACCCGTCCAAGGTCTTCCCGCTTAAAGGGCGTCCCGCCGCATGATCGTGCATTTCGAACCGGCCAGTGAAGAGGGGATTGCGACCGTCGTTCGCGCCATGGCGGCGGACAAGGCGTCGCTCGCGGTGATCGGCGGCAACACGCGCTCCGGCCTCGGCAATCCCGTGCGCGCCGACCGGGTGCTGTCGACCCGCCGCCTTTCCGGTATCGTCAGCTACAACCCGGCCGAAATGACGATCACCGCGCTTGCCGGAACGCCGTTGCGCGAGATTAACGAGGCGCTCGCCGAAAACCGGCAGATGCTCGCCTTCGAGCCCATGGATCACCGGCCGCTCTTTGCCTCCTCGGGGGAGCCGACGATCGGTGGGGTCTTTGCTGCCAACGTGTCCGGCCCCAGGCGCTATGTCGCCGGTGCGGCCCGCGACAGCCTGCTCGGCGTGCGCTTCGTCAACGGCGAGGGTGAGGCGATCAAGGCCGGCGGACGGGTGATGAAGAACGTCACCGGCCTCGATCTGGTCAAGCTTCTGGCCGGCTCGCACGGCACGCTCGGCATCCTCACCGAAGTCACCTTCCGCGTCCTGCCGCTGCCGCCGGCGTCGCAGACCATCGTCGTCTCCGGGCTGAACGATGCGGAGGCTGCGGCGGTCATGGCCGAGGCGATGGCGCAGACGACAGAGGTTTCCGGCGCGGCGCATCTGCCGGAGAGCGTGCGCGGACGGTTCCTGGAGGGTAGCCTTCCGGATGGTGCGGCCACCGTGCTCAGGCTCGAAGGGCTGGAGGCATCTGTCGCGATCAGGGCCGAGAAGCTCATGAAGGCGGTCGGTCGCTTCGGCGCAGTGACGCGGCTCGATGCATCGCAGTCAGCAAAGCTCTGGGTCGAGATCCGCGACGTCAAACCCTATGCCGACGGTACCAGGAGGCCGCTCTGGCGCGTGTCCGTCGCCCCGTCGCTCGGCCATCAGCTGGTGGCTGCCCTGCGGCTGCAGACGGGCGTCGACGCCTTCTACGACTGGCAGGGCGGTCTCGTGTGGTTGCGCATGGAGGCCGATCCGGAAGCGGAACTGGTGCGCCGCTACATCAAGGTTCTCGGTGGCGGCCACGCGACCCTCGTCAGGGCCGATGATAGTTATCGCCAAGCCATTCCATCGTTTGAACCGCAGCCCTTGCCCGTGGCACAGTTGAGCGAGCGCGTGCGCGCGAAGTTCGACCCGCACCGCATATTCAATCCCGGCCGTATGGCAGCAATTTCCTAAGCGTCCGCGAGAGGGAGCAGGAGGGACAAGCAATGAGCGATAATGGTCCGCAGACACCGTTCTCCCGGGAGACCGATCGCTGGCTGGAGCCGGGCAAGATCAATGTCCAGGTGATTTATGTCCTCTATCTCGTCGGGTTTGCGGTGGGTATCACGCCGATCATCGGCGTCGTCATGGCCTATCTCAACCGCGGCAAAGGCGCGCCCTGGGTCCAGACGCACTATGTCTGGGCAATCCGGACCTTCTGGATATCGCTGTTGTTCCTGTTGATCTCGCTGTTGCTGACCGTGGTGCTTGTCGGCATCCTCGGCTTCATCGCCACCGCCGTCTGGATCGTCGTGCGCTGCGTCGTCGGTCTGCAAAGGGCCGCGCGTGAGGAACCGATCACCAATCCCGAGGGCTGGATGGTCTAGGCCGGTACGCAACCGGAGGCCGGCAAGGTCGACGGAAGCTGAAACCAGAATGTTGCAATCGACCGCGGCGCCAAGCGCGCGGTTCCGCAGGACGAAGAGTGGAGTTCGCACTTGCAGACCAATTTTACCGCCGCGCAGCTCGCCGATCCGCACGTGGCCGAATCCGAGGCCATTCTGCGCAAGTGCGTGCATTGCGGCTTCTGCACCGCGACCTGTCCGACCTATGTGACGCTCGGCGACGAGCTCGATAGCCCGCGTGGGCGCATCTATCTCATCAAGGACATGCTGGAAAACGGCCGGGCGGCCGACAAGGAAACGGTCACCCACATCGACCGCTGTCTGTCTTGCCTCGCCTGCACCACCACCTGTCCCTCGGGCGTCGACTACATGCACCTCGTCGACCATGCGCGCGTGCATATCGAAAACACCTATCGCCGCCCGTTCAAGGATCGGCTGGCGCGTTCCGTGCTCGCGGCGGTACTTCCTTATCCCCAGCGCTTCCGGCTGTCGCTGAAGGCGGCCGGCCTCGCCCGGCCGCTCGCCGGCCTGATGAAGCGCGTCGCCTTCCTGAAGACCTTCGGGGTGATGCTCGACCTGGCGCCGGCGGCCGTGCCGGAGCCCTCGGCATCGGCGACGCCCGGCGTTCATGCGCCCAAGGACAAGCGTGTCGGCCGCGTGGCGCTTCTGTCCGGCTGCGCCCAGCCGGTGCTGAAACCGGAGATCAACGAGGCGACGATCAGGCTGCTGACGCGGTTCGGCATCGAGGTGGTCGTTTCGGCCGGCGAAGGTTGCTGCGGCGCGCTGGTGCATCACATGGGCCGGGAAAACCAGGCGCTCGACGCCGCGCGCCGCAATGTCGATGCCTGGCTCAAGGTCGCCGATGAGGGTGGGCTCGATGCCATCGTCATTACCGCTTCGGGCTGTGGAACGACGATCAAGGACTACGGCCACATGCTGCGGCTCGATCCCGCCTATGCTGAGAAGGCCGCCCGGGTCTCGGCACTGGCGAAAGACATTACCGAATACCTGGCGACCCTCGACCTGCCGGAACAGGAGGCGCGCGGCATGACGCTCGCCTATCATTCCGCCTGCTCGATGCAGCACGGGCAGAAGATCACGCTTGCGCCGAAGCAGCTTCTGAAGCGCGCCGGGTTCGCCGTGCGCGATCCGGCCGAGGGCCATCTCTGTTGCGGCTCGGCCGGCACCTACAACATCCTGCAGCCGGAAATCTCGGCAAAGCTGAAGGCGCGCAAGGTCAAGAATATCGAGGCGACGAAGCCGGACGCGATTGCCACCGGCAATATCGGTTGCATCACCCAGATCGCCAGCGGCACCAAAATCCCCATCCTGCATACGGTCGAATTGCTCGACTGGGCCTATGGCGGGGCGAAGCCTCAAGGGCTCTGAGACAAAGAAAAAGGCCGGCACCTTTCGGGAGCCGGCCTTTTTGTTGGGTGGACGTCTCGGCGCTCTCAGCCGCCAAAGATCTGGCGGAAGATATCGACGCCGCGATCGTCGAAATAGGTGTCGCCGGCCTTGCTGCCGGGGCCGATGACGATGACCTTGGTGCCAACGTCGGCGCGGTCGTAGAGATGCTCAACGTCCTCGTTCATCATGCGGATGCAGCCGGACGACATGTTCTGGCCGATGGTCCAGGGCTGGTTGGTGCCGTGGATACGGAAGATCGTGTCGCGGCCGCCCTTGTAGAGATACATGGCGCGGGCGCCGAGCGGGTTGTCGATACCGCCCTCCTGGGTGATCGGCAGAATGCGGCCCTTGGCTGCTTCGCGGCGGCGCATTTCCGCCGGCGGCGTCCAGGTCGGCCATTCGGCCTTGCGGCCAACCTTCACCACGCCAGACCAGCCGAAGCCGTCACGACCGACGCCGATGCCATAGCGCGTCGCGCGGTTCGGGCCGTCGATGTAATAGAGGAACTTGTTGTTGGTATCGACGATGATGGTGCCGGGGGCTTCGTCGGTGCGGAAGCGAACCTTGGTGCGCCAGTATTGTTTTGCCGGCTTCTTCGGAGTGGCCACGAGTACAATGTCTGACGACTTGATCTTGGGACCTGCTACGGGCGCCGGCGTGAAAGCCGAGGCGCTGGCGGCCACAAGAATAGTGCTGGTCGCAATCGCGATTGCGACCACTTTGCTGGCATGACGCTTCATTTACGATTCCCTCTAAACCCTCGTTGCAGGCAGGCTATGCAAAATGCATCGAAGTTCAAGCGTGTGATACATCCGGTAGATCAAACGTGATCACAAAACTTGCCTGTCCTTATGCTGCTGTTGCCTGAATATCACGCATCGGCAACAGCAACACGGGTGAGGAGAGGGGAATATTCTATGCTGTGCTGCAATTAAATGACGATAACCTTCGTGCCGACTTTCACGCGCTCGTAAAGGTCGACGACGTCTTCGTTGCGCATGCGGATGCAGCCGGAGGAAACGGCATAGCCGATCGTCCACGGCGCGTTGGTGCCGTGGATGCGGTAGAGCGTCGAGCCGAGATACATGGCGCGTGCGCCGAGCGGGTTTTCCGGACCGCCGTCCATGCGCGCCGGCAGGTAGTGGCCCTTGGCGGCTTCGCGACTGATCATCTCCTGCGGCGGCGTCCAGCTCGGCCATTCCGCCTTGCGGGTGACCTTGTGGGCGCCGGCCCATTCAAAGCCCGGCTTGCCGACACCGACGCCGTAGCGCCGTGCCTCACCGTTGCCCGTCACCAGATAGAGGAAGCGGTTGTTGGTATCGATGACGATCGTGCCTGGCTTTTCCTTGCTCTCATAGGCAACCGTCTGCGGCAGGTACTGCGGGTCGAACTTCGATTTCACCGGCCGCTGGGCGCGAGTGGCGTTGGCCGGCTGAAGCAGCGGATTGACGACACGGCGCTTGACCTGAGGCTGCGCGGCCTGTCCCTGCTGATAGTATTGTTTTCGGGTGGCCTGCGGAATCTGCTGCCGGTAGATCACCTGCCGCGCCCGGGGCTGCTGCCCGCCGAGCTGCATCACCCAGGGGGCGGTAAGATCGGGGCTGACGACGACAGGCGGCCTGTTCTGATACCGGTCCTGTGCTGCGGCCGGGCCGGCCACCAGTGTCAGAAGAGAGGCGGCTATAAGAAGAGACTTTTTCAACATCGGACGGACTCGCTACCTTTCGCCGAAAATCACAAAGGGGGCGCAGTCTGCCCGAGAGCGGAATGCTCGAACGGACGGGTTGCGCCTTGGCAATGGGGGCGATCGTGTCATTTGGAGGGCGACCGAATGGTAAACGGTGCCTCGTTAAAAGGCGAAGGCGCCGATAAAGCTTTGGGTAGGGTTATCCGCAGCTTTAGGAATCTGGTTTGCAAATGGTAAAGGCATAAAAATGAGCAGGATGGAGCAAAGAGGGCGATGACGGCCAAGGGCATTGTGATCGGTGAGGACGGATTTCTGCGTTGCGCCTGGCAGGGCAATCTTGACGATTATCGTCGCTACCATGACGAGGAATGGGGGCGCCCGGTCACCGACGACCGTCGCCTGTTCGAGAAAATCTGCCTGGAAGGATTCCAGTCTGGCCTGTCATGGCTGACGATCCTGCGCAAGCGCGAGGCGTTTCGCGCCGCCTTTGCCGGTTTCGATTTCGACGCGGTCGCGACCTTCGGCGACGCGGAAATCGAGCGTTGCCTTGCCGATACCGGCATCGTGCGTCACCGAGGCAAGATCGTCTCGACCATCAACAATGCGCGCCGCGCCCAGGAACTGAGGCAGGAGTTCGGGTCGTTGGCCGCTTATTTCTGGTCGTTCGAGCCGCAGGCGGCCGAGCGTCCGCAGGTGGTGACCTATGAGGTGATCGTCGCCAATCCGACGACCCCGACCTCGACCCGCATCTCCAAGGATCTGAAGAAGCGCGGCTGGACCTTCGTCGGCCCGACGACGATCTACGCTTTCATGCAGGCCATGGGCCTCGTCAACGACCACATCGAAGGCTGCCATTGCCGCACAGTCGTCGAGGAGCTGCGCGGCAAGCTTGCTAGGCCCCGGGCCCGGGTCGCCTGATGAGTGCGCCCGTCGTCCGTTTGGCGACGGGTGTTTGCCGGTGGCAGTGGGATTGCGGGATTAGCCGCCGCTCTTGGCGAGCCACGCCTTCATCGTCTTGATCTCGCCTTCCTGCGCCTTGATGACCTCTTCGGCGAGCTTGCGCAGCGTTTCGTCCTTGCCGTATTCGAGCTCCACCTTCGCCATGTCGATCGCACCTTGATGGTGGGCGATCATGCCGCGCACGAAGTCGATGTCCGCATTGCCGGTGTAGGTGATGTCCATGTCCTTGTGCATGCGGGCATTGGCTTCGGCGAAGGCCTTGCTTGAAGGCGAGCCATCGCCTTTCGGCGTTGCGGCTTCGGCTGCGCCATGGTGCATGCTGCCGTGCCCGGTGTCTTCGGCCATCGCGGGTAAGCCGAGGCAGGCGGAAAGCGCGAGTGCGGCGATCAGCGGTTTCAGCGACATGGTGTTTCCTTCCTTCTCTGATGTCTCGCACCGGGAAACCTGCCGTAGCCGGCCCCTTGGCGCGCCATCAATCTAGGGGAGGCGTATCTGCGGTTTCAATCCGCCCGTTCAGGCGTCGAGCGCCGCGCGCTCACGCGGAAAGGCGAAAACGCCCTGCAGCATGTTTTCGCCGGTGGACGCGTCGAGCGACGATCGGCCGACGCAGAAGAGCTGTGCCGCCTTCAGGCTTGGCGAGTGCACGAGCGCCGTGAAGCAGAACGAGGACGGCGACGCGGTTGCCTGCTCGAGGATGTTGAGCACGGTCGCGCGATCCCGGCCGCCATAGGCGCGCACCAGGTCGACGATGCCGCAGGAGCGGGTGGACGCGCCGAGCAGAGCGGCGGTTCGCTGGCCGAGGTGAAAGACGCCGCTGGCCAGATCGCAGCGCCATGTCTCGACGAAATAGTCGCGTTCATCGAGGTGGTCCATCCAGGCCAAGTGCGCCCCGAGATGCCCGGGTTGGATGGCTCCCGAGCCAGGTGTCATGAACCTCAACATGATGCCCTTCCTCTCGTCGCGCGGACGTGATGTCTCGTGCTGGAGACCGCCTCTGCCGCAAGGCGCTTCGATGCGTTGTTTGCCATTGAAGTGTTTCCCCGATGCAGTCATTGCAGCGAGAATTCGTTTGTGGGTACTCGGCCCTTGGCCGCGAAGATAGCCGATCACCGCTGCAGCCGGAACGTCGTCGATCGGTCGGGCGATAAACTTTTAGTGATTGCATGCTGTCTAATACGCCTTGTGGTTGAGGTCAAGTCCTCCCCGGCGCGTCGCGATGGTGCGTGTCGATCCCGATGATGCGAAGCCGACCCGTACCTGGCTTAGGCGCAAAGCGCCGGCGTATGGTCCGGGCGAACGCTTTGCGCGGTCCAAACCCTTGCCGCACCTTACCTGATCCGATAGGGAAAGCAGCCAACAAGATACAGTCCGGAATGCTCCCATGACCGAGAAACAGAAGAAACCGCAGAAGCTCAAGGCGCGTCTTCCGCGCGGCTTCGTCGATCGCTCCGCCGCAGATATCCGCGCGACCGACGAAATGATCGGCAAGATCCGGGCGGTCTACGAGCATTATGGTTTCGATCCGGTCGAAACGCCGCTGTTCGAATATACCGATGCACTCGGCAAGTTCCTGCCCGACAGCGACCGGCCGAACGAGGGCGTCTTCTCGCTGACGGACGACGACGACCAGTGGCTGTCGCTGCGCTACGACCTGACGGCGCCGCTCGCCCGTCACGTCGCCGAGAACTTCAACGAGATCCAGCTGCCGTTCCGCACCTACCGTGCCGGCTACGTCTTCCGCAACGAGAAGCCGGGCCCCGGCCGCTTCCGCCAGTTCATGCAGTTCGACGCCGATACCGTCGGTGCCGCTGGCGTCCAGGCGGATGCCGAAATGTGCATGATGATGGCAGACACCATGGAAGCCCTCGGCATCGCACGCGGCGACTACGTGATCCGCGTCAACAACCGCAAGGTACTCGACGGCGTGATGGAAGCGATCGGCCTTGGCGGCGACGACAAGGTGAATGCGCGGCTTACGGTTCTTCGCGCCATCGACAAGCTCGACAAGTTCGGCCCCGAAGGTGTCAGGCTCCTGCTCGGCGAAGGCCGCAAGGATGAGAGCGGCGACTTCACCAAGGGTGCTGGCCTCAATGCCGAGCAGATCGACAAGGTCCTGTTCTTCGTCGGTATCCAGAATTATGCCGAAAGCGCCGACGAACTGGCGGCGCTCGTTTCAGGCACCGCCAGGGGTGGCGAGGGCGTCCAGGAACTCAACACCATCCGCAGCCTGGTCGTCAGCGCCGGCTACGGGGCCGACCGCATCAAGATCGATCCCTCGGTCGTGCGTGGTCTCGAATATTACACCGGCCCGGTCTTCGAGGCCGAGCTGCAGTTTGCTGTGACCAACGAGAAGGGCGAGAAGGTCGTCTTCGGCTCGGTCGGCGGCGGCGGTCGTTACGACGGCCTCGTGTCGCGCTTCATGGGTCAGCCCGTACCGGCAACCGGCTTCTCGATCGGTGTTTCCCGCCTGATGACGGCGCTGAAGAACCTCGGCAAGCTCGGTGCATCTGACGTGCTCGCGCCTGTTGTCGTTTGCGTGATGGACCGCGACATCGAGGCGATGGGCCACTACCAGCGCTTCGTGCAGCAGCTGCGCCATGCCGGCATCCGAGCCGAAATGTACCAGGGCAACAAGAAGAACTTTGGCGACCAGCTGAAATATGCCGACCGCCGTGGCTCGCCGCTCGCCATCATCCAGGGCGGCGACGAGCGCGCCGCCGGTGTCGTGCAGATCAAGGATCTGATCGAGGGCAAGCGCCTGTCGGGTGAGATTGAGGACAATGCGGCCTGGCGCGAGGCGCGCGTGGCCCAGGTTTCCGTGCCGACGGCCGAACTGGTCGAGAAGGTGCGCGAGATGCTGGCGGCGCAGGCCGAGGATCGGGCAAGGGGCTGACGACCATGGCCCTCATCAATCTGCCTGCTTTTGCCGATGCGCTGCTTGCCGACTTCGAAAGCCTCGGCACGCTGCGCGTCGACACCCCGGTGATCCAGCCGGCCGAGCCTTTCCTCGCCATGGCCGGCGAGGATCTGCGCCGCCGTATCTTCATGACCGAGAACGAGACCGGCGAGAGCCTGTGCTTGCGGCCGGAATTCACCATCCCCGTCTGTCTCCGCCATATCGAGGCGGTCACTGGAACGCCGAAGCGCTATGCCTATCTCGGCGAGGTCTTCCGCCAGCGCCGCGAAGGCGGCAACGAATTCTACCAGGCCGGCATCGAGGATCTGGGTGATACCGACACGGCGGCAGCCGATGCGCGCGCCGTCTCTGACGCCATGCGCATCGTCGCCAACCGGGTGCCGGGCCAGTCCCTCAGCGTGACGCTCGGCGACCAGGCGGTGTTTGAAGCCGTCGTTGGCGCCTGTGGCCTGCCGGCCGGCTGGCAGAAGCGGCTGATCCACGCTTTCGGCGACCAGAAGCACCTGCAGAAGCTTCTGACCGAGCTTGCCCATCCGCGGACCGTCGGCGTCTTCGGTCCCGAAGTGGTGCGGCTGTCGATGGACGGCCTGCTCGAGGACGAGGAGCGTCTCGTCGCGCATGTTGCCGCAACGATGGAAGCGACCGGTTATTCGACCAATGCCAGCCGCTCGCCGGAGGACATCGCGCGCCGGCTGAAGGAAAAGATGGAGCTGGCGAACACGCGGCTCGACCGCAAGACGCTGGACCATGTCGCTGCGTTCCTGGCGCTCGACGTGCCGCTTGCCGATGCGCCGGCCGCACTCTTCGCTTTCGCGCAGAAATCCGGCCTCAAAATCGATGACGCGCTCGCCCGTTTCGATGCGCGTGTGTCCGCACTTTCCAAGACCGGTGCCGATATCGGCGCCATTCGTTATCGTGCGGCCTTCGGTCGTCCGCTCGACTATTATACCGGCCTCGTTTTCGAGGTTGAGCTTGCCGGCACGCATGCCGTTCTTGCCGGCGGTGGCCGCTTCGACCGGCTGCTGACCCTGCTCGGCGCCCGCGAGCATATCCCGGCCGTCGGATTTTCGCTCTGGCTCGACCGCATCGAAAAGGCGATTGCCTCTGAAGGAGGCGCTCAATGACCATCACCATCGCGCTGCCGTCCAAGGGGCGGATGAAGGATGACGCCTCGGCGATCTTCGAACGCGCCGGCCTGAAGATCGTTGCCGTCGGTAACGACCGCTCCTATCGCGGCCGCGTCGAAGGCGCCGACGACGTTGAGATCGCGTTCCTTTCGGCGTCGGAAATCTCGCGCGAACTCGGCAACGGCTCGATCGATTTCGGCGTGACCGGCGAAGACCTCGTGCGCGAGGGTCTCGCCAACGCCGACGCGCGCGTCGAATTCTGCGCCCGTCTGGGCTTTGGTCATGCCGACGTTGTCGTCGCAGTCCCTGAGGTCTGGTACGACGTCGACACCATGGCCGATCTCGGCGACGTTGCCGCCGATTTCCGCGCCCGCCACGGTCGCCGTCTGGCGATCGCCACCAAATACTGGCGGCTGACGCAGAACCATTTCTCCGGCAGCCACGGCATCCAGCTCTACCGCATCGTCGAAAGCCTTGGCGCCACCGAAGGCGCACCGGCCTCCGGTTCGGCCGACATCATCGTCGACATCACCTCGACCGGTTCGACGCTGAAGGCAAACCACCTGAAGATCCTGACGGACGGCGTGATCCTGCGTTCAGAGGCTTGCCTCGTTCGGGCGCGCAAGGCCGCCCACGACGGCGATCCGGTCGTGGCACGGATTATCGCGGCCGTTCGTAGCGTGCTTTGACGCAGCAAACGGAGCAGGGCGGGATCTCACGTTCCCGCCGGTTACAAAAATAGAGTAGGGCCCTCAAAAGGCGCGCCCTCCACTCCTATGTAAGTCCTGCGCGCGGCGCTCCTGCCGCTTCCCGCTGTTCCGTTCCAGGAGACCTTCATGGCCGATCTGTCCGCCTTTCCGATCACCAAGCGCTGGCCGGCGAAAAACCCTGACATCATCCAGCTCTATTCGCTGCCGACGCCGAACGGCGTGAAGGTTTCGATCGCGCTCGAAGAGTTGGGCCTGCCCTACGAGCCGCACCGCATCGCCTTCGATACCAACGATCAGAAGTCGCCCGAGTTCGTCTCGCTCAACCCCAACGGACGCATCCCGGCGATCATCGATCCCAACGGGCCGGATGGAAAGCCGATCGGGCTGTTCGAGTCCGGCGCGATCCTCATCTATCTCGCGGAAAAGACCGGCAAGCTGCTGCCTGCCGACGCGGCCGGCCGTTACGAAACGATCGCCTGGGTGATGTTCCAGATGGGCGGCGTCGGCCCGATGTTCGGTCAGTTCGGTCACTTCTTCAAGTTCGCCGCCGACAAGGTCGCCAACAATTCCTACCCCGTCGAGCGCTACCGTGACGAAGCCAAGCGGCTGCTCGGCGTGCTCGAAGCCCGACTTGAAGGGCGGCAATGGCTGATGGGCGACGACTACACGATCGCCGACATTGCCACCTACCCCTGGGTCGAGGGCGCGCGCAGATTCTATGGCGGCGCCGAGGTTCTGGATTACAAGAGCTTCCCGAAGGTGATGGCCTGGGTGGAGCGCGGCCTGTCGCGCCCGGCGGCTCAAAAGGGCATGGATGTGCCGCGCAAGGAATAGCAAACGGCGTGGCCTGTGCCAGAGTTGACGAAGCTCGGGCGGAAGGCTAGGCCTTGTTGTACAGATGAATAAAGGCAGGTGGGAAGCGTGTCCGGAAGGCTTGTTGTTGTCGGTGGCGGTCAGGCCGCCTTTGCTCTGGTTGCCAAGCTGCGTGCACTGAAGGACGAGCGGCCGATTACCATCGTCGCCTCCGAAGCAAGCCTGCCTTACCAGCGCCCGCCGCTCTCCAAAAAGTATCTCCTGCGCGAGATGAGCCTCGACCGGCTGCTCTACCGGCCGGAAGCCTGGTACGGCGAGCACGCGGTCGACGTGCGCCTCGAAACGACCGTGACAGGCCTCGACCGGGCCGGCAAGCGCGTGACGCTCAGCGACGGCACGTCGCTCGACTATGAGGTGCTGGCCTTTGCCACCGGCGCCACGCCGCGCCGGCTGCCCGCCTCCGTCGGTGGCGATCTCGAGGGTGTCTTCGTCGTTCGTGACTTCAGGGATGCCGATCGCCTTGCCGAGGAGATGAAGCCCGGCCGTCGCGCGCTCGTCATCGGTGGCGGTTACATCGGCCTCGAGGCGGCAGCCGTCGCGCGCACCTGCGGGCTGGACGTCACGGTCATCGAAATGGCCGACCGCATCCTGCAGCGTGTAGCCTCCTCGGCGACGTCGGGCCTCGTGCGCGACATTCATCGTGGTCGCGGCGTCGATATCCGCGAGGGCACCGGCCTCAACCGCCTCGTCGGCGACAATGGCCGTGTCACCGCAGCGGAACTCTCCGACGGCTCTGCGTTGCCGGTCGACGTCGTCATCGTCGGCATCGGCGTGACCGCAAATGATCGCCTGGCGCATGATGCCGGGCTCGAAACCGCAAACGGCATCGTCGTCGACGCCCACGGCCGCACCTTGGATCCTGCGATCTTCGCGATGGGCGATTGCGCCGTTCTGCCCTTCGAGGATCTGCGCATCCGGCTGGAGTCGGTACAGAATGCCGTGGATCAGGCCGAAGCGGTCGCCGCGATCCTCGCCGGCAGCGAAGCTCCTTACGAGCCCAAGCCCTGGTTCTGGTCCGACCAGTATGACGTCAAGCTGCAGATCGCCGGCTTCGGGCTCGGCCACGACGAAACGATCGTCAGGCCCGGCCAGCGCGAAGGCAGCGTGTCGGTTTGGTATTTCCGGCAGGGGCGCCTGGTGGCCGTCGATGCGATCAACGACGCCAAGGCCTATGTGACCGGCAAGAAGATGCTGGAGACCGGCGTCAACCCCAACCGGGCCGTCATCGCCGATCCGCAATCCGACCTCAAGGCGCTGCTGTCGCAAGCATAGGCGGCGAAACCACGCCAGGCAGCGCCTTTTGTAAAGTGCAACTTCAAGGCGGCTTGGTTTCAATTTTCATTAACGACGCCACTATTGTTTTGCCGCGCAACCGGGCGGCAAAGCGACGATTTATCATTTCCTTAAATCACCTACCGGCAACACAGATCGATTAACTGGAGGCGAGAGGTCTCGTTTCCCTGTGGTTGTTGATTTAGGCGATTGGCGATGTTCAAGGTTCTTACATGCCTGGTGGTAGAGCATAATCCCAGACTGGTCGTTTTGGCCGCACTTGTCTGCTTCCTCGCGAGCTACGGAGCAGTCACGCTGTTGCAGCGCGCTCGCGGCTCCTCGGGCAAGGCAAAAGCGATCTGGGCGACGGCGGCTGGCATCGCCAGCGGCTTCGGCATCTGGGCGACCCACTTCATCGCCATGCTCGCTTACGACCCCGGTGTCGTCCTCGGCTACCAGATGGATCTCACCGGCCTGTCGCTGGCCGTCGCGATTATCCTGACCACGACGGCGCTGTTGATCGCCACCCATGTTCAGGACCGGCTCGGCTGGATTGCCGGCGGCTTCGTTCTCGGCGGCGGCGTCGCCTGCATGCATTTCCTCGGCATGGCGGCGCTCGACGTGCCGGGCAGCATCCGCTGGGATGCGACGCTGGTCGTCGCCTCCGTGGTCGTCGGCTCGCTGTTCGATATCGCTGCCCTGCGTACGATCGCCAGCATCGGCAACCGGTTGAAGGCGAAAGTCCTTGCCACCCTGCTGATGACGCTCGGGATCGTCGCGCTGCATTTCACCGCCATGGGCGCGGTCACAATCGAAGCCGACCTGCTGACGCCGACCCATGCGGGCATGATCCAGCCGCACCTGCTTGCCTTCGTCATCGCCGGCACTGCCTTCTTCCTGCTGTCGATGGTGCTGATCGCCGCCGGCTTCGCCCATCATGCCGAGCTTTCCGCCGCCGCTGCCGAACGGGAATTTGCCCGCTTCGTGCGCAGCGTGAAGGACTACGCGATTTACATGCTCGACACCGACGGCCGCGTCGCCAGCTGGAACGCCGGCGCCGAGGCCAACAAGGGCTATAAGGGCGAGGAAATCGTCGGCAAGAATTTCGCCTGCTTCTACTCGCAGGAGGATCAGCGCGACGGCGTACCGCAGCGGGCGCTCGAGGTCGCGCTGGCCGATGGCAAGTACGAGAACGAAGGCTGGCGCTATCGCAAGGACGGATCCCGCTTCTGGGCCCATGTGGTGCTCGACCCTTTCATGGACGATGAGGGCAAACACGCCGGCTTCATCAAGATCGTCAAGGACATCACCAAGGCGAAGCTTGACGCCGATCGCATCGCCGAGGTCAGCAACAATCTCGATGTCGCGCTCGAAAACATGTCGCAGGGCATCTGCCTGTTCGACAGCAACGACCGGCTGTTGCTGTCGAACCGTCGTTGCCGCGAGATCTTCGGCTTTTCCGAGACGCTCGCCGGCAAGGGGCTGACCTTCCGCGAGATCCTCGACATCGTCTTTGCCCGCATTTATTCCGATCCGGAAATGGCACGGACCAAGGCCGACGAGCTCTACCAGAAGCACCGCATCGAAATGGTCGGCAACGGCGGCGGCGATATCGTCGAGAAGCTGGTCAACGGCCGTTCGATCCTGACCAAGCATCGCACGCTGCCCGATGGCGGCTGGGTGAGCACCTATGAGGATATCACCGAGCGGCTGGACACCGAGGAGCAGATCACCTTCCTTGCCCGCCACGACAGCCTCACGGGCCTGCCGAACCGGCTGCAGTTCAGCAGCTATCTCGAAGAGGAACTGGATGCAGCCGCCTGGTTCAACCGCAAGGTCGCCGTCATCGGCATCGACCTCAACAAGTTCAAGGAAGTCAACGACCTGCACGGTCACGCCGCCGGCGACTTCGTGCTGGTGACGATCGCCCAGCGCGTCAAGGGCCTGCTGCAGGAGGGCGAGTTCGTGGCGCGCCTGGGTGGCGACGAGTTCGCGGCGGTCAAGCGCTTCGAGGAACTCTCCGAGCTCAACGACTTCCTGCGCCGCATCGAAAAGAGCCTGCACGAGGAAATGCGCTTTGGCGATTTCGAGCTCAAGTCGGGCGGCAGCATGGGTGTCGCGATCTATCCGCAGGACGCGGAGACGGCCGACACGCTGATCAATAATGCCGACCTCGCCATGTACCGGGCGAAGGCTGCCCTCAACCAGACCGTCTGCTTCTACGAGGTGTCGATGGATGAGGCCGCCCGCCAGCGGCGCGCGCTTGCCAACGACCTCTGGGACGCGGTCGAGAAGAAGCAGCTTGCCTTGCACTACCAGGTGCAGAAGTCTGTGATGACCGGAGCCGTCATCGGCTACGAGGTGCTCCTGCGCTGGAGCCATCCGGAACGCGGCATGGTGCCTCCGAGCGAGTTCATCCCGCTTGCCGAGGAATGCGGCGCGATCCTGCCGATCGGCGAATGGGTGCTGCGCGAAGCCTGCCGCGAGGCGGCGGGCTGGGAGAGCAGCCACAAGATTGCGGTCAACCTCTCGCCGGTCCAGCTCGCCAACGGCGACATCGTCAGCCTGGTGCAGGACGTGCTGGCCGAGACGGGTCTCGACCCGAACCGGCTGGAGCTCGAAATTACGGAATCGACGATCATCGACGACAAGGAGCGGGCGCTGCTGACGCTGCGCCAGATCAAGGAACTCGGCGTCACCATCGCGATCGACGACTTCGGCACCGGCTACTCGTCGCTCGAGACGCTGCGCTCCTTCCCCTTCGACAAGATCAAGCTCGACCGGAGCTTCATGTGGGAAGTGGAAGGCAGCCCACAGGCCAAGGCGATCGTGCGCGCCATTCTTGCGCTCGGCCAGAGCCTGTCCGTGCCGGTTCTTGCCGAAGGCGTCGAGACGCAGAAGCAGCTCGATATCCTGCAGGCCGAGGGTTGCGATGAGGCGCAGGGCTATCTGCTCGGCCGCCCGGCGCCGATCACGGTGCTCTTCACGGGCAAGGACGACGCGGCGGCCGCCTGAGCCGTAGGTCCGCGTCTCTCCCGCACGTCTTCACCGCAATCGCCCACCGGGGCGGTTGCGACGGCCATGTATCTGGTCAGGGATTATCTACACCTGTGCCCGCGGGCGGGCAGCGGCGGGCCTACTGGCGCAACAGCGCGCGGCCCGCGACTTCCACGAGAAAGCGTGGGAAGAAAAAGATGCCGGTGATCATGCCGGAATAGCGCTGTTCGAGGCCGGAAGATTCACCGATGCAGAACAGCGGCTGCTTCTGGCCGGATTCCTCCAGCGCGATCGTCGTCGAAAAGCAGAAGGACGAGCAGCTCGTCGCCGCCTGCTCGAACAGTTCGAGCACGTGGTTGCGATCGGCCGGATCGTAGCAGCGAACGAAGTTCAGAAGGCCGCACTCCCCGTCGCGCAGGCCATGGATGGCGGCCGCCTTCTCGCCGAGGCGGAACAGGCCCGTAGAAAGATCGCCGGACCATCCCTCGGAGACGCAAAACTGCTCCATGAATTCATGATGCGGAAGGCCGGGATGCGGCTGTCCCGGAACGCCGAGGGGAGCGGAATTTGCTCTGGTGATCTTAAACACGGTCTACCCCAGCAGTGTTCCCGGAGCCGCCTTCGGCGCCCCAGGGAAACGCGTCCCAATGTGCAAACTGCGCCCGACATGACCAATACGAGAGCGCACGCCACATGGTGTGGGTGTTTTCTCAAGTAGTAAGGTCGATAGATGGTAGTGGATCTCGCCGGCGAACTTATTTCGAAGGAGAGTGTCGGCTTAATTTGCGATTAAATACTTTTATTCTTTAGGTATAGTCTCGAAGAATTTCCGGATGGGCAGCGAATACGAAAAAGCCCCGGCGATTGCCCGCCTGCCTCAAGTGTGCCGCCCAGTCTCCCCTCAATCTTCGCTCACTTGGGGCGCTGTTATAGTTCGTTTTTTTTCGACTTCAACGGTTTTTTGAAGCCTGACTACAACCGATGGGTTTTTTCCTGCCGACTGTTCGGCAGATGCTTCACCGGCGATGAATGGCATTGATAAAAAACAAGAAAGGCGACCCGAGGGCCGCCTTTCCGATCCGGATTGGATCGCTGATGCAAGAAGGCTTATCGCCTTATCACATCATGTCCATTCCACCCATGCCGCCCATGCCGCCAGGCATGCCGGCCGGAGCGTCCTTCTTCGGCAGTTCGGCAATCATGGCTTCCGTCGTGACGAGGAGGCCGGCAACCGAAGCTGCGTCCTGAAGGGCGGTGCGAACGACCTTGACCGGGTCGACGATACCCATGGCGATCATGTCGCCATATTCGCCGGTCTGGGCGTTGTAGCCGTAGTTGTCTTCGTTCTTGTCGAGGATCTTGCCGACAACGATCGAAGCTTCATCGCCAGCGTTCTCGGCGATCTGGCGGGCCGGAGCCTGCAGAGCGCGACGAACGATGTTGATGCCGGCTTCCTGGTCTTCGTTGACGCCCTTGACCGAGATCTTGGAGGCCGAACGCAGGAGAGCCGTGCCGCCGCCCGGTACGATGCCTTCCTGAACAGCAGCGCGCGTCGCGTTGAGAGCGTCGTCGATGCGGTCCTTCTTTTCCTTCACTTCGACTTCCGTCGAGCCGCCAACGCGGATCACGGCAACGCCGCCAGCGAGCTTGGCAAGACGTTCCTGCAGCTTTTCGCGGTCGTAGTCGGAGGTGGTGTCTTCGATCTGGGCCTTGATCTGGGCGACGCGGCCTTCGATGTCGGCCTTCTGGCCGGCGCCGTCGACGATCGTCGTGTTTTCCTTGGAGATCGAAACCTTCTTCGCACGGCCGAGCATGTCGAGCGTAACGTTTTCGAGCTTGATGCCGAGGTCTTCGGAGATCACGGTGCCGCCCGTCAGGATGGCGATGTCTTCGAGCATGGCCTTGCGGCGGTCGCCGAAGCCCGGAGCCTTGACGGCAGCGATCTTGAGGCCGCCACGCAGCTTGTTGACGACGAGCGTTGCGAGGGCTTCGCCTTCTACGTCTTCAGCGATGATCAGGAGCGGCTTGCCGGTCTGAACGACAGCTTCGAGAACCGGGAGCATGGCCTGGAGGTTCGAGAGCTTCTTCTCGTGGAGGAGAACGAAGACGTCGTCGAGGTCAGCGACCATCTTTTCCGGGTTGGTGACGAAGTAGGGCGACAGGTAGCCGCGGTCGAACTGCATGCCTTCGACGACTTCGAGTTCGGTTTCGGCGGTCTTGGCTTCTTCAACCGTGATGACGCCTTCGTTGCCGACCTTCTGCATTGCTTCAGCAATGTCGAGGCCGATCTGACGCTCGCCGTTAGCCGAGATCGTGCCGACCTGTGCAACTTCTTCCGAAGTGTTGATCTTCTTGGCCTTGGCCTGGAGATCCTTGACGACTTCGGTGACAGCGAGGTCGATACCGCGCTTCAGGTCCATCGGGTTCATGCCGGCAGCAACGGCCTTGGCGCCTTCGCGAACGATCGCCTGGGCAAGAACGGTTGCAGTCGTGGTGCCGTCGCCGGCGATGTCGTTGGTCTTCGAAGCAACTTCGCGGACCATCTGGGCGCCCATGTTTTCGAACTTGTCTTCGAGTTCGATTTCCTTGGCGACCGATACGCCGTCCTTGGTGATGCGCGGAGCGCCGAAGGACTTGTCGATGATGACGTTACGACCCTTCGGGCCGAGCGTGACCTTTACGGCGTCAGCGAGGATATCGACGCCACGCAGCATCTTTTCGCGCGCGGTGCGGCCGAACTTGATTTCTTTTGCAGCCATTAGAGAACTCCCGGGCTCATTGCCCATTGGTTGTCATGAAAAGGGTGGACGACGGCTGGATCAGCCGATGATGCCCATGATGTCGGCTTCCTTCATGATCAGAAGGTCTTCGCCGTTGATCTTGACTTCGGTGCCCGACCACTTGCCGAACAGAACGCGGTCGCCAGCCTTGACGTCGAGAGCGACAACCTTGCCGCTTTCGTCACGGGCGCCCGAACCGACGGCGACGATTTCGCCTTCCTGCGGCTTTTCCTTGGCGGTGTCCGGAATGATGATCCCGCCCTTGGTCTTCTCTTCAGACTCGACGCGGCGAACGACGACGCGGTCGTGCAGCGGGCGGAAGTTGGTGCTTGCCATTAGTCTAATCCCTCGATCAAATGACACTACGGATCGCAGATGGACCCGATGGATGGGTGTTAGCACTCTCATTTATCGAGTGCTAGCGATGCCGAGATAAGCTTGGGTATGGGGTGAGTCAAGGATCGGCGCCTAGATTTTTTGCTGACGGCAGTTGCCATGGACGGGCGCAGCAGGCGAGGGCGTAGGCAGCCTAGCCTCATTCTTGGCGAAATCTAGGCGATCGCGTCGATGCGTGGCATCGGCCGGATTTTGACGGTTGATAACCACGACAAAGTGCTTCTGCGTGGCGGGCGGCGTCCACAACGCATTTTTTCCTGGCTCTCGACGCCGCCGGAATCCTTGGGAAGGGGCGCCTTTTTCGGGAGACGAGACTTGTAATCTCCTGCCTTCCTTGCCATGCAAGCCGGAAACCGTGTTTGCAGGAAGCCAGAATGGCCGCAAGGATCAACAGTTTTCGCGAAATCGCCAAGCGCTACGATGTCGTTCTGTGCGACGTCTGGGGCGTTCTTCACAACGGCGTGCAGGCTTTCGCCTCCGCCTGTGAAGCATTGGCCGAGGCGCGTGCCGCCGGGCTGACCGTCGTACTCATCACCAATTCGCCGCGCCCGAGCCCGATGGTGAAGGTGCAGATCCGCAGCCTCGGCGTGCCCGACGAAGCCTATGACCGGATCGTCACCTCGGGCGACGTGACCCGGGCTTTGATCGCTGCCGCCGACAAGAAGATCTTCTTCATCGGCGCCGAGCGCGACCTGCCGCTGCTCGAGGGCCTGGGGACGCAGATCGTTTCCTCGGAAGATGCCGAGACGGTCGTCTGCGCCGGCTTCTATGACGACGAGACCGAAACGCCGGAGCACTACCGCGCGACCCTCACCGGCCTTGCCAAGCGCAAGATCCCGTTCATCTGCGCCAATCCCGATCTGGTCGTCGAACGCGGCCACCGGCTGATCCCTTGCGCCGGCGCGATTGCCAAGCTCTACGAGGAACTCGGCGGCGAGGCGCGCATTGCCGGCAAGCCCTATATCGCGATCTACCGCGCCGCCCTCGGCGAGGCGAAGGCTGCGCGCGGACCGATCGACCTCACCCGCGTCATCGCTGTCGGCGACGGCATGCCGACGGACGTCAAGGGCGCGCAGGATGCGGGCCTGGATCTGCTCTATATCAGCGCCGGTATCCATGCCCAGGAATACATGAACGAAAGCCGGACCGACGAGGCGAAGCTTGCCGCCTTCCTCAAGAAGGAGGGCGCCTCGCCGAAATATTGGATGCCACGGCTCGCCTGACGGGAAGACGGAGATGACGGTTTTTCATCGCAACGAGACCCGTGATCCGCTTCCGGAGCACTTGCGCGGTGGTGTCGTCGCCATCGGCAATTTCGACGGCGTGCACCGTGGCCACCAGTCGGTTCTCAATCGGGCGCTGGAAGAGGCGAAGTCGCGCGGCGTGCCGGCGCTCGTGCTCACCTTCGAACCGCATCCGCGAACCGTCTTCCGCCCGGACACGCCTGTCTTCCGGCTGACGCCGGCGCCGTTGAAGGCGCGCATCCTCGAAGGCATGGGCTTCGGCGCCGTCATCGAATATCCCTTCGATCGTACCTTCTCGCAGCTTTCTGCGTCGGACTTCATCCATCGCATCCTGCTCGAATGGCTGCATGCCTCGCATGTGGTGACCGGTTTCGACTTTCATTTCGGCAAGGGTCGCGAGGGTGGCCCTGCGTTTCTGATGGCGGCGGGCGGCGACAACGGGTTTGGCGTGACGCTGGTCGACGCCTTCCGTGATGAAAATGCGTCCGTCATCTCGTCGAGCTACGTCCGCGCGCTGCTCGGCGAGGGCGATGTCGCGCAGGCCGCCGGCATGCTCGGCTACCGTTATCTCGTCGAAGCCGAGGTGATTGGCGGCAAGAAGCTCGGCCGCGAACTCGGTTTTCCAACCGCCAATATGCGGCTTGCGCCCGAGGTGGAACTTCGGCCCGGCATTTATGCCGTGCGTTTTCGTCGCGCCGACGGCTCGCTCTACGACGGCGTCGCGAGCTTCGGCCGCCGGCCGACGGTCGATAGCGACGGCGAGCCGCTGCTCGAAACCTTCGTCTTCGATTTCTCCGGTGATCTCTATGGCGAGGTCTGCGCCGTGACCTTCTTCGGTCACCTGCGCGACGAACTGAAATTCGATGGCCTCGATCCGCTCGTTGCGCAGATCCGTCAGGACGAGGCCGAAGCCCGCGCGCTGCTTTCCGGCGTCACGCCGCTCGGCGACATCGACCGCAGGCTCAACTTCGCCCGATAAAAGATTTCGGTCTTCGCGCGGCGGCGGACCTTTTCAAAAGGCGGAAAACGCCTTAAACAACCGGCCACCATGACCCGGCACCGTCGATTGATCATCGATCAGCGAATTATTGGCCCGGCCTTCCGCGTGCTGTGATCAGCCGGAAGGTCCGGGATTTCGGCGTTTCCGACGCCCCAGTCATCTCTCGATACCGAGCCCATTTCGTATGCGCGGCCGTTCGCGCGAAGAAGCGATTGCAAAAACCATGACCGACACCGCTGAAAAGATCGACTATTCCTCGTCCCTCTATCTGCCGCAGACGGAATTTCCGATGCGCGCAGGCCTGCCGCAGAAGGAACCGGAAACGGTGGCCCGCTGGCAGAAGATGGGCCTTTACAAGAAGCTGCGTGCGTCGGCTGCCGGCCGCGAAAAGTTCGTGCTGCACGACGGTCCTCCCTACGCCAACGGCAACATCCACATCGGCCACGCGCTGAACAAGATCCTCAAGGACGTCATCAACCGCTCGTTCCAGATGCGCGGTTTCGACGCCAATTACGTACCCGGCTGGGACTGCCACGGTCTGCCGATCGAGTGGAAGATCGAGGAGAAGTACCGCGAGAAGGGCCAGAACAAGGACGAGGTTCCGGTCAACGAATTCCGTCAGGAATGCCGTGACTTCGCCGCCGGCTGGATCCAGGTCCAGGCCGAGGAGTTCAAGCGTCTCGGCATCGAGGGTGACTTCGACAATCCCTACACGACGATGAACTTCCACGCCGAAGCGCGCATCGCCGGTGAACTGATGAAGATCGCCAAGCTCGGCCAGCTCTATCGCGGCTCGAAGCCGGTCATGTGGTCGGTCGTCGAGCGCACGGCACTGGCCGAAGCCGAAGTTGAATACGCCGATATCGAAAGCGACATGATCTGGGTGAAGTTCCCGGTCACCGAAGGTCCCGACAGCCTTGCCGGCACCTTCGTCGTGATCTGGACGACCACGCCCTGGACCATCCCCGGCAACCGCGCCATCGCCTATTCCTCGCGTTATGCCTACGGTCTCTATGAGGTGGCGACCGCCGAGAACGACTTCGGCCCGCAGCCGGGCGAGAAGCTGATCTTTGCCAAGCGCCTGGCAGACGAGTCCGCCGCCAAGGCCAAGCTCACCTTCAACTTCGTTCGCGACCTTGAGGCCGATGAACTGTCGTCCGTGACCTGCGCCCATCCGCTGCACGGTCTGGGCGGCGGCTACGCCTTCAAGGTGCCGTTGCTCGACGGCGATCACGTCACCGACGATGCCGGCACCGGCTTCGTGCACACGGCCCCGAGCCACGGTCGCGAGGACTTTGACGCCTGGATGGACAATGCCCGCGCGCTCGAAGCCCGCGGCATCTCCTCGGCGATCCCGTTCACGGTCGACGACGCCGGCTACTTCACCGCTGACGCCCATGGCTTCGGCCCGGACGCCGAAGGTGGCGCCGGTCGCGTCATCGACGACAAGGGCAAGAAGGGCGATGCCAACGAGCGTGTCATCAAGGCGCTGATCGGTCGCCACGCGCTCTTTGCCCGCGGCCGCCTGAAGCACTCCTATCCGCATTCCTGGCGCTCGAAGAAGCCGGTGATCTTCCGCAACACGCCGCAATGGTTCGTCTACATGGACAAGGCCTTCGGCGACGGCACGACGCTGCGTTCGCGCGCCCTTTCGGCGATCGACGACACCCGCTTCGTTCCGGGTGCTGGCCAGAACCGCCTGCGTGCGATGATCGAAGGCCGTCCGGACTGGGTGCTCTCGCGTCAGCGCGCCTGGGGCGTGCCGATCGCGATCTTCGCCGACGACCAGGGCGAAATCCTGATCGACGAGGCCGTCAACGCCCGCATCCTCGATGCGTTCGAACTGGAAGGCGCCGATGCCTGGTTCGCCGAAGGCGCCAAGGATCGCTTCCTTGGCAACGACCACGATCATGCCAAGTGGCACCAGGTCATGGACATCCTCGACGTGTGGTTCGACTCAGGTTCGACCCACACCTTCACGCTCGAAGACCGTCCGGACCTGAAGTGGCCGGCCGACGTCTATCTCGAAGGTTCGGATCAGCATCGCGGCTGGTTCCATTCTTCGCTGCTCGAGGCCTGCGCCACGCGCGGCCGCGCACCCTACAACGCCGTTGTCACCCATGGCTTCACCATGGATGAGAAGGGCGAGAAGATGTCGAAGTCGAAGGGCAACACGGTCACCCCGCAAGAGGTGATGAAGGATGCCGGCGCCGACATCCTGCGCCTGTGGGTGATGACGACGGACTATTGGGAAGACCAGCGTCTCGGCAAGACGATCATCCAGACCAACATCGACGCCTATCGCAAGCTGCGCAACACGATCCGCTGGATGCTCGGCACGCTCGCCCACGACAAGGGCGAAGAGATTGCCTATGCCGAGATGCCGGAACTCGAAAAGCTGATGCTGCATCGCCTGGCCGAGCTCGACCAGGTCGTGCGCGAAGGCTACGACGCCTTCGACTTCAAGAAGATCGCCCGCGCGCTGATCGATTTCTCGAATGTCGAACTCTCGGCGTTCTATTTCGACGTTCGCAAGGATGCGCTCTACTGCGACGCGCCGTCGAGTCTGCGCCGGCGCTCGGCTCTCGCCGTGATCCGCAAGCTCTTCGATTGCCTCGTGCTGTGGCTGGCGCCGATGGTGCCCTTTACCACGGAAGAGGCCTGGCTGTCGCGCAAGCCCGATGCCGTGTCGGTGCATCTCGAACAGTTCCCGGCGATCCCGGCGGAATGGAAGAACGATGCGCTCGAAGCCAAGTGGGAAAAGATCCGCGCGGTTCGCACCGTCGTCACCGGCGCGCTCGAGATCGAGCGCAAGGACAAGCGGATCGGCTCGTCGCTGGAGGCTGCACCGGTCGTCCACGTCGCGGATCCGGAGCTGTTGAAGGCGCTGGAAGGCCAGGACTTCGCCGAGATCTGCATCACCTCGGGGATCACCGTCGAAGCCACCGAAGGTCCGGCCGACGCGTTCCGCCTGGCCGAAGTGGCCAAGGTCAGCGTCGTGCCGAAGCTTGCCGAAGGTCAGAAATGCGCCCGCTCCTGGCGGATCACGACCGACGTCGGTTCTGACGCACTCTACCCGGACGTGTCTGCCCGGGATGCCGCTGCCTTGCGCGAGCTTGGTTTCAAGGCTTAACGCATTGTTACCGGATGAATTGCACTCCTTGCGTTCATCCGGTAAAACCTGCCCGAAATTTGGCGGATTTCTCCGCCATGGGCGCTTGAGTGGCCGCGCTGACCGGTGGCCGGCTGGAAGGAATCTCATGGAAATGACGCGAGAGTTGCGAGTGCTTGCCAGCGTGGCCGCCATTTTGACGAGCGGCCTGGTGCTTACGGGCTGCATCGGTGGCCCGACCTATGGCACGGACAAGACCGCTGGCGAACAGCTCATGGACGACCTCGGGAGCGTCGCAAGCTTCGGGCCGCCGAAGCGGGATCCGGTCAAGTACCAGCCGCGTCCGGGCCTCGTCCTGCCGCCGTCGGCCCAGCAGGCCTCGCTCGTCGAGCCGCAGAAGTCGCTTGCCAGCCGCGAGGCAAACCCGGAATGGGTCGAGTCTCCGGAAGAGGTGCGCAAGCGCCTGCGTGAAGAGGCCGACGCCAACAAGAACAACCCGAACTATGTCTCGCCGCTTGCCAAGGCGAGCGCCAACGGTCGCCGTCTCTCCGCAAAGGAGCAGCAGGAGGCCTATCGCGAAGGGCGCAAGATCGAAATGGGCGCCTATTCCGACAAGCGCCGCTTCCTGAGCGATCCGCCGCTCGACTACCGTCGCCTGCCTGAGGGCACCGAGACCGATCTCGGCGAGCCGGAGAAGGACAAGGAGCGCCGCCGCAAGAAGGAGGCGCAGATCAAGAATTCCGGCTCCAAGTGGTATTGGCCCTTCTAAACCCGTTTTCGCCGTTTCGTTGAAACGGCGAAATGCCTCTCTCCCCTTGATCCATGCAGTTCCGGCGAAACGCGCGTTTGTTTGCTGGAAGTGCTTGAGAAGCGCCTGAGCCATGACCATCAGCATTCGTGACGCCCGCCCGGAAGACGCCGAGACCATTCTGCGCTTCATCACCGAACTTGCCATCTACGAGAAGGAGCCCGACGCCGTCGAGGCGACGGTCGAGATGCTGCAGGCTTCGCTCTTCGGTCCCGGCGCGATCACCCGCGCGGTGATCTGCGAGAAGGATGGCAAGCCGGCGGGCTTTGCCATGTGGTTCTACAACTATTCCACCTGGCAGGCGCGCAAGGGGCTTTACCTCGAAGATCTTTACGTCACCCCGGATTGCCGCGGTTCCGGCGCCGGCAAGATGCTCCTGAAGCATCTGGCTAAGATTGCCGTCGAGGAAGGCTGCGGCCGCTTCGAATGGAGCGTGCTCGACTGGAACGAACCGGCGATCCGCGTCTACGAATCGGTTGGCGCAGAGCCCATGTCCGAATGGACGCGCTACCGCCTGTCTGGCGCGGCACTCGATAGCTTCGTCGCCGACTGAAGCGATTTCAGGAAGTCACGCCGTCGCAAGGCGCTAAGGGGTCTCACCGCTTGCCGGCAAAGAAATCCCTGAGGATATCGGCAGCTTCCCGCTCGGCAAGGCCCGAATAGACATCGGGCGCATGGTGGCAGGTGGGCGAGCCGAAGAAACGCACGCCGCTGTCGACCGCGCCGCCCTTCGGGTCGTCGGCGCCGTAATAGAGGCGGCGGATGCGCGCAAACGAAATCGCCGCTGCGCACATGGTGCAGGGTTCGAGCGTGACGTAGAGATCGGCGCCTGTCAGCCTTTCGTCCTTGAGGACGGCGGCAGCTTCGCGGATGGCGACGATCTCCGCATGGGCGGTCACGTCGTTGAGTTCGCGGGTGCGATTGCCGGCGCGCGAAATGATCCGGCCGTCGAAAACCACCACGGCGCCGATCGGCACTTCGCCGCGTTCGGCAGCCTTGCGGGCCTCCTCAAGGGCCACATCCATGAAGCGTGTCGTCTCAGCCATCGCTCAAACAATAATTTCTCTTAACCCACGGGCCGCGACCTGATAGGACAGCCGCAAAAGGCAGGCAACACAAATGACATCCAAAGACAAGCCCACGCGGCCTGGCGGCAAGTCCGCTGGCCGGGACAAGAAACCGCATTTCGCCGACAAGAAGGGCGCTGCGCCGAAAAAGGCTGCAGGAGCCAAGGCTTCCGGCCCGAAATCTTTCGGTGCCAAGGGCCCCGGCAGGAGCTTCGATGCAAAGACGTCTGATCCCAAGGCCGGCGCTTCGCGTCCGGCCCGGGAACGTCCGGCTGCGGCTGTAGCGGCGGCCGACGAACCGCAGCGTATCTCGAAGATCCTCGCGCGTGCCGGCGTTGCCTCGCGTCGCGACGTCGAGCGGATGATCATGGAAGGACGCATCAAGCTCAACGGCGTTATCCTCGATACGCCCGTCGTCAACGCCACGCTTGCCGATGCGATCGAGGTGGACGGCCAGCCTATCCGCGGCATCGAGCGCACGCGCCTCTGGCTCTACCACAAGCCAGCCGGCCTGGTGACCACCAATGCCGATCCCGAGGGACGGCCGACGGTGTTCGAGAACCTGCCGGACGAACTGCCGCGCGTCCTGTCGATCGGTCGTCTCGACATCAACACCGAAGGCTTGCTGCTGCTGACCAACGACGGCGGACTTGCCCGCGTGCTCGAATTGCCGTCGACCGGCTGGCTGCGCCGCTACCGCGTGCGCGCCCATGGCGAGATCGATCAGGAAGCGCTCGACAGGCTGAAGGACGGCATCGCCGTCGACGGCGTGCTCTATGGCGCCATCGAAGCGACGCTCGACCGCGTCCAGGGCTCGAACGTCTGGATCACGATGGGGCTTCGCGAAGGCAAGAACCGCGAAATCAAGAACGTGCTCGGCGCGCTCGGCCTCGACGTCAACCGCCTCATCCGTATCTCCTACGGCCCGTTCCAGCTCGGCGAACTGCCGGAAGGGCATGTCCAGGAAATCCGCGGACGCACCCTGCGCGACCAGTTGGGACCGCGCCTGATCGAGGACGCCAAGGCGAACTTCGACGCGCCGCTCTACAACGACCAGGCAGCAACCGTTGCCGGCGATGCCGCGGACGACGATGGCGGCGATACCCGCCGGCCGGAACGCTCCAACCGCTGGGAAAAGCCTGAGGACAAGCGCGAACGTGCTCTGTCGCGGCTCGACACCCGCCGCGACGATCGTCGCGATGGCCCCCGCGGCAAGGGTGGCCCGCGCGACGACCGCGACGCCAAGTTCGAGGACCGGCCGAAGCGTGCGCCGGCGCAGCGCGCCCGCACGGCCAATGTCTGGATGGCGCCGGGCGCCCGCCCGCTTGCCGAGAAGAAGCCGAAGTCCGTTGACGGCGACGCCACCGAGAAGTCCGCCCGTCGCGAGCGTCCGGAAAGCGCACCGAAGTCCAAGCGCTACGGCCGCAACAAGGATGGCCTGGCGACGAAGACGACTGGCAAGTTCGACCCGGACCGCAAGGGCGCTTCCAAGGATTTCGGCCGTGGCGCCGACAAGCCGGCCCGCCCCTTCGTCAAGAGCCGTGACGAGGACGGCGAGTGGATCAGTGCCGCCGAGCCGGTTCGTCGCCGCGACGAAGGCCGGGATGGCGGCTTCGATCGTCGCAAGTCCTTTGATGGCGGCGACCGCAAGTCGCGCGATCACGGAGATCGTCCGCCGCGCCGCGAGGGTGGAGATCGCCCGCGCGGTGACCGTCCGGCCCGTGCCGAGGGTGGCGAACGCCGTTTCGACAAGCCGCGCGCGCCGCGCGCCGACGGTGACCGCCCGCCGCGCCGCGAAGGTGGCGACCGGCCGCGTGGTGATCGTCCGGCCCGCTCCGAAGGCGGAGAACGCCGTTTCGACAAGCCGCGCACGCCGCGCGCCGAGGGTGATCGTCCGCCGCGCCGCGAAGGCGGAGAGCGTTCGTTCGGCGACCGTCCCGCCCGCAGCGAAGGCGGTGATCGCCGCTTTGACAAGCCGCGGGCTCCGCGCGCAGACGGTGACCGCGCGCCGCGTCGCGAAGGCGGTGACCGTCCGTTTGGCGACAAGCCTCGCGGCAAGTCGTTCGGCGGCAAGCCCTCGGGTGGAAAATCCTTCGGCGAACGCTCCGGTGGCCCGCGTGGCGGCAAGCCCGGCGGTGGAAAACCCGGCGGACGTCCGGGTGGCGCTGGTCGCCCCGGTGGCGGCAAGCCGCGTGGCAGAGGAAACTAAGCGGCCGTGCGGATCGTCGGTGGAGAGTTTCGGGGTCGCAGCCTGGCGACCCCCAAGTCCAACGATATCCGGCCGACCACGGACCGGACGCGCGAAAGTCTGTTCAACATCCTGAGCCATTCCTATCCGGAAGCGCTCGACGGCACTCGTGTGCTCGACCTCTTTGCCGGCACCGGCGCGGTCGGCATCGAGGCGCTGTCGCGCGGGTGTCGGCAGGCGCTGTTCGTCGAACAGAGCGTCGAGGGCAGGGGCCTGCTGCAGACCAATATCGAGGCGCTCGCGCTACAGGGGCGGGCGAAGGTCTTCCGGCGCGATGCGACCAGTCTCGGTGGTGTCGGTACGATGGAGCCGTTTCATCTCGTCTTCGCCGACCCGCCCTATGCCAAGGGACTGGGCGAAAAGGCGCTGGAGTCGGCTGCCGTCGGCAACTGGCTGGTGCCCGGCGCCCTGGTGATCCTCGAAGAGCGGGCAGATGTCCAGCCGGCGCCGGTCGCCGTCTTCGAAAACCTCGACGTCAGGGTGTTCGGCGATACGCGCATGCATTTCTATCGGTTTCGCGGAGCCTGATGCCGTAATTTCGGTTGAGTTGCCGAGATAGACTCAGCCGGACGACGCCATTTTCTCAACCCGCCCAGCGCGGAGGCATGCCGATGAAGCAGGATCTTTCGATGACGCATGGAGCGGCGGAAGCCCCGGCACGGCCCACCGTGGCACTGGCGCTTGGCGGTGGTGGCGCCCGCGGTCTTGCGCATATCCATGTCATCGAGGCGCTGGATGAACTCGGCATTCGGCCGGTCGCGATCGCGGGCTCGTCGATCGGCGCAATCATGGGCGCCGGCATGGCGGCGGGCTTGCGCGGCGAAGAGATCCGGGCCCATACGCTCTCGACCGTCGGCCACCGCCGCGAAGTGGTCAACCGCCTGTGGCAATTGCGGCCGTCGAGCCTTTCCGAGGCGATGGCGAGCGGGTTCCGCTTCGGCCAGTTCAATGTCGAGCGGGTGCTGAAGGCCTTCCTGCCCGAGGCCATCCCCCAAAAGTTCTCCGACCTCGAAATCCCGCTGAAGGTCGTCGCCACCGACTACTACGGCCAGACGGAGCATATCTGCGAGAAGGGTGACCTGCGCAAGGCATTGGCGGCCTCTGCAGCCCTGCCGGCGATCTTCACGCCGGTCCGGATCGACGGGCGCGTCATGATCGACGGCGGCATCTACAACCCGATCCCCTTCGATCACCTGCGCGGCCTTGCCGAAATCGTCATCGCGGTCGATGTCGTCGGCGGGCCGGATGGCGACGGCAAGGCGATCCCGAGCCGGATCGACAGCCTGTTCGGCGCGAGCCAGCTGATGATGCAGTCGATCATCGCCATGAAGCTGAAAGAGGGAGCGCCGGACATCCTGCTGCGTCCCGATGTCGGCCGCTACCGCGTGATGGATTTCCTGCGCGCCCAGGACGTGCTGAACGCAACGGCTGCGATCAAGGACGAGCTGAAGCGCGCACTCGAAGAACGGATGACCGCGCCAAGGCTCACCTGAAATCCTGGCGCCCGAACCCTGGCGCCGGAACCTTGGCGCTTGAACCTTGGCGGCAATGACGGCGCGCGCCGTCGCCGCATGTGCGGTCAGGCGCTTTCGCGCTCGTCGGCGGGAAGGCCCGGGAGGATCCGTTCGCCGGTCTCTTGCGAATGGTCGACCTCGCGCTTCGGCTTGACCAGCGGCTCTGGCCGCACGGGCCGCGAATGCAGCATGTCGCGGCCGGCGGTGATACCCTCGGCCTCCTGCAGCACCAGCCGAGCCTCGTCGCGCTTGCGGATGTCGTCCATGATCGCGATCGCCTCGTCGTCGCCGACCCCCAGTGCCTCCAGCGTCTTGCGGCCGAAGAGCAGACCGGACTCGAACGTCTCGCGCAGTTCGTAGTCGACGCCCTTGGCCCGCAGTTCCAGCGTGTGCAGGCGATCGTAGGAGCGGGCGTAGATGCGTGCATTGGGATATTCGGATTGGACGAGGTCGATGATGTGGTCGGTCGTTTCCTTCTTCTGGGTGCAGACGGCGACGATCTTGGCCCGTTCGATACCGGCGGCGCGCAGCACGTCGAGACGGTTGCCGTCGCCGAAATAGATCCGGAAGCCGAACGTCGCGGCCTGGCGCACGCGTGCGGCGGAATGATCGATGATCGTCACATCGCGACCGCCGGCAAGCAGGATCTGGGCGGCGATCTGGCCGAAGCGGGAGAAGCCGATCATCAGCACATCGGCGTTGGCGCCATCGAAGTCTTCTTCGATCTCTTCGTCCATCTCGTCCTGCTCGCGCATCAATTTCGGCGCGAGCATGGAGGCAAGCGGTGTCAGCGCCATCGACAGGGTCACGATCGCGACCAGCAGCGAGGCGTCACCATCGGAGAAGACGCCGGCTGTTGCCGCAGCCGTGAACAGAACGAACCCGAATTCACCACCCTGCGGCAGAAGCAGGCTGATGCGCACCGCGTCATTGTGGTGCGATCCAGTCAGTCGGCAGAGCCAGTAAAGCACCAGGCTCTTCAAAGCCATGAGCAGCGGCACGGCAATGATGATCAGCTGATAGCGCTCGACGATGACACCGAGTTGGAGCGACAGGCCGACAGCCATGAAGAAGAGCGCCTGCAGGATACCACGAAAGGGCTCGATATCGGCCTCGAGCTCGTGGCGATAGGAGGATTCCGCCAAAAGCACGCCGGCGAGGAAGGCGCCCATGGCCATGGACAACCCGGCGAGCTGCATCATAGTCGCCGCGCCCATGACGATGAGCAGTGCCGCCGCGATCATGACGTCGCGCGCGCCGGTGCGGGCGATGACCTGGAACAGCGGATTGACCAGGTAACGACCGGCGGCAAAGAGCACGACGATCGCGGTGGTGGCGATCGCGAAGTCTTCGAGCGGCGGCGTCGTGTCCTCGGGCGCCTGCAAGGCCATCAGAGGGATGAGCGCCAGCAGCGGCACGATCGCCAGGTCCTGAAGCAGGAGGATCGAAAAAGCCCTCTGCCCGTAACGCGTGTTGCGATCGTTGTTCTCGTCGAGGATCTGCATCGCAAAGGCGGTCGACGACAGCGACAGGCCGAAGCCGGCGATGATGCTGCCACCATGCTCGAGGAGCCCGAGCGCATAGATGGCGTAGGAAAGCAGGATGCCTGTCAGCAGCACCTGCGCCGTGCCGAGGCCGAAGATATCCCGCCGCATTTGCCAGAGGCGCGAAGGCTTCAGTTCGAGCCCGATGATGAAGAGCAGGAAGACGACGCCGAGTTCCGAAACGTGCAGGATCTGCTCGCCTTCGGTAATGCTCTGGGCGACGGGTCCGATCAGAATGCCGGCCGAGAGATAGCCGAGGATCGTGCCGAGCCCGAGCCGCTTGAAGATGGGAGCGGCGATCACTGCGCCACCGAGCAGCATCAGGGCCTGGGAATAGATGATCGGTGTCGTTGCCATGCCTCAGGCTTTCACTGTTGATGAACCCGGCTCCCAAGCGGAGCTTTCGAGAGCGCTTCATTTTGCGGTGTTTGAGCGGGAATCGGGCCGATGCCCTTGATGCCTGCTTCGCCGCACAATAAATGGGGCAGGAATGAAAGGCCACACCATGTCAGACACGATCGATTCTGCCGACCTCGAAAAACGCGCATCCGAACTCGTGGACCTCGCCCGCAAGGCCGGCGCCGATGCGGCGGACGCGGTGGTGGTGCGCGGACGCTCCCGCTCCGTCTCCGTCCGCCTCGGCAAGGTCGAAGCGACGGAAGCCTCCGAAAGCGACGACTTCTCGCTCCGCGTCTTTGTCGGACGGCGTGTCGCCAGCGTTTCGGCCAATCCGGGCTTTGACCTGAAGCTGCTCGCCGAGCGCGCGGTGGCCATGGCCAAGGCTTCGCCGGAAGATCCCTTTGCCTCGCTGGCGGACGCCGACCGGCTGGCGAAGTCCTATCCGGACCTCGACCTCTTCGACTCCACAGCGGTTTCGACCGAAACCCTGACCGAAGCGGCGCTTGCGGCCGAAGAGGCCGCACTTGCGGTCTCCGGCGTTACCAATTCCAGCGGTGGCGGCGCCTCGGCCGGCATGGGCGGGCTCGTCCTCGTCACCTCGCATGGCTTTTCCGGCTCCTACATGGCCACCCGCTTCGGCCGCTCCGTCAGCGCGATTGCCGGCGAGGGCACCAAGATGGAGCGCGACTACGACTATGACAGCCGCCTGTTCTTCGCCGACCTGCGCGACGCCGACGAGATCGGCCGCCTTGCCGGTGAGCGTGCGGTCGCCCGCATCAACCCGCGCCAGGTGCCGACCGCCAAGAATGTCACCGTCGTCTTCGATCCGCGCATGGCCCGTGGCTTCGTCGGCCATCTGTCAGGCGCCATCAATGGCGCGGCTGTTGCCCGCAAGACGAGTTTCCTGCGCGACATGATGGGCAAGCAGATCTTGAAGTCGGGTCTTTCGGTTACGGATGACCCGTTGATCGTACGCGGCTCCTCGTCGCGGCCGTTCGACGGCGAAGGGGTCAGCGGCGAGAAACTGGCGATGGTCGAGGATGGTGTGCTGAACCACTGGTTCCTGTCCACATCGGCAGCGCTCGAACTCGGACTTCAGACCAACGGCCGCGGCGTGCGCGGCGGTCCGACCGTCAATCCGTCCTCGACCAATCTGGCGCTCGAGCCGGGATCGATCTCGCGGGACGATCTCATCCGCAGCGTCGGTACCGGCTTCTATGTCACCGAGCTGATCGGCCAGGGCGTCAACATGGTGACCGGGGAGTACAGCCGTGGCGCCTCCGGCTTCTGGATCGAGAACGGCGAGCTGACCTTTGCCGTCTCGGAAGTCACGATTGCGTCCAATCTCAAGGACATGTTCATGGCGCTGACGCCGGCAGACGACATCGACCGCAAGTTCGGCGTCGCGGCACCAACGCTCGCCATCGAGGGCATGACGCTCGCCGGCCTCTGACAAGGCCGCAGGAAAAGCAGGCGCGGGGAGCCCGCGCCGATCCCGCCTTCCGGACAAGGGAGAGGCGGGCTGACGGGGTTTTGAATGTCTGACACTGCACCATCGGGCGCGGACTGGAAGCCGGATCTCGACGTGATCCGCGCCGCCGCGGTCGTCGCCGGCGAAACCGCGCTCGGCTACTTCCGCAAGGCGCCCGACGTCCGCTGGAAGAACGAGGGCCGCTCGCCGGTCAGCGAGGCGGATCTCGCCGCAAACGATGTGTTGAAGACGCGCCTGCTTGCGGCCCGGCCCGATTACGGCTGGCTCTCGGAAGAGACGGACGACGATCTGAGCCGGCTGTCGCGCGAAACCGTCTTCGTCGTCGATCCGATCGATGGCACGCGCGCCTTCATCGCCGGCAAGGAGCTCTGGTGTGTCAGCGTCGCCGTCGTGCATCGTGGCCAGCCCGTTGCCGGCGTGCTCTATGCTCCGGCGCTCGATGAACTCTTCGAGGCGGTCGCAGGCGGCCGCGCGCTGAAGAACGGTGCGCAAATCTCGGTGCGCGAAGCAAAGCCCGGGGAAACGCTGCATCTGGCGGCCGCCGAAGACACGATCGACAAGCTTCCGGCGCCCTATCGCAGCGCCGTTACCCGTATCCCGCATGTGCCGTCTCTTGCCTATCGGCTGGCCATGGTTGCCGACGGGCGGATCGACGGTACGCTGGTGAAGAAGAACGCCCACGACTGGGACCTGGCTGCGGCCGACCTCATTCTAGCGAGCGCCAACGGCGCGCTGGTCGATCTCGACGGGCGGGCGCTTTTCTACAATCGATCCACTGTCGTTCACGGGGTTCTCTGCGCGGCGGCAAAGCCGCTCTTGCCGGACCTGATCGCCGCATCGCGGTCCATGGAGCCCCATTGACCTTTGAGGCTGAATGCCTCAAATCAACGCCCATACCCAACAAGAATAAATGGAAGTCCAATGGCTCACGACACCGAGAAAAAACAACGTCTGCACCTCGTCTTCGGCGGCGAACTCACCACGCTGACTGACGTGCATTTCCGCGACCTGGACAAGCTCGATATCGTCGGCATCTACCCGGACTACGACAGCGCCCTGACTGCCTGGAAATCCAAGGCGCAGATGACCGTCGACAACGCGCACATGCGTTACTTCATCGTCCACATGCACCGTCTGCTCGACCCGGAAAACGGCTGATGCCGATGAGGTCGGGATGCGCGGTGTTTACCCGCATGCCAGTCGCCCTTAAGTCTCTCCGGGCCGGAACGGCCGGGGAAGGTGACCTGACATGAGCAGCTTTCGCGCGCGCTTGGCGCTCTCCAGCTACCGCTGGATCGGCTCGGCCATCTATCCCCTCGTCTGGTCCTACCTTGCCGTTCGCGCCGCGAAGGGCAAGGAGGATCCGGCGCGTCGCCGCGAGCGCTACGGCCATGCCAGCGAACCGCGGCCGCAGGGTCCTCTGGTGTGGTTCCACGCGGCAAGCGTCGGCGAGACCAACGCCGTCATCCCGATGATCAAGGAAATCAGGCGGCGCGGCATCCACGTCGTCTTGACGACCGGGACGATGACCTCGGCGCGGGTCGTGGCCGAACGCCTGGGGTCGACGGTCATCCACCAGTATGTCCCGCTCGATTTCAAGCCGGCCGTCAGCCGGTTCCTGAACTATTGGGAGCCGGATCTGGCGATCATCGCCGAATCCGAAATCTGGCCGATGACCATCCTGGAACTCGGCCGTCGCCATATCCCGCAGGTTCTGGTGAACGGGCGCATGTCCGACCGGACCTTTGCGCGCTGGAAGCGCCGGCCGGCGCTCGCCGACGCGCTGTTCGAGAACCTTGCGCTCGTCATTGCCCAGTCCGACGTCGACGCGGAGCGCTTCCGCACGCTCGGCGCGCTGCCGGTGATGGTGTCGGGCAACCTCAAGGTCGATACCGACGCGCCGCCGCACGATCCGCAGGCGCTGAAGGAGTATCGCCAGCAGATCGGCGCCCGCAAGACCTGGGCGGCGATCTCGACCTTCGACGGCGAAGAGGCCGCCGCCGGCGTCGTGCACCGCGCGCTCAAGGAGCGAACCGGCCTTCTGACGATCATCGTCCCGCGCCATCCCGATCGCAGCGACGCCATCGAGGCGGCGCTGACGGCCAAGGGGCTGAAGGTCGCCCGGCGCACGCGCCGCGATCCGCTGACGCCGGACGTCGATATCTTCCTTGGCGATACGATCGGCGAAATGGGCCTCTATCTTCGCCTGACCGAGGTTGCCTTCGTCGGCCGTTCGCTGTTTGCCGAAGGCGGCCAGAACCCGCTGGAGCCGGCGATGCTCGGCTGCGCCATCCTTTCGGGCGGCAACGTCCAGAACTTTCGCGAGACCTACCAGACGCTGGCCAAGAACGGCAGCGCCAAGATCGTGCGCGACGTCGAGATGCTGGCCAAGGGCGTCAACTATCTGCTCGCCAACGACGACATGCGTCGCTCGATGATCGATGCCGGCCTTGAAACCGTGCAAGAGATGCGCGGTGCCCTGTCGGCGACGATGAAGGGGCTCGAGCCCTATATCAATCCGCTCGTCGTCAAGGCGCGCCTCAACCCGCCGACTGACAACTGATCCAGCAGGAGACGAAACCTCGTCATGACCGCAGCCAAAGCCATCGCCGGCATCCTTTTCGACAAGGATGGAACCCTGCTCGACTACGCAAAGAGCTGGGTGCCGGTGAACTACGAACTGGCGCGGATCGCGGCAAAGGGTGACGAGGCCCTGGCCCGCACGCTGCTTGCAGCCGGCGGCATGGATGCCGATACCGGCCACGTGCTGCCCGACAGCCTGCTGGCCGCCGGCAACACGGTCGAGATCGCGACCGGCTTCGTCGGCGCAGGCGCGCCCTTCACGATTGCCGAATTGACGACCTTGCTTGACGGCCTGTTTGCGCGCTCGGCGGAATATGCCGTGCCGGTGACCGATCTCGGTGCTTTCTTCGCCGGGCTGCACGCCAAGGGCTACCGCCTTGGTGTCGCCTCCAGCGACAACGAGCGCTCGATCCGCGAAACCGCAAAGCGCTTCGGCTTCGAGAACTACCTGCACTATGTGGCGGGCTACGACAGCGGTTACGGCGTCAAGCCCGAGCCGGGTATGGTGCTTGGCTTCTGTGCGGCGACCGGCCTTGAGCCGCAGCAGGTCGTCGTCGTCGGCGACAACAATCACGACATGCATATGGGCCGCAGCGCCGGCGTCGGCATGACGGTCGCGGTCCTCACGGGCACCGGCTCGCGCCAGTCGCTTGCGGCGGCCTCGGACCATTGCCTCGCCGACATCACCGAACTCGAAGCTGTCCTCTAGATCGGTTTGTGGCAGCGGCTAGCCGCGATTGCCTTCGGTTGCGCACCGCGATCGGTCTGGTTCAGCGCCCCTGCCGTGGCTGCATCGGTCTCCATAGCTTGCGTTTTTTCCCGTTCTGACGTTTTTTGTCGCAACCCGCCGGTTTCGACCGGCGAACAAACCGTCCCTCCCGGACAAGGAAGGACCTGAGCGGCCGGGAGGCCACGGAACGAAGATGGTATCGGAAGCGCCGCCATTCTGGTGGACCAAGGCGGATTGGCGTGCGCGCGCGTTGTGGCCGTTTTCATGGGTTTACGGACGGATTGCCGGCATGCGCATGGATCGCGCGCAGCGCGCCTCGGTGCCGGTTCCGGTCATCTGCATCGGCAACTTCACCGTCGGCGGCGCCGGCAAGACGCCGACCTCCATCGCGCTTGCCCGCGTCATCCGCGAGAAGGGGCTGAAGGCCGGGTTCTTGAGCCGCGGTTATGGCGGCTCGCTCGACGTGACGACCGTCGTCGATCTGGAACATCACCGCGCCCGCGATGTCGGCGACGAACCGTTGCTTCTGGCGAAGGAAGCCTTGACCGTCGTCTGCCGCCGTCGCGTCGATGGGGCTCGTCGGCTGGTGAAGGAAGGCGTCGACATCATCATCATGGACGACGGCTTCCAGAGCGCGCGGCTGGCCTTCGACTTCGCACTTTTGGTGATCGATTCCCGCCGCGGCATCGGCAACGGCTATCTGGTCCCGGCCGGTCCGGTGCGCGCGCCGCTGTCGAACCAGCTCCGCCACGCCACGGCCCTGCTCAAGATCGGCGACGGCACCGAAGCCGACGCCCTGATCCGTCGCGCCGCCCGCGCCGGCAAGCAGATCTATGAAGCCGAGGTCATAAGGCACGACGACGGATCGCTGAATGGCGTCAAGGTGCTTGCCTGGGCGGGCATTGCCGATCCGGAGAAGTTCTATCGCACCGTCCGGGAGACGGGCGCCGTCATCGAGGAAACCCGCAGTTTTCCCGACCATCACCATTTTTCCGAGGACGAGATCGCCGATCTGCTCGACCGCGCTGCAGCGCTCGGATGCCAGCTCGTCACCACCGCCAAGGACCTGGTGCGCCTGGAGCCCGGCCACGGCCGCGCCGCGGAGCTTGCCGCAGCGAGCAGGGTGATCGAGATCGACGTACGCTTCGACGATCCGATGGCTCCAAAAAAGATCATCGAGACGGCGCTTGCCGCGGCGCGTGCCCGCAAGCTGCGCGAAGGCGCGGCTAAGTAACGGCGCCTTTCGGGCTTTGGTGTGCCGGCGCTCGAGCTTGGTTAGCGGCGTTGGTTGGGCAGCGCGCCTGCGCGCTTTTCCGCTTCGAGCGAGGCTTCCGCGTCGACATAGGGCTCCTGCCGGGCGACGCTCCAGTAACGCAGCTCATCGACGGGGATGGTCTTGCCGGTCATCGCGCAGATCACGTGCGAGCCCGCAAGCACGATCTGAAAGTCGCCGTCGAGATAACGGATCTTCGCTTCGCGCGAAGCGCTTCCTTCAAACCGGTTCATCATGCTCGGCGCCTGTTTCCGTCTTCGTTATGGGTTCTCTGGTCTAGCTCGCCGCCCGGAAAAATGCCAGTCGCATTTCGCCGGACGGGAAGATCAGCTCCGGCCGAACAGCCGTTCGATATCCGAGAGCTTGAGTTCGATATAGGTGGGGCGGCCGTGGTTGCACTGGCCGGAGCCGGGCGTCGCCTCCATTTGCCTCAAGAGCGCGTTCATCTCCTCGGTGCGCATGCGCCGGCCCGAGCGCACCGATCCGTGGCAGGCCATGGTCGCGGCGAGATATTCGAGCCGGTTTGTCAGCCCGCTTGCCGTATCCCATTCGGCAAGCTCGTCGGCGAGTTGGCGCACGAGACCGACGGCATCCATTTCGCCGAGCATGGCCGGCGTTTCGCGCACCGCGATCGCGCCCGGGCCGAAGCGCTCGATCGCAAGGCCCAGGCGGGAGAACTCCTCCGCATGGGTCATCAAGCGGTCGCAGTCGTCTTCGGGCAGATCGACGATCTCCGGGATCAGCAGCGCCTGGGCGGCGACCGGCCGCGAATGCAGTGCCGTACGCATGGCTTCGAACACCAGCCGCTCGTGGGCGGCATGCTGGTCGACGATGACGAGGCCGTCATTGGTCTGGGCGACGATGTAGTTTTCGTGCAACTGGGCGCGCACGGCGCCGAGCGGGAAGGACTGCGGCTGCGGCGGTTGCTGGACCTCCGGCGCCGGCACGGGCATGTCCCGCTCGAACGGGGTGGCAACACGCGCCGATGGGGCGGAAAACGCCGCAAAGCTCGCCTGCGGCTGCTCGCCGAGATGGCGCAGCATGGAGTCAAATTGTGTCGGCCGGGAAGGCGACGTCTCGGCGCTCCAGGGCTGCGGACGATAATCACCGGAGCGGAACGCCTGCATCATGCCGCGGGCGCCCGTCGTTGCGGCGCGGTCGCCGTCGCGTGTCAGCGCCTGGCGGATCGCACCGATGATCAGTCCGCGGATAAGGCCGGGGTCGCGGAAGCGCACGTCGGACTTTGCCGGATGCACGTTGACGTCGACGAGCGCCGGGTCGAGCGTGATCGACAGCACGGCGACCGGATAGCGTCCGCTCGGGATCGTCTCGGAATAGGCGGCACGGATCGCCGACAGCAGCAACTTGTCCTGCACCGGGCGGCCGTTGACGAAGACATATTGCTGCAGCGAGTTGCCGCGATTGTAGGTCGGCACGCCGGCAAAGCCGGTCAGTTCCACATCTTCCCGCGCTGCATCGATCTCGATCGCGTTGTCGCGGAAATCCTTGCCGAGCACCTGCGCCATGCGCGCCAGCCGGTCGTCGCCGGTTGCCGGGAATTCGAGTGTCGAGCGGTCGCTGCCGGAGAGCACGAAACGGACCGCCGGAAACGCGATCGCCATGCGACGCACCACTTCCGAAATGGCCGCTGCTTCCGCCTTCTCGGTCTTCATGAACTTCAGTCGGGCCGGGGTGGCGAAGAAGAGATCGCGCACTTCGACGACGGTGCCGGTATTGGCGGGCGACGGGCGGACCGCCTCGGTTTTGCCGCCGGTAACCGCAATGACCGCGCCTTCGCTGGCGCCGGCCGTGCGCGTCGTGATCGACAGCCGGGCGACCGAGCCGATCGAAGGCAGGGCCTCGCCGCGAAAGCCGAGGGTGCGGATGTCGAAGAGGCTGTCGTCGAGCTTCGATGTGCAGTGCCTTCGAACCGCAAGTTCGAGGTCGCCAGGGGCCATGCCCGAGCCGTTGTCGGTGACCCGCAGCAGCGTCTTGCCGCCGCCGGCGGTTGCGATCTCGATGCGGGTCGCGCCGGCGTCGAGCGCATTCTCGATCAGCTCCTTGGCGGCGCTGGCGGGGCGTTCGATCACCTCGCCGGCGGCGATCTGGTTGATGAGGGTTTCTGAAAGCTGCTTGATGGCCATGCCCCATTTTCCGGGATTCGCCATGGAAACGGAAGGGGTAACGATATCTCGTCCCCGGTCACGAGCATCTGGTGCGGTTACCCTTGAAAAATGAGCGAGGGTTTAATCGGCCCTTAACACTCTGCTGCGATTTTCCACAACAACCTGAATGATCACGGGTTTTGTCTTTTGAGCCTTGCGGCGTAGCTGGACGCCGCACTCCCGCCGCTCGAAGAGACGCCTGCCAAGGCCACCCCAGCATGTCCCGAAATGAAACCGCCGTTGCAGCGCCGCGCGTCCTTGCAAAGACGCGGCAGGCCGTTGTGGCACTTTGAATGGCCGCCTGTCTGCCTTGATCCAAGGGTGATCCAGGGACACATGCGGTAGGCGAGTGAGGACAGTGCGATGAGCGATGGGGCGCCCAACGGCGCGGACATCAACAGGGTCATTCTTGAGTCGAGTTGCGACGCACTCGGCATCGCTGTGCTTGTCTGCAGCCGGGACGATACCATTCTCTTTGCCAGCCGCACGATGCTGCAATTTTTCCCGGTGCCGGCGGAAGCCCTGATGCCGGGCACGCGGCTCCGCGATTTCCTCGGCGCCGTCTACGACACCGGCGTCCGTCCGGGCACGGTTCCGGAAAACAGCCGCCGGCGCACCAACCGCGAGGAATGGATTGCCGAGCACATGGCGCTGCATTGGCGCGAGCGCTACGAGAGCGTCGAGCGCGCCGGCCGCACCCGCTGGGTTTCCATGCGCAAGCGCCGCCTGTCGAGCGGCATGGGCATCCTGTCGATCAGCGACGTCTCCGACCAGAAGAAGCGCGACGAACAGCTCCAGACCGACCTGGAGCGGGTGGAACTGACCGAGCAGATCCTCGACGGCCAGCCCAATCCCATCTGCGTCAAGGACCGCAATCTCAATTACATCGCGGTCAACAAGGCCTTCTGCCTGATCCATGACCTGGCGCAGGACGCCATCCTCGGCCGGTCGGCCTGGGATCTGGTCGAGAGCGACCTGGCGGAGCGCTTCGAACAGTCCGATCGCATGGTGCTTGAAACCGGCAAGCCGTTTTCGCAGGCCGAGCACATCGTGCGTGCCGACGGCAGCGACCTCTGGGTGCTGACCCGCAAGTACCGCGTCGGCATGCCCGGCCGCCACTTCGTCGTCACCTGCATGAACGACGTGACCGATATTGCCGTCTGGTATCAGGGCGGCGAGGAACCTCCGGCCGAGGTCACGCTGCAAATCCGCGACTACAGCATTTTTGCCGCGGCACAGAATTTCTACGATCCTTTCCGGGCGCTGAATGTCCAGCAGCTCGTCGAGGCGGGGTCGATGATCGAGACCTTGCCTGCGCGCGGCCTGCGGGTGCTTCTCGCCACCGACGACCGATCGCTGGAAGAGCGGCTTGTCGCCCGGCTGCGCGGCTCCGGGCTCGACGCCTGCGCCGTTCGCGATGCCGATGAATTGCGCGCCTTCTGCGCGGCCGTCGACGAGGCGGGGCTGAAACTCGACATCCTCTTGCTCGACGCGGCTTTCCCGGAGCGGCAGAAGGTCGCCGCCGGCTGGCGCGACAGCCCGATCCTCCCGGTGTCTGAGGATCAGGACGGGGCGGCGGTGCTTGCGGAAGTCTTCCGCGTCTGCTCCGAGCGGGCTGGCGCCGCGCCGCAACAGGAATGGTCGCTATCGTTCGAGGCCGAGGAGATCGCGCCGCCGCCGCCGGCGCCGCAGGTCGATGTGCTCGTTGCCGAGGACAACCAGATCAACCAGTTCGTCTTCACCCAGATCCTCGAAGGGCTCGGCGTTTCTCATCGGATCGCCGCCAACGGTCGCGAGGCCGTCGAACTCTGGCACGAACTGCAACCGGCCCTTGTGCTGATGGATGTGTCGATGCCGGTTATGAACGGCTTCGACGCCACCGTCGCGATCCGGTCGGCCGAGAAGGGGCGCGGACAGAAAACGCCGATCATCGGCGTTACCGCCCAGGCCCTGGATATCGACCTGCAGCAATGCAAGGCATCCGGCATGGACGACCACATCATGAAGCCGGTGAGCCCCGACATGATCGAGGCTGTGCTGAGAAAATTCATGCCGGTGAAGGCAGTACGAACGGCAGGTTGAGTAAAAGGCGTGTCAACTCGCTAGAATTGGGGAGGCCAATGGCAAATCTTGGAGCGGCTCGATATCGGATTGTTAACCGCCGATTGCGATCGTCTGCACCGAATTGCCGCTAAAGTGTAGAGCCCCATCCGTATGCCTCGCATCCACCTCGTTGCCCAAGCCCCGGTCGTGTCGGAAGGACACAGCCGGTCTGCGTCGTGGCGCGGGCTGGCGGTGCGGTCTATTGGGCATCGCCCCTGCCAGATGAATGGGGGACGGCGATGATGACAGCTGAAACGCCCTACCACCGCGTTGGCCGCGAGGCGTCTGCTGCCTGGGGCGACGTCGATCCGCTGACCGGTCTCGGCAACGCCCGTTGCCTGCGCCAGAGCGTGCTTGACCTCGCTGAGGAGCGGGCCAGCGACCCCGCGCCGTTCACCATCGGCCTTGCCAATATCGATGGCTTCAAGCCGATCAATGACCTGTTCGGACCCGAGGCAGGCGACGAGATCCTCTGCCAGGTGGCCTATCGGCTGAAGGCCTGCGCGCCTGAAGGCGCCACCATCACCCGTTTCGACAGCGACGAATTCGCCTTTGTGTTGCCGCTGATCTTCGAGCGCAAGGGCGCCGAGAAGATCGGGCAGATGCTGAAGGAAGTGCTGTCTGCCCCCTTCGATCTCGGCGACCGCCATGTTCGTCTGTCCGCCTCCTTCGGCTTCGCCGTCTATCCCTTTGCGGGCGAGGTGTTCGAGGATCTCCTGAAAAGCGCCGACACCGCGCTTTATCGCTCGAAGCGCCGCGGCCGCGGGCAGATCACCGTCTATTCGCAGGAGATCGCGCAGGAGATGAAGCGCGCAACGCAGCTCGAACAGGCGCTGCGCAATGCCATCATCGCCAACGAGGTCGACGTGCACTTCCAGCCGATCGTCGATCTGCGCAACGACGCGGTTGTCGGCTTCGAGGCCCTGGCGCGCTGGTGCGATGCCGATCTCGGTTATGTCTCTCCGGCGGTGTTCGTGCCGCTCGCAGAAGAGCGCGGCTTCATCGATTCGCTCGCCGAGGTGCTGCTGCGCAAGGCGGCCCATGCCGCCCTTTCCTGGCCGAAGGAGCTCTTCCTTTCCTTCAATCTCTCCTCGGCGCAGCTGACTGACCCGACCACCAGCCGGCGCCTGCTGTCGATCATCAGCCAGATCGGTCTCGACCCGCGGCGCCTGGAGCTGGAGATCACCGAGACGGCCGTCATGGCCGATGCGGATATCGCCCAGAAGATCGTTGCCGAACTGCGCGCCGCCGGTGTCCGCGTCTCGCTCGACGACTTCGGTACCGGCCAATCGAGCCTCGGCCGGCTGCGCGATTTTTCCTTCGACAAGGTCAAGATCGACCGGGCCTTCGTCTCACGCATCTCGGCCGATCGCGCCTCGGAGCACATCATCAAGGCGATCGTGTCGATGTGCGAGGGTCTCGAACTCGAGGTCGTCGCCGAAGGTATCGAGGATTTTTCCGAGGCCCTGAAGCTGAAAGCACTCGGTTGCGGCCTGGGGCAGGGCTATTTCTACGGAAAACCCGCCGATGCGGTGGCGACGATGCGCTATCTTGCCGATCGCTACCGCGATCTTCCCGCCCAGGCCTGATCCGGGTTAGTCCTCGGTCCCGGACATCTCAGCGCGGTCGCGCCGTCCTTCATCCAGCAGCCAGTCACGCACCCTTTTGGCCTGCGCATTCAGTTCGCGCGATCGCGGCCAGACGACGTAGAAGGCAAGGCCCGTCTTCAGCACGTGCCCGGCGACCGGGACCAGCGCGCCCGAGCGGATCTGCGGATAGATCAGGTGTTCCCAGCCGAGTGCCACGCCTTCACCGGACAATACCGCCTGGATCACCAGGACATAGTCGTTGATCGAAAGCCGGCGCGCCTGCTTGGGATAGGCATGGCCGGCGCTCGCAAACCACTCGGTCCAATCGCAGGCGCGGCGCACCGGCTCTTCCAGGTGGATGAGATTGTGGTTGGGCAGGTCGGCGGCCGTCTTCGGCAGGCCATGCCGCTCGATGTAGGCGGGGGTGGCGACCGCGTTGACCACTTCGTCCGCGAGCAGGGCGGCATGGTAGCGCGGCCAATGGCTGGGGTCGCCGCCGCGGATGCCGAGCGGGATCGGCTCCTCCTCCAGGTCGAGGTCGCGCACGCTGGTCTGGATCCGGAGGTCGATTTCCGGCAGGTCCTCGCGCATGCGGTTGAGGCGGGGCAGCATCCACATCGAGGCAAAGGCGGTCGACGCCGCCAGCGTCACGTTGGTCTCGCGGCCCTTGGCGCGAATGTCTTCGGCCGACTTCTGGATGCGCGACAAGCCGACCGACACGTCGGCATGAAATTTTTCCCCCGCCTCGGTCAGTTCCACGGCGCGGTGCACGCGGTGAAACAGCGGCACGCCCAGCTGTTCCTCAAGTCCGCGCACGGCGTAGGAGACCGCGGCCTGGGTCATGCCGAGCTCGTTGGCGGCACGGGTGAAGTTCTGGTGGCGGCCGGCCGCCTCGAACACGATGAGGCTTGCGGCGGACGGGAGCAGGCGGCGCAGGTTTTCCATAAATCACGCTTATAGCATGGATCGAATTTTTCCAGCGTTACAGTGGAATTTTTCGCCCATAGCATCACCTGAGATGATGGGAGGATGCGGGCATGGATACAGCATTGGCAACGGAGGTGGCGGCACCGAGACGGACGCGCGGCACACGGCCAAACCGGCGCGAGGGCGCGGGGCGCAGCCTTGGCGTTCCCTACATTATCCGCAACATTCCCACCTATGATATCCTTGGCGAGGAAAGCCTGCTTCGGATCGAGGCGGTCGCCGATCGTATTCTCGCCGAGGTGGGCATCGAGTTCCGCGACGACCCTGAAGCGCTCGACCACTGGAAGCGGGCCGGTGCGAAGGTCGATGGCGTCCGGGTGACCTTCGAGCCGGGCATGCTCAAGGAAATCGTCGCCTCGGCGCCGCGCCAGTTTACCCAGCATGCCCGCAATCCGGCCCGCAATGTCGAGATCGGCGGCAACAGCGTCGTCTTTTCGCCTGCCTATGGTTCGCCCTTCGTCATGGATCTCGACAAGGGGCGGCGCTACGGCACGATCGAGGACTTCCGCAACCTGATCAAGCTGGCGCAGTCGAGCCCCTGGCTGCACCATTCGGGCGGCACGATCTGCGAGCCGGTCGACGTGCCGGTCAACAAGCGCCACCTCGACATGGTCTACAGCCACATCAAATATTCCGACCGCGCCTTCATGGGTTCGATCACGGCGGAAGACCGTGCCGAAGATTCGATCGAGATGGCGCGCATTCTTTTTGGCCGCGATTTCGTCGACCGGAACTGCGTCATCCTCGGGAATGTCAACGTCAACTCGCCGCTGGTCTGGGATGGGACGATGACGAAGTCGCTGCGCGCCTATGCGCGGGCAAACCAGGCCGCGGTGATCGTGCCCTTCATCCTCGGTGGCGCCATGGGGCCGGTCACCAATGCCGGCGCCATTGCCCAGTCCTATGCCGAGACGCTGGCCGGCTGTGCGCTGACCCAGCTCGAGCGCAAGGGCGCCCCGGTCATCTTCGGCAACTTCCTGTCGTCCATGTCGCTGCGTTCGGGCTCGCCCACCTTCGGCACGCCGGAGCCGGCGATCGGCAGCATGGTGGTCGGCCAGCTTGCGCGCCGGCTTGGCCTGCCGCTGCGCTGTGCCGGCAACTTTTCCAATTCCAAGCTGCCGGATGCGCAGGCGATGCAGGAAGGCGCGATGTCGATGCTGTCGGCGGTGCATTGCGGCGCCAACTTCATCCTGCACTCGGCCGGTTTCGTCGATGGGCTGCTCGCCATGTCCTACGAGAAGTTCGTCATGGACACGGACTTCTGCGGCGCGCTGCATTCCTATCTCGCCGGCGTTGTCGTCGACGACAACACGCTCGCCATGGACGCCTTCCTGCAGGTCGGTCCCGGCAGCCATTTCCTGGGCTGCGACCACACGATGCGCAATTACCAGACCGCCTTCTGGGACTCGGCCCTTTCGGATAACGAACCCTTCGAGAAATGGCTTGAGGAGGGCGAGACCGACATGGCGACACGCGCCAACCGCGCCTGGAAGAAGACGCTTGCCGAATATGAAGCGCCGCCGCTGGATGTGGCGCTCGACGAGGCGCTGATCGATTATGTCACGCGTCGCAAGGACAGCATGGCGGATGCTTGGTACTGACGAAGCCGGCATGCTCGGTCGCCTTTCAAGGAACAGGAAATGACATCGTCGAAAGACCCGCTGCTGCAGCCTTACAGCCTGAAACACCTGACGCTCAAGAATCGGATCATGTCGACGTCCCATGAGCCGGCCTATTCCGAAGATGGCATGCCGAAGGACCGCTACCGGCTCTATCATCTGGAAAAGGCCAAGGGCGGCATGGCGCTGACGATGACCGCCGGCTCGGCGATCGTGTCGGAGGATTCGCCGCCGGCCTTCGGCAATCTCCACGCCTACTCAGACGAGATCGTGCCGTGGCTGAAGAAGATCGCCGACGACTGTCATGAGCATGACTGCGCCGTGATGATCCAGCTTACCCATCTCGGCCGCCGCACCGGCTGGAACAAGGGTGACTGGCTGCCGGTGCTCTCCGCCTCGCCGGTGCGTGAGGCGGCGCATCGTTCTTTTCCGAAGGAGATCGAGGACTGGGACATCGAGCGTATCGTTAGCGACTATGCAGCTGCTGCGCAGCGCATGCAGGCCGCCGGTCTCGACGGTATCGAGCTAGAGGCCTACGGCCATCTGATGGACGGTTTCTGGTCTCCGGCCACCAACCACCGCGAGGATGCGTTCGGCGGCTCGCTCGACAACCGCCTGCGGTTCACCGACATGGTGCTCGACGCCATCCGCGCCTCCGTGGGCAATGACTTCATCGTCGGCATCCGCATGGTCGCTGACGAGGATTGGGACAAGGGGCTTTCCAAGGAGGAGGGCGTCGAGATCGCCCGGCGGCTCGCGGGGTCCGGCAAGGTCGATTTCCTCAACGTCATCCGCGGCCATATCGATCACGACGCGCCGCTCACCAAGGTCATCCCGATCCAGGGCATGGCCGCGTCGCCGCATCTCGATTTCGCCGGAGAGGTTAGAGCGGCGACGAAGTTCCCGGTCTTCCATGCCGCCCGCATCGCCGACGTGGCCACCGCCCGCCATGCGATTGCCGAAGGCAAGCTCGACATGGTCGGCATGACCCGCGCCCATATCGCCGACCCGCACATCGTCAGGAAGATCGAGGAGGGCCGGGAGGCCCAAATCCGCCCCTGCGTCGGCGCCACCTACTGCCTCGATCGCATCTATGAAGGCGGCGGTGCGCTCTGCATCCACAATGCCGCTACCGGGCGCGAGGCGATCGTGCCGCATGTCATCCGCAAAAGCGAAGGGCCGAAGCGCAAGGCCGTGGTCGTCGGCGCCGGCCCGGCTGGGCTCGAGGCGGCCCGGGTGCTTGCCGAGCGCGGGCATCAGGTGGAGGTGCTGGAGGCGACCGGCGAGGCCGGCGGCCAGATCCTGCTCGCCCAGCGCAATCCACGCCGCCGAGAGCTGATCGGCATCGTCGACTGGCGGCTTTCCGAACTGGAGCGGCTCGGCGTGCCGATCCACTACAACATCTTTGCCGGCGTGGACGACATTCAAGAGCGCGTCCCGGATCTCGTCGTCGTCGCGACCGGCGGCATTGCCCAAAATCCCGCACTCGACAAAGGCGACGACCTCGTCGTGTCGAGTTGGGACATCATCGCCGGAACAGTGAAGCCGGAGGGGCCGGTGCTGCTCTATGACGACAACGGTGCCCATAGCGGCATGACGGCGGCCGAGTTGATTGCGCGTGCCGGCGTCGAGCTCGAAATCGTCTCGCCCGAGCGCATGTTCGCGCCCGAGGTTGGGGGCATGAACCATGTGCCCTATGCCGCCGCCTTTGCCGAACACAATGTCCGGGTGACGATCAACACGCGGCTGAAATCCGTGCGGAGGGAGGGCAACGGCCTGGTGGCGACGCTCGGTTCCGATTTTTCGGACAAGGCCACGGTCGAGCGACGCGTGGCGCAAGTGGTGGTCGAGCATGGCACGATGCCGATGGACGACCTCTATCGTGAACTGAAGCCGCTTTCGCGCAATCTGGGCGCCGTCGACTACAAGGCGCTGCTTCGCGGCGAGAACCCCATCCCGCAGAAAAACCCGGATGCCGGTTTCGACATGTTCCGCATCGGCGATGCGGTTTCCAGCCGCAACATCCATGCGGGGATCTACGATGCCTTGCGTTACGGCGTGCTCGTCTGAACACGGCAAGAGCGGCGGTGTGAACCGCCGCTCCCTGCGCACTCAACAACAACCTGATACCGATTACTGCTGCGGCTGAGCCGGTGCCGGTGCCGTGCTTGTCGAAGAGGTCGTCGATGTATCAACCGGCTGGTTGGCGTTCTGCTCGGCGATCTTCTGCGACTTGGTCTTGAATTCCGGAGCCGCCTTCAGCGTATCGGCGGTTTCCGTCGTCGTCAGCTTCAGCTTGTCCGTGTTGGGCTGCTCGGCAATCGTGATGCGATCAAACGGAACCGCTACGTCCTTTTCACCGAGGCCCAGGAAGCCGCCGACACCGATCACGGCCGCTTCCACGCCGCCATCCTTCTTCATGATCAGGTCGTTGATCTCGCCGATGCTTTCGTCACCGGCATTATAGACGCTCTGGCCGATATAGGTGCTGGCCGCGATCTGATCGCTCTCCTGCTCGGTCAGATAGGTGGCGTTCGATTGCGCCATATCAGCGGGCTTGGTTTCCGTGATCGGCGGCTTCGTTTCGGCCTGGTCGGCCGGAGCCGTGGCGTCCGGCGCAGGCTGCGCCGGCTGCATCGTCTGCGGCTGATCCATCGGCTTGGTTGCGTCCTGCGCGAAAGCCACCGGGGCGACAGTAAGACCCGCGAAGAGCGCGCCGGCTGCGACGGTTGTTACGAGTTTCTTGATCATCTCAAACTGCCTTTCCTTGACGTTTCGATCAGGGCGCGGGCCTGGCTTCTGCCGCCAGGTCCACCGCGCCGGTGATATGGTGTCAACGCCCGGGGGCGCGAACGGTTCCGGAAAAATAGTCAAAGTTTCAGGGACGAAAGATCCGTTGCCGGTGAGCGTGGCCTCGGATCGCGATTTTCCAAGGATTGCCGGCAATCTCCTGCTGACATGTATTTCATCCTCCGAATATATGTATTTTAGTGATCAATTATGTACTTCGCGCCATTCATGAATTCTTGAGTGTTCTTGCTGATACTTGTCCCATGGCAGGAAATAGCGCGCAGCGTCGTCACCCTGTTATCCCGGGATGGTTTTCACGATGTTCTTGCCGCGCCGCTTTCTTTCGATTTCCTTGCTCTCCGTCCTGGCGATGGCTGGCCTCGTTCTGATCGAGCGCAATCTTTTCGGCCTGCGCTATTTTTCGGAGCGGGTTCCCGGCGTCGAGCCCTACAATCTCTGGCATGCCTGGGTGGCGCTGAGCCTGTCGCTGGCGGCTGTTCAGGGATTTACCCGCGACGCCGCCTGGCTGGGCGCGCCGGAGCTGCGGCTGGCGTCCGGGCGTGAGCTTGGGCTTTGTGTCGCCAGCTGGATGCTCGCCGTGCTGATGGCGCTGGTGTTCGTTGCCGATCCCCTCGGCTTCAGCCTTCTGGCCCGCGAAGACGGCCTGGTCGAATGGGCATCGGCCCTTTTGATCTTCATCGCCAGCGGCTTCTTTGCATTTACCGCCGTCGGGCAGCTGCGCGTGGCCCGTTCGGGAATGGGGCGCCGAGCCTGGATGGCCGCGGCCTTTGCAGCGCTTCTGGCGCTTTGCTTCTTCGTGGTCGGCATGGAGGAGATATCCTGGATGCAGCGCGTCTTCGGCATCGCCACGCCGGAGGGCCTGCTCGCGCTCAACAAGCAGCAGGAACTGAACCTGCACAACATCTCCACCGGCTTCTCGGAATTGCTCTACTACACCGGCAGCTTCTTCCTTCTGACGCTCGCGCCCTTCGTCTGGCTCTATCTGCGCAGGAGCATCAGTCTCGGTCGGCTCGATGCCTTCGCCCCGAGCGTGCTGGTGCTGGTGGCAAGCGCCCCGATGGCCGCCTTCAACAGCGACAACTGGAGCATGCTGCCGACGCAGATGATGGTGATGATGACCGTGATCATACTGCTGGTGATCGCCGACATCGCGCTGAGGGCGGGGCACTGGCGCGAGTTCATCGTGCTGACGGCCGGCGCTGTTCTGATCGTCGCGATCCAGGAGCTGTTCATCCTCCAGGCTTCCACGCTCGTGCGCCTTTGGGATCCGACCGAGTACAAGGAGTTTTTTATCGCGCTCGGGCTCGCCATCTACGGCTTTGAAACCTGGGTGCGGCTGCGTTCGCCGGCCTCGCGCCTTTCGCGATTGGGCTCTCGTCCTCTGGCCGGATAAAAATACCCCGCCGGATGGGCGGGGTATCTGGAGCGCTTCTGCTTCGAAATGGATCCGAAGCCGTCAGTGGCTTTCGCGCAGCACTTCGCTGCCGCTGGCGCCGACGAGGAAGTCGAGGTCAGCACCCTTGTCGGCCTGCAGCACCGTGTCCTGGTAGAGCTTGTAGTAGCCGCGGGTCCATTTCTGCGGCGGCGCCTGCCAGGCGGCCATGCGCGTCTGAAACTCTTCCTCGCTGATCATCAGGTTGAGTTCGCCCTTCATCGCGTCGAGGCGGATGCGGTCGCCGGTCTTGACGATGGCGAGCGGCCCGCCGGCATTCGATTCCGGGCTGACATGCAGGACCACGGTGCCGAAGGCGGTGCCCGACATGCGGGCGTCGGACACGCGTACCATGTCGCGCACGCCCTTTTCGACGAGGCGCCGCGGGATCGGCATGTTGCCGACCTCGGCCATCCCCGGATAGCCCTTGGGCCCGCAGCCCTTGAGCACGAGGATCGTGTCTTCCGTGACCGGCAGGTCCGGATCGTCGATCTTCGCCTTCAGTTCCTCGATCGTCTCGAACACATAGGCCGGGCCCTCATGCACCAAGAGATGCTCGCTGGCGGCCGACGGCTTGATGACGGCGCCGTTCGGCGCAAGGTTGCCCTTGAGCACGCGAATGCCGGCGGCTGCCCGCAGCGGATTGTCGAGCGGGCGGATGACGTCGTCGTTATAGACTTCGGCATCTTCCCAATATTTGCTGATCGGCACGCCGAAGACCGTCGGCGCATCGGCATGCAGCAGGTGCTGGATGCGGTTCATCACCGCCGGCAGGCCGCCGGCATAGGCGAGGTCTTCGATCAAATACTTGCCAGACGGCATGCAGTTGACGATGCACGGCACCTGGCTGCCGACGCGGTCGAAATCCTCAAGACAGAGATCGACGCCGGCGCGGCCGGCGATCGCCAGCATGTGCACGACGGCATTGGTCGAGCCACCCACGGCGGCATTGGCGATGATACCGTTTTCGAAATTTTTCTTGGTCAGCACCTTCGACAGGCGCAGGTCCTCGTGCACCATCTCGACGATGCGCTTGCCGGTCATGTGCGACAGCGCCATGCGGCGGGCGTCGACGGCCGGCAGTGCTGCATTGGTCGGCAGCGACAGGCCCATGGCTTCGACGATCGAGGCCATGGTGGTGGCCGTGCCCATGGTCATGCACACGCCCGGTGAGCGCGACATGCCGCTTTCGGCCGCCATGAATTCCTGCATGCTCATATCGCCGGCGCGTACAGCTTCGGAGAACTTCCAGACATCCGTGCCGGAACCGATGTCCTTGCCCTTCCACTTGCCGTTCAGCATCGGGCCGGAGGAGACGACGATCGTCGGCAGGTCGACGGAAGCAGCGCCCATCAGCTGGCCGGGTGTGGTCTTGTCGCAGCCGCCGAGCAGCACCACGCCGTCGATGCCATAGGCGCGGATCGCCTCTTCGACGTCCATGGCGAGCAGGTTTCGGAAGAGCATCGCGGTCGGGCGCATCTGCGTTTCGCCGAGCGAGGACACCGGGAACTCGACCGGGAAACCGCCGGCTTCCCAGACGCCGCGCTTCACGCCTTCAGCCAGGATGCGCAGGTGGCTGTTACAGGGGGTCAGTTCCGACCAGGTGTTACAGATGCCGATGATCGGGCGGCCATCGAAGACGTGGTCCGGAAATCCCTGGTTCTTCATCCAGGAACGATGGATGAAGCCATCCTTGTCGGTGCCGCCGTACCAGTGACGGCTGCGCAGTTCTTTCTTCTTGTCGCTCATGCGAGCTCCTCCTCACCATGCGATCCAACGCGTGGCTGAATTGTATGACTTTTTATTGGCGGTTCGCCAAGAGTCCCGTGGCCAAGAATTTCCGGTCAGAGACGGAAAGACGGCTCGAACCGGCCCTTGACGCTGACGCCGAGGTCGAAGGTCTTGCCGGCATGCGGGTCCGCCGCACGCGTTGCCTCGTCCATGTCCTGCCAGGCGGATGTCACCAGCATGCGGTCGGCCTTCGGCCCGATGAAGGCTGTGCAGCTCGGCTGCGTCGTCGGCATCGCGTAACGCGCGATGCGCGCGCCGTCGGGGCGGTAGACATCGACCGTCCCGCTGCCCCAGCGGGCGTTCCAGATCAGGCCGTCGGCATCGCAGACGGAACCGTCGATGCCGCCAGCTTCACCGCTGCCATCGACGAGCAGGCTCGGTTCGCCCTTGGGCAGTCCCGTCTCGGCATCGATGTCGACGCGCATCAGGTGGTTGATGTCGGTGTCGACGAAATAGGCGACGGTTCCATCCGGCGAGAAGCAGATGCTGTTGGGAATGGTGATGGCGTCGTAGAGCTTCGTCACCCTGGTGCCGGCGACGTGATAGATCGCGCCCGAGCCCTTTTCGGCGCTGCGGCCCATGGTGCCGATCCAGAGCGAACCGGACGCATGCACGCGGCCGTCGTTCGAGCGATTGATCGGCTTGTCCTCAAGCGTGGTGAGCAGGCTGAGGGCTCCGGTCCGCGTATCCCTGACAAAGAGGCCCTGGTCGGAGGCAATCAGTTGCCGGGCCGGATCGATGACGGCGAGCACGCTGCCGAGGAAGGGCAGGGCATGCACGGTCTTGCGCCCGCTTTCCAGGTGCAGCTCATGCAGTTCCTGACCCTTGATGTTGAACCACCAGGCGGTGCCGGTCGCCGGATCATAGGTCGGGCCTTCGCCAAGGATCGACGTCGCTTCGCACAGAATGCTGCCGGCAAAGGGAATGGTGTCGCTCATCACTGTGCTCCGTAGACGGCGTCGTAGGCCTTGATGGTGGCAACGGCGCGCTCGCGGACTTCGGCCGCGCTCATGCCGGGCTTGTAGAGGCTCGATCCGAGACCGAAGCTGCGGATGCCGGCCTTGGCGTAGTCGCCGAAGTTCGCGTCGGAAACACCGCCGACGGCAGCGATCTCAAGCTCTGGCGGCAGGATCGCGCGGATGGCGATGATGCCCGATGGGCCGAGCACGCTTGCCGGAAAGAACTTGAGGCCGGTCGCGCCGGCTGCTGCGGCCGACAGTGCTTCGGTCGGGGTGAGCACGCCCGGCATGGTGACCATGCCCTTCGCTGCGGCAAGCGAGATGACCGCTGGCTCGACATTCGGGCTCACCATCAGGCGGCCGCCCACATCGGCAAGCTGTTCCACCTGCGCCGTCGTCAGCACCGTGCCGGCGCCGATCAGGCAGCCCTCGGGCGCCATCTTCACGGCGGTCTCGATCGAGCGGAACGGATCGGGCGAGTTCAGCGGGATCTCGATTGCGGTGAAGCCGGTTTCGATCAGAGCGCCGACGACGCCTGCGGTTTCCTCGGGCTTGAGGCCGCGCAGGATGGCGATCAGCGGGTACTTCATCGGCGGAAAGGGAATGCGGGTCATGAGCGTGTCTTTCGTTCAGAGGGGCCAGATCGCCTGGGCGGCGGTCGAAAGGCCGGAGCGGACGGCGGTGTCGGCATCGACCACCTGGAGCGGGCAGTCGAGGCTTTCGAGCGCCGCCTGATAGAGCGTGCCGAGGGAACCGGAGGCGACGAGGCAGATGCTGTCGATCGTCTTGGCCGAAGCCAGCGCCCCGGCGATCTCAAGCCCGATCAGCGTGCCCGACAGCAAAGCCTTGGCATCGGTCGCGCTTGCGCCGTGCAGCAGTTGGCCGGAGCGCGCGCCGAAGATCAGGCTGGTGGCAAGCGCCGGATTGGTGCGCGCCTCGGCCACCGCCGCCGCAAAGGCGGGGTGGTCGCCGGCAAAGGCATGGGCGTCGGCGATCGAGTGGCTGAGGATCGAGTGCTTGGAGATCACGTCGAACAATTCGCCGGTCATGAAGGTGGAGAAGCCGCTGACGGCGCCGTCTTCGAGTCGCACCCATTTGCTGTGCGTGCCCGGCATGCAGACGAGATGTCGACCGCGACCGAGATCGCCGGCCGCGCCGAGCAATTGCGTCTCCTCGCCGCGCATCACGTCCGGATGCCGTCGGTCGCGTTGCGCGAGGCCCGGCAAGATGCGGATGTCGCGATCGAGATCCGGCACCGCCACGGCATGGGAGGCGATATCGGCGAGCGCGGCCGGCGTATCGAGATAGCCGGCTTCGACCCAACCCTGCTTGGCGCCGGCCATGCCGCAGATGATCGCCGGCAGGTGGCCTGGCGCATCGACGGCGGCCAGGTGTTTTTCGAGGATCGCATGGAACCCGGTCTTGTTGGCGGTGGTCATGCCTTCGCCGCTTCGGCGTTCGGCGAGTACCGTGCCGTCCTCGCCGATGATCCACAGCCGGAAACTCGTCGTTCCCCAATCGACCGCGGCATAATAGGCTGCCGTCATCACAGTGCGCCTCCATCGATGATCATTGTTTGCGCGGTCATGCCCGAGGAACAAGCCGACGCGAGAAATAGGCAAGGGCCGACGAGATCGTCGGCGGTGAGGCTTCGCTTCAGGCACTGCCGTTCCTGCATGCCGGCGATCGCCGCGTCGCTCAGCCACAGCCGCTTCTGTCGCTCCGTGACGATCATGCCGGGCAGGATCGCGTTGACGCGGATATTGTCGGGGCCGAGCTTTCCGGCGAGCGATTTGGTCAGGCCGACGATCGCGGCTTTCGCCGTCGCATAGGCCGGGATTTCGGCCATGTTGAGCAGATAGGCGATCGAGGAGAAATTGATGATCGACCCGTCGCCGGCTTGGCGCATATGCGGCGCAATCGCCTGGCTCATGAAGAAGAGATGCCTGAGGTTGACCGCCTGGCTCTCGTCCCAGCTCTCTTCTGTCACGCTCTCCAGCGGCTCGCGATCGTCACGCGCGGCATTGTTGACGAGCACATGGACCGCGCCGAGCGCGGTCGCCGCAGTCTCCGCGGCCTTCTTTACCGCGTCGATGTCGCGCAAGTCGGCGGGAATATAGAGTGGTGCCGTGCTGGCCCTGGCGGCGAGCCTTTCGACGAGGTCGATACTTGCCCGTTCGTCGATATCGACGAAGGCCACGCGTGCGCCCTGGTCGACGAAACCCTCGACAAGCGCAGCGCCAATGCCGGAACCGCCACCGGTGATCAGCACCGCGCGGTCTTTGAGATCATGAAACTGTGCCCTCGGCACCGGCATATTCCTGTATCCCCGATCAGTTTCGTAGTGAGATTATCGTTCCATTATTTGGAACTTGATTTTATTATATGGAATTATCGCGTCGAAGCGTCTACCTTGTCAAGGTCGCGCGCCGATCGCGCGACGGCAATCGGACACAAGCGAGCGACGATGACGAGCAAAGAGGCAGGCGGCGGGGACGAGGGGCGTGCGGAGGCTGGCACGGGCACGCTCGGCAAGGCGATCGCCGTGCTGGAAGCGGTGGTCACCGCCGACGGCCCGCAGCGCTTCACCGATATTCTCGCCCGATCCGGCCAGCCGCGCGGCACGTTGCATCGGCTGCTCAGCCATCTCGTCGAGGAAGGACTGCTGATCCAGCGCCGTGACCTCTCCTATGAGCCTGGCCTTCGGCTACTGACGCTTGCCTATCGCTCCTGGTCTGCCAATCGCTTTCGCGATGTTGCCGAGCCGCACCTGCAGCGCCTGCACGAGTTGACGGGCGAGACCGTGCATCTCGGCATCCTGCGCGAGACCGAGATCGTCTATGTCGACAAGGTCGAGAGCCGCCAGACGGTGCGCATGAGTTCGCAGATCGGCAAGGCCTCGCCGGCCTATTGCACCGGCATCGGCAAAGCGGCGCTGTCCCTGCTTGGGCAGCCGGAGTTGGAAGGCGTTCTGGCTCGAACCGAGTTTCACGCTTTCACGCCGCACACCCATCGCTCGGCCGCCACCTTGCTGGCGGAGATCGAGGAAATCCGGCGCGACGGACACGCTTTCGATCGCGAGGAGCATGAAACGGAGATCCGCTGTGTTGCCGCGCCCATTCTCATTCCCGGCAGCGAACTTGCGGCCGGCCTGTCGGTGACGGGCCCCGCCTACCGGGTCACCATGGAGCAATTGTCGGCCTGGGCAGCTGCGGTTCGGGCCGCGGCGCAAGCGGTTGGCGAGGACGCGGCGATCCGTCTCGGGCCCGGCCGTGGTGGACCTTGAATTCACTTTACGGTAAATTAGAAACATCGACTGGACGTGGCGCGTCTCGCTCGATAGCTTTAATATATCAGACTCAGGTTCGTGGATGGTCTTAGTCTGGTTCGTTTTTGGTATTGGTATAAATTTTTGACGTGATCTTCATGCGGCGTCAGCGGCCGGTTCCCGCATGGAACCGGATGTGGAGAAGGGCGGAAGATGATCGATTTCAGCGCGAATTTGTCGGCGTTGGCGCTTCCTGATGGGCGAACCATCCGTGGGCCGATTTGTTGTGAAGAGGATATCAGGCGCGTGATTGCCCAGGTTGCGGATTCCTATGGTTTCCGTGGTTTCCTGGTGCTGGCCATTCCGGAGACGGAGAGCAACAGCCTGTCGGTCAGCGCACTGATGACGAACTACCCGGCTGCCTTTCTCAAGGGTTATGACAGCGCGGGCCTGATCAACGGCAGCCCGGTGATCCAGCGGCTGCGGCGCAGCACCATTCCCTTTACCTACGACGCGCACCAGCTTGCCCGCCGCCGTGCCGACGGCAAGGGCGACGCGGCGGTCTGCGTCTTCGAGCAGGCGAACATGCCGCGCGGCCTCTATCTGCCGGTGCACGATGCGAGCGGCCACCGCGCCGCGATCGCCTTTGGCGGCGACCGCCCCGTGGTTTCCAATGACGAGCTTCAGGAACTCAATCTTTGGGCCGGCGTGCTCTACAGCAAGTACATGGAGGTTCGCGATCGCGACAAGCGCGGTGCGGGAAGCCTTTCGCGCCGCGAGGTCGAGTGTCTGCGCTGGGCGGCGGCCGGCAAGACCACCAGCGAAATGGCGAAAATTCTGGCGCTGTCAGAGTATACGGTCAACCATTACCTCAACCGGGCAACGCGCAAGCTGGATTCGGTCAATCGCGTTCAGACCGTTGCAAAGGCCGTGCGCGCCGGGTTGATCAACTGATCGCCGGCACGCGTCGTGCGCGAGGCTGATGGCCATATCGGCCCTCACCAGGGGAAATACACAGACTTTTGGGTCGAGGCGGCAGGGATTTTCGATCATCTGTTGGCATTGGCAGGCTGCTCGGTCTATTTGATACGTGATGAATGCCATGGAACGCGCGAATGCAGGATACGATGACGACCGGGATGACTGACGCAGATCTGCCCCGGGGCGGAGATTTCGCGTCCGAGATCGCAAAGCTTGAGACCCAGTTCGATATCATCCGCTACATGCGGCGGATCACGCAGGTCTTTGGCTTCAAGACGTTTCTGATCTGCTCGATCCCCTCGATCGACGTGGAGCGCCTTGCCGCGAGCACGGTCATCTCCAATATGCCGGCCGAACTGCTGAACAAGTATGACAGCCTGTCGATGCTGCGCTTCAGCACCGGCGTGCGCCGCCTGCGCGAGACGACGACGCCGTTCCAGGTGACGCTTGCGGCGTGGGAGGGCGAGGGCGGCAAGCCGGAAACGGCGGCCGAATACATCGCGATGCTGCGCGAGAACGGCATCTTCCAGGCTAGCTACTTCCCGGTGCATGACGCAGAGGGCGGCCGTGGCGCGGTCATCCTGATGGGCCCGCTGGTCGAACTGCCGATGACGGTGACCATGGAACTGCAGATGATTGCAATCCATGTCTATAACCGTCTCGCTGAAATTGGCTCCGTGTGGAAAAGCAGCGGCGCCGCACTATCCGAGCGCGAGATCCAGTGCCTGAGCTGGACAGCAGCCGGAAAGACCAGCGCCGAGATCGCCGGCATCCTCGGGCTCTCCGAGCATACGGTCAACCACTACCTCAACCACGTGACCAAGAAGCTCGACGCCGTCAACCGCACCCAGGCGGTCGTGAAGGCGATGAAAAAGGGCTACATTAGCTAGGCGGCGACCCGGTTCGCGCTTGCCTGTAGTCCGCTATCGGCTCGTGGCCGATCCGGCGGATCGGCTGTGCCAACGGGATTGCGCTCGTCTCGTCCCAAAGCGCTCCGGCATCGGTGAGGTCTGTTGCTATAAACGCATGGCGGAAGCCACCGCGATGTGAAGCCGCCGATCCGTTTCACGGCGCCCCGGATTCAAATCCGCTCTCTTGCCGCCTCGTCCTTCAGCCAATCGATGAAGGCCCGCACCAGCTCGCGTTTCGCGGCGTTCGGCATCGTGACGGCATAGTAGGCGAAGTCAGTCGGCCAAGGCAGGTCCAGTGCGAGCGCCAGGCGGCCGGCTGCAATGTCATCGACCGCATAGACGTCCCGCACCAGCGCCAGCCCCTGTCCGGCGATTGCAGCGCGCAAAAGCAGGAAATCATCCTCGAATGACACGCCGCGTTCCGCGCGCGGATCGTCGGCGACGCCCATTGCCCGAAACCACAACTGCCAATCGGCTCTGTCGGAATCCTGAAGCAGTGGGTAGCCCAAGCAATCAGCTGGCACCTGTACTCGCGGCCCTCTTTCAAGCAGGGCCGGAGATATGACCGGCAACAGCACCGGTGCCATCAAATGCTCCGCCACGAGGCCGGGATATTCCCCGAGGCCGTGCCGAATGGCAACGTCGACCCGGTCCTTGTGCAGGTCGACCAAGCTCGCCGTTGCCTCGACGCGGACCTCCACATGTGGATGCCGGCTGGTGAACCGCCCGAGACGGGGCACGAGCCAGGATGCTGCAAAGGACGGGACCGTGCTGATGGTCAACGTCGGTCGGGCGTTGATGGCCTCCAGTGTTTCGAGGCTCGACGCGATCCGGTCGAACGCCAGGACAAGGGCCGGGTGAACCTTGGCGCCCGCTTCGGTCAGGCGAACGCCATAACGTGTGCGTGTGAATAGCGTCACGCCGAGGCGCTCTTCCAACTGTCTGATCTGCTGGCTCACTGCTCCGGATGTAACGCCCATGGCTTCGGCGGCCTTTTTGAGGCTGCGATACCGGCCGGTCTCGGTAAAGGCCCTCAGAGCAAGGAGCGGGAGAACAGGGTTCATTATGTAGTTTTCCTAAATTCTTCGCTCAGATCGTATCGTTTCCGATCCTCTATGAAAATGGGTAATTCTGCACGTGAAGGGGAAGCCATAACTGAGCTTTCCTCAATTTTAATTTCAAATTGGATCGGTTGGCTATGGAGATCTCGACACACAAGGACAGTCGCCGAGAGGCGGACGCCAGCGGGTGGCTGGCGCTGGTAAGGAGGGCTGGCAGATGATCGACCTCTACACGGAATCGTCCCCGAACGGCTTCAAGGCGACGATCGCTCTCGAGGAACTGGCGCTGCCCTATCGCCTGCACCATGTGAACATCGACAAGGGCGAGCATCGGCGGCCCGAATTCCTCAGCCTTAACCCGCATGGCCGCATCCCCGCGATCGTGGATCGCGAGACGGGCATCATTCTTTTCGAGTCGGCGGCCATCCTGCTCTACCTTGCCGAGAAGACCGGCCGGCTCCTGCCGAAGGAGCAAAGGGCGCGCTGGGAGGCGATCAAGTGGCTGCAGTTCCATGCATCGAGCATGGGACCGATCCTCGGCCAGCGTGTCCATTTCGAGATCTTCGCCGATGAGAAGATCCCTGCCGCCATCGACCGCTACAGGCGCTTGACCGACGATGCTTTCGCCGTTCTCGACGGGCAATTGGCCGGCAATCGCTGGCTTGCGGGCGAGGACTACTCGGTCGCTGACATTGCCACCTTCGGCTGGACTCATATCGCTGCGATCAGCGGCTTCACCTTCGCCCAGCACCGATATCTGACGCGTTGGCACGAACAGGTGAGTGCACGCCCGGCCGTCGCGCGCGGCGTCTTGCTTCCTGCGCCGGCGACCGGCCCCTGATGATAGAAGAGGAGTTTCCCTTGAACATTGCGACTTCAAATATTGCAACGTCCGGCGCGCTCGCGGGCGCTTCGTCCGAGACGTTTGCCGACCACCCGGGCTATCGACGCATGTTCGCCCGAGATCACCTGACCGTCGGCATCTTCCTGCCGCTGCGTTTCTATCAAGGCGACATGGCGGTAGTGCAGGGGCAGGCTGATCTTGTCGCTGAGGCGGATCGGCGCGGCTTTGCGGCAGTCTGGGTGCGTGACGTACCGTTGTTCGATCCCGCATTCGGCGACGCCGGGCAGCTTTTCGACCCTTTTACCTACCTGTCCTATCTCGCGGCGCGCACGAACAGGATCGCGCTGGCGACCGGCAGCGCGATCTTTTCGCTTCGGCATCAGATCGATCTGGCAAAGGCGGCAAGCACCATCGATCATCTTTCAGGCGGTCGGCTTGTACTCGGAATCGCATCGGGCGACAGACCGGTCGAGTTCCCGGCCTATGGCCTGGACATGGACGAGCGGGGTACTCGGTTTGCGCAGGCCGTGGCCTATTTCCGGCAACTCCTTGCCCCCGGACGTTTGGCCATCGATACGGGCCTCGGCATGGTCACCGGCGCGGATTTCTTGCCCAAACCGCCGGTCGGCCGAATTCCGCTGATCGTCACGGGTTCCAGCCGGCAATCTTCCGCATGGGTCGCGGAACAGGCCGATGGTTGGTTGACCTATCCGCAAGCCACGCATACGGCCGATGGTCCGCGGCGGCTCGCTCTGAACATAAGCGCCTGGCGCGAGCGGATCGCGGATGGCGGGTTCAGGCCGCACATGACCAATGAATGGATCGACCTCGTCGACGATCCGAATTTTCCGAGAACGCCGCCTCGCGGCGGCTTCGTCCTCAAGACGGGTCGAAAGGGATTGATCGATCTTCTCGGCGAGTGGCGCGAGGCAGGGGTCAATCACGCCGCACTGGGAATGCAGTTCGCCGACCGGCCGGCGCCCGAAATTATCCAGGAACTGGCGGAAGAGGTCTTGCCCCAATTTCCGTCGCTGGAGGGGCCGAAGCCGCTTGCCGCAAAATGGTAACACCGGCCAAGGACGCGGCCTCACCCGATGCGGCGTTGAAATCGCTGTTCGCGCAGATTCCTACCGCAGTGACGATCGTAACGGTGGGAACCGGAGGGGAGCGCTACGGGGCGACGGTCGGATCGGTGGGGGCCCTTTCGCTCGATCCTCCATTGCTGATGTTTGCGATGAAGGAGGATTCCACCCTTCTGCGTCGCCTCGACGTGGGCTCGCCGATCGGCTTCAATCTGCTCGCAGCCAGGCAGCACGACATAGCCCGGCGATTTTCAACACCTGGTATCGACCGCTTTGACCTGACACATTGGTGCGAGGAGAATGACCTGCCTCGCATCGATGATGATCTGGTCTGGATTGCTGCGCGGGTGCGGGACCGGGTGCGTCTGGGCGATCACATGCTCGTCACGGCCGAAGTCAAACACGCAGAGATCGAAGCTGGCGCACCGCTGGTATACTGGAGGCGGGAATTCCGGTCGCTTGCCGAACACGGGACGGCCGGGCCCGATTCGAGATAGCGGGCACGGTCTTTCGTTCGCCAGCATCCCGGCAATCTGCTCCATCATTGGACGATTTGCAGACGGTTGCTCAGAAACTGGGCATATGCCATCGTCGATCGATAAGCGGAGTATGAGTTTATCTTTTTGAAATTGCTGATTATTTTCGCCGGATGTGAATCTGGCACGCATCCTGCATTTCTATTGGCATGTCCAGAGGGGACTAAAAAGAAGACAGCGCCCACGAAGGTCGCGATGAAAAGGGCCACTGCCCGCTCAAAGGTGATCCCGGATGTACGGACACCAAGGCGGGTGGTGGCCCTTGCTTTTTCCGATATGTCGCATTGGCGAAGCGCCTAGCCTCGACTATCTAAGAGATAACAAAAGAATGAGAGGGCGCGATGCCGGAAGTCACGAAAGAAGTGGTGCTTGAAAAACTGCGCGCGGTGCGTGGCCCGGGCATGGAAGGCAACATCGTCGACCTCGGGCTTGTGTCTGACGTCTTCATCTCCGACGGCAAGGCCTATTTCTCGATCACCGTGCCGGCCGAACGCGCCAAGGAACTGGAGCCGATGCGGGCTGCAGCCGAGCGCGTGGTGCGCGACATTCCCGGGATCACCGCGGCAATGGTTGCTTTGACGGCCGATCGCAAGGCAGCTGCCGGCAGCGCGCCGGTGCAGCGCCCGCAGCCGCAGGCGCCATCCCATGCAGGCCATTCCCACGCGCCGCGTCCTGCTGGCGGACCGCCTGCCAAGGCGGGCATCCCCGGCGTCGGCGCGATCATCGCCGTCGCCTCGGGCAAGGGCGGTGTCGGCAAGTCGACCACCTCGGTCAATCTGGCGCTGGCGCTCAAGGCAAACGGCCTGAAGGTCGGCCTGCTCGACGCCGACATCTACGGCCCCTCGATGCCGCGGCTCCTGAAGATCTCCGGCCGGCCGCAGCAGATCGAGGGCCGGCTCATCCGCCCGATGGAAAATTACGGCCTCAAGGTCATGTCCATGGGTTTCCTCGTCGATGAGGAAGTGGCGATGATCTGGCGCGGACCGATGATCCAGTCGGCGCTTCTGCAGATGTTGCGCGAAGTTGCCTGGGGCGATCTCGATGTTCTCGTTGTCGACATGCCGCCGGGCACGGGTGACGCCCAGCTCACCATGGCCCAGCAGGTGCCGCTGGCCGGCGCGGTCATCGTCTCGACGCCGCAGGACCTGGCGCTGATCGATGCCCGCAAGGGCCTCGCCATGTTCCGCAAGGTGGAAGTCCCGGTGCTCGGTATCGTCGAGAACATGAGCTACTTCATCGCGCCCGACACCGGAAATCGCTATGACATCTTCGGTCATGGCGGCGCCCGCAAGGAGGCAGAACGCATCGGCGTGCCCTTCCTCGGCGAAGTGCCGCTGACAATGGGGATTCGCGAAACGTCGGATGCGGGAACGCCGCTGGTTGCCTCCGATCCGGCCGGCGAAGTCGCGCGCGTCTATCGCGATATCGCGACCAAGGTCTGGGAGCAGGTATCGGCCACGCAGCAGGACAAGAGCCGCGCCGCGCCGAACATCGTGTTCGAGTGAAGTTCCCCAGGGGAACTTTGGCTCTTCGCCCCGCGTAGTTTTGCCCTTGATTCGATTTTGATTTAGGCGAACATGGGATAGGGTGGCGCCGAACTGGCGGCGCATGCCCGCGTGCCGGATTGCAAGAGGGCATTGATTTTGCGTTTGCGTTGCGCCATATGCCTTGCCGCACTTGCGAAGGTGCCCAACTTGACGCCCTCTCGCCCGAGATCTTGGCCTCTCGCGATGACTGAGTTGAAGACTTTGTCCTGACTGGCGGAACGTTCCATCCGATGGATCTCTATTGTGGGTATTTTGTGGCGCACGACCTTTCGCCTCTTCCATTCGACCCTAAGGTTGGCATGACGAGGATGCTCGCATGATCACCGGCTATTGCGCCGATGGAACGGCCGTCGTCCTGACGCCCGCCGAGCCGCCCGATAGCTTGCGCCCGGACGTCATCTGGGTGGATCTGCTCGAACCGAGCAAGGCCGAAGACCTGATGATGGAAAAGCTGCTCGGCATCTCCATCCCGACGCGCGACGACCTCAAGGACATCGAGCCTTCGAGCCGTCTCTATGTCGAGGAGAGCGCCGTGTTCATGACGGCGTCGCTGGTGTTTCGGTCGGAGACGGAGATACCCGGCCTGACCGACGTCGGCTTTATCCTGGCGGGTAGCCGGCTCGTCACCATCCGCTATGCCGAACCCCGGTCTTTCGCCCTCTTCAAGGCGTCGATGCACCGCTTCCCCGGAAACTGCCGCGACGGCGCGGTGGTTCTGACCCGGCTCCTGGAAACGATCGCCGACCGAACTGCCGAAATTCTCGAAGAGGCCGTGACCAAGATCGACGATCTGTCGATCGCCGTCTTCGGCGACAAGGCCGCCGGCAAGCGCCGCCCGCCGCATTTTCTCGAGGCACGCCTGCGTGACGTCGCCGGACATCATCGCCTGGTCGCCAAGACCCGCGACAGCCTTGCCTCGCTCTCGCGCCTGCTGACATTCGTCTACACGGTCCCGCAGGTGCAGGACGACAAGGAAACGCGCGAACTCTGCCGCTCGATTTCGCGCGATATCCAATCGCTGTCCGAACATGCCGGCTTCATTTCCGGCAACATTACCTTCCTGCTCGATGCATCGCTCGGCCTGATCAACGTCGAGCAGAACGCCATCATCAAGATCTTCTCGATCGCGTCGGTCGTGCTCCTGCCGCCGACGCTGGTCGCCTCGGTCTACGGCATGAACTTCCGCGTCATGCCCGAACTGGAATGGCAATTCGGTTATCCCTGGGCGATCGCGGCGATGGTGATATCGGCCGTGATCCCCTTTTTCTTTTTTCGCTGGAAAGGCTGGCTTTGAACGCCAGTAGGTTTGCATGACCCAATCGCATGCCCCTTCCACTCAAGAGCCGAAGGACCTGCGCCGCCTGCTGGTCCTCGGGCTTGGTTCGATCGGTGTCGTCTATGGCGACATCGGCACCAGCCCGCTCTATGCCTTTCGCGAAGCGTTGCGCCCGGTCTCCCATGACGGTGTGACCGATGCGGAGATTATCGGCCTGATTTCGCTGATGATCTGGACGCTGACGATCATCGTCACGATCAAATACGTGCTGTTCCTTCTGCGCGCCGACAACCAGGGCGAGGGCGGCACGCTGTCGCTGCTGGCCCTGTTGATGAAGTCCGCCAACGGCCACGCGTCCATTCTCTTCTTTATGGGCATTGCCGGCGCCGCGCTCTTTATCGGCGACGCGATGATCACGCCGGCGCTCTCCGTTCTTTCGGCGGTCGAAGGCCTGAAGCTGGTGACGCCGGCGCTGTCGGAATATGTCGTGCCGATCGCGGTGGTCATCCTGCTCATGCTTTTTGCGGTGCAATCCAAGGGAACGGCGGCGGTCTCGAACTTCTTCGGTCCGATCACCCTCGTCTGGTTCCTGGTGATGGGCGGCATCGGCTTCGTGCACATCGCCGACGACCTGTCGATCTTCAAGGCCTTCAATCCCTATTACGCCGTGAGCTTCATGCTCAGCGAAGGCTATGTCGGCATCATCGTGCTGGGCGCCGTCTTCCTGACGGTGACGGGTGCCGAGGCGCTCTACGCCGACCTTGGCCACTTCGGCCGTCGGCCGATCCAGTGGGCCTGGTTCCTGATCGTCTTTCCGGCGCTGACCCTCAACTATCTCGGCCAGGGCGCCTTCGTCCTGAAGAACCCGGAAGCGATGTCGGATCCGTTCTTCCTGATGTTCCCGAAATGGGCGCTGCTGCCCGTCGTCATTCTGGCGACGGCGGCAACCATCATCGCCAGCCAGGCGGTGATAACCGGCGCCTTCTCGCTGACGCGCCAAGCGATCCACCTCGGCTTCCTGCCGCGCATGGCGATCTTCCATACGTCCGAGACCCATACGGGCCAGATCTACCTGCCCAACGTCAACACGCTGCTGATGTTCGGCGTTATGGCCCTGGTCTTCGTCTTCGGTTCGTCCGAATCGCTCGCGACCGCCTACGGCATCTCGGTCACCGGCGCGATGGTGGTGACGACCGTGCTTTCCTTCGAGTTCCTGCGCATGCGCTGGAACTGGTCGGCGCTCGCGGCTGCCGCGGTGCTGGTGCCGCTCTTTGCGCTGGAGTTCATCTTCCTCGGCGCCAACATGCTGAAGATCCACGACGGCGGCTACGTTCCGGTGCTGATCGCCGCCACCTTCATCATCATCATGTGGACCTGGCGGCGCGGCACACAGATCCTGCACGCCAAGACGCGCCATATCGACATTCCGCTGGCAAGCTTCATCAAGTCGATCGAACGCAAGAGCGAACACGCGCCAGTGGCCGTGCCCGGAACCGCCGTGTTCCTGACGAGCGATCCGGAATCGACGCCGGCCGCACTGCTCCACAACATCAAGCACAACCACGTGCTGCACAATCAGAACTTCATCCTGACGATCCGCACGGCCAATACGCCGAAGGTGCCGAAGTCGGAACGGGTGAGCATGCAGCCGTTGTCGGACCGCTTCACATTGCTCGAAATGCGCTTCGGCTTCATGGAAACGCAGAACGTCTCGCAGGCACTCGGCCTGTTCCGCAAGTCGGGCCTGAAGTTCGACATCATGTCGACGTCCTTCTATCTCGGCCGCCGCAAGCTCGTGCCCGATGCGGAGAGCGGCATGCCGCACTGGCAGGACCGGTTGTTCATCGCGCTTGCGAATGCGGCAATCGACCCTTCGGATTACTTCCGGCTGCCGACCAACCGTGTGGTCGAACTCGGTTCGCACGTGATCATCTGACCTTATCCGGTCCTTGGTCGAGCGCGAGAAGCGCTGATCTGCAACAGAAGAAGCCGCCTTCCGACGGGAGGGCGGCTTCGCTGCTTTATGGGGCATCCGCCTTTCAGCGATCGCGCATTAACCAAACATCAAGGTTAATGCTTCATTTTCAAAGCACGAACGGAGCGGTCCCGGCGAAGTGTCCGGCTGCTTGATTGTCTAATCTTCCCGCGCGGAATTCTCGACGCTGGCGCATAGCCGGCGCGGGCGAAGCCGTGCCGCCTGATAGCGTTGCGTGGAGTCGGTTGGTGCGTAAGAGTCGGAACCTGCGTCTAAAGTCTCGCCTGAGCCCGTCTGCCTGGATGGCGCCCGCGATCATCGGCCTTGCACTATATCTGGGCTTTCCCTCGGCTGCCGCCTATGCCGACCTTGCGACCTTCCTGTCCGGCATCAACCGGGGCGGCGAGCGCTGGCGCATGTATATGACCGCGTCGCCCGCCGGTTCGATCCACGAAGCCGAAATGGTGTTTGCCGATCCGGTCACCACGGGCGCGCTCGACGGCGATGCCGGCATCACCATGCCCGATGGCAGCCGCGTCGCGCTGACCGCGGAAACCAAGCATTCGGGCACGCCCGACGAGGACCGCGTCAACCGTCAGGCAAAGAAAGGCCGCGTCGTCGCCGTGACCCCGGTAACGCCGCCCAAGGATTTCTCCGCCGGCTCCATCCTGCAGCGCACCAGCTCCCTGATGGAGCCAAGCCTGGGGGAGGGGGAGAAGATGGTCTTCGCCAAGTCTCGCATCGAAGGCAAGGAAATCGAGATCGCCACCGCCTTCTATCGGAAGACGCCGCCAAAGGCGGAGCCCGGCGTCTCGCCGATGCTGGCCAAGCTCGTTACGAACGATCGCCCCGACATTCTTGCGACTGCTTACGTCCGGCCCGAGCCGGACTATGCGCGTGAATCGCCCTTCGATTCGATTCTGCGCGAAGACAAGAACGCCGGTCGCTTCATTCCCGAGATTGCGCCGGACGATCACGCCTGGGCCGCCACCGCATTGCCGGGCTCGGTTTTCAGCAAGGAAGAGCAGACCTGTCTGGCCGAAGGCATCTACTTCGAAGCCCGCAGCGAGCCGCTCAAAGGCCAGGCCGCTGTCGCGCAGGTGATTCTCAATCGCGTGCGCAATCCCACCTATCCGAAGACCATTTGCGGCGTCGTTTACCAGAACAAGGCCTGGCGCAACCGTTGCCAGTTTTCCTTCGCCTGCGACATGATCCGCGACCTTATCTATTCCCGCTCGCACTGGAAGACCGCCAAGGAAGTTGCGATGGCCGTCACCGCCGGCAAGATCTGGCTGCCGGAAGTGGGCTCGGCCACCCATTACCATGCGACCTACGTCAATCCGCCGTGGGCGAAGACGATGAAGCGGGTCGGCAAGATCGGCATGCATATCTTCTACCGCACCTACGGCGGCGGCTGGAGCTGACCGGCGCCTGACGCGATTCCGCCGTCTTTCCCGAGCGCACGCTAAAGGGGAGATTCCCGCCGGTCTCCGGCCGGAATCCTGCCGCGACCTTGTTGCAGATCGGTGAATGCGTGCTTAACCCATTGAATTTCATGGAAAACATTGTCCACGATCAAGCGGCCTGCACGCCTTGACTATGCGGGTGCCTAAAACTATGTTGCGCGCGACTTCAAATGGGGCCGAAACGTGGCTTGTGCGAAGGCCTGTTGTGTGACCGAAATCGCGGTCTGAGACCCGATAAGGACGACAAGGGAGTAGCCACGTGGCGGAGAAACCTGAAGAAAGTCTGGAAGCGCGGCTGAAGCAGCTCGGCGACAAGATTGAGTCCAAGCGGCCCAATACGCCTGATGCAGCGGAAGCCAGAGCCGCCGAGAGCCGTAAAGGCTATGCGGCGGCGATGAAGCTCTCGAGCGAGTTCATCGCCGGCATCGTTGTCGGGGCGTTTCTGGGCTATCTTTTGGACCACTTTGCGGGTACAGGGCCGTGGGGATTGATTATCTTCCTGCTTCTCGGCTTCTGCGCTGGCGTGCTGAATGTGCTGCGCTCGGCCGGTATGGTGGCGACACCGGAAGCCGGAAGAGGCGGTTCTGGGAATGACAAGAAGGACGGCGACGCCCGCTGAGGCGTTGCCCCGAAGAAAACGGTTTCCGCTTCCGGGCGGGTAGAACGAAAGAGAAGCGCGGTGTCAAACGATCCGACCCACCAGTTCCTGGTCAATAAGATTGTCCCGATCGAAATTGGCGGAATGGACTTTTCCTTCACCAATGCGTCGCTGTTCATGGTTGCGACCGTAGGTGTTGCCGCAGGCTTTCTTTATCTGACGACGTCGCAGCGCGGTCTTATCCCGACCCGCATGCAGTCGGTCTCGGAAATGTCCTACGAATTCATCGCCTCGATGCTGCGCGAAGGCGCCGGCAACGGTGGCATGAAGTTCTTCCCGATGGTGTTCTCGCTGTTCATGTTCATCCTGACGGCGAACCTGCTCGGCATGATGCCATACTTCTTCACGGTCACCAGCCAGATCATCGTCACTTTCGCTCTGGCGCTGTTCGTCATCGGTACCGTCATTCTCTACGGCTTCTACAAGCACGGTCTTGGCTTCCTGAAGCTCTTCGTGCCGCATGGCGTTCCTGGCGTGCTTCTGCCGCTCGTCGTCGCGATCGAAGTCATCTCGTTCCTTTCCCGTCCCATCAGCCTTTCGGTCCGTCTTTTCGCCAACATGCTGGCCGGCCACATCACGCTGAAGGTCTTCGCAGGCTTCGTCACCTCGCTCAGCGCCCTCGGCGCAGTCGGCATCGGTGGCGCCATCCTGCCGCTCATCATGACCGTCGCCATTACCGGTCTTGAGTTCCTCGTCTGCTTCCTCCAGGCCTATGTCTTCGCGGTACTGACTTGCATGTACCTCAACGACGCTGTCCATCCCGGAAGCCACTAAGGAATAACAGTCGCTTGCTTCCGGCCGGTCCTCCGTCGGAAGCGCAATCCTAAGCCGCAACACCATTCGAAGGAGTTCACACATGGAAGCGGAAGCAGCAAAGTACATCGGCGCAGGTCTCGCTTGCCTCGGCATGGCCGGCACGGCTCTCGGCCTCGGCAACATCTTCGGCAGCTACCTCTCTGGCGCGCTGCGTAACCCGTCGGCTGCTGACGGCCAGTTCGGCCGCCTCGTATTCGGCTTCGCCGTTACGGAAGCTCTGGGCATCTTCTCGCTGCTCGTAGCCCTGCTCCTCCTCTTCGCCGTCTAATTATCGGCTGGAGTTTCGGCCGCGACCCGTCAAAAGGTCGCGGCCGCGCATATTCTTGAGTGCACCTGGAGGTGAGCATGTTTGTGACCGCGGCTTATGCCCAGTCAACCACCACTGAAGGCGCCGAAGCACACGATGCCGCTGCGGCCGGTGAGGTGCACACCGAAACGGGTGTGGCTCACGAAGGCGAGGCTGGCTCCGGCGTGTTCCCGCCCTTCGATACGACCCATTTCGCATCGCAGCTGCTTTGGCTCGCGATCACGTTCGGCCTCTTCTATCTCCTGATGTCGAAGGTCATCATTCCGCGGATCGGCGGAATTCTGGAAACCCGTCACGATCGGATCGCTCAGGATCTCGATGAAGCGTCCCGCCTCAAGGGCGAAGCCGACGCTGCCATCGCTTCCTACGAGCAGGACCTGGCAGCCGCCAAGTCCAAGGGTCACAAGATCGCCGACGACGCCCGCGAATCCGCAAAGGCCAAGGCCAATGCTGACCGCACCGCCGTCGAAGCCGACCTTGCCAAGAAGATCTCGGCTGCAGAAGACCGCATCGCCGACATCAAGGCAAAGGCACTGGCCGACGTCGGCGCCATCGCCGAGGAAACCGCAACGGCTGTCGTCAAGCAGCTGATCGGCGGAACTGTCACCAAGGCCGAGATCACCGCTGCCGTCAAGGCATCGGGTGGCAACTGAGGAGCACTGAACTATGCATCTTGATGCAACTTTCTATGCCTTCGTTGGCCTGATCCTGTTCTTCGTTCTGATTGCCTATCTCAAGGTTCCGGGCATGGTCGGCAAGGCGCTCGACGCCCGCGCCGAAAAGATCGGCAACGAGCTGACCGAAGCCAAGCGCCTGCGCGAAGAAGCTCAGGGCCTCGTCGCTGAGTATCAGCGCAAGCGCAAGGATGCCGAAGCGGAAGCTGCCGGCATCGTCGCTGCCGCCCAGCGCGAAGCCGAAATGCTGACCGCGGAAGCCAAGCAGAAGACCGAGGAATACGTCGCTCGTCGCACGGCTCTTTCGGAACAGAAGATCAAGCAGGCCGAAAGCGATGCGATCAACGCGGTTCGTTCCGCTGCCGTCGATCTCGCGATTGCCGCTGCCGAGAAGGTCGTTGCCGCCAAGGCCGACGCCGGCGCCCAGAACGATCTGTTCAAGAAGGCACTTGGCGACGTGAAGGCGCGCCTGAACTAAGCGTTCGGACATTCCGATTGAAAGAGCCCCGCCTCGTGCGGGGCTTTTTTTGTGCCTGTCTGTAGAGGCCGCATTGGCCCGAAGGGTGAGGCGCCAAGCTCCGCTGGGATTTCGGCAGGCGTCTCGCCTTCAGCTGCCGAAGCGAAGTAGTGCCAGCGTTCAAGGCCAAACGTGGCGCACGGCAGCATGTGCGGCACCGGATGGCTTCTGACGCGAGAAAAGCTGTTGGCGAGATATGTCAGAACCGAAACCGGAAGCGCCGGCGTGGCGCTCGCTACGCGGTTGCGCGGCGGTTAGCCGTCCTGGCGCAGTGGCCGGAAGCTCATGCGGTGCAGCGGGCAGGGGCCGTGGGTTTCGATGGCGCGACGGTGGGTCACCGTCGCATAGCCGGCATGGAGCGCAAAGCCGTAGCCGGGATGCGCAAGGTCGGCGCGGGCCATCATGCGGTCGCGGGTAACCTTGGCGACGATCGAAGCAGCGGCGATCGACAGCGACCGCGCGTCGCCCTTGACCACCGCCTTGGCGTGGCAGGAGAGGCCGGGCGGTACGTCGCGGCCGTCGACGAGCACGAAGCGTGCGTTCGAGGGCAGGCCGGCGACGGCCCGCCGCATCGCTTCGAGGCTTGCCTTGCGGATGTCGGTGGCGTCGATCGTGCCGGCCGACGCCGAGGCGATCGACACTTCGGATGTGGCGAGGATTTCTTCGAACAGTTTTTCGCGCGCCTGGGCCGTCAGCTTCTTGCTGTCGTCGAGTCCTGCGGGAATGGCGTCCGGATCGAGAATGACGGCGGCGGCAACCACCGGTCCCGCGAGCGGCCCACGACCGGCCTCATCCGCTCCGGCGACCGGCCAGAACCCATCGCCCTTGGCCGAAAGCTCGAAACTGAAATCGGGCGCTACGATGATATCGGGAAAAAGGGGAGAATCGGACGATCTGCGAGACATAAGTCTAGATCGCATGATCGACCGATTCTCTTCAAGCCCCCAGGTCCGAGTGCGGCGGCGGACGGGGGATTACCGGGGCCCACGGCGGGTAAGGGGGCACCGGAACTGCTATATGGTCTCAGGCGCCCGCCATCGGTCTTGCCTGGCGGGGCGGGGCGATCATCTCTCACCGTGCGCCATTACGGGTAGCGACGGTTACCGAGACATCGGAAAGCCGTCAAAGAAGCGAGAGCTGCACCCCCGTTCCAAGCGGCGGCACGAAGAGATCGTCCCGCAGTTGCCGGCGCGTCGGGTTGAAGCCGAGACGCTTGACTGCCAGGTCGAAGCGGCGGCCGATCTGCCACGCATAGGGGCCGGCGCCCTTCATGCGCTTGCCGAACTCGGCGTCATAGTCCTTGCCGCCCCGCATGGAGCGGATGAGGGACATGACGTGCCGGTAGCGGTCCGGATAATTGCGCAGCAGCCAGTCGCGAAAGAGCGGGCTGACCTCGAGCGGCAGCCGTAGCAGCACATAGCTTGCTTCGGTTGCTCCGGCCGTCCTTGCACCTTCGAGCACGCGCTCGATCTCGTGGTCGTTCAGCGCCGGAATGATCGGCGAAACGAGAACTCCGGCCGGGATGCCCGCTTCGGCGAGCATGCGGATCGCCTCCAGCCGCTTGCTCGGGGTCGAGGCACGCGGCTCCATCGTGCGGGCCAGCTTCCGGTCGAGCGTCGTGACGGAGATGCCGACGCGCACCAGCCCTTTTTCCGCCATCGGTGCTAGGATATCGATGTCGCGCGTGACCATCGCCGATTTGGTGACGATCATGACTGGATGGTTGGCATCCCGCAGCACCTCGAGGATCTGGCGCATGACCCGCCACTCCTTCTCGATCGGCTGGTAGGGGTCGGTGTTGGTGCCGATCGCGATCGGCCGCACCCTGTAGTCCTGCCGCGCCAGCTCGCGCTCCAGAAGCCGCGGTGCGTCCGGCTTGGCAAACAGCTTCGCCTCGAAGTCGAGGCCGGCCGAGAGGCCCATATAGGCGTGTGTGGGGCGGGCGAAACAATAGATGCAGCCGTGCTCGCAGCCGCGATAGGGATTGATCGAGCGGTCGAAGGAGATGTCAGGCGACTCGTTCCTGGTGATCACCGTGCGCGGCTTCTCGACCTGAACTTCGGTCTTGAAGGGCGGCAGATCCTCCAGGCTTTCCCAGCCGTCGTCGAACGTCTCGCGGCTGCGCGGTTCGAAGCGGCCGGACATGTTGATCCCGGCGCCGCGCCCGCGACGGCGATCGATATCGATCCGCAGGCCCGTTGCGCTCATCATCGCTTCGGCCACATCTGCCGTATTGGCGGGCGCAAGCGCACCCTGCCTGATCTGAGACAGCTCGGTCATTGGAATCTCCCCGGAATCAGATATTTGATCCCGTTTTGTTCTGACAATTTTCCTATCTCGAATGGAGGAACAATTCAAGAACAAAATTGGAGTTTCGAATTTGCCGATCAAGGCGCCGCTGCGGGCCGTGTCCCGGATGTAGCAATTGCCGTGCCGATGCGTTACGAGAAACCATGCTCACGATCATCATGGAAACCCGCGACAACGAGGCCGAACTGGCACAGACGCTTGCTGTGTTGGTGGCGGGCGCCGTGGAAGGCCTGGTCAGCGATGTGATCATCCTCGATCACGGCTCGAAGGACGGTTCGTCCGACGTGGCCGATGCCGCCGGATGCCGTTTCTGCCGGGATTGGGATCTCGCCGATGTGGTGGGCTCGGCGCGCGGCGAATGGCTGATGTTGCTGGAGCCGGGCGCGCGCCCGATCGGCCGCTGGATCGATGAGTTGGCCGAGTACGTGTCGATGAACAAGGCACCGGCCCGTTTCTCCGGATCGAGACTGCACCGCAAGCCTTTCTTCCGCCGGCTGACCGGGCGTGGAAAGCCGCTGGAGACGGGATTTCTCCTGCGCAAGAACGACGCGCTTGCGGCCGCCCGTGGCAAGGTGGGCCTGGATGCGATGACAAATGTCCGCTCAGTCCGCAAGCTTTCGACCGAACTCGTTCCGGCCTGGGTCGCTGTCGAAGCCAGGCGGTAACGCCGGTTCCCGCGCGAAAAATTAAAGGTGCCAGTCCCTTAGGGGACGGCACCTCCAAGCGGCTCTCAAATGACCTTGTTTGGAAGATTTCTGTCCGGGCAGCATTCTGGCTGCCCGTCGTATCCAACATTTCATTCCGCCCGGGGGACAGAGGCGGAAGGGTCTTGCGGTGCGAGGAACGGAACGTGCGGCGGTCGTTCCTCGCTGTGTCAACGCTTGAAAACTATCGGGAGGCGAAGCGAGCGTCAGTTACTAAGGTAACAGGTCGGCCGGGCCGGAACGGTCCATGCTCTTCAGCCGCGTTTCAGGTGCTCGTCGAGTCGCGGCATGATCTCCACGAAATTGCAGGGCATGTGCCGGTAGTCTAGCTGCTGCTTGAGGATGCCGTCCCACGCATCGCGGCAGGCGCCGGGCGAACCCGGAAGGACGAAGATGAAGGTGGCGTTGGCAACGCCGCCGGTTGCGCGCGACTGGATCGTCGACGTCCCGATCTTCTCGTAGGAGATACGGTGGAAGACCTCGGAGAACCCGTCCATGCGCTTTTCGAACAGCGGTTCCAGCGCCTCGGGCGTCACGTCCCGCCCGGTGAAGCCCGTTCCACCTGTCGTGATCACCACGTCGATGGTGGGACCGAGCGTCCAGGCCTTCACCTGGTCGTAGATCTTCGTCTTGTCGTCGGGAACGATGGCGCGCGCCTCAAGGCGGTGCCCGGCGTCACGCACCCGCGCTTCCAATGTGTCGCCCGACTTGTCGTCGGCGCGCGTGCGGGTGTCTGAGACCGTCAGGATGGCGATCCCGACAGGAATGAAGGGGCGCTTTTCGTCGATGCCAGCCATGTTAATTCCCTTTGCTCACCGAATTGCAGGCGAGAACGTACCACCCGGGGTAGGCCTCCGAAAGAGCGCGCGCTGTCGCAGCCGCGCGCGCCTCGCTGTCGAAAAGGCCGAAGCACGTGGCGCCTGAGCCGGACATGCGCGCGAGTGTCGCTCCGGCTTGCGTCAGCGCTTGGCTGACCTCGCCGATCACGGGTTCAAGGCTCTCTGCCGGCGGCTGCAGATCGTTGCGCATCGTGGCCATGGCGGAAATCCACTCGGCAACAGTTCCGGCACCGTGAGGCGCAGCGAGCGGCGGGTTCGTTTTGTTGGAGAGCGTCCGGAACACGACCGGCGTCGAGACGGCGACGAGCGGATTGACCAGCACGATCGGCAGGGCGGGGAAATCGTCGATCGGCGTGATCTCCTCGCCGATCCCCTTCGCCAAGAGGGGCCTGCCGGCAAGGCACATCGGCACGTCCGCCCCGAGCCGCAATGCGATGGCGGCGAGGCGGGAAGGCTCGATCGTCGCGCCCCAGAGTTCGAGAAGCCCAAGAAGCGTCGCCGCGGCATCCGCCGACCCACCGCCGATGCCCGAGGCGAGCGGCAGGTTCTTTTCGAGATGTAGGTGAACCGGCCCGGCCGCGTCGGGGGCATGCGCCCGCAGTTCGGCGCGCAGCAGGTCGCGCGCCTTCAGAACCAGATTGCCGCCATCAGCGCCGGCATCCATCGGCAACGCGGCGGCAAACGCGCCCGATACGGTGAAGCGGTCCGCATCCGCCAGCGAGAGACCGATGCGATCGCCGCGATCGGCAAAAGTGACGAGGCTTTCGAGAAGATGGTGGCCGTCGGCGCGCTGGCCGACGACGTGAAGGGCCAGATTGATCTTGGCGGGGGCTGCGCGCGTCAGCGCGAAGCCCACGATGTCACCTTCCGACATGGAACGATCAGGACTTCTTGTCCGGCGCCGGTGCTTCCGGGGTCACCTTCTTCGGCGCAGTTTCCTTGGCATCGGCCGAGGCGGGAACCGTTTCCTTGAGCGGCGGCAGCCCGTTCTCGATCTTCGCCTTGATCTTCGGGATCTCGGCTTCCTCGGGCTTCAGTTCGAGCGTCTGCGTCCACTGGAACACGGCCTCGAGCTTGCGGCCGACGCGCCAGTAGGCGTCGCCAAGGTGATCGTTGATCGTCGGGTCGCCGGCCATCAGTTCGGCCGCCTTCTCCAGCTCCACAACCGCGTCGTCGAAGCGGTTCATGCGGAAATAGGCCCAGCCGAGGGAATCGACGATATAGCCGTCATCCGGCTTCAGCTCGACGGCCTTGCGGATCATCTCCAGGCCTTCTTCGAGATTAATGTTCATGTCGACCCAGGAATAGCCGAGATAGTTCAGCACCTGCGGCTGGTCCGGATTGAGCTCCAGCGCCTTGCGGAAGTTCGGCTCGGCCTTGTCCCAGAGCTTCTGGCGCTCGTATGCGATGCCGCGCTGGAAGAACACGGTCCAATCGCTGCGCGTCGGCACGGAGCCGATCTGGTCGACGGCGCGATCGTAAAGCTCGCCCATCTCCTTGTAGTCCTTGGCGTCGGAAAGCACGCTGCCATAGGCGAGATAGTTGCGGATGTTCTTCGGATCGACGTCGATCAGCGCCTTCAGGTGCTTCTTCGCCTCGTCGACCTTGCCGATGCTGGCGAGGCTGAGGCCGAGCTGCAGTTCCGAAACGCGCCGCATCGGCGAGGTCTCGGGAATGGCCTTGTAGAGTTCGATCGCCTCGTTCGGCTTCTTCAGGTTTTCAGCGATGCCGCCGAGCATGACCAGGATGTCGGCGCTATCAGGGTCGAGCCGGCGCGCGGTCTGCAGGTAGAGCGAAACGATGTCTTCGGCGCCGTCGCGGTTGAGTGCGGCACCGATCGAAAAGAGCACGGCCGCAGTGCCCTGGGTGGCGTTCTTGACCTGCTGTTCCTGCGGGACGCCGTTCTCGATCTCGGTCCTCAGCGCCTGCAGCGGCGTGTAGTTGTTGACCATGTTCTCGCCGACGGCGACCGTGTCGAGCGCCTTCTGCTTGTTGCCTTCGCGCGCCTCGAAACGGGCGAGCGCTTCCACCGCACGCATGAAGGTGTCTGGAGCGGCACTTCCGCCCTCGCGGTCGAGAATGGCGTCGTTGAGCCTGCTGCGTGCCGTCTGCTTGTCACCCGCGGCAACCGCGATCGCGCCGGCATGGTAATTCTTGAACACGCGGAACCATTCGGGACCGTCGAGTTCCTTGATCTGGGCGAGCGCTTCCTTCGGCTTGCCCTGGCCGAATTTCGCCCAGGCAGAGAGCAGGCCGTTCATCAGCCGGTCGAGATCGTTCGGGCCCTGGTAGTTCAGAAGCTTCTGCGCGTTGCGATACTCGCGCTTGCGGATCGCTTCGATCGCCCGAATGACCGTCGTGATGCGCTCGACGGCTGGGTCGGACTTCAGTTGCTCGGCGATCTTCGCGCCTTCGTCGAACTGGCCCGCCATCAAAAGCGTGATCATCAGCCGCTGCTTGACGTCGTTGTTGTTCGGCTCGAACTGTAGCGCGATCCTGTAGAGCTCGGTGGCGGAAGCGAAGTCGCGGTCCGTATCGGCGGTGCGGGCAGCGAGAAACGCGCCGGAAAAGGTATTGACCGATTTGATGTCGAAGGGTTCGCTTTCCTCGGCGGCTGCAGCCTTCTCCTCGGCAAATGCCTGGTGGCCGCCGCTGACAGCAGCAAGAGCCAGCAGTGCTGCGCCGCTGAGGAGGCGGAGAATCGTCTTTTGCCGCATGTCAAACCTTTCGCGCCGATTGCTCGGCTTTCGCACCACTAAGGGTTGTTTCGGAGTCAGCCACATATTGCCCAACGCAACTCTTGAGGAACAGAATGGCTTTTTTGGCGCAACGCGGCAAGAAAATCCTGTCGTTCGTTCTGGCCTGCCCGGAGCCCGTCAGCTGACGCGATCGATGCAGAAGTCGATGACTTCCGTAAGCGCCGATTTCCAGGGTGACGCCGGCAGCGGCGCCAGGGCGTCGCGGGCAATCGTGCCGTAGTGCTGGGCGCGCGCGATGGTATCGCTCAAGCCGCCATAGCGCTTGATCAGCCCGAGCGCCTTGTCGAGGTTGGCGTCGCTGCTGTCGCCGCCTTCGATCGCCTCGCGCCAGAAGGCACGATCTTCCGCCGTCCCGCGGCGGTAGGAGAGGATCACCGGAAGGGTGATCTTGCCTTCGCGGAAGTCGTCGCCGACATTCTTGCCGAGATCGCTCGACGAGCCGCCATAGTCGAGCACGTCGTCGACGAGCTGGAAGGCGAGGCCGAGGTTCATGCCGTAGGATTTCAGTGCGTTGCGGTCGGATTTGCTGGTCTGCGCGACGATCGGGCCGACTTCGGCGGCAGCGGCAAAGAGCGCTGCGGTCTTGGCGCGAATGACCTGGAGATAGTCGTCCTCGGTCGTTTCCATGTTCTTGGCGACCGACAGCTGCAGCACTTCCCCTTCGGCGATGACCGAAGCGGCGGTCGACAGCACGTCGAGCGCGTCGAGCGAGCCGACATCGACCATCATGCGGAAGGCCTGGCCGAGCAGGAAGTCGCCGACCAGCACGCTTGCCTGGTTGCCCCAGATCGTGCGCGCGGTGGACTTGCCGCGGCGAAGGTCGCTTTCATCGACGACGTCGTCATGGAGAAGCGTCGCCGTGTGCATGAATTCGACGCTGGTTGCGAGCTTGACGTGGGCGTCGCCCTCGTAGCCGAACATCGCAGCGGAGGCGAGCGTCAGCATCGGGCGCAAGCGCTTGCCGCCCGAGGAAATCAGGTGGTTGGCGACTTCGGGAATCATCTGAACGTCGGAGCCGGCCTTCGACAGGATGAGCTGGTTGACGCGCTCCATGTCCGCCGCTGTCAGGTCAACGAGCGGCTTTACGGACGCCTGTTTGTTTTTGCTGTCTTCCAGCGGTATCACTACGCCCACACCGGGACTCCTGTTTTCATTGTCGCTTTCGACAATAGGAAGGGGTGTCCCGTGCGGCAAGAGGCGAATTGTCCCGCTTGCTGAAATAGGACAGGAAAAACCGCCGGATGAAGGAATTGATCCGTACCAACGATGCCGTCCTGCTCTCCTTCGCCGAGAGCCTGATGAAAGACGCCGGCATCGCAAGCCTGATTGCCGATCAGGGGATGAGCATTCTCGAGGGCTCGCTTGGCCTCTTGCCCCGCCGCTTTCTGGTCGCCGAGGAAGACGCGGATGCCGCGCGCCGGATCCTGATCGACGCCGGGCTCGAGGCGGAGTTGCGATCGTGAACTCGGCTCCGGCTCCGGTGGCAGCAACCGAAACCGTCGATGCCTTTCACCGGGGTAAGTTCCATATCGTCCAGCCGCTCGGCCAGGGCCACCGGTCGGGCATGGACGCCATGCTGCTTGCGTCGCTCGTCGCATCGGATCGTCCCTGTCGTGTCGCCGATCTCGGCGCCGGCGCGGGTGCGGCCGGCATGGCGGTTGCTTCGCGGATCGACGATGCGGAAGTGGTGCTGGTGGAACGATCGCCGGTTATGGCGGAGTTTGCCCGCCGCAGCCTGGCGCTCGCAGAAAATGCCCGCTTTGCGCAGCGGGTCTCGGTCGTCGAGGCAGACGTTTCGTTGACAGGTAAGGCGCGCGTCGCGACGGGCCTGGCGGATGACAGCTTCGACCATGTGATCATGAACCCGCCCTTCAACGATGCCTCCGACCGCAAGACGCCGGATGCGCTCAAGGCCGAGGCCCATGCGATGAGCGACGGGCTGTTCGAGATCTGGGTGAAGACGGCAGGCGCGATCATGAAGCCGGGCGGGCAACTGTCGCTGATCGCCCGGCCGGAATCGATCGCCGAGATCATCGCCGCCTGTGGCCGCCGCTTTGGTGGTATCGAGATCACGGCGTTGCATCCGCGGGTTGGCGAAAACGCCGTGCGCATCCTGGTGACGGCGATCAAGCAGAGCCGCAAGCGACTGGTCCTCCGCGCGCCGCTCGTCATGCACGAGGAGGGGCATCGCTTCGCCGACCATGTCGACGACCTCAACAATGGCCGTGCCGCCTATCGCCGCCGTTGATTTACCGTATGCGGCATTGCGTTCGCCGCGTCAGTGCATACATGGCATGGAAGAGCCCCTGACGACGATCCGGGCAGGGGAGGCGAAGCGTTCCGCTTATCGCCGATGAGACGCGGTCACGTCTATGATTTCCGGCTGTTCCGGCCCAAGATCATAGGCATGGCCCAGCAGGCAGGAGTTGAAATGAAGGCGTTCCTGAGACGGTTGTTGCCCAAGCGTTTTCGCAAGGAAGGCGTAACGATCCCCGTCGTCCGGCTCCACGGCGCGATCATGGCCGGCGGCGGGCAATTTCGGCCGGCGCTTAACCTCGCAACGGTCGCCCCGCTTCTCGAAAAGGCCTTCGCCGTAAAGGAGGCGCCGGCGGTGGCGATCTCCGTCAATTCGCCCGGCGGCTCGCCGGTGCAGTCGCGGCTAATCTACCAGCGCATCCGTGATCTCGCCCTTGAGAAGAAAAAGCGCGTGCTGATCTTCGTCGAGGACGTCGCCGCATCCGGCGGCTACATGATCGCGCTTGCCGGTGACGAAATCATCGCCGACCCAACCTCGATCGTCGGCTCGATTGGCGTCGTCTCCGGCGGGTTCGGTTTTCCGGAACTCCTGAAGAAGATCGGCGTCGAGCGGCGTGTCTATACCGCCGGCGAAAACAAGGTGATGCTCGATCCGTTCCAGCCGGAGAAGGAAAACGACATCGCTTTCCTGAAGAACCTGCAGCTCGATATCCATGATACCTTCATCCAGATGGTCAAGGCCCGCCGCGGCCAGCTGCTCGCCGACGATCCCGATATCTTCTCCGGTCTTTTCTGGACCGGTCGGCGCGGGCTGGAGCTCGGCATCATCGACGGGCTTGGCGATCTGCGCGGCGAGGTGAAGAAGCGCTATGGCGACAAGGCGCGGCTCGAACTCATTCAGCCGGTGCGCAGCCTTTTCGGCCGCCGGCAGAGCGGTGCCGCCGTCGCCGGCGCGATCGCCGCTCCATTGGCCGCTTCCGCAGCGGCGGGACTTGCCGAAGCCATCGAGGAAAGGGCATTGTGGGCCCGGTTCGGGCTTTGATGCCTGCCCGGCCTGACATGTCCTTGGAGGGAAAATGCCGCAACTCATCCTGCTCCTGATCGCAGGTTTCGTCTTCTGGCTCGGCTATCGCAAGTTCGTGGCGGATGCCCAGAAGCTGACGCGCCAGCGCGAGCGGGCGCGTCGCGAGGAGCAGACCGGGGCCCAGGGAACATTGGTGAAGGATCCGGAAACCGGCGAATACAGGCTGAAGCGCGACGGCGAGTGAGGGCGGTCTGAACGCGTCAGTGTGGCGGCGGTCTATTTGCCTGCCCGCTGCCGTAGCGCTTGACCCCTGTCATCAGGCGTGGCACCTGTCCGGCACATTTTCCAGAAGAAATCCGGACGCGATCCATGACCACTCTGCCTGATCATATGAACCCGAAGCGCTCGTTTCAGGCTCTGATCCTGACACTCCACAACTACTGGGCCGACAAGGGTTGCGCCGTGCTGCAGCCCTACGACATGGAAGTGGGCGCCGGTACCTTCCATCCGGCAACGACCCTGCGTGCGCTCGGCCCGCGTCCCTGGCGCGCGGCCTACGTTCAGCCGTCGCGTCGCCCGACCGATGGCCGCTACGGCGAAAACCCGAACCGCCTGCAGCACTACTATCAGTATCAGGTGATCCTGAAGCCGAACCCGTCCAACCTGCAGGAACTCTATCTCGGTTCGCTCGAGGCGATCGGCCTCGACCCGCTGCTGCACGATATCCGCTTCGTCGAGGACGACTGGGAAAGCCCGACGCTCGGCGCCTGGGGTCTCGGCTGGGAATGCTGGTGCGACGGCATGGAAGTGTCGCAGTTCACGTACTTCCAGCAGGTCTGCGGCATCGAGTGCTCGCCGGTCTCGGGCGAACTGACCTACGGTCTCGAACGCCTGGCCATGTATGTGCAGGGCGTCGACAACGTCTACGACCTGAACTTCAATGGCCGCGAGGGTGCCGAGAAGATCAGCTATGGCGACGTCTTCCTGCAGGCCGAACAGGAATATTCGCGCTACAATTTCGAATACGCCAATACCGCGATGCTGCATCAGCACTTCATCGACGCAGAGGCCGAGTGCCAGGCGTTGCTGGCTGCCGGCGCTCCCGGCGACAACAGCAACAACCACCTGCACAAATGCGTCTTCCCGGCCTATGACCAGTGCATCAAGGCGAGCCACGTGTTCAACTTGCTCGACGCCCGCGGTGTGATCTCGGTCACCGAGCGCCAGAGCTACATCCTGCGCGTACGCACGCTCGCCAAGGCCTGTGGCGAAGCCTTCCTTTTGACCGACGCCGGTGGCGCGAACCTTAGCCGGGACGCCGCTTGAGCGTCGAACCGTCCGGCCTTGTCGTTCATATCAACGGCTGGCCGGGCACCGGCAAGCTGACGATCGCGCGCCATCTTGCCGAAAGGCTGGGCGCGCGGCTCGCCGACAATCACACGCTGATCAATCCGGCCGAGGCGCTGTTTGCGCGCGGCACGCCGCTCTACCGGTCGCTGCGGGCGGCGATCCGCGAAAGCGTGTTCGAGCACGTCGCCAAGGCGCCGGCCGAGCAATCCTTCGTCTTCACCGATGCACTGTCGGATGATGCCGCCGATAGCCGTGCCTTCGAAGACTATGCAGCACTCGCGCAAAGGCGGGGTGCGCGCTTCGTCGCGGTCGTCATCGATTGCGATCTTGAGGAGAACTTGAAGCGGCTGACGCGCTCGGGCCGGGCCAAGCAGCACAAGCTCACCGATCCCGAGGTGCTCCTCGGATTGCGGCGCGCCCACGGGCTGTTGCGCGGCAACGGCGACCTGCTGATCGAAATCGACGTCACTGGTCTGGGCGCGGATGAGGCGGCAGAAGCAATCGTGTCGCAGATCAAGGGGCGGTCGGCGGTCAGATGATCCGGGTGGCGCCGACGTCGTTCTTGCAGAACGGTTTCATCGTCGGGTAGGCGCCGGTATAGACTTGACCGGAATAGGTCTGCAGGGCGCGGCGAACACCGGCCGGCCGTTCGGGCGAGTGAGCGCTCGCATAGGCAACGAAGAGCGCCGAAAAGGCGATCACGTTGATGAGAGTTGCGAGCGTTTTCATGGTCTTCACTTCGGTTCCGGGTTGTTCGATGAAACGACTATCGCCGATCGCCGGCGGGTCCGCCGTTACCATTGGAACAGGAATCGAGAGGTTTTCGCCTGGCGGGGCGTTGCTGCGGTGAACAGTCTGTTCACGCTGCAAATCGCAATTGGGGAGGAGTGCGTTTCTCGGCCCGATTGCTGCAGAAAGCGCTATGAAGCTGAGAAGCGAATGCTAATCTCTGCGCGAGTTTTTTGGAGGGTGCCCTATGATCGGTCTGGCAATCGCCGTCGTCGTGATCCTGTATCTGGTTTTCGTCTATAACGGTCTCGTCAAGGCGCGGCAGATCGCCGAGGAGGCGTGGTCCGGCATCGATGTGCAGTTGAAGCGCCGCGCCGATCTGATCCCGAACCTGATCGAAACCGTGAAGGGCTACGCCGCCCACGAAAAATCGACGTTCGAAGAAGTCATTGCCATGCGCAACCGCGCGCAGGCGGTGCCAGCAGGCGACGTCGAGGGGCGGGCCCAGGCGGAAGGTGCGCTTTCCCAGGCGCTCGGCAAGCTGTTTGCGCTCGCCGAAGCCTATCCGGACCTGAAGGCCAACGAGAATTTTGCCGAGCTGCAGCGCTCGCTGGAAACGATCGAGGGCGAGATCCAGATGTCGCGCCGCTACTACAACGGTGCGGCCCGTGACCTGAACGTCAAGGTCGAGAGCTTCCCGTCCAACCTGATCGCCAACGCCTTCCGCTTCGTCAAAGCCGGCTACTTCGAAATCACCAACGAGGCCGACCGCGCGGTGCCGCAGGTCAAGTTCTGACCGCCACGCTTCCCGAACATTCCTCGCCGCGGGATCCCGCCGCGGCGCCATTCGCATCAAGAGACCCATTCGATGACCTCCGATAGCATGAAAAAACTGACCATCCTGCCGACCGACCATCCGCTCCGCGGTCATGTCCGCCCGCCGGGCTCGAAGTCGATCACCAACCGGGCGCTGCTTCTGGCCGGCCTTGCCGAGGGCACGAGCCGGCTGACCGGTGCCCTGAAGAGCGACGACACCCGCTACATGGCGGAAGCCTTGCGCGCGATGGGCGTCGAGGTCAGCGAGCCGGATGAAACGACCTTTGTCGTGACCAGCACGGGCAAGTTGCTCCCGCCGGCAGCTCCCTTGTTCCTCGGCAATGCCGGAACCGCGACACGCTTCCTGACGGCGGCGGCCGCTCTCGTCGATGGCACGGTCGTGGTCGATGGCGACCAGCACATGCGCAAGCGGCCGATCAAGCCCTTGGTCGAGGCACTCGGAACGCTCGGCGTCGAAGTCACATCCGAGACCGGCTGCCCGCCGGTCACCGTCAAGGGCACCGGCGGTTTTCCGGCCGGCCGCGTCGTCATCGATGCCGGCCTTTCGAGCCAATACGTCTCGGCCCTGCTGATGGCGGCTCCCGGCGCCAAAGGTCCGGTCAGCATCGAGCTTGCCGGTGACGAGATCGGCGCGCGCGGCTACATCGATCTGACCGTCGTCGCCATGCGCGCCTTCGGTGCCGAAGTCGAGCAGGTGAGCCCGTCCGTCTGGCGGGTTGCGCCGACCGGCTACAAGGCAGCCGACTATGTCATCGAGCCGGATGCTTCGGCGGCGACCTATCTCTGGGCTGCGGAAGTCCTGACCGGCGGCGCCATCGATCTCGGCGTTCCGGCGGACGCCTTCTCGCAGCCGGATGCCCGCGCCCATGCGGTGATCGCGAGTTTCCCGAACCTGCCCGCCATTATCGACGGTTCCCAGATGCAGGACGCGATCCCGACGATCGCCGTGCTTGCAGCCTTTAACAACACGCCGGTGCGCTTCGTCGGTCTCGCCAACCTGCGCGTCAAGGAATGCGACCGCGTGCGTGCCCTGTCGCTCGGTCTGACGGTGATCCGGCCGGATCTGGCGCATGAGGAAGGCGACGACCTGATCGTCTCCTCCGATCCCACGCTTGCCGGCCAGACCTTGCCTGCCTCGATCGACACCTTTGCCGACCATCGCATCGCCATGAGCTTTGCGCTTGCCGGCCTGAAGATCCACGGCATCACCATCGAGGATCCCGGCTGCGTCGCGAAAACCTATCCGGCCTATTGGGACGCGCTCGCTTCGCTGGGCGTCGAATTCAGCGGCGACCGGCCTTGATGCCGGGCGGGATGCGGGGCCGCGACCGCGGTTTCCGCGCGCATCCCGCTCTCACCCATAAGAACCGATCTCGTGCCTTGAACCTCAACCGGAAGAAAGCTTGATCCTTATGCCTCGTTTCGCTGCCGCATTTGCCGTTCTGGTGTTTTTGCTGGCAACGGCGGGGGGTGGTCGGGCGGAGGAGGTCTTCTCCGCCTATCGCTCCGTCATCGATGTCGCCAAGGACGGCACGATGACGGTGACCGAGACGATCACCGCGACGGTCGAGGGCAACAAGATCCGTCGCGGCATCTATCGCGATATGCCTTTGACTTTCACGGACGCCAAGGGCAAGCGCAGCAAGGTCGATTTCAAGCTGCTCTCGGTGGAGCGTGACGGTGAGGAGGAGCCTTACCGCACCGAGACGATCAGTGGCGGCATCCGCATCTATACTGGTTCGGCTGAGGTTTTTCTGGAGCGGGGCGAGCATACCTTCCAGTTCACCTACGAAACCGGCCGGCAGATCCGCTTCTTCGACGATCATGACGAACTCTATTGGAACGTGACCGGCACCGAGTGGGATTTCCCGATCGACGAGGCGAGCGCGACCGTGACGTTGCCGCAGGGTGTCAGGGCCGAAGCGCTCGACTACTTCACGGGCGGCTATGGCGCGACCGGCAAGGATGCGCGCGCTTCCAGGGACGGCAGTGAGATCTTCTTTGCCACCACCCGCCGTCTCGATCCCCGCGAAGGCTTGACGATCGCGATCAAGATGCCGAAGGGCAGCATCGACAGGCCCACTTCCAGCCAGGAAAATGCCTGGTGGCTGCACGACCATCTGGCGCTCGTCATCGCCGGCGCAGGACTGGCCGTCGTCCTTCTCTACTATAGCCAGGCCTGGCTCAGGGTCGGGCGTGACCCGGACCGCGGCGTCATGGTGCCGCGCTGGGATCCGCCGGAGGGCATCTCGCCGGCTCTGGTCAACTATATCGACAACAGGGGCTTTTCCGGCGAAGGCTGGACGGCGCTGTCGGCGGCCGCACTCAATCTCGCGGTCAAGGGACACGTCGTTCTCGAAGACCTGAAGAACGCCATCGTCATTGCCGCCACCGGCAAGAAAGCCGACGAAAAACTGCCGACCGGCGAGGCGGCGGTGATGAAGGCGGTCAATGCGAGCGGCGGCAAGCTCACCATCGACCGCGCGCATGGCACCCGGGTGCAGGCGACCGGCGCCGATTTCCGCAACGCCATGGAGCGCGAGCATCGCGGCAAGTACTACCACGCCAACAGCGGTTACATCGTCGCCGGCGTCATCCTGTCGGTATTGGCGGTTGCGGCGGTCTTCCTGTTCGGCGACCTCAGCGAGGACAGCCTGCCGCTGGTGATCGTGCCGGTTTTCATCGCCTTCTTCGTCTCGATCCTCGCCGTCTCCTTCGGCAAGTCGCTTCGTCGCGAAAGGAGCCTGATGAGCCGGATCATGTCGATCGTTGTGGTCGCCTTCATCGGTTTCGTCGCCTTCACCATCTTCTCGACCATTCTCGCAGCCGTCTTCTATTCGGCAGCCGAAACCGACGAACTGCCGCTGCTCTTTGTCATTGGCGCGATCGTGCTCATCAACGTGCTGTTTTTCTTCCTGATGGGGGCGCCGACGCCGCTTGGAACGCGGATGATGGATGGCATCGACGGGCTTAGGCAGTACATGACGCTCGCCGAGAAGGACCGCATGAACATGCAGGGGGCGCCCGAAATGTCGCCCCGGCATTTCGAGACGCTGCTCCCTTACGCCGTGGCGCTCGGCGTCGAGAAGCCGTGGACCGAGACCTTCGATCGCTGGCTGCTGGCCGCGGCGGCTGGGGCGGCCGCGGCCGCCGCTTATCAGCCGGGCTGGTATCACGGTGACGGCTTCGGCTCGAGCACCTTCGGCGATCGCATCGGCGGTTTTGCCGGATCCATGGCCGACACGATGACGTCCTCCCTGCCGCCCCCACCCAAATCGTCGTCGTCGGGCTTTTCTTCCGGCGGCGGCTTCTCGGGTGGCGGCGGTGGTGGCGGTGGCGGTGGCGGCTGGTAAATCCGCCTCGCACTTGCCCTTCGAAAACCAAATTCATCGCGGCGCTTGGTGACAATCTTGCCAGAGATTGCTAAGTCCGCCGCAACCGTCAGGAACAGAAAAAGTCACTCCCATGCCCGATCTTCTTATCGAACTCCGCTCCGAGGAAATTCCTGCCCGCCTGCAGCGCAAGGCGGCCGGCGACCTCAAGAAGCTGCTGACCGATGCCCTGGTCGAAGCGGGTCTGACCTATGAGGGGGCGCGCGAGTACTGGACGCCGCGACGGCTGACGCTCGACATCCGCGGCCTCAACGCCCGCTCGGCCGATGTTCGCGAAGAGCGCAAGGGCCCGCGCACCGACGCCAACGAGAAGGCGATCGAAGGCTTCCTGCGTGGCGCCGGCCTTTCCTCGATCAGCGAGGCGCATGTCCATAGCGACCCGAAGAAGGGCGACTTCTACGTCGCCCACATCGTCAAGCCTGGCCGTCCTGCCGAAGAGATCATCGCCGCGGCGATGCCCGAAATCATCCGCAATTTCCCCTGGCCGAAGCCGATGCGCTCCGGCGTGGCGTCGGCCAAGCCCGGTGCCTTGCGCTGGGTTCGCCCGCTGCAGTCGATCGTCTGCACCTTCGGTTCTGAAACCGACGAGACCCAAGTGATCGCGTTTGAAGTCGACGGCATCGTCGCCTCGAACGTCACCTATGGTCACCGCTTCCATGCACCGGAAGCGATCACCGTTCGCCGCTTTGCCGACTATGCAGAGAAGCTGGAAAAGGCGAAGGTCGTTCTCGATGGCGAGCGCCGCAAAGAAATGATCCTTGCCGACGCGCGCAACGTCGCCTTCGCCAACGGCCTCGAACTCGTCGAAGACGAAGGCCTGCTCGAAGAAGTCTCCGGCCTCGTCGAATGGCCGCAGGTGCTGATGGGCAGCTTCGAAGAAGCCTATCTCGAAATCCCCTCAGAAATCATCCGGCTGACGATCAAGACCAACCAGAAGTGCTTCGTTACCCGCGCACCGGGTGCAGACACGCTCTCCAACAAGTTCATCCTGGTCTCGAACATCGAGGCGAAGGACGGCGGCAAGGAGATCGTGCACGGCAACGGCAAGGTCGTGCGCGCCCGCCTGTCGGACGCAGCGCACTTCTGGCACCGCGACCAGGGCAACCTGCCGGACCTCGAAACGCTGGAAGCATCGGCGAAGACATTCAATCTTGATCTCGCCAAGCCGCTCGACCAGCGTATGGCCAAGCTCGATGCCCTGAACGTCACCTTCCATGCCAAGCTCGGCACCCAGGGCGAGCGTGTCGCCCGCATTCGGGCGCTGGCCGGTGAGCTCGCCAAGGTGACCGGTGCCGACGCCAAGCTCGTCGACCGCGCGGTCGTGCTCGCCAAGGCGGACCTGCGCACCGAAGCCGTCGGCGAATTCCCCGAGCTTCAGGGCATCATGGGCCGCAAGTATGCATTGCTTCAGGGTGAAGACGACGCGGTGGCCACGGCGATCGAAGATCACTGGAAGCCGAACGGTCCCTCGGACCGTGCGCCGACCGATCCGGTTGCAGTGACCGTGGCACTTGCCGACAAGCTCGACACGCTCGTCGGCTTCTGGGCGATCGACGAAAAGCCGACCGGCTCGAAGGATCCCTTCGCGCTGCGCCGCGCCGCACTCGGCGTCATCCGTCTTATCCTGGAAGGCAAGGCGCGCCTGGCGCTGTTGCCCGCTTTTGAAACGGCGCTCGTCGCCCTTCGCGCACAGAAGCCGGCGCTTGCGGACGACGTTTCGGCCGATCTGCTTTCCTTCTTCCATGACCGCCTCAAGGTCTACCTGCGCGACCTCGGCGCCCGTCACGACCTGATCGACGCCGTACTGACGCCGGATGCCGACGACCTGCTGATGATCGCCCGTCGTGTGGAGGCGCTGACCGCCTTCATCACCGACGAGGAAGGCCGCAACCTCTTGGCCGGCACCAAGCGCGCCACCCAGATCCTGGCCGCCGAAGAGAAGAAGGGCACGGCTGTCGCCGACGCCGTCGACGCCGGCCTCTTCCGTCTCGACGCCGAAAAGGCGCTGCACCAGGCCGTCGAAATTGCTTCGGCTGAAGCACGCGATGCGATCGCCAAGGAAGATTTCCGTTCGGCCATGGAAGCGCTGGCCAAGCTGCGCGAACCGGTCGACCAGTTCTTCAACGACGTCCTCGTCAATGACGACGATGCGGCAATCCGCGCCAACCGCCTGGCGCTGCTCGGCCTGATCCGCTCGGCCACCGGTACGGTCGCGGACTTCTCGAAGATCGTCGGATAAGGCGGAATCGCCGCCGGGAGACCGGCGGCATCACGCCGCGCACAAACGTTCAAGCGGTTCGCTGCCCGGCGACCTATATCCTGTCTCCATCACACAGATGGAGACAGCCGATGACGATCGCGACGAAGACTTACAAGCCGATCAATTTCGCCGAAAAACTCTCGCTCTTCAGCGATCAGTGGCAGCCGCGGGTCCTTGCCGAACTCAACGACTACCAATTCAAGATCGTGCGCATCGAGGGCGACTTCATCTGGCACGATCATCAAGATACCGACGAGGCCTTCATCGTGCTCGAGGGCACGTTGCGCATCGATTTCCACGATGGGGCTGTGACGCTCGGTCCGGGCGAAATGTACGTCGTGCCGAAGGGCGTCGAGCACAAGCCTTATGCGGAGCAAGAGGTGAAGATGCTGCTGATCGAGCCGCGCGGCACGCTCAACACCGGCCACGAGGGTGGAGAGCGCACTGCGGAGAACGACCGCTGGATCTGATCCCTTGTCCCAGGGCACCACGATCGCACTTGCTGATCGGCATGGCGCCGGAGTAGAGAAAAGCATGCCCGCAAAGATCCTCGTCAGCGCCTGCCTCATGGGCCATGCCGTTCGTTATGATGGCCAGTCGAAGCCGCTTGTTCATCCGGCGATCGACCGCTGGCGCGCCGAAGGCCGTCTCGTGACTATCTGTCCGGAAATGTCGGCCGGCATGCCGGTGCCGCGCCCGCCGGCCGAGATCGCCGCCGGCGCCGTCGGCAAGGATGTACTTGCCGGCAAGGCGAGGGTGGTGGAGATCAGCGGTGGCGATGTCACCCAGGGATTCATACAGGCGGCTGAGAACGCGCTTTCGCTTGCCAGGCAAGCCGACTGTCGCTTCGCGCTCTTGATCGATGGCAGCCCGTCCTGTGGGTCGGGTTTCGTTTACGACGGCAGCTTTTCCGGCGTGCGCCATCCGGGTGAGGGCGTAACGGCCGCCTTGCTGCTTGCCAACGGCGTCGAAGTCTATTCGGACAGGCAGATCGAAGCGCTGGTCGCGCGGATCGAAGAATTGGAAAGCTCGCAATAAGATTGCGCCCCCGCTTCTCTCAGGGGCGCAATCTCTCGCTTTTGCAGCGATACGCCCGTCAGCCATTTAGTGCAGGGGACGGCTGAGCGGGGCAGGGAACTTTCCCGATAGGCGATCAGTCTAGCCGAAGTTCGAGGGTGGACGGATCAAAATCCTGTGAGCCGTCCTTGGCCGCAGGCGCGGCCACCATGGACGCACTGATCGGGGTCACCGCGGCGGTCTTTGCGGTCTGATCGATGGCAAGAAACTCCGGCTTGGAAACCTGCGGGTTCTGGTCGTTCGAGATGTTCGAGACTGTCACGGTTGCAGCGTCGCCGCCGGTTTCGGCTGCGGCCGTCTTGATCATCTCGTGAGACGGCTTGCGGACGAAGACCACCGGCGAACCGCCGAGCCAGGCCTCGGTGCGCACCATCTTCATCTCGCCGTTGATTTTCTTGAGCTCGATCGTTTCGTCGCCATTAGCAATCGTCGGCACGACATAGGTGACCTTCTTCCGCGATTGCAGCGGCGGGCAATCGGCGCAGGAAACCGTGGAGACGCTGGCATTGTCGGTCGTGCCGGAAGCGATCGCTTCGATCGACGACGCCGCGGCGTTGCCTGCGGCAAGGCCAAGGACGGTGGTGATCAGCAACAGGCGCATTGTTTTTCTCCCGGATCGTTATCGGGGAGAATATGCGTGCTCCCTTACTTTCCCGTCAGGAGAATTGGTAAAAATAGAATGATCCGCGAATTGACCGGCTTCCGGTCACGCCTTCTCGCGTGCGACCGCGCGCCAGCCGATATCGTGCCGGTAGAAACCGTTCTCCCAGGAGACGGCCGAAAGCGCCGCATAGGCCCTGTCCTTGGCGGTGCCGGCGCTTGCCCCCATCGCCGTGATGTTCAGCACGCGGCCACCGGTTGCGACCAGCACGCCGTCCTTCATCGCTGTACCGGCATGGAACACCTTGGTGGTGTCGGATGCCGCGGGAAGGGCGTCGATCGGCGTGTTTTTCGCATAGCTGCCCGGATAGCCCTTGGAGGCCATCACGACGGTCAGCGCCGTCTCGTCGCGCCACTCCACAGCCATGCCGGCGAGCGTGCCGGTCGCGGCGGCATAGAGAAGCGGTAGAAGATCGCTCTTCATCCGCATCATCAGCACCTGGCACTCGGGGTCGCCGAAACGGACGTTGTATTCGATGAGTTCCGGACCCTTGGCGGTGATCATCAGCCCGGCGAAGAACACGCCGGAGAAGGGATGGCCGCTTTCCGCCATGCCGCGCATCGTCGGCTCGATGACTTCCTTCATCGTACGCTCGATCATCTCCGACGTCATGACCGGGGCCGGCGAGTAGGCACCCATGCCACCGGTGTTCGGCCCGGTATCGCCGTCACCGACGCGCTTGTGGTCCTGCGCTGACGCCAGCGCCAGGGCCGTCTTGCCGTCCGAGAGGCAGAAGAAGCTCGCTTCTTCGCCGTCGAGATAGGCTTCCACCACCACCTCCGCGCCGGCGGCGCCAAAGGCACCGGCGAAACAATCGTCGACGGCGGCGAGCGCCTCGTCGAGCGTCATGGCGACAGTGACACCCTTGCCGGCGGCGAGGCCATCGGCCTTGATGACGATCGGTGCACCTTGTTCGCGCACATAGGCCTTGGCGCTCTCGGCATCGGTGAAGCGGCCATAGGCGCCGGTCGGAATGTCGTAGCGGGCGCAGAGATCCTTGGTGAAGCCCTTGGAGCCTTCGAGCTGGGCGGCGGCGGCAGAGGGGCCAAAGACGGCGATGCCGGCAGCGCGCAGCACGTCGGCAAGACCGGCGACCAGCGGTCCCTCAGGCCCGACCACGACGAAATCGATCGCTTCCTTCAGGCAGAAGTCGGCGACGGCCGCATGGTCGTCCGTGTCGAGTGCTATGATTTCCGCTTCTTCGGCAATGCCTGGGTTACCCGGCGCGGCATAGAGCTTCGTCAGTTTCGGCGACTGCGCGATCTTCCATGCAAGGGCGTGTTCGCGCCCACCCGATCCGATCAGAAGAACCTTCATTGCAGCCCCCGATATCCCGAAAATGTTGCGCTGCGGTTAGGACGGCAGGCCGGCAAGGTCAAGGGAAAATGGGAGTCCGGGTGGCGATTCTCGCAATCGCCACCTCTCAGGCGATGGCCTGGCGGCTCTGTTGCTCGTCCAGCGCTTCGTCATGCGCATAACGGGCGGTGCGTGTCAGCGCCCAGATCGCCAGATCCTCGATCGGCAGCGGCTTGCTGATGAGGTAGCCCTGGAACAGGTCGCAGCCGGCCGCCGTCAGCATGGAGAGCTTCTCCGGCGTGTCGATGCCTTCGCCGACGACCGCGACGTCCTTGGCGTGGCAGAGCGCGATCAGCGCCTTCAGAACCGGCAGGGAATGCGACGCGGTGAGGTTCGACACCAGCGCCCGGTCGAGCTTGATGGTATCGGCGGTGTATTCGATGATCTGCTGCACGGACGTGTAGCCGGCGCCGAAATCGTCGATCGAAAGCCGGAAGCCGTTCTGGCGCAGCGCGTCGATGTTGCGGCGAAGCTGGTCGCTGAACTTGACGGCGAAGGTTTCGGTCAGCTCGATCTCGATCGAGCGCGCCTCCAGCCCATGCCGTTGCAGGCAGTCGGCGAAATGGTCGGCAATCGCCTTGGAGTGCAGTTCGGCCGAGGAAATGTTGATGGCGAGCACGGTTTCGGGGCCGAACAGGGCCTTCAGCTGGCCGCAGTCGGACATCGCCTTGTTGATCACCCACCAGTCGATCTTGGTGAAGAGCCCCGAGCTTTCGGCGATCGGCACGAATTCGTCCGGGGTGACGTTGCCGAGCACCGGCGAATACCAGCGCAGCAGCGCCTCGCAGCCGGTGACCCGGCCCTCGGTATCGACCATCGGCATGTAGACAAGGTGGAACTGTTCGTCCGGATCGAGGGAGCGCAGTTCATCCTGGATCTGGCGCAGGCGCGTGCGCTTGTCGTGAAGCGCGCGCGAATAGCGGGCGGAGCGATTCTTGCCGCTCGTCTTGGCCTGATACATCGCCGCATCGGCATTCGCGATCAGCTCGGTGAGGTTGGTGGCGTCATCCGGGCAGATCGCGGCACCGATGCTTGCGGTCACCGGATAGCGCTTGTCGGAGACTTCGAAGCCGTCCTCGAACAGCGAGAGGATGGCGCCCGAGATTTCCCGGACCGTCCCGTCGCCCGGGCGCGAACGCACCAGCACGGCGAATTCGTCGCCCGAAAGGCGCGCGAGGATGGCCGGCTTCTGGCCGCGGCGCTCGGTAATCGCGTCGACCCGCTCGGCGATGCGGGTCGCCAAGGTCTTCAGGAGTTCGTCGCCGATCTCGTGGCCATGCTTGTCGTTGACGAATTTGAAGTTGTCGATGTCGATGAACAGCAGGCTGCACTTCTCGCCGGCCGCGATCGCCTCGCGCACGACACCGGCAGCGAGCGCATTGAAGTGGCCGCGGTTGCTGATCCCCGTCAGCGTATCGGTCCACGAGCTGCGCTGCACCAGCTTCAGCGATTGCACCGACTGGCGGTGCAATTCGCGGATATTTTCGGTGAGGCGCCCGATCTCGCCTTTTTCTTCCATGTCGCGGATTTCGTCGCGCGCGCCCACCATCACGGCCATCACATTGGCGTCGAGGGTGGCGATCGGATCGGTGATGAAGCGGCGGATCAGCATGATGATCAGCCAGATCGAGAACAGGCTCATGGCGACGGCGCCGAGCGCCAGCAGGAATTTCTGCCGCGCCATCAGCGCGTCGAAATGCTCGCTCGAAACGGTGAGCGTCGCATAGAGCGAGGGCCCGAGATGCACGCTTGCCGAAAGGTCGTCGGTCACGGCCAACGGCCAGGGCTGCAGAACGATGTCGGAGCCATACTCTTTCTTCAGCGCCTGCTGCATGTCGAGGAAGCGGTCGGGCTGGATCGCGACCTGGACGAGCAGGGCGTTCGATTTCTTGCTCGGCAACGGCCGGGTAAAGGCAATCGGGTCGAGGAAGAAGGAATAGACGATACGCGGTCTCTGGCCCGCTTCGTAGAGATAAGTCCAGTCGGCGAGCTTGTCTTCGCGGATCAGCCGGCGGGCGAGGTTCAGCTGCGCCTCGTCGATCTCGGCGAACGGATCCCAGCTGTTTTCGAAGTAGTATTCGGACTTGAGCTCGGAACTGAGAAGTGCCAGCGAAACATAGCCCGTCGGATCGTCGAGCAGCGATTTGACGCTCTCCTGCAGCCGCACGCCAAGCGCATTGGCGCGGTAACTCGCATCTGTTTCGGAAACGTACTGGCGCAGCGAATTGCCGTTCAAGAGCGCATTGAGAAAGCCCTTGCTGCGGCCGATCTCGTTCTGGAAGACGGCGGCCGCATGTTCAAGGCGCTGCGACAGCTTGGCATGCTCGAGCGCGCGAATGGAGCGGCTCTGCGTGACGTGGACCGAGATCGCCGCCAGCAGATAGCCGGCAAGCACCACGGGAAAAATCAGGATGAGCGCGCGTTTGCCGAGGTTCACTGGAAATTCGCCAATGTGCTGATGATCCGTCGGCGCAGTTGCACCGATTCTGTGGACAGTTCCTGTTGATACTGGCTCTTGGCCAGAATGTCGGGCGAGGGGTAGATCGCCGGGTCGGAGCGGACCTCTTCCGGCAGGAGTGCGTGGGCCGCCCGGCTTGCCGTCGGCATGTTGAGTGCCAGCGCATTGGCGGCGGCACTCCCCGGCGATCCGAGATAGTCGAGCAGCGCCAGCGCCCGATCCTTGTTTTGCGAATTGGCAACGACGGACATGCAGTCGAGCCAGGAGAGCGTGCCCTCCTTCGGAACCGCATAACGCCATACGCCAGGGGTGCCGGCCTTGGCATTGAGGACATGCTGGTCGCCGCTGTAGCCGAGCGCCATGTAGATGTCCTTGCTGACGGCAGGGTTCTGGATCGCGCTGATGATGTATTCGTAGGTGAGCACTGAAGGGGCCTGTTCCTTCATCAGCGTGAAGGCGGCCCTCAGCGTGCTGCTGTCGTTGGTGTTGATCGATTGGCCGAGCAGCATCAACGGCGCGACGAAGGCCTCGTTGTGGTCGTCGTACATCGCCACATGCTTGGAAAGCGCAGGGGCGGGGCGCATCAGATCCTGCCAGGAGGTCGGTGCTTCGGATAACACGTCGGAGCGGTAGAGAATGCCCATCGTGCCCCAGAGATAGGGCAGGCCCCGGCCGGAGCAGCGCGTGCGCCAGCTTTCGTCATAGTCCCTGAGCGAGGCGACGTTGGTCTCGTCGATTTTTTCGAGAACGCCCTTGCGACCGAAGAGGGCCGCGCTGTTTTCGCCGGTTACCACCAGGTCGACGCGGCTGTTCGGATCGGCCAGCACCTCGTCGCGGGTATCGCCGCTGTCGTAATAGACCTGGTGCACCGCAACGCCCGTGATCGACGACCAGCGGTCGAGGATCTTCTGGTCGATATAGGATTCCCAGATGAGCAGGTTCAGGGTCTCGGCCGGTGCCGCCGTTGCGAATAGCAACGTCGCCAGTAAGGCCGGAATCGCCGTTCGCCCCTGCATTGTATACCCCTGCCCAAGCCCGTCAGACGACCGTAGCGCGCAAAAATTTATGAATGATTACGTAGGGCTGCGACGAGTAGCAGGGGTGCAGCATACCGTTTGCCGCGCAGACGGAAACCGGGCGCCGCATGGCGGCGCCCGGTTGGATTTCCTGAGTTTATCTGACCGAGCGGCTACCGCGCCGGGATCCTCGGCAGGAGGATGGTGAGCACACCGAGCAGCGGCAGATAGGAGCAGATCGTATAGACGAACTCGATGCCCTGTCGGTCGGCGAAGATACCAAGCACGGCAGCGCCCATGCCGCCAAAGCCGAAGGCGAACCCGAAGAAGACGCCGGCAATCAGCCCGACCCGGCCCGGAACCAGTTCCTGGGCGAAGACGACGATCGCCGAGAAGGCCGAGGAGAAGATCAGGCCGATGATGACGGAGAGCACGCAGGTCCAGAAGAGGTTCGCATAGGGCAGAATCAAGGCGAAGGGGATGACGCCGAGGATCGAGAACCAGATGACGAAGCGGGCGCCGTAGCGGTCGCCGATCGGGCCGCCGAGGAAGGTCCCGGCCGCGGCCGCACCCAGGAACAGGAACAGCATCAGCTGCGCCTGCTGCACCTCGACGCCGAACTTCTCGATGACGAAGAAGGTGAAGTAGCTGGAGATGCTCGCCATGTAGACGTTCTTGGTGGCCGTCAAAAGCACGAGCACGGCAACCGCCCACATCACCCGGCCCTTCGGCAGAGGCAGGGCCCGGCTCGGTGCTGCGCGGCTCATGGTCGTGCGGCGATGGCGGACATACCACGTGCTAACCCAGGAGAGCACGAAGAAGCCGATGATCGCGACGATCGAGAACCAGCTGAGGCTGCCCTGGCCGAACGGGATGACGATAAAGGCGGCGAGCAGCGGACCCATGGCGCTGCCGGCATTGCCGCCCACCTGGAACAGCGATTGAGCAAGGCCGTGGCGGCCGCCGGAGGCAAGGCGGGCGATGCGGGAGGATTCCGGATGGAAGATCGCCGAGCCGACGCCGATCAGGCTCGCTGCGACCAGCAGAACCCAGAAGTCATGCGCATTGGCGAGCAGGATCAGGCCGCTGCAGGTCGAGAGCATGGCGAGCGGCAGGGAATAGGGCAGGGCCCAGCGGTCGGTGATGATGCCGACGGCCGGCTGCAGCATCGACGCCGTCAGCTGGAAGGTGAAGGTCAGGAGGCCGATCTGCACGAAGTCGAGCGAGTAGTTCGCCTTCAGCAGCGGATAAAGCGCGGTCAGCAGCGACTGCATGATGTCGTTCAGCATATGGCAGAAGCTGACGGCGAGGATGACGGAGAAAGCCGTCTTCTCCGGGGAGATCCCGGAAGTTGAAGTCACGGTAGACATGGGTGATTCCTTGCCGTCTCGAAGGTTGTGTGCGGCGTGGCCCCATCTCTACTGAGGTTGCGATTGGCCTGCTTTTGTGATCTGGTCGATTTCTTTCGTGAGTGGGCCAAATGGCGATCCGTCGATATCCGCTTCCGCAGCTTCCCGATGACGATCACTTCCGGAACCTCGACTGGGTCGAGACCGGAAACGCACCGGTGCTCGCCCTCGGGCGGGATTACAATGCCGGCCTCCTCGTGCCTTTTCACAAACACACCCGGACCCAGCTCTGGTGGGCGCGCGGCGGCGTCGTGCTGATGCGCACCGAGCGCGGGCGGTGGATGGTGCCACCCGGCCACGCCCTTTTGATCCCGGCGGGCATGGAGCATTCGGCCGAGATGATCAGCGACGTGCGCATGCACTCGATCTACTTTGCCCCGGACCTTTTGCGCGCCGAGCGGCCGATGGTCATGGAAATCAATCCTTTGGCCGGCAGCCTCGTCGATGCCCTCGTCAGCGTCGAGAACGAGGCGATGTCGGAGCGGCGCGAACAATTGGTGACCGATCTGCTTCTGGAGGAAATCGGCCGCCTGCAGGAGCGCCCGCTCGGCCTGCCGTTCCCGCGCGACGAAAGGCTTGCGGCGCTCTGCCGCCAGTTTCTGCAGGCGCCATCGGCGGCTGCCAGCATCGACCAGTGGGCCGACAGGCTGGGTCTCAGTCGCCGCTCGTTCACGCGGCTGTTTCGCAACGAGACGGGCGTCAGCTTCGTCACCTGGCGCCAGCAGGCCTGCATCTTCGCCTCGCTGCCGCTTTTGGCCGACGGCGAACCGATCATCAACGTGGCGCTCGATGCCGGCTATGAGAACGTCGCAGCCTTTACGACGATGTTCCGCCGCATGCTCGGCAGCCCTCCGAGCGTCTATCTGAAGACCTATCTCGGCCAGTGATTGCGGGCAGATAAGCGCTCATGGGAAACGAAAGCTGAATTGACCTGGTTAACGGAATCGTAGGAACAAGGGCCAATAACTCGCCCTGTGCCGTTCCTGCCCACTCCCTCCTTCGGCCCGACGGCACGGCCAATTTCGCCCCGGCGAATGTATCTTCCGGAGTTGTTTCTTGCGTATCCGTTCTCTTGTTTTCCTTTCTGGAACCCTTTTGCTCTCGGCAAATGCCGCCTCCGCCGGCGATGGCCAACATTTCTGGTCCGGCGACTGGTACCTGAAGGTCGGCGCCACCGGCTTCTACGGTCCGAAATACGAAGGCGCTTCCAAGCGCATGTTCCAGGCGGCCCCGCTGATCTCGCTCGGCAAGGCCGGCAGCACGGTCCGCTTCTCCTCGCGCAACGACAACATGTCCTATGCGCTGGTCGATCAGGGCAGCTTCCGCGCCGGTCTCGTCGGCAAGCTGATTTTCGAACGCGATGCCGGCACGTCCAGCGATCTCAAGGGACTTGATCCGATCAAGTTCGGCGGTGAAGCCGGCGGCTTTGCCGAGGTCTACCCGACCGATTGGCTGCGTGTGCGCGCCGAAGTTCGCCAGGGCATTCGCAGTCACCATGGCGTCGTCGCCGATGTCGCGGCCGACGCCTTTACCGATGTCAGCAGCAATGTCCGCATTTCCGGCGGCCCGCGCCTGTCGGCGGCCACCAGCGGCTACTATACGGCCTATTACGGTGTGAATGATCGCGAGGCGGCGGCCTCCGGTCTCAGCAACTATACCCCGCATGGCGGCGTCGGCTCGGCCGGCATCGGTGCCGCGATCACCTGGCAGGCAACCGAAAAGCTCGAGACGAGCGCCTATGCCGAATACAAGCGCCTGCTCGGACCGGCAGCCGATTCCAGCCTCGTACGCGAACGCGGCAGCCGCAACCAGGTTCTCGTCGGCCTGTCGGCAACCTACCGCTTCGATTTCACACTTCCCTGATCGGGCGTTTTGCTCCCTTGGTCGGCGGCGATCTCGCCGCTTGACCGGTCGGGCCTGCGGCGTCAAACAGGGATATGAACACAATCTCTGCCGATTCCGGCCGCGTTCAGGACGCGCCATCCAACAACTGGGTCTATCGCGTGCTGCCGCGTGCGCTCTGGCCCTATGCGCAGCTTGCTCGTTGGGACCGTCCGATCGGCTGGCAGTTGCTGCTGTTGCCGTGCCTGTGGTCCGTGGCCCTGGCGTCGGGCGCGGCGGCCAGCGCCGGTCAATTCTCCTCCGGCCGCTTCCTGTTCCATTGCTTCCTGTTCACCGTCGGCGCCATCGCCATGCGTGGCGCCGGCTGCACCTACAACGACATCGTCGATCACGACATCGACATGGAAGTTGCCCGCACCCGCTCGCGGCCCTTGCCGTCGGGTCGTGTTTCGCGCCTTCAGGCCAAGGTGTTCATGGTGCTGCAGGCGCTCGTCGGCCTTGTGGTGCTGTTGCAGTTCAACACCTTCTCGATCGTGCTCGGCATCCTGTCGCTGGCGATCGTCGCGATCTACCCATTCGCAAAGCGGTTTACCGACTGGCCGCAGTTCTTCCTGGGGCTGGCGTTCTCGTGGGGAGCGCTGATGGGCTGGGCGGCCGAGTTCGGCACGCTCTCCTTGGCCGCCGTTCTGCTTTACGGCGCGGCGATCGCCTGGACGATCGGTTACGACACGATCTACGCTTACCAGGACAAGGAGGACGACGAGCTGATCGGCGTGCGCTCGACGGCGCGGCGCTTCGGTGAAAACCCGCGCCCCTGGCTGATCGGCCTTTACGGCATCGCGACGCTGCTTGTCCTTCTGTCCTTCGTCGCAGCCGGCGCCGGTGCGGTCGCCTATGTCGGTCTCCTGATCGCAGCGGCGATGCTGACCTATCAGATCCTCGTCCTGAACATTCACGATCCTGCACAGTGCCTGGCGCTGTTCAAGTTCAACGGCATCGTCGGCCTGATCATCTTCGCCGGGCTGGTGCTGGCGCTTCTCCTGCGCCTGATATGAAAAATCCTCCGTTGCGGCGGAGAATCGTCTTCATTGCCCCATGGTTGGCCCGCCCGTTGCGGGCCTGCAAAAATCTCAGGCCCAGCTGATATCGCGGGCGGCCTTGCGCTTGCGTGCCTCGTGACGCGCACGGAAGCTGGACAGGACGGCGGCAACGATTGAGGCGATGTGCTTGCGCATCGGGTTTCTCCTTCTTTCGTGGTCTTGGCTATGAAGCCCATATGGCACGAAGAAGGCGATACGACTGTTTCCGGGGGAACATCCGGTAAATCGTCGGGGGAGGCGGCAACGCCGTCAGGGCACGCGTGCCCGCAGGAAATATCCCGACAGATCTGACCGCACCAAACGCGACAGCCGGCCGCAGGGAACGGCCGGCTGTCGCGCTGGAGGTAGGCTCTGCAATTAGCTGCGGGCGATGATCTCGCGCCCGTCGATCTTCATGTGTACGCCAAGCGTGCCGGTGGAACGGCGCACGAGGAAGCGTGGGCGGCGCTCGGCGAAGAAGGAGTGGCGGCGGCGCGGCTTGACGGGCGCGGTGCGTACGTCGCCAAGGTGCTCTTCGAGCGGCCTTGCCACGCCATCCGCTTCGACCATCAGCATCGGAATGCGGTAAGCTTCTGCCCAGGCGCGCCAGTCGGCCGCGATGTCGGACAGGTCGTGTGCGACGAGCAGCGGGACACAGAGGTCCGGGTCGTCGTGATGAAGTTCCAGCGTCACTGTAACGTCTCCGTCGCCGTGATCGATCGCGCGAGCCGCGACCCCCTTGAATGCGCGCGCCGGCAGTGCGATCGAAAGCGGCAGGCCGCTCGATGGTAGCACCTTGCGCAGAACTGCGCCACGCTCGTCCAGGCTGATCGTGACATTACCGGTGTGACCGCGCAAAGCGTAGCTCGCCTGCTGTGGAAAGCGCTGCGGATCAAGACGGAGCGTGTTTTCGACCCATGCGGGTTGAGAGAGTGTGTTGCGCATTTCAATCGCCCTTGTTTTTCCTTGAGAGCCGGTTTCCGGTCTTCTCGTCGGGACTTTTTCGTCCTCTATGTGCAGGAGAATAGGCGGCGCCCTTTCCGAACGACTTAAAATTCGCGGTTAAGAAAACTTTGCGTTTTTCGATGGTTAGCAAAAGCCGACCGGTCAGGGTTTCCGTTTCGTCAACAGTGCGGCTGCATTCGTTCCGATCAGGCGCACCTGCGCTGTCGCTCGAACGGCCGGGAAAAGCCACACGCAAGCCAGCTCTGCAATCATGACGCGTCAGAATTCTGTTTCGGGGCTCGGGTCCGGCCTGTCCCCATGGGTAACCGACGAGGCGCCAGGGCATGGTATCGACCTATCTCGACTACAGTCGCATCACGCGGGACATGAGGAGCAGCCTCAACCGCATTGCCCAGCAGCCGCAGATCGCGCGTGAAGCCGAATATTATAAAGAGAACATCGGCAGTGTGAAAACTGTCGAGGAGTTTCTGGACGACTATCGACTCTACTCATACGCGATGAAAGCGCATGGCCTGGAGGACATGACCTATGCCAAGGCCTTCATGCGCAAGGTCCTGGAAAGCGACCTTTCGGACGAAAACAGCTTTGCCAACCGTCTCACCGATGAACGCTACCGCAACTTCGCGCAGGCCTTCAGCTTCAGCTCGTCGAAACCGGTGGCTCAAACCAACGCACAGCAGGATGCGCTGATCGGTCTCTACAACGAGCGCATCGCCAGTCTCGACACGGTCATGCGGGGCGAGATGGCCTATTTTGGCGCGGCCATGGACCTCGTTACCGATGTCGATCAATTCCTCGGCAACGAAAGGCTGCGCTCGTTTGCGTTTACGGTTTTCGACCTGGACCCGAAGACATTCAACTACACGGAAGTTCGCGACGGGCTGACCACCAGTTCTGCGGACCTGGGCAACGCCAGGTTCGCCGCAGCGACGAGACGGGATGAAGCGCTCAAGCTGTATACGGATCTCGACACGCGGATCAAGACTCTCGGTGCGATCGACAAGCTGACCGCCGAACTGGCGGAGGCGCCCGCTGCCGACAAGCCGGCGATTCAGGCGAAGATCGACGAACAGAACGCCATCGTCGCCGATCTCGATGCCAAGCTGCCGCCACGCGACCAGGCGCCGGCGCTGATGACGTCGCTCGGACAGGAATTGAACACGCTGAACGGACGCATCCGCAATCTCGACACCTATATCGCCATGAAGAATTTCTTCAACTTCAACCCCGACGGCAGCGTGCCGGCTGGCGGGAAGGCGATCAGCGACGCAAAGAAGACGGAACTCAACAATATCTACGTCTTCAAGAAACCTGGGGAGACGCCATTGGGGGGCGAGCGCCTGACGGGCGCCGGGGCGCTGCTCAACAAGGAATACTACGAACAGAAGATCGCCGGCATCACCACCATCGCCGAGCTGACAAGCGAAACCCGGCTGTTCAATTACATCGTCACGGCCTTCGGTCTCAAGGCATCGACGACGATGCCGTCGACGATCGAAAACATCCTCACCAGCGACATCAATGACCCGAACAGCTACGTCAACACACAGGGCGGCGAGTACAATGCCGCCTTCAAGGAACTGCACAAGGCCTTCAACTTCCAGCCCGACGGCACGCTGCAGCCGGGCAAGACGGCCCAAGACGCCGATCAGTTGAAGAAGACGTCCGACAGCTACATGGTGCGCTACAACGACAAGGGCGATGCCGAAGACGAAGCCGTGGTCAGGAGGTTCAAGCTCTTGGTCAACTCGATGGAATCGGTCGACAAGTTGCTTGCCGACAAGGGCGTGCTGACGTTCACGCTGCGCGCCTTCGGGCTCGAAGAAGAGGGGCTGAGCACGCGTGAGCTGAAGCGCATCCTGACCAGCGATCTCAACGATCCCAGGAGCTATGCCAACACGCTGCGTGACGAGCGCTACGTCAAGCTCGTGAAGGCGTTCAATTTCAATCCGGACGGAACACTCGGCGCGCCGAAACTCGCGCAGAGCGACAACGACATCATGAGCACGGCGCGGGACTACATCATCGCCAAGTCCCGCTTCGGGACCGAAGACGAGAAGAAGGTCGCCAAGCAAAAGGCCCAGGACGAAGCCAAATACTACACCGCCGAGATCGCGAAGATCGAAACGCTGGATGACTTCCTGAAGAACCGGCGACTGGTCGATCTGGTCCTTGTCGGCTCCGGTATCGATCCCGAGACGGTCAAGAGCGATTATCTCAGGGAGATGTTCACGTCGGATCTCGAAGATCCGAAGAGTTTCATCAACACCGACCCGAACGGGCTGAAATACCGCGAGATCGTCTCGTCCTTCAACTTCGACAAGGACGGCAAGATCGTCAGGGGCGAGGCAGGCCAGATCCAGACCCGTCGAGGTCTCATCACCACGGTCGATCTCTTCCTCAACCAGTCCCTCGAAGAACGGGAAGGCGCGGACAACGGCGGCATTCGTCTTGCGCTCTACTTCAAGCGCAAGGCCCCGGAGATCAATACGGCATACGACATCCTGGCCGACCGCGCCCTCTTCGAGGTGATCAAGACCGCCTACAGCATGCCGGAGGGCTTGCAGAACGCCAAGATCGAAGCCCAGGCGGCCTATATCGAGCGCACGATCAACCTCAAGGAATTGCAGGAGCCCGGGAAGATCGACAAGCTGCTGCAGCGCTTCACTGCACTCTATGACGTCGAAAACAACCAGGACGTTTCGCCTGGTCTCGCGATCCTGACCGGCGGCGGGGGCGGCAGCGTCAGTGCCGAAACGCTGATGACGCTCTCGCAGCTACGCGCGGGCGGCCGCTGACGCCAGCCGCCTGATGGCCGAGCTTGAGCGCGGCGGCTGCTTCGCAGCCCGCCGCGCAGACGGGCCGTCGTCATCTATCAGCGCGCAACACCTTGTCGGGGTTCATGATACCAGCGGGATCGAATGCGTGCTTGATGCGTTGCATCAGCTCGATTTCGATCGGCGCCCGGACCTCGGCGAGTTCGTCACGCTTCAGCTGGCCGATGCCGTGTTCGGCAGAGATCGAGCCGTTATACCCAAGCACGATGCCGTGGACGATGGCGTTGATTTCGCGCCAGCGGTCGAGGAAGGCCTGCTTGTCGGCACCGACAGGCTGCGAAATGTTGTAGTGGATGTTGCCGTCGCCCATGTGGCCGAAGGAGCAGATGCGCGCGCCGGGGATGGCTTTCATGACGGCCGCATCCGCCTCCTTCATGAAGGCCGGAATGCTGGAGACGGGCACGGAGACATCGTGCTTGATCGAGCCGCCCTCGGGCTTCTGCGCCGGCGACATGCTCTCGCGCATGTGCCACAGCGCCTTGGCCTGTGTCTCGTTGGCGGCGATCACGGCATTTTCGACGAGGCCGGCCGCATATCCCTGTTCCAGAAGATCCTGCACCATCCGTTCCGCGCTTTCGGCGCTATCGGATGTTGAGATATCGATCAGCGCGTACCAGGGATGGATCGTGTCCATCGGGTCACGAACGCCGGGGATATGCTTGGCGGTGAATTCGACGCCGAGCCGCGGCATCAGCTCGAAACCGGTCAAAGCCGGCCCGCAAAGGCTGGACGCTTTTTCGAACAAAGCGAGCGCATGCTCGACGCTGCCGACCCCGGCAAAGGCGACCTGATGCCCGAGCGGCTTCGGAAAGAGCTTGAGCACGGCGCCGGTGATCACGCCGAGCGTACCTTCGGCACCGATGAAGAGATCGCGCAGGTCGTAGCCGGTATTGTCCTTCTTCAACCGGCGCAGCCCGTCCCAGATTTCGCCGGTCGGCAGCACCACCTCGAGGCCGAGGCAGAGCTGGCGCATGTTGCCATAGGCAAGCACGGCGGTGCCGCCGGCATTGGTGGAGAGGTTGCCGCCGATGCGGGCCGAACCTTCCGAGCCGAGCGACAGCGGGAACAGGCGATTGTGCTCGTCCGCCGCTTTCTGGATGTCGGCAAGAATACAGCCGGCATCGGCGACGATAACATTGCCGACCGGATCGATGTCGCGAATGCGGTTCAGCCGTTCCAGCGAAAGAACGATGTCCGCCTTGCCCTCCCGCGGGATCTGCCCGGCGACGTGGCCGGTGTTGCCGCCCTGCGGCACGATCGCCGTGCGGGTGGCGCTCGCAAGCTTCATGATGCGCGAGACCTCGTCGACGGAGCCCGGACGCAGCACCATCGGCGTCGTGCCACGGTAAAGTCCGCGCGATTCGACGAGATAACGCGCCTTGTCCGGTTCGGCCGTCAGCACGTTGGCGCTGCCGACGATGTCGGCGAAGGAGGCGATGAGTTCGGGAGAGGGAAGGGTGGTCATGGGCCTCACTTCGTGTTGCGCCTGTGCGCTATCGGATCGGTCGATCTGAGGATGTGATCCTCGGTTCCTGGTCGGCGGCGATCATAAGCGCAATGGGTGCCGTTCGGTGAGGGCGGGTGCGCGGAAAATGCCGCACGCCATCTTACCCTCGTGGTGCGGCTGCCCGCTGCAACCGATCGATGATGGCTTCCCCCAGCCCGTCCGAAGGGATCGGCCCGAAGGCGATGGTCTCTGCGCCGCTGGCATCCGCCCGCTTCATGTAGTCGAAGAGATTGGCGGCGGCTTCGCGCAGATTGCCGGTCGGGCTGAGGTCGAGAACGACGGCCGCTCGTTCCTCGCCGGCGATCCGATTGCCGCCGAAACGGATCAAGGCTTCGCCGGCATGCACCTCGGCGGCATCGAGCCGGACGGCAGCGCCGGGCGCATAGTGCGAGGCGAGCATGCCCGGCGCCTCGATCGTCGCTCCTGCCGTCTCCGGCCGGATCACCGGACGGTCGAGCAGGCGTTCGATCTCGGCGGCATCGAGGCCACCCGGCCGAAGCAGCCGGATCTCGTCGCCATCGACCTTGATGATTGTCGACTCAAGGCCGATTTGGGCCTGGCCGGCGTCGAGGATCAGCTTGAGCCTTTCACCGAGATCGGCCTCCACATGGGCCGCACTGGTCGGGCTGATCTTGCCCGAGGTATTGGCGCTGGGCGCAGCCAGCGGGCGTCCGAAGCGGGCAATCACCCGGCGCGAGAAGCCGTCCGGCATGCGGATGCCGAGCGTGTCGAGGCCGGCGGACGCCAGCGCATGAACCGTGCTGTCGGCGCGCTGCCGAAGGATCAGCGTCAGCGGGCCGGGCCAGAAGGCGTCGGCCAGCTGCCGGGAAACCGGATCGAAGTGCACATGGGCTTCGGCCATCGCCATGTCGGAGACATGCGAGATCAGCGGATTGAAGCGCGGGCGCCCCTTCATCTCGTAGATGCGGCTGATCGCATCAGGATTGGTGGCGTCGGCGGCAAGGCCGTAGACGGTCTCGGTCGGTATGGCGACCGGTTCGCCTTCGGCAAGAACGGCGCAGGCGCGCGCGATCGCGCGGTCCGGTTCCCTTTCCGTATCGATGATCTCAGCCATGCCGTTTCCTTTCCGACGCTTCCTTAACGGACGCACCGGAAAAACAGAACGATTTTCTTTGAAGCAACCGGTTCGGCTCAGAGGCTGCGGATGATGCGGCGCAACGCGTCGTCCTTGGCACCGAGCATCAGCACGTTTTTCAGCGCGACCTTGGGATCGTCGGTGCGAAACAGCAGACCGTTGTCACGAAAATTGCGGTTGATGACCATTTGGCCGGCTTCCGCGCCCGGTTCGATGGCGACGGCGAAATACATGCGCGAATAGCCGGGCTGGATGCCTTCGAAAAAATGCGTCTCATGGCCGAGGTCGCAGTAGAAGTTGGCGAAGTAGAAGGACCAGGTGATGTCCTTGGAGGGCGTGACCGGCGTGCGCGCCGCCGTCACGTGACAGTAGCCGAGATGCGGCCGGCCGACGAGCGTGCGGTGGAAGATCATCTTCGGGAACTGGATCGAGGTGTGAAAGCCGTTGATCCGCTTATGGGTCGTGTCGCCGGCGGTGTTGAGCTTCTTGCCCGTCCTGTCCGCAACTTCCTCATAGCTCAGGTAGCGCCGTTCGCTCGGCACCCATTGCCTGCGATTGATCCGGCCCGTGCGCAGGAATTCGGTATGAACCGCCGTCTTCGGCGGGATTGTCGGCGGCGCCTCGGCTGCCGCGTCGTAGTATCTCAACTTTGCCATGATCGTCAGCGCGCCATCTGCCTGCCTGCAGGACCTCTCTCGTCCGCCGGCTAGGCTAGCGGCTCATGGTTAATGAATGATTGCCTCCTGGCTGCATCATGAGCGTTCCCTATCTGACGGGATGTCGCAAACGGGCGAAGCTTTCCCGCGTCTGCGCCGCCCGCGCCGCAAAAGGCGGCAAATGCCCAAGACGTGGGCTATCTATATGTTTATAGTGTAAAAAATCTATGACAGGCACCGGTGATGGCGGTTTTTCCCGTGTCGTCATTCTGGAATTGGATGTCGCTATCCGGCAGCTGCCAGGGCGGTTTCCGCGATTACATATCCTTACTCAAGGTGCCGTCTTCGAAGAGAAGTCGGAGAATTGGGAAGCCGGTCAAATCCCGGCGCTGCCCCCGCAACGGTGGTGGAGCGAAAGCCTCGGCAAAGGCCACTGGACGGTTCGTCCGGGAAGGCGCCGGGCTGGTCCGAAAGGACGGCTCCTGAGCCCGGAAACCAGCCTTGACGGACATAACCGTAACAGGTTGCGGCGGGCAGCCGGATCGGAGCCTTAGACGCATGGGCGTGCGCCCGTGCGGGTTCCTGTCCTGCCTCTCCGAAACATGGCGCATGAGGACAGGACATGGACACCAGAAACGATATGCTGCGAAAGCTGAAGGGTCGACGCGACGGCTACAGCCTCGATCGGGCCTTCTACATCGATCCCGACTACTATCGGCAGGATCTGGAAAACATCTGGTACAAGGATTGGCTGTTCATCGGCCATGACTGCGAGATCCCGCGGGCCGGCAATTACTTCACCGTCCAGGTCGGCGACTTTCCCGTCGTCATCACCCGTGACCGCCAGGGCACGATCCGCGCCTTGCACAATTCCTGCCGCCACCGCGGCTCCCGCGTCTGCACGCAACAGAAGGGCTCGTCGGCAAAACTCGTCTGTCCCTATCACCAATGGACCTACGAGCTCGACGGTTCGCTGCTGTTCGCCCGACAGATGGGCGAGGATTTCGACAAGGCCGCCCACAGCCTGAAACCGATCCACTGCGAAACGGTCGGCGGCTACATCTTCATCAATCTTTCGGAGAACCCTGCGGACTTCGCGGCATTTCGCGAACTGGTCACGCCCTATCTCGCGCCGCACCGCCTCGGCGAAACCAAGGTCGCCTTCGAAAGCACGATCATCGAAAAGGGCAACTGGAAGCTCGTCTGGGAGAACAACCGCGAGTGCTACCATTGCGCCGCCAATCATCCAGAACTCTGCCGCACCTATCCGGAAGCCCCGACCGCGACCGGGGTGCAGGGCGCCAAGGATGATCCCGTGATCGCCGAACATTGGGCGAAATGCGAGGCCGAAGGCTTGCCGAGCGAATTCAGGATGTCGCCGACCGGCCAGTTCCGCGCCGCCCGCATGCCGCTTGTCGACAATGCCGAAAGCTACACCATGTCGGGCGCGCGCGCCGTCAGGCGGGCTTTGTCGGCCGATGTTTCCCAGAGCCAGATCGGCACGCTTCTGATGTTCCATTACCCGACCACCTGGAACCATGTGCTTGCCGACCACGCCATCACCTTCCGCGTACTGCCGCTCGGGCCTGAACTTACCCAGGTGACGACGAAGTGGCTGGTCAACAAGGATGCGGTCGAAGGCATCGATTACAATCTCGAAGAACTGACGCATGTCTGGACCGAGACCAACGATCAGGATCGCCAGATCGTCGAGGAGAATGCCTTCGGCATCCGCTCGCCGGCCTATGAGCCCGGTCCCTATTCGCCCGAGCACGAAGGCGGCGTGATGCAGTTCGTCGAGTGGTACTGCAAGTTCATGGAGCAGCGCCTTGCCGGCGACGCGGCTCCGCTTTCAAGGGTCGCCTGACATGCAGATGGCCTCCTCGTTTCACCATTTCGACGCGCTGCATGTCTGGATCGACCGGCAGCAGATGCTCGAATGCACATCGGCGGTGGTCGAGACCGCCGATGTCATGACCTTCACCTTCCGGGCGGAAAAGCCCGCCTGGTTCCGCTATCTGCCCGGGCAGTTCGTAACGCTCGAACTGCCGGTCGCCGACGAGCCGGTCATGCGCACCTACACGCTGTCGTCGACGCCGTCGCGGCCGCTTTCAATCGCGGTCACGGTGAAGGCGCAGGCCGACAGCATCGGCACCCGCTGGATGTTCGACCATCTGAAGCCGGGCATGAAGCTCCGGGCCTTCGGTCCGCTCGGCGATTTCAGCTTCGTGCGCCATCCCGGCGACAAGTACCTGTTCATCTCGGCGGGTTCTGGCGTCACGCCGATGATGTCGATGACGCGCTGGATGGCGGACTGCGTGCCGGAGACGGATGTGACCTTCATCTCCTGCGCGCGTCGTCCGGAGGATCTGCTGTTCCGCTCGGAGCTGGAGGTTCTGGCGACGCAGATGTCCGGGCTGAACCTCGGCTTCATCGTCGAGGGGCATGAGGCCCGTCACGGCTGGCACGGGCTTCGCGGCCGCATCGATGGCGCCAAGCTGCCATTACTCGCTCCGGATTTCATGGAGCGTACTGTGTTCTGTTGCGGCCCAGAGCCCTTCATGCGCGGCGTGCGGGAGGTGCTGAAATCGGCCGGTTTCGACATGGGCCGCTATCACGAGGAGAGCTTCCAGCCGGCGGCGGCACCCGCCGCGGAAGAGATTGCCGTGCGCGCCGGCGGTGGCGACGACAGCGAGGTCCAGGCCGCCAAGATCGCCTTCACCATGAGCGGCAAGGAGGTCGAGGCCAAGCCCGGCCAGACGATCCTGCAGGCGGCGCGCGCCAATGGGGTGCGCATCGGCGCTGCCTGCGAAGGCGGCATCTGCGGCACCTGCCGGGTGATGAAGGTCGCGGGCGAGGTCGAGATGAACCACAATGGCGGCATTCTCGACGACGAGATCGACGAGGGCTACATCCTCGCCTGCTGCTCGCGACCACTTGGCGACGTCCAGATCGAAGCTTGAGGGCGTCAATGCATGTCGCGAGAAGTGCGCCGCGGTCTTTCAGCAGCGACGTGCATAAAAGATGAGAGCTTAAAGCCTGGCGCGAGATCCTTTTTCACGCGACAGGCTTAGGGCGCGTTGCAGGGGATCGGATTGGCCGAAACGCTTGCCGGGGCGTCGGTGCCGGTCGTCGTTTTCGGGCATGCGCCCTGGGCAGCTTCATTGCCGGCAATCGCCACCTGCAGGGCGCGCTCTTGGCGGGCGAAATCGATCGAGCCGGTCACCATCATGTCGACGCCGCTGCCGACGCCGCTCGCAGCGTCGGCGCGGCTGACGAGCAGCGGCTCGCTAAAGATCGCAGTCGCCCGTGCGACCGCCTGCATGCCCGTTCCCCGCTCGGCTTGGGCGACGAGCATCAGCGGCAGCGGCTTTTCCGGCAGCAAGGCGCCTTGTGCCCAGATCGCTTTCAGCGCCGGCGGCGACATCGCCGCCACATTGACGTCGATGTCGTCAAGCGTTCCCGGCACGCGGTAGGGGCAGCGGCGCTTTCCGCAGTTGATGCCCGAGGAGAACTGCCACAGCGCGTAACTGTCCCAGTTGCCCATCGGGAAAACCTGGCGGATATCCGGCTTGTAGCGGGCGTACCAGAGCGGCAGACGCGACAGCAGCCGGTGCTCGGCCCGGTGCGCGGCGATGTATTTGGCGGTGATGTGGTTGGTGTAGAGGATCGGGTAGCGCCCGGTCCGGGTCTTGATGTGCCCGGCGAAGATGGCGGCGTCCTCGAGCGACATGTACTTGTCCGGGTCGATGCCTTCGAGATCGAGCACCATCAGTTCGTCGTCGCGCGGCTCGGCGTAGTCGAGGAAATGGTTTGCCTGGTCGACGGGGTTGCCCGGACGGGCGAGATGATAGGCGCCCCAGAGCAGTCCGTGCGAGCGGGCAATCATCCGGCGGGTCTGGTAGAGCTCGCGGCTGACGGCGTATTTGCGCCACATGGTCTTGCAGTGGTTGAAGGTGTCGCCGTTGTGGTCGCCGGTGCAGGAGAAGCTTTCGGGCAGGCCGTCGGAGGCCTTGGCGATGAAGCCGGAAATGCGCTTGTCGCCAAGCATCGTTTCCCAGTCGATGCTGTTCATCTCATAGGCGTCGACGATGATGGCGTTCGATTTGGTCTTCCAGGGCTCCAGTTCACCGGCGCGTGCGATCGCCGCCGCGAAAGCCAGACCGATGAAGGTCGCGAGGCGCAGAATCATCCCTGTCGTGGAGATACACCGCTTTGCCATTCTCTGAGATTGCCGACAGTATCGTTAACGCATCGTAAATCCCAGCCCCCGCGCGGACTGTGCGGGAGCGGCGCGCGAATGTATACCGACCTGCAGCTGTATATAAGCAATTGCTTTCATGGTCGCGGCAGGTGGTCGATGATGCGGCAAGGCGCGCCACGGCAACGGGTGTCGGCCGCGCGGGCTGATCCCAAAGGACGCGGAAGATGGAACAAAACCGGTGACTTATGCGTTATCGGTCGATTTCGGATTTCCCGGCTGAGGGACATCCCCGGATCGGCCTCGGTCGGGGTGAAATCATGGAAAAGGTTGAAATGTCGCGGCATCCCGAAGCCGGGGGCGCGCAACATGCTTTCGGTGATGGAGGGATTTGATGAAGAACGTGCTGAAGTCCGGGATGGGCCGGTGGTTTTCCGTGGTCGTTGCGGCGGCCGTGCTGGTGACGTCGGCTGCCCCGTCGCAGGCCTTCACGCCGACCCCGCCGCGCGTCGAGCGACAGAACGATGTGGTCAATGTCCAGTATCGCAGACCGGGCATGGAGCGTCGCGGCGGCTATTATTACTACAACGGCTACCGCGGTTATAACTACCGCCGTCCTGGCTATCGCTACTACAATGGCTGGTGGTATCCGATGGCAGCCTTCGGCACCGGCGTCATCATCGGCGGAGCGATTGCCCAGCCGCCGCGCTACACGCGTCCTGCCCCCGTTTATGGCAGCCGCCATGTGCAGTGGTGCTACGACCGCTACCGCTCATACCGGGCCTACGACAATACCTATCAGCCCTATGGCGGCCCGCGCCGCCAGTGCTATTCGCCCTACAGCTAAAGGGGAGGCAGGGCCGGGCGCTTCCGCTCCTGGCCCTTTTTCGCCTGGGATCACATGAGGCCGCCATAGCCGCGAGCGATGGGCCTGGCCGATGATCGGCGCTGTGCCTGGCGAGAACTTGTCCGGCAGTGGCTAAAGTTCTTGGGCAAGGCCGATGAGCAGGCCTTCGGGTCCACGTATGTAGCAGAGCCTGTAAGTGTCCCTGTACTGGACCACTTCGCCGACCAGTTGCGCACCGCGTTTGCGAAGCCGCTCAAGCGTCTCTTCGACGTCGTCGACGGCGAACATGACGCGAAGGTAGCCAAGCGCATTGACCGGAGCCGTGCGGTGATCGGCGACGACCGGCGGCGCGAGGAAGCGGGAAAGCTCAAGCCTGCTATGGCCATCCGGCGTGCGCATCATGGCAATTTCGACATGCTGATCGCCGAGCCCGGTAACACGCCCGGCCCATTCTCCTTCGATCTTCGCCCGTCCTTCGAGCTCAAGGCCAAGTTCACGAAAGAAATCGATCGTCTCTTCGAGGTCTTCGACGACGATGCCTATGTTGTCCATTCGCTTGAGCGCCATGCTTCCAATCTCCACGGTGTCGTTCTGGTTGCTCTCTTCAACACCGAACGCTTGGTGAGGGTTCCGAGCGGCGTCTCAGAGAATGCCGATCCGCCGGAGAATCCACCAGGCAAAGGCCATGGAGAGCGCGATGAACAGCGCTGCGTAAAGCGTGCCAGTGCCGTCGGCGAAGGGCAGTGCCCCGGTGTTCATGCCGAAGAAGCCGGTGACGAGCGTCGGCGGCAAGAGGAAGGCGGTCATCAGCGACAGGATGTAAAGATGCCGGTTGGTCTCCGAGGAGATCTTGCTGTCGATCTCTTCATGCAGCAGCCGTGCCCGCTCTTGCAGCGCAAAGACGTCGCGGTCGACCGCTTCCAGCCGGTCGGAAAGCCGCTCCGCTGCGTCGATGAAGCCCGGCGGCACCTCGTCCTCATCCGATGCGCCCGCACGCCGCAGCAAGGCGAGGATCGTGCGCAGGTGCCGATGCAGCCGCACCACGGTCCTGCGCAGCGGCGCAAGCCCCGGCTGCTGGCGATGCCCGGCCTCGCCATAGACATGGTCCTCGATGACGTTCAGGTCCTCGGTCAACTCCAGAACCAGCGAAATCAGCGTGCGCTGGAATTCGACGACGATCATCTCGAAGAGGTCGATCGGGCGTGCACATTTCGTGCTCTTCTCGACAGCCGCCTTGACCCGATCGATGCTGCGCAAAGGATGCAGGCGCGTGGTGATGATGATGCGGTCGCTCACGGCGAAATGCAGCCAGCCGATCGTCTTCGTCACCGCGTCGAAGGTGCGCTCGAAGTCGACGAGCGTGCCGTGCACGATATCGTCCGAAACGGTGATGGCGGCCTGTGTGTCGTGGCTCGTCAGCGTGGCGACCGCGAGCGGCGGCAGGTTGCCGATCCTCTCGATGAGCGCGGGCGTTCGCGCGTCCGAGAGCGCCAGATGAACCCACACCCATCCGTCGCCCCCAAGCAGGCTGTCGATCGAGGCGTCGGTGGCGATCCGCTGGCAGCGGCTTTCGCCCGGCACGAAACGATAGGCCCAGACGATGCCGGGTATTTCGGGGGAAATCAGGTTCATCTGAACGCCTTGTCCAGGGTGGGCCGTCTGTTCCGATCCATGGCTGGCAATGGAAGGGCAGAACATGCAGCCATTCAAAGTGCTACAGTGACCGCCGCGTCTTCGACAACGTGCGGCACTGTCTGTCTTGGCTTCTATGCGCCGTTGATGACAGTTTTGTTACAGGTGGCCGAAGCCCGACGCTCGGGATGCCGACGGCAATTGACGTTGACGTTTACGTAAAAATCAATAGTGTTCGGCGCACAAGGCAGCGCCCGGCGCGACCTGGCTATCTGGGAGGATCATCATGTACAAGGCACCCGTCGACGAGATCGCGTTCACGCTGAAGCACGTGGCCGGCATGGGCGATGCGCTGCAATCGGGCGCGTTGGGCGATCTCGGGGAAGACCTGGTCGATGCCATTCTTTCCGAGGCCGGCCGGTTCGCGACGGAGGAGGTGGCACCGCTTGGCGACATCGGCGACAAGCAGGGCTCGCGTCTTGTCGAAGGCAAGGTCGAGACCCCGGATGGCTGGCGCGACCTCTATCACAACTGGATCGCCGGCGGCTGGAATGGGCTGACGGCACCGGAAGAGTTCGGCGGCCAGAAGCTGCCGCACATGCTGCACGTCGCCGCCATGGAAATGTGGAACGCCGGCTCCATGGCCTTCGCACTTGGCCCGACGCTGACGATGGGCGCCGTCGAGGCGCTGGAAAAACACGGCTCCGATCAGCTCAAGGCCACCTATCTGCCGAAGATGGTTTCCGGCGAATGGACCGGCACGATGAACCTGACCGAGCCGCATGCCGGCTCCGACTTGGGTGTGTTGAAGACCCGTGCCGAGCGCCGCGACGACGGCACCTACCGCATCTTCGGCCAGAAGATCTTCATCACCTGGGGCGAACACGATTTCACCGACAACATCGTCCATCTGGTGCTGGCGCGCCTTCCGGACGCGCCGGCCGGCACCCGCGGCATCTCGCTGTTCCTCGTGCCGAAATTCCTGGTCAACGCGGATGGTTCGCTCGGCGAACGCAACGATCTCTTCTGCCATTCGCTCGAGCACAAGCTCGGCATCCATGGATCGCCCACCTGCACGATGATCTATGGCGACGGCAAGTTCGGGGCTGAAAAGGGCGCGATCGGCTATCTGATCGGCGAGGAGAACCGCGGCCTCGCCTGCATGTTCACGATGATGAACAACGCCCGCCTCGCGGTCGGCATGCAGGGTGTGGCCATCGCCGATGCCGCGACCCAAAAGGCGATCGCCTTTGCCAAGGAGCGCACCCAGGGCAAGGCGCCCGGATGGACGGGGCAGGGCATGAGCCCGATCATCGAGCATCCCGATGTCGCCCGCATGCTCCTGACGATGAAGGCGCTGACGCAGGGTTCCCGCGCGATCTCCTATGCCTGCGCCCACGCCGTCGACATGGGGCACGCGGCTGAAGGCGAGAAAGCGAAGTTCTGGCAGGAGCGCTCCAGCCTGCTGACGCCGATCGCCAAATCCTTCTCGACAGACGCCGGCGTCGATGTCGCCTCGATGGGCATCCAGGTCCATGGCGGCATGGGCTTCATCGAAGAAACCGGTGCCGCGCGCTACCTGCGCGACGCCCGCATCGCGCCGATCTACGAGGGTACCAACGGCATCCAGGCGATCGACCTCGTGACCCGCAAGCTGCCGCTCTCCGATGGTGGCCCCGTGCGCGGCTTCATTGCCGAATTGCGCGAGATCGCAGCGGCGGTTCGTGCCTCGAACCGTGACGGTTTCGGCGAGACGGCTGCGCGCCTCGATGCGGCGCTGGACGATCTTTCGGCTGCGACCGAGTGGCTGATTGCGGCGGTTGCCGGCGGCAAACTCGCAGAAGCGCTCGCCGGCGCCACCGCCTACCAGCGCCTCTTCGGCCTGGCGCTGACCGGCGCCTATCTCGCAAAGGGTGGTCTGGCGGAAGTGAGCGATGGCAAGGACGATCAGCGCATCGCGCTCTGCCGCTTCACCGCTGAAAACCTGCTGGCCGAGACTGCCGCGCTGAAGGACCGTGTCGTCAACGGCGCCGACAGCCTCGCCGTCGCCCGCGCCGTTCTGGCTTGAAAGGATCCATCATGACTGACCACGTGCTCATCGAACGGCCGGAAGCCCATCCCGGCGTCCAGGTGATCCGTTTCAACCGGCCGGAAAAGAAAAACGCCATCACCCGCGAGATGTACGCGAAGATGACCAATGCGCTGACGGTTGCGTCGAGTGACCCGGCCGTGCGCGCCACCGCCTTTCTCGGCACCGAGGGCTGCTTCTCGGCCGGCAACGACATGGCGGACTTCCTGGCCTTCGCCATGGGCGGCTCCATGGGCATGGAAGTCATCGAATTCCTGAAGGCGCTCGCGACCGCAACCAAGCCTGTCGTTTCGGGCGTCGATGGCCTGGCGATCGGCATCGGCACGACCATCCATCTCCATTGCGACCTGACTGTTGCCTCCGAGCGATCGCTGTTCAAGACACCTTTCGTCGATCTGGCGCTGGTGCCGGAGGCGGCCTCCAGCCTGATCGCGCCGCGCATCATGGGCCACCAGCGCGCCTTTGCTCTGCTTGCCGCCGGTGAGCCGCTCACCGCACGCGAGGCCGCCGACGCCGGGCTGATCTGGAAGATCGTCGGTCAGGATGCAGTCGAGAGCGAAACGCTGGCGCTCGCCGCCCGGCTCGCCAAAAAGCCGCCGGAAGCGCTTCGGATTGCCCGCGATCTCGTTCGTGGCGACCGCAGCGACGTGCTGGCCCGGATCGACGAGGAAGCAAAACACTTCGCAGCGCAACTGAAGAGCGCCGAAGCGCGCGCCGCCTTCGAGGCCTTCATGCGCCGCTGAACCAGCTTGGATTTCGTGAAGGACGAGACGGGTGCCGCTGTGCACCCGTTTTGCATTCGGGGGCAAGCTCCTACTCGCCCGGCGGTAAAGATCCCGTTGCCGCCGCTATCGCGAACTTGCATATATCAATTTTAATTTGTTCTTAAATACCGGTCGCTAGCGTCCTGCGCGATAGGCCTATCCTCTTTTCGGGATGGCCCCAGCCGCATGAAGCAGGGCTGGCCCCGCCTTCTGGCATGTTCAACGTTTTCCCGTCAGCCTCTGCGTGCCGTCTTTCTGACGGACGATGGATGCTGCGCGAAAATCATCAAGAGCTCATGTCCGGCGGTCGCCGCCGGCACCCATTGGGAGCCCACCTTGTCCAAGCGATCGAACCTCATGACGCGCATTCTCGTTGCCGCGTCCTGTGTCGTCGTCGGCGCCTTCGCCGGCTTTTCCGTATACATCGACAGCCTGCAGCGCGACACGACCACCAAGGCCGTCGAGGAGAACATTGCCTCCTCCGGCACCCAGGCTGCGCAGAGCGTCGCCAAGTGGCTTAACGGCCGCGTCACGTTGACGGCAATGGTTGCCGATGCCACCGGCAATGTCGCGGATGACGGCGCCGTCCAGCCGATCCTGAAGAACGATGTTCTCACCAGCGAATTCATGTCGACCTATGTCGGCAACGAGAGCGGCAAGTTCATCACCTGGCCCGACAATCCGATGCCGGCCGGCTACGACCCGCGCCAGCGCCCCTGGTACCAGCAGGCCGTCAAGGCTGACGCCCGCGTGCTGACCGAACCCTATGTCGACGCGTCCAGCGGCGCGCTGATCATCAGTGCGGCCGTCCCGGTCAAGCGCGACGGTAAGCTCTATGGCGTTGCCGCCAGCGACTTCTCGCTCGAAACCCTGGTGACCATGATCAAGGGCGTCGATGTCGGCGGCGAGGGCTTTGCCTTCCTCGCGAGCAAGGACGGCCAGATCCTCGTCCATCCCGATGCAAAGCTCGTCACCAAGTCGCTTGCCGATGCCTTCCCGATCGACACGCCGGCAATCGGCACCGGCATCATGAACACCGAGCTCGACGGCAAGCCGATGCTGGTGAGCTTCGTTCCGGTCCAGGGCCTGCCCTCGGTCGAATGGTATGTCGGCTTCGTTATCGACGCCGATGCCGCCTATTCGGCGATCGATCAGTTCCGCATTGCCGCGACCATCGCCACGATCCTTGCGGTCGGCGTGATGCTCGTCTTCCTCGCAACCTTCCTCAACCGCCTCGTCATCCGTCCGGTCACGGACATGACCGGCGCGATGGAAAAGCTCGCTTCGGGCAACCACAACGTCGAGATCCCCGGCGAAGAGCGGACCGACCAGATCGGCTCCATGGCCGCCGCCGTCGCCGTGTTCAAGGCTAATGCCGTCGAGCGTGCACGCCTTGAGAGCGAAGCGGATGCGAACCGCTCGCTGTCGGAGCGCGAACGTCTTGAGCGTGAGGCGCAGAAGGCGCGGGATGCGGCAGAGATCCAGCAGGCCGTTGATGGCCTCGCATCCGGCCTTGGCCGCCTTGCCGAAGGCGATCTCGCCTACCGCATCGACAACCCCTTCGCCGATCGTCTCGATCGCCTGCGCGCCGACTTCAACAACTCGGTCGCCAAGCTGCACGACACGCTCTGCGCCGTCGGCGCCAATGCCCGCGGCATCGATGCCGGCGCGACGGAGATCCGCTCGGCCGCCGACGATCTCGCCCGCCGCACCGAGCAGCAGGCAGCCTCGGTCGAGGAGACCGCCGCAGCGCTCGAAGAGATTACCACGACCGTCAAGGACTCGGCCCGCCGGGCCGAGGAAGTCGGCGCGCTCGTCGCCCGCACTCGCGCCGGGGCCGAGAAGTCCGGCGAGGTTGTGGCGAACGCCGTAGACGCGATGCACGCGATCGAGAAGTCCTCGGGCGAGATCTCCAACATCATCGGTGTCATCGATGACATCGCTTTCCAGACGAACTTGCTTGCGCTGAACGCCGGCGTCGAAGCGGCGCGGGCCGGTGAAGCCGGTAAGGGCTTTGCAGTCGTCGCCCAGGAAGTGCGTGAACTCGCGCAGCGCTCGGCCAATGCCGCCAAGGAAATCAAGGCGCTGATCACCACCTCGGGCAACCAGGTCAGGAACGGCGTGACGCTCGTCGGCGATACCGGAAAGGCGCTGCAGACGATCGTTTCCGAAGTGCAGGAGATCAACAAGCACGTGAGCGCGATCGTGACCGCGACGCGCGAACAGTCGACCGGACTTCAGGAGATCAACACGGCGGTCAACACCATGGACCAGGGCACGCAGCAGAACGCGGCGATGGTCGAGGAACAGACGGCCGCCAGCCATGGCCTCGCCTCCGAAGCCGCCTCGCTCAACGCGCTGCTCGCCCAGTTCAATCTTGGTGATACGCAGAGCGTATACGCATCGGCGACCAGCCACCGCCGCCGCGCAGCCTAGTCTTCGCCGACATTCGACAGCTAAAGGCCCGGGAGACCGGGCCTTTTCTTTGCGCACTGCATCAGGATTCTCGCTTTTCACTGCAGGATCGCGAGTCATCCCCTTGTTTCTTAAGCTTTGATAAAGCGGTCGCGCATACCGTTTCTTCGCCGCGAAATGACTTCGCCCGCACGTCGCCTCCAGCATTTATCATCGCGATGTGCTCCAGACACCTGTCCCAATGCTCAGCGTGCCCGTCACGCAATCGATGATTTGGCCGCGCACGACCGCAATGGCGGAGGCGCGAGGGGAGACATACGGTGATCCTAAAGACTGCAACGGCAAGAAACATGTTCGCCATCGTGATGACCGGCCTTCTGACCTCGATGGTCACCGCCGCCGTCGTCTTCTGGCTCTCCTATCAGCAATTGCGCGAGCGCAGCATCGCCGAGATGACCAATGCCGCATCCGCAAGCGCGCGCAGCGTCGAGACGAAGTTTGCCGAGGCGAAGACGCTCGCAAACAACATCCGCTCCGCGCTCTATGCGGTGAAGGGCACCGGCGAGCCCTCGCGCGCCGAAATCGAAACCCTGATGAAACGCTGGATCGTCGACAACCCGCTTGCCGTCGGCATGAGCACCGGCTGGGAGCCCAACGCCTTCGACGGCAAGGACGCCGAGTTCGTCGGCAAGCCCGGTCACGACGCGACCGGCCGCTTCGTTCCCTATATCGCCCGCTCCGGTGACAAGGTGATCCACGAGGCGCTGGCCGACTACGACAAGCCGGGCCCCGGCGACTACTACCAGATCCCGAAGAAGACCGGCCTCGACATGGTCACCGAGCCCTATGTCTACCCGATCAACGGCAAGGACGTGCTGATGACCTCGATCATGGTGCCGCTGAAGAAGGACGGCGCCTTCATCGGTGTCGTCGGCGTCGACATGGCACTCGGCGAACTGTCGACCGAGCTCGCCAAGCTGAAGCCCTTCGGCACCGGCTTCGTCTCGCTGCTCAGCAAGGACGGCAGCATCATCAGCCACCCCGATGCCAAGGTGCTCGGCAAGGTGCTGAAGGACACGCCGCTTGCGGGTGAGGGGTGGGGAGACCTCTTGAGCCACACCGGCCAGGCCTTCGCGCTGAAGCACACGGACGGCAGCGCGCATTTGGCCGTCGCCGTGCCGGTCAACCTGCTGCCCGACACGGAATGGTATGTCGTGGTCTCGGTTCCCGAAGCCACGGTCTTTGCCGGCCTTTCGCAGCTTGCGATGATCTCGATCGCCGTCATTGCCGTTGCCGCCGCGATCATGATCATCGTCGGCTGGACGCTGGCAAGCCGCTTCCGCAAGCGCGTCGCCAATGTCATCGGCGTCACCGGCCAGATCGCGGCCGGCGAGACCGACGTCGACCTGTCCGAGGCCGAGCGCAAGGACGAGATCGGCGATCTCGCCCGCTCCCTGCGGGTCCTGCGTGATGCGACGATCGCCAAGATGCAGCTCGAAAGCGAGGCGGATGCGAACCGTTCGCTGTCAGAGCGCGAGCGTCTGGAACGTGAAGCACAGAAGGCGCGCGATGCGGCCGAAATCCAGCAAGCGGTCAATGGTCTCGCGACGGGCCTTGGCCGTCTGGCCGAAGGCGATCTCGCCTACCGCATCGACAACCCCTTCGCCGATCGCCTCGACAGTCTCCGGGCCGACTTCAACAACTCGGTCGCCAAGCTGCATGATACGCTTTGCGCCGTCGGCGCCAACGCCCACGGCATCGACGCCGGCGCGACGGAAATCCGCTCGGCGGCCGACGATCTTGCCCGCCGCACCGAGCAGCAGGCAGCCTCGGTCGAAGAGACCGCCGCAGCGCTCGAAGAGATCACCACGACCGTCAAGGACTCCGCCCGCCGGGCTGAAGAGGTCGGCGCGCTCGTCGCCCGCACCCGTGCCGGGGCCGAGAAGTCCGGCGAGGTCGTCGCCAACGCCGTAGACGCGATGCACGCGATCGAGAAGTCCTCGGGCGAGATCTCCAACATCATCGGCGTCATCGACGATATCGCCTTCCAGACGAACTTGCTTGCGCTGAACGCCGGCGTCGAAGCGGCCCGTGCCGGGGAAGCGGGCAAGGGCTTTGCCGTCGTCGCCCAGGAAGTGCGTGAGCTTGCCCAGCGTTCGGCACAGGCCGCCAAGGAGATCAAGGCGCTGATCACCACCTCTGGCAACCAGGTGAGGAGCGGTGTGAGCTTGGTCGGCGAAACCGGCAAGGCGCTGGAGACGATCGTTGCCGAAGTGCAGGAGATCAACAGACATGTGAGCGCGATCGTCACGGCGACGCGTGAGCAATCGACCGGGCTTCAGGAGATCAACACGGCCGTCAACACCATGGACCAGGGTACCCAGCAGAACGCGGCAATGGTCGAGGAGCAGACGGCGGCAAGCCATGGTCTCGCGTCCGAAGCCGCCTCGCTCAACGCATTGCTTGCCCAGTTCAATCTGGGTGACGTTCAGATGCGTGGTGGTGGTCGTCGTCGCGCGGCCTGAGTACGAGTGGATCGACAGAACGTTGCAATAACAAGGTGATAGGGCGCTTGCCGTAAATCAAAATGGCAAGCGCTTCAAGCCTGACACGATAAAGGCCGGGGAAACCGGGCCTTTATCGTTGGTACGCCTCTTCTTCGTTCGCCGACGCCTCCACCTGTCCTCCTCGGGCTTGACCCGAGGATCCAGTGCGATGGAATTCGAGGCTCGGAGATGGATGCTCGGGTCAAGCCCGAGCATGACGGAGGGAGCGGAATAGTCTGGGGAAGCTGAACAGCAGGCGGGCCCGGAAACCGGGCCTGTTCACTTCTCCAGCGTCACCACTGCCTCGACGTGAGACGACCAGAGGAACTGGTCGATCGGCGTCACCGAGGTGATGCGGTAGCCGGCGGCGGTCAGGATCGAAAGGTCGCGCGCGAGCGTGACCGGATTGCAGGAAACGGCGACGACCTTCTTGACGCCGGAGCGGGCGATCTCGTGACACTGCACCTCTGCGCCGGCCCGTGGCGGGTCGAAGACAACGGCATCAAACACCTTCAGTTCCTGCGCCATGACCGGGCGGCGGAAGAGGTCACGCTTCTCGACCGTCACCGGCTTCAGACCTTGCGTATTGCGGGCGGCGACGTCGAGCGCCTTTAGCGCCTTGTCCTCGCCTTCGACCGCATGCACGCGTGCCTTGCGGGCGATGCGCAGCGCGAAGGTGCCGCAGCCGGCAAAGAGGTCTGCGACGCGCTTGGACTTGCCGAGATGGTCGAGCACCAGCTTCGCCATCGCTTCTTCGGCCTGCACCGTCGCCTGGGTGAAACTGCCGGGCGGCGGCGAAACGGAAACGCCGCCGAAATCGATGACCGGCTTCACCGGCTCGACGATGATTTCGCCATTGAGGCTGACGCGCGCGATGCCGCGCTCGCCAAGCACGGCTTCGACCGTGCGGCGGCGCACGCTGTCGTCAAGCTTCTTGATGCCGTCGACGTTGAGATCGAGCCCGGAGAGCGTTTCGAGCACGGTGATGCGGAAAGGCTCGGCATTGACCGCCATCGCAGTGCCGATCCTGGCGATGGTTGCGAGCTGCGAGACGATGCCCGGGCTCGCGATCGGACATTCCGAAATCGCGACGATGTGGTGGCTTTCGGCTTGGTTGAAGCCGAGCAGCAGGTCCTTCTCGGTCTTGCGCGCCGTGAAAACCGCACGCCGGCGCTGGCCCGGCTCGGCGGTGATGAGCGGCGCCACCTCGGGCGTCAGGCCCTTCGACTTCAGGGCGGCGATCACCAGATCGCGCTTGAAGCCGTGGTAGAGCGTATCCGAGGCATGCTGCATCGTGCAGCCGCCGCAGGTGCCGTTGACGCCATCCGGCCCGAAGTGCCGACAGTGCGGCTCGACGCGTTCGGGAGAAGCTGCTCTCACCGAGATCAGCGTGCCGTGCGATTTGTTGACGGCGAGCGCGACGCTTTCGCCGGGCAGCGTGAAGGGCGCATAGATCGGTCCGTCCGGACCGTCGGCAATGCCGTCGCCCTGGGCGCCCAGCCGTTTGACGGTGACGGCTTCGGTGGTCATGGCTTCTTGCCCGCGAGCAGGAATTCGACATTGCCGTCGCCGCCGGCAATCGGCGAGGGGATGAGCCCGAGGCTCTGCCAGCCCATGTCTTCGACAAGCCAGCGCTCGAGTTCGGCGGCAACATCCGGCGCGCTCTCGGGATCCTTGAGCAGGCCCGCCTTGCTGATGGCGTCGCGGCCCGCCTCGAACTGTGGCTTTACGAGCAGGATGCAGTGCGCGCCCGGCAACGCCATGTCGAGTGCCGGCGGCAGGGCGAGCTTGAGCGAGATGAACGAGACGTCCGAGACGACGAAGGTGATGTCGCGGTCGTCGATATCCTCTTCGGTCATGGCGCGGGCATTGAGGCCCTCGATGCTGGTGACGCGTTCGTCGCCCTCGATGCGCGGATGGATCTGGCCATGGCCGACGTCGATCGCGACCACGTGCTCGGCTCCACGCTTCAACAGCACTTCCGTGAAACCACCGGTCGAAGCGCCGATATCGACGCAGCTTTCGCCTGAGGGGTCGAGCCCGAAATGATCGAGCGCCGCGACCAGCTTCAGCGCAGCGCGCGAGACGTAGTCCTGCGCCGGATCGTCGATGGTGATCGTCACGGTCTCGGCAAACATGGACGCTGCCTTGGTGACCGTGCGGCCGTCGACCTTGACGGTCCCGCGCTGGATTGCGTCACGGGCGCGCGCGCGGCTTGCGACGAGCCCCGAGTTCAGCAGCAACTGATCGAGGCGGACCCGGTTCTTGTGTTCTTCGTTCTGGCGATCTTCTGACATGTGCTTCTCATGGCGGCTTGCCGGCGCATTGGCAAGCCCCCCGCGCTCACGGCGATCGGAGGACACAGTTAGAAACCCCTAAAAAATAACTGAATATTCACCCAACCTTAAATGATGGGTGCGACATTGCGGGGATGTCGCACCTGCATGACGCAGGACTTCCGCAAGCCGGACCTTCCGACACAATCCGTTCTTCCCCACCTGACGCCTCCGGGCGCAAGGAGTTGCTGCATGCCGCGTTTTCACCTCAGGATCTCCCATCGCATCGGTCTGCTCGTGCCGATCGCCGTCGCCGGTATCCTGGCGATCGTCGCAATCTTCGTCGTGGAGAAGGGCATCGAGGAAGACTACCGACGGCAGGTGCAGGTGCATCGTGACGCGGAGCGCGCCTTGCTGAGGCTGGAGATACAGTTCCTGCAGAACCGCCGTGCCGAAAAGGACTTCCTGCTGCGCAGGGAAGATCGATATGCCGCGGCCCATGACGAAACCGCCGCAAAGGCGCAGGCGACGATGGCCGAGCTCGGCAAGCTGCTCGACAGCTCGTCGACACGGAGCGAGCTGCAGACGATTTCCGAGGGCTACGAACGCTATCTGAAGGCCTTCTCGGCCGTTGCCGAGGCCAACCGTACGCTCGGTCTCGATCCGGCGGCGGGCAAAGAGGGCGCGATGCGCACCGCCGTCCATGCGGTCGAGGAGTTGTTGAAGCCGATCAAGGACAAGGGGCTCCAGGCGAGCATGCTGACAATGCGTCGCCACGAGAAGGACTTCATCATGCGGCGCGACCACAAATACGTGGAGAAGCACGCCGAGGAAGTGAAGGCTTTCAACGGCGCGCCGGCAGAGCTGTTCGGCGGTGCGGACCTGCAGGGCAAGGTCCTGGCGGCGCTCAAGGACTACGCGACTGCCTTCAACGACTACGCGGCTCTTGCGGAGAACGAGACGGCGCTGCGGGCGACGATGTCGAAGGCCTTTGCCGATGTCGAGCCGGTGTTCGAGCAGATGGCGGGCGCCATCGAAACGGAGAAGGTCAAGTCCGAAACCGAAAGTGCGTCTACCCAGAAGTCGCTCGAGGCGATCGCACTGGCGGCCGTTGTCGCGGCGATTGCTGTCATTGCAGCGACCGTCTTCCTCGTCGGGCGCACCATCTCGCGGCCGATCGTTGCCACAACCCGCTCCATGACCCGCCTTGCCGAAGGTGATGTCACATCGTCGATCCCCTATGCCGGCCGCAAGGACGAGATCGGCGAGATGGCCGGCGCGGTCGAAATCTTCCGCCAGGCGGCGATTGCCAACCGCAGGCTGGAGGCGGAGGCCGCTGAAAACCGCAAACGGGCCGAGGCCGAACGCATTCGCCTGCAAGAAGACGCCGAAGCCGCTGCACAGGCCCGCCTGATCCAGGCGACATCCGGCCTTGCCGGCGGTCTCAAGCGCCTTGCCGCCGGCGATCTCGCCTTCCAGCTTAGCGAACCCTTTGCGCCCGATTTCGAGCAGCTGCGCCACGACCTGAACAGCGCCGTCGCCCAGCTCGGCGATGCGCTATCGGCGGTCGCCGACTCGAGCCGCTCGATCGACGGCGGCTCGCGCGAGATCAGCGAGAGCGCCGACGACCTGTCACGCCGCACGGAACAGCAGGCCGCGGCCCTGGAAGAAACCGCGGCCGCCCTCGACGAGATCACCGCGAATGTCGCCAACTCGACGAAGCGCGCAGAGGAAGCCCGGCATGTCGCCGTGGAAGCCAACGCCAGCGCCGCAAAGTCCGGCAGCGTGGTTGCCGATGCGGTCGAGGCCATGCGCCGGATCGAGCATTCCTCCGGCCAGATCTCCAACATCATCGGCGTGATCGACGAGATCGCCTTCCAGACGAACCTTCTGGCCCTCAACGCCGGCGTCGAAGCGGCGCGTGCGGGCGAAGCCGGCAAGGGCTTTGCGGTCGTTGCCCAGGAGGTCCGCGAGCTTGCCCAGCGCTCGGCGCAGGCCGCCAAGGAAATCAAGGAACTGATCCGCAATTCGTCCGTCGAGGTCGAAGGCGGTGTCCGGCTGGTGCGCGACACCGGTGCGGCGCTACAGGCGATCGGCGCTCATGTGGTCACCATCAACGAACACATGAGCGCAATCGCCGTGTCCTCGCGAGAACAGTCCGTGGGCCTGACCGAGGTGAACACGGCGGTCAACCAGATGGACCAGGTGACGCAGAAGAACGCAGCCATGGTCGAGGAAGCCAACGCCGCAAGCGCCCAGCTTGCCAACGAGGCTGTCCGCCTGCGCGAGCTGATCACCCGCTTCACCCTTCCGGGCCAGGCGCGCGCAGCAACGACCGCAGATCTGCGCACCGCCGCCCGCGCCATGGCGGCACCGGCGGCAGCCACGCCCACACAGCGCTTCACACCCACCCGCCCGCTGTCACGGGGCAATGCAGCGGTGGCGCAGGACGATTGGCAGGAATTCTGAGTATTCTCGCAGGCAGCGGCTACGGGCGCTGCCTGCCTACCTGCCGAGGATGCGCGGCTTTGTGCGGCGGCGCTTGGTTTCGGACAGGCGGATACCAGATGCATTCTATGGTTGATTGTACTTGCAAAGAACAACTATTCAAAGCACTCTGTTCGACTATCGCTACGCCTAACCGTCCTCCGGAAGGTGTGACAGAAGCAGGTTCGATTTGAAGGCTGCCGCGAAGGACTTTGAAACTCAAATTTCGCAACTGATGGCATCGGCGGGCGTACCCGGCCTGTCGATCTTCGTTGCCCGGGAGGGCGAACGGTACACTCGTGGTTTCGGCATTCGAAACAGGCAGACGAGCGAGCGGGTTTATAGCCAGACCGTGTTTGAGGCCGCATCGCTCAGCAAGCCGGTCGTGGCACATGTTGCACTGCAACTCGTCGATGCGGGTATTCTCGATCTCGACACGCCGCTATCGCAGTTTGTTGGTCCGCTGGTCGCGGACGATCCTCTCGCTGCACGCATCACCACGCGCCATGTCCTTGCCCATACGGCCGGGCTACCGAACTGGCGCCGCGACGACTATCCGCTACGAACCTATTTTCAGCCCGGTTCTCGTTTCAGTTATTCTGGCGAGGGATTCGTGTACCTCCAATCAGCGCTCGAACGCCTAACCGGCGAGCCCCTCGAAGTTGTTGTCCAGCGGTTGGTCATCGAGCCGCTCGGAATGAACAGTTCAAGTTTCGTATGGCGAGACAGCTTCAACGGTAACGTTGCGTTCGGTCATGACGATGAGGGGAATGCGGGAGCCAAGTTCAAGCCGGATCGCGCGAATGCTGCCTATAGCCTTCATACCACGGCCCGGGACTATGGCCGGTTCGTCGTCGCAGCGATGGAGGGTACGCTGCTGTCGCAGAACACAGGTCGTGTCTGGATGGAGCCGCAGGTTGCCACGCCGAAGGCGCGTATCGAAGCACTGGACAGCACCTCACCTGAAACGGAAGCCGGGGTCTCGTGGGGCTTGGGTTGGGGATTGGAGCCCGAGGTCGGGGCGTTTTTCCATTGGGGCGCGAACCCGGGAGCGAGGGCCTTCGTGATGGGGATACCCAAACAGCGCACGGCCTTCGTCGCATTCATGAACAGCGATACGGGATTAGATGTCGTTCCCGGCATCGTCGAACACGTCACGCAAGGTCAGCATCCTGCCTTGTCATGGCTGGGTCTATCGTGACGACCGACCGATCCCGCGCAGCGATGTTCACTTGAGCTCGAATACTTGTGACCGATACTTGCCGCAGGCGGACCCCGCGAGGGGTCAGCCGGCAGCGCCGATGCCGATATCCTGCTTCTGGCCGAGTGCCTTGAAGACGGTCGAGACGATGCCGGCGCGGTCGAGGCCGGCGGCGGCATACATCGCCTCGGGTTTGGCCTGCTCCATCCAGACGTCGGGCATGACCATCGGGCGCACCTTGAGGCCGCCGTCGAGCAGGCCGTCTTCGGCCAGGAACTGCAGCACGTGGCTGGCAAAGCCGCCGACCGCACCTTCCTCGATGGTGATCAGTACCTCGTGGTTGCGGGCAAGCTCGCGGATGAGATCATGGTCGAGCGGCTTGGCAAAGCGCGCATCGGCGACCGTGGTCGAAAGCCCGGCGGCGTCGAGGTCTTCGGCGGCCAGCAGACAGTCGGCCAGGCGCGTGCCGAAGGACAGCAACGCCACCTTGGAACCCTCCTTGACGATGCGGCCCTTGCCGATCTCGAGGATCTGGCCCCGCTCCGGCATTTCGACGCCCACGCCTTCGCCGCGCGGATAGCGGAACGAGATCGGGCCGGCGTCGTAGGCAGCGGCCGTGCGCACCATGTGCTTCAGTTCCGCCTCGTCGGCAGCCGCCATCACCACGAAACCGGGCAGCGTCGCCAGATAGGTCGTGTCGAAGGAGCCAGCGTGGGTTGGACCGTCGGCGCCGACGAAGCCGGCGCGATCGATCGGGAAGCGCACCGGCAGCCCCTGGATCGCCACGTCGTGTACCACCTGGTCGTAGCCGCGCTGCAGGAAGGTCGAATAGAGTGCCGCGAACGGCTTGTAGCCTTCGGCGGCAAGGCCGGCGGCAAAGGTGACCGCGTGCTGCTCGGCAATGCCGACATCGAAGCAGCGTGAGGGATGAACCTTGGCGAACTTGTCGAGACCGGTGCCCGAGGGCATGGCGGCGGTGACGGCGACGATCTTGTCATCGAAGCCGGCTTCCTGCGTCAGCGCATCGGCAAAGACCGAGGTATAGGCCGGCGCATTCGGCTTGGCTTTTGCCTGGGCGCCGGTGATGACGTCGAACTTGTTGACGCCGTGGTACTTGTCGGCGGCAGCTTCCGCCGGCGGATAGCCCTTGCCCTTTTGTGTCACCACATGGATCAGCACCGGACCCTTGGCATTGTCGCGCACGTTGCGCAGCACCGGCAGCAGATGGTCGAACGAATGCCCGTCGATCGGGCCGATATGGTAGAAGCCCATCTCTTCGAACAGCGTGCCGCCGGTGACGTAGCCGCGGGCGTGTTCGACAGCGCGGGTGATCGCGCGGTCGACGGTCTTGCCGAGATAGGCGGTCAGTTTCTTGCCGACTTCGCGGATGCCCATGTAGGTGCGGCCGGAGGCAAGGCGCGCGAGATAGGCGCTCATCGCGCCGGTCGGCGGCGCAATCGACATGTCGTTGTCGTTGAGGATGACGATCAGGCGCGCATCGAGCGCGCCGGCATTGTTCAGCGCCTCATAGGCCATGCCGGCCGAAAGCGCGCCGTCGCCGATGACGGCAATGACGTTGCGGTTCTTGCCGTCGAGATCGGCGGCAACTGCCATGCCGAGGCCGGCGGAAATCGATGTCGAGGAGTGCGCGGCACCGAAGGGGTCGTATTCGCTCTCGGCGCGGCGGGTGAAGCCCGAGAGGCCCCCTTCCTGACGGAGCGTGCGGATACGGTCGCGGCGGCCGGTCAGGATCTTGTGCGGGTAGCACTGGTGGCCGACATCGAAGATCAGCCGGTCATGCGGCGTATTGAACACCTTGTGGATGGCGATCGTCAGTTCGACGACGCCGAGGCCTGCGCCGAGGTGGCCGCCGGTGCGCGACACTGCGTCGATCATTTCCGCCCGGACTTCTCCGGCAAGCTGCGGCAGATCCTTGTCGTCGACCTTCTTCAGATCGTCGGGGTAGGTCACCTTGTCGAGCAAGGGAGTAGCCGGCATCGGATTGGTTGGCAGTTGTGTCACGCTGCATGCCTCATGCGCGCCCCAAAGGTCGGGCGCGCGATAGTTGGTGGGTACCGTCGAAGCGGCTCTTTAGACGCAATCGTTGCTGAATGCAAAATTAGGCGTTCCTGCGTCGTCAACCAAGAGACTAGCGCATGATTCTGTGAATCGAAATCGATTCAAGCACCATGAGGCAATGTTGCGCGGTTTTCCGCACCCAGCCTGTGCCACTTTAGGTCGCGGTCAGCCCTCGGGCAGCGGAACGAATTCCTCTTCGTCTCCGGGCACGATGTCGAAGCGTCCGCTGCGCCACTCCTCCTTGGCTTTCTCGATGCGCTCCTTGGACGAGGAAACGAAATTCCACCAGATGTGGCGGGACGATCCAAGCGCTGCGCCGCCGAAAAGCATGACGTGACAGCCCTGCGGTCCGGCCGTGACCGTGATCTCGTCTCCGGCGCGGAAGACGAGCAACTGGTTGTCGGCGAAATGATCGCCGGCGATGATCGCCTCGCCGGAGAGGATATAGAGCGCGCGCTCTTCCCACTGCGCCGCAAAGGGGGCGCTCTTGCCGGGTGCGATATTGAGGTCGACATAGATCGTGTCGGTGAAGACCGATACCGGCGACTTCGCGCCCTCGAAATTGCCGATCACCACCCGCGCCTTGATGCCGTCGTCGCTCATATGCGGCAGCATGCGCTCTTCGGTGTGGCTGAAGATCGGGTCGATTTCTTCCTTGTGGTCGGGCAGTGCCAGCCAGGTCTGCAGGCCCGAGATCGAGCGCTCGTGGCCGCGCTGGTTCTCTGGCGAACGCTCGGAATGCACGATGCCGCGGCCGGCCGTCATCAAGTTCACGTCGCCGGGGCGGATCACCATTTCGGTGCCGAGGCTGTCGCGATGCTTGATCTCGCCGTCGAAGAGATAGGTGACTGTCGAAAGGCCGATATGCGGGTGCGGGCGCACGTCGATCGCCTCGCCGGCGCGCAGCAGCGCCGGTCCCATGCGATCGAAGAAGATGAAGGGGCCGACCAGGCGGCGCTTCGCCGTCGGCAGGGCGCGGCGGACCTGTAGGCCGCCGATGTCGCTGGTGCGCGGAACGATCAGATGTTCGATGGCGTCGCAGGCGGGCTTGTCGCCGGCGAGCGGGTCGGGGCCTGGAAAGAAAGACATGGCGCGTGCTCCCGTTTTTGCTGTCGCATCAAGTACTAACGCCTATGAGACCAGGCGGGTAGGGGCGAAGCCGGGACGCAGTGTTTCCGCGCGGCGATCAATCTGATCTCGGCAATTCCGGGAAACGCGTGAAGCGGTTTCCGTCCGGAATTGCGATGAGTGATCAGTCGGCGTCGAGCGGCTCCACGCCCTGCGGCTTGCCGGCGCGGTCGAGGCGGATCTTTTCGATGCGGTCCTCGGCTGCCTTCAGCAGGGCCTCGCAATGCTTCTTCAGCGCTTCGCCGCGCTCGTAGATCTCGATCGACTTGTCGAGGGCGACATCGCCGCGCTCCAGCGCCGAAACGATCCGTTCCAGTTCTTCGACGGCCTGCTCGAAGGAGAGGGCGGAAACGTCCGGTTGCGTGGTGGTGTTCATCGTTACCCTCTCATCAGTCTCAAAATGTGCAGGCCGGCCGATTCGGCCAGACCCTGAAGGTCATAGCCGCCTTCGAGCAGGCTGACCATGCGGTTGCCGGCGCTGCGATCGGCGATCTCGTGCAGGCGCCCGGTCGCCCAGTCGAAATCCTCGGCGACGAGATTGATCTGCGCCAGCGGATCGCGGTGGTGGGCGTCGAAGCCTGCGGAGATCAGGATGAAGTCCGGGCGGAAATTGGTGAGGGCTGAAAGCACCCGGCTTCGGAACGCCTCGCGGAAATGCTCGCTACCCATGTTCGGCGACAGCGGTGCGTTGACGATGTTGCCCTTGACGCCCGTCTCGTCCTTGGCGCCGGTGCCGGGATAGAGCGGCATCTGGTGCGTCGAGCAGAAAAGCACCGAGGGGTCGTCCCAGAAGATGTCCTGCGTGCCGTTGCCGTGGTGCACGTCCCAGTCGACGATCGCAACGCGCTCGGCCCCATGAACCTTCTGGGCGTAGCGGGCGGCGATCGCCACGGTGTTGAACAGGCAGAAGCCCATCGCCTTGTTCTTCTCGGCGTGGTGGCCGGGTGGCCGCGCCGCGACGAAGGCGTTGTCGGTCTCGCCGGTAAAGACGGCGTCGACCGCGGCGGTCGCCCCGCCGATCCCGGTCAGCGCCGCGTCGAGACTCAAGGGGCTCGCATAGGTGTCCGCCTCGAAATTGTTGAGGCCTTCCTCCGGAATGGCGCGCCTGACGGCAGCGAGATGCTCTTCCGGATGGGCGAGCAACACGAGGTCTTCGCTTCCCTTCTTCGCCTCGATCCGCTTGAGATCGGAGAAGTTCGGGTGTTCGAGTGCAAGGTTCAGCGCCTTCAGCCGGTCCGGCCGTTCAGGATGCCCCTCCGGAACCTCGTGTTCCAGAAAGACCGGATTTTCGTAGAGGAACGTGGTCATGTCCGGAACCTAGTGCTCCAACCCCGCAAGGTCCATGGCGAGGCGATGGAAAGGCGGAATTTTCAACAGCGCGGATCGATCAGCAACTTGCCGTCGCGGCCCGGATCCGCCTGATGCGCAAGCGCCGCGTCGAGCCGGCTCAGCGGATAGATTTCCGCGATGCGGCTGGAAAAGAGACTCGATCGCAAACCTTCAAAACTCCTGGCAAAGGCTGCCTCGATCGCCGGTCGCCCGGCCGAATGCACCCAGGTGCGCAGCCATAGGAAGGAGAAGCGGATATCCGGCCGCGCCTGGATCGCGGCCTGCGGGACCGGAACGCCGCTGAGCGCCCCGTACTGGATGAAGGCGCCGCCGGGGTCGAGCGTGCGCTGGATGAGATCGCCGGCAAACGCACCGCCGACCGCGTCGATGATAGCATCGAGGCGAAGCTGCGGCACATGGCTCTCGTCGCCAAGCACGATGTGGCCGGGGACCTCGGTTGCCAGTCGTTCAGCGCTGCGCGCGCTTCGAACGATGCCGGTGGTATCAGCGCCTTCGCCGGCCAGCAGCTTCATCAGCATGCCGCCGATCGCCGAGCCTGCCGCGGTGACGCCGATACGGCGGCCATCGAGCGAGCCGAAATGCGTACGCAGCGCCTCGATCAGTTGCAGCGCCGTCAGCGGATTGACGTAGCAGGTAGCAGCATCGGTCTCGCCGATATCCTCGGGCACGGCGAAACACCATTCGGCCGGCCGGATCAGATATTCCTGCCACAGACCGCTGGCGCCGATCGGGACCACGCGGTCGCCGACTTTCAGCGTCGTGACGCCGGTGCCGATGCGCGTCACCGTGCCGAAGCCCTCGAAGCCGGGCACGAAGGGCAGCGTGGTGCGGGCGCTATAGGCGCCGGTCACCGGGATGAGATCGGACGGGTTGATGGCGGCGAGCGACAGCGCCACCTCGACTTCGCCCGCCGCAGGCGCCACGCGTTCGGCGTCAACGAGCGCAATCACTTGCCGGGGATCGCCGAACTGGCTAACGAGGGTGGAGCGCATCGTCAGGGAGCCTCGCATGGACGGCAGGGAGCTGGAGAACGTCACGGAAATCCGTATTCCGTTTCGCGATATAGACATGCACGGCCATATGCACAATGCCGCCTATTATGCCCATGCGGAGGCGGCACTTTCCAGCCTCTGGCGTCACCGTCCGCATGTGGTGAACGAGCCAAGCTATCTCGTGCGCCGCTCGGCCTGCGTCTATCACCGTGGCCTGCGTTACGACGAGCCCGCCCGTCTTACCGTCAACGTGGCGAAGGTCGGCGGCAGCTCGATCAGCTTTGTCGTCAACGTCGAAGCGCGCGGCCAACTCGCGGCCGAAGTCGAGGTTGTCTGGGTCGCAGTCGATCCGCAGCGCCACACGCCGCTGCCGCTGCCTTCAGCGACGCGCGAATGGCTGGCGGCCTATTCGGTCTAGCCCAAGCAATTCCAGGAAAAGTGCGAAGCGGTTTTCCGTCCGGAATTGCTGACCAACAGACCAATTCCAGGAAAAATGTGAAGCGGTCTCCATCCGGAGCTGCGCTGCTTAAACCGGATGGACCGAACGAAACAGCGCGACGATGCCCATGCCGCCGCCAACACCCATCATCGCCAGCCCCTCCGCGTCTTCCGGCGATGCGAGCATCTGCGAAAAGAGCCGAACCGTGAGGATCGCCCCGGAGGCGCCATAGGGATGGCCGAGCGCGATGGCGCCGCCGTCGAGATTGACCCTATCCGCGGCGATATCGAGCTGATCGAGGCTGCCGAGCACCTGCGAGGCGAAGGCCTCGTTGAATTCGATAAAATCGATCTTTGCCGGATCGAGCGCCGGTTGTCGGGCTTTCAGCTTCTGCATCGCCGGAACCGGGCCAAGCCCGAGCAGGTTGGGATCGACGCCCGCGGTCGCCGCATCGACAAATTCGAGCACGAAGGGAATGCCGAGCCGTCGCGCTTCGGCAAGGCTCGTTACCAGGACCACGGCTGCGCCGTCGTTGATCGGGCAGGCATTGCCGGCCGTCACCGTGCCGCCCTCGACGAAGACCGGCTTCAGCCTCTGCAGTGTTTCCATCGAGGCATTGGCGCGCGGGCATTCGTCGCGCAACACAGGACCTGCCGCTGTTTCGATCGCCACGATTTCGCGGGAGAACCGGCCGGCCAGATCGGCATCGACGGCGCGGCGATGGCTTTGAAGCGCAAAGGCGTCCTGCCGTTCACGGGAAATCCCGCAGGCGGTCGCGACGTTTTCGGCGGCCACGCCCATGTCCGGATCGCCGATCTCGTCCGGCGCCATGCGGGCGCGCTTGACCGGCGCGAGCTCGCCGCCGCGCTCCAGCGGCGGCCGCAGGCGGATATGCGCACGGCTGGCGCTTTCCGTGCCGCCGGCCAGATAGAAGCGCCCGGCGCCCGCCTGGATCATCCGCGCCGCAAGCGCGATCGCCTCCAGCCCGGAACCGCATTGCCGGTCGACGGTCACGCCCGGTGTCGAGACCGGCAGGCCGGCTTCAAGAGCGGCGAGCCGGGCGAGATTGCCGGCGCTATTGGCGGCATTTCCGAGAATGACGTCGTCGATCTCGCTCGTCTTAACGCCGGTATCGCTGAGAATTCGGGCGATCAGCGGTGCCGCCAGCCGCGACGGTTCGATATCGCGAAGCGTGCCGTTGACGCGGCCGATCGGTGTGCGGAGTGCGGCGACGATGACAGGTATGCGTGCCGGGTCAGTTGATGAGGTCGAGAGCATCGTTTCCATCCGCGATCCATTGCCTGAGCGTGCCCGCCGCTACCTTGCCCGACTGCGTCATCGGCATGTTCGCGCAGAGCCAGATGCGCCGTGGATGCTTGTAGCGCGGCAGCTGGGAGGCGAGATGACGCTCAAGCGCCTCCCGATCGAACATAGCACCTTCCGGCTCGATGACGGCGACCAGTTCGCTGCCGAGATCCGGGTGATCGAGGCCAAGCACGAGTGCCGCGTGAACGCCGGCATCGGCGACGAGCACCGCTTCCACTTCCTGCGGGTAGATGTTGTTGCCGCCCGAAAGCACCATGCCACCAGAGCGGCCGAGAAGGTGCAGGGTGCCGCACTCATCGAGGAAACCGACATCGCCGACCGTCGCCAGCGACCCAAGACGATGGAACCCGGCGCCGTCGGCGCCGCCGATATAGCCGTCGGAGATGAGGGCGCTGTCGACGAAGATCGTGCCCGTCTCGCCGCTCGGCAGCTCGTCCCCCTTGTCGTCGCGAATGCTGAGCGTGACGCCGGGAAAGGCGCGGCCGACGGCGGTGGCCGAAGCGGTATCGCCCTTGGTCGCAACGCTGATGAAGCCCAGTTCAGAGGCGCCGTAGTATTCGATGATATCGGCTTGCGGAAACGCGAGCGCCGCGATTTCTCGATCGTTTTCGGTCAGCTTCGCGCCGGCGACGGTGATCTGTTTGACCGACATTTGTGGCCGGCCGGCGGCTGCCGCGCAGAGCCGCCGCAACACGGTCGGCACCAGCGCCAGTCGCTGGACCGCTTTCGCCTCGATGACGGACATTGCCCGGGATGCCTCGAAATGTGTGGCCCCGATGAATTCGGCGCCGGCGACGAGGGTTTCGGCAAGCGCATAGAGCGTCAGCCCGTGCGCGAGTGGCCCGGGGGCAAAGGTGCGGGTGGCGCAATCGATGCCGAAGAAGGGCTCGCCCGTGGCCAGGCTCCTGCGCCACGAGCCGCGATCGCGGATGATCGCTTTCGGCGTGCCCGTCGTGCCCGAGGTGAAGACGATGAGGAACGGCTCGCTGTCGTCGCCGGCTGCGAGCGGCTTTCGCTCTTTGCCATCGGTCTCGCGGAAAGTCCGCGTCTCGCCGCTTGCGGGCGCTTGAAGCGACAGGTTGGCGCCATCGGCGCTGATGATGAGATCGGGCGACAGGCGATCGCGCATGGCCTGGCGCGCCGCCTCAGGCAGATGCGGATCGATTAGTGCGACGCAGTTGCCGCCGCTGGTGGCGGCAAGCAAGGCCGCGGCGAAGAGCGGATGATTGCCCGCCTCCAGCGCGATCAGCCGTGAGCGGTCGCCGAGCACGCTACGGCGCGCGACACTTCCGGCCAGCCCGTCGAACGTTTCGGCAAGCGTCCCGGCGATGCGTGCGAGGTCACCGAAAGTGAAAACCCGGCCTTCGATTTGGAAGGCCGGGGCATGCGGATGGTCTTGCGCGTGGCGACGGATCGCGGCGGCAAACGGCATCGGCTCAGGCGCGGGCCGGCAGCAGCGGATAGCCGGCGTAGACGGCGCGTGCGGCAAGCGTCGCGATCGCAGCCTTCAACAGGTCGCCCGGAATGAAGGCGAGCGAGCCGGCAGCGACGGTCATGAGCGGGGTGCCGGTGACGGCGGAAACCCAGGGCATGCCGATCGCATAGAGCACAACGATGCCGCCGAGGACGGAGGCGAGGAAGAAGCCGATGAACTGGCGCGTTTCTGCCTGGCCTTCACGCACGGTGCGCTCGGCGATCAGGCCGGTGACGAAGGTGGCGATAACCCAGCCGATGATGAAGCCGCCCGACGGGCCGGCAAACACGGCGAGACCGCCGCGGCCGCCCGAAAGCACCGGCAGGCCGATGGCGACCAGCAGCAGGAACAGCAGGAAGGCGAGCGCGCCGCGCTTGGCGCCGAGGATGCAGCCGGCGAGCATGACGCCCATGGACTGCGCGGTGATCGGGACCGGAATGAAGCCGAGCGTGATCGGCGGAATGAGGCCGAGCACGACGACGATCGCGGCGAAGAGGGCGATGAGCACGAGATCTCTGGTATTCATGTAGTTCCGGTTCCCTGTCTTTTAGAATTCGCGAATTTATTGACGGCGAAATCCGCGCGCGTCAATCGCCGCGGCAATCGTATCGGCATCCTTCAGCGTCAGGATGATCAGCGGCCCGATGATCGTCAACGGCCGAACAGGCAGTCCGCGAGCGCGATGGGCTTCGCGGATCGCCTGATAGCGCGCAAAGATATCGGGAACGAAGCGCAGCACCAGCCCGAGCGCCAGGCTGACATCGGCCGCCTTCAGCCAGCCAAGCCGTTCCAGCGGGCTCAGGAGAATGGTGATCTCGTCCATGAAGGCGCCGATCGTCGTCGCCGCCGTGACGGCGGCAGCGAAAAGAACCAGCGCCATCAGCCGCAAGGTCAAAGTCGCGACCTCGGAAACCGGGAGGTAAAAGAGATTGACGGCCGCCAGAAAGAAGATCGTCAGGAAGACGAAACCGACGCGCTTCAGCGCTTCCTTGGGCGAGAGACCGACGGAGAGATAAAGAGCGGCGGCAACCACGAAGGCGATCGCCTGAACCGCGAGTGAGGCGCTCAGAAAAAGCCCGATGCTCGACGCCACCAGTGCAATCAGCTTGACCCTGACCGGCAGCCGGTGGAGCAGGCTGTTGCCCTCGATATGCAGGCTCGTCAGCATCCGGCGATCTCGTGATAGTGGCGGATCGCCTCTTGCGGGTTGCCGTCGAACGCAAGCCGACCTTCATGGAAGAGCAGCATCCGTTCGACAGTCTCGACGAGCCCAAGATCATGGGTGATCACCACCGTATCCTCCGGCAGGTCATCAATCGCCGTGGCGACGCGGCGGCGGTTCTTCAGGTCGAGCTGGTTCGTCGGCTCGTCGAGGATCAGGATCTTCGGATCGGTAACGACGACGCTCGCCATGGCGACGAGCTGTGTTTCCCCGCCCGAAAGCTCATGCACGCGCCGCCTTGCCAGGTGTTCGATGCCGAAGCGCGAAAGTGCCGCCTGCATGCGGCGGTCGATCTCGTCACGCGAAAACCCGCGGTTCTTCAGCCCGAAGGCGATGTCCTCGGCAACGATCGGCATGATCAGCTGGTTGTGCGGATTCTGGAAGATGAAGCCGGCCTCGGAAAGCACGGCGCGATCGTCCTTGACGGTATCGAGCCCGTTGACCGTGACGCCGCCGGAGGAGGGCTTAACCAGGCCGTTGATCAGGCGGGCGAAGGTCGTCTTGCCGGAGCCGTTGAGGCCGATGATGCCGACGCGTTTTTCGTTGAGCGTGAGCGTCAGGGGGTGCAAAGCCACCCACTCGCCGAAGCGGACCGCGCAATCGGTAAAGCGGATGTCCATTCCGTTCCTCGCTGTCTCCGGCCCGCGCCGTTTTCGGGTTGCTCTATAGGCCAAGTGCGACAACAAGGGCAATGCTGTCCGCGGACCGATGCGGCATTTGAATTATGGGAATAAAAGCCTATTGTTATCGCTATGACGATTCGCCTTTCCAACAGCGACGCCCGTCGCATCTTCCTCGCCAAGCAGGGCCTTTCAGGCGCGCCCAATCGCGCGCTCGGCAAGGAGGGCCTGTTGAAGCTCATCCACGACATCGGCTTCGTGCAGGTGGACAGTATCGCCACGGTCGAGCGCGCCCATCACCAGATCCTGTTCTCCCGCAACCAGACCTATCGTCGGGAACATCTGACGGCGCTGCTGGAGGACGATCGCGACCTCTTCGAGCATTGGACCCACGATGCCTCGATCATTCCCAGCAGCTTCTTCCGCTATTGGAAGCATCGCTTCAAATGGGAAGGCGAGACGATCGTCGAGCGCTGGAAGGCGTGGCGAGGCGAGGGTTTCGAGAAAGGCTGCGACGACACCTATCAGCGGATTGCCGAAGGCGGCCCGGTGCTTGCCCGCGATCTGAAGGAAGCCGAACACCAATCCGGTGGCTGGTGGAACTGGCATCCGTCGAAGACGGCGCTGGAAGTGTTGTGGCGCACAGGCAAGCTAGCGATCGCGCGGCGCGAGAATTTCCAGAAGGTCTACGATCTCACGGAAAGAGTGATCCCATCGCACCACAACGAAGGCGACGTCAGCCATCCGGAATTCGTCGACTGGGCCTGTCGCAGCGCGTTGGAGCGTCTCGGCTTCGCCACCCATGGCGAGATTGCCGCCTTCTGGGATCTGGTCTCGCCCGAGGAGGCCAAGACCTGGGTGGCCGAACATCGCGACGAACTCGTGGAAGTGCAGATCGAAGCGATCGATGGCGGACGTCCGCGTGTCTCCTACGCCTTCGCCGGATTTCCGGAAGCACTCGGGGATATCCCCGAGCCGCCCGGCCGGGTGCGCGTGCTCAGCCCCTTTGATCCCCTCTTGCGCGATCGCAATCGCACCGAACGGCTCTTCGGTTTCTTCTATCGCATCGAGATCTTCGTGCCCGAGGCCAAGCGCGAATATGGCTATTACGTCTTCCCGCTGATCGAGGGCGACCGGTTGATCGGCCGCATCGACATGAAGGCGGACCGCAAGCGCGGCAGCCTCGATGTCCGCAGGCTCTGGCTCGAAAAGGGTGTCCGCGCCTCGGCCGGACGCCTGGAACGCATCGATGCCGAGCTCGATCGGGTTGCCCGCTTCGCCGGCGTCGAGCGCGTGGAACGGCTCGATGGCTGGAACGCGTCACTATAGCGACTTGAATCCGCATGTTGGCGTCGATCGGTGTGGATCGAGGGAAACATGCGTCCCGTGATATTTTCCTTGGCTTGAACCCGCCGCCTTCCTAAATGGAGGCGATAGAAATTCCTGACGCGGGAGCGTGCCACTATGAACACCGATCTGATGAGCCTCTTCGATGCCGACGAGGCAACGGTCCGCAAGGTTCTCTCGGAAACGCTCGCCGGTGCCGACGACGGCGAACTGTTCCTCGAACATGCCCAGGCAGAGGTGCTGTCCTTCGACAACGGCCGGCTCAAGGGCGGCAGCTTCAACACCGACCAGGGCTTCGGCCTTCGCGCCGTTGCCGGCGAAGCGGTCGGTTATGCCCATTCCGGCGAGCTTTCCCTGTCGGCACTGCGCCGCGCCTCGGACGCGGTGGCGCAGGTGACGCGCGGCTATGCCGGCTCCTATGCCGCAGCCCCGCAGCGCACCAACAAGAAACTTTATGGCGACGAAAACCCGATCGGCGAGCCCAGCTTCGAGGCAAAGGTCGCGCTGCTTCAGGAAATCGATGCCTATCTGCGCGCCAAGGACCCCAAGGTCCGCCAGGTGACGGCGACCATCGCCGCAAGCTGGCAGGTCGTCGATATCCTGCGCGCCGACGGTCATCGGGTCCATGACGTCAGGCCGATGACGCGCATCAACATCTCCGTCGTGACCGGCGATGGCGACCGCCAGGAAAGCGGCTCCTTCGGCACCGGCGGGCGCCGCGGCTTCGGCGATTTCGTCACCGAGGAAAACTGGAAGATGGGCGCGGACGAGGCGCTGCGCCAGGCGCTCGTCAATCTCGAAGCGATCGACGCGCCGGCCGGCACCATGGACGTGGTGCTTGCCTCCGGCTGGCCGGGCGTCATGCTGCACGAGGCCGTCGGCCATGGTCTGGAAGGCGACTTCAACCGCAAGAAGACTTCGGCCTTTGCCGGCCTTTTGGGCGAGCAGGTGGCTGCCAAGGGCGTCACCGTCGTCGACGACGGCACGATCGAGGCGCGCCGCGGCTCGATCTCGATCGACGACGAAGGCACGCCGTCCGGCTACAACGTGCTGATCGAGGACGGCAAGCTCGTCGGCTACATGCAGGACCGGCAGAACGCCCGGTTGATGGGCATGCAACCCACCGGCAACGGTCGGCGCCAGGGTTATGCCCATGTGCCAATGCCGCGCATGACCAATACCTACATGCTCTCCGGCGACAAGTCGCCGGAGGAAATCATCGCCTCGGTGAAGAAGGGCATCTATGCCGTCTCCTTCGGCGGCGGCCAGGTGGACATCACGTCGGGCAAGTTCGTCTTCGGCTGCACCGAGGCCTACCTGATCGAAAACGGCAAGATCGGCGCGCCGGTCAAGGGCGCCATGCTGATCGGCAACGGCCCGGATGCGATGAAGCGGGTGACCATGGTCGGCAACGACACCAAGCTCGATACCGGCATCGGCAATTGCGGCAAGGCCGGCCAATGGGTGCCGGTCGGCGTCGGCCAGCCGCATCTGCGCATGGACCAGATCACGGTGGGCGGCACGCAGGCGTAAGTTCCGGTGGCGGTCTTCGTGCTTTCGTTCCTGTCGCCGGAGACCGCTACGCCCAGCCACGAACTGCGGTTCGATGGGGATGCGGGAGACATCGCGCGTGCCCTGGACCTGGACGGCGGCGCCATTGCCGACCATGCCTGTTACCTGCTTGACCGCAAGGATCTGACTGCGCTTGCCCCGGCGCTCGGGTTTGTCTTGCCGGATACGGGGGAGGAGGCCCTGCTTCGCCGGCCACACCGGATCGATGCAACGCCCTACCTCGTCCATACCGGCTACGAACTTCCGCTGATGCTGGAAGGGCGCAAGCCCTTTGCCTATTTCGGCGACGATCCCGCTTCGCCTTGGCTCGAGGAAACGAAGGCGCTCTTTGCCCCGCATGTTGCCACCGGTGTGCTGCTGCTGGACACGTTCGAGCTGGCAAAGATGTGCCCGACGACCACGGGAGGCGAGAAAGAGGAGCGGGTTCGCTATTTCCTCTATGCGCTGCCGGGCGAGACCTGGCGCTTCGAGCGCTTCAGGAAGCGCTGCGACCAGCTCTTCTACAATTGGCGTCCATGGACGGATGAAGATGAGCGCGAGGAGGGATTGCTTCTCGGCTACAGCGAAGAGCAGTGCGACTGGTGGATGGCCAATCGCGCCCACAGAGCCGCAAGCGCGTGAAGCTGCGGCGAACCGCTGCCGTCAGCCGCGCGACGGCAGCATCATGCAGTCATAGGAGCGCTGCTTGAGAGCGTCACAGGCGGCCGCGGCCGCATCCTTGCTCGAAAAGCCGACGAAGCGGGCGCGGTAGATCGCCTTGGCACCCTTACCGACGGCTTCCGTATAGGGCGTGGCGCCTGCGAGCGGCGCACCGGCCTCCGAGCGCGCCTGCGCCAGCAGCATGCGCGCAGCCTCAGCCGAAGGTGCGGCCGAAATCTGGATCTGCCAGCCGCCTGACGCTGCCGGAACCGCAGCGGTCGTTTCGATCTCGGCAACCTCGGTCGGGCGTTCCGCCGGGATCGCGGTCGTCGATGTCGCCGCAATCAGGGCGGCAACCGAATCCTGCTTGGCCCGCTGCGGTGCGGCGTAGGGCATCGGAACCTCGGATGTTGCGACCGCGGCCACTTCGACGGGGGCTTCGACCGTCTTGCCGCCGCGCGTCGACGCCATGAGCTGCCGTCCACCCTTGGCCGCCTTGCCGACGTGACGATCGAGAAGGGCCGCCATCTTGGCGTCGCGGCTGCGCGCCGTCTTGCCGCCGAGCACGACGCCGACCACGCGGCGATTGCCGTCCTTGACGGCGCTGACGAGGTTGAAGCCGGAGGCGTTGGTATAGCCGGTCTTGATGCCGTCCATGCCGTCGTAGCGATACATCAGGTTGTTGTGCCCCCGCACCTTGCGGCCGCGGAAATTGAAGCTCTCGGTCGCAAACAGCCGGTACTCCCTTGGGAAGTCGCGCATCAACGCCACGGCAAGCGTCGACATTTCACGCGCCGTCGTCACCTGCTTGCTGGCCGGCAGGCCGGAGGCATTGATGAAAATGGTCTTGCTCATGCCGAGCTGCCGCGCCTTGGCGGTCATCATCCGGGCGAAATTCGTCTCGGAGCCGCCGAGCTTCTCGGCCATGGCGGCTGCGGCATCGTTGCCCGAGCGCACGATCATGCCGAGGACCGCCTCGCGCACCGTGATCGTCATGCCGGACTTGAGGCCGAGACGCATCGGCGGCTTGGAGGCCGCCGCCTTCGAAACCTTGATCTTGCTGTCCCAGGAAAGCTTGCCGCTCTTCAGCGCCTCGAAGGCCATGTAGACCGTCATCATCTTGGTCAAGGAGGCCGGATGGTTGAGGACATCGGCGTTTTCGGACGAGAGGATCTTGCCGGTGCGCGCATCCAGCACCAGCGAGGCGCTTCCGGCCACGGCAGTCGCCGTCCCGAGCGCCAGTGCGAAGGTCGCCAGCAGGAGGCAGCGCAAAGTTTTCATGTCGATCCCCGTCGAAAGGCGCCCGCGGTCAGGCGCAAAGCTGTTTCGTTTTGTGACAAGATCCGTGTCTTTGCTGCAACTTTAGGGCGGAATGTGGCAAGCCGACCTTGTTTTCGGGGGTGTGGTAAATGGCCGATGAACGCTCTCCCCGTTCAACAAGGTTTAACGCCCTCGCCGTTAACTTTCCAGGCTTGCAGGCCGTGCGGGGAGCGCTTGGGCCAGATTTTGGGGGCGACCATCAAGGGTATGATCAGGACAATTGTTCGCCGCGCCGCAATTGCCGGCGGGCTGGAAGTCGCCGGGGGCCTGAGCCGCGCCGGGCTGATGGCCGGCGCGCGCGGGCAGGGGGCGATCTTTACGCTGCACCATGTCCGGCCGAAGCTTGCCCGTGCCTTCGATCCCAACGCCCATCTGGAGATCACGGCGGAATTTCTCGATGTCGCGCTGCGGACGCTGAAGCGCGACGGCTATCGCTTTGTCCCGCTCGAACACTTGCCGCAGGCCGTGGTTGCCGAGGGCGGACCGGTCGCCTGCTTTACCCTCGACGACGGTTACAAGAACAATCTCGAGCACGCCTTGCCGGTCTTCGAGCGCCACCAGGCGCCGTTCACGGTGTTCGTTGCCGGCGGTTTCGTCGACCGCACCCATACGCTTTGGTGGGAGACGCTCGCCGATATGCTCGAAACGAACGAGACGCTACACTTTGACTTCGGCGGCGGTGTAGAAACACTGCAGGCGTCGACAACGGCCGAAAGACAGTCCGCCTTCAATCGCATTGCGGCGTTCATCCACGGCCATGACGAGGCAAAGGCGATCGCTTCCCTGAACGCTGCCGCCCGTGACCGCGGCATCGATCCCCTGGCGATCACCGAAAAGCTGACGCTGGACGAGGCCGGGTTACGGCGCCTGATCGAAAGTCCTCTGGCGAGGCTAGGCGCGCACACGGTCAGCCACCGCGCGGTCGCGCGCCTGTCTGATGCCGAGGCGAAGCGGGAGATCGAGGGATCGCTGCAGCGCGTCGAGGCGATCACCGGTCGGCCGCCCCAGACCTTCGCCTATCCCTATGGCGACGCGCCGGCGGTATCCGCGCGCGACCATCGCATCGTCGCCGATCTGGGGCTTACCCTGGCCGTCACCACCCAACCCGGAACGCTTACGGCGCGGACGCAATCCAGCCCTTATGCGCTGCCGCGCATTTCGCTGAACGGCCACTTCCAGCGCGCCCGCTATGTCTCGGCGCTGGCATCCGGCATCCCGTTCCGGCTGAGGGCCGGTTAGAAAAGGCGAGTTGTACAGCCGAGCGCTTTGGCGTCAATTGAAGGCGAAAGCCATGAGAATGCTGTCCTGGTAAACGCCGTCGTGTTTCCAGTCGCTCACGCGGCGGCCTTCGATTTGGAAGCCGAACCGCGCGTAGAGCGCCCGGGCCACAGCATTCTCATCAAGAACGGATAGTTCGATGCGTTCCAGCCCCCGCTCGCGGGCACGCTGCATCGCCAGTTGCAGAAGCCGGCCGCCGATTCCCTTACCGCGATAGGTGGCGAGAAGCCCCATGCCCAAGGTCCCGACATGCGCGCGAACGGGCGAAGCATCCAGCCGGATATCGCACCAGCCGATCGCGCGATCGTCGACCGCGACGATCTGGGGTGCCCGGCCGCGATGCAAGTCGGTCATGTATGCGGCAAAGCCGTCGAAGGGAGGAGCGCTCAGCCGTGAAAGCCAGCGGCCTTCCCGGGCAACCTCGTCGAGGCAGCGGTGACAGCCGGCGACATCGTCGAGCGTCGCGTCACGAACATCGATCGTCATCAAAAGCCACTCGATGAAAACGCCCGGCTCGGGCCGGGCAAAGAATAATATCCGCTCGGCCACCTGCATGACCGGGCGTCGTCATTGCATCTGGCGTCTCTCTTTTAAGAGACAGGCAGGCTAAGGGTACATACGTACCTTTTCCCAGCCGCCTTCGGGCGTTTCGCGGCGAAACTCCATCCGGTCATGCAGCCGGAACGGGCGGTCGTGCCAGAATTCGATCGACGTCGGGCGGATGCGGAAGCCCGACCAGTAGCTCGGGCGCGGGATTTCGCCGAGGGCGTGGCGGGCGGTGTACTCGGCAACGGCCTTCTCCAGCGCGAAGCGGCCTTCGAGCGGTCGTGACTGCTTCGAGGCCCAGGCGCCGATGCGGCTGCCGCGCGGCCGGCTCTTGAAGTATTCGTCCGCCTCTTCGTCGGTGACGATCTCGACCGGGCCGCGCACGCGCACCTGCCGACGGAGCGATTTCCAGTGAAAGCACATCGCCGCCTTGCGGGCGCCGAGGATCTCCTCACCCTTCTGGCTTTCGAAATTCGTGTAGAAAACGAAGCCGCGTTCGTCGAAACCCTTGAGCAGAACCATGCGGACATTCGGCAGCCCGTCGGCATCGACGGTCGCGAGCGCGACCGCGTTCGGGTCGTTGATCTCGCTGCCTTCCGCGTCCTTCAGCCATGTGCCAAACAGGGAAAAGGGTTCATTTGATTCGGTGAAGTCACCGCTTGTTAACTCATTCGCCGCCATTATTGCGTTCCAATGCCGTGATGTCTGGCGCGGAAATGCTTCGGGATGAGCCCGACCGGTGTTTCCGCATCGAAAATGTCGGAGCCTGTATGTTGACCTTGTCGAGAAACGTGCGGCTCCAGCGAGTCTGACAGGATTGCCGTGCAAGACATAGCAAAGTGGATCGACGCCAAGAAGGGGTATTCCTTCGCCTTGCTACGTAGCGCGGCAATTTGCCTGCCGGTCCTGGCGCTGTCCGGCTGCATGGGGGCTGGCCTCGACCTTTTCGGCAGCGGTGTCGACCGCACGGTTTCGACGGGCACCGTTCCCGTCGCCAAGACTTCCGATGGCCTTTCCGACGCAGTGATGGTTCGCAATGCCGTGACGTCGGCCGAACTCAACAGTGGCGCCATTAATCCTATTCCCTGGGCCAATGCGACCTCCGGCAGCGCCGGCGTCATCAGCAGCATCCAGGAAGACCGCGCCAGTGGCATGCTTTGCCGCCGCTTCACCACGACGCGTCATTCTTACGAGGGCATCGCCAAGTTCGACGGCAGCACCTGCCAGGGCGGCGACGGCGCCTGGTATCTGACGAGCTTCGGCCCGCGCGCCTGAGCGGCGCCCGACCCAAGTCGTTGAAATCGGTGGTTAACCACGTTTCGGCAAATGCGCGCATGACGGCCCACGATGCCGTCCCAATGGCCGCATGAGCACCCGTGGCTAACCACTATTTAGCAACTTCTCCTGATCATCGGCATTCAACGGACGGGCGACGATGGCGCCTGCAATCGGGGCGAAGGCGGGCGTCAGGGAGCGGCTGCCGATCAGAGAAGATGGTAAAACCATGCGTGATCCCTATGTGATCCTCGGGGTACGGCGCAACGCCGGGCAGGATGAAATCAAGGCCGCCTGGCGTTCGCTGGCAAAGGCCGTGCATCCGGACCACAACCAGGACGATCCCAACGCCGCCGAGCGTTTTGCCGAGGCCGGCAAGGCCTATGAACTCCTGCGCGACCCGAAGCTCAGAAGCCGCTACGATTATGCGCGCCGCGAGGCCGAGCTTCGTCGCATGGAGGCGATGAAGGCAAAGATGCGGCCTCAGGAAGAGGCACCCGTCGACGCCGAGACCGCCGAGGATGCCATTTCACAGATTTTCGGTGCGGAGACCCGCACCAAGTCGGCCCGGCCCTCCCCAAAGCCCACACCCAAGCCAGCGCCCAAGCCGGCTGCGGCGGCGAAGGAGCCGGAGCGCCCGGCCCAGGCTTCCGAAAGCAAGCCGGAACCAACGCCCGAGCCCCAGCAGGAAAGCGCTCTCAAGACCGAGACGCCGCTGATGCAGCGTGCAGCCGCACCGGCAGCCGAGCTTGTAGCGGCGATCGTCCGGCGCATCCGGGGGCGCGCGGCAAAGACGGCCGAGAAAGTACCTGATCTTCCCGTCGATCTCGCCGTCAGCATCGATGACCTGATCAACCGCCAGCGCCTCTCCGTCGAGCTTCCTGACGGCGAAAGCCTGAAGGTGCAGATCCCACCGGGCGCCGTCGACGGTCAAAGCATTCGTCTGGCGGAGCAGGGCTATCGGGTGACCGGCATGACCCGCGGCGACGTCGTCGTCACGCTCAGGGTCGACCAGGGCGGGACGTTCCGCACCCGCGGCCTCGATCTCATGACCACTTTGCCGGTCGACCTGCAGGGCGCCGTGCTCGGCTGCGAACAGGTGCTCGAAACTCCGGTCGGGCAGGTTACCGTGGTCGTTCCGGCCTGGTCCGGCTCGGACAAGGTCATCCGTCTTGCGGGCAGGGGGATGCCCGGCGCTTACGGTACGCATGGCGACCTGCTGGTCGAATTGCGACTGGTTCTGCCCGAGGCGCCCGACGACAAGATCACCGATTTGATGAAGTCGCAACGCGACGGCCTCTATCTGTGACAGGCCATTTGTGACAGTTCGCTGACACACTGACCCAATATTACGGGGACTAACAGTTCCTGATCTCAGCCGCGCTTGAACCACCCTTGCGGCTATGCCATAGGCAATTCTCGACATTTTGCCGCACCCGTTCTCGTGGGGCGTCTTTGACATTTTTGATCTTTGGCACCGGCGCCCGCCGATGCTGGAATAGTATTGGGGACTTACCATGGCTCAGGCATCCGGTCTGATGAAGGGCAAGCGCGGCGTCATCATGGGCGTTGCAAACAACCGTTCCATCGCATGGGGCATTGCCAAGGCCATCCACGCGCAGGGTGGTGAAGTTGCGTTGACCTATCAGGGCGACGCTCTGAAGAAGCGCGTCGAGCCGCTGCTTGCGGAAATCGACGGCTTCATGGCTGGCCATTGCGACGTCAGCGACGAAGCCTCCATCGATGCCGTCTTCGATACGCTCGAGAAGCAGTGGGGCAAGATCGATTTCGTGGTGCACGCGATCGGCTTTTCCGACAAGGACGAACTGACCGGCCGCTACGTCGATACCTCGGCCGACAACTTCGCCAAGACGATGCAGATCTCGGTCTACTCCTTCACCTCGGTTGCCCGTCGCGCTGAAAAGCTGATGACGGACGGCGGCTCGATGCTGACGCTGACCTATTACGGCGCCGAGAAGGTCATGCCGAACTACAACGTCATGGGTGTCGCCAAGGCTGCTCTCGAAGCAAGCGTCAAGTACCTCGCTGTCGACCTCGGCCCGAAGAACATCCGCGTCAACGCGATTTCCGCCGGCCCGATCAAGACGCTGGCTGCCTCCGGCATCGGCGACTTCCGCTATATCCTCAAGTGGAACGAATACAACGCGCCGCTGCGCCGCACCGTCACCATCGAGGAAGTCGGCGACGTCGGCCTCTACATGCTTTCGGACCTGTCGCGCTCGGTCACCGGTGAAGTGCACCACGCCGACAGCGGCTACCATGTGGTCGGCATGAAGGCAGTGGATGCGCCCGATATCTCCGTGATCAAGGACTGACCGAACCGCAAAGTCGGATTCGGCAGCCTGCTGCCCGGAGACATGTTGTGCTGATCTATGTGATCCGTCACGGACAGACCGACTGGAACGCCGAAAGCCGGCTCCAGGGGCAAAAGGATATCCCTCTCAATGACTTCGGTCGCCAGCAGGCGACCGGCAACGGCGTGGCGCTTGGGGGCATCCTCGGCGCCGATATCAGGCATTTCGACTTCGTCGCCAGTCCGCTCGGCCGCACCCGCGAGACCATGGAGCGCGTCCGGCGGGCCATGGGGCTCGATCCGGAGGCCTACCGCACCGACGAGCGGCTCAAGGAAGTCTCCTTCGGTGATTGGGAAGGGCACACGCTGCCCGAACTCAAGCGCTCGGCGCCGCAGCGGATCGCCGAGCGGCGCGCCGTGAAGTGGGACTTCATTCCCCCCGGTGAGGACGCCGAGAGTTACGAAATCCTGTCCTGGCGCATAGCTGCCTGGCTCAGGGACGTGACGAAGCCGACGGTCTGCGTCAGCCATGGCGGCGTCATTCGTGTGCTGTTCAAGCTTTTCGGGGAAATGGAAGCCGAGGAGGCCGCGACCGCGGCGATCCCGCAGGACCGCCTTCTGCGGATCTCCGGCAACGCCATCGGCTGGGTCTGAAGCCTGGGGCGTAGTTTGGCGCGGTGGCGCGCAACGCGCTTCACATGGATGCCCGCGCGCGGGGCATCCGAGAAACCTGTTTCAAGAAATGTGAAGATCGGCTCGTCCGAACCGTGCAGTGGCCGCTAGGAAAGGCCGCGCCTTGTTATTGAACGATTTCGAGGTCGTTGATGACCCGCTTGCCGTCTACTTCCGTGTAGAAGACGAGAACTTTTACGCCGGCCTTCAGGCCTTCGAAATTGAATTCCTCGGGCGCCTGGTAGTTCTTGCCGTCGTCAAGCGACAGGCTCAGCCTATCGGTATCAACACCCGTAATGGTAGCTTCAACGTCGGCGCTTTCGGCCAGGGCGGACAAGGGGGAGAGCAGCCCTGCGGTGGCCATGAGTGCGGCAATAACAAAACGCATTCTTCTTGCCCTCTTCAACGTTTCTGCGAACATCCTTGTCACTCCCTTTGATCCCCGATTGTGGCAAAAATTGCCTTGCGGCGTGGCTTTTGGCCGGACGCCCCGCTTTTTTGATGGTCTATCCAGAACTCTGGAGACTGGACGGCGATACCGTATTTTTCAAGCGGGCAAGGGCCGAACTGCGGGTATCGGCGGGGTGGTTTCCCCATGAATTATAGGGTTTGCCAAGGAATTGTGACGAAAGCCAATCTTAAGACTCGCTCGCTACCTTTGGTTGGGGATCGAGGGGAAGAGATTGAAGATCATTGACGTTCTGCGCCAGCGCATTCGGGCCGCCGCCAGATTTGCGAAACCGTCGCTCATTCCGGCGGCGATCGCTGGCCTTGTCGTTTTTACGGGCGGGCATGTCTATGAGCGACAAAATCGCGAGAATTTCCAGAACGACCTTCGGATCGACGTCGAGAACGAACTGAACCTCATTGCCAACCGGCTGCAATCGGAGGTTAATACCAGCATTGCGGCGCTGAACGGTTTTGCCAACAGCATCGGCGTCCATCCGGCCATGACGTCAGACGACTTCACTGTCATGGCGACGAAGCTCCTCCTGCAGAATCCACAGATGGTACGCGCTTCGGCAGCGCCGGGCGGCGTGGTGCGGATCGCCTTTCCGCGCGAGAGCCAGCAATGGTTCGTCGGCAGCGACTTCAACCGATTCGGCGCGACAAGACACGCCATCGAGCGCGCGTCCTCGACGGTCAGGCCGGTGATGATCGGCCCGATCCGGCTGCCGAGCGGCCGCAATGGTTTCGAACTGTTCCTGCCGGTCTTCTCTAAGATCCAGGGCCGCATGGAGCGTTGGGGCTATGTCGAGGCGATACTCGACGAGAAGGCGCTTTACCGCGCGGCACGCCTGCTCGAGTCGGGCGGCGAAGCGCCGGAACTGGCGCGGGATCACCGCCACATCGACGTTCATCTGGCGATCCGCGATATTTCCGAGCCGGACCGCATACAGGATGCGTTCTACGGCGACGACGCTCTCTTTCGCGCCGCGCCGGTCAAGCGTCGGCTGGAGCTCGCCGGCGGCGTGTGGGAGCTTGCGGCCATGCCGGTCGGCGGATGGAAGCAGCTTCCCGAAAACAGCAGCTTCATCCAGATGGCGATCGTTGCCGCCGTCACGGTGGTGGTCATCCCGATCCTCCTGGCCGGCGGCCTCGTCAACGAGCGACAGCGCAACATCGCCAAGCTGAAGGCGCGGGAAGGGGAGGTGATGACGCTGTCTCATCGCCTGAACCTGGCGCTCGACGCGTCGAAGATCGGGATCTGGGAGATCGACGTCGAGAGCCAGCAGCGCTCCTGGGACGACCGGATGTTCCACCTGCACGGGCTGGAGGCCCATGTGGACGAGCCGACATATGACGAGTGGCGGGCGACCGTGCATCCGGACGATATCGGCATTGCCGCCAATGCGCTCTTCCGCAGCCTCGACGATGGCCTGGACTACCGGTCGCAGTACCGTGTCATCCTGTCGGACGGAACGATGCGCCATATCCGCAATGTCGGATCCAGTTACCGCGGCGCCGATGGACGCGCAAAGGTCACCGGCATCAGCTGGGATGTCAGCGATGACGTGCTGAAAAACGAGCGGCTGAGCGCGGCCAAGGCGCAGGTCGACCAGCAGAACCACGAACTCGAACAGGCGCTGAAGGGTCTCTACGAACGGGAGCAGGACCTCGAGCTCCTGTCGCGGCGCCTCGACCTGGCGCTCGATTCCTATCGTTGCGGCATGTGGGAGGCCGACCTCGACAACAGCGTCGCCTACTGGGACGAGCGCATGCATCAGCTCTACGGTATCGTCTATACAGACGGCGCCACGAATGAGGAAATATGGCTCACCGCCCTTCATGCCGATGATCGCCAGGCGGCCCTGGAGGCCGTCAACCGCGCCATCGCGGCGGACGAAACCTACGTGCATCAGGCGCGCGTGGTGCTGTCTGCCGGGGGCATTCGCCACATTCGGTCGGTCGGCAAGCTCCATGTGGCGCCGGACGGCGCGCGCAAGCTTGTCGGTATGGCGCTCGATGTCACCGAAGACGTCCTGTTGACCGAGCAATTGCGAGCGGCCAAGGCGATGGCGGATGCCAAGAACGCCGAGCTGGAGCAGGCGCGGGTGCGCATCGAGCACAATTCGCTGCACGACCCTCTGACCGGGCTCGGCAACCGTCGCATGCTCGACAAGGCGCTCGAACGCCTGACCAGGGCTGGCGATGGCGACGGCATCGCAATCCTGCATATCGATCTCGACCGGTTCAAGCAGATCAACGATACTTTGGGCCATGCCGCCGGCGACGCCATGCTGGTCCATGCCTCCGAGATCCTCAGGGCGAACACCTCGCCCGGCGATATCATCGCGCGGATCGGCGGCGACGAATTCGTGGTTGCCGTGACCGGGGTTGTCGGCGAGGCCGCACTTGCGCCGCGCTGCGACCGCATCATTGCCGCCATGCGGCAGCCGGTCGACTACAACGGGTTTCCCTGCCGCTTCGGCGTCAGCATCGGTGTCGCGGTCGGAGAAGGCCCGGAAATCGACGCGCGCAAGCTGCTGGTCAACGCCGACATCGCGCTCTATCGCGCCAAGGAAGCTGGCCGAAACCGCTATCAGTTCTTCACCGAGACGTTGCAGGCGGAGGTGGTGACTGCCAAACGCATAGCCGATGAAATTCTCGAAGGCATCGAGCGGGACGAATTCGAGCCCTGGTACCAGCCACAGTTCGACGCGACCTCGCTTGCGCTTTGCGGCGTGGAGGCGCTGGTGCGTTGGAAGCATCCGCGCGAGGGTATCCTGACGCCGGACCGTTTCCTCGGGATCGCCGACGAACTCAACGTCACCGCTGCGCTCGACCGGCTGGTTCTGGAGAAAGCCCTCAAGGACCAGATGCGCTGGGCCGCCGCCGGCGTGCGCGTTCCCAAGATTTCGGTCAACGTCTCGGCCAAGCGGCTTCAGGACGACGATCTGCTGCTTTCGCTTGAAGGCCTGAGCATTGCGCCCGGCCAGATCTGTTTCGAGCTGGTGGAATCGATCTTCCTTGATGAGAGCGACGATATCGTCGCGACTAACATCGAGGGTATCAAGCGACTGGGTATCGACATCGAGGTCGACGATTTCGGGACCGGGCACACCTCGATCGTCAGCCTGCTAAAGATCAAGCCGAAGCGGCTGAAGATCGACCGCCAGCTCGTGGTCCCGGTCTTGAGCGCGCGCAGCGAACAGGCGCTGGTTCGCTCGATCATCGAGATCGCGCGCTCGCTCAACATCGAGACGGTGGCCGAAGGCGTCGAGACGATGGCGCATGCCGAAATGCTCGGCATCCTCGGCTGCGACGTGCTGCAGGGCTACGCCTTCGCGAGGCCCTTGAGCTCCGAGAAGTTTCTCGCCTTCGCAACCGAACGGGGTCTGCGCCTGGCATCGTGACGGAGGACGTCGCGCTGGGTCGCGAAAGTCTTTCCCCGTCTTCGGCTTTCCTCTACAGCGCCGCGCGTCTTTTAAGACGCGCTAAGGCCGCTGTAGCACTCTGAAGTGCTACATAATTTTGTCCTTAAATCGATATCGATTTGAGGAATTATGCAGTAAGAGAGGGCATCCGCGTACAAACGTACGGCCGTTGCTTGCTTAGGGTCGGTTGCCTTCATGTCGCATAACACTTTCGGTCATCTCTTCCGCGTAACCACCTGGGGCGAAAGCCACGGGCCGGCGCTCGGCTGCGTCATCGACGGCTGCCCGCCCGGCATCCGTTTCACCCTCGCCGAGCTCCAGGTCTGGCTCGACAAGCGCAAACCCGGCCAGTCGCGTTTCGTGACGCAGCGCCGCGAGGACGATCTGGTCAAGGTGCTCTCGGGCGTCATGTTCGACGAAGACGGCGAGACGATGATCTCGACCGGAACGCCGATCTCGATGCTGATCGAAAACACCGACCAGCGCTCGAAGGACTATTCCGAGATCGCCAAGCGCTACCGTCCCGGCCACGCCGATTACACCTACGATCTGAAATACGGCATCCGCGACTATCGCGGCGGCGGGCGTTCGTCGGCGCGCGAAACGGCGGCACGTGTGGCTGCCGGTGGTATCGCTCGCAAGGTCGTGCCGGGGCTCGTCGTGCGCGGCGCACTCGTGCAGATCGGCAAGCACAAGATCAACCGCGCCAACTGGGACTGGGCCGAGGTCGACAACAACCCCTTCTTCGCGCCGGATCCGGAGATCGTGCCGGTCTGGGAAGAGTATCTCGATGGCATCCGCAAGTCGGGATCCTCGATCGGTGCCGTTGTCGAAGTGGTGGCTGAGGGCGTGCCCGCCGGCATTGGTGCGCCCATCTATGCCAAGCTCGACCAGGACATTGCCTCGAACCTGATGTCGATCAACGCCGTCAAGGGCGTCGAGATCGGCAACGGCTTCGGTGCGGCCGAAATCACCGGCGAAGAGAATGCCGACGAGATGCGCATCGGTGCCGATGGCAAGCCGGTCTTCCTGTCGAACCATGCTGGCGGTATTCTCGGTGGCATCGCCACCGGCGAGCCCGTAGTCGCGCGTTTCGCCATCAAGCCGACCTCGTCGATCCTCACCGAACGGCGCTCGGTCGACAGCGACGGCAACGAGGTCGACGTGCGCACCAAGGGGCGCCACGATCCGTGCGTCGGCATCCGTGCCGTGCCGATCGGCGAGGCGATGCTTGCCTGCACGATCGCGGATCACTACCTGCGTGACCGCGGCCAGACCGGCCGCCTCAAGTAATTCGGCTTCAGCCGGCCCAGACAAATTCGGGAAGAACACCATGTCCTATGATCAGAAGCGTGTCGTCGATGCCATCCGCGCTTTCGAGGCCGGCGAAATCGTCGTCGTCACCGATGACGACGGCCGCGAGAACGAGGGCGATCTGATTGTCGCGGCGGTGCATTGCACGCCGGAAAAGATGGCTTTTATCGTCCGCCACACCTCCGGCATCGTCTGCACGCCGATGCCGCGCGATGAGGCCAAGCGCCTGAACCTCAACGCCATGGTGGCGGAAAACGATTCCGCCCATACGACGGCCTTCACCGTCTCGGTGGATTTCAAGCACGGCACGACGACCGGCATTTCGGCCGACGACCGCACGCTGACGGTTCGCAACCTTGCCAATCCCAATGTCGGGCCAACCGACTTCGTTCGCCCCGGTCACATCTTCCCGCTGGTCGCGCGCGAAGGCGGCGTGCTCATGCGCTCCGGCCACACGGAAGCAGCAGTCGACCTTTGCAAGCTCGCAAGTCTGCCGCCGATCGGCGTCATCTGCGAACTGGTCAATGACGACGGTACCGTGATGCGTGGCCCGCAGGTCGCAAGCTTTGCCGAGACCCACGCCCTGAAGCAGGTGTCGGTCGCCGACCTCATTGCCTACCGCCAGCGCAAGGAGACGCTGATCGAGCAGGGCGGTTCCTTCGATATCGAAACGCCCTATGGCCCGGCCAAGGGGCATTCCTATTCCCTGCCCTGGGACCCGATGCAGCATCTCGCCGTCGTCTTCGGCGACATCCGTGACGGCGTCGATATCCCGGTGCGCCTGCACCTTGAAAATGTCGGTGCTGACGTCTTCGGCAAGGACTGCCAGATCGACCGCATCATGAAGCGCATTGCCGACGAGGGCAGGGGGGTCATCGTGTATCTGCGCGAAGGCTCGGTTGGCGTTGGCGTGTCGCAGACGGCGCGCAAAGGCAAGCACGACCGCGAGGCCCACGACGAGGCGCAGGCCCGTGAAAACGAGTGGCTGGAAATCGGCCTCGGCGCGCAGATCCTGAAGGATCTCGGCATCAGTTCCATCAGGCTACTCGCCTCGCGCGAACGCCACTATGTCGGCCTCGAGGGCTTCGGTATCAACATCGTCGGGACTGATATCATCTAAAGACGCGTCGCCTCCGCGATGTATCAAGCCCGGATCATCCATCCGGGCTTTGTCTTTTATGCTCGCCAACAAAAAAAGCCGCGCTCGAAGCGCGGCTTTTTTGTTTGTCTTTGAATATGTCGCCGATCAGGGCAGCGCGTCGTAGCCTTCGCCGAAACCCTTGAGGTCGACGGGAATGCCGATGCCTTCTTCGGGTGACTGGAAGACGATGAAGGTCGCGGTTGCGCCGGAGCGGAAGGTCTTCAGGAGTTCGTCCTCGAGCACCACTTCCGCGTAGCAGCCGTCGGAGAAGCAGCGCACGAAATAGGCGCGGCCGATATCCTTGCCGTCGACGTTGAGGCCGAGGCCGTTCGGCAGAAGCACGCCGAGCGGAGCGAGCACGCGCAGGATCTTGGCCTTGCGATCCGCCGTCTTCAGAACGACCACCGAAAGGCCGACTTCCGGCCGGTCTTCGGCGATGACGTTTTGCATCAGCGCGCACTGGTCAGCGGAAGCGCCCGGCGGCTGATCGCAGACGATCGACCACGCGCCATGGTTGGACTTGACCGTGCCGGGTGTTCCGGCGGGCTGCTGGGCCAGGCTCTGAGCCGGGAGAGCGAGAACGGCAAGGCCGAAGGCGGCGAAGGCCGACAGTCGGGAAAAGAGGGGCAGGCCCATGTAAACCTCAAAACGTCGAATCATCAGGGCTATTCTTGAAGTGCGCAGGAATAAATGAAAAGCCCTGCGGGGCACATTCCAGCGCCATATGGCGGAAATTGGGCGGGTTCGGCGCCCTATCCGGCGCGCCGCCGTCAAAGCGCTGTGCAATCGGATCGCCAAGCGCGCAGAACAGCCCCTATAGGTGGTTTCGCCACGGGTTTCGAGGGGTGCCTGTGTGAAAAGCAACGTTTGTGCAAAAATGCCGCATGGGGTTGATTGGTCAGATGTTGCGGCATCGGACAAACTGTGGTTTGAAGCGCAGCAGTATCGCAGGGATTCTGCGTTCCGGTTTGATCCTGATCAAGCGCATTGGGGAGACACATTGTGAAAAACAAGGCTTATGCAGTTCTGGCAGCGCTTGCCTGTCTGCTTTTTGCTTCGAGCGCCTTTGCTGACAAGCCTGTCGAATGGCAGACGAACTTTCAGTCGGCCGCTACGGGCATCATGGAAGAAATCACGTGGTTTGAACATTATACCCTGTGGTTCATCATTCCGATTACACTTTTCGTTCTCCTCCTTTTGATCATCGTTGTGATCAAGTTCCGCGAAAGCGCGAACCCGGTTCCGTCCAAGACCAGCCACAACACCGCGATCGAAGTCGTCTGGACCGTCGGTCCGGTCGTCATCCTTCTCTTCCTCGCGATCCCGTCCTTCCAGCTCCTGACCGCGCAGCTGACGCCGCCGGCCAATCCGGACCTGACGCTCAAGGCGACCGGCAACCAGTGGTACTGGTCCTACGAGTATGAAGTCGGCGAAAGCCCGCTCACCTTCGACAGCATCATGATGAAGGAAGAGGACCGCGCGACGCTCGGCAAGGAAGACAAGAAAGAATATCCGCGCCTGCTCGCCGTCGACAACGAAGTCGTCGTGCCGGTCGGCAAGACGGTTCGCGTTCTCGTCACCGCTGCTGACGTGATCCATGCATTTGCAATGCCTGCCTTTGGCGTGAAGATCGACGCCGTTCCCGGCCGCCTGAACGAAACCTGGTTCAAGGCCGAGCGCGAAGGTCTCTACTACGGCCAGTGTTCCGAGCTCTGCGGTAAGGACCACGCTTACATGCCGATCGCCATCCGCGTGGTTTCGCAGGAAAAATACGACACCTGGCTCGCAGCCGCCGCAACGAATGTTGGCGATGCGAACAAGGCGCTCATGGCGTCCATCGACTCGGCCAAGACCGTCGACGTCGCCGCTAACGCCGCACAGTAATCGGAAGGGGAGCTCGACCCATGGCTGGAACAGCCGTTCATCAAGACCAACGCCATGATCACTCCGATCATGGCCACGCAGACCATGCGCACAAGCCTTTGAGCTTCTTCCAGCGCTGGTTCCTGTCGACCAACCACAAGGACATCGGCACGCTCTACCTGATCTTCGCGATCTTCGCGGGCATCATCGGCGGCACGCTGTCCATCTTCATGCGTGCCGAGCTCCAGGAGCCGGGCATCCAGATCTTCCACGGTCTGGCGCAGATGGTTTACGGCTTCGAGGGCGATGCTGCCATCGACGGCGGCAAGCACATGTTCAACGTGTTCACGACCGCGCACGCGCTCATCATGATCTTCTTCATGGTCATGCCGGCGCTGATCGGCGGCTTCGCCAACTGGATGGTTCCGATCATGATCGGTGCGCCGGACATGGCATTCCCGCGCATGAACAACATTTCCTTCTGGCTGATCATTCCGGCCTTCCTGCTCGTGCTGCTTTCGATGTTCGTCGAAGGTCCGGCCGGTGCCTATGGCGCAGGGGGAGGGTGGACGATCTATCCGCCATTCTCGACATCGGGCATGCCAGGACCGGCGATGGACTTCGTCATCCTCGGCCTGCACATTGCCGGCGCGTCCTCGATCCTCGGTGCGATCAACTTCATCACCACGATCCTGAACATGCGCGCTCCGGGCATGACGCTGCACAAGATGCCGCTTTTTGCCTGGTCGGTTCTGATCACCGCGTTCCTGCTTCTGCTCTCGCTGCCGGTTCTGGCAGGCGGCATCACCATGCTGCTCACCGACCGCAACTTCGGCACGGCCTTCTTCGCGCCTGAAGGCGGCGGCGACCCGATCCTGTTCCAGCACCTGTTCTGGTTCTTCGGTCACCCGGAAGTGTACATCCTGATCCTGCCGGGCTTCGGCATCGTCAGCCACATCGTTTCCACCTTCTCGCGCAAGCCGATCTTCGGTTACCTCGGCATGGCCTACGCTATGGTCGCGATCGGCGCCGTCGGCTTCATCGTGTGGGCTCACCACATGTACACCGTCGGCATGTCGCTCGACACGCAGCGCTACTTCGTCTTCGCGACGATGGTCATCGCTGTCCCGACCGGCGTTAAGATCTTCTCGTGGATCGCGACGATGTGGGGTGGTTCGATCCGCTTCACGACCCCGATGGTCTGGGCGATCGGCTTCATCTTCCTGTTCACCGTCGGTGGCGTCACGGGCGTTCAGCTCGCCAACGCCGGCCTCGACCGCTCGCTGCACGACACCTACTACGTGGTTGCTCACTTCCACTACGTTCTGTCGCTCGGCGCCGTCTTCGCAATCTTCGCGGCCTGGTACTACTGGTTCCCGAAGATGACCGGCTACATGTACTCCGAGTTCGTCGGCAAGCTGCACTTCTGGGTCATGTTCATCGGCGTGAACCTGATCTTCTTCCCGCAGCACTTCCTCGGCCTCGCAGGCATGCCGCGCCGTTACATCGACTATCCGGATGCCTATGCCGGCTGGAACATGGTTTCGTCCTACGGCTCCTACGTCGCAGCCGTCGGCGTCCTGATCTTCCTCTTTGGCGTCTTCGAAGCCTTCGCAAAGAAGCGCGTCGCTGGCGACAATCCGTGGGGCGAGGGTGCGAACACTCTGGAATGGCAGCTGTCTTCGCCGCCGCCGTTCCACCAGTGGGAACAGCTCCCGCGCATCAAGTGACGGGCAACGAACAGAAGCCGCCGTTTCCGGCGGCTTCACCCCGCCGGGAAACCGGCGACACACGGCCCTTGCGGCCGGGACTTTTGCAGGGACAAGACATGACGGTCATCGACAATCACGAAGCAGTCGGCATGGAAGGCGTACCGCGCCTGTCCGAAGCCTCTGCGCGCGATTACTTCGAGCTTCTGAAGCCGCGTGTCATGTCCCTGGTCGTCTTCACGGCGTTCGCCGGGCTGGTGCTCGCACCAGGACATATCAATCCTTTCATCGGTTTCATCGCCATCCTGTGCATCGCAGTCGGCGCTGGCGCCTCGGGCGCGCTGAACATGTGGTATGACGCCGACATCGACGCGGTGATGACCCGTACCGCCAAGCGCCCGATCCCGGCCGGCAAGATCCTGCCGCAGGAAGCGCTGGCTTTCGGTCTGACGCTGTCTGCCTTTTCTGTGATGATCCTCGGGCTCGCCGTCAATTGGCTCGCAGCCGGGTTGCTCGCCTTCACCATTTTCTTCTACGTGGTCATCTACACGATGTGGCTGAAGCGTTCGACGCCGCAGAACATCGTCATCGGCGGTGCTGCCGGCGCTTTCCCGCCGATGATCGGCTGGGCCTGCGTGACCGGCGCCGTGTCGGTCGAAAGCATCGTTCTCTTCCTCATCACCTTCCTATGGACCCCGGCGCACTTCTGGGCGCTCGCGCTCTTCAAGATGGGCGACTACGGCGCCGTCGGCGTGCCGATGATGCCGAATGTCTGCGGCCAGGCGACCACCAAGAAGCAGATCGTCATCTACGCCGTGCTGACCGCACTGATCGGCATCTGTCCCACCTTGCTCGGTTTTGCGAGCATCGGTTACGGCGCAGTCGCAGCGGCTCTCGGCCTCGGCTTCGTGTGGTACTCGATCGGCGTCTTGCGCATGCCGGAAACGGACGAGCGCATGCTGCCGGCCAAGAAACTCTTTGCCTTCTCGATCATGTATCTTTTCGTGATCTTCTCCGCCCTGATGGCGGACCACCTGATCGTCAATATCTGGCTGAATGCCGGGAGTATTGCCTGATGGAAACCGTCAAGCTCACTGATGCCCAGAAGAAATCGCGCCGCGGCCGCAACATCGCGCTCGGCTTCGTCCTCTTCGGCCTCGTCGTCCTGTTCTACATCGTGACGCTGATCAAGTTCGGCAACGGCATGGTCAACTGAGGCGGGATGGCATGACGATTTCACCGCAGACCACAAGCTCGCAGCGCTCCAACCGCGTCGTCGTGGGCACTTGCCTGGCCTTCGTTGGCGGCATGGTCGGCATGGCCTATGCGGCCGTGCCGCTTTACGACATGTTCTGCCGCGTCACCGGCTACAACGGCACGACGCAGCGCGTCGAGCAGGCGTCCGACGTCATCCTGGACGAGAAGGTGAAGGTCACCTTCGACGCGAACACCTCGGGCGGCCTGCCCTGGGAGTTCAAGCCGGTCCAGCGCGACATCGACATCCGCATCGGTGAAACGGTGCAGGTGATGTACAAGGCGAAGAACCTGTCGTCGAAGCCGACGACGGGTCAGGCGACCTTCAACGTCACGCCGATGCAGGCGGGCGCCTACTTCAACAAGGTACAGTGCTTCTGCTTCACCGAGACGACCTTGCAGCCGGGAGAGGAGATGGAGATGCCAGTGGTATTCTTCGTCGATCCGGACATGGTCAAGGCGGTGGAGACCAAGGACATCAAGACGTTGACGCTTTCCTACACCTTTTATCCGCGCGAACCGTCTAAGCCGGTCGCGCAGGTGAAGACGGAAGAGAACAAACTTTGAATGGAGGTCCTTTTCGGCTATGCCGGAAGGGCGACGAGAGAGAGACATTTCGGGGATTACTGACATGGCCGGTGCGCATCAGAAGAATCACGACTACCACATCATTGACCCAAGCCCCTGGCCGCTGCTTGCCTCGATCGGCGCCTTCGTCATGGCGTTCGGCGGCATCTGCTACATGCGCTATCTGTCGGGCAGCTCGCTGAAGATCTTCGGCCTCGAGTTCGCAAACGTCTGGATCCTGCTCGCAGGCCTCATCATCGTTCTCTACACCATGTACGGCTGGTGGTCGGACACCGTGAAGGAAGCGCATGAGGGTCACCACACCCGCGTCGTTGCCCTGCACCTGCGCTACGGCATGATCATGTTCATCGCTTCGGAAGTGATGTTCTTCGTCGCCTGGTTCTGGGCTTATTTCGATGCCAGCCTGTTCCCGGGCGAAGCCATCCAGGCAACCCGCACCGCCTTCACCGGCGGCGTCTGGCCGCCGAAGGGCATTGAGGTTCTCGATCCCTGGCACCTGCCGCTCTACAACACCGTCATCCTGCTTCTTTCCGGCACGACGGTGACCTGGGCGCACCACGCGCTGCTGCACAACGACCGCAAGGGCCTGGTCAACGGTCTGGCGCTGACGGTCGCGCTCGGCGTGCTGTTCTCCTACGTCCAGGCTTACGAATATGCTCACGCTCCGTTCGCCTTCAAGGACTCGATCTACGGCGCGACCTTCTTCATGGCGACCGGCTTCCACGGCTTCCACGTCCTGGTCGGCACGATCTTCCTGCTCGTCTGCCTGATCCGTGCGCTGCGTGGCGATTTCACCCCGAAGCAGCACTTCGGTTTCGAGGCGGCCGCCTGGTACTGGCACTTCGTTGACGTCGTATGGCTGTTCCTCTTCTTCTCCATCTACATCTGGGGTGGTTGGGGCGCGCCTGTCGCTCACATGTAAGCGAATAGAGCCTACGCTCGTTTCGACAAGGCGGTTGCAGTCATGCAGCCGCCTTGTTCTTTTGGTGGTGTGCCCACAGGACGGCTCGAGGGGTGACGGAAATGAGGTTGGGATTGGCGGCGGCGGCGCTTGTGGTATCCGGCTGTTTTCCCGTCGTGGCCGCCGATAGCGCAGACAGAGTGGTCGTGCACAAGGAACGGCGGCTGTTGCAGCTCTTCCAAGGGGACCAGGTGATCCGTGAATACACGGTTGCGCTCGGCGGCAACTCCATTGGCCACAAGCGCCAGGAGGGGGACCAGAAGACGCCGGAAGGGCTCTATTCGCTCGACTGGCGCAATCCCGGCAGCGGCTACTACAAGTCCATTCACGTCTCCTATCCGGCGCCGGCCGATGTCTCTGCCGCCGCCGCAAGCGGCGTCGATCCCGGCGGCATGATCATGATCCATGGCCAGCCCAATTATTTCGGCTGGCTGGCCTTTTTGACGCAGCGCTTCGATTGGACGAATGGCTGCATTGCCGTTACCAATGCCGAAATGGAAGAAATCTGGGCCATGGTGCCCAACAACACGCCAATCGAGATCAAGCCGTGAGTGAAGACAAGGCACATTTCCCGCCGGTTGATCCGGTGATGACCGGGATCAAGGGGCTTTGCCCGCGCTGCGGCCAGGGCAAGCTTTTCGATGGGTTTCTGAAGGTCAAGCCGTCCTGCGCGAGCTGTGATCTCGACTACAAGTTCGCCGATGCCGGCGACGGCCCTGTCGTGTTCGTGATCCTGATCGTCGGCTTCATTGTCGTCGGCGCGGCGCTTTGGGCTGAGGTCAACTTCAACCCACCGCTCTGGCTACACTTCATCCTGTGGATCCCGCTTGCGGTGATCTTCAGCCTCGGCCTGACGCGGATGCTCAAGGGCATCCTGATCAACCTGCAATTCCGCAACAATGCGCGTCCGGGCGAGATCGACCGTGGCTGAGATCGCGACCAGGAAAAAGAGCGGCCTGATCGGTCGCATCGGCACGTTGCTGCTGCTCGTCGCGACATTTGCCATTCTCGTCTCGCTCGGCACCTGGCAGATGCAGCGGCTGCACTGGAAGGAAGGCCTGCTTTCGGCCATGGCCGAGCGCAGGTCTGCACCACCGGCGACACTTGCCGAGATCGAGAAGATCCTCGCCGATGGCGGCGACATCGACTACCGCACCGTCACGGTTACTGGCGGGTTCGACCATAGCAAGGAGCGGCATTTCTTCGCGACTTTCAATGGCCGCACCGGCTATTACGTCTTCACGCCGCTACGGTTGGACGACGGCCGCTTTCTCTTCGTCAATCGCGGTTTCGTGCCTTTCGAGCAGAAGGATTCCTCGACCCGGCTTGCCGGCGAGCTTCCCGCCTTCGTCGGCATTCATGGTCTTGCAAGGCCGAAGCTTGACGGCAAGCCGTCGTCGCTCGTTCCGGACAACGACCTCGCCAAGAACATCTTCTACTGGAAGGACCTCGACACGATGGCGTCTTCGGTCGGCCTTCCCGCCGACAAGGTCGTGCCGCTGTTCGTCGATGCCGATGCAACGCCCAATCCGGGCGGCCTGCCGATTGGCGGTGTGACCCAGTTCGACCTGCCCAACAACCACCTGCAATATGCGCTGACGTGGTATGGGCTGGCAGCGGCTCTGGTGCTGGTCAGCGGGATCTATGCAATGCGGCGCGGGCGATAGCCGCGGGTTTACCGTCATGCTAACCGTGCATGACGAACGGCAGCGGGGGGAACGATGACGATCATCGCGAACACACTGATTGCTTTGACCGGCTTGCTGCATATCGGTTTCCTGGTGCTGGAAATGTTCCTTTGGACCGGGCCGAAGGGAAGGGCCGTGTTCCGCATGACGGCCGAGCAGGCCGAGACGACACGGGTGCTCGCGGCCAACCAGGGGCTCTACAACGGTTTTCTTGCCGCCGGCCTGTTCTGGTCGTTGGTCCAGGCGGAAGCCGCCTTTGCCATCCAGCTGAAGGTGTTCTTCCTTGTGTGCGTGGTCGTTGCCGCTATATATGGCGCGTGGTCGGTCAAGCCGCGTATCCTCCTCATCCAGGGCGGCCCGGCGATCGCAGCGCTCGTTTTCCTCCTAATGGCATCCTGATCCATGGCATCATCAGCGGCAGAAAAATCCCCGATCACCATCCGCCTTTGCGGCCCGCGCGGCTTCTGCGCCGGCGTCGACCGCGCGATCCAGATCGTCGTCTTGGCGCTGAAGGAATTCGGCGCGCCGGTCTATGTCCGCCATGAGATCGTCCACAATCGATACGTCGTCGAAGGTCTCGAAGCCAAGGGTGCGATCTTCGTTGAAGAGCTCGACGAGATCCCGCCGGAACACCGCAAGCAGCCGGTCGTCTTTTCGGCGCACGGTGTGCCGAAGTCGGTGCCCGCCGACGCGGATGCCCGCAACCTGTTCTATCTCGACGCCACCTGTCCACTGGTCTCCAAGGTCCACAAGCAGGCCATGCGCCACAATCGCCTCGGTCGCCACGTCGTCCTGATCGGTCATGCTGGCCATCCCGAAGTGATCGGCACCATGGGCCAATTGCCGGAAGGAACGGTATCGCTGGTCGAGACCGTCGAGGATGCCGACGTCTACCAGCCGCCGGACCCGGACAACCTCGGTTTCGTCACCCAGACGACGCTGTCGGTCGACGACACCGCCGGCGTCATCAAGCGGCTGCACGAGCGTTTTCCGAACCTCACGGCGCCCGCCGCCGATTCGATCTGCTACGCCACCACCAACCGCCAGGAAGCGGTGAAGCAGGCAGCCCCCGGCTGCGACCTGTTCCTCGTCGTCGGTGCGCCCAACTCGTCCAATTCCAAGCGCCTCGTAGAAGTGGCGCTGAGAGCCGGCGCGAAAAAATCCGTGTTGGTCCAGCGGGCGTCGGAAATCGACTGGGATGAAATCGGCGATATCTCTACGGTGGGCCTGTCGGCCGGTGCGTCTGCGCCGGAAGTGATCGTCAACGAGATCATCGAGGCGTTTCGCGAACGCTACGAAGCTTCCGTGGAACTCGCCGATACGGTCGAGGAAAACGAGAACTTCCTCGTCAACCGCGAGATCCGCCACGTGCCGCTGACGGCTGCCGACATGGCCTTCGTCAACGGCGAATAAGCCGCATTTCCTGCCCGCATTTTCTTGAGAGTGGACACCCTTGGCCGTTTACACCGATATCACGGAAGACGATCTCGCCCGTTTTCTCACCGCCTATGACGTCGGCCAGCTGACCTCCTACAAGGGGATCGCCGAGGGCGTCGAGAACTCCAATTTCCTGCTGCACACGACCAAGGGCTCCTACATCCTCACGCTCTACGAAAAGCGCGTGAATGCCGGCGACCTGCCGTTCTTCCTGGGCCTCATGCATCATCTGGCCGAGCGTGGTCTGTCCTGCCCGCTGCCGCTACCACGTTCCGACGGCGAGCTGCTCGGCGAGCTCTCGGGTCGTCCTGCCGCCGTCATCTCCTTCCTTGAAGGCATGTGGCTGAGAAAGCCCGAAGCCAGGCACTGCCACGAAGTGGGCAAGGCGCTGGCGGCCATGCATGTCGCCGGCGAGGGTTTCGCGCTGAAGCGCACCAATGCGCTCTCCGTCGGCGGCTGGCGGCCGCTCTGGGTCAATTCCGAAGCGCGCGCCGACGAGGTTCAGGCCGGTCTCAAGGACGAGATCTCGGCCGAGCTCGAACATCTGGAGCGCCAGTGGCCGAAATCGCTGCCGGAAGGCGTCATCCACGCCGACCTCTTCCCGGACAACGTCTTCTTCCTCGGCGACCAGCTTTCCGGGCTCATCGACTTCTATTTCGCCTGCAACGACTATCTCGCCTATGACGTCGCCGTCTGCCTCAATTCCTGGTGCTTCGAGAAGAACGGCTCCTATAACATCACCAAGGGCATGGCGATGCTTTCGGGCTACGAGAGCGTGCGCAAGCTGACACCGGCCGAGATCGACGCTCTGCCGCTGCTTTGCCGCGGTTCGGCGCTGCGCTTCTTTCTGACGCGGCTCTACGACTGGCTGATGACGCCCGCTGGCGCGCTCGTGGTCAAGAAGGATCCGCTCGAATATCTGACGAAGATCCGCTTCCACCGCGCGATTGCGTCCAGTGCCGAATACGGCCTGCGCCGCGACGGAGGCCAGGCATGAAACATATCGACATCTTCACCGACGGCGCCTGTTCGGGCAATCCCGGACCGGGCGGCTGGGGTGCTGTGCTGCGCTATGGCGAGGTGGAAAAGGAACTCTCCGGCGGTGAGGCCGAAACCACCAACAACCGCATGGAGCTGCTGGCGGCGATCTCGGCGCTCGACGCGCTGAAGAGCGCCTGCGAGGTCGATCTCTACACCGACAGCAAGTATGTGATGGACGGCATCTCCAAGTGGATCCACGGCTGGAAGAAGAACGGCTGGAAGACCGCAGACAAGAAGCCGGTGAAGAACGGCGAGCTCTGGCAGCGGCTGGACGAGGCCAACCGGCGGCACAAGGTGACTTGGCACTGGGTCAAGGGCCATGCCGGTCATCCGGAGAACGAGCGCGCCGACGAACTCGCGCGCAAGGGCATGGAACCCTACAAGAAGAAACGTGGTTTGGGCTCGCTTCTGGTGAAATGAAAAACGGGCCGTTGAGGCCCGTTTCCATGCGCACTTGCTTCTTTTCTGCTCAGAGCTGCTCGAGCATCGCGGCAGCGCCCGAAACGGTCGCCTGGCCGGGGCTTTCCTCAAGATTGAGCGACTTTACCACGCCGTCCTCGACGAGCATCGAATAGCGCTTGGAGCGCACACCGAGCGTGCCGGCCGACAGGTCGATATCCATGCCGAGCGCCTTGGTGAAGGCGGCGTTCCAGTCTGAGAGGAAGTGGATCTTGCCCATGCCGCCCGAGGTGGTTGCCCAAGCGCCCATCACATGCAGGTCGTTGACCGAGACGACGGCGATGTCGTCGACGCCGCGGGCAAGGATCGCGTCGCGGTTTTCGAGATAGCCGGGCAGGTGGTTAAGCGAGCAGGTGGGCGTGAAGGCGCCCGGGACGGCGAAGAGCACGACGCGCTTGCCGGCAAAGAGCTGATCGGTGGTGACCTCGACGGGACCGTCGGCGGTCTTTTCCTTGAAGGTTGCGGCTGGCAGCTTGTCTCCGACGGCAATGGTCACGGCATTCTCCTTGCGTTGCTTGCGTCTCGCTCCTCCGCACTCGTCGGAGAACTCGGCGGACTATAGATGCGCCCTAATCAAAGGCAAGGGTCGTCTCCATGCTGCGGCCCTGGGCGCGCACAGTCAAAACGATCGGCTTGCCTTTGAGTTCCCTGTCCTTGCCCGTGAGCCTGACCGGAACGGCTGCGTTCAGCGCCCTGTCGCCCGCAGGCTGGATCTCGGGCTTGCCGAACGAAATGCCCGAAGGCCCGGCGAGGAAGACTTCCGGATCCTTGTCGTCGGCGGGTAGGCGAACCGACAGATGCATCATCGCCTTTTCGGCGTCGTAGCGGCTCGCGGTGACTGCGAAATCCGTGGACGGCGCCTCCGGCAGTGCAGCCACGGCATCGTCGATCCGCGCGCCGTCGAGCGGATTGTCGAAGCCGCCTTGCTTGATGGCAAGCGTGAGCTCGCCCTGCACCGGAATGCAGATGTCCTCACAGATGCCGAGGAAAACGGAGGCGCGAATGGTAACGTCGCCGCTGCCGTGGAGGCGCTTCAATGTCAGCGGGAAGGCGACCGGCTTGTCATAGCCGATGTAGCGCACGACGCCATCGTCAAACGTCTTCGGCACCGGGAAGCCGATCTTTTCCAGCTCCACGCCGCCCTTCGGGTCGAGGGTCACCTGCGGGGGAATACCGCTTGCGCCGGGTTCGCGCCAATAGGTCTTCCAGCCAGGGTTGAGCTTGACCTCCAGTGTTGCCGGGATCGTGCCGTCCTCTTTGGGCTGGGCGGCGACCAGACGGATCATGCCGCCGGGGGAGGTGACCCACTCGCTGGTGGCCGCGTTGGCGCCGAAGGGGAGAAAAAAAGAGCCAGCAAGGCTTGCCGCGCCGATGAACTGGGCCATTTTCTGGTGTGTGAAGCTCTGGATCATACGGCAAGCAATATCGCTTTTGCCAAAACCGCTCCAGACGCTGCGACGGAGGCAACGATCATAATTGCTTGATCGGACACGGCGAAGTGAACGCCGTGCGTGCAATAATTATGGGCCGCGACGCTGAGGCGCTTTTCATTTCGCGGCGAATTGATAGGCTGTTCGCATGATGGCTACTCCGATGGCGCAAAAGAGACGCGAGCGAGGCTTTCTTGACGGTCAGTTCCTGATCGCCATGCCTGGGATGTTTGACGCCAATTTCGCCCGCACGGTCATCTTTATCTGCGCCCATTCCGACGATGGCGCCATGGGCTTCATTCTCAACCGGCCACAGCAACTGACCTTCCCTGACGTGCTGCTTCACCTTGATCTTCTCGATGAGGATGAGGCGATCCGGCTTCCCCAGGTAACACGGGATTTCCAGATCCAGGCGGGCGGTCCGGTCGAGACCGGGCGCGGCTTCGTGCTGCATTCCGACGACTATCTGAGCGACTCCAGCATTCCCGTCAGCGACGATATCTGCCTGACGGCGACGCTCGACATCGTCCGTGCCATTTCGCGTGGGCAGGGGCCGGTGCGCGCGACGATGATGCTCGGCTACGCCGGGTGGGGACCGGGGCAACTGGAAGCGGAAATCACCCAGAACGGCTGGCTCACATGCCCGGCGCGCGACGAGCTGATCTTCGACAAGGCGCTCGACGACAAATACGATCGGGCGCTGGCGCTGATGGGTGTTTCAGCCGCGATGCTCTCCATGGATGCCGGCCACGCCTGATTGGCGGTTGGACGACCTTTCCTGATCCTTGACGCAGAAATGAAAAAGCCCGTCGGGGTGTAACCGACGGGCTCAGGGATGATGGTCTGCCTGCTGAGCGGCGGCGCCTTGGCGAACCTACGCCCGTTTCATCAGCGGAAAGCGCTCCTTCAACAGGCGCTGGATCGATTCCGAACCGATCGGCGGGCCGAAGAGGAAGCTCTGTCCGTAATCGCAGCCCATCTGCGACAGCTGGATCGCGTCGTCCTCGGATTCGATACCTTCGGCCACCACCTGCATGTCGAGTTCGCGCGCCATGGTGATGACGGAGCGCAAGAGGATGCCGCGCTTGTCGCTCGGGTCACGCACCAGCGCCTTGTCGATCTTGATCGTGTCGAAGGGGAAGCGGGTGAGGTAGGAGAGCGATGAATGGCCCGTGCCGAAGTCGTCGAGCGCGAGCTTGAGGCCGGCTTCCTTCAGCTTTTCGAGGACGAGGCGGGCCTGCTCCGGATTTTCCATCACAAGCGATTCTGTCAACTCCATCTTCACCTTGCCCGGATCGCAGCGGTTCTTGGTGAGGATGGCGCGGACGTCGTCATAAAGCTCGTTGTTGAGCAGTTGCGCGCTCGAAAGGTTGATCGAGACGAAGATCGGCAGGTCGCCGGTCTGCAGCTGCCATTCCGTCAGGTCGCTCGTCGCCCGGTCGAAGGCGAACATGCCGAGCTGGTTGATGAGATCGGAATTCTCGGCGATCGGGATGAACTCGGTCGGGGAGATGTTGCCGCGCTTGGGGTGATCCCAGCGCATCAGGGCCTCGAAGCCGGCGATCTCGGCATCGTTCAGCCGCACGATCGGCTGGTAGACGAGCGAAAGTTCCTTGCGCTCGATTGCCTTCTTGAGGTCGGCTTCGAGCTGCATGCGGTCCGAACCGGAGGTCCGGAAGGCCGGGCGGAACGGCTCGACGCGGTTGCCGCCTTCCTTCTTGGCCCGGAACATGGCGAGCTCGGCATCATCGAGAAGCCCGGCCGCACTCTGTTCCTGGTCGAGCCAGGAGACGAGCCCGATGGATGCGGTCAGGTTGATTTCGCGGTTGCCGTAGTTGAGCGGCACCATGATTGCCTTGCTCACCGCGTCGGCGAAATCGGCCACCTTGGCCGGATCGCGCTCGGACATCAGGATCAGGCCGAACTGGTCGCCACCGAGACGAGCCAGCGTGTCCTGCGGGCGCAGCAGCCGGCGCAGGCGCCGCGTCAGTGCGATCAGGATGTTGTCGCCAGCGGCGATGCCCAGGAGATCGTTGACCTGCTTGTAGCGGTCGATGTCGATCGCAAGCACCGTCGGACGCACGGAATTGCTGCCGTCGGCCATCAAGAGCATCGCCTGCAGCCGGTCAAGGAAGACCTGACGGTTCGGAAGGCCGGTCAGGTTGTCGAGAAGTGCGTTATGCAGCAGCCGTTCGACGGAATTGCGCTGTTCTGTGATGTCGATGATCGTGCCGACGCAGCGGATGATTTCGCCGTTGGCGCCAAGCACAGGGCGGGCGCGAATGGAGAGCCAGTGATAGTGGCCGTCCTCGGCGCGCACGCGGAATTCATGATTGAGCTTGCCGCGGCGGCGCTCGAGGAGCACGTCGAGCGTGGCGCGGAAGCGGTCGCGATCGTCGGGATGCAGCCGCGGCAGCCAGTTGCGCAAGGGGCCGTGCATGCTACCGAGCGACAGGCCGAGCTGGGTCGAGATATCGGGCATGGTCACCACACGGTCGCGGGCGACGTCCCAGTCCCAGACGGTGTCGCCGGATCCGGTGAGGGCCAGCGACTGGCGCTCGAGATCGGAGAACAGGCCCTGTTGGTAGCCGCTGCCGGCAACGGCATGCTGCATGACGGTGAAGCCGATCAGGAGCACGATCAGCACGAGACCGCCACCGAGCGCCGGCTGCACGATGTCGTTCGCGAGCTGACCGGTGACGGTCAACCATGCGCCGAACAGCCAGACGAGGATCAGCAGCCAGGCGGGAACGAGCAGGATCGCGCGGTCGTAGCGGTTGAAGCCGAGATAGGCGATCAGCACGATGCCGACGGTGCCCGTCAGCGCAAAGGAAAGACGGGCGATGCCGGCCGCAATCGCCGGATCGTAGACGGCGACGCCGAAGAGCAGACCGAGACCGAGGATCCAGGCGAGCGTGGCATAGCCCAGATGCTGGTGCCAGCGGTTGAGATTGAGGTAGGTGAACAGGAAGATCACGAGGCCGGCCGCGAGGAAGACCTCGGTGCCCGCTCGCCATATTCGCTCGTCCCCCGCCGTCACGCTGATGAGCTTCGACAGGAAGCCGAAGTCGACGCAGATATAGGCAAGCACGGCCCAGGCAAGTGCTGCCGTCGCCGGCAGCATCGAGGTGCCCTTGACGACAAAGAGGATAGTCAGGAACACTGCAAGCAGGCCAGCGATGCCGAGCACAATGCCGCGATAGAGCGTGAAGGCGTTGACCGTGTCCTTGTAGGAGTCCGGCTCCCAGAGGTAGATTTGCGGCAGGTCCGGTGTCGCCAGCTCGGCGACGAAGGTGATGATGACGCCCGGCGCCAGCGAGACGCGGAAGACGTCCGCCTCGTCGCTCGGTTCGCGGGTGAGCGCGGAGCCTTCGCTCGGCGTGATCGAGAGCATGCGCTTGGAGCCGAGGTCCGGCCAGAAGAGCTTGGAATTCACCAGTCGGAAGTGCGGCGCGACGATCACGCGCTCGAGCTGTTCGGCCGAAACGTTGGCGAGCGCAAACACCGCCCAGTCGCCCTGATGGCCTTCGCTGTTGGAGCGCACTTCGATTCGTCGCACGATGCCGTCGGTGCCGGGTGCTGTCGAAACCTGAAAGGCTTCGTTGCGGCCGCTGTAGATTTCGGTCGTCGCCGTCAGGTCGAGCGCCGTGTCTTCACGCGAAATCTTGACCGGCTCCAAAGCCTGGGCCGCGCCGCCGAGCGCACAGAAAATCGTCGTGAGCGTTATCAGAAACGCTGCCAGCTTGGAGGCTGACCAGGCGAAGGGCGAGCGGGCTAGAGGCATCAAAGGGGCATATTCCTGTTCGGTACGGCATCGTCGGACAGGAGAGAAAAGAGCAGATGGTCTCGCCACTGGCCGTTGATTCTCAAGTACTGTCTTAAATAGCCTTCACGCTCAAAACCGGCCTTTTCAAGGAGCCGGATGCTTCTTGAGTTGTCCGGAATACAGGCTGCTTCAATACGGTGCAACTCAAGGGTCGAAAAGATGTAGGGGATCGCGAGCTTGAGGGCGGCAAACATGTGGCCTTTGCCGGCATGGCGCGCGCCCATCCAGTAGCCGATCATGCAGTTTTGCCCGGCGCCGCGGCGAATGTGGCCGATCGTCAGTCCGCCGAGCAGAACCTCGCCTGGCTTGTGGAAAAGGAAGAGCGGCACCGCCTGGCCGGAGGCATATTCCTGCTCGTTGCGGATGACCCGGCTGCGAAAGGCGCTCTCGGTCATTTCGTCGGTGCGCCAGGTCGGCTCCCACGGCTCCAGGAAGGTGCGGCTGTCGCTTCTGAGCTGATACCACTGGCGGTAATCGGAATAGCGGGGGAGGCGGAGCAGGTAATTCTGGTCGGCGATTTCGATCGTCTCCGGCTGCCGCGACAGGAACCGAAAAACCGATCGTGTCATAGCTGCCTCCGAGGCCGTTCCGTTTACGCGCGAGGACCTTGTACCATCCGCCCGACGGCACGCCTTTGCGCCGTCACAAATCGAAACGTTGCACAACTTTGCGCGCAAATCGAATCCGATTTTGCGAAAAGGTGCAAAGACTTCACCATTCGCACACGCTGTCGTCATCCGCGGCGCGCCGGCTGGCCGAACGCAGTTTCCGGGCGGCGCTTGAAAGCGCCTCCCGTGCGATATTGCTCACTGTTTGGGAGGCCGGGATCGCTTCACCGTTTTGATGAAGCGGAGCCCGGCCGTTAAGCCTTCGGCTTAGCTTGCGACGGCGTGCGGAACGGCGGCCTTGCCGGTCAGCGACGACAGGATGTCGTCCATCGGGGCAAGCTGCTCGAGCGGGCCGATCGCAGAAAGCGTCGGTATCGTGTCGAAGAACAGCCGACCGGCAAGGTCGGTCAGGCGCTCGATGGTGATGCCGGAGAGGCGCTCCATCAGTTCCTCGTTGGGGATCGGGCGACCGTAGAGCATCATCTGTCGGGCGATCTGGCCCGCGCGGGCCGCCGGGCTTTCTTGGCCCATCAGAAGCTGTGCGCGGATCTGGGCGCGGGCGCGCTCGATTTCCTGCTGCTCGATGTTCATCGAGGATTTGCGCAGCTCGTCGACGATGACGGGCATCAGTTCCGGCAGGTTCTCGCCGCCGGTCGCGGCATGCACGCCGAAGATGCCGGTGTCGGAAAAGCCCCAGTGGAAGGCATAGACCGAGTAACAGAGACCGCGATGCTCGCGGACTTCCTGGAAGAGGCGGGAGGACATGCCGCCGCCGAGGATGTTGGCGAGGATCTGCGAGCAGTAGAAGTCGCGGGCGTGATAGGCCTTGCCCTCGAAGCCGAGCAGAACCTGCGCATCCATGAGGTCGCGAGTTTCGCGGCTCTCGCCGCCGGTGTAGCGGGCGGCTTCCAGCACCGGCGTCGCGATCGGCGTGCGGGGCAGGGAGGCAAAGCGCTCCTCCACCTGGCGCACGAAGGCTTCGTGCTCGACGGCGCCGGCTGCGACCACGAACATCCGGTCGGTCGTGTAGTTGCGCCCGAGATAGTGGCGGATCTGGTCGGCCGAAAACGACATGACAGTGTCGGGCGTGCCGAGGATCGGCCGGCCGACGGTCTGGTTGCGATAAGCGGTCTCGGCGAAGCGGTCGAAGACGACGTCGTCGGGCGTGTCGTCGGCGGCGCCGATCTCCTGCAGGATCACCTGCTTTTCGCGCCGGAGCTCCTCCTCGTCGAAGCTCGATTCCGTCAGGATGTCGGCGAGGATGTCGACCGCAAGCGGCACGTGATCCTTGAGCACGCGGGCATAATAGGAGGTCGTCTCGGTGGAGGTCGCAGCATTGACCTCGCCACCGACGTTTTCGATCTCTTCGGCAATCTGGCGGGCGGTGCGCCGCGCGGTGCCCTTGAAAGCCATGTGCTCCAGCAGATGGGCAATGCCATGTTCGCCCACGGTTTCATTGCGCGAACCGGACTTGATCCACACGCCGAGCGCCACGCTTTCGAGATGCGGCATCTGCTCGGTTACCACCGTCAACCCGGAAGGGAGCCGGGTGCACTCAACTTTCATCATACGTTTCTTCTCGTTCTTACCCCCGGAGGCGGGTCCGCTCGCCGATAAAGGTCTCGACGGTTTTCAGGTCCGGATCCAGGATATCGAAACGCTCCTCCCTGTTCATCAGGTCAGCAAGCCACGTCGGAAGCGCCGGGTCAATACCACTTGCCGATTTTACCGCGTCCGGGAATTTCGCCGGATGGGCGGTCGCAAGGGTCACCATTGGAGCGGACGCCTTCTCGTGTTTGGCGGCGACGAAGACGCCGACGGCGCTGTGCGGATCGAGCAGATAGCCCGTGTCGGCAAGCGTCTTTGCAATCGTCCTGGCGACGTCCTTCTCCGAGGCGCGACCGGCGCGGAACTCCTTGCGGATCGCCTTCAGCGCCTTCTCGCGGATGGTGAAGGAGCCGGACTGCTTCAGCCCGTCCATCGCCGAGCGGATTTCGCCCGGGTCGCGGTCGTTCGCCTCGAACAGGAGCCGTTCGAAGTTCGACGAAATCTGGATGTCCATCGACGGTGCGGTGGTCGCCTTGACGTCGCGCATCTCGTAGCGGCCGGTCTTCAGCGTGCGGGCGAGAATGTCGTTTTCGTTGGTGGCGATGATCAGCTTGTCGATCGGCAGGCCCATGCGCTTGGCAACGTAGCCGGCGAAGATGTCACCGAAATTGCCGGTCGGGACCGTGAAGGAGATCTTGCGGTCCGGCCCGCCGAGCGCGACCGCCGTCGTGAAGTAATAGACGATCTGGGCCATGATGCGCGCCCAGTTGATCGAGTTGACACCCGAAAGCTTGACGCGGTCGCGGAAGGCGGCGTCGTTGAACATCGCTTTGACGAGGTTCTGGCAATCGTCGAAGTTGCCGTTGACGGCGATGGCATGAACGTTCGATGCGCTCGAGGTCGTCATCTGGCGCTGCTGCACCGGCGAGACCTTGCCGTGCGGGAAGAGAATGAAGATGTCGGTACGCTCACGACCGGCAAAGGCGTCGATCGCCGCACCGCCTGTGTCGCCCGAGGTCGCGCCGACGATCGTGGCCCGCTCGCCGCGTTCGGCAAGCACATAGTCCATCAGCCGTGCGAGCAACTGCATCGCCACGTCCTTGAAGGCGAGCGTCGAGCCGTGGAAGAGCTCCATGACGAAGGCATTCGGTCCGGTCTGCACCAGCGGCGCCACTGCCGGATGGCGGAAGGTGGCGTAGGCCTCGTCGATCATTTCGCGGAACTTGGCCGCCGGGATCTCCCCATTGATGAAGGGCTCGAGCACAGTGAAGGCAATGTCCTGATAGGATTTGCCGCGCAGGCCGCGGATTTCCTTCTTGGAAAACGTCGGCCATTCCTTGGGGAGATAGAGACCGCCATCGCGCGCAAGACCGGCAAGCAGCGCATCGCAGAAGCCGAGAGGAGCGGCTTCGCCGCGCGTCGAGATATACTTCACCATCGTTGTCCTTCGTCCCACCTCAAGGGTTGCGCCGACCTTGGGAAGCGTCGTCGCGACACGCTCGTCTTATTGCGTCAGTCCTTGACAAAGTCTGCATCTATTCTTGTCACCGACCCAATTTCCGGTCGCAAAACTAGCTTCGGAAAATTCGGAAGGGACGGACTGACCCAATCGATTTTTCAGTTTGTCGCTGCTATAGACGATGCCCGAAGGCCATGAAAGGTCTTCCGGCCGAGATTTCGGTCAAGGAGTTTCAACCGGTCCAGCAGAGGTTGTTCAACGTGTTTGGCAAAGTATCCCGGCCTGTTCTCGCAATATCTTTTCTCGCGGTCCTCGCCGGCTGCAATCAGACTCAATCCGGTGGGGCGATCGATGCTGGCGGCAGTGCCGCTGCTCCGACGCCGGCCGTCGTTCAGGCCGCGTGCCCGCAGGTCATCCTGCGTGACGGCACGTCGGTCTTCACCAGCTACGCCAAGGGCGCCAAGAACGACCCGACCAAGGTCGTCTACCAGGCCTCTCTTGCCGACACCACGCGCCAGTGCGTCCAGAGCGAGAACTCGCTGACGATGACCGTGGTGGTTCAGGGACGCGTGGTCAGCGGACCCGCGGGCGGCCCCGGCAAGGTCACGATGCCGATCCGCGTTGCGGCGACCGATGAAGACAAGACGCTTTATTCCGAGCTGACGCAGCATGCCGTCGAGATCCCCTCGACCGGCTCCGGCCAGTTCGTCTTCACCAAGGCCAACGTGACGCTGCCGGCCGGTGCCGGATCCAACGTTACCGTTTATGTCGGCTTCGACGAAGGTCCGCCGGCCAAGGGCAAGAAGAAATAAGCAGCGGCCCATGCCGCATAAAAAACGCCGGGGCTTGCCCCGGCGTTTTCATTTCCATTGTGTGCGGCTTATTCAGCCGGAACGCTCTTGCCGCCTTCCCACTTGTAGAGCGAGAAAGCCTGCGAGGTGAGGTCGCCGGCTTCGCTGTAGGTCAGCTTGCCGAGAACCGTGTCGATGGCGTCGCCCGACTTGATCGCGGTTGCAACCGCGGTCGCGTCCTCAGCGGAGCCCGCCTTCTCGATGCCGGCCTTCAGCACCTGGACGGCGGCATAGGCGTTCAGCGTGAAGGCTTCGGCCGGGATGTTCTTCGCCTTCAGCGCTTCAACAGCCGGAGCCGAGGCCGGGTTGCTGGTCGCGTCGCTGGCATTGGTGTAGACCGTGCCGGTCGCAGCTTCGCCGCCGATTGCCCAGAACTCGGTGTTGGACAGGCCGTCGCCGCCGAAGATCTGCGCCTTCACGCCCTGGTCGTGCATCTGGCGTGCGAGCAGACCGCCTTCCGGATGGTAGCCGCCGAAGTAGACGACATCGACGTTTTCGGCCTTCAGGCGGGTGACGATGGCGCTGAAGTCCTTGTCGCCCGGGTTCAGGCCTTCATAGACGACTTCGGTGATGCCGCCAGCGTTGATCGCCTTCTTGAAGCCGTCAGCGAGGCCCTTGCCGTAAGGCGCCTTGTCGTGCAGCACGGCGACCTTCTTGTCCTTGAGGTTCTTGAGCACATAGGCGGCCGCAACTTCGGCCTGCTGGTCGTCGCGGCCGCAGGTGCGCAGCACGTTCCAGAGACCGCGGGTGGTGAGGTCAGGCGTGGTTGCCGTCGGCGTCACCATCAGGATGCCGTTTTCGGCAAGGATGTCCGAAGCCGCCATCGAGGTGCCGGACAGAACCGGACCGACGACGTAGCGGATGCCTTCACCGGCAGCCTGGTTGGCAACCGAAACAGCCTGCTTCGGATCGCCGGCGTCGTCGAGCATCTTCAGCACGATCTTCTCGCCATTGATGCCGCCAGCCTTGTTGATCTCGTCTGCGGCCGTTTCCGCGCCGTTCTTCACCTGCTCGCCATAGGCCGCGACCGGGCCGGTAAGCGGCGTGATCACGCCAATGGTGATGTCGGCGAAGGCGAGCGGGCCGAAGGCGACGCTGGCCGCCAGGGTCAGGCCGGTCAACATTGAAAGACGCATTGTGTTTCCTCCTAAAAATACCCCGATGGGGCTTGCTTGGTACGGCCCTCGTGCGCGGCTCCTCGAAAACCGGGAAGATTTTCTAGGGGACGTGACGCCACTGCAATGTGTCATCATGTCCCTTGGCGTCTAATTGGACGTCTGCCGTGTTGGCCGAAGGCTTCTTTCCCGCTCCGGCCGAAAGCCGGAGCGAAAGGGGCATGGCGGTGCGCAACCGCCTGCGGCCAATTAGGCCGTCATCGACTCCGACCATGCGGAAAGGGCCGCGATCACGCCCGGCAGCGCCGTCATGCGCGAAATCACCGTTTCCGCACCCGCTTCGGTCAGCTGGTCGGCATGCGAAGGATGGGTGTGCGAACCGCCGGTGAAGCCGACGACGCGCATGCCGGCGGCACGTGCGCCGTGGATGCCGTGGACGGAATCCTCGATCACCAGCACCCGCGACGGATCGACGCCCATCTGCTTGGCGCCGTGCAGGAAGATGTCCGGCTTCGGCTTGACGCGGTCGGCGCCGAGGTCGCGCGCCGAATAGATGTGGCGGCCGAAATGGTCCTTGATGCCGACCTTGCCGAGCATCATGGCAAGCCGCGCCGAGGTCGAGTTGGAGCAGATGCAGTGCGGCAGCGTCAGTTGCGCCAGCATCGGCTTGACGCCGTCGATGATGTTGAGGTCGCGGGCCAGGCGCTCGTCGAGGATCGTGTCGACCTTGCTGATGAGCTGGGCCGAAAGCGGAATGCTCGCTTCCTTCTCGATCTGCAGCAGCGTGTTGTGCCAGGTCATGCCGGCAAAACGCTCCGCCATTTCCTCGACGCTGATCGGGTAACCCGCTTCTGTCAGCAGTGCTGCTTCGACTTCCGACGCGATGATTTCGGAATCGACGAGAACGCCGTCGCAATCAAAAATGATGAGATCGATACCGGTCATATGGAACAGTTCCCTGGGAGGAGAGGCGCCGCAGGCGGGGGGAGGAATGTTCGCGCGGCGCGGGGCTTTCGTACGGCAGAGCTTTATACGATGGCAGGCCAAAGCTCAACCATTGGAAATTATCGAAACCGCCGCTGCGCTTGCTCGACAGCATTGTTTCGCGGCTCTATCAGTAGGCGATGGAAAAGCAGCAGGACGATACGCTCGCAAGTCGCATCAGCAAGGCCCTGGCCGAGCGGATCATCTCCGGCATGCTGATGCCGGGGGAGCGCTTGCGGCAGGATCATATCGCCGAGGAATTCGGTGCGAGCCACGTGCCCGTCCGCGAAGCCTTTCGGCGGCTGGAGGCCCAGGGCCTTGCCGTCAGCGAACCGCGCCGCGGCGTTCGCGTCGCCTCCTTCGACCTGAAGGAGGTGAGGGAGGTCGCCGAAATGCGCGCGGTGCTGGAGGTTCTGGCGCTTCGCCATGCCATCCCGCATTTGACGCCGGCGATCCTCGATCGGGCCGAGATGGCCACGGCCGCCGCCGATACATCGCGCGACGTGCGCTCCTGGGAGGCGGCAAACCGCGCCTTCCACCGGCTGATCCTCGAACCTTGCGGCATGCCACGCCTGCTTGCGGCGATCGACGATCTGCATGCGGCGAGTGCCCGCTTCCTGTTTTCCGCCTGGCGCACGAGCTGGGAGGCGCGCACCGACCACGATCACCGCGCGATCCTGGCCGCCTTGCGCGAGGGCCGGGGCGACGAGGCGGCAAAGATCCTCGAAAGGCATGTGGGCTGGATCGGCAAGACGCCGGTCAGGACCGCCGCGGGCGAAACCCGTGAGGCCTTTTCCATCGTCGGCTAAAGTGGCTGGCAGCAGCTACTGCGGAAACAGCTCGGAGAAAGCCTTCTCGCCATTGGCGGTGAAGCGGATGACGCGGCTGTTCGCCTCGCGCTTGGCCCAGCCTTTATCGATGAATAGCGTCAGCAGCGCTTCGCCAAGCGAGCCGGCCAGGTGCGAACGGCGCTCGCTCCAATCGAGGCAGGTGCGGCATATCGGGCGGCGGGATTTTTTCAGCGCCGTATAGTCGATGCCGAGCGTCTCGATCCGGCTTTGCCCGTCGGGCGTCAGCGCCAGGTCGTCGCCGGTGACTTCGATCTGCTTTTCGGCGATCAGGCTGTCATACATGCGCACGCCATAGTCGCCGGCCAGATGGTTGTAGCAGACGCGCGCCTTACGCAGTGCCGGATCCTTCGGCCCGGGGCGGTGGCGGGTCATGCCGCGGCCGGCGGCAAAGCCCATCAGGTTCTCGAGCATCAGCCCGACTTCGTCTTCTGCCAGCTGAAAATAACGGTGGCGCCCCTGCTTGCGTTGGCTGAGCAGGCCGCCGGCCTCAAGTTTGGCGAGATGGGAGCTGGCGGTCTGCAGCGTGATGCCGGCATGGGTGGCAAGCTCGGTTGCGGTCAGCGCGCTGCCGCCCATCAGCGCCGTCAGCATGTTGGCGCGGGCGGGATCGCCGATCAGCGAACCGATGAGAGCGATGTCTGGACCTTCCTTCATACTTCGATCGTAATCGAAGCATTCCCGACAGACAAGCGGGCATAGTCACCTCATCGAAGACCGGGCGAAGGGCCCGCAAAAACCTGGAGATGACGATGATCACCTGTTTCATCCGCTACGAAATCGATCCCTTCAAAAAGGACGAGTTCGCCACCTATTCGCGCAATTGGGGTGAAGTCATTCCGCGCTGCGGCGCCGATCTCATCGGCTATTTCGGCCCGCACGAGGGATCGGCGACGACGGCTTACGGCGTTTACAACATCGAGAACCTCGCCGCCTATGAGGCCTATCGCGCCCGGCTTGCTGCCGATCCGCTCGGCCGGGAAAATTATGCCTTTTCCCGCCGCGAGCGGTTTATCCTGAAGGAGGATCGGATTTTCCTGAAGAACGTCTCGATGCCAACAGGAGGAAAGTGAACCATGATTGCCGTCATCTTCGAAGTCCTGCCGGCCGAGGGCCGGCGTGACGCCTATCTCGGCATTGCCGCCGACCTGCGGCCGCTGCTCGACGACATCGATGGTTTCATCTCGATCGAACGGTTCCAGAGTCTGACCAATCCCGACAAGGTGCTTTCCTTGTCTTTCTGGCGCGACGAGGAGGCAGTGAAGGCCTGGCGGAACGGCGCCGAACATCGGGCCGCCCAGGATGCCGGGCGCCACGGCGTCTTTGCAGACTACCGCCTGCGCATCGCTTCCGTGATCCGCGACTACGGGCTGAACGAGCGCCATGAGGCGCCCTCGGACAGCCGCGCCTTTCACGACAACAGGTGAAGCGCGTCCGAGACGCCTAAACGCTGCGGCAGGAGGCGGGTGAATACCCGTTCCCGCCTTTCCTGTTCACTCCAGAAGACCTCTCTAACATAGCGTGACTACGCACTTTTTCGAAACGGCCTTCAGGCTTTGGTAACCATCTTCGGTAACCATAAGCTCCATGATCCGTTCCGAGTAAGCGTATTTGCGAGTTGTCCATGTCTTCAGTTGTTTCGCTTGCCGAAGTCTCCCGCTCCGCCCGTCCGCAGGGCTGGCTAGACACCATCATCAAGGGTGACTGCGTGGCCGCGCTCAATGCGCTTCCCGACAATTCGGTCGACGTCGTTTTCGCCGACCCGCCCTATAACCTCCAGCTCGGCGGCATGCTGACCCGTCCCGACCAGTCGGTGGTCGATGCCGTCGACGACGAGTGGGACCAGTTCGCTTCCTTCGAGGCCTATGACGCCTTCACCCGTGCCTGGCTGCTCGCCTGCCGCCGCGTGCTCAAGCCGACCGGCACCCTCTGGGTGATCGGCTCCTATCACAACATCTTCCGTGTCGGCGCGATCCTCCAGGACCTGCACTTCTGGATCCTCAACGACATCATCTGGCGCAAGACCAACCCGATGCCGAACTTCAAGGGCCGCCGGTTCCAGAACGCCCATGAAACGCTGATCTGGGCGACGCCGAATGCCAGCGCGAAGGGCTACACCTTCAACTACGATGCGATGAAGGCGGCCAATGACGACGTGCAGATGCGCTCCGACTGGCTGTTCCCGATCTGCTCGGGCCACGAACGCCTGAAGGACGACGACGGCAAGAAGGTGCATCCGACCCAGAAGCCGGAAGCGCTGCTTGCCCGCATCATGATGGCCTCGACCAAGCCTGGCGACGTCATTCTCGATCCCTTCTTCGGTTCCGGCACCACCGGCGCCGTCGCCAAGCGCCTCGGCCGCCACTTCGTCGGCATCGAGCGCGAGCAGGATTACATCGACGCCGCATCGGCGCGCATCGACGCGGTCGAGCCGCTCGGCAAGGCGATGCTGTCGGTCATGACCGGCAAGAAGGCCGAGCCGCGCGTCGCCTTCAACACGCTGATCGAAAGCGGTCTGATCAAGCCCGGTACGGTTCTGACGGACGCCAAGCGCCGCTACAGCGCGATCGTCCGCGCCGACGGCACGGTCGCTTCCGGCGGCGAAGCCGGCTCAATTCATCGCCTGGGCGCCAAGGTCCAGGGGCTTGATGCATGCAACGGATGGACATTCTGGCACTTCGAAGAGGGGAACACCCTGAAGCCCATCGACGAACTCAGAACCGTCATTCGAAATGATCTGGCAAAACTGAACTGATCAACCAGTTCCGCCGGATCCTTCGAAAAGCGCTCTGACCGGTTTTTGTACCTTCAGTCCCGGAAGGAGAGCTTTAAATGCCCGGAACCCTCGATGTGAGGATTCCGGGCATTTGTATGTCCGGGCCATAGGACCGAGCGTATGAAGCAACCGGCCAGCCTTGAGGCCGATTGCCAATCTACGCATCCGCCAATAGAGTTCGGGCAGACCAGCTTTCATCCGAACAAGAGTGTCATCCGCATGGCCTTGCCCGATCGTCTCCAGCGCGTGAAGCAATGGGCGCGGCAAATCAAACGGGACGTCGTTGCGCTCTGGTTCGCCGCGCGAGATCGTCGAACGCCGCTTTCGGCGAAACTCGTTGCCGGTGCTGTGGCGGCTTATGCACTCTCGCCGGTCGACCTGATCCCGGACTTCATTCCGATACTCGGATACCTCGATGACCTGGTCCTCGTTCCGCTCGGCATCCTCTTGGCGGTGCGTCTGGTGCCGCCGGCGCTGATGGAAGAATTCCGAGAGCGGGCGACGACACTCGAAGGGCGTCCGTCCGGCCGAAGCGGCCTTATTGCAATCCTGAGCATCTGGTTCGTGGCCGCTGTCCTTGCGGCCTGGCTGGCATGGCGCTTCATCGCGGCCGGGCCTTGACAATGCGCGGCGGCGACCCGTGCCGCCGCCGCGCGTTGAATGGAGGATACACCGCCTTTAGAGAACCGGCGTTCCCTCTGGGCGCAAATGGAAGAGCGTCCGCGGGCCTTTGTCCTCAAAGCCGCAACTGGCGAGCACAGGCTCGAGGCGTGCTCTTTCGTTTTCATTTAGTTCGACCGTGGCGACCCTGATATCGGGATAGGCCGCGGGAATGCGCTGAAGCAGGGCGGCAACCAGGGCAATCAGCCCGGGAGAAGGGGCCTTGTGTTCGGTGATGTGGATCATCATTTCATCGCTCCAGACAAAGGCGTAGGCCTCGGCGACGACGAGGTCGTCACGCTCCAGCATCTGCATCAGCAGCCCGTTTTCATCCCAGTCCGCGATACGTTGGGCGACGGCGTCCGCCTCCCAGGTCGTGGTGCAGGTTTCTCCACTGCAGTTCGATATCCCCGCGCGTGTAAGGAAGTTCACGAACTTTGTGAGGAGATCTTCCGGAAGAGGTGCGTGGACGGCGTGAACGATGGCACCGTCCTCGGGTTTTGCGATTGCGGCTGGCCAGCGCTCAGATGGCGCCTGCCAGGTCCTGAATAGATCCCGAAGCGCTGTCGCGCCGGTCATTTCGACGACCTGCCGGTTGAGAGGGGTTGTTCGGGAGTGCCAGGTGATGCCCTCTGAGCCGGCCTCCACGGCGCCAAGCCGAAAGAGCTGCACCAGAATTTCGGCGTCGCGCAGATCGTGCGATGGCATGGCGTGCCAGCCTCGATCGGCTGCTCTTTCGTCGTCGCCTTCGGTCGGCGGTCGAAGGCTGAGCCAGCCCGCCAATTTGGCATCGCGTCTGGCGACGACGAAACGGGTCTCTGAATACCGTTCACTGAATTCTTGCCGAGAAACCTCGTCGCGAAAGCTGGCCTCGGTCGTCGCGTAGAGCTCGTCCATGAAGGCGTCCTTGGCCACGCCGTCTCGAGCTACTGAAAATTCTAAACTATTCATATATTACCCCTGCGATCACACAATCGCAGGTAGTGAATATGATTCGTGGCGGAATCGTGCCGCCACGAGCAGAAGCCATGTTCGATCGGTAGTTTCAGCCTACGGATGAATGCCGTAGCCGGCGAGATCGGCCTTCAGTTTTTCCGGGTCGACGAAATGCACCGCGTGCCAACCGGCAAGCCGCGCGGCTTCGACATTGGGCACGCTGTCGTCGATGAAGAGCGTGGCCGACGGGTCGAGATCGAAGGTCCGCGTGTGCGTCTCATAGATGGCGATATCGGGCTTGATGAGTTTGACGTCGCCCGAAACGGTGACGCCGCGTGGCAAGGTCAGGAAGGGGTAGAGGACCTGTGCCTCGCGGAACGTATCGGAAGCGAAGTTGGTCAGCATCGTCACGTCGCGCCCTTCGGCGATCAGCCGCTCCAGGAGCGACACCGTCTCGACATAGGCGTGCGGCACCATCTCCTGCCAATATTTGCGGAAGGCGCGGATCTGCTCTTCGCGCTCGGGGAAGTCCTTGATCAGCAGCGTTTCGGCTTCTTCCCACGAGCGGCCGCGGTCCTGCTCGATGTTCCAGTCATGGGTGCAGACATTGGCAAAGAACCACTCGCGCTCGGCCTCATCGGGGATGATGCGGCTATAGGGCAGGTTGGGGTCGTAGTGGATCAGCACCTTGCCGATGTCGAAGACGATGTGACGGATCTCGATGCTGCTCATGAACGTATTCCCTGCTTGAACTTTCGGAGTGAGCGGGACGGGTGACCCCGTACCGCGCTAGCGTTCCGCCTTGAAGGCATGTGGGATCGCCTGGGCGATCGCCTTCTTCATCACCGTCGGCAGCGCCTGGGCGCTCAGTGAGTGAACCGGTTCCCACCAGCCGTTGCCCTGCGTTCCGGCGCGCGCGACATTGGCGCGGTAGACCGAGAGACGCAACTCGAAATGCGTGAACACATGGCTGATGGTGCCGCAATCTTCCCAGGCCGCCGCAAAGGGTTGCGAGGCAAGCGAGGTGTCGCCGTCCTGCCGCGACGTCCAGTCGGTGCCGGGCACTTCGGTCATCCCGCCAAGCAGGCCCGTCTCGGCCCGCTTGCGCAGATAGACCGCGTTGTCGCCGTCGATCGCGACGAAGGCAGCACCGCGCCGAAGCGGCTTGTCCTTCTTCTGCGCCTTGCGCGGAAAGGTTTCGGGGTCTGCTACGGAAAGCGCACGACAGTGGGCGCGGAAGGGACAGAGCGAGCAGGCGGGGCGCTTCGGCGTGCAGATCGTCGCGCCGAGATCCATCATCGCCTGGGCGAAATCGCCCGGGCGCTCGCCGGGGGTGAGCGCGGCGACGCGGCCCCGCATCTCGGGCTTTGCCGCCGGCAGCGGCGTCTCGATCGCGTAGAGACGCGAGATCACCCGCTCGACATTGCCGTCGAGAACGGCGCTTCTGCGGTTGAAGGCGATTGCCGCAATCGCGGCGGCTGTATAGTCGCCGATGCCGGGAAGCGACTTCAGCCCGTCCTCCGTATCGGGAAAACGGCCGCCGTGATCGTTCGCGACGGCCTCGGCGCATTTCTTCAGGTTGCGGGCGCGCGCATAGTAGCCGAGCCCGGCCCATGCCTTCATCACGTCCTCATTGTCGGCCTGCGCCAGATCCTCGACGGTTGGCCACAGCGACAGGAACTTTTCGAAGTAAGCCTTTACCGCCTGCACCGTCGTCTGCTGCAGCATCACTTCGGATAGCCAGACGTGATAGGGATTGGCGACGATGCCTCGGCGCGCCATGGGCGGCGAAACCCGCCAGGGCAGGTCGCGATGGTGCCTGTCGTACCATTCCAAAAGCAGGGGTGCGGCGTCTGCCGCCGGTATCGTATCGTGCATGATTTGCCGGAAGTTCCTTTTCCGGCCTATACTTGGCGAAGCGGAGCCGCAGCATCAAGGCTCAATCGACATTGCCTACAGAAAGTCCATACGTGAGCGAGCAGAAGTCCCGGAAGGGTGTTGTCCAGATCAGCGAAGTCGCGAATGGCCTGATCGACCCGGTGCTCGCCAAGCGCGCGGGCATCAACACCATGCTGCTCGGCTCCTGGGACGAAATCGCCGGCGAAGACTTTGCCGATTGCACGCGGCCCGAAAAGATCGCCTGGCCGCGGCGCGCCTCCGAGATCATGGGCGAGGGCGGCCACCAGCCGGGCGTGCTGACGGTTGCCTGCGAGGGCGCGCGCGCCCTGTTTTTGACCCATGCCCAAGGCGAGCTGATCCAGCGCATCAACGGCTTCTTCGGTTTTTATGCCATCGGCCAGCTGCGCATCGTCCAGAAGCCCGTCTCCCAACAACCGAAGCACCGCGGCAAGCCGAAGCCGCTTTCGGGCGAGCCCGCGCGCCGGCTCGAAACGATGGTCGAAGGCATCGAAAGCGAAGAGCTGAAGGCGGCCCTGCGGCGACTGGGCACCGCTGTGCTCAACCCACGCCGACGCTAAGGCATGTCGCGCAAAACTCCCCAGCGGTTTGCGGCGACGGCATGCGAAAACCAGAGGCCTAAAGCGCAAGGCGCGGATATCCAGGTCGAACTGCGCTTCCGGGCAGCCATCGGTCGGTCACAATTCTTTGAATTCTGTTGACGCCGCGCCACTTGCCGCCCTGCGCGCGGCAAGATATCGAATCCGCACTGCAATTCCCTCCGAACACGGGTCAAATCATGTCCGCTTCCGCAATGAACCTTACCAAGCGCCTGCTCAGCGGTGCCGCCATCGCAACCGTCGCCCTGGTGCTTGCTGCCTGCAGCGACGAAAAGAAGGAAACGGCATCGACCGCCCCGGCCGCAGCCACCGAGACGGCAGCGAAGACCGAAACCAAGCCGGTAACGGACGCAACGACCACCGCATCGACGACCGCGACGCCGGCCACCACCGAAACCAAGCCTGCTGCCGGCACCGAAGTCGCGCAGACGACCGCCGCGCCCGTCAAGGTCGAGCTCCCCTCGTCGGAAGGTTCCGTCGACGTCGCCAAGCTGATGGAGCCGGGTGCTCTGCCGGAAATGGCGATCGGTGACGCCAACGCGCCGGTGACCATCGTCGAATACATGTCGATGACCTGCCCGCACTGCGCCGCCTTCCACAACAACACCTTCGAAGCGATCAAGACCAAGTATGTCGACAGCGGCAAGGTCCGCTTCGTGCTGCGCGAATTCCCGTTCGACCCGCGCGCTGCGGCCGCCTTCATGCTGGCGCGCTGCGCTCCGGAAGGCCAGTACTTCCCGATGATCTCGATGCTCTTCAAGCAGCAGCAGCAGTGGGCTGCAGCCCAGAATGGCCGCGACGCCCTGCTGCAGATGTCCAAACTCGCCGGTTTTACACAGGAGAGCTTCGAGGCCTGCTTGACGAACCAAAAACTTCTGGATGATGTGAACTCTGTTATGCAACGGGGCGCCAAGGAATTCGGGGTTCAGTCGACGCCGACCTTCTTTGTCAATGGCGAGCACTATTCGGGGGACATGTCGGTTGACGTTATGTCGGCCCTCATCGACAGCAAGCTCTGATCCTTCGCTTTTCCTGAAAACGGGCGACGGCAGCAGCCGTGCGCCCGTTTTTCTTGTCTGGGCTGATGGCAGAGGGGGGCATCTCGTAGCCCCAGTGTCCGTCCCATGAAGTTCAACAAGCTTCGCCTGCTCGGCTTCAAGTCCTTCGTCGAACCGACCGAATTCATCATCGAGCGGGGGCTGACCGGCGTCGTCGGACCGAACGGTTGCGGCAAGTCGAACCTCGTCGAAGCGTTGCGCTGGGTGATGGGGGAGAACTCCTACAAGAACATGCGCGCCTCCGGCATGGACGACGTGATCTTTTCCGGATCCGGCAACCGTCCTGCGCGCAACACGGCCGAGGTCGGCCTCTATCTCGACAATAGCGACCGCACGGCGCCCGCTGCCTTCAACGACAGCGACGAGATCCAGGTCAGCCGCCGCATCGAGCGCGAGCAGGGCTCGGTCTACCGGATCAACGGCAAGGAAGCGCGCGCCAAGGACGTGCAGCTTCTGTTCGCTGACGCCTCGACCGGCGCACGCTCGCCGTCGATGGTCGGGCAGGGGCGCATCGGCGAACTGATCGCTGCCAAGCCCCAAGCCCGCCGCCAGCTCCTGGAAGAGGCGGCCGGCATCTCCGGCTTGCATTCGCGCCGCCATGAGGCGGAGCTGCGCCTGCGTGCCGCCGAAACCAATCTCGAACGCCTCGACGACGTCACCTCGCAGCTCGAAAGCCAGATCGAGAGCCTCAAGCGCCAAGCGCGCCAGGCCAACCGCTTCAAGATGCTCTCGGCCGATATCCGCAAGCATGAGGCGATCCTGTTCCATATTCGCTGGGTGCAGGCCAAGGAGGCGGAGGCCGAGGCGACGAGCCAGCTCAATCAGGTGACGGCGCTGGTTGCGGAAAAGGCGCAGCAGCAGATGCAGGCGGCCAAGGACCAGGCGATCGCCAGCCTGAAGCTGCCGGAGCTGCGCGAGAACGAAGCGAAATTCGCCGCCGCCCTGCAGCGCCTGCAGATCGCCCGTTCGCAGCTCGAAGAAGACGCCGGTCGCATCCTCAGGCGCCGCGACGAATTGCAGCGCCGGCTGGCGCAACTGGCCGAGGACATCGCCCGCGAAGAGCGCCTTGTCGTCGACAATGCCGGCATTCTTTCGCGCCTCGACGAAGAGGAAGCCGAACTCAGCGATATGCTCGCCGAGGCCGACGACCGTGCGACGGAAGCGCGCGAGCGCCTCGAAGAGGCGAACGAAAAACTCGCCGGCAGCGAGGCATTGTTGGCGCGGCTGACGGCTGAACGTGCCGAGGCGCAGGCCGGTCGCAACCAGCTCGAGCGGACTTTGCGCGACCTCTCGGAGCGCCAGGCGCGCCTTGCCCGCCAGCTTGGCGACCAGTCGCGCGATCTCGACGAACTCGACCGCCAGATGGCAGCCCTTCCTGATCCGCACGAAAAGCAGGGCCAGGTCGAGGTCGCAGAAGCTGCGCTGGAAGAAGCTGAAAGCAATGTGATCGCGATCGAGGAAAGCCTCGCCGAAGCGCGGCGCACGGAAGTCGAGGCGCGCCAACCCGTCGATCGCACGCGAGCCGTGTTGAACGGCATCGAGACAGAAGCGCGCACCATCCGGCGCATGCTGGAGGCGGTGGCCGGCGGCGCCTATCCCGCCGTCGTCGAGGAAATGAAGGTCGACCGCGGATTCGAAACTGCGCTCGGTGCCGCGCTGGGCGACGATCTTGACTCACCGCTTGAAACCGATGCGCCCGCCCATTGGCGCGAACCGGGGGACCATGCCGGCGACGCCGATTTGCCGGAAGGCGTCAGCCCGCTGATTGCGCATGTGAAGGCGCCCGACGCGCTGACCCGCGCCCTGAAGCAGATCGGCATCGTCGCAAGCGAGGCGGAAGCCGAGCGGCTGCTACCCCTCTTGAAACCCGGCCAGAGCCTGGTCACCAAGCAAGGCTCCGTCTGGCGCTGGGACGGCCACGTGACCGGCTCCGAGGCGCCAAGTGCTGCCGCCTTGCGGCTGGCGCAGAAGAACCGGCTGGCCGAACTCGACGCTGAGGCAGACGGTGCCGCAGAGGCGCTGCGCCGCGCGGAGGCCGAACTTGCCGCTGCGGGCAGCCGCATCCGTGCCGAGGACGAGCGGCTGCGGCTTGCCCGCGACGCGCAGCGTATGATCACCCGACAGCTCGGCGAAGCCCGCGACGCGCTCGCCGCCGCTGAACGCGCCTCGGGCGACCTTGCCCGCCGCCGCGCGGTGCTTGCCGAATCGCGCAGCCAGATCGAAGCGCAGGTCGAAGAGGTGGCCGAGCAGATCGAGACGGCCAACGACGCGCTGGCAGACGCGCCCGATCTCTCCGAACTGGAACTGAAGCTGCGCACGCAGACGGCCGAAGTCGCTGCCGATCGCGCCGCCGTCGCCGAGGCCCGCGCCGCTCATGATGGCCTGGCGCGCGAGAACGAGGCCCGCCAGCGTCGCATCGCCGCGATCGGGGCGGAACGGCAGACCTGGAAGGCGCGTGCCGCCAGCGCCGAGGAACATATCGCCACCCTGCGTGACCGCGAAGCGGAAGCCCGCGACGAGGTGGAAGAGCTGATCGATGCGCCCGACGAGTTCGAGGATAAGCGCCGGGCGCTGATGAACGAATTGCAGAAGGCGGAAGCGGCGCGGCGCGAAGCGGCCGATCTGCTTGCCGAGGCCGAGAACCGCCAGCGCGAGGCCGACCGTCTGGCCGCAACCGCGCTGTCCGAACTGGCCGAATCGCGCGAAAAGCGCGGCCGCGCCGAGGAGCGCCTGGTCTCCGCCCGTGAACGCCGCGTCGAGATCGAGGCGCGCATTCAGGAAGCGCTCTCCTGCCCGCCGCACGAAGTGATGCGATTGACGGGACTTGCCGTTGATGAGGCGCTGCCCGACATGCGCAATGTCGAGCGCGAGCTCGAACGGCTGAAGATCGAGCGCGAGCGGCTTGGCGCCGTCAACCTGCGCGCAGAAGAGGAGCAGAAGGAGCTTTCGGAAAAGCTCGCCCTCCTGCTGCGAGAGCGCGACGACGTCATCGAGGCGATCCGCAAGCTGAGGAGCGCCATCCAGAACCTGAACCGCGAGGGCCGCGAGCGCCTGATCGCCGCTTTTGACGTCGTCAACGTGCAGTTCCAGCGGCTGTTCACCCACCTCTTCGGCGGTGGCACGGCGGAGCTGCAGCTGATCGAGAGCGACGATCCGCTGGAAGCGGGTCTTGAAATTCTCGCCCGTCCGCCGGGTAAGAAGCCGCAGACGATGACGTTGCTATCCGGCGGCGAGCAGGCGCTGACGGCGATGGCATTGATCTTTGCCGTGTTCCTCACCAATCCGGCGCCGATCTGCGTGCTCGACGAAGTCGACGCGCCGCTCGACGACCACAATGTCGAGCGCTACTGCAACCTGATGGACGAGATGGCGGCCTCGACCGAGACACGCTTCATCATCATCACCCACAATCCGATCACCATGGCCCGCATGAACCGCCTGTTCGGCGTGACCATGGCCGAGCAGGGCGTCTCGCAGCTCGTTTCCGTCGACCTGCAGACCGCCGAGCGCCTGCGCGAAGTCGTCTGATCGTTCATTCGAATTCGGCGATGAAACCCGAGACCGGCCGCGATGGATCGCGCGCCTCCCAGGTGTCGACGTAGGCGGATAGGGGAACCTTGTTGGCCCGATAGGCCGCGTAAAGCGTTGCCGCCCATGCCTTTTCCGGCGGCCGCCTGAACCATCTGCCGAATGTAACGGCAGCGCCCGTTGTCCATCTCCACCCTTCGGCACTGCCGTTTTCGTTCGAAAGCCCAAGCCATGGCCCAACCCGCCGGTGCTCACCGCCTTCGAACGAACTGCTGAAGAACCGGTCATCGGTATTCACGAGCGAGGCGACGAAGGTGTTTTCATCGCTGGAATCGATCGTGGCGAGGTGACCGCCGCAGCGCTCGACGATCGCTTTTGCTTGCTGCCAGCCGATCTGCTGCCCCTCATAGGCCGCTGCATAGAGGTGGCCGGCAAAGGTTCCATAGGTCAGGGGTAGAGGCGAAAGACACCGCACCATGGCGATCACCGGTTCGTCCTCCAGTCCCTCGAGATCGGTGGCGTCATAGCGCCGTGCGCTGGCGGCCGAAAGAATGTCCTGGTCGATGCGGGCAAAGGTGAGGCCCAGGCTCGCGCCGGTCTCCTGGTCGAGAAATCCGGATTGCTTCAGCCCGCGGGCCGCCTGAAACGCCGTGACCGCCCTGCGTGTCTGGCCACCGAAGGCGCCGTCCGTAGCACCCGTGTCGAAACCCTTGCTCTGCAGGGCCAGCTGCGCGGTCGCGCGCTTGTCCTTGCTGTCGAGCATCTTCTGTTCCTGCGCCATCGCAGCCAGCGATGATTTGAAGTCGTCGCTTTTGCCGAGCCGCTGAATGGACTGGCGCGCCGCGTCGGCATAGTTGCTCTCGCCATGTTTGGCGATGAAGCGCTTCCAGGTCCTGGCCGTGTCCACGCGCATCGCCTTGTTGAAGTCGAGCGCGGCGATATCGACATTGTCTGCTTTTAAGGGTTGGGGCGCTTCAGCCGTGGCGCTGCCGTTGAGGTAGAATTCCAGATCGAGCGAGGAGAGGATCTGTGGCGACTGTTTGCCGCCCGTCGCCGAGCGCACTTCCCTGATCACCCGCTTGAAGGCGGTGCCGATTTCGACCCCTGGGCCGGAGAGATTGGTGATCAGCGCCCGGGTGAAGGGCGAATGCCCGTCGGTTCCGTCGGCCGCCACCTGTCCGGGCGCCGCGGCAAAGGCAACGAGTGTGCCGGCGCCCTGCGTTTCGATCGGTGCGAGGCCTCTGGTGGCGCCGCCGCGGCTTGTGCCCGCCACGTCGTGGTTGAGCCTGTCTGCGAGCGGATTGTTGCGGCAGGCGTCGAGGAAGATCAGGGAGATTTTCGCGCGTTGTTCCAGCGCGTTCATGATCTCCGAAAGCGGCATGGTTTCGGCCGGAACGTCAAACTCGCTTTCGAGCCGCGCATCGGTGCCAACGAGAAAGTTCTCGCCGCGCAACTGCATGCCGTGACCGGCATAGTAGAACAAGGCGACATCGTTGGGACCAAGCTTGCGGGAGAAGCGCGCGAGCGCATCTGCAAGACCGCGACGGTTCGTATTGAGCACCAGGTCGGTCTCAAAGCTCTGCTCCTTAAGAAAGGCGTCGAAGGCTTCGGCGTCGCGCACGGCATTCGGCAGCACGCCAGCCGCAACGTAGTCCGTCATGCCAACGACAAGCGCCAGCCGCCTGCCGTCGTCAGCGAGAGCGTGCCCGACGGCAAAAAGGACGATCACGACCGACAGCAGCCGGGATGTGATCAACATGCGCCATTTCATGACGGCCCTCCGAGCCCCTGAGCCGGAAACGGATTGTCTGAGCCGGGCCTCTTCATTCGAATTCGAGCACGACGCTGACAGCCGAGTTGCCTGGCCCCATATCGTCCCATGTGTCGAGATAGGCGTTGGTCAAATCGAGCCGACCTTCCCGGTGAAGGTAATACATCGCGGTATCGTCGCCCGGCTTGCTCTCGTTCGGCATCCCCGGAAACCACTTCGAATAGGTCAGGGCCTCGCCATTGTCCCACCGCCAGCCGCCTTTCGGCTCCTTGCCCTGCGGGTCTTGGACGAGTCCGATCCATGGGCCGATCTTGTAGCTGATGTTGTCCGGCGGGTAGTAACCCGTGTCGATAAAGGTCGGGTCCGCGTTGAAGAGCGAAGCGATGAAGCTGTTTTCCGCCTGAGATGAGATCGACGCGACGTGGGTGCCGCAGTTCTTGGCGAGGAGTTCGGCATAAAAGGCACGGGCTGGTCCGGTCCTTGCGACGACGTAGAGATGCCCTTCGAAGGCGCCGTAGACCGTTGGGGACCCGCCGAGACACTTGATGGCGGTAAGGACGCGCGGATCTGTCTCCAGCCCCTTGAGGTCGTTTATGTCGTAGACGCGCGCCGTCTTGGCGCTGTAGAGACCTTCGGCTGCGCCGTTGACTTTCACGCCGAGCTTTTCGGCCGTCTGTTCGGTGACAAAGCCCGTACCGCTCTGGCTGTTGGCGCCCTGGAAACGCTTGATGGCGTCGCGCGTCTGCCCGCCGAAAACACCGTCGGCAGTGCCGACGTCAAAGCCTCTTGCCGTCAGCGCCAACTGGATATCGCGTCGCCGGCCCTTGTCCGGCAACAGTCGCGCCTCGACGGCTTGCGGCAGATGCGACTGGTTGCGCACCGCCGCCGGTTCGATCTGCTCAAGCGTCCGGCGTGCGAGTTCGGCATATTCGCCGGTACGGTGCTTTTCGATGTAGAAGCGCCAGATCCGCGGCGTTCCGATCCTCAACGCCTTCTTGAAATCGACCTCTGCCACGAGCGCGGCGGGGTCGGCGGCCGGCACCGCGAGTGTCGGCTGGACGGCCTCAGGTCGCGGTTGCGGCGTTACGGTTTCGGGCCCGAAATAGAACTCCAGTGACAGGGACGACAGGATCTGCGGTTGCTGCTTGCCCTGCGTTTCCTTGCGCACGTCGCGCACGACCCTCTTGAAGGCGGTGCCAACCTCGAGACCGGCGCCGGAGAGATTGGCGATCAGCGCCCGGGTAAAGGGCGAATGCCCGTCGGTGCCGTCGGCGGCGACCTGTCCCGGGGCTGCGGCAAAGGCGACGAGCGTGCCGCCGCTCTGTGTTTCGATCGGCGCCAGGCCTCTCGTCGCGGCACCGCGGGTCGCACCCTCGACTTCGCGCGTCAGCCGCTCGGCGAGCGGGTTGTTGCGGCAGGCGTCGAGAAAGACCATCGAGATGCGGGCGCGCTTTTCCATCGCGCCGATGATCTCGGACAGCGCCACCGTCTCGGCCGGCACGTCGAATTCGCTTTCGAGCTTGGCATCGGTGCCAACGAGGAAATTCTCGCCGTGCAGCTGCATGCCGTGGCCGGCGTAGTAAAACAGGGCGGTATCGTCTGGCCCGATCTTGCGCGAAAACTCTGAGAGCGCGCCGGCAAGGCCGCGGCGATCGGCGTTGAGCACCAGGTTCGTTTCGAACCCTTGGCCCTTGAGGAAGGTGTTGAATGCTTCCGCATCGCGCGCGGCATTGGGCAGCGTTCCGGCGAGCACGTAATTGCTCATGCCGACGACGAGCGCCAGCCGCTTGCCGTTTCCTTCGGCAAAGGCATTGCCGCTTGCGAGCGGAACCGAAAGGGAGAGGAACAGCAGCATCACACGCCATTTCATGAGCGACCCTCCGACTTGCGCTCCGTTCAACGGCGCGGTCGCGCCTGATCGTTCTTTCACTCGAATTCAAGAATGAGACCGGCCGTTCCATCGGTTGGCCCCATGTCGTCCCAGGTGTCGACGTAGACGGATTTCGTGTCGGCCCTGCCTGTGCGCTGGGAGAAGTACATGCCGATGTCGTCGCCCTTCTTGTCTTCGTTCGGCATGTCCGGATACCACTTCGTGTAGGTCATCGGCGCGCCGTTATCCCAGTGCCAACCGCCTTTCGGCTCTTTGCCCTGCGGGTCCTGTGTCAGGCCGATCCATGGCCCCATCTTGTAGCTGACGTTTCCTCTCGGGTCGTATCCGGTCTCAAAGAAGCTCGGGTCGGAATTGAAAAGCGATGCAACGAACGCGTTTTCTTCCGGAGATGAAATCGAGGCGAGGTGGGCGCCGCAACCGCCGGCAATTCCCCGCGCATAGACGGCCAGGATCGTACCCGTGTGAACGGCGACATAGAGGTGCCCTCCGAACACGCCGTAGACGGTCTCGAAGTGGCGCAGGCAGGTCAGCGCCCGCAGGACGGTCTGATCGGTTTCCAGCCCCTCAAGGTTGGCGACGTCGTATCGCCGGGCTTTCGTCGCGCTGTAGATGCCTTCGGCACGGGCGTTGACCTTTATGCCGAGGGCGGCCGCCGTGTTCTCGGTGATGAAGCCGCTTGCCGGCTGCTGGTTGGTGCTTTGGAAGCGTTTGATCGCGTCCCTGGTTTGTCCGCCGAAGACGCCATCGGCCGTACCTGCTGCAAATCCCCGTGAGGCAAGCGCCAGCTGAATGTCTCGTCGTTGGTCCTTGCCCGGCAGGAGCTGCGCTTCGACGGCTTGCGGCAGATGCGCCTCGTTGCGCATGGCCGCCGGTTCGATCTGTGCCAGCGCTTGCCGTCCGAGGTCGGCATATTCGCCTGTTCGGTGCTTTTCGACGAAGAAGTGCCAGATGCGCGCCGTGCCGATCTTCAGCGCTTTCTTGAAGTCCTTCTCCGCTTCAAACGTTTCGGGATCGATGGCCGGTACGGTGAGTGCCGGCTGGACCGTCGCGCTCTGTGGCACGGTCGTCTGGACCGCAGGGGTCTGCACCACGGGGGTCGGCGGCGTTACGGTCTCCGGCCCGAAATAGAACTCCAGTGACAGGGAGGACAGGATCTGCGGTTGCTGCTTGCCCTGCGTCTCCTTGCGCACGTCGCGCACGACCCGCTTGAAGGCGGTGCCAACCTCGAGACCGGCGCCGGAGAGATTGGCGATCAGCGCCCGGGTAAAGGGCGAATGCCCGTCGGTGCCGTCGGCGGCGACCTGTCCCGGGGCTGCGGCAAAGGCGACGAGCGTGCCGCCGCTCTGTGTTTCGATCGGCGCCAGGCCTCTCGTCGCGGCACCGCGGGTCGCACCCTCGACTTCGCGCGTCAGCCGCTCGGCGAGCGGATTGTTGCGGCAGGCGTCGAGGAAGACCATCGAGATGCGGGCGCGTTTTTCCATCGCGCCGATGATCTCGGACAGCGCCACGGTCTCGGCCGGAACGTCGAATTCGCTTTCGAGCTTGGCATCGGTGCCAACGAGGAAATTCTCGCCATGCAGCTGCATGCCGTGGCCGGCGTAATAAAAAAGGGCGGTATCGTCAGGCCCGATCTTGCGCGAGAACTCGGAGAGCGCACCGGCAAGGCCGCGGCGATCGGCGTTGAGCACGAGGTTCGTTTCGAACCCCTGGCCCTTGAGGAAGGTGTTGAATGCTTCCGCATCGCGGGCGGCATTGGGCAAGGTTCCGGCGAGCACGTAATTGCTCATGCCGACGACGAGCGCCAGCCGCTTGCCGTTTTCTTCGGCAAAGGCGTTTCCCATGGTGAAAAGGACCATGAGCGCCGAAAGCAGCCAGGTTGTCAGATCTGCACGCCACCTCATGACCGACCCTCCGAGCCATCGAGACGGAAACGGATTGCCATGACGGGATATTCCTGGATGCACCCCCATCGCGCATCTATATATTAGATAATTGTTATGTTCAGGGCAATGTCGGATCGGCTGGCGTGGCGCAGCCTTTTCAGGAATTTCGGCTGCAATTTAAAGCCACCGACACGTTTTGTGAGAAGTGAAGCGCGATGTGTAGCAATGTTACAGAAAATGATGCGCTGCAGCATAAATCTTCGCCGGGTGCATTTTCAGCCTGAAGCATATACTGTAAATCGTCATTAAAGACTGTTTCTGGGTGGAGAGCAGGCATGACGAAATGGGTTTATACCTTCGGTGGGGGCAAGGCCGAGGGACGTGCGGGTGATCGTGAACGCTTGGGTGGCAAGGGCGCCAACCTTGCCGAAATGTGCAATCTCGGGCTGCCGGTTCCGCCGGGCCTGACGATCATCACCGATGCCTGCAACAGCTTCTTCGACAATGAAAGGCAGATGCCGGATGGCTTGCGCGACCAGGTGCGCGAGGGGATCAGCCGGATGGAAGAGGTGACCGGCCGCGTCTTCGGCGACACCGCCCGGCCGCTGCTGCTTTCGGTTCGCTCGGGCGCACGCGCGTCCATGCCCGGCATGATGGACACGGTTCTCAACCTCGGTCTCAACGATCAGTCGGTGCATGCGCTCGGTCACGACGCAGGCGACGCGCGCTTTGCCTGGGACAGCTATCGCCGCTTCATCCAGATGTATGGCGACGTCGTCATGGGCGTCGACCACGACGTTTTCGAGGAAATCCTCGAGGACGAGAAGGCGCGCCTCGGGCATGAGCAGGATACCGAGCTTTCGGCTGTCGAGTGGCAGAGCGTCATCGCCCGCTACAAGGAAGCGATCGAGGAAGCGCTCGGCGAACCCTTTCCGCAGGACCCGGAAGTGCAGCTCTGGGGCGCGATCGGCGCCGTGTTTTCGAGCTGGATGAACCCGCGGGCGATCACCTATCGCCACCTGCACGCCATCCCCGCCGCCTGGGGCACCGCCGTCAACGTCCAGGCGATGGTCTTCGGAAATCTCGGCAATTCCTCGGCGACCGGCGTTGCCTTTACCCGCAACCCGTCGACCGGCGAGAACGAGCTTTACGGCGAGTTTCTGGTCAACGCGCAGGGCGAGGACGTCGTTGCCGGCATTCGCACGCCGCAGAATATCACTGAAGCCGCGCGCATCGGTTCCGGTTCCGACAAGCCGTCGCTGGAAAAGCTGATGCCGGAGGCCTTCGCCGAGTTTCGCTCGATCTGCGATACGCTGGAGCGCCACTATCGCGACATGCAGGATCTCGAATTCACCATCGAGCGCGGCACGCTCTGGATGCTGCAGACGCGCTCCGGCAAGCGCACCGCCAAGGCGGCGCTGAAGGTTGCGGTCGACATGGCGGAGGAGGGGCTGATCTCCGAACAGGAGGCCGTCGCCCGCATCGATCCCGCCTCGCTCGACCAGCTGCTACACCCGACCATCGATCCGCACGCACGCCGCGACATCATCGGCTCGGGCCTGCCGGCCTCGCCGGGGGCTGCGACGGGTGAGATCGTCTTCACCTCGGAGGAAGCGGTGCAGGCCGACAAGGAAGGCCGCAAGGTCATCCTCGTCCGCGTCGAGACCAGCCCTGAAGACATCCACGGCATGCATGCCGCCGAAGGCATTCTGACGACCCGCGGCGGCATGACCAGCCACGCCGCCGTGGTTGCTCGCGGCATGGGCACCCCTTGCGTTTCGGGCGCCGGCAGCATTCGTGTCGACCTTCGCAACGAAACGCTGACCGCCGGCGGCGTAACGCTCAGGAAGGGCGACATCATCACCATCGACGGCTCGTCCGGCCAGGTGTTGAAGGGCGCGATCGCCATGTTGCAGCCGGAACTTTCCGGCGACTTCGGCAAGATCATGGCCTGGGCGGACGCGACGCGCCGGATGACCGTCAGAACCAATGCCGAAACGCCGGCGGATGCGCGCGCCGCACGCTCCTTCGGTGCCGAAGGCATCGGCCTCTGCCGCACGGAGCACATGTTCTTCGAGGACGACCGTATCAACGTCATGCGCGAGATGATCCTCGCCGACGACGAAGACGGTCGCCGTTCGGCGCTTGCCAAGCTCCTGCCGATGCAGCGCTCGGATTTCGCCGAACTGTTCTCGATCATGCACGGCCTGCCGGTGACGATCCGCCTGCTCGACCCGCCGCTGCACGAGTTCCTGCCGAAGACCGACGAGGAGATCGCCGACGTTGCCGGCGCGCTCTCGCTCGATGCGTCGGAACTGCGCCAGCGTGTCGACGAACTGCACGAGTTCAATCCGATGCTCGGCCATCGCGGCTGCCGGTTGGCGATTTCCTATCCGGAGATCGCCGAGATGCAGGCGCGCGCCATCTTCGAAGCGGCTGTCGAAGCGGCGCACGAGACCGGAGCGGCCGTCGTTCCCGAAATCATGGTGCCGCTGGTCGGCCTCAAGGCCGAGCTCGATTACGTCAAGGCGCGTATCGATGCGGTCGCCAAGGAAGTGATCGGCGAAGCCGGCATCGGCATCGACTATCTCGTCGGAACGATGATCGAATTGCCGCGCGCAGCCCTGCGCGCCGGTGTGATTGCCGAAGCGGCCGACTTCTTCTCCTTCGGCACCAACGACCTGACGCAGACGACCTTCGGCATCTCGCGCGACGACGCCTCGCAGTTCCTGGCGACCTACCAGCAGAAGGGCATCATCGAGCAGGACCCCTTCGTCTCGCTCGATTTCGATGGCGTCGGCGAACTGATCCAGATCGCAGCGGAGCGTGGTCGTCGCACCAAGAACGGCCTGAAGCTCGGCATCTGCGGCGAACACGGCGGCGATCCGGCCTCGATCCGCTTCTGCGAAGACGCCGGCCTCGACTACGTCTCCTGTTCACCCTTCCGCGTGCCGATCGCCCGGCTCGCAGCAGCCCAGGCTGCGATCAACGGCAAGGGGTAACAAGCCAAGAGCCAGCGCCGCCCAGGCGGCGTTGGCTCGGCCGTGATCGCCTCATTTGGTCTGGACGATCACCGGTCGCGAGACGATGACCGGCCGGTCCCAGCCCCACATCATCATGTCGTTCTGATAGCGGAAGGCGCGCGATTCAGCGCGGCGGTCGAGCTCGATCCGCTGCAGGCAGGTGGCAAACGCATCGGTGCCGCGGCGGAAGCCGTAGGATGCGCAGGTGTTGCCGTCGGCGATGCGCCTTTCCTCCGGAGTCATCGTCTGGCACGCCGTTAAGAGAAGCGCAGCTGCGATAAGGATGGACAATCGGGTCGTCATGGTTCTCGCGCCTCCTGGGCACAACCGGGTCGTGTGAAGCCGTAGCGGTGTGCGTCTCGCTGTGAGCAATCGAGCGGCACGGCGCCAAAGCCTCGAATCACAATCAATATAGGGACTTGTATCGAGAATCGAAACGAGTGGCGGTGATTCTGTGTCGAGTTCGCGGTTGCACGCGAAGCGGCGTCACCGACTGGTTGTTGCCGTGTCGGCGGGCCTATCGGAAGAGGGGAGAAAAGATCTTTGCGCGGCGGCCTGGTCGTGCTTGCGCAGCCTGTGAAAAGCCTTCCCGGCAGCTCGCGAACGCGCCGGGCTCAAGTCGGACGATCCATTTTTCCCTGTGCGGGCAGCCGCGTTACATGCGTTCGAGCACGCCGACAAAGGACTCTGCAAAGCGCTCGAGGTCGCGCGTGCTGTCGCTCGGATGTTCGATGCGGACGGCCCGGCCCTGTTCGTCGAGGCAGGCAAACAGGATCGAAGCATCGCCTCCCATGTCAGCCATACGGAGCACGGCGATGCTCCGGCAATCTTCGATCAGATCGCAGGCGGGTAGGGCAAAGAGAAACTCGCCGCCGGCGTTGTCTGCGACCGTGCGGACGAAGCTGGTGAAATCGGCATTGTTGCCGGAAAAACCATCGAGGGAGAGTTCGAGCTCAAGGAGCCCCATGGGGATGCCGCCGTCTCCGGCCGGAAGGGCAGAGGGGGTGGCGATGGCCACGGCTGCTTGCGATGCGCCCATTGTCGGTTCTCCGTCGATTGCCGAGCGCTCTCGTTTGATGCCGCGCGCCGGCCGTTGCCTCCGATTGAAACGCCGCGCGCCCTTCGAATCCCGGGCGCGCGGGCACATTCCCATGTGTTGATAGGTGGTTAACGAGAATGGCGATTTTGCGGCGAAGCATAAGGGAGGCCCGGCGCGCGGTGTCGGACTGCCGCATTGCCTGTTTCCTCGGCACGGGGCATGGTCTAAGAATGCGGTCTGTTTCGCGGCAGGGAATTGATTCAACTACATGATGGTCCGGTATGAGCGCCCCTATTCCTTTGCCGCCCATTGGGCGCGCCGCTTCGCCCGTGTCTCCTTCCTGCTCTTTGTGCTCTCGCTGCTGGCGCATCGCTTCGGACCGCTGACGACGCCGCATTTCCTCGCCCTTATCGGTCTGGCCGGCATCTTTGCCCTGTTGGGCGTGCTGTTCGCCGTCGTCGGGCTGGCGCGCCTGTGGCAGGTTGCGGCGATCGGTGGTCTGGCGTCTGCTGCAGCCCTTGTCTATGCCGCGCCGGCGCTTGGCTTCATCGGCTATGGCGTCGTCCGGTATCTGACCCGCCCGGAGATCTACGACGTCAGCACGGATACCGTGACGCCGCCGCCGTGGCTCAAGGTGCCGCAGGCGGAGGAGAGCTGGCTGAAGCGCAAGGCGGCGGTAACGCCTCAGGACCGCGAAGCACAGATCCTCGCCTATCCGGCCCTGACCGGCCGGCGCTACGATGGTGCGCTCGACCGCGTCTATCAGGGCGTGCGCAATGTCATCGAACAGAACCGGGTCGGCATCACCGAGGAGCTTGGGGTCGAGAATGCCCGCGCCGATCTGGAGGATCTCGCAGTGCGGCCGAATGCGGGCGCGGACACGAACGCCGAGCCGGAAAACGTACCCGTTCCGGCGGCGCGTCCGGAGATGGCTCTCGAAGGCGCGATTGCCGGCCGCCGCGCCAGCGATGTCGTGCTGCAGGGCGAATGGCGCACGCTGATTGCCGGCTTCCGCTTCGATGTGTTGATCCGGCTGCGTGAAGAGGCGGAGACCACCTTCGTCGACCTGCGGGTCGCCTCGCGCTACGGGCCTCATGATCTCGGCATGGGCGCCGCCTTCGCCGACCAATTCCTGCGCGGGCTCGATGCCGAGCTGCTGGGCATTGCCGGAGACTGAGCGGCCGAAAGCCCGCCAGAAAACATCATTCGTTTGCGAGCGCTTCGTCCTACAGGTCGTCCGTCGGCTCGCCCGCTGGTCGTAGCCAGCCGCGATAATGCACGATCAGACCGGTTAACGGGCTTTCGACCTCCACGTGGAAATGAAACAGGCCGTCGCGATCTTCCTCGAAAGTCCGGCCACCGGGTGCAAACAGCAGAGGGAGTGGAAGGCCGAGGAAGGACCAGGCGCGCACCGAAAGGTGCAGGCGGTTTCCCCTGGGCTCCAGCGCGCAGAGGACGCGGAACGGTCCGAAATCTTCCGCGAGCAGTTCCTCGTTCCGCCGTTTGGCCCCTTGTTGCGAACTGCGCAGGACTTTCCCGCCAAAGCGGCGGGTCCAGACTTCCCGACCCTTGCCGCATGCGAAGTGGATTTCGACCGGAACGTCCGCGCCGGCGCGGGGAAAGCCGAGGATTGAGGCGACAAGTCGCGCTCCTATCGAGGTGCCGCGCTCGATGACCGCGCGCCCGCGAAAGGTGGCATGCCCTTCTGGCCGGTCATGCAGGGCGCGGATCGATGCGGGCACGTCGTCCCACCGCCGGCCAAGGATCTGGCGGTAGAGGCTTTGCTCATGGGTCATGTCCGCCGTCGTCATGCGATGAAGCGTCGGCGCTCCTCGGGCGTCGGCGCCATGCAGTTCTGGCTGCGGCCGGCGATGCGGTAGCGGTTTCTCGCCACGAGATCATAGAGCGGATCGCGAAGGGCAGCGGGCAGGATCCGGAAAATGTTGGCGAGCGACCACGGCAGGCCCAGGCGCGCAAGCGTGCGGATCGACCCGTCGGACTTGAAGCGGGCGACGCCGTCCTCGATCAGCATGTTGCTCTCGAAACGGACGGTATCGAGCCCGTAGTGTCGGTAGAGCGCCTGACCAAGCGGCGACTGGGCGGTGAGGTAGCGATATTGTGCCTGCCGGTCATGGCGAAGCAGGAAGCGCACCCAGCCGGAACAGAAGATGCATTCGCCGTCGAAGACGATTACCGGCTTGTCGTCGGCAAAGGCGGGCACGGAAGCATCGTTGCGATAGCTGTAGGCCTCGCGCCGCATGATCAGCCGGCTCCGCCGGGCGCCAGCCGGTAGGCGCCGAGAAGCGAGGGTGGGCCATCGGTCTCGATCCGCCCCTGCTCGATCAGGTCTTCGAGATGGGCGAGCACCGAAAGTGCAGCCGCCCCATGCAGCCGCACGTCGGTGGAGGCATAGATGACCTTGACCATGTCGAGGATATGGCTGTCACCGGCGCGGATGCGTTCGAGCACGGCGCGCTCGCGCATCTTTCGATGGGCGCGCAGGCCCCGCAGGAAAGAGGCCGGCTCGCTTACCGGCCCGCCGTGGCCGGGCAGGTAGAGATGCTCCTCGCGGGAAAGCAGCTTTTCAAGCGAGGCCATGTAATCCGCCATCGCGCCATCCGGCGGCGCGACGATCGTCGTCGCCCAGGCCATGACATGGTCGGCGGAAAAGAGAATACCGGTGCCATCGAGCGCGAAGGCCATGTGGTTGGCCGTATGGCCGGGCGTGGCAAGCCCCGTCAAGCTCCAGCCGTCACCCTCGATACGCCCGCCGTCGGCAAGTACGAGATCGGGGACGAATTCCATGTCCGAACTCTCGGCGAAGGGATTGCTCTCGCCCGCATGCAAGGGACGGGCGGAGCGGTGTGGGCCTTCGCCGACGATCACCGCACCTGTGGCAGCCTTCAGCCGGCGCGCCAGCGGCGAGTGGTCGCGATGCGTGTGGCTGACGGCGATATGGGTGACCTCGCGGCCGGCCAGCGCCGTCATCAGCGCCTGGAAATGTGTCTCGTCATCGGGACCGGGATCGATGACGGCAACGGAGCGCTTGCCGACGATGTAGCTGTTGGTTCCGTGAAAGGTGAAGGGACCGGGATTGTTGACGGTGATGCGCTGCACGTCGTCGGCGACCGTCACGGCCTCGCCATGGGCCGGCTTGAAATCGAGATCGAAATCCGGGCCCTGCATGCGTCTCTTCCTGGATTTCACTTGTATTCGATCTCGATGAACGACATCGGCTCGGCTCCGGCATTGACGACATTGTGCGCCACGCCCGCCTCACGGCGGTAGGCGGCCCCCTTGGCGATGTCGACCCGGCGGCTGCCCGCCTCTTCCTCGAGCAGGAACTGGCAGTCGGTCATCGGCACCACCACATAGCCGAGCCCATGCACATGGTGACCGGTGTCGGCCCCAGGCTCGAAATCCCAACGGGTGACCCTGACGACTGCGTCGTCGACGAGAACGGTTGGAACGGCAGGGGGGCGGGCGCGAAACTGGCTCATGAAATTCTCCATCTGCCGGGACAATAGGAGGTGCGGCCAGCGAAGGGAAGGGTACATCCGGTACCCGCCGTGACTACCGTTCTGCGTCGTCGCCAACAAATCCGCCGAAAATTCAACTTAGTGCCAACTTAGTGATTGTGACGGGCGGCGAGCTTTGATAATCAGGCGCTCGATTTGGCGGACGTATTGTCCCGTCAATCCGTTGGGGCGTCGCCAAGCGGTAAGGCACCGGTTTTTGGTACCGGCATTCCCAGGTTCGAATCCTGGCGCCCCAGCCACATTTCTCCAGGCAGTCAATCTATTGGGCGGGCGAGGGCGCGCGCCGGATTTGCATGCACTCTTGTCAAGTCATCTTGCAACTGACACGCTAGTTTCGTTGATTCCAACATGTGTGAGGGAGAAGATGGCTCACAAATTCGAAATCTACAAAGACAAGGCTGGCGAGTTTCGCGTTCGCTTCAAGTACAACAGCGAAATCATGTTCTCGACCGAGGGCTACAAGACCAAGGCCAGCGCGCAGAACGCCATCGACTCGATCAAGAAGAACGGTCCCGACGCACCCGTCGAGGACAACAGCAACGGCTGAGTTCGACGCAATCCCCTAGAAAAAAACCCGCCGATTTTCACCGGCGGGTTTTTTGTTTGTTGCCTTAGCCTGCGGTTGCCGCCGGCTTGGTCTGGGCCGGAGCGCCGAGGAACTCTTCGCACCAGCTCGGGCCCTCGGCGCGCTTGCGGTCGCCGGCAATGTGGATCGAGCGGATGACGTAGTCGGACGAGACGGTCAGCTGCACGGCGCAGCTCAGATATTCGGTGCGCGCCGAGGAAATGCGCTTGCCGCGCTTGCCGTCCTTGGTGGTTTCGTACTGTGCCGGGATCTTGCGGGTCTTGTAGCCGCCCTTCCAGCTATAGACCGTGGAGCTGCCGCTTTCGACGTCGGAGATCGGCGGACCGTATTGGGCGAAGAAGCCGCCGGCCGGCTGGCCGAGCCAACGGGCTTCGACCGCGTTCCTGGAAATCCCCGTTCCGGTCGTCGTGCAGCCGGCGAGCACGAGCGCGAGGCCCGCCACCGTCATCATGCGGAAGTTCATGTTTCTGCCCCTTTGGCTCTCGTTCTGAAATAGGCATGGCGCGCAAACCCGTGTCCCCTGGTTTTCCGCGCTTTCCGTTGAGCCTCTAGCGCCAAAAGAGACGAAAGGAAATGCACGCAACGGCTCCTGTTCCAGGAAATTATGAAGCGTTGCAGAAAGTCCCTATCGCGCGGTCTGCCGGGCGCTGTCGGCGCAGACAAGGGCCATTCTCCGCCTCCGTTTTCCACCGTCACAAATTTTTTGAGAAAGGCGCGATGTTTTTCGAGATAGGCGCTTGTGAAATCAAAATGCCTGTTCTATAGAGGCGCCGCTGGTCACGGAGTGTAGCGCAGTCTGGTAGCGCACCACGTTCGGGACGTGGGGGTCGCAAGTTCGAATCTTGCCACTCCGACCAGCCAAATCAATTGCTTAGTCGATCTTTCCCGAAATATGCGCCAGCGCGCGGATCGACTGCAGGCCGCTTCAATCATCACCGTTGGAACGTATTCGCCGCCTGTGCCGCGTGTTTCTGTGGTTTCGGACGCAAGGGCAGATTGCGTCCTTTTTGATCGGCAAGCGCCGGCTGGCCAACCAAAACGGCCTTGCACGGTTTTGCGTCAGTCAGTTGAAAAGGCTTGAAACGCTTTGCTCGCGGGCGGTGCGGGCGAGGGCCTCGCCCAGCAGCGGCGCAACGGTGATCCGGCGGATATTGGCGGTCTGGCGCTGCGCATCGGTGTCCTGAATGGAATCGGTCAGCACCAGTTCCTTGAGGTTGCTGGCACCAATGCGCTCGCAGGCGCCCCTGGAGAGCACGCCATGGGTGATAAATGCCGAGACCTCTCGTGCACCCGCCTCCAGCAATGCGTCAGCCGCATTGATCAAGGTCCCACCGCTATCGATGATGTCGTCGATCAAAAGGCAGGTCTTCCCGGAGACGTCACCAATGATGTTCATGACCTCCGACACGCCGGCGCGGGGGCGCCTCTTGTCGACGATCGCAAGATCGGTGCCAATGCGCTTGGCGATGCCGCGCGCCCGTGCCACGCCGCCCACATCTGGCGAAACGACCATGAGATTTCCGACGTCGTAGCGCTCCTTGATATCGCGCGTCATCACCGGCGCCGAATAAAGGTTGTCGGTCGGTATATCGAAAAAGCCCTGAATCTGATCCGTGTGCAGATCCAGCGTCACAACCCGATTGACACCCGCACCGGCGATCATGTTGGCGACCAGCTTTGCTGAAATCGGCGTGCGGCCAGTGGCCCGGCGGTCCTGGCGGGCATAGCCGAAGTAGGGGATGACCGCAGTGATCCGGCGCGCAGACGAACGGCGCAGCGTATCGGTCAGGATCAGGAGCTCCATGAGGTTGGCGTCGGCGGGCGTGCTCGTCGACTGGAGGATATAGACGTCCTCGCCGCGCACGTTCTCGTGGAGCTGAACGTTGACTTCCTGGTCGGCGAAGCGCTCGACCGTACAGTCCGTGAGGGGAAGATTGAGGTATCTGGCAATGGCTTCGGCAAGGGCGCGGTTGGAGTTACCGGTCACCAGCTTCATGAGCGCAATCCTGTGTCAGGGAGCCTTCGAGCCAGCTTTAGAGCCTCGCTGACGGATTCACAACCAGCGCGGCACATTTTTGTGACGCACCCGGTTTGGGTTGACGGTGATGGCTCTTCCCGTTGCTGCAGTCCGGTGCCGTTCGTCGCCCCTTCCAAGCCGTTGGTCGAATAGAGGTGTATTTGCAGCCGGCTCGCTCTGTCGGTCCAGCGGCGAAGTCTCTAGCGTTCCGCCATTCGATGCTGACGACGAGGAACGGACATGTCGATCAAACACCTATCCATTGCGGCGGTTCTGCTGGTGGCCGGCCATTCGGGGGCGGCGGCGCAGAGCTGCGAGAAGAATTTCAAGGCAAACGGCGTGCCGCTGGTGACGCCTGTTTTCTATAAGACCTGGCAGGAGTTCCCGAAGCTGAAGCCCGATACCGCCCTTCAGCGCATGGCGCGTGGCGTCGCGGCGGAAGGCTTTTCCGGGATCGAGATCAACAAGGCACTCGGCACCATCGAGGCCTATCAGGATACCGCCGGTTCCGGACGCCTGCAGACATTGCGGGTCGTCGCCCGCAAACGCGGTTCAGGCACGCGGGTTGATGCGATGTTTGATATTCAGGTGGGACAGGTGGCCACCAAGCAGGTGGTGCAGGAAGGCCTCTGCAACATCATCCGGTCCGCGACCGAATAGGGACACCCCGCGCACGCCGCCTGGCGTGCGCGGATAAACGAGTTTGCGTGCCGTCAATCGGCCCTGGAGCGCTCGGTAGGCCGGTCAGCCCTGCTTTTCGAGCGCCTTTAGCGCAGTTTGGGCAACGGCCTGCGCCTGCAGCATCGAGGTGAAATTGCCCTGTGCGGGGTAGGTGACGCCGCGATGCTTGATGACGAAGCACCATTTGCCGTTCTGGCGCTTTTCCACCGTCACGCTCGTTTCCGGCTGGTTCGTCATCGTCGTCTCCCTCAAGATCCCGTGCTTTCGCTGTCTTGATCTGCCTGATATCCCCAGGACGTGGTCGCTGTCCATATGCGTCGCGTTTATGTCGGTTTCTCCGGTTTCATCGACACAAAGTTGCGGCAGGTGGCGTTTTTTGTTCGAAGCGTGTTGAAGCCGCCCGCGGGCGGACCTAGACAGCGGCCATCACGTAAGGAGTAAGATTTTGAAGGCCGTCGCATCGTTTTCCCAGTTTGTCGGACGCACATTCGCGCTCTGGGTCATTGTTTTCGCCATTCTCGGGTTCGTCTTCCCGGATATTTTCAAGCAGATCACGCCCTATATCGTCACCCTGCTCGGCATCATCATGTTCGGCATGGGCTTGACCATTTCGCTCGACGACTTCAAGGAAGTCGCCAAGCGTCCGTTTGAGGTCGGTATCGGCGTGGTCTCGCAGTTCCTCATCATGCCGTTGCTCGCGGTTCTGCTGACGGCCGTCATCCCGATGTCGCCGGAGGTGGCTGCCGGCGTGATCCTCGTCGGTTGCTGCCCGGGCGGAACCTCGAGCAATGTCATGACCTATCTCTCCAAGGGCGATGTCGCACTGTCGGTCGCCTGCACCAGCGTCACCACGCTGCTTGCGCCGATCGTCACGCCGTTCATCGTCTGGACATTTGCGAGCCAATATCTGCCTGTCGATGCGACCGCGATGTTCATGAGCATCGTCAAGGTGGTATTGCTGCCGCTGGCGCTGGGCTTTTTCCTGCAGAAGCTTTTGCCGGGTCTGGTCAAGGCGGCGGTGCCTGCGCTGCCGCTCGTCAGCGTCGCCGGCATCGTCTTGATCGTTGCGGCCGTCGTCGGCGCCAGCAAGGGCGCGATCGCCAGCTCCGGGCTGCTGATCTTCGCCGTTGTCGCCCTGCACAATGGCCTCGGCTATCTCCTGGGCTTCTTCGCCGCCAAGGCGGCTGGGCTGTCACTTGCCAAGCGCAAGGCGATCGCCATTGAGGTTGGTATGCAGAACAGTGGCCTCGGCGCGGCCCTCGCCAATACCTATTTTTCGCCGGTGGCAGCGGTACCGAGCGCGATCTTCAGCGTATGGCACAACATTTCCGGTGCGCTCCTTGCCAATTATTTCGCAAGCCGCACGGAAGACGAAACGACCGAACCGGTGGTCAGCACCCGCTGACTTGGCATTGAAGACGTGACAGCAGGAGAGGGCCCGCAGCGGCCCTTTTTTGTTTGGCCTACCGCACCTGACCGTCAGGCGGACTGTCCCACGACGTTCGGAAACGGTGAAACAGCCCTGTCGATCCTCATGATCGATGCGCCAAATTACGAATGCGAAACCGGATTGGAAGGCTCGGTTGTGGCGACCTCGTGCCAAGGTGAAGCATTCGTCAGTTCTGTCCCTGAATGGGACAGTCTCGTGCATGCGGACAAGCTTCGAAGACGGCGGCCGAACGCTTGCGCCCGACAGCGTAACGTCGTCGGTGAAAGCGTTATCGTTCACATGGAAACACGGCGTTCATCAAACGGTGTCTTATCAGTGTGAACAATAGGGGCGATATTTCCATCAACACTTGTCTTTGCCCGAGAGGCCCGGATGTTGAAGGAACCGATTTTCACCTTTCGCGAGATCGCCATTTGGTCCGCCATCCTTGGCAGCGTCGTCGGCTACCAGCTCTGGCAGCATGCGGATCCTGCGCCGCTGACGATCACTCTGCCCGCGATCGAGCAGCAGCTTTGAGGCGATGGCGCCGGTAGGTGCTACGCCGCCGGCACGTCATAGAAAGGCGCGCCGGCAGTGATCGCCGACGGATCTCAACCGCCCAAGTAAACAAAAAAGGGGGCCGTTCGGCCCCCTTTTGCTGTGTGTGATGTCGCTCAACCGTCGATGTCGTCGATGATCTCGACGGCGCGGCCGGCGCTCACGCGTCGGACTTCCGCTTCCTCGCGGCGGCCGGCGAAGAGTTCGGTCGCCATCAGCTGGTCGGCAAGGTCGGCCGGCAGCGAGAGGATGACGCGGGCATCTTCCGTGTGGATGCCGCCGAGCGCCGAGCGCTTGGCGGTGATCATCCCGCCGGCCACCGTGTTGTTGGTGTCCGGATCGATCAGGATGAAGGCGCCGGTGGTGCGGTTCTGCTCGTAGCTGTCGAAGATCGCCTGCTCGTCGAAGGCGAGGTGCACCTTGCCGATGGCGTTCATCGGCAGCTGGTCGGCCTGGTTCCACTTGCCGGTCTGCAGATCGAGCTGGCTTGCCGGCTGCACCTGGACGCGCTGGCGGCGGCTGCCGCTCTTCAGCCAGTAGCGCTTGCCGGGCTGGATGCCCTCGGCCTGCAGCGCGACCAGCTGGGCGTCGAAGGAAAGGCCCGTCAGCGGCTGGCTGTCGATCGCCACGATCATGTCGCCGCGCGAGACGTCCACCTGACGGTCGAGCACGAGCGTGATCGCGTCGCCAGCCACCGCCGCGTTGCGCACCAGGTCGAAGGTGACGATCTTGGTGACGTTGGCGACCATGCCCGAGGGCAGGATGACGACACTGTCGCCGGGCTTGACCGAGCCGCCGGCAACCGTGCCCTGATAGCCGCGGAAGCTTTCGCCCGGACGCGAGACGCGCTGCACCGGCAGGCGGAAACCGACGGTCTGGGCCGAACGGGTCGTCGCCAGTTCCAGGACTTCGATCAGCGTCGGGCCGTCATACCAGGGCATGGAGGCGCGGCCGTCATAGACGACGTTCTCGCCCTTCAGCGCCGAGACCGGAATGGCGGTGACCTGGCGTACGCCGAGCGACAGCGCCAGTTCGCGGAACTCGTGGCTGATCTCTTCGAAGCGGGCGCGGTCGTAGTCGGTCAGGTCGATCTTGTTGACCGCGAGCACGAACTGCTTGATGCCCATCAGCGTCGCGATCGTCGCGTGCCGACGGGTCTGTTCAAGCAGGCCGACGCGAGCATCGACGAGCAGCACGGCGAGGTCGGCGGTCGAGGCGCCGGTTGCCATGTTGCGGGTGTATTGCTCGTGGCCGGGCGTGTCGGCGACGATGAAGGAGCGCTTGTCGGTCGAGAAATAGCGATAGGCGACGTCGATTGTGATGCCCTGTTCGCGCTCCGCCTGGAGGCCGTCGAGCAGCAGCGCGAAATCGGGCAGGCCGAGGTCGTTCTGCTTGCCTTTGGAATCGCGCTGCAGCGTTGCCGCCTGGTCTTCCTTGACCGCCTTGGTGTCCCAGAGCAGGCGGCCGATCAGCGTCGACTTGCCGTCGTCGACCGAGCCGCAGGTGATAAGCCGAAGCGGGCGGCTGTCACGGGTGGCGCGCGCCGGCTCCTGCGCCGGAAAGGCCAGAACCTCGCCGGCTTGAGCGTGCTCAACGGCATTCGCGGTTGCGGTTGCGGTTGCGGTCATCAGAAATATCCTTCGCGCTTCTTCTTTTCCATCGAGCCGGACTGGTCACGGTCGATGGCGCGGCCCTGGCGTTCGGAAACGGTCGCGGTTTCGAGTTCGGAGATGATGTCGTCGAGCGTCGTCGCGTTCGAGCGGATAGCGCCGGTCAGCGGGAAGCAGCCGAGCGTGCGGAAGCGGATCACTTCCTCGCGCTTGGTCTCGCCCGGCAGGAGTTCGAGGCGCGGATCTTCGGCGAGGATCATCATGCCGTCGCGTTCGACGATCGGGCGCTTCTCGGCAAAATAGAGCGGCACGATCGGAATGTCCTCGGCCTGGATGTAGCGCCAGATGTCGACTTCGGTCCAGTTGGACAGCGGGAAGGCGCGCACGCTCTCACCCTTGCGGATCATGCCGTTGTAGACGTTCCACAGTTCCGGGCGCTGGTTGCGCGGATCCCAGCGATGATCCGGCGTGCGGAAGGAGTAGATGCGCTCCTTGGCGCGGCTCGCCTCTTCGTCGCGACGCGCGCCGCCGAAGGCTGCGTCGAACTGGCCGGCGTCGAGCGCCTGGCGCAGCGCCTCGGTCTTCATGATGTCGGTATAGAGCGCCGAGCCGTGGGTGAAGGGTGTAACGTTCTCGGCGGCACCGCGCGGATTGACGTGCTCGATCAGGTCGAGGTCGTAGCGCTCGACGATCTCGTTGCGGAACGCGATCATCTCGGCGAACTTCCAGCCGGTGTTGACGTGCAGCAGCGGGAAGGGCACGCGGCCGGGATAGAAGGCCTTGCGCGCCAGATGCAGCAGCACGGAAGAATCCTTGCCGATCGAATAGAGCATGACCGGGCGTTCGAACTCGGCGGCCACTTCGCGGAAGATGTGGATCGCTTCGTTTTCCAGTGCCTTCAGATGCGGATCGAGCGGCGGCTTGGCGCTCTGCGGGTTATGCAGTTCCGTTTCCGGATGGATATGGGGCATTTCAGTCTCCGGGAGGATTTGTCTTGGGACGGGCGCGCCAGCTTCAGGCGGCGCTGCTCGAATTGGGGATGATGGAGCTTGCGGCGGCTTCCGGAACGTGCAGACCACATTCGCGCTTCTCGTCGTTCTCCCACCACCAACGGCCGGCGCGCTCGGGCTCGCCGGGCTTGATGGCGCGGGTGCAGGGCTCACAGCCGATCGACGGATAGCCGCGGGCGTGCAGCGGGTTGACCGGAACAGCATGGGTGGCGACGTAGCTGTTGATGGTCTCGATGTCCCAGTCGGCCAGCGGATTGATCTTGATCAGGCCGCGTTCGGCATCTGCCTCGGCAAAGGGCGTGGAGGCGCGGTTACCCGACTGACCGCGACGCAGGCCGGTGATCCAGAAGCTTGCCCCTTCGAGTGCGCGCGCAAGCGGCTTCAGCTTGCGCACGTCGCAACAGGCATGTCGTGCTTCGACGCTTTCGTAGAAGCCGTTGAGGCCGTAACGCGCTGCGTAAGCGTCGATGTCGGCCTTTTCCGGATGGTAGCGCTTGATCAGGATGTCGAAGGCTTCTTCCGTCTTGTCGATCAGCGCTGCGGTCTCATTGAAGAGGCGGCCGGTCTGAAGCGTAACGACATCGACGGAGAGCTTGTTCTTGCCGATCGCGGCGGTAATCACCTGGTCCTCGATGCCGAGCGAGGTCGTGAAGACCGCCCGCCCTTCAAGGCTTGCGACGAGCGCCAGCCGCCCGGCGAGATCGAGGCCTTCTAGCCTCTCGTTCAGTGCCTTGGCGGTGGTTTCGAGGGATGACGTGGTCATGGCTGCGTCCTGTTCCAACTTGGGCGGAATATCGCAGCCGAACAGGACAATGGACAGAAATAGCGGTTTCTAATGCTGTTTGTTTGGAGCAAATCTGCCTCTCAGATCGAAAGGCAGCGAAAAACCGAATATAGACTAGTAATTTACTAGATTTAATACTGTGCTGCTTGCGGCTGCTGGGTCGTAAAGAAGCAAAAGGCGCGAACCCTGCTGTCCGCGCCTCGCTGGTTGGCAATCGACCGGATCGTCAGAACTCCGCCCAGCCGTCCTCCTGTGGCCGCGCGCTGCCGCGATAGGCGCTTGCGAGCTTGCGGGTCAGGGCCCGTGCGGGCGAGGGGGCTGCACTTTCCGTGACAGCACTTGCCACGCGGCGCGGCGCGGCCGAAGCGCCGTTGCCGGTCCTGAAGCGCATCAGGAGGTCGTTCAGCGCGCCGGCCTCGCGGGCAAGACTGTGGCTGGCGGCGGTCGATTGCTCCACCATGGCCGCGTTCTGCTGCGTCCCCTGGTCGATGGCGTTCACCGCCGTGTTGATCTGCTGGATGCCGGCTGCCTGTTCGCGGGCGCTTTCGACGATCGCCGTTACGTGGCTGCTGATCTCCTTGACCTCGACGATGATGCTTTCGAGCGCGGCGCCGGTCTCGCGCACCAGAGTGACGCCGGATTTGACCTGCTGGCCGGATGTGGCGATCAGCACCTTGATCTCCTTGGCGGCCTGGGCCGAGCGTTGGGCGAGTTCGCGCACCTCCTGGGCGACGACGGCAAAGCCCTTGCCGGCTTCGCCGGCGCGGGCCGCCTCGACGCCGGCATTGAGCGCCAAGAGGTTTGTCTGGAAGGCGATATCGTCGATGACGCCGATGATGCTGGATATTTCCCGCGACGAGGCCTCGATGCCGCTCATGGCGGTGACGGCATTGCCGACGATCTCGCCAGATTTCTCCGCAGCACCACGGGTGCGGGTCACGAGCGTGCCCGCCTCTTCTGCGCGCCGGCTGGCATCGGCGACGGTGGTGGCGATCTGGTCGAGTGCGGCGGCGGTTTCCTCGACCGAGGCAGCCTGCTGTTCCGTGCGCTTGGAGAGGTCGCCCGCCGCCGAACGGATTTCGCTGGCGCCGGCATCGATGCTGCGGGCGTTCTCGCCGACCGAGCGCAGAGCATCCTCAAGGTTGGTGACGGAGCTGTTGAAATTGGTGCGCAGCGCGTCGAGCCGATCGGCAAGCGGCGTTTCGATCCGGAAGGTGAGGTCGCCTTCGGCAAGGCGATCGAGGCCAAAGCCAAGCGCACTGACCGCCGTCTGAACCTCCGCGGCCTCTTTCGCCTTCTGCGCTTCGCGCTGCTCGCGCTCGCGCTCCGACAGCGAACGGCCGGCCTCCGCCTCCTGCTCCAGCCGCTGGCGTTCCAACGCATTGTCGCGGAAGACGGCGACCGCGCCGGCCATCTGGCCGATCTCGTCGCGGCGCCCTTCGCCGAAGATCAGTGTCTTGAGATTGCCGGCGGCCAGCTGGCGCATGGCTTCGCGCAGCTTGGTCAGTGGGCGTAGCAGGCCGGCAATGACGAACCAGACGGTCGCGCCGAGCATAAGCAGGGCGAAACCGGCAATCACGCTTTGCCAGAGTGTGAGGTTGTTCTTCTCGGCCTTCGCCGCTTCGAGCTCGGCGTTGGCCTCCGAAAGCTGCAGCTTGATCAGGTCGCTGATCGGCGCAGCGAGCGGATCGACGGAGGAGTACAGTTTGCTATCGACGAAGCGTTCGAGTTCGGCCTTGTCCTGACGCTGCATGATCTGCACGAGATCGTGGATCGACGCATCGCTTGCGATGCGCGCCTTGTCGAAAATCTCGGTCAGCTTCTTCTCCTCGGGCGTCAGCCGCGTGGCTTCATAGGTGCGCCAGCGCGTGTCGATGGTTAAGAGCGCCAGGTCGATCGCCTTTGCTCCGGCCGCCCAGTCCAGGGCGCCGCTGCGAACCTTGTGGGTGGTGTCGACGATTTCGACCGCATACATGTCGGACACCGTTTTCAGATGATCGACCGGCAGCAACCGGTCGGCGACAATCGATTCGGTGCGTTTGGAGATGGAAGTCATCGCACTGAAGGCCGTGACGATCATGACCAGCATGGCGACGGCGAGCAGGGACAGACACACGAGCAGGCGTGCTTTGATTGTCATGAATAACGCTCCGCGGTTGCCCGCAAGGCAAATCATCCTCGGCCGATGCCGCGGGGATGGCCGCAAAGGCATCGGTAAGCGAGCTCGCCTTGGCAGGGGAGTGATGTCGATGATGGGATGGAGCACGCGATATTGCGCGGCGAAACTGCCGTCATGGCACGTTCGCCCAGCGTTCACTCCGTCTCATATAGACATAACAACCGGAGATTAAGAATGGCTAAATTTTAAGCTGTTCATGAATTCGACATGCAACTTTCGGTCACGGCGGTTATCACCGCGCCAGACAAGGTCGGCGCCCTTCTCTTCAAGAAGTGTTGAACGCTCAGCGCTTCCGTCAACGGCTGTTCAGGTCCAAGCTTGCGGCTCCCCGAGGCAAACGAAGGAGCAGGTCGATGCTGGATGCCATTTCACGCAGAGGTTTAGCTGGCGTTGTGATCGCCGCCGTGCTGGCCACCGGCGCTTATGCCCATCACGGCTGGTCGTGGGCCGAGGCCGACCAGATCGAGCTCAAGGGCACGATCCGCGAAATCTCCATGGCACCGCCGCATCCGACGCTTCAGGTCGAATCGACCACGGACGGGACGTGGCACGTCGAACTCGGCAATCCCCGCCAAACGGAACGTTCAGGCTTTATCGAGGGTTCGGCCAAAACTGGCGACGAGGTCGTTGTACTCGGCAATCGCTCGCTCGACCCGAACGAAAAGCGCATGAAGGCCGTGCGGATCACGGTCGCGGGCAAGACCTATGACATCTATCCGGAACGCATCCGGGCTGGGGGATGAGTCCGGCCGAGCTTGCCGAATGGGTCTCAGGCTGGCCGGTTGGGGCAGCACTCAGACGCTCGGCGCTGCTCTATCTCGTGGTCAATGCGGCCCACATCCTGGCGATCGGGCTCTTGATCGGCGCGATCGTGCCGCTCGACCTGCGGCTGCTGGGGCTCCTCGGACATGCGCCCGTCGACGTGCTCGGCCCGTTCCTTACGCGCGCCGCTGCCATCGGCCTCCTGCTGGCTGTCGCCACCGGGTTCTGCCTCTTCAGCGTCAGGCCCGCGGTCTATCTCGCCAATCCGGCATTTCTGGCGAAGCTCGCATTGCTGGCGCTTGGCGTCCTCAATGCGTTGTCGCTGCGCCTGGGTACGGCCTGGCGGACCGCCTTGGCGGGCGGCATGATAGCCCCCCGTCTGCGGCTGCAGGCGCTCGTTTCGCTGGCCCTCTGGCTCGCCGCAGTGCTCGCCGGCCGCTGGATCGGCTTCATCGGATAGCCGCTTACCGGTCGCTGACCTGCCAGCGCGGGTTGATCCAGGACTCCTGGTTGGAGCGGGCGAGCGGCTGCTTGCCCAGAATATGGTCGGCCGCTTTCTCCCCGGTCATGATCGAGGGGCTGTTCAAGTTGCCATAGGTCACGTGCGGGAAGATCGAGCTGTCGGCGACACGCAAGCCATCGACACCGATGACGCGGGTCTCGGGATCGACCACCGCCATCGGATCGTCCTTGGCGCCCATCCGGCAAGTGCCGCAGGGGTGGTAGGCGCTTTCCAGATGCTCGCGCAGGAACGCGTCGATCTGTTCGTCCGACTGGACGCTCTCGCCCGGCTGGATCTCCGGGCCGCGGTAGTGGTCGAAGGCCTTCTGGCCAAAAATCTCGCGGGTGAGGCGCACGCAGTGGCGGAACTTTTCCCAGTCCTCCGGGTGGCTCATATAGTTGAAGCGGATAACCGGATCGGCCATCGGATCGGAGGAACGCAGCGTGACGTTGCCGCGTGACTTCGACAGGTTGTAGCCGACATGCACCTGGAAGCCGTGCGTGTTGGCGGCAGCCTTGCCGTCATAGCTGATTGCCACCGGCAGGAAATGGTACTGGATATCCGGCTGCTTGACGCCGGGGGCCGAGCGCAGGAAGGCGCAGGCCTCGAACTGGTTGGAAATGCCGAGGCCCTTCTTGAAGAACAGCCACTGCGCACCGGCAACGCCCTGCCAGAACCAGGGCAGCCAGGAATAGAGCGACACCGGCTTGGTCGAGACCTGTTGGAAATAGAACTCCATATGGTCCTGCAGGTTTGCGCCGACACCCGGCCGGTCGACCTTCACCTCGATGCCCATGTCCTTCAGGTGCTGGGCCGGGCCGATGCCAGAGAGCATCAAGAGCTTCGGCGAGTTGAACGAGGAGGCCGACACGACCACCTCGCGGTTTGCCTTGACGATCTCGATCTTGCCGGCGCGCTCGATCTCGACTCCGGTCGCCCGACCGTTCTCGATGATGATGCGGCGGGCAAAGCAGCGCACGAGCGAGACGTTCTGGCGCTTCATCGCCGGCTTCAGATAGGCGTTCGCCGCCGACCAGCGCCGGCCCTGCCACACGGTCTGTTCCATCAGCCCGAAGCCTTCCTGCTTCGAGCCGTTGTAATCGTCGGTCACTTCGAAACCGGCCTGCTGTCCCGCCTCGATGAAGGCATGGAACAGCGGGTTGTGCACCGGCCCGCGCTTGACGTGCAGCGGTCCGTCGGTGCCGCGCCAGCCGGCTTCGCCGCCGTGACTGTTTTCCATACGCTTGAAATAGGGCAGCACGTCCGCGTAGGCCCAGCCGCGCGCGCCGAGGTCTTCCCAGCGATTGAAGTCCTCGGCATGGCCGCGCACATAGACGAGGCCGTTGATCGAGGAGGAGCCGCCGATCACCTTGCCGCGGGGTGCCGTGATGCGCCGGTTGTTGAGGTTCGGCTCCGGTTCGGAGAGGTAGCCCCAGTTGTAGCGCTTCATGCTCATCGGCCAGGCAAGCGCTGCCGGCATCTGGATGAAAGGGCCTGCATCCGTGCCGCCATATTCCAGCACCAAAACGGTATTCTTGCCGTCTTCCGAGAGACGATAGGCGAGCGCCGAGCCGGCGGAGCCGGAGCCGATGATGATGTAATCTGCCTGCATAAGCGTGGTCTTTCTTCTAGCTGGATGCCCCTCGGCACGCCTTCATCCGCGCGGTGAGGGGGCGCCCCTCATCCGCCTGCCGGCACCTTCTCCCCGCAAGCGGGGCGAAGGGACATTGCCGCATCCTCTTCTGCACTCTCAAACCGCTGGTGGGGCACGTCCCCTCTCCTCGCTTGCGGGGAGAGGGTTAGGGTGAGGGGCGGCCTTAGCCTCAATCTCAGTACGGCGCCTGCACCGGCCCCATGCCGACATAGACGGTCTTCAACTCGCTGTAGTGGTTGAGTGCTGCCACCGAATTTTCGCGGCCGAAACCGGACTGCTTCGAGCCGCCGAAGGGGATTTCCACCGGGCAGAGATTGTAGGTGTTGATCCAGAGCGTCCCGGCTTCGAGCTGGTCGACGACACGGTGCGCGCGGGTGATGTCGGCGGTGAAGACGCCGGCCGAAAGGCCGAACTCGGTCGCATTGGCGCGCTTGATCACCTCCGCCTCCTCGTCGAAATCGAGCACGCACATGACAGGCCCGAAGATCTCTTCGCGGGCGATCGTCATGTCGTCGGTGACGTCGGCAAAAACGGTCGGCTGGATATAGGTGCCTTCACTGTTGACGGCGTTCGGGATGCCGCCGCCGGTCACGAGGCGCGCGCCCTCGGCCTTGCCCTTCTCGATGTAGGAGAAGACCTTGTCGCGCTGCGGCGCCGAGACCATCGGCCCGAGTTGCGTCGCCTCGTCCATCGGGTCGCCGATGACGATCGCCTCGGTGCGGGCCTTCAGCCGCGTCAGGAACTGTTCCTTGATGCCCTTCTGCACGAAGACGCGTGTGCCGTTCGAGCAGACTTGGCCGGTCGAATAGAAATTGCCGAGCATGGCGCCACCGATGGCGCTTTCGAGATCGGCGTCGTCGAAGACGATCAGCGGCGACTTGCCGCCGAGTTCCATGGTGACGTGCTTGAGTTCGGCCGCGGCCGCACCGGCCACCTTCTTGCCGGTCGGAACCGAGCCGGTCAGCGACACCTTGGCGACGTCGGGATGGTTGACGAGCAGCGGGCCGGTCGTGCGGTCGCCCTGGATGACATTGTAGAGGCCCTTCGGCAGGCCGGCTTCGACGAGGATCTCGGCGATCTTCAGCGCGCCGAGCGGCGTGTTTTCCGAGGGCTTGAAGACCATGGCGTTGCCGGCGGCGAGCGCCGGTGCGCCCTTCCAGCAGGCGATCTGCTGCGGGTAATTCCAGGCGCCGATGCCGACGCAGACGCCGAGCGGCACGCGCTTGGTGTAGGCGAAGTCGCCGCCAAGCGGGATGTAGTCGCCGTTGAGCGCTGTGGCGATGACGCCGCCGAAGAACTCGAAACTGTCGGCGCCCGAGGTCGGGTCGGCGACGATCGTCTCCTGGATCGGCTTGCCGGTGTCGAGTGTTTCGAGTTCGGAGAGCTCGCGGTTGCGATCGCGCATGATCTCGGCGGCGCGCTTGAGGATACGGCCGCGGGCGGTCGGGCTCATCGCTGCCCATTCCGGCTGGGCGCGCTTTGCCGCCGCAATCGCCTTTTCGACGATCGCGGGCGTTGCCGCGTGCAGCCGCGCGATGACTTCGCCGGTCGCCGGATAGATGCTCTCGATGACGGTGCCTTCGATGTCCTCGACATATTCGCCGTCGATGAAGTGCGAGGCTTGCGGTTGGGCTTTCATGTCATTCTCCTCGCGGGTAGCGTTTGGATTCCTCGAGATTGTCGAGGTTCATGTGGTTGCGCATGTAGCGCTCGGATGCCTTCTGCAGCGGCTGGTGATCCCAGGGATAATAGGCGCCATTGCGAAGCGCCTCGTAGACCACCCAGCGCCGTGCCTGGCTTTCGCGCACGGCGGCGTCGAAGGCCTCCATGTCCCAGTGGGCGGCGCACATGTCGCGAAACGCCTGCAGGGTCGCGGCCTGAACCGGCGTCTCCGGATCGGCGGCGAGGTTCTTCAGTTCCAGAGGGTCCGCCTCGAGATCGTAGAGCTGGTCGGGATCAAGTGTGCAGTGGATGTACTTCCACTTGCCTTCGCGGATGGCGACGAGTGGTGCGTAGGAGGCCTCTGCCGCATATTCCATCAGCACCGGCTCTGAGCGCTCCTCGCCGTTGATTATGGGCACGAGGCTGGTGCCGTCGGTCCAGGGTTTTATCTCGTCCATGGAAATGCCGGCGAGATCGGCAAGCGTCGGCGTCACGTCGAGGTTGGAGGTCGGCGCCAGATGCAGGCCGGGCGCGACGCCGGGACCGGCGACCATCAGCGGCACGCGGGCCGAGCCCTCGAAGAAGTTCATCTTGAACCACAGGCCGCGCTCGCCGAGCATGTCGCCGTGATCCGAGCAGAAGAGGATCAGCGTGTCGTCGAGCATGCGGGTGCGCTTCAGCGTGTCCACCAGTTCGCCGACCTTCTCGTCGAGGTAGGAGATGTTGGCGAAATAGGCCCGGCGCGAGCGGCGGACATTGTCTTCCGTCAGGTCGAAATTGACGTAGTCGCAGGAATGCATGATGCGCTTGGAATGCGGATCCTGCCGATCCTCCGGCAGCATGCCGATCTCGGGCAGGAGGTGCTCGCAATTCTCGTAGAGGTCCCAGAATTTCTTGCGCGCCACGTAAGGGTCGTGCGGATGGGTGAACGAAACTGTCAGGCACCAGGGGCGGCGTTCCGCATCGTCGTTGTCGCGCGAGAGCTGGTAGAGCTTCTGGTTGGCGAGGAAGGCGACCTCGTCGTCATACTCCATCTGGTTGGTGATCTCGGCAACGCCGGCGCCGGTGACGGAGCCGAGATTGTGATACCACCAGTCGATGCGCTCGCCGGGTTTGCGATAATCCGGGGTCCAGCCGAAATCGGCCGGGTAGATGTCGGTCGTCAGCCGCTCTTCGAAGCCGTGCAACTGGTCCGGCCCGACGAAATGCATCTTGCCCGACAGTGCCGTGTAGTATCCGGCACGGCGCAGGTGATGCGCATAGGTCGGGATCGAGGATTGATACTCGGCGGCGTTGTCGTAGACGCGGGTGCGGCTCGGCAGTTGCCCGGCCATGAACGAGGCGCGGGCAGGGGCGCAGAGCGGCGACGAGGTGTAATTGTTGCGGAAGCGGGCCGAACGGGCCGCGAGCGCTTTCAGGTGCGGCGCATGCAGGAACGCGGCCGGTCCGTCCGGAAAGAACGTTCCGTTCAGCTGGTCGACCATGATGATCAGGATGTTCGGTCTTGCGGTCATGCGGCCGTTCCCCGGTATGTGAGCCGATCGATGTGCGAGGTGACGTAGTCTTCGGTGAGCGCGATCGAGGCTTCGATGCTGATCGGCGCGGAGCGCAGACTCTGGCGGATATAGAGCCCGTCGATCATCGCAGCTGCGCCTTCGGCGATGCGTTCCGCGTCATCGTCGGCACAAAGCGTCTTGAGGCTCGCCAGCAAATTGGAACGCAGCCGCCGGGCATAGACCACGAGCAGCCGCCGCACCTCTTCCGAGCGCTGCGCTTCCGAGTAAAAGGCAAGCCATGCGGCGATCGTATCAGGGGCGAACTGGCTTGCCTGGAAGGAGACGCGGATGAGCGCGCTCAGCCTTTCGCGCGGGCTCACGACTGCGCGGAGCGCCGTCACCGTGTCGTCGCGCAATTGCCGTAGAAGGCTGCGGATGGTCTCGATCAGCAACTGTTCCTTGCTGCCGAAATAGTGGTGGGCAAGGGCAGGGGAAACGCCGGCCTGGCGGGCGATTTCGGACATGGTGACGGCAAGCGTGCCCTGGTCGCCGATAACGCGTAGTGCAGCGTCCACCAGCGCCTTGCGGCGCACCGGTTCCATCCCGACCTTCGGCATCCGTCTCTCCCTTGACAATGATCAGTCTATTTTTGATTGACTCATCAATCAATAAAAATCGGCAGTGTTTTCGCTTTCCTTTTGTGCAGAAATCCGGCTCAATCCCCGCGTTAGCGATCTCGCGTTGCAAAGGACTGGAGGTTGAGATGACCCACGCATTCGATCGAGCCGACAAGTCAGCGGTTGCCGGTAAATGGGGGTGGTTCGTCGCCCTTGGCGTGCTGTTGATCATGTGCGGCGGCCTTGCCTTCGGCAATCTGCTGATGGCGACGGTCGCGTCCGTCTATTATGTCGGGATCATCATGCTGGTCGGCGGGCTGTTCAATCTCGCCCACGCCTTTCAGGTGAAGGGCTGGGACAGCGTGCTCTACTGGGGCCTGAGCGGCGCCTGCTACATGATCGCCGGCCTGTTTGCCTTCATCAACCCCGTGCTCGCCTCGTCCTTCCTCACCTTTATCATGGCGATCGCCTTGATCGTCGCCGGCTGCTTCCGCATCTGGGTCGGCCTGAAGCTCAGGCCGCTGCAGGGCTGGGGCTGGGTTGCGCTCGGCGGTTTGGTCACGCTTGTGGCCGGCCTGATCATCGCTGCCGGCTGGCCGGTCAACAGCCTCTGGATCCTCGGCCTGTTCCTCGCCGTCGACCTCGTCATGCAGGGCTTGTCGCTGATCGCCTTCGGCGTTTTGGCAAAGGGCTGAGTTTAGCTTGAGGCTCTGCTGCCAAGCAGCGCCTCGAGCAGCCGGAGCAGGTCGCCGCGAAGATCGGCAAGGCCGCTCGCGGCGAGTGCCTCAAGTCCGATCAGCGCGCCATAGAGCGCGCTGGCGCCGCTGCGGCTCTCAGCTGACGAAAATCCGCAATCACCGAGCAGGACGGCGATGTAGCCGAGGCGGCTTTCGTCGACGGACTTAAGGGTCGTCGCGGCCATGGCGTCGAAGCGCGCCCATTCGCGGACCGCGCCGTCCGTCAGCAAGCCGCCATAGGGAAGGCTGCGTTCGTCGGTCGCGGCATGCACCAGCAACCGCAGTCGCTCTCGCGCCGGTACTTCCAAGGCTTCGATTTCCGCGATGATCGCGTCTGTCGCTTCGCGCGCCCAGTGGGCAAGCATTTTTGCCTTCAGGTCGGGCACATCCTTGAAATGCCAATAGAAGGAGCCCTTGCTGACCTTCAGGTCGCGCGCAATCGCCTCGGCGCGGATCGCCTGCACGCCGCCCGTCGTCAGTGCGCGGAAGGCGGCCTTGATCCAATCATCGCCCGTCAAAGTGTTTTTTGTTGCCATGAGCTTCCATACGTCACCGTATTGACGGATGCAACCAGGTGGCGTACATACGCTACCGTATGGTGGCGATTGGAGGCGAACGCATGAGCAAATGGCTTCTGGCAGCGGGCACCCTGTCCCTGGTGACAACGGGAATTCATCTCTTTGCCGGCGGGCCGGAGGTGCATGTGCCCTTGCTTGCAAGCAGCCCGTCGGCGCTGCTCAAGACCTATGTCTCGCTTCTCTGGCACGCGACGAGCGCCATCCTCCTGATCAACAGTTTTGCCCTGCTGGTTGCCGCCGTGAACGGACGTTACCGTGTGCCGCTCGCCGCTGCGGTGATCGTGCAATATCTCGCCTATGCGGTGCTCTTCATCGGTTACGGCCTTGCCTATCTCGGTTCTCTCTCGACCACGCCGCAATGGGCGGCTTTTCTCCTCATGGCCGCGCTCGCGGCGATCGGCGTGCGCTCGGGCAAAGGGTCTCCGTCAACCATGGCCGCTTGAGGCGGTCCGCCCATAGGCAAGCAAGGAACCATCATGTCGACGGCAATCGCGATCCTGCTTTTCCTCGTCCTTTCCGGTATCGCCGGGCTGCATGCCTACTGGGCTTTCGGCGGACATTGGCCCTGTGACGACGAGGAGACGCTGGTGCGCACGGTGGTCGGCACGAAGCACCGGTCGGTGATGCCGCCGGCCTGGCTAACGCTGGTCGTCGTCGCACTGCTCTTTGCGGCAGCGATCCTGCCCTTGTCCGTGACGCCAGTCTTTGCGGACATGTTGCCACCGGTCCTTGCCTATGGCGGCCTTGCGGGGCTCGCCGCCGTCTTCGTCGCCCGTGGTCTCCTGGCCTACACCACCGCCTTTCACCAGCGCCACGGCACGGAGCCCTTCGTGACGCTCGACCGTCGCATCTACGGTCCGCTCTGCCTTGTTATCGGTGCCGGATACCTGGCATTGCTCGTTCTCGGCTGATGCCATCCTGGCTCGACGGTCAACATTGCGCAGATGCCGACCGATCACAGGACTTGCTCATGAAACCACTGATTTCATTAGAGTGTTTGCATCTGATTGGCGCAGTGGCCGCTGTCACATAGCTTTCATCAAAGCTTCATAATGGGGAAAGACTTCGTTGACGCTTGCTGGCCATGCTGCCGGCGTTCGACCGTCCGTCCCATATTTCTGGAGCCCGGCATGTCCGCCGCCCCCGCCGAAATTCTCTCGTTGCGCCGGTTCGGCGACGACCAGATCGTAACGCTCGCCAAGCTGGTGATCGAAACCGCCTTCCAGCCGATCGCGGAAGCGGCGACCGGCACCGTCTTCGGCTACGAATCCCTGATGCGCGGCTTCCAGAAGCTCGGCTTTGCCTCGCCGCTGGAGCTGCTCGACAAGGCGGAAGAAGAGGGGCAACTGCTGGCGCTCGAGCATATGATCAACAGCCGCGCCGTCGCCGGCTTTGCGACGCTGCCCGATCATTCCGCCCGCACGCTCTTTCTCAACTTCGACTCGCGCCTTGTCGGCGGCGAAGGCGACATTGTCGAACGCCTCGTCAACCACCTGAAGCGCGCCAACATCGCCCCGTCGTCGCTCTGCTTCGAGCTTTCCGAGCGCTTCGATGGCGGGAAGATGCCGGATTTCTCGGCCCTCGTGCGCGATCTCCGCCTTGCCGGCTTCAAGCTGGCGATTGACGATTTCGGCGCCGGCTTCAACGGGCTGAAGCTCCTCTGCGACCAGCCCGTCGATTATGTGAAGATCGACAGACATTTCATCTCCGGCATCGAGGCCGATGCCCGCAAGCGCCATCTGGTCCGCCACACGGTCAACACCGCCCATGTGCTTGGCACCCGGGTGATTGCCGAAGGCGTCGAGACCGAGGCGGAATTCCTCACCTGCCGCGACCTCGGCTGCGATCTGGTGCAGGGCTACTACGTCGCCCGGCCGACGACGCATCTGAGCGAGCTTCTGCCCGCCTATCCGCATCTCGATCAGAGCGTCGCCAGCCGGCGGTCCTCGTCTTCGCTCGACGGCATCCTGATCCGCAAGCAGATCGAGCAACTGCCGACCGTTCGCGAGAGTGACGAGCTCGATTCCGTCTTCGATCTCTTCCGGCGCAATCCGCGCCAGGGCTTCTTCCCAGTCCTGAATGCCAATGGCGAGCCGCGCGGCATCCTGCACGAATATCACGTCAAGGAGCTGATCTATCACCCCTTCGGCCGCGATCTCCTGAAGAACCGCATCTACCAGCGGCGGATCTCGCACTTCGCAAGCCCGGCGCCGATCGCCGATCTCGACACGCCGGCGGATGAGATGCTGAAGATCTTCGCCGGAATGGACGGCAGCGATTGCCTGATCCTGACGGAAAACATGCGCTACGCCGGCACGCTCTCGGCCTCGTCGCTTCTGAAGATCATCAACGAAAAACAACTGAAGATGGCGCAGGAGCAGAACCCGCTGACGGGTCTGCCCGGCAACCGCGCCATCCGCGACTATGTCCAGGACGCGATCCTCGACGGCGATCATGCGCGTTACTTCTGCTATTGCGATTTCGACGACTTCAAGCCCTTCAACGATACCTACGGTTTCCAGAAGGGCGATCTCGCGATCACGCTCTTTGCCGCCCTGTTGCGCCGCCATTTCATCGGCGAGGAGAAATTCCTCGGCCATGTCGGCGGCGACGACTTCTTCGTCGGTGTCAGCGGCTGTTCGGTCGAGGAACTGGAGGCGGTGCTGAACCGCCTGCTCGACGATTTCCGCTCTGACGTAGGCCAGCTCTATTCGCCGGAGCATCAGGCGGAGGGCCGCATCAGCGGATACGGCCGTGACGGCTCGGCGAAGGATTTTCCGCTGATGCGCTGCTCGATTGCCGTCCTGGGGCTGCCCGAAGGCTTTGTTTTCTCCGACGCCCAGGCCGTCAGCGCCCGCATCGCCGAGATCAAGTCGCGCGCCAAGGCGAGCGATACCGGTCTTGTCATGGATGCACTCGGCGGCTGAGCTGCGCTTTCGACGACCGGTCGTTCGACAATCAGCCTTTTCGCCTCGCGTTTCCGGCGCTACCTATGCGCCTTGAGAATTCGCGAGGTAGTGCCATGTCTCTTCCATTGGAAATGCAATTCGTCGACCTTCCGGCCCCGGGCGGGCCTGAAAACATGGTGCTCGCCAAGGGGCCGTTGCCAGGGCTCAAGCCCGGCGACATCCTCGTTCGGGTGGAGGCGGCGGGCATCAATCGTCCGGACGTCTTGCAGCGCAAGGGTGACTACCCGCCGCCGCCTGGCGCAAGCCCGATCCTCGGCCTGGAAGTGGCAGGCGAAGTCGTGGCGATCGGCGAGGGGGCTCAAGGGTTCCGCATCGGTGACAAGGTCTGCGCGCTCGCCAATGGCGGCGGCTATGCGGAATATACGGCAGTGCCCGCGACCCAGGCGCTCGCCTGGCCCAGGGGTTATGACGCCGTGAAGGCGGCCGCCCTGCCGGAAACCTTTTTCACCGTCTGGGCCAATGTCTTCGACATGGCCGGCCTGAAGGCGGGTGAGACGATCCTCATCCACGGCGGTTCCAGTGGCATCGGCACGACGGCGATCCAGCTTGCCAAGGCCTTCGGCGCCGAGGTCTTCGTGACGGCCGGGAGTGGCGAGAAATGCCGGGCCTGCGAAGCACTCGGCGCGAGGCGCGCGATCAACTATCGCGACGAGGACTTCAAGACGGTCGTACTCGAGGAGACCGGCGGTCGCGGCGTCGACGTCATTCTCGACATGGTCGGGGGCCGTTACTTCGACCGCAACATCGGCTCGCTCGCCAAGGACGGCCGCCTGTCGATCATCGCCTTCCTCGGTGGGGCCAAGGTCGAAGGCGCGAACATCGCGCCGATCCTGACCAAAAGGCTGCATGTCATGGGTTCGGCCCTGCGCCCGCGCACGGCTGCGGAAAAGCAGGCGATCCGCGACGGCCTGGTGGAAAAGGTATGGCCATTGCTGGAAACAGGCAAGGTCGCCCCAGTCATCCATTCCGTCCTGCCCTTCAGCGCGGTTGCCGACGGGCATCGACAGATGGAGGAGGGCGACCATATCGGCAAGATCATCATGTCCCTGTGATCGGAACGATCGTCGGGCCTGTGATCGGCGGCGAAGAGGAAAACGATCTTCGACCATCGTCGCCCTTGTAATCGCTGACGGATCGCTTACCTTCAAATCATCAGCAACGAACAGAAAGGAAGGTGGTCCAATGTCTAATGAGATTTCGGTCTTGGTGAAGGGCATGGAAGAGGTGAAGATGTCGAGGCAGCCCTCGGCGTAATCCCCGCCTTCCTTCGGGTTTAACAGCCCGGGCCAGTCATACGGCCAAAACTCATGGAAGGGTCGCCTCGCGCGGCCCTTTTCCATTTTCGGGACTTGCTCTGGACCAAGCCTCGCCTAACCGGGCGACCCGGCCGGCGCTGTGTCTTGGATCAGCAGCCAGGGATTCGGTTCATTGTCGATGAATTCCTCCCGGACATGCTTCAGCACTTTCCTCTGCCCCGCAAAGGGCACCATTCGTCAAAGCTTGCCCAACGAAAGTCGCTGTGTTCGGCATTCAGCCGAACCGTGGCGCTCTCAGTCGCAAAGCCGACGAACACGGGCAGCAGGCTGATGGCGTTGCGGTCGGCCTCGTAAAATTGCTCGCAGATGTCGGCGGAATAGAAACGGTCGGGCCGCAGCCCCGTTTCCTCCTCGACTTCGCGCAGGCCCGCCTGCCAGGCCGTCTCATCCGCTTCGATCGCGCCGGCGACCTGGCACCAGGTTCCCGCGAGTGTTCCGGTGCGCTTGAGAAGGAGTACCTCGAAGGTGCTCCCAGCCGAGCGGAGAACGACAACCGAAACGGCAAAGCTCCTGATCGGTATTTCATGCATCGCGCGCGTCCTTCTCATTCGACCGGCGGACCATGCAACGCAAACCGCCGGCGCTCAACTTAAGCGATCGCCCGTCGAACCTGCACCATCATATGCCGATGCGTCCGATCGCCGGGACCTTGATGCCCGGATTGGCGAAGTCGAATCCGGCGACAAGGCCGAAGAAATGCAGCTCGAGACCGCTGCGAACACCGGCCGAGATGCCGGCCAGGCCATAGAGTGTGGCGTGCAGGTCGCGCCCGTCGGCATCGATCTGGAACAGCCTGCCCTCCGGCAGATAGTCGCGGCCGACGGCATCCGGCGGCAGGACGGCGCCGAGTTCCGGCACGGTGCGCAGCACGTGGGCGACGAATGTGTTGGAGTTCGGGCCGGGCCAGATCCGGTAGCCGCCGGGCGAAGCATAGGGATAGCTGGCGATTGCCGCCTCGATCTTCGGGATCAGCCGCGTGGCGTCGGCACCAGTCACCGAGACGACTAGCCGCGGCTCATTCGAGTACCAGCGTGCATCCGCCGGATAGCCGTTCTTGCGGATTGGTTTGCCCCAGCCGACCTTGTCGTAGCGATCGTAAGTGGCAGCGCCCTGATCCTTGGTCACGATCCAGGCGTGGCTCGCGACTGCACCCTTCATGCCGCCCGTGGTCGCCGAGAACACGTAGATTGCCGCGTCCGCGCTTTCTGCCGCTTTCGGCAGGATGCCGGCCGAGGACCAATCGGCGTCGCGCCAGCTTTGCGGCCGGTCCTGCATGTACCACCAGCCGGCCGAGGCCAGTGCCGGCAGCAGGTAGATGACGAGAAAGGCGGCGGCCAGCCTGCGGGCGAATTTCATGAAAACTCCGTTTCTTGCCGGTAAAATCCTGCTAAATGCACGGAGCAATTTCGGATATTTGAGGGCAAGGCATGTCAAATCCCGTTCTCGTCGAAGTTACCCGCGGAAACCTCGTCGAAAGCCGCCACCGTGGCGTAGTCATTGCCGTCGATGGCGACGGCCGGACCGTCTTCTCGCTGGGCGAAACTGACGGTGCCGTCTTCCCGCGTTCGGCCTGCAAGGCAATGCAGGCGCTGCCGTTGATGGAAAGCGGCGCGGCCGACGCCTACGGCTTCGGCAACCGGGAACTGGCGCTTGCCTGTTCCTCCCATTCCGGCGAGCCGGAACATGTGGAACTGGCCGCCAAGATGCTGGCCGCTGCCGGCCGCGATGTCTCGGCGCTCGAATGCGGCGCCCATTGGTCTTCCGACCAGAAAACCCTGATCGGCCAGGCCCGCAGCCTGGAAGCGCCGACAGCGCTGCACAACAATTGCTCGGGCAAGCATTCCGGCTTCATCTGCGCCTGCTGCCATTCGGGCACCGAGGTAAAGGGGTATGTCGGCTACGAGCATCCGCTGCAACGCGAAATCCGCGGCGCAATGGAAAGCCTGACGGGCGCGATCCTTGCCAAGGACAATTGCGGCGTCGACGGCTGCTCGATCCCGACCTATGCGGTACTGCTGAAAGGGCTCGCACACGGCTTCGCGAAGATGGCGACCGGTGTCGGCCTCGAAGCCGAACGTGCCCGCGCCTCGAAGCGGCTGATAGCGGCCTGCATGGCCGAGCCCTTCTATGTTGCCGGCACCAAGCGCGCTTGCACACGGCTGATGAAGACGGCGCCTGGCCGCATCTTCGCAAAGACCGGTGCCGAGGGCGTGTTCTGCGCCGCCATTCCGGAAAAAGGCATCGCCATCGCTCTGAAGTGTGAGGATGGTACGACCCGGGCTGCCGAAGCCATGGTCGCGGCAACGCTTGCCCGCTTCTTCCGGGACGAGCCCGAACTGCACGCGGCGCTGATGGCGCAGGCCAACCATTCCATGCACAACTGGAACGGCATCCATGTCGGCGACGTCAGGGTGACCGACGCCTTCGCCGCCTGAGCCGCAGCGGAGCGGGCCGTCTCGGCCCGCTCAATTTTCCGATGGTCCGCCCGTTGGCGCAGCACGCCATCAAGCGCCGATGATCGCAATGTCCGTGCCGTCGTAAGGGGCGAGCATGTCGTCACCGATCTCGTTCGGAACGATGAAGCCCGAGAGTTCAGGGATCGCGGCCACGTGGTGCGGCGAGACCGCATCGAATTTTTCCGTCGTTGCGAGCACATAGGTTTCTGCGGCCTGGCCAAGGATGGCCCGCTTGACGGCCGCCTCCTCGAAGTCGCCGGTCGAAACACCGTGGGCCGGATGAATGGCGGTGACGCCGAGGAAGAACAGGTCGACGCGGATACCGGCAATCGCTGCAACCGCTGCGGCTCCTGTCGCAACCATCGAATGCTTGTAGAGCCGCCCGCCGATCAGGATCACCTCCGCCTCGTGGCGCTCAAGCTCGGCGGCGATCGTCGGGCTGTGGGTGACGACGGTCAGCCGCATGTCGCGCGGCAGCGCCCGGGCAATCTCTGCATTGCTCGTGCCGCCATCGAGAAAGATCGTCTGACCGGCCTCGATCATCGCAGCCGCCTTTTGTCCGAGCCGGCGCTTGACGTCGCCGGCAATCTCCTGACGCGCCGCAAAGTTGGGCAGCGGCGGCACCAGGGGCAGCGCGCCGCCATGCACCCGCTTCAGCAGTCCCTCCGCCGCCATTTCGCGCAGATCGCGCCGGATCGTGTCCTCGGACAGGTTCAACTCGTCGGCCATGCGCTTGGCGACGACCTCGCCGTCGCGTGCCAATCGCGCCGAAATCAAAGCCCGCCTCTGTATAGTCAGCATGAAATGTCTCCTTGACTCTTCACGATATTGCACGAAATATCATGAATATTCCAGAATAATCTGGATCGTTCATCGCATCTCGGGAGAGAAAAATGCTGATCTTGATCGCGGGCCCCTATCGTTCGGGAACCGGTGACGACCCGGCGAAAATGGCCGCCAATCTGAAGCAGCTGGAAGAGCCGTCCTATGCGCTGTTCAAGGCGGGCCATGTGCCAATGATCGGCGAGTGGGTGGCGCTGCCGGTCTGGCATGCGGCCGGCGGCGCGCGGATCGGCGACGACCTCTATGAGGAGATTTTTCATCCGGTGGCGGGCCGATTGCTGGCGCTTTGCGATGCGGTTCTGCGCCTGCCGGGCGACAGCAAGGGGGCGGACAACGACGTGCGCATCGCCCGTGAACGCGGAATTCCCGTCTATTATCGCCTTGTGGACGTACCCGGCTGCAGCGAGCCGCTGGTCGCGTGAGCGTGCAAGACCCGGCAGTTGCAGCCTGCCGGGCACCCCTAACGACGGCGGATGGCAGCGATCCTTCGCCGCCTTGCCACTTCTGCTTGTCAATCGAGGTGACTTCCTTTCTTCTGCGGCCGGTCTTTGCTTCGGAGCGACACGGCAGGAAGCGCCCGGGTCTCCGTTCGCATGCCGCGTCGACCCACCGCAATTGACAGAGCCGGATCGGTTGATCGACATCACGTAAACCGGTCCGCATGATCGCAGAGGAGAGCTTAAAGTGTTGAAACTGTTCTACGCCCCCGCAACCTGTTCATTGGCCTCGCATATCGCGCTGGAAGAAGCAGGTGCCGAGTATGAGGCGCGCCGTGTCGATTTCTCGACAGCCGAGCAGACCAAGCCCGACTATCTCGCGGTGAACCCGAAAGCGCGGGTCCCCGCACTCCTGACCGACCGGGGCGTCATCACCGAAACGCCGGCGATCCTGACCTATATCGCGCAGGCCTTTCCGGCCGCGAAACTCGCTCCGGCGAACGACGCCTTCGCCTTCGCGCAACTGCAGTCGTTTCTGAATTACCTCTGCTCGACGGTGCATATCGCCCACGCCCATGGTCGCCGCGGTGCACGCTGGGCCGACGATCCGGCCGCGCATGAGGCCATGAAGGCCAAGGTCGCCTCCAACATGACCGCCTGCTACGAACTGATCGAAAGCAAGATGTTCGAAGGGCCGTTCGTTTTTGGTGACAGCTATTCGATCGCCGATCCCTATCTTTTCACCGTCGCCGGCTGGATCGAGCCCGATGGTGTGGATCCCGCGCGCTTCCCCAAAATCGTTGATCATCGCAACCGCATGACCGCACGCCCGGCCGTCGCCCGGGTGCTGGCGACACTGAAGGTGTGACGCCTCGGTAGCGGCGGCTACATCAGGATGTAGTTCTTCGGCTGCGGTAAAGGCGGAAGGTCGGTCTCGCCGAGCGCCTCGCGCAGATTGATTTCGATCGTTTCGGCAAGAGCGACGATCGGAAGGTCGTTCGGCAACACGCCGAACGGCTCCTCCAGCTCGTCGCCGAGCGCGTCGAGGCCGAAAAAGGTGTAGGCGACGAGCGCGGTGATAAACGGCGTCGCCCAGCCGAGCGCATCGGCAAAGCCGAAAGGCAGCAGGAAGCAGAAGAGATAGGCCGTGCGGTGCAGGAGCAGCGTATAGCCGAACGGCACAGGTGTGTTGCGGATCCGCTCGCAGGCCGCGAGCATGGCCGACATCCTGCCGAGCGTGCCATCCAGCTGCGCCCACTGAAAATCGCTGATCGTCCCGGTTCCCCGCAGGCCGGCGAGAATGCGGCCCATTTCGCGCAGCAGAAAATCCGGTCCGTTGCGGCTGGCCTTGTAGCCGGCAGAAAGATCCGCCGGCAACCGCGCCAGCGGCCTGCCGACATCGCTCCCAGGCCGCAGATGGCAGACCAGTGCGTGGCCAAAGGCGATCGTGATGTCGAGCAGCCGCTGCCGCTCGGCCTCGGCAAGGATCAGCGTCTGGCGGGCGAGGTCGCGCGCGGTAAAGATCAATTGTCCCCAGTCCTTTCGCGCCTCCCACCAGCGGTCGTAGCAGGCATTGTTGCGGAAGCCGAGAAACACGGAGAGTGCGATGCCGAGCAGCGCGAAGGGGCCGCTGTTGACGCTCGGCACGAGGCCTGGATCGACGCGGTGCGCCCAGACGACAAGGGCAGAGAGGGCAAAGACGAACAGCACTTGCGGAAAGATCCGCTGGATGACCGACCCTCGGAGGATGAAGAAGAGTTTCAAAAGGGTAGGGCGGTTGCGAACGATCATGGGAATACCTGTCCGGCTGTTCGCTTAACCGGTATAGGCGCCGGCTTCGAAATGGAAGGGCCGTCCGTTCGATGATGTGTCCCCGCATAGCCAGGATTATTTTGCCGGTGATGTCGGGCGTTCTCTCTGCCGCACGTCCTTGGCGTGTAACGCCAACAGGGAGGCAATGACGATGCGCAAGGTGGTTGCAGGCATGCAGATGTCCATCGACGGTCTGATCGATGGGCCGGATGGCTATACGGATTGGGTCGATTCCTGGTCGGATACGTTCGACCTCCTGCCCGAGATCGACGCTTGCGTCCTTGGGAGCGGCATGTATTCGGGCTACGAGCAATATTGGAGCGCGATCAAGCGCGACCCGCATGCGCCACTGGAGTTCACCGGCCAGCTGCCGACGCCTGAAGAAGTCGAATACGCGGACTTCGCACTTGGCACGCCGCATTACGTCCTCTCGAAAACCCGTTCCGACGTCGAATGGGAAAACGCCAGGATCGTGCGCGACGCCTCCGAAATCGAGGCGCTCAAGCGGGCGCCGGGCCGCACCATCTATGTCGTCGGCGGCGCGCGCACGGTGTCGAGCCTGATGGACCACGGCCTGATCGACGAACTGCGTCTCACCATCCACCCGCTCGTGGTCGGCAAGGGCAAGGCGCTGTTCGACACCGTGGTGGAGCGCCATCATGTGCAGCTCGATGACGCGAAGCGGCTGGATGGTGGCAAGGTCTGCCTGGTCTACAAGGTCGGCGGCGGAGCCTGACCTCGCTCGAGGAAGCTCGCGGCGAGCCGCTTTGGCGCCTTCTCGCGCCAGGCGGCAACCAGCCGCCCGGTTAGGCTCTGGTCGTCGATTTCCGAAAACCGCACCAGCATAGCGGGCCAGCCCTTGTAGTGATCCGTTTGAAAGTAGAGCCCCGGGTCGAGCTCCAGCAGCATTTCCTTTTCTTCGAGCGCGCACATGACGACCAGCGTCTCGCCATCCTTCATGCGCACAAAACTCTTGTCTTTCACCAACAGCGCCGGCGTACCATAGGACGTGCCGATCGTCACTTCGGGCAGGCCGGCTGCCTCCGCCAGCCTGACGACACGGATGAAGTTGCGCTCGAGATCGTCGCTCATCCGGCCAGCATATCATAGTGCAGCTTCAAAGCCGCAGGTCCTAGAGGCGGCTGCCGGTGCACTCCGCCGTGCGTGGCCACGGCCAGCCCGGGAAGGGCAGGTCACCGAGTTCGCGCCCATCCATCCGTTCGAGATCTGGATGCTGCAGCGGATCGCGCGCCCAGGCGAGCGGCGCATCGTCCTTTCGGTCGTCGGATGTTTTGAGCGGCGTCAGTTTCGAGAGAAGCCTAAACATGGCGGACCATCCTTTCGATGCTTGGATGATCCGCCTGTCCCGTCATCTTTTCAATTGAGAATGGCAGAGATCGTGTTTAGAAAAACTATATGAGAGATCTGAATTCCGTGCATTTGAACGGGCTGCGCGCCGTCGAGGCTGCCGGCAGGCTGGGATCGCTGGCTGCCGCGGCGGAAGAATTGGGCGTGACCCCGGGCGCCGTCAGCCAGCAGATCGCCAAGGCGGAGGCCCAGCTCGGCCGCGTCTTGTTCGAGCGCACGCCGCGCGGCCTCGTGCCGACCGATTTCGGCCAGCGCTTCCTCGCGCGCATCGGCAATGCCTTTCACGAACTGGCGGAGGCCGTGGCTTCGGCGCGTCGCCGCGACGAGTCGGTGCTGACGATCTCGGTCGCGCCGGTCTTTGCCGCCCGCTGGCTGGTTTATCGGCTCAATCGTTTTGCCGAACGCCATCCCGACATTCGCCTGCGCATCGACGCGACGACCAAGCTCGTCAATCTCGACACGTCGGACGTGGATGTCGGCATCCGTGTCGGAACGGGGGAATGGCCGGGGGTGAAGTCCGAGCCGCTGTTGCAGCAGGAGGTTTTTCCGGTCTGTTCGCCGGCGATGGCCGAAGGGCTTCGGAAGCCTGCAGATATTCTAAAACTGCCGGCCGTTATCGACGGCCATTCGATGTTCAGCTGGGAGGTGTGGCTCCGCGAAGTCGGGCTCTCGGGCGCGGAAATGAATGTGCGCCACACCTTCAACGAGGCGTCGCTGGTGCTCGATGCGGCGATCTCCGGGCAGGGGGTGATGCTCGCCTGGCAGACGCTCGCCGGCTTTGCGATCGCGCAGGGCAGCTTGGTGGTGCCGTTCGGCATCCGGGTGCCGACGGGTTTCGGCCATTACTTCGTCAGCGCGCCGTCACGGCGCGAAAGCAAGGGCGCCAAGGCGTTCAAGCGCTGGGTTCGTGACGAGGTGGAGGAGGGCATGCGCCTGCTCGACATCAAGGCGCCGCGTGTTGGCTTTAACGCGGCGACCATGGGCTGATCGCGGGAAGGCCCCCTATTGACCGCTCCTCAGTCCGCCAACTCTTTCAGCCGTTCTTCCATCATCGCCTTGAAGGCTGGGCGGGCATGGCAGCGGGCAAGCCAGGCCGAAACCCGCGGATGCTTTTCGAACAGCTGCGTCTGGCTCATGGCGTAGCGGAAGACCTCCGCGAGATTGAGGTCGGCGACGGTGAAGCGATCGCCGACGAGATAGTCGCGTCCGTCAAGGTGGCTTTCCATGCGGGCAAAGACTTTGTCGAGCGACGTCACGCATCTGGCGATCGTCGTCTTGCCTTCGTCGGTGTTCTCGGTCCCGTAGTCGTAGGTCAGGATGATCTCCACGGCGTGCGGCTCGACCTCGGTCGCCCCCCACATCGTCCAGTTGCCGACCAGGCCTTCCTCGGCGATATCGGCAGGCGCCAGTGGCCCGCCGTGTTTGCGCGCGAGATAGAGATTGTTGGCAAGCGATTCCGTCAGCACCACGCCGTCATCCTCGATCGCGGGGATCAGCCCCATCGGGTTGACGGCGAGGAAAGCGGGCGACTTGGTGTTGATCGGCGCATCGGCAGCCAGAGGATCGGCGACACGGCGCGCCTGGATGACCGGCACCGATTGGAAAGGGATGCCGAGCTCCCGCGCCATCCAGTAATTGCGCGATGCGCGCGAGCGATAGACCCCATAGATCGTCAGCATGTCGATTTCCTCCCGTCCTGCGTTGTCGTCTGTCTTAGGCAAGCGCCGGGGGCGACGGAAGCGGGCGGCGCTGATAGCACACATGAAATCTTTTGATGCGCCGTGCGGCGCTTTGCCGGCTTGCCTTTGCGGCCGCGGATCTTTAGCTGTCGCTGGTCGGTTTGGGGATAGATTTGGCAGGGATTTTGGGGGATCGGTTGACGAACTTGGCGGCGCGCATGCTTTGCGCGCTGGTTCTCGTCGTTTCGGCCTTGATCCAGCAGCCGGCCGCTGCCATGCCGCGGTCGCCGGATGCGACCGCCTACGTGCTCCCCGATGGCAGCCTTGCCGATCTTTGCCTCTCGGGCCACGACGACCCCGATGGAAAAGGTGGCACGAAGGGGCATGGATGCCAGTCCTGCTGCCTGGTTGCGCCCGCCGACCTGCCGGCGCCTTACCCGGTCGCCTTGCCGTCACAAGCCCGGACGGCTCCACTTTCCGCTCCGGCCGGCGATTTCGGCTTCGTTCGCTCGGTGCTCTTGACCGGAGCCGGGCCAAGGGCGCCACCAACGGTTTTCTCCGCCTGATACGCGCTTGAACGACAGTTGATCGGCCCATGGGCGTCACTCTTCGACGCGCGTTGCCGCGATCGGCTGTCGTCCCGATCACCAAGAGGCGAAGCCGTGCAAACGGTCCTTCCCGGAGAAAACCATGACAACCGCATCCTTCACCAGCGCCGTGGAAAGCCCCGCGGCAACAGAGCGCGGCATCTCGCTCTACCGCGCCATCTGGCGCTGGCACTTCTTTGCCGGCCTGCTCGTCATCCCCTTCATGATCAGTCTGGCGCTGACCGGTGGGCTTTATCTCTTCAACGACGAGATCGACGATACCGTTTTTGCCTATCGCAACGTCGTGCCCACGGGCACGGAGCGGATGTCACCCTCCGCAATCGTCGCCACCGCCGTCGAGTCCGTGCCCGGCAGCGCGCCCGTCTCCTATCGCACACCGGCGGGTGCGGATCGTTCCGCACGGGTCACAGTCGGCATCGGCAAGGCCCGCATGCTGGTCTTCGTCGATCCCTATACCGGCGCCATTCTCGACCGGGTCGCGCCATCGGAGGAATTCAACCAGGTGGTCGAGGACCTGCACAGCCTCGACTATTTCGGCAAGTCGGTCGAAACGATCATCGAGATCGTCGCGGGCTTTGCCATCCTGTTGGTCTTCACCGGCATCTATCTCTGGTGGCCGCGCCAGCAGACCGGCGGTGTTCTGACCGTGCGCGGCACGCCGGCGCGTCGCGTCTTCTGGCGCGATCTCCATGCCGTGACCGGTATCGGCGCCGGCCTGCTGATCGTCTTTCTCGCCTTCTCGGGGCTTTTATGGTCGGGCTATTGGGGGGCGACGGTCAACGGCAAGCTGACGGCGATGGGGCTCGGTTATCCGGCAGCGCTGTGGGATGAGGTTCCGACCTCCAGCAAGGTGTCGACCGACGTGCTGCCCAAGGCCAATTGGCTGATGGAGAACGCGCCGGTTCCAGCCTCCAGCGGCGATGCGGGTGAGCCGGTCGGGATCGATAGCGCCGTCGCCATCGCGGATGCTGCCGGCATGCTGCCCGGCTACGAACTGGCGATCCCGCTCGACGAGACCGGCGTCTATACGGCAGCGATCTTTCCCGCCGACCTTGCCCGGGAGCGCACGATCCATATCGATCAATATTCCGGCAAGCCGCTCGTCGACATCTCCTTTGGCGATTACCCGGCGCTCGGCAAGGCGATCGAGTGGAGCATCAACGTGCACAAGGGGCAGGAGTGGGGACGTTTCAACCAGCTGCTGATGCTGGCCGCCTGCATTTCCATCGTGCTGGTTTCTCTTTCCGCCGTCGTCATGTGGTGGAAGCGCCGCCCGGCGGGACGCATCGGCGTGCCCCCGATGCCGCCGCAGCGCAGCGTCTATGTGGGATTGTGGCTCATGGCGATTGCCTTCGGGTTGGCGTTTCCGTTGACCGGCATTGCGATCGTCGTCATGGTGATCGCCGATCAATTGCTGATGCGCGTTGCGACGGTGCGCCGGCGGCTGTCCTGAACGAACAGCAAGGGGTGGCGTCGTCCGCCCCTTCTATCGCCCGCTGCAACTTGGTCGTTGCAACCTCTACACGATTTTTCTACAGTTATTTAGGAAGGGCTAACTCTTGCTCGTCTAACGTGAAGTGGGGAAAGATCGACCAGCGACGCGACGAAGAGCGTCGGGAGGCCTTGCTTGGCGAAGAACACGTCCCGCAATCCGCGATATGCCGCTCTCAATGCTGGTGGCAACGAGGAAACGCGCCGCCTGATCGATGCCAGCAATCGGCTGGCCGAGGAGGTCGCGCGCATCTTTCCGAGTGAACCCGACATCGCCGACCGCCACTACTGGTTGGAGACGATGATCAACCATGTGCCCGACTACATCTACGCCAAGGATGTAGAGGGGCGGTTCCTGATCGCCAACCAGGTGACGGTTGCCGACAACGGGCTCGAAGCCTTGAAGGATATCGTCGGCAAGACCGATTTCGACCTCCATCCGCCGCAGATGGCCAAGGCGATCGCCGACATCGAGCGTCGAGTCATCGAAACCGGCGAGCCGATCTTCGGCATCGAGGAACGGGCCATCGTCAGCAAGGGCCGCGATCGCTGGCTGATGACCTCCAAGGTGCCGCTGCGCAACAAGAGCGGCAAGATCGTCGGCATCGTCGGCGTCTCGCGTGACATCTCCGACCGCAAGGCGGCCGAGCGGCTGCTGGAAGGACAGGCGCGCCTGCTGGAAATGATTGCCAATGGCCGGCCGCTCGACGCCTTCTTTCGCGACATGATCCTCTTGATCGAAGCCTTGATGCCGGGCATCAAGGGCTCGGTGCTGCTGCTGTCGGCCGATGGCCGCTATCTCTTCCATGGCGCAGCGCCAAGCCTCGACGAGGCCTATTGCGCGACCATTCACGGCGTCGAGATCGGCCCGCGCATGGGCTCCTGCGGCACGGCCGCCTGGCGCGGCGAGCAGGTGATCGTCTCGGACATTATGATCGATCCGCTCTGGGACGATTATCGCGAACTGGTGGTTCCGTACGGTTTCCGCGCCTGCTGGTCGACCCCGATCCATTCGCGCGAACGCAAGGTGCTCGGCACTTTTGCGCTGTATTCCGAATCGGTCGGCGTGCCCGACGACGGACAGAAGGAACTGATCGCAATGGCGGCGCATCTCGCCGGCATCGCGATCGAACGCAAGCAGGCGGAAGATCGCATCAGCTTCATGGCGCACCACGACGCGCTGACCGGCCTGCCGAACCGTGCGCTGTTCGAGGAGCAGGTCGCCGAGGCGCTGGAAGCCTTGCGCGGCAGCGGCCAGTGGGCCGTGCTGGCCTTCCTCGATCTCGACAATTTCAAGCTGGTCAACGACACGCTCGGCCACGCCGCCGGCGACGAACTCCTGAAGGTCACGGCCTCGCGCATGCGGGCTTCTGTGCGCAAGTCCGACATGGTCGTGCGGGTCGGCGGCGATGAGTTCATCCTGCTTTTGAACGGGCTTCCCTGCGAACGCGATATCGTGTTGGCACGGCTCGAGGATATCCGGCGGGCGATCGCAGCGCCGATGCAGATCGAGGGCCGCAGCCTGCAGGTCACCTGCAGCATGGGGGTCGCCTGTTTTCCCAATCAGGGCAAGACGGTCGGCGAACTGCTCGCCAATGCCGACATGGCGATGTACCGGGCCAAGGAGCTCGGCCGCAACAACCTGCAGGTCTTTACCGAAGAGATGGCCGCCAAGGCCCATGAGAAGCTCAAGCAGCAGGAAGAACTGCGCAAGGCGCTTGCGCGCGACGAGTTCTTCCTGCAGTTCCAGCCGCAGATGAATCTGGCGAATGGCCGCGTGTTCGCCGCCGAAGCCTTGCTGCGCTGGCGTCACCCCGAGCGTGGCACGGTCTCGCCGGCGGCGTTCATTCCGCTCGCCGAGGAAACCGGGCTGATCGTTCCGATCGGTGACTGGGTGCTGCGCGCCGCCTGCCGCCAGGCCAGGGCCTGGCAGGATGCCGGCCTGCCGCCGCTGATCATCAGCGTCAACGTTTCGGCGCGCCAGTTCCGCGAGCGCAACTGGGCCGCCCACGTGGCTGCAATTCTCGCAGAGACCGGACTTGACCCATTCTGCCTCGAACTGGAACTGACCGAGAGCCTGATCATGCAGGACGTGCCGGGCGCGATCGCCACCATGCACGAGCTGCAGGCGATCGGAGTGCATCTGGCGATCGATGATTTCGGTACCGGCTATTCGAGCCTCAGCGCGCTGAAGCGCTTTCCGGTGCGCCGCCTGAAGATCGACCGGTCCTTCGTCGCCGACATCCCGACGGATCTCGACGACAATGCCATCACCGCCGCGATCATTTCGCTCGCCCGGAACCTCGGCCTGCGTGTCATTGCCGAGGGTGTGGAAAACCAGGCTCAGGTGGAATTCTTGCGCCAGAGCGGTTGCGACGAGATCCAGGGCTACTTCTTCAGCCGGCCGCTCTCGGCTCCAGATTTCGAGGCGCTCATGCTTCAGCCCCGGTTCAGTATCCACAGCGTTTGAGCCCTGCCGCCCGCGCGACGCAAGCCTCGTTCCAGCCGTAAATGCAAGCATCGCCCCAATCCGTGGGGGCTGTGCGTAGCATTTCGTTAAGCAAATTCATGCAGCACTCCTCATGCCGCACTCAAGCCCCCAGAGTTCGATGTCCTCTTCAGTCCTTTTCTCCCGTCGCCAGTTTCTTCGCACGTCCGGTGTGGCGCTTGCCTCCGCCGGTCTTGCAAGCTGCACTTCGTCGATGAACACGGATGTCTTTCGCTATGAGACGGCGCCGGTGTTCCGCAATCCAGCGGTCGAGGGACGTTTTACCGATCCGCGCGCCGAAGGCATCTATGAAAGGCAGGATGGCCCAGGGCCGGTTCCGACCGGTCTGCCGCCGCAGGGCCTCTATGTCTCGGACATCTATGCTTCTGTGAGCGACAGCGGCTACCAGGTGCCGGAAATTCCCTATCGCCAGATCGACGCGCGCTTCTACCGCCAGGAGGTCAGCGATCCCTTCGGCGAGCAGCCGGGCACGATCGTCGTCGATACCGGCGACCGTTACCTCTACCTGATCCAGCCGGGCGGCCGGGCGCTGCGTTACGGCGTCGGCCTCGGTCGCGAGGGGTTCGCCTGGTCCGGCCGCGGCGTCATCCAGTGGAAACAGAAATGGCCGCGCTGGACCCCGCCCGACAGCATGGTCGCGCGTCAGCCGCAACTAAAACCCTATTCGGCCAAGAACGGCGGCATGGCCCCGGGCCTCAACAATCCGCTCGGTTCGCGGGCGCTCTACATCTTCCAGAATGGCCAGGACACGCTCTACCGCGTCCACGGCACGCCGGAATGGAAGTCCATCGGCAAGGCGGTCTCGTCCGGCTGCGTGCGCATGCTCAACCAGGATGTGATGGATCTTTACGATCGCGTCCGCGGCAAGGCGCCGATCCTCGTCATCTGATGACGGGCAGGGGCGGATATCCGCCCCTCTTTTTTCTGCTGGGTCGAGCGGAAGGCAGGCCGGTCACTCTTCGCCCGGGCCGGCGTTGAGCTGTCGCGTCAGCTGATGCAGCGTCTCGCGAATGTCTTCCGCTTGCTTCAGGCTGCATCCCGAGGCCTTGCTGATGCCCACAAGGATGCCGAAGGCCTCGTTCTTCAGGTCCTGGCCCTTAGCCGTCAGCCGCACGATCACCTGACGTTCGTCGCTCGGGTCACGCTGGCGACCGACATAACCGGCTGCCTCCAGGCGCTTGAGAAGCGGCGACAACGTTCCTGAATCCAGACCGATCTCCTCGCCGATCCGCTTGACGGTCATCTCGTCCTGTTGCCAGAGCGCCAGGAGCACGAGATATTGGGGATAGGTGAGGCCGAAACGATCGAGCAGCGGCTTGTAGGCGCGGTTGAATGCGTGCGCCGCAGAATAGACCGCAAAACACAGCTGCTTGCCGAGCGCGAGTGCTTCCTCGGGAATGGTGTCGCTATGTGCCGCCTTGTTCGCCATGCGCCATTGTCGCAAAAAGACGCCCGAAATGCAATTTGCAAAATTAATTTGCGTACAATTGAATTTTGCGCTATCTAAAACGCATTCACTCAGGAAACGCAAAGGAGACCCCGCCAATGCCCATTCTTTACCGCACCACAGCATCTGCAACCGGTGGCCGCGCCGGCCAGGCCAAGAGCGCCGACGGCGTGCTCGACGTCACGCTCACCGTTCCGAAGGAACTGGGCGGTGACGGCGCCCGCGGCACCAATCCCGAGCAGCTCTTTGCAGCCGGCTACTCGGCCTGCTTCCTTGGCGCGCTGAAATTCGTGGCCGGCAAGGAGAAGGTAAAACTTCCGGAAGACACCACGGTGACGGGAACCGTCGGCATCGGTCCGCGCGAAGATGGCACCGGCTTCGGCATCGACGCAGCACTCGAAATCTCTTCGCCGGGCGTCGACAAGGCCGTGCTCGAAGATCTCGTACAGAAGGCGCATATCGTTTGCCCTTACAGCCATGCGACCAAGGGCAACATCGACGTGAAGCTCACCGTCGCCTGAGTTTCCTCAGATACCCTATTGAAAGAAGCCCGGCGGTCTCCGTCGGGCTTCTTCTATTTCCGGCATGCTTCGTGCCGGTCTACTGCAGAACCTCGATGACCCGCCTGCTTTGCGGATCGACCAGCACCCTTTGCTGGTTGACGACGACATAGCCGTAGGTTGGCTGCTGCGGGATCGGGTAGACCTCGACCGTGTCGGGCAGGGGCTCGCCCACCACGACGGTGCCGTCATAGGTCACCGACGGGCTGGTTTGCTGAAGGACGTAGGTTTTGACCTCGCCGGGAACGACGACCGTCGTGGTCTGAGCCAGGGCGACGCCGGAAAAGGCAAGGCTCGCTACAAAACTGGCTAGGATGATTTTCTTCATGACAGTACCTCCTGTCCCTAGCCAACGGCCCGGCGACCGATTGGTTCCCCTTGCACGGCGTTGGGCGGTGCTCGAACCGAGGCTCCGGCCAGGCGTTGCTGGAACCTATGGTCCGGCTGGGCGTTGATGAGCAGGAGGTAAAATAGGATGATCGCCAGGCCGAAAACCAGAACCTGCACACTCGCCCAGCGCGAGCTCGAATGCGCAACCGCGTTGCGCGAGGAGTTCGAACTGCTGACGGATCTCGCCGAGCGGGCAGGGTGGCATTGGGACGAGATCGCTCTGGCTCTGCTGGGGCTGACGGACGAATACGCGGCCACCCAGCGCGCCGCCGTCGCGGTGAGCGGGCGCCGTTTAAGTGCAGTCACTATCCCCAAGACGCGGCATTGATGGCGGCACGGCAGGCCGTCGGGCAATTTCGCCGCGCCGTTCCGGCACTCGGCGTTGGACTTAAGCTTTCTTCAGAAATTCGGTGCGACGACGCGCCCTGATGGGGGCAGGGCGCGTGGGAATGCATGGGCCGCGTGGTCGGCCTCGGTTAGCGCCGGCTGAGGCTGCCGAGGATACCGCGCACCAGGGCGCGGCCAACCTGGGTCGCGACCGTGCGGGCGACCGATTTCATTGCCGCTTCGACGACCGTCTCGCGCTGGTAGCCGGAGCTGCGCGGACGCGCTTGCTTGCCGGCCGGTGCCGCCTGATCGTCGTCGCCAAAACCGGGGAGTGTCCAGCGGCTGCCGCCGGTGCTGGCCTCGCTCGTCTGCTGGCCGGCCTGAGCCTGGGCTTCGGCCTGCGCGTCGGATGCCTTCTTGGCGCGTGCTGCCAGGATCTCGTAGGCCGATTCGCGGTCGAAATCCTCGTCGTAAAGACCGCGGACCGGGCTGACGTCCATGACCTTCTTTCGCTCGGCCTCGGTCAGTGGGCCGACGCGGGACTGCGGCGGGCGCACCAGCGTGCGCTCGACCATCGAGGGTGCGCCCTTGCCTTCGAGCGTGGAGACCAGAGCTTCACCGGTGCCGAGATTGGTGATCACGGTGGCGCAGTCGAAATCCGGGTTCGGGCGGAAGGTGTCGGCGGCGGTCTTCACCGCCTTCTGGTCGCGCGGCGTATAGGCGCGCAACGCATGCTGGACGCGGTTGCCAAGCTGGCCGAGAACCGTGTCCGGCACGTCGAGCGGATTCTGGGTGACGAAATAGACGCCGACGCCTTTGGAGCGGATCAGGCGCACGACCTGTTCGACGCGCTCGATCAGCGCCTTCGGCGCGTCGTTGAAGAGCAGGTGCGCCTCGTCGAAGAAGAAGACGAGCTTCGGCTTGTCCGGGTCGCCCACTTCCGGCAGTTCCTCGAACAGTTCCGACAGCAGCCAGAGCAGGAAGGTGGCGTAGAGCCGCGGGTTCATCATCAGCTTGTCGGCGGCAAGCACCGAGATCGCGCCGCGACCGTCATTGGTGGTGCGCATGATGTCGGAGATCTTCAGTGCCGGCTCGCCGAAGAAATGTTCGGCACCCTGCTGTTCGAGAATCAGCAGCTCGCGCTGGATCGAGCCGACCGAGGACTTGGATATGAAACCGAACTGGTTGGAGAGTGCGCTCGCATTGTCGCCCATGTAGTTGAGCAGCGCCTGCAGATCCTTGAGGTCGAGCAGCGGCAGTCCGCCCTCGTCGGCAATCTTGAAGGCGATGTTGAGCACGCCTTCCTGCGCATCGGTGGCGTTCATCAGCCGCGACAGGAGCAGCGGGCCCATCTCCGACATGGTGGTGCGGACACGATGGCCCTTTTCACCGTAGAGATCCCAGAAGATTACCGGGAATTCCTGAAACTCGTACGGGTTCGTCGGCAGACCGATCTGTTCCGCACGCTTCAAGATGAAATCCTTGGCTTCGCCGATCGCGCCGATGCCGGAGAGGTCGCCCTTGACGTCGGCGCAGAAGACCGGGACGCCGGCGTTGGAAAAGCCTTCGGCGAGCACCTGCAGGGTGATCGTCTTGCCGGTGCCGGTGGCGCCGGTTACCAGGCCGTGGCGGTTGCCGAACTTGAGCTCCAGATACTCGCCCTTGTTGATCGAATCATCAGGCTTGCGGCTGGTGCCGATAAAGAGCTTGCCTTCTTCCAACATGTGGGCTTCATCTCCGTTTCATCAATGAAAGCGGGCGGTTCGCAGTGTCGCGGTGGCGCGCCGTCATCGAAATGTGCCTGGATTTCTGTTATAGGTGGTGCGGTTGCGCCCGGCAACAAGGCTGTGCCCATCCGCGACCCGAAAGCGGCGATATCGACGGGTCGATAGTCACGGCTCACGGCTTGTTATTTGGCGAGCGATCATTTACCTTGACGTCAACGTCAAAAATCCAAAATGAGGGAGTTTCTCCATGAATGAACTGGTCACGCGCGTTGCTGAAAATGTCGGCATCGAGCCGGCAACGGCCGAAAAGGCTGTCGGCATGATTCTTGGCTTCCTGCAGCGCGAAGCCGCCGACGGTCCGGTTGCCCAGATGATCGAAGCGATCCCGGGCGCGTCCGAGCTGATCGCGCAGTACAACGGCGAAGGCACCGGCGGCGGCGGCCTGCTCGGCGGTCTGATGTCGGCGATCGGTGGCGGCGGCGTCATGGCGCTCGGCCAGCAGCTGATGAGCCAAGGCCTCGGCATGGGTGAAATCACCGGGCTTGCCAAGGAGACCATCGCATTCGCCAAGGAGAAGGCTGGCGCCGACGTGGTCGACGAAGTCGTCGCTTCGGTTCCGGGTCTCAGCCAGTTCGTCTGATACGGGCGTCTCGACTGCAAAAACGAAACCCACCGGCATTTGCCGGTGGGTTTTTTGTTGGCTGCGGCTGGTGTCAACGTTCGGATCTGCTTTCCCGTAGCGTCCGTTCGAGTGTGGGCGCCAGCGCGATGCAAAGAACCGCGCCGGCGCCGATGAAGACCGCCCCTGAAGCCCATCCGTAGTGTTCGATTGCGGTTCCGACTGCAACAGGGCCGACGAGCTGCCCGAAGTTACTGCCCTGCATCAGCAGGCCCATTGTCATCGGCGCAAGCGCCGGACGCGGCGACAGGAGCGGCACCGAAGAGATCAGCGTCGCTGGGATGAGCCCGCCGATCGCGGAAAACAGGATGCAGAGCGCCAGGATCAGATGTCCGCCTGAAGGGCTCAGGAAAATCCAAAGGCCGGACACGCCGGTTAAGAGTGCGGCACTCGCGACCAGCCTGCCGCGGGCAAAGCCGCGGGACAGCAGATGGCCGGCGGCCAGATTGCCGAAGACGTTCACCAGCGTGATGACGGCGCTCAGGAGGCCAACGGTTCCAAGCGAGACCTGCAGGCGCTCGATCAGCAGGATCGGGAGAAAGCTGGAAAGCGTGAAGCTCATCAGGCTGTAGAGCGAAAAAAGCACGAAGAGCAGCACGGGGCCTCGGCTTGTCAGCGTTTCCGCGGCATCGTCCCTGAAGCGGGTGGAGACACGCGATGCTTGCCGGGACGGCGAAACGGCGAGGAAGATGGAGACGAGGCTCGCAAGCGTGAGCAAGCCGTTGCTCCACCAGATCGCCTGCCAGTCGGCAAAGGCAGGCCCTGTCAGCATGGCGATCGCCATGCCCGCGGGCATGAAACAGCTCCAGAGCGCAAAGACGACATCACGGCGCTCCTGCGTCACCAGCCGCATGAGGATGGCCGGGCCGGCGACGACGACCAGCAGAAAGCCGAAGCCTTCGACGATGCGCGACACCAGAAGTAGCGTGAACGCGGGGCTCGCGGCGCCGGCAAAGGAACCGAGCGCCAGCAGCGCCATGCCGATGCCAAGCAGACGACGGTCGCCCGCCGCCGTGACGAATGCGCCGGCGGCCATGCCCCCGACGACGCCGACGATGGCGAAGACGGAGGTGATCCAGCCGAGGGCGGAGAGGTCAAGCCCCAGATCGGACTGCAGCAGTGGCCCCGCAATCAAGCCCTTGCCCACTTGCATGGCGGCGACCACACCGGCCGCAACCACGGTTGTCACGCCGGTCCAGTCGGTTCTGTCCCGGATGAGGATTGCCGTGGCGGTCATCACGCGGGCTCCGGCACGCGCGCACGGCCAGCCACGAGGGCGGCCGTGAGCTGCGCGATGTGGCGACCCTGGAAGCGCGCGCCGTTCAGTTCGTTGGCGCTCGGTTGGCGGTCGCCGCCACGACCGTTGTCGGCCAGTGTGGTGGCGCCATAGGGAGAGCCGCCGGTGATTTCGTCCATGCGCATCTGGTCCTTGAATGTATAGGGCAGGCCGACGATCACCATGCCCAGATGCAAGAGAACCGTATGGGTGGCAAGGATCGTCGCTTCCTGGCCGCCATGCTGGCTGCCGCTCGAGGTGAAGACCCCGCCGACGCGCCCCACCAGCGCGTCCTGCGCCCAGATGCCGCCCGCCTGGTCGAGAAAATTCTTCATCTGCGCCGCCATGCTGCCGAACCGAGTCGGCGTGCCGATGATGATCGCATCGTAGTCGGGAAGTTCCGCGACCGTGGCGACAGGCGCCTCCTGGTCGCGCTTGTAGCCTGCCTTGATTGCGACCGCCTCGGGAACGATCTCCGGCACACGCTTCAACGCGACGTCGGCGCCGGCGGCGCGGGCGCCCTCGGCCACCGCCTTCGCCATGGTTTCGATATGGCCGTAGGAGGAATAGTAAAGTACGAGCACCTTGGTCATCCGCTGTCCTTTCTGGAGAGCATCTCTGTTCAAGGAAAAGATGGGTGCTTTTCTTGATCTCTTGGAGTGTTATAATTTTCATCAAGATGATCTATGGAATCGATCATGCTGGATGCGCTCACTCTCGATCAGATGCGGACCTTCGTGACCGTCGCCGAAAGCGGAAGCTTCCGCGCCGGTGCCGCCAGGCTCTCACGGGTGCAGTCGGCCGTCAGTCACGCCATCGCCAACATGGAGGCCGAACTCGGTGTCGCCCTGTTCGACCGTTCCGGCCATCGGCCGGTCCTGACGGCGGAAGGGCAGGCGCTGCTCGCCAACGCCCGCGACATCCTGCTCAGAGTGGACGCGATGCGCGCCCGGGCACGCGGGCTCGGCGAAGGCATCGAGCTTGAGCTATCGCTGGTCGTGGACACGCTGTTTCCGATCGAGACCGTCGGCCTGGCGCTGAAGGAGATGCGGTGCGCCTATCCGGATGTGTCGATCCGGCTTGCGGTCCTGCCGCTCGGCGGGCCGCTCGATGGGCTGGTCGATCGCCGCTTCACGCTCGGGATCACCGTTGGCGAGGATTTCCGCGATCCGGCGATCGCCCGCCGGGCGCTTGCGACGGTCGAACTCGTCGCGGTCGTTGCTGCAAATCATCCCTTGGGCCTGCGCGCAGGGGGAGATGTGCTCGACACTGCCGAGCTTGCGGACCATCTGCAGATCGTCCTGTCGGATCCGTCGCAGCGTACGGTCGGGCGCGACTTCGGCGTGCTCTCGCCGCAAACCTGCCGCGTCAGCAACCAGGACACGAAACATGCGATGATCCATTCGGGCCTCGGCTGGGGTCGGCTGCCGTTCTGGCAGGTGGAGCGCGACCTTGCCGAAGGCCGGCTCGTGCGCATGCCGACGGCAGCCCTTGGCCGCAACAGCCAGGTGGGGGCCGAGGCCTATCTCATTCACCGGATCGACGAGCCGCTTGGACCGGCCGCCCGCGTCTTCAGCGAGGCTCTCGCCCGGATCTGTGCTGAGGCTAGCGTCGGCCGTTGAACGCGAAGGCAAGCGTGAAGACTACGAGCACGAGGCCCACGCCGAGCGGGCCGGCGACCGGATTGATGAAGTTCATCAGCGCGCCGGTCGCGCCGGAGCCAGCGGCACTGCCGGCGGCATAGGCAAGCGAAAAGGCGGCGCTGCCGGCAACCAGCATGCTGCCGCGATACTCTTCCCCAAGCATGGTGAGTGCTGCCGTATAGAGCGCGAAGCTCGCCGCGCCGATGAAGGCGAAGGTCAAAAGCAGCGCCACGTCGGACGAGAGGAACGGCACGAGAAGATAGCCGGTGGCAGCGACCGCGGCAGCCGAGATCGCCACCCGGCGGCGCGGCAGCCGGTCGAGCAACACACCGATGAAAGGCTGCGCGACTGCCGTCGGTATCGCCAGGGCCGTGACGCTGAGCGCGGCAAAGGCCTGGCTGTGGCCCGTCTTGACGAAATAGACAGGCATGGCCGAGATCGCCGCGATATCGGCAAAACCGAACATCAGCACCATGAGGATCAGGATTGGCGCCTTCTTGAAAAAGGCAAAGAGGTCACGCGTCGAGGTGGGTTCCGGCCGGGTGCGGGCGCCCATGGTCAGAAGCCCGGTGAGGAACGCGACCAGCGCGATGTAGATCGCCAGGAGGGCAAAGCCGAGACCGCCGCTGGTGCCGAGCAGGGGGATCGCCAGCGGACCCGCGGCAAAGCCGCCGCACATGCCGGCACCATAGAGGCCGGAGACGCGGCCGCGCAGCCGGTCCGGGCAGGCGGTGTTCAGCCACGCTTCACCGAGCATGAAGACCATGCTGACGAAAAAGCCGAGCGCAAAGCGGGCGACAAACCAGATGACGAGTTCCGACGTCGAGGCCAGCGTCGCGAGACAGATGGAGCAGCCAATCAGGCTGGCGATGATCAGCTTGTCGGCGGAGGCGAGCCGGGTCAGCCGGCCGAGAATGAGGGTCGCAACGCCGAGACCGGCGGCAAAGCCCATGGCGTTAAGGCCGATCATGCCGGCCGAGACGCCGCGGCTCTCAAGCGAAAGCGAGATCAGCGGATAGGTGAGCCCCTGCGCCACCGAGAAGGCGGTGACACCGAGAACGACGGCGATGATCGCCGGCCAGTCGGGAGCAAAATCGCTCGCCTGCGCCTCATGCAACGACATCGCCCCCTCCCTCTGATCGGTGTCTTCAAGGCGATGTCCATATCGTATCCGCCGCCGGCAGGGAATTGGCCGGCGGCGAAATGACCGAGCGGGATGAGGAAAAGTGTGCGCGGTTTTCCGCCCGCATCCCGCTCCAATAAGAGGCGGGATGCGGAAAAGTGGATGCGGTTTCCACCCGCATCCCGCCCAACCTAAGATCAGGCGGCCTTGTCCCAGACCGGTGCGAGGCCTTCCGGGTTGACGATGCGGCCGTCCGCACGCGCAAGCGCGTGGATCTCGGCCATTTCGCCGTCGCCGAGCGCGAAGTCGAAGATCGCGAAGTTTTCCTTCAGGCGATCGATCGTCGCGGTCTTCGAAAGCGTGATCACGTCCTTCTGCTGCACCAGCCAGCGCAGCGCGACTTGTGCTGCCGTCTTGCCGTGGCGGGCGCCGATCTCCTTCAGGAGCGGATCGTTCGGCACCTTGCCGTTCGCCATCGCGTAGTATGCGGTGATCGACATGCCGTGCTTGCGGGCGGTCTGAAGCACCTTGGTCTGGTCGAGATAGGGGTGGTATTCGACCTGGTTGGTGGCAACAGGCGCGTCGCTGAGCTTCACGGCCTCTTCCATCTGCGCCGTGTTGAAGTTGCTGACGCCGATGTGGCGGACCTTGCCGGCCTTGTGCACTTCGTTGAGGGCGTCGATACGCTCGGCCATCGGCACGTCACTGCCGCCCGGCCAGTGCAGGAGCAGCAGATCGACATGGTCGGTCCGCAGCTTCTTCAGGCTTTCGTCGACCGAAACGAGGAAGTCGCGATGGGCATACTTGTCGACCCAGACCTTGGTGGTGAGGAAGATATCGGCACGGGAGACACCGGAATTCTGGATCGCTTCGCCGACTTCGGCCTCGTTGCCGTAGATCTGTGCGGTGTCCACGTGGTGGAAGCCGAGCTTCAAGGCTTCCGGCAGAACGCGCAGCACGTCGGCGCCGGGCATGCGGAAAGTGCCGAAGCCGAGCGCCGGAATGTTGGCGCCGTTGGAATTGACGGAATGCATGGTGGGTAACTCCTTGTACTTGGCATGTTATGCTTGATGCACGCCCGGCCGTTTGGCCGGGCGAAAAAGGAATGAGGCTATAGGTGGTCCTCGGGAACGGCGGTTCAAGCCGTTTGGTAGGCCGCCCCGGTGCGACGATCAAGGGCACCGCTGAGCAGCGTCAGCAGCAGGGCGGCGGCGACGAGCAAGGCACCGATGACGGGCGTCATGCCGAGCCCGAGCGGCGAGGCGACGATGACGCCACCGAGCCAGGCGCCGACGGCGATGCCGAGGTTGAAGGCCGCGATGTTGAGCGCCGAGGCGACATCGACGGCGCCGGGACGGTGTTGCTTGGCAAGCTGCACCACATAGAGCTGCAAGCCCGGCACATTGGCGAAGGACAGGAAGCCGAGTGCGGCAAGGGTGACCAGCGTCAGCACCGGCGAGGGGGCGGTGAAGGTGAAGAGCACGAGCACGGCCGTCTGCGCCAGGAAGAGTCCGATCAGCGCCTTGACCGGGTCGCGGTTGGCGATCTTGCCGCCGGCAATGTTGCCGATGGCGATCGCGATCCCGTAGAGCACCAGGATCAGGCTGACGGCGCTTTCCGAAAAGCCGGTGATGTCCTGCAGGATCGGCGCGAGGAAGGTGAAGGCGACGAAGGTGCCGCCGTAACCGAGCGCGGTCATGGCAAAGACGATCAGCAGGCGGCCGGAGCCGAGCACGCGGACCTGGTCGATGAGCTTTGCCGGCGGGGCCTTGGACAGCGTGTTCGGCAACAGGGCGGCGATCGCGACAAGGGCGACGACGCCGAGACCGGTGACGGCCCAGAAGGTGGCGCGCCAGCCGAAGGTCTGACCGATCCAGGTGCCGAGCGGCACGCCGGTGACGATCGCGACCGTGAGGCCCATGAACATCATGGCGATGGCCGAAGCGCGGCGGTCTTCCGGTACGAGGTCGGCGGCAATGGTCGAACCGACCGAGAAGAATACGCCATGGGCAAAGGCGGAAATGACGCGGGCGACGAGCAGCGGTTCATAGCTCGGCGACAATGCTGCGGCGGCATTGCCGACGATGAACAACGCCATCAGGCCGATCAGCAGCGGCTTGCGCTCGATCCGGCCGGTGAGCGCAGTTAGAACAGGTGCGCCGAAGGTGACGCCGAGCGCGTAGACGCTGACGATCAGGCCGGCGAGCGGCAGGGTAACATTGAGGTCGGTGGCAACCGTCGGCAGCAGGCCGACGATCACGAATTCCGTGGTTCCGATCGCATAGGCCGCGATCGTCAGCGCTAGTATGGCAATAGGCACGACGAGACCTTTCCCACCCGGCTGGGAGCACCGGGCGTGTGGGTGTTGTTGAAGTCGGGGGGAATATGAGCCTTTGCACTCCTTGCGATAATACGCATAATCAGACAAACGTTTGTGAATTCAGTTCAAAGGACGAGCATGGACAACCGGGCGGGTGAGATGGAGGTTTTTGTCGCCGTGTCGGAGACCCGCAGCTTCTCTGCTGCGGCGCGGCGTCTGAAACTGTCGCCGTCGGCGGTCAGCAAGCTGGTGACCCGCATCGAGGATCGGCTCGGCACGCGTCTTCTCGTGCGCTCGACCCGCACCTTGCAACTCACACCGGAGGGCGAAGTCTATTTCCAGCGGGCGCAACGGATCCTCGGAGACATTGCCGAGACTGAGCATGTCGTTGCCGCCGGCGGACGCATGGCGCCGCGCGGGCTCTTGCGGGTGAACGCCGCCGTCGGTTTCGGCGAGCGCTACATCATGCCGCTCGCGCCGGAGTTCCTGGCGCGATACCCGGAAGTCCAGCTCGACCTGACGCTGACCGATAGCATGATCGATGTGGTCGGCGAACGCACGGACGTGGCGATCCGCACCGGACCGCTGCGTGATTCATCCCTGAAGGCGCGCAAGCTGATGGAAACCCGGCCGGTGGTGATCGCTTCGCCCGCCTACCTGGAAAAGCACGGGATCCCGAAAACCCCTGACGATCTCGACGGCCACAATTGCATTCGTTTCAATTTCCGCCGCAGCGTCGACGAATGGGCGTTTCGCATGCCGGGCCAGTCTCAGATCGAGCACCGAACGGTCTCCGGCAACATGCAGGTTTCGAGCGGCTCGATCGTCCGCCAGCTTTGCCTTGCCGGAGTTGGCATCGGCCGGATCGGTCGTTTCCATGTCGAGCCGGATTTCGAGGCGGCAACGCTGGTGCCGCTGCTCGAGGACTATCAGTCGGGCGAGATCGAGACGGTCTATGCCGTCTATGCCGGCCACGAGCATCTCGCGGCCCGTCTCCGCGCCTTTATCGATTTTCTGGCAGAGCGCATGTAAGCGCCCGGCGGGCAAACGAACTCAGCTCGCCTTGACCGCCACGATGAAGAACCGCGGAAAACGCAGGAGCACCTTGCCGTCGCTCGTCGCCGGATAGGCTGCGCGTATCCTGTCGGTGTAGTCGGCGAGAAAGCCGCTCCGCCGGCCCTCGGGCAGGGCGTCGAGATAGGGTCTAAGGCCGGTCCCTTTCACCCATTCGACGATCGCTTCGGCATTGGCGAGGCGATGATAGTAGATCGTGTGCCAGACCTCGATACGCGCTGCCCACGGAACCAGGCATTCGACATAGGTTGCCGGCGGCGGCATCGGGTTGCGGCGGATGGTCTTGCCGGCAAAGGCCTCAGCGAAAGCCGGGCTGCGCGCGGTCTCTTCCATCAGCACGTGGGTCGGCTCTGCGAGGTTGTCGGGCATCTGCACCGCGAGCGTGCCGCAGGAGGCGAGCGCCTTCATTAGCCTTTCAAAGATCGTGAGATGGTTCGGAAGCCATTGGAAGACGGCGTTGCCGTAAAACAGCGAAGCGCCGGTGGGAGGAACCCAGGTCGCAAGATCTGCCTTTTCGAAGGATACTCCGGGCAACCGCTTGGCGGCGGCAACGAGCATGTTCTCGTCGCTGTCGAGGCCGGAAAGTGTGCTCCAGGGAAAACGGTCGCGGATGAGTTCAGTGGAGTTTCCCGGGCCGCAGCCGAGATCGAAGGCGAGGCCTTCCGGCAGGTCCGGCACTTGGGCGAGAAGGTCTCTGGCTGGTCGAGTACGTTCGTCTTCGAACTTCAGATACTGCGCGGGCGACCAGGCCATCGGGAACTCCTTCAGATACCGAATTGCAGACTTTCGAGAGAGCGTAGGATCAAGGCAGGCCCGTGATCGCGATATTCGTCCGGCATGTCCGCCCTATTGATCCACACGGTGCGGAAGCCGAACTTCGTTGCCCCGGCAATGTCCCAGCGGTTCGACGACTGGAACGACACGGCGTGCGGGTAGAGCCTGTAGCTGGTGGTGACGAGATCGTAGACGGCAGGTGCCGTCTTGAACGCCTTGACCGCATCGACCGAAAAGACGTCGTCGATGACGATATCGAGTGCGGCGTTGCGCACGGCTGACGCGAGCATGGCCGGCGAACCGTTGGAGAGGATGGCGATCCGTGCGCCGCGCTCCTTGAGGCCCTTCAGAACTGCCGGCACTTCCGGATAGCAGTCGAGCGTCCAGTAAGCGTCCAGCAATCGCTTGCGCAGCTTCGGGTCGGCGGAGGGAAAGCGCGCGAAGGCAAAGTCGAGCGCCTGTTCGGTCAGCTTCCAGAAATCCTGGTAGCTGCCCATCAGCGAGCGCACCCAGGAATATTCGAGCTGCTTGGCGCGCCAGAGTTCGGAAAAAGCCTGCCCGTCCGGACCGATCTCCTCGGCGTGGCGCCTGACGGCCGCATGCACGTCGAAGAGCGTGCCGTAGGCGTCAAACACATAGGCCGCGTGGGACATCGTTTCCTCCCGTCTGCTGTCTTCGGCGCTGGCCGACAGGGCACACATGCCGCGTCAAAGCCCATCCGAAAACAAAGGCTTACAGCATCATGCCCGATCGGGCAGCACGCTGTCACCGTTCTTTACGCGGATCATGTCAAATATTTGTGCATCGCACAACGGTCGGCCGCTCGAAGGCAGATTTCCTGCCTCAGGCTTTGGCCGGTTTCCAGACTTTCGCCGGGAAGCGCAGCGCCTGCTTGGCGAGCTTGCCCTTGAGCCCGAGCGCCGTGTCGCAAAGGTTGACCACATGCCGGTTCGGCTTGGCCTCCGGCCGCAGCGCATGCAGGGCTGCAGCCGCGTCTTCCGGCGGCATGTAGCGGGCGAGAATGCCGAGGGTAAGCGCGGTGGCGCGGCCGATGCCGCGCAGGCAATGGACGAGCAGATGCGCATCCTCCGGCAAGCGGTCGACGAAGGCGAAGGTCGCTTCGATCGCCTCCGGGCGGGCCGCATCCGGTTCGTCCGGATCGGTGGTGTCGCCGAAATAGAGCTCCAGGTGACGCTCCGGCGGCAGCTCGATCATCGACAGAAGCCGGCTGCCGGGCGCGCGGATGGAGATCAGGTGCGTCGGCGCCCAGAGCGCGCGATTGTGCCGCGCCTCGGTCTGCGAGCTAACGATGACCCGGATCGGCCAGCCGGACGGATGCGCCGGATTGGCCTTGAGTATGGGATGGTAAAGTTCATCCGCAGTAACGGCTGCCGCAAGCGCCATGGCAGGACCTCGCTCGTGATTCTTCAGCGCGGATTTTGCCCTGAAACCCGTCCGGGCTTAAGGGCAAAAACTTGGCGAGAGGCGAAAAGCTGTGGCCGGAGCGGGATCAACCCGGATGGGTGTAGCGCTTCGACCAGCGCGACGGCACGAGAATGGTGGCCAGCGTGAGCCCGGTGCTGAGCGCGAAGGAGGCCCAGAGCGACGCCGGGCCGAAGTGTCGCTGCAGCACGGCGCCGGCGACGGCGCCTGAGAACATGCCGAGCCAGGGCACGATCTGCATGAGCCATTGGCGGTTGGTGTTGCCGAGCAGCCAGCGTCCAAGGCCGCGCCCGAAACGGGAAAGGGCGCCGGTCACGTAGGTAAGCCCGATCGGCAGACCCTCGATGTGTTCGACGGCGGCGTTGACCAGGCCCATGGCAAGCACGATGCCGTAGAAATAGAAGGGGCGTGGCATCGAGATCCCGAAGCCGGCGCAGAGCATCAGCACCAGACTGACCATCGAGAGGACGCCGACGACCCCGAGGCGTGCGGCTGCGATCACGCCGAGCGCGTTGCCGAGGATGAACGCCCCGAGCGCGCCGACCAGCAGCAAGGCGCCGACAAAATCCCCGTCGCCGAGTGCGATCGCCGCCCGGGTCGTGTTGCCGCTCATGAAGGAAACGAAGTCGCCGATGCTCAAGAGCCCGATCGCGTCGGTCATGCCGGCGAGAAACGAGATCGTCGCGGCGACGGCCAGCGCCGTGCCGGTGCGCTGCCGCTTGATCAGTCTTCGCCGTCTCGCAATGGTCATCTGCCTTGCCCCCGATTGGGCGCAAGGCTAGCGCATGCGGACGGTGAGTCGGAATGGGCGCGTGTCATATTGCCTGCCGACGTTTCCGGCGTGCTATCAGAAACGCGTGATGACGCTGATGCCGAGATCGGTTGCGCGGTCCATGGCGACGAGGGCGGGGATCGCCTCCTCGAGAGAGATTTCCCGGCCGATCAGTTGCTGCGGCTTCAGCCTGCCATCGGCGATCATCGCCAGCATGGCGTCGTAGCGCCAGGCCTGCATGCCGTGGCTGCCGTAGATTTCGAGCTCGTGGCCGATCACCTGCGCCATCGGGATCTGCGGCGTCGCCTGGTCCCCGAGCATCAGCCCGACCTGGACGTGGCGGCCGCGCCGGCGCAAGTTCTTGATCGAGTTGAAGCAGGTTACCGGATTTCCGAGCGCGTCGATCGAGACATGGGCGCCGCCGCCAGTGATATCCTTCACTGCCGCTGCCACGTCCTCAACCTCGCGACCATTGATGACTGCGACCGCGCCGAGTTTGCTGGCGAAGGCGAGCTTGTCTTCGGCAATGTCGATCGCGATCGGCTGGGCGCCGAGGGCGGCCGCGATCATGATCGCCGAGAGGCCGACGCCACCGCAGCCATGCACCGCCACCCACTCGCCGCCCTTGACCTTGGCCTGGTCGGCGACGGCGCGGAAGGAGGTGGCGAAGCGGCAGCCGAGGCTCGCAGCCGTGGCGAAATCCATGCTTTCAGGCAGGTGCACGAGGTTCTGGTCGGCAAAGTCGAGCGCCACATATTCGGCAAACGAGCCCCAATGGGTGAAGCCCGGCTGGAACTGCGCCTCGCAGACCTGCTGGTTGCCGGAACGGCATTCGCCGCAGCGGCCGCAGCCGGAAACAAAGGGCACGGTGACGCGGTCGCCGACCTTGTAGCGCATGACGCCGCGGCCGGCAGCGGTCACCACGCCCGCCAGCTCGTGGCCGGGCACATGCGGCAGGCGGATATCGGCGTCATGGCCCATCCAGCCGTGCCAGTCCGACCGGCAAAGCCCTGTTGCCTCGACCTTGATGACGACACCGTTCTCCGTCGGTGTCGGATCCGGAAGGGTGCGGATTTCCGGCATCTTCTCGAAGGCGTCGTAATACATGGCTTTCATCGGGGCGCTCCTTGCAATGGCTGAATGGGTGCGGCGCGGCCGTCGATGTGGCGCGCCATCAGAAATTCGTCGACCTCCCGGTCGCCGTCGCGCATGCCGCCGGGAACGTGCCCGATCTTGTAGAAACCTGCGCGTTCATAAAAGCGGATCGCCGCCGGATTGTCGGCACGCACCACGAGCTCGAGCAGCCGGATGCCGGCCGAGCGTGCGTGGTCGGTCAATTGCTGGAGAAGCTGCTGCGCCACGCCGGATCCGCGTGCCGCGCTGCAGACATAGACCATGATGATCGTGCCCCGGTGCGCCAGCCGGCTCGCGCGCTCGCGCATCAGCCCCATGATGCCGACCGGTTCATCGCCGTCGAAGGCCACGAATACGGCGTTGGCGGTCAGCCGCGTCCGCCATTCTTCCGTTGAAAGCCGCTCCCAGTCGGCCGCCGTCGAGGCGAAGGCATCGGGGTCGCGGTTGAGCGCTTCCAGCCTGATGCGGCGGAAGATATCCACGTCGTCTGCGTCGAGATGCTTGATGCGCACGGCTTTCCCTTTCTTTGCCGAGGAGACTAAGCGAGAGGCCGTCGCGGTACCAGAACGGCCGCCATGACATTTTTTGATAGACCCATTCACCCCGATGCTGTTTTTTCGGGGTATGCGGAAAGACTAGAATAAAAACCTCAAGGAGACGCAGATGGCCGTCGATACATCCCCCCGCTCAGTGACCTGGACCTATGTCGATGGTGAATGGCTCTCGGGCAATCCGCCGCTGATCGGCCCGACCTCGCACGCGATGTGGCTGGGCTCGACGGTATTCGACGGCGCCCGCGTCTTCGACGGTGTCGCCCCCGACCTCGACCTGCATTGCCAGCGCGTCAACCGCTCGGCGACCGCGCTTGGCCTGAAGCCGACGATGGCGGCGGAAGAGATCGAGGCGCTGACCTGGGAAGGCGCCAAGAAATTCGACGGCAAGACAGCACTTTACGTGAAGCCGATGTACTGGGCCGAGCATGGCGCAGCCGGCGTCGTCGCCATTGATCCGGAATCGACCCGTTTTGCGCTTTGCCTGTTCGAGGCGCCGATGGGCAACGGCCATGGCGGCTCGTCGCTGACGCTGTCGCCCTTCCGTCGGCCGACGCTGGAATCGATGCCGACCGACGCCAAGGCAGGTTGCCTGTATCCGAACAATGCGCGCATCCTGACCGAGGCCCGTTCGCGCGGCTTCGACAATGCGCTGGTGCGCGACATGCTCGGCAACATTGCCGAGACCGGCTCTTCCAACGTCTTCCTGGTCAAGGACGGCGTCGTCTTTACGCCGGCTGCCAACCGCACCTTCCTCGCCGGCATCACCCGCTTCCGCGTCATGACGCTGCTGCGCGAAGCCGGTTTCGAAGTGGTCGAGGCAACGCTGACGATGGCCGACTTCGAAGCGGCCGACGAGATCTTCACGTCCGGCAACTACTCCAAGGTTCTGCCCGTGACGCGTCTTGAAAGCCGCGACCTGCAGGCAGGCCCGGTCGCCGCCAAGGCGCGCGATCTCTACATGGACTGGGCGCACGCAGCCCGCGACATCTGACGCAGCCGGGGTCTTCATCAGCGTGCGGCCGGGGCCGCTACGCCGGTGAAGGCGGCCAACCGTTCTTATCGGACATCAACGCGTGCGCGGAGCGCGCGCCGTGGCTGCGGCGCGCCTGTGGATCAGGTAGGCCTGCACGGAAAGACCGGACAGGAAAATCACCAGCCAGACAAGCAGTGTTGTTTGTACGATCGGCGATTCTGGCCCGCTGGCAAGCGGTTGCGAGGCGGGCAGGCGCTTCAGCGTTTCAGCGATCGCCGGCACGATCAGCAGGAAGTAGCTGAACGAGAGACCCAGCGTCGTGAGGTACGGCTTCAGGCGTCCGACGAAGGCGAGCCTGTCGACCGCCAGGCTTCCGGCGACCACTGCCAGCGTGACGAGTCCCAGCGCATGCCCCGCGTTGAACCCCCCGGTGCTTGAAAGCCCGGCAGAGGTCAGAACCGCAAGAATGAGCGTGGCGAGATAGATCTTGCCGGATCGGGTGGAAGGGACAATCGCGCCGTAGCGTCCAAAGCCGTAGAGGCCGGCAGCGACAGGGGCGAGACTGATTGCGGTATGGATGATGCCGAGCGTGGAAAGTGGATTTGCCATGAACTTGCTCCTTCAGGTCTCGACCGACTAGTTGGTCGGCGCGGTTGTCAAAAGAAAACGCAATGGTCCCTTTGCCATCGCGTCCGTTACGTCAATTTCTAGCGCCGGCGGCTCAAGCCTGCCGTTCCCACGGGAACACCGTGCTGCAAATGTCCATTTTGTCGTCACGGCTTTTGATCCCCCGTCACGGCCCGCCCACCAGACGATCCAGTGCCGGTCGGGCGATTGCGGAAAACACCGCCGGATCGGAGCCAGCAACGCGTGCGGCGAGCATCGCGCCGTGAACGGTGGCCATGAGGGTCTCGGCCTCGGCCTTCGGTCCATGCGCAGCCTTCAGGTGGCCGCTGGTCACGCCGTCTTCGATCGCCGCACCGAGCCACCCGGAAAGATCGGCAAAATGGCCGCGCACCTGCGCGACGACACTGTCGGGAAGGGCGGGGATCTCCGAGGCGAGAAGAGCGCCGATGCAGAAGGGCGTATGCTGCTTGGCGATACAGTCTTCCCAGTAGCCGACATAGGCTTCGAGCCGGGCGACCGGATCGCTGACGGCGGCAAACAGTCCCTCGACGCTGCGGCGATTGTTCTTGCGATAACGGGCAAGCACGGCGGTTGCGAGGTCGGCTTTGGTCGGGAAGTGATGATGGATGGTCGCCTTGCCGAGGCCCAGTTCGGAGGAGATGTCGGCATAGCTGAACGCATTGTAGCCCCTCGACACCATGAGGCGCTCGGCTGCGTCCAGGATTCTCTCGTGGGTATCGCTTACCATGACCAAGATCTATCAACGGCGCTGTTGAAGCTCAAGCGACAAGCCATGTCCGCAAGGCGGCTGTATCGCTCGTCGGGTCAGGCAGCCACGTCCAGCCGGGCTGCTTGACCGGCTGGACGTCGATGCGGCCGCTGGCCTATCGGCCCTGCAGGATCTTGATGAGGTTCACCGTTGGACCTTGGTTGCTCGTGAGCTGCCGGACGTCGGCATATTTGAGCCGGCCGGACGCCATGGCGTTAACGATACGCTTGCATACGACAGCCTGAACCTTGCCCGGCGGGACGCTGATCAGCAAGGCGCCGTATTCGCGGTCGGCTTTCGACCACTTCTTGCTGACGCAATCCTTGTGCAGCGCCTTTTGCATGGCCGGGCTGCCCTGGACTGCGGTCTGCAGGCGGGCATATTCGTCCTGTGATGGTGCGCAGGCGGCAAGGGTCGTGAGGGCAACAACAAGTGAGGCGATGCGTAGGGACTTCATGACAATCTCCGGTTGGTGTTGCCCCGGTAATTGCATGTGTTTCGATTCGCAACTGATTGTGGCCGACGGTGGCAGGTTGTGACGGGCTGGAGATCGCACCACGGACCGTCGACGCTGCGACCGGCTTACGACGTGGAGTGCCCGCGCCTCTTGACCCAGTCAGGCACAACCGGCCGGGCCGCGATAGCTGTCGCCCGCGACCCTCGCTCATTGATCTATTGTGCCTTCGTCGGAACGGCGATGTTGACCGTATCGGGTGCCAGTTCGCCGCCGAGCTCCACCGTCTTCTTCTGCTTGTCGAAGACGCAGATCTGGGTCACGGCGGTGTCGGATCCCTTGGGCGTGCCGATCACCAGCGCCAGGCCGAAGCTTTCCGAGCCGAAGGGGTCGACGACGGCGCTTGCCTTTTCCAGCGACGCGGCGGCAGCCAGGCACTTTTCCGAGACCTCTGCCCGGAAACTTTCCCATGCATCGCCGGAGGAGGCGGCAGCCGTGGACGCAATGAACGTTGTGGCGGCGGCGAGGGCGAAGGCGGGGATGAGACGCTGCGGCATGGACTGTCCTTTATGCATGGTTGCAACGATCGCGAAGCTGCACGCGAACCGTGGCATGAATGTGCTCGAAAGTGTCATGCTTTCAAAATGATGTTGAAAGTATATTCCGTGGGTTGAGGAAAAATTGGCATTGCATCGGTTGCCTCCATGGGGGTCGGTGCCTATGTTCCCGCTCACGGATTTCCCGACGAAATTCCATGCCAAGAGGAGATGCCCACATGGCTTTCGAATTGCCGAACCTTCCCTATGACTACGATGCGCTGGCGCCCTACATGTCGCGCGAGACGCTCGAGTACCACCACGACAAGCATCACCTCGCTTACGTGACCAACGGCAACAAGCTTGCCGAAGAGGCCGGCCTTGCCGACCTGTCGCTCGAGGAGATCGTCAAGAAGTCCTACGGCACCAACCAGCCGCTGTTCAACAATGCCGGCCAGCACTACAACCACGTCCACTTCTGGAAGTGGATGAAGAAGGGCGGCGGCGGCACCAGCCTGCCGGCCAAGCTCGAAGCGGCCATCAAGTCCGACCTCGGCGGCTACGACAAGTTCCGCGCCGACTTCATCGCCGCCGGCACCGGCCAGTTCGGCTCGGGCTGGGCTTGGCTCTCGGTCAAGAACGGCAAGCTCGAAATCTCCAAGACCCCGAACGGCGAAAACCCGCTCGTTCACGGCGCCTCGCCGATCCTCGGCGTCGATGTCTGGGAACACTCCTACTACATCGACTACCGCAATGCCCGTCCGAAGTACCTCGAAGCCTTCGTCGACAGCCTGATCAACTGGGACTACGTGCTCGAAATGTACGAAGCGGCTTCCAAGTAAGCTGCCCGTCTTCGATGCATGACGTTTGGACCCGGCGCTTGCGCCGGGTCTTTTTGTGCTGAATGCGGGTGGGGCCAGGCTCAGGCAACCGCGGGCGGTGTCTTCCAGCCGCTGACCCAGAGGTCCCTGAGACGGTCTCCTTCGCCCGGAAAATAGGCGTCCGCCGTCTGGCAATGCTCGACGCGGTCGGCGCGAAAGTTGCGGATCGCCTGGCGCAATTCGCACCAGCCGACGATGTTGGCGGTTTCCGAATAGTAGATCAGCGCGACCGGCCGGATCGTGCGTTCCGTGGCGCGGCCCATTTCGTCGCGATAGTCGAGCTCGAGCTTCTGCTCGTCGCGGATCGCCCGACGCACCAGGGCGAGATCGATGCCGGCAGGCGAGGGGGCGATCGTTCCCCAGGCATGCAGCGCCTGCGAGCGGAACGCCAATCTGAGCGGTTCGGGCACGGCGGCGGTGATCTTCTGGTTGACGCGGCCGGCGGCCGCCTTCAGCTCCTCGTCGCCGGTTCGCGCCAGCAGCGCCAGCGCCAGGGCGATCGCTTCCGTTTCCTCGATCGAAAACATCAGCGGCGGCAGGTCAAAGCCGGGCCGAAGGATGTAGCCGATGCCGCGGCCACCCTCGATCGGTACGCGCATCGCCTGCAGTGCGGCGATATCGCGGTAGATCGAGCGAACCGTCACCTCCAGCGTCTCGGCCATTTGGGCGCCCGTCACCGGCTTTCGCGCAAGCCTGAGGATCTGGATGATCTCGAAAAGCCGTGCCGCCTTGCGCATCGAAAACCGCTCCCGTCGTCAACGCTCCTGACACTACCTTGTCAGTTGCCAGAATTTATACCATCAGCCAACGAATTGAAAAAACAGCAATTCGTCTTGAGAAATCAAAACCCGGACGACGGACAACTGACATGACCTACGCGGAAAATCTCTGGCTCTTTTTCACCCTTCTCTTCGGCATCATCATCGTGCCGGGCATGGACATGGTTTTCGTCCTGGCCAACTCGCTGACGGGCGGCCGGGCCTCCGGCCTGTCGGCGACCGCCGGCATCATGGCGGGCGGCGTGCTGCATACGCTTTATGCGGCGCTCGGCGTCAGCGTCATTCTCCACCTGGTGCCCGGTCTCTTCAACGTGCTGCTCGTCGCCGGCGCTGCCTACATCGCGTGGATCGGCTTTTCGCTGGTCAAAAGCTCGATCACCATCGGTGGCATCGAAGGCTCGGGCAAGCTCTCGCGCTGGGCAAGCTTCCGCCAGGGCGCGCTGACGAGCCTGATGAACCCCAAGGCCTATCTCTTCATGCTGGCGGTCTATCCGCAGTTCCTCAAGCCGCAGTTCGGGCCGATCTGGTCGCAGGCCCTGGTCATGGCGGCGATGATCGCTGCGACGCAGCTCGCCGTCTATGGCGGTCTTGCCCTTGCTGCAGGCCGCGGCCGGGACTTTCTGGTCGGCAGCCCCGAGACGACCGTGTGGATCGGCCGGGCCGCCGGGGCCGTGCTCGTTCTGGTCGCCGCCTTCACCGTGTGGCAGGGTTGGTCGGCGCGGTGATGCCGCCCCGGTTTCTGCAAGTATAAACATGAATATTAAAGTCATGTTATTGACGGGTTCGTGGAGATCCCGGAATTGCGCCGAGCGACGGAAATTCCTTTGTCCTAACAAGAGCATCAAATAAATGTTACTTCCGTCGAATACTCAAAATGACATCATGCCGGCGCATTGGGCATGAAGGCCAGGCAGGCAGATTCGCCGAATAGATTTCATTGACCGGGAGATCCTGATGAAAATACGCGCACTCATGTTGGCTGCCGCACTCGCGGGCCTGGGTGTTACTGCCGTGACCGCAGCCGACGAGCCGCAGGTGGTTCGCCAGCAGGCGATGAAGAAGGTGGGTGCCGCGACCGGCGCGCTTGCCGGCATCGCCAAGGGCGAAAAGCCCTATGACGCCGAGGTCGTCAAAGCGTCGCTGACGACGATCAGCGAAACGATGAAGACCTTCCCGGACCATTTCCCGGCCGGCTCGGAAACGGGCCATGAGACCGAGGCAAGCCCGAAGATCTGGGAAAACATGGACGACTTCAAGGCCAAGGCCGCCAAGCTCGGCACGGATGCCGGAGCGGTGCTGGCACAGCTTCCGGCCGACCAGGCAGCCGTTGGCGCGGCCCTCGGCGGCATCGGCAAGGACTGCGGCAGCTGTCATGAGAGCTACCGCCTGAAGAAGAATTGATAGGCGACAACGTCCTATCCGGCTGAATGAGGAGGCACGCGACGTCCCGCCGCGTGCCTCCATTCGTATTGAGCACGCTGTTTTCGGCAGGGCATGAGGGGAACTATGGGTCGTCGGGCGAGAAAGCTGGTTTCGGGTCTTGTTGTGCTGGGCGTCGTCGGCGGTGCCGCCTTCTGGTGGCTGACGAAGCCGGCACCTTGGAGCGCCTCCCATTGGGAGGGCCTGGGCGAGCCGGATCTTGCCAATGGCGAACAGGTCTTCTGGGCCGGCGGCTGCGTCAGCTGTCATGCTAGCAAGGGTGCGGAAGGCGACGCGCGTCTGGTGCTTTCCGGTGGCGCACCGCTGAAGAGCCCGTTCGGCACCTTCCACGCGCCGAACATCTCGTCGGACGAAACCGCCGGCATCGGCGCATGGACGCTGGCGGAGTTCGGCAACGCGATGACCCGTGGGGTGGGGCGCAACGGCGAGCATCTCTATCCGTCGTTTCCCTATGGTTCCTATGCGCGCATGACGGCCAAGGACGTCAACGACCTCTGGGGCTTCATGAAGACGCTGCCGAAGAGCACGGAGGTGGCGCCGCCGCACGAACTGCCGTTCCCCTACAACATGCGGATCGCGTTGGGTGGCTGGAAATTGCTGTTCCTGACCGACAAGCCACGCGCCGCGGTGGACGCGAACGACCCGAAGCTCGCCCGTGGGCAATACCTCGTCGAGGGGCCCGGCCATTGCGGCGAGTGCCACACGCCGAGGAATGCGCTCGGCGGCTTCGAGCCGGACCAGTGGCTCGCCGGCGCGCCGAACCCGGAAGGCGAGGGCCGTATCCCCGATATCACGCCCGGCTCCAAGAGCATCGGCAGCTGGAGCGCCTCGGATATCGCCTCCTATCTGGAGACGGGCTTCACGCCGGAGTTCGATTCCGTCGGTGGCTCCATGGTGGAAGTGCAGAAGAACATGGCGAGACTCACGCCGGCCGATCGCGAGGCGATCGCCGCCTATCTGAAGGCGGTACCGTCGCTCTAAGGCCTTGATCTGAGAGGCAAGGCGCGCTCAACTCCGCTTCGCAACGAGGAGGAGACTGAATGCGCCCACACGAAACTGCGCCCTACGACCAGTGGATCGAACGCAGCCCCGAGGAGATGGTGGCGCGCGCCGCGGACTTCTATGAGGAGGTTAACCGCCGCCGCACCACGCGCTACTTCAGCGACCGCCCGGTGCCGCGCGAGGTCATCGAAACCTGTCTGAAGGCGGCCGGCACGGCACCGAGCGGCGCCAACCATCAGCCCTGGCATTTCACCGTCATCGAGAGCGCGCGGATCAAGGCCGAGGTGCGCCACGCGGCGGAAGAGGAGGAACGCATCTTCTATCGGGACAAGGCTCCGCAGGAGTGGCTCGATGCGCTGGCGCCGCTCGGCACCGACGAAGACAAACCCTTCCTTGAGACCGCTCCCTACCTGATCGTCGTCTTCTCGCAGAAGCGCGGCGGCCCCAATCCGGGGGACCTGAAGAAGAACTACTACATCAACGAAAGCGTCGGCATCGCCACCGGCATCCTGATCACGGCGCTGCATCACGCGGGCGTTGCGACACTCACCCATACGCCGGCGCCGATGAACTTCCTCAACGAGATCTGCGGCCGGCCGGACAGTGAAAAACCGTTCCTGATCCTGGTGGTGGGCTATCCCGCCCCGGATGCGACCGTACCGGTCGCCGGCAAGGTGAAGAAGCCGCTCGATCAGATCTCCAACTGGCTCTAGGCCAGTTTTTCAAACGGAAGGGAGGCTGCTTTCCGCCCCGAAACGGAAAGCGGCTTACCCGATGCTGCCGCTGTCGTCGGGCCGATGCTCCCGCCCGTAAAGTGCGAGAAAGCCGTCGAGCTCGGGTGAGCCGAGGCCAAGGCCATGCAGGATCTCGCCGGTAAAGCTGATCGGCGCCGTGCCGGCGGCGGTGACGACATGGCCGCTACGCATCGCCTGCGGCTGATCGCGATAGTGCGAAGCACCATGATAGCCGGTCAGCGCCGCAAGGCTTTCGGCGCTGTTGCCGGTGTGCTCGATGCGGTCGAGAAGGCCGCATGTCGCAAGAGCATGGACGCCGCCACAAATGGCTGCGACCACACGCTTGTTGCGATCGAAGGCGCGGATCGTCGAGGAGAGATCGGGCGCCTCGTTCGTGTCCCAGATGGCGCCGCCGCAGATCACCAGCCCGTCGAAGCCGGCCGGATCGAGGGCATCGACCGAGAGATGCGCCGAAACGTCGAGGCCACCCATGGAGGTGACGCGCGCGCCGTCGACGGTGGCAACCTCGATATCGACGCCGAGATGGGTGCGCGCCGCCGCCATCAACAGCGCACATTCCCAATCGGCGAAACCCTCGCACAGGACGATTGCAAGACGCATCGGCAGCTCCTCAGCCAAGCTTCTGCATATAGCGCATGCCGGTCACCGGGCGAGGGACGAAGCGTTCGGATTCATAGAAATGGTGTGCCTGGAAGTTACCCGTGGCGGCGCTGACCGAAAGGAAGTCGCAGCCGGCCATCTTCGCCTGTTCACGCGCCTTGGCGACCAGGTGGCGGCCGATGCCGGTGCCGCGGTTTTCCGGGCGAACGAAGAGGTGATGCAGTTCCATGCCGCGCGCGCCTTCGGCTGCCCGGTAGATCGGTACCAGGATCGCGTAGCCGATCAGGCGGTTGCCGGCCTCGGCGACGAGCGCCGTGATCCAGGGCATGCGACCGAAGAGATCGCGCTCAAGCTGTTCCGGCGTGATCGGGGCGGCGTCGCCGTGATGGGCGGAAAGCTCCGCGATCATGTCGCGCAGCTCCGGCAGGTCGCGCTGCTTGGCTGAGCGGATCGTCACCATCGGCGGGCGTGTCGCCGGGGTCGCATGAAGGGTAGGGATGGCGGTCTGTAGCATGTCTCGGCTCCTCGGGTTTTCTCGCCATCAGGAGCCGGAAAAACAAAAGCCGCCTGATGGCGGCCTTGTTGAATATGATCAGCAGGCCGCTCCTATCGGAACAGCCAAAAATACACGCGGCAAATGGGTGCGTTCTTGATCATGGGCGCTAGATTGTTTGTTTTCGCGCTTTTGTCAACGGGGATTTTTCAAGGCGACTAATTAAGCTGCCGCCTCAGTGTTCGCTCTCGCACATGGAATGGTCGGCGAGCGCCCGGATCACGTAGCAGTCGCCGACGGTATGGTTGCCGTCGCAGGCGACGATGCGTTCCAGTTCCTGCTCCAGCTTCTTCAGCCGCGCGATCTTCTCGCGGACCGTCGTGAGGTGCTCGCTGGCGATGCGGTCGGCTTCGCCGCAGGGGCGCTCCGGATGTTGGCTGAGGGCGAGCAGATCCTTGATCGAATCGATCGACAGGCCGAGGTCGCGCGCATGGCGGATGAAGGCCAGCCGCTCAAGCTCGCTTTTCTCGTAGCGCCGCTGGTTGCCTTCGGAACGCTCCGGTGCCGCGATCAGCCCCATCTGCTCGTAATAGCGGATCGTCGGGATTTTGACGCCAGTGCGCCGGGAAAGATCGCCGATGGAATACATGTTCGCCTCAAACCTATAGCTTCTGGAGCATTAGATAGTTGGGCGCGATCAAGTGTCAATGGTTGGGAGGGGGAGGGGCCGGTCTCGACCCCTCCGAATGCTGGACACTGCGAGCCGGGTGGCCTAGCCGCGATGGTTTTCGAGGAACGAGAGCAGGGCTTCGTCGAAGAGATTGCTTTCTTCCAGCTGCGGCGTATGCCCGCTCTCCTCGAAGAGCCGCACCTTCAGGTCTTTGAAGTCCGCCCGGTATTCGTCCCAGCTGAAGGCAGGAGCGACGAGATAGTCCGAGCGGCCGAGCGCAAGCAGCACCGGCGCCGCCAGCCTGTTCAGACCCTTGCGGATATCGATGTCGCGAAAGACCTCGCCCCAGAGATGGTCGAACACCGCATTGTTGACGGTCACATCGCGCCAAAGCGGCGCTGCGTCGAAGTCCGGCTGATGCCAGCTTTTCGCGCCGAGCCGGATCAGCAGGGCTTTGAAACGCGCCTCAGGTTGTGCGGCCATGTCGTCGCCAAGCTTGGCCATCTCCCGTTCGAAGATCGCCTTGCGTGCGGGCGACACGGTTTCTTCCCAGATCCGATCGGCGAGCGCCATGTGGCGTGCCGAATGGCTCGGGCCGGTGCCGACCATGATCACGTGGCTGACCCTCTCCGGATGCCGCTTGGCATATTCGAGCGACATGTAGCCATGGCCGGAATGGCCGAGAATGGGGAAGCGCTCTAGACCCAGATGCGCGCGCATCCGCTCAATGTCGTCGAGCACCGTCTCGAAACCGATGTCGACGGCGGCATAGTCGGTCCGCGCCGGCGCGAAGCCGCGATGGTCGATGAAGACCAACTGCAACCTCTCGCGAAGCGCTTGGGAGAAGGTGCGCGGGTAGTAGGTGGCGCTGCCGACGACGAGCAGCGGCATGCCGCTGCCTTCGATCCGATAGCTGAGGTCGAAGGGGCCGGCGCGAAGGCTGCCGGCTTCGGAAACAAATCCGTCTTTGGTGGTCATGAGGATGATCCTAGCGATGGCCGGTGAACGGTCATATCCATGTCAGGCGTTCAGGCGGCCGGAAAAAGCCATGCCAAAAACCGCCGAAAGGCGGCCGTGGCGTCGGTTGTTTTCTGCCGGTGAACGTCGCTAACGGATCAGGCGCATGGAACTTGGTCCTCTCTGGAGATCGCTGGATATCATCGATTGTCCGAACGAGACAAGCCGATCGGCACAAGCGGCCCAGTCAGAGGATGTCGCTACCGCCATTGGCGATATCGGCGGTCGCCGTGTCGCGCTGCTGCTCCACACCCATGGCGCGCTCGACGGCCTTGCGGATTTCTTCCTCGGCGGCCTGCCGCTGCTCAGGCGGCATCTCCTTGAGATCCGCTTCGGTCAGGCCCATTGCCTTGAGGACCTGTTCGCGGATTCTCTCGACGAGGCTCTTCTTCGCTTCGTTCAGAAACTCGTCGCCGACCGAACCGTCCGGAGCCGCCGGACCTTCCTTGGCGGAAATCGAAGCCGTGCTCTCGCCGTCCCGGGTCGCCGTCATCCACAGTGCGTTGGAAAGCGCGTTCGATGTCGAAGGCGGCGCGATCGTCGGGGCCTGGCGTGGGCGCGCATCACTGCCGCTCTCTTCGATCGGCGCGATGGTGCCCCCCTGCTGGCGGCGCTGGGAGAAGTAGTAGCTCGAGATGCTGTTGTCGATCTTCATGGGAATCCCCCGGAATCTGTCGTCCGGGGGAAGCTGCTGTCGCGGGCTTGCGCGGAGCTTGCTTTTGCAACCCTCTAGCGAGAATTAGGGATATCTCGCGCGCCTCAGGGCAGGGTATAGGCGATGATGTAGTCACCCGGCCTGGTGCCGACCGAGCCGTGGCCGCCGGCAACGATCAGCACATACTGCTTGTCGCCGACCGCATAGCTCATCGGTGTCGATTGGCCGCCGGCGGGGAGACGCGCCTCCCAGAGCTGGCGGCCGGTCGTCAGGTCATAGGCGCGCAGGTAATCATCGACCGCGGCACCCAGGAAGGCGACGCCGCCCTTGGTGATCATCGGCCCGCCGATGCCGGGAACGCCCACCTTGAACGGCAGCGGCAACGGCGTCATGTCCTCGACCGTGCCGTTCTTGTGCTTGTAGGCGATCTTGCCGGTCCTGAGATCGGCGCCAGCGACGTAACCCCATGGCGGCGCCTGGCAGGGAATGCCGAGCGGCCCGAGGAACGGCCCCATGAACACGCCGTAAGGCGCGCCGTCGTTGCGGTTGAGGCCCTGTTCAGAGCCCTTCTCGTCCTGGCCCTTCGGCGGCACCTGGTCGCGGGGCACGAGCCGCGAGGTGAAGGCGAGATAGGTCGGCATGCCGAACATCACCTGCCGTTCCGGATCGATCGCCACGGAGCCCCAGTTGAAGGTGCCGAAGTTGCCGGGATAGACGAGCGTGCCCTCGATCGACGGCGGCGTATAGCGGCCCTCGTATTTCAGCGACCGGAACGCGATACGGCAGGCGAGCTGGTCGAACAGCGTGACGCCCCACATGTCCTTTTCCTGCAGCGGCGCTGGCATGAAGGTGAGGCCGGAGACCGGCTGGGTCGGGGCGGTGAAGTCCTCCGGGATCGCGCCGCCCGGCGCCTGGACCTCTTCGACCGGGATAATCGGCTCGCCGCTCCTGCGGTCGAGCACGTAGATGTCGCCCTGTTTCGTCGGGCCGACCAGCGCCGGCACGACGGTGCCGTCTTCCTTGGTGATGTCGAGCAGCGCCGGCTGGGCCGGCACGTCCATGTCCCAGAGATCGTGATGCACGGTCTGGCGCACCCAGCGCACCGCGCCGGAGTTGATGTCGAGCGCGACGATCGAGGACGAGTACTTTTCGACGTGCTCGCTGCGGCCCATGCCGAGCTGGTCGGGCACCTGGTTGCCCATGGGAACGTAGACGAGGCCGAGGCCCTCGTCATAGCTCATCACCGACCAGCTGTTCGGCGAGTTGGTCGTGTAGGTTTGCCCCTCTGGAAGCGGTGTCGTCACGTCAGGATTGCCGCTGTCCCAGTTCCAGATCAGTGCACCGGTGTTGATGTCGAAAGCGCGTATGACGCCGGACTGTTCCTGGGTGGAATAATTGTCGTTGACCGCACCGCCGATGATGAGCTTGCCGCCGACGGCAACCGGCGGCGATGTCGAATAATAGTAGCCGGCCGGATTGTATTTCATCCCCGTTTCGAGATGCAGCACGCCGTTGTCGGCAAAGCCGGTGCAGACCGAGCCGGTCGCGGCATCAAGCGCAATCAGGCGCGCATCCGAAGTTGGGAGATACACGCGTTCGGCGCAGGGGCCGCCCGGGGCTGCAGCCGGGTCGGCCCAATAGGTGACGCCCCGGCAGGTCTGGTGCTGGCGGTCCGGGTTCATGCCGGAGTTGCTGTCATATTTCCACTTCTCTTCGCCGGTTGCCGCATCGAGCGCGATCGCCCAGTTGTGCGGCGTGCAGGCATAGAGCGTGTCTTTGATCTTGAGCGGCGTTACCTGATAGGTGGTTTCGCCCACGTCGTCGGGGCGTTTGACGTCGCCGGTCTGGTACTGCCAGGCGACCCTCAGCCCCGCGACATTCTCAGGCGTGATCTGATCGAGCGGCGAATAGCGCTGGCCGTAGGCGGTGCGCCCGTACTGGTGCCATTCGTCTGGCGGTACCGAGCCGCCGAGCGGCGGATTTTCCGCGACGACATCGCTTGGCAGGTCGCCGCGGATGTCGTGCGGGTCCTGCATGATCGCGTATCCGGCGACACCGACCGACACCAGCACCGCAAGGGCCAGCGGCCAGGCACTCACGGCATAACGCTCGCCTGTCGGGCTTTCGAAGCCGAGCGGCCGGCGCACGGCCGGTAGCAGCAGCCAGAGCCCCAGAAGGACGATGACGCCGCCACGCGGGCCAAGCTGCCACCAGTCGAAACCGACCTCAGACACCGCCCAGCCGAGCGAGCCGAGGATCATGAACGCATAGAGCCAGATCGCCGCCGATTTCCGCATGAACAGCAGCACCGCCGTCAGCAGGAAGCCGATGCCGATTGCGAGGTAATAGGGGCTGCCACCAAGCGTCAGCAGCTTGGCGCCGCCGCCGCCAAGCGCGAGGCCGATGAGAGCAAAGACGATGGCCGTCAGAACGAGCATGATGGGAACTCCCGCATCGAAGAACGGTGCCGTGGCACCTTTCCATTGCGGCGGTCCTCGCCGGACCGCGTGAGACAGGTGGGTTTCGAGGCGGCGGTCGCGCGCGTGTCGCGGCCGCCCGGTCAGGCAAGGCGCAGAGCGCCTGTCCTTCTAGCACCTAACGCGCCACCTCTGCCTTTCAATAGCCACATTCCGCAACGCGGAAATTTTCGCAGGTCCGCAATAAGCTTGCGCTCAAGCGAGGGCCGGCCGAGCGTGAGCCACGCGCGTTGAGCCGCTGCGGATAGCGCGTCGTCCGAGAGCGATCAGCCGAAAGTCACCGCGTAAAAACAGCGACATAGAGCGATTGGGTGAATCTGTCTGGCAGCGGATGCCCAGGGACTGCGGGAACACAGGCATGGCGGCCGCATTCCCGCATGGCGCCCCGTATGGCGGCCCGCATGGCGCCTATGTGCCACAGAAGGTGCGCTGGACTTCCTCTTGCGGGCTCGGCGGAGCCTGGTAGCGGGCAAACTGCGGCTGGTCGGCATAGGGGTTGGCGGTCACCTCGACCAGGGCCTCGAACAGCGAAAAGTCCGCATCCTCGGTCGCGGCAGCGATCGCCTCTTCGATCCGGTGGTTGCGCGGAATATAGGCCGGGTTGACCGCCTTCATGGCGGTCGCGCGTTCATCCGGCGTCGCCTGCTCGCGGCTGAGACGCTGACGCCAGTTCTGCAGCCACGGCCCGATTGCCTCGGCCGAGGCAAAGGTCGAGGCGAGCACGGCGTCGGCGGCCGGGTCGCTAGCGCTGTCGCACAGCCGCCGGAAGGTGAGGGTGAAATCCGCCTCTCCCTGATGCATCGCCGTCAGCAGCGCCTGCAACAGGTCGAGGTCTCCCTCTTCGCTCATGGCCAATCCGATCTTGCGCCGCATGCCGTCCAGCCAGTGGCGCTGGAAGATCGCGCCGTATTCGCCGAGCGCATCGTTGGCCAGTTCCACCGCCGTATCCTGGTTGTCGTCGAACAGCGGCACCAACGTTTCGGCCAGCCGCGCCAGATTCCATTGCCCGATCGCCGGCTGGCTCGCATAGGCGTAGCGACCGACCTGGTCGATCGAGGAAAACACCTTCTTCGGATCGTAGGTGTCGAGGAAGGCGCAGGGGCCGAAGTCGATCGTCTCGCCCGAGATCGTCATGTTGTCCGTGTTCATCACGCCATGGATGAAGCCGACATGCAGCCAGCGTGCGATCAGCTCCGCCTGGCGCGCGGTCACCGCCTTGTAGAAGGCCAGATAGGGTCGTTCAGCGTCCCTGACCTCGGGGTAGTGGCGATCGATCGCGTAGTCGGCAAGCACCTTCACCGACTCGATGTCGCCACGTGCCGCGAAGAACTGGAAGGTGCCGACGCGCATATGGCTTGCCGCAACCCGCGTGACGATTGCGCCCGGCAGGATCTGCTCGCGGTAGACCGGCTGTCCGGTGACGACGGCGGCAAGCGCCCGTGTCGTCGGAATGCCGAGCGCGTACATCGCCTCGCTGACGATATACTCGCGCAACACGGGGCCGAGTGCCGCGCGCCCGTCGCCGCGCCGTGAGAAGGGCGTCTGGCCCGGTCCTTTGAGCTGGATGTCGCGCCGCTTTCCGTTGCGGTCGATCACCTCGCCAAGGAGGATCGCGCGGCCGTCGCCGAGCTGCGGCACGAAGGTACCGAACTGATGGCCGGCATAGGCCATGGCGAGCGGATCGGCACCGGCGGGAAGACGGTTGCCTGAAAAGATCTCGGCGCCCTCGCGCTCGAGCGTCGCCACGTCCAGCCCGAGCTCCTCGGCCAACGGCTTGTTGAGCTTGATCAGCCAGGGCTCTGCGACGGGTGTCGGCGCAACACGCGCGAAGAACTGCTGTGGCAGGCGGGCGTAGCTGTTGTCGAAGGCAAAGGCTTCGGCATTTCCGGTCGGCGACGGGGGAGCGTAATTCATGACGATGCGGTCAACGGCTCTTGCCGGGATGTCCGGCTGCCGTCCTTTCCGCCCAAGTCTACACGACCGCTATCGCTTTCGCGAGGGTGGCGACGAGAGGGCGCCCTCCCGCAATTGCTTGCGAGAGGGCCGGGGAGGGCGAGGCCTCGCGCCTCAGGCGCTGAGCGCCGTCGGTGGAAGGCAGGCCTCGCAGATTGCCGCGATGTGGCGATGGTCGGTGCCGCAGCAACCGCCAAGGATGCGCAGTCGTGGCAAATGGGTCGTCAGTGTCCGATAACGCTGGCCGAGGTCGAGGGGATCCCCGGCATCCAGGGTCTCGCTGTTGTCGAGCTCGGCATGGCTCATCCTGGAGGCATTGGCGCGGATACCGGCAATGCGCTGCGCCCAGGCACTCCCCGTATCAAGGCTGGTCTCGAAATGATCGGGATGGGCGCAATTGACCATGTAGTAGTGGGGATAGCCGCCGGTTTCTGCATCCACCGTTTCGATCGCGGCCTGAAGGGTACGGCCGTCTGGGAGCCGGCCGTTGGTTTCCACCGTGAAGGCGATCGAGCAGGGCATGCCATGGCTTTGGGCCGCCCGGGCAATGCCGGTCGCCTCGTCGATGCTGGTCAGCGTATAGGCGCCGACGATATCGGCGTCGCTGGCGGCAAAGGCCGAGATCTGTGGCCCGTGATAATCCTCGGCCTCGTCCGCGCTCATGCGGCCCAGGCGATAGCCGTCTCCGCGCGGCCCGATGGCGCCGCTCAGCACGATCGGTGCTTGCGGACGTTCGTACTCGGTGCGCAGTTCCGCCAACATGTAGATGGCGTTCTGGTTGACCTCGGCGAGGGCCGAGGCGTCATAGCCGAGCTTCATGCCCCAGTCGGCGCTGGCGCGCCAGGTGGGCGTGTCGAGCACGAAGCCGGTGCCGTGCTGCTGGGCGATCGCGAGGTATCGCTTGTAGTAGTCGAGCAAGCGTCGCCGCCCGTCCGCCGTCGAAATGAGCACGAAAGCGGCGAAATGCGGGAGGGAGATGCCTTCATGAAAGATCAGCGTCGTTTCGATGCCGCCGTCACTCAGGAACAGTCCACCCTTCAAGAGCGGCAGGCTGCGTCTGTATTTGGCCATATCGGTCTCCACCGGTTCAGTCTTGGCTGAAGGGCCCGCGGATGCCTCCAACACCGCAGAGCCAAGTAAATTTCTGCCTTATGATCATCTTCTAAACTAGACGACTTGCGGTATACTATTGCTAATATACTAAATTACTGTCGCAAAATCAGTGACTTACTGTTCTGTTGCCGTCGCTGCGTTAGGGGCTGGCCGCCGAGTAATTGCTGGAAACCGTACCAATGGTAGGGAGCAGCTAATGCGAAAGGGTGAGGAAACGCGCGCCAGAATCCTCGACGTTGCCGAGGCGGCGGTGCTTGCCAAGGGGTTCGGCGCGACGTCGATCGACGAGCTGATTGCCGAAACCGGCATCACCAAGAGCGGGTTCTTCTACCATTTCCGCGACAAGAACGAGCTCGCGCGGGCTCTGCTCGAGCGCTACATCGAGAACGACGAGCGCATCTACGACGAGATCTTCGGCCGCGCCCATCAATTGTCCGACGACCCGCTGCAGGCCTTTCTTCTGGGCCTGAAGATGCTGTCGGAAATTCTCGCCGACCTGCCGAACGGCCATCCCGGCTGCCTGGTCGCGGTCATGTGCACGCAGGAGCGTGCTTTCGATCGCGAGATCCAGGAGATCAACCGGCAGGCGGCGCTGATGTGGCGTCGGCGTTTCGGCACGATGTTCGAGGCGATCATGCAAGTCTATCGGCCACGCGAGCCGCTCGACGTCGACCAACTGGCCGATATGGTCTCGACCGTGCTCGAAGGCGGCATCATCCTGTCGAAGGCTCTGAAGCAGCCTGAAAGCCTGCCACAGCAACTGCTGGTGCTCCGGTCCTTTGTCCGGCTGCTGTTCCAGCCGGCGGCGTGAGCACTTCCGGAAAAGCGTGAAGCGCTTTTCGGTCCGGAACGGCGCCTTTGAGGAGCGTCAGCCTTCCATCTCGAGCGCCATCGCAGCAAGCTTGCGCACCGTGTTGAGGTTGCGTGCCGTGCCGGACTTGGCCGCCGGCAGCTTGAACTTCGACCGGCCGGAGCCGTTCGGGAAGTGGATATAGATCTCAGTTCCGGCAACCTGGGCTTCTTCGCCATCGGGCGCCACGAGCTTGTCGAGCGCGTCTGATGGTGCCGGCTCGCGCAGGAAAACGACAAGCAGCAGATTGGGCTTGGCGTTCGGGAAGGGTGCCTGATCGGCGATCGCCTGCAATTGCGCGCCGGTCCTGATCATTACGCCCGGCACCTTACCGAGTTTTTCCTGAAGGGCGCTGTCCAGCATTGCGGCTGCTTCTGCCGCCGGCAGATCGGAGCGGAACAGCACGTTGCCGCTCTGAATGTAGGTCCTGACGTCGGCAAAGCCGAGCCCCTCGCAGATCGCCTTGAGGTCGGCCATTGCAAGTGATCCCGTACCGCCGACATTGACGGCACGCAGCAGGGCGACGTGGACGGACATGGCGGGACCTCCGGGATAAGGTGAGAAAGGGACGAGGAACCCGCAAACAGGTTCCTCATCCCGATCCGTTTACATCTTGCCGGCGACCTTGATGGCAAAGGCGTATTCGAAGGCGATTTCCTCGAGCCGCTGGAAGCGGCCCGACGCGCCGCCATGGCCGGCATCCATGTTCGTCTTCAACAGGATCGGCGCGCTGCCGGTTGTCTTCTCGCGCAGCCGCGCGACCCACTTGGCCGGTTCCCAATAGGTGACGCGCGGATCGGTGAGGCCGCCGAGCGCCAGGATCGCCGGGTAGGACTTCGGCTCGACATTGTCGTAGGGCGAGTAGCCGGCGATGATGTCGTAGAACTCCCGGCTCTCGATCGGGTTGCCCCATTCCGGCCATTCCGGCGGGGTCAGCGGAAGGGTGTCGTCGAGCATGGTGTTGAGCACGTCGACGAAGGGGACGGCCGCGATAACGCCGGTGAACTTCTCCGGCGCCATGTTGGCGATCGCGCCCATCAGCATGCCGCCGGCCGAGCCGCCTTCTGCGACGATCTTCGCGTAGGACGTGAACTTCTGTTGATTCAGATAGTCAGCGGCAGCGATGAAATCCTTGAAGGTATTGGTCTTCTTGGCCATCTTGCCGTCTTCGTACCAGGCAAAGCCGCGATCCTTGCCGCCGCGGATATGGGCGATGGCATAGACGAAGCCGCGATCGGCAAGCGACAGGCAATTGGTGTTGAAGCCGGCCGGAATGGTGATGCCATAGGCGCCATAGCCATAGAGCAGGCAGGGCGCCGAACCGTCGAGCGGCGTGTCCTTGCGGTAAAGCAGCGTCACCGGCACTTCGGTGCCATCCCAGGAGGGGGCGAAGACGCGGCGGGTGACATAGTCGTCCGGGTTGTGGCCCGAAGGCACTTCCTGGGTCTTCAGGAGCGTGCGGGCGCGCGTCGCCATGTTGTAGTCGAAGAGCTGCGACGGCGTGGTCATCGAGGAATAGGAGAAGCGGATGACGTCGGTGTCGTATTCGGCAGCACCCGAAAGGCCGAGCGAATAGGCTTCTTCCGCAAAGGCGATCGCATGCTCTTCACCGGTCTTGCGGTCGCGGATGACGATCTCCGGCAGGCCTTCGCGGCGCTGCAGCCAGACGAGATGGCGGGCATAGGCCATGTGGCTGAGGACCAGCGTGCCCGGCTTGTGCGGCACCACCTCGCGCCAGTTCTCCTTGCCTGGTGCTTCTACCGGCGCTTCGACGATCTTGAAGTCCTTGGCGCCATCGGCATTGGTGAGGATGTAGAAGACGTCGCCGCCTTCGGTCATCGCGTATTCGAGCCCGGTGACGCGTTCGGCGACGAGCTTCGGCTCAGCCAGGAGATCCTTGGTCGAGAGCAGCCGATACTCGCTGGTCTCGTGATCGTGAATGTCGATGTAGATGAAGTCGTCGAGCAGCGAGCCGCCGACCGACATGAAGAAGCCCGGATCGGTCTCCTCGAAAACCAGCCGGTCGTCAGCCTGGGCGGTGCCAAGGATATGATGGAAGATCTTCGACGGGCGGTGATTGTCGTCGAGCACCGTGTAGAAGAAGCTCTTTCCATCCGGCGCCCAGGCGCCGCCGCCACCGGTGTTCTCGATCACGTCGGCAAGATCCTCGCCCGTTGTGAGGTCGCGCACCCGAAGCGTGAAATACTCCGAACCCTTGTCGTCATAGCCCCAGATGCCGAGGCTGTGGTCGGTCGAATGGTCGAGGCCGCCGAGGCGGAAATAGGCCTTGCCTTCCGCTTCCTTATCGCCGTCGAGCAGCAACTGCCGGATTGCCTCGTCCTTGTGGTCGCCGTCACGGGGAATGCGGAAGTAGCGCGGCTGTTCGCCGCCGGTGACATAGGCATGACCATAGGCAAACGGACCGTCCTTGACCGGGATCGAGCTGTCGTCCTCCTTGATGCGGCCGCGCATCTCGGAAAAAAGCGTCTTCTGCAGCGCCTTCGTGTCGTCCATCGCCGCGTTCATGTAGGCGTTTTCGGCCTCCAGATGCTTGCGGATATCCGGATCGAGGATCGAGGGATCCTTGAACATCGCCTGCCAATTGTCCGCGCGCAGCCAGGCATAGTCGTCAGTGCGGGTAATGCCGTGGCGCGTGTCGCTGACCGGCTTCTTTGCGGCGACGGGAGCTTTGGGGAGGTTGCTGAATACGGACAAGATACGTCTCCGGGATCAATGCGGCGGGAGACAATGAGATAGAGACCCTGTCGAAAGCGATCAAGCGCAAAGCGGTCGCCCAACGGCCGGTGTGCCATCGGACGACCGCATCGCCCCTTGCCCGCAGCGGGCAAGGGGCGATGCGGTCGGCTAGGAATTTTCCTTGGCTTTTCGTCGATACGCATCGACCGGCAGCCCGCCGACGCCCCAGTCTTCGAGCGCCACTTCGTCGATGACGACGAAGGTGGTGGCCGGATCCTTGTTGAGCACGGTGTGGAGCAGATCGGTGACGCCTTTGATCAGGGCTGCTTTCTGCTCGGCGGTGGCACCCTCGCGGGTGATCTTGATGTTTACGTAGGGCACAAGCTTCTCCTATTGCGCTGATGCGATGTCGTAGTGGAAGACCTTGGCGATGATCTGCCAGCGGCCGTCGATAAAGACCAGGGACAAAAAGTCGGTGAAGGCCTTCTCGCCGATGGCGCATTGCACCTTGGCAAACGCGGTTACGGGGCCGGCGAACTCGATCGAAAGAATACGGTCGATGCGCGCTTCGCCTCGGCTTTCGGGCGAGGGACGTTTTTCGACGATCGGAAAGTACCTGTCCATGTCGAGTTCGAGCAGGGTTCCGTCCGTCGCGGTGGCATAGAGCGCCTTCGGGTGGAAGACCTGCCTGAGAATGTCGGCGTCGCTGCGATAGAGCCCGTCGAAGTAGCGTTGGAGGACGTCGATGACGGCTGCAAACTGCGGATCCTTCGGTGATGCACTCATGCCGCGACCAGGCCTTCTGCCTGCATCGCGGCGCGCACGGCAGGACGTGCGCCGACCCGTTGCATGTAGGCGGCGAGATGCGGCCATTGCGTGAGCGCGATCCCGGTGCCGCCGCTCCAGTTGACGACCGTGAAAAGGTAGGCGTCGGCGACCGAGAAGGCCTCCCCGAGCAGGTAAAGGCGTCCGTCCGCAAGCAGGCTTTCGACATGGCTGAAGCGTTTCGCCACCTGCAGCGTGGCTGCCTCCTTTGCCTCGGCGGATGCGTTCGGGTTGAACAGCGGCGAGAAGGCCTTGTGCAGTTCCGATGCGATGAAGTTCAACTGTTCCTGCAGGCGGGTGCGCGCCAGCGTGCCGTTTTCAGGCGCAAGCTTCGCCGCCGGGAAGCGATCGGCGATGTACTGCACCACGGCAGCACCTTCGGTAACGACTTCGCCGCCTTCCAGCACCAGCGCCGGCACATAGCCCTTGGGGTTGACCGCCTTGTAATCCGCACCGGTCTCGGTGCGATGCGTCTTGGTATCGACCCGGACGATCTCGAAGTCGGCGCCGGCCTCGTGCAGGCTGATATGGGGGGAAAGCGAGCAGGCGCCCGGGGCGTAATAGAGCTTCATGATCTGGTTCCTTCTGAAATGATTGCCCGTTTGTCGAGGACGGCGGAACCTAAGCCGAAGCGATAACCTTTGTATATCAGATAACCTTATGTTACCTCCCTTTCCGGTTTCCCGGCGGTAACTGGAAAGTTTTGCCCATGAGCTTGAAAATTCGGAAAAATCGGGCTGCGACCTTACCGCCGAACTGCCCGGTTGGTGAGTGCATGGTGCTGCTCGGTGGCGCATGGACGCCGAACATCCTCTGGTCCTTGAGCGCCGGGCCGCGCCGTTTCAGCGAACTGAGGATCGACGTGCCCGGTATTTCTGCAAAGGTGCTGAGCACGCGGTTGAAGGAGCTTGAGGAGAAGGGTGCTGTTGAGCGGCGGATCATGCCGACGTCGCCGCCTTCCGTGGAATACAGCCTCAGTGAGCTCGGCGCGGAGTTCATCCCGGCCATCCACGCCATCGTCGAGGTCGGCTATCGGCTGAAGCAGCGGCGAGGCGTCGAGGTCGTGCGCAAGGAAACGCCTGCCGCTCCGGTCCCGGCCACCGGTGGATAAGACCTACCAGCGCCCCTTCAGGCTCTGCACCGCATGCTCGATGAACGCGCGCACCTTCGGCGTTTGCGCCTGGCGGTCGGCAAAACAGGCGTAGAAGTCGAAGGGCTCGTGGTCGGTGCTGGCCAATCCCTCCTGCGGCAGTTCGCCGAAGAGCGGCACCACCAGCCCGCGCTCGATCAGCGGCGCTGCGATGAAGGCGCCAAGCCGGGTGATGCCGGCGCCGGCGATCGCCATCTCGGCGAGCGTGTCGATATCGTTGCTGACGATCGTCGCCTTCAGCTCCGGCTCGAAGCGCAGGCCGTCGCGGGTAAACGCCCAGCGAAAGATCCGACCATGCCCGGCATAGCGGTAGACGAGGCAATCGTGGTGCACGAGATCTTCCGGCCGCTGCGGGCGGCCGCGCCGCTCCAGATAAGTGGGGGCCGCACAAATGATCATCGGCACGGAGGCCAGCTTGCGGGCAATCAGCCCCTGTTCGAGTTGCAGGCCGAAGCGCACGCTGATGTCGATGCCTTCGCCGATATGGTCGATCTCGCGGTCGGTGACGACGAGCTCGATCGAGACATCCAGGTACCTGGCGGCGAAGGAGGGAACGAGGGGCGCAACCACATGCCGGCCGAAGGCGACGGACGAGGCAATCTTAAGCGGTCCGCGCGGCTCGGCGCTGAGTGCCGAAACGGCGGCGGCCGCAAGCTCCAGCTCGTGCACGACGCCGCGCACCCGCTCGTAGTAGATCCGCCCGCTCTCGGTCAGACCCAGCTGGCGCGTGGTGCGGCTCAAGAGCCGGCTGCCGAGCGTTCGTTCCAGGCGGGCGATGTTCTGGCTCGCGGAAGCGGGCGTAATCCCGAGCTTTCGCGCCGCCGCGGCGATGCTGCCTTCCTCGACGCTTCTCACGAAACTCTCGACGCCGCGCAAAGTGTCCATAATTCAATCCATCGAATAAAAACTTCTATTCGATGGTTTTGCCTGTTTCTGAACAAGGCTGCAATGGTCTACCTGGCGAAGACGCGATCCGTATAGTTCGGCCAGAAACGAGGGGGTGGTCCCCTCGATCAAACCAGGAGACTTCGGATGGAAGATACCCTATCGGCGCCGCGGCTCGCGCGTAGCCGCAAGCTGCCGCCGCGCGCGGCGCCCATTGCCTTTGCCTTCTTCATGTCGGCGATCATGGCGTTCCTGATGTGCTGCGTCATCGTCGGCGCCAACACCGGCATCGACGCCGGCTACCCGGCCCGCGTGCTCGGTTCCTACGCGCTTGCCATGCCCGTCGCCTTTTTCTGCGTGCTCATGGTCCGCCCCGTGGTCGCGCGGCTGGTCGGCGTCGTCTGCCGCCTACCAGGCTGACAAAGCCCCGTCCCGGAAAGCCGGGACGGGCGGCTTCGCCCAGGTCGTTCTCGGATAGGGGCGGCGCTCTCGTCGTGAAATCCATTCAGTTGCAATTCAGGCGAGGGGCCGCATTCTGTTTCCTGCCGCAACAACCGGCGGCCTGACCAAGGGGCAATCGAGATGGGCATGCTCAATAAACTGATGCCGGCGGCCATCCTGGCCGGGGCGCTCTCCGCTGCACTTCCCGCCACCGCAAGCACGTTCGCCGCCTGGGAAGTGTCGGGTGTCGACTGGAACGACGTGCTCAACGCGCGGGCCTGGCCATCCTCCTCCTCCGCGATCCGCGCCGGCTATCCCAACGGCACGAAGTTGCAGATGACCGGCCGCTGCATAAACGGCGTCGATCTGAAGCGCATCGCTCGCTGGTCGGTTTCCGCCCAGCGCCAGGCCGTGCGAGCCACCTGGTGCCAGATCTGGCACGATCCGCAGCGCAACGGAAACTGGCAGGAGGGCTGGGTCTACGGCAAGTTCATCCGGCCGGCGCGCTTCTGACGCGTTTGGGCGGCGACGATAAAGCGTAGGCGTGGCCGGCAAACAACAACCCCTGGTCACGTACTCCCGTATAAGACGCAGCGTTGCCTTGTTTTGTCGGGAGCTGAGGTATCGTGAACAATACCTATGGCAGACTTGCCTCTCATGTTTATAATTTAGACAAATATATTGGAAAGTCCTTCGGCGACATCGAGTATTACCGGCAGAGGCTCCACGGTTGTCGTGGGCCGATCCTGGAACCGGCTGTCGGCAACGGTCGAGCGCTGATCCCGTTGCTGGAGGCCGGTTTCGATGTCTCCGGGTTTGATGCTTCGCAGGACATGCTCGACTATTGCCTCGCCCAATGCGCTGGCCGAGGCTTCGCGCCGGCCCTGTCGCGCCAGACCTTCGAGAGCTTCACCTATGACAAGCGTTTCGAGGCGATTGTCGTGCCCGCTGGTTCCTTGCAGCTGATCGCCGATCATGCAGCGGCATCGGCCGTATTGAAGCGCTCTTACGATCACCTGGCGCCGGGTGGTCGGTTGATCTTCGATCTCTACCCGGGCGACATGGTCGCGGACCTGCAGCCGAATGTGCGCAGCTGGCAGACGGAGGCGGGCGAGCTTTTGACCCTGACTAGCCAGCGGGTGAAGACCGACATCATCGGTCAGACGACCGTATCCCACCTGCGCTACGACCTCTGGCACGAGGGTCGGCTGGCGTCGAGCGAGCTTGAATTCTTCACCATGCGCTGGTGGGGCGTTCAGGAAATGGCGCTGACGCTACAGGCGGCCGGCTTCGTCGATCTCGTCGTTTCCGGCGACTACACCTTCGGCCGTGCTCCAAAGGAAGGTGACCATGTTGTCACCTTCGAATGCCACCGCCCGGCATAGTGCACCGAAGCAAACCGGCAAAAAGAGCCACGCCCGGTCGCCCGGGCGTGGCTTCGGGCTATCAGCGGCAACGGGCCGCGGCGTTGCCCTGGTCGAGCTTGGCGCCATTGACGGTCAGAACCGAGCCCGGCGACTGGGTGATCGTGCCGGCCGACCAACCATTGTCGAGTGTGCAATCCTTCGGCGTGTTGGTGACGTTGACATTGCCGGTGACGTCTTCGGCCGGGCCCGAGAAGTAGAGGCCGGCCTTCCCGGCCTTGTCGACGGTCATGTTCTTCAGCACGATGTCGCGCACCGGTCCTCCAAGGAATTCGAACTCGTTGCCGTAGATGAAGGCGCCATAGGTGCCGGCATTCGTTACCTTGACGTCCTCGAGCGAAATCCCCGAGACCGGATTGAAGAAGATGCCGGCGTTGCGGGTGCCGTCGACGGTCAGTCCCTTGACGTTGACGTTGGTGGTCGTCGCATCGAGGTTCGGGCTAGAGACCAGCATCAGTCCGTTGATGCCGCCAAAGAGCCGCATGTCGTTGATCGCGACATTGGAGGTACCTTGCAGCACCACGAGATCCATGTCCCGGTCCTGCTTGGCATTGTCGACCGTCACGCGGTTGAGGCTGACATCCTTGCCGGCGACGAGCAGCACGCCTTCGCGGCGGGAGTTGCTGATCGTCACGTTATCGAGCGTGACGTTTTGCGTGCCGGTGACCAGTTCGTAATCGGTCCGTCCGACTTTCCTGAACTCGCCGCCGGCAAAGACCCCATAGGTGACCTTGTCGATGACAGTATCGCGCACCGTTACGTTGCGGCTGCCGACGGAGCTGACGGCGGCATAGGGTGCCTTGTTGGGGTTGTAGATCGAGAATTCGCAGGTCGTGTTGTTTTCGCAGATGTAGAGGTCGTGGATGCGGCTGTTCTGGACCAGTGCGCCATCGACCCGCGTGAAGCGGATGCCGTCGTGGTTGGTCGCGGCAATATCGACATTGTCGACGGTAACGCCCTTGGCGTCGGTCGCCGAAATACCCGCAAGACCGCCGCGGACCGAAAGCGACGAGATGGTGCTGCCCGACGCCATGGCAATGACGTCCTGGGCCGGGTTGTAACCGGTGATCGTCGTGGCTGCGCCCCGGTTGACGAAGGTTGCGGTCGCGCCGCTGCGCGCGCCGTTAACGGCGATTGCGCCGCCGCCGCCAAGGAGCGTCTGGCCGTTGCCGAGCGCGAGTGTCCGGTCGAGACCGAGGTTGCCGTCTGCAAGGATCAGCGCGTCGGCGCCGGCAGCGCCGATCAGGGCGTTGATGTCGGAGGCATTGCCGGAGGCCGATGAAACGGTCACGACCCGGCCGGCGTTACGGCCGGTGCCGGCAAGCTGTGCGGCCTCGACGTCGCCGGTGGCGCCGGCATGGGTGCGGATGCGGGTGGCGCGTTCGACACGCTGGGTCATCGGATCGAAGGCGTCGGCGGTCGAGCCGGTCGCGCCGAACGGGATGCGCAGCCGTGCCATGACGGCGCCCTTCAGCTTGTCCTCGTTGTCATAGGTGCCGGTCACGCCGAGCGAGACGGTCGATTCCTCTGAAAGACCCGGCAGGTCGGCAAAGGTCAACTCTGCACGCAGCTTGGCGCCGAACATGTCGCCGAGGTTGCGGCCGCCGTACCAGTAGCTGCCGCCGAAAACCTTCAGCTGAACGTTGGAGTCTTCGGCGAAAACAGGCAGGCGCCCGCCGATTTCGGCGTCGATGCCGCGCCGCGCCCGTTCCTTGCCTTCCTGGAAGACGAGCACGTGGTCGCGCACATAGGCGGCATTGAAGGCGCTCAGTGTCTTGGCGCCGGTCAGGGGCAGGTAGAAGTTGCTGCGCATTTCGAGGTCGCCGCTGAGCGCCTCGAGACCGAAGGACAGCTGGCTGAAGGAATTGCCGTAGTCGCTCTTCAGATAGTCGTAATAGCCGTAGCCGCCGATGACCCACTGGTCGTTGGCGCGGAAGCGATAGCCCGCACCGATGGAGCCCTGTCGGACGGAGTCATTGGCGACGGTCCCGCGTGTATCGATGAAAATCGCATTGCCCGAATCGAGCACGAAGGGGAGGAAGAAGCCGCCGCCGGCAGCTGACCCTCCGCTGAAGAAACCGCCTTCGATTTCCGCCTGCGGACGAAAATCCACCGCCAGCGCAGGGCTCGAAAGAAGTGTGCTGCTTGCCAGGGCAGCCGCAAGAAAATTCTTATTTTTCATATTATTAACTCCGCATGTATGCGGCCTTGGGCGAGGCCGGTTGGGCATGCGGTTAAAATATGTGAGTATAATACTCAAGTTTATTGATCGGTCGTCGGCGAACTATCCAGCGGCGTGTTGACGCAGGCCGCCCGGGTGTGGACGGACGGCCATCGTGTGGGGCCGGTCAGGCCTTGAGGGCCGCGGAATTGTCTTTGGCGTAGGTTTCCAGGCTGCGCGGCGCGTGGCCGGTCAGCGTCTTCACATCGCCGGTCGGGTTTGCCACCCAGCCTTCGCGCACGGGATGGAAGATCGAGGCGAGGAAGCGGGCGTAGTCTTCGGGCACGCCAGCGCCGACCAGCATGCCGACGAAGGTCCCGTCATCGACCGGCGTGTAGGCAACCGGCTTGCCGGTCACACGCGACAGGATCGCTGCCGCCTCGCCATAGCTCAGCGCTTCCGGCCCGGTGAGGTTGAAGGCGCGGCCGTTGAAGGTGTCGCTCGTCAGCGCTGCGACGATGCTTTCCGCGATGTCGCGGGTGTCGATGAAGCTCGTCTTGCCTTCGGCCGCCGGAACCGCGATCGCGCCGTGGCGGATACCTTCTATCCAGTAGCTCTGGAAATTGTCGGAAAACCAGTTCGGCCGCAGGATGACGAAGGGCGCTCCGCTTTTCTCGAGCTGCAGCTCAAGCTGGCGATAGGGGATCTTGTCGTCCGCATCGACGCCGATGACGGTCATCAGCACAACCTTGATGCCGCGTGCGGCAGCGGTGGTCATGATCGGTCCGACCAGCCCGACCGGATCGAGATATCCCGCCGGCGTCAGCACGAACAGACGGTCGACGCCTTCGAGCGCCGGGCCAAAGGTTGCGGCATCCTCGTAGTCGAAGGCGACGGCTTCCGCGCCGTCAACGGCTGTCGCCTTGCGGGACGCGGCCTTGACCGTCTCGCCACGCGCGACCAGTCCCAGCACCACCTTGCTGCCGATCGTTCCGTTCGAGCCGAGAATCAGAATCTTGCCTGCCATCGTGTTTCTCCTAAGTATCCAAATGAAACCATGTTGCTAATGGATACTAGATATTCGTGCGGAAAAATGCTGTAAAGGAGGCAGTTTTTGGTGACATGGTTTCCGCCCGGAAACCGCGATGGGGTGCCCGATGGAGTACGACGTCTATATCCAGACCTGTCCGACCCGCCTGGTGCTGGACAGGCTTGCCGACAAGTGGGCCGTGCTGGTGCTCGGAAAGCTCGATGAACAGCCGGTGCGCTTCAACCAGTTGAAGCGCGAGATCGACGGCGTCTCGCAGAAGGTGCTGTCGCAGACCCTGAAGAAGCTGGAGCGGGACGGGCTCGTCAGCCGCAGCGTCTTTGCGACGGTGCCGGTGACGGTGGAATATGCGATCACGCCGCTCGGCCGCACGCTGACCTCGACGGTCGCGGCGCTGACGCGCTGGGCGGAGGAGAACATAGAGGCCGTGCTGCAAGCCCAGCAAAAATACGACCGCAGCGCCTGAGGCGGCTGCGGCCGGCAAGTTTGCCACGGGCGCAAAGGCGCCTGTGGCCTGGGAGAGAGGATCAGGCGACGAGCTTGAGGCCGATGCCCCAGGGATCGACGAGGGTGTGGCCACTGCCGTTGCGGCTGACGGCGATTTCCAGCGCTTCGAGCTTCGCAAGCGCTGCCGTGAGTTCAGCCGGCTCCTTGTACTGGATCGTGTAGTCCGACAGTCCTGTCATGTGGCCTTCACGTTTCGGCGCGCCGCGCGAGTTCCAGATGTTGGCGGCGACGTGATGGTGGTACTTGCCCGCGCCGAAGAAGCTCGCACCGGGATAGCGTGCCATCAGCCCCAGGCCCAGCACATCGCGGAAGAAGGCGTCCGCCTGAGGAATATCGGAAACCTGCAGGTGGATATGGCCGATGGCCGTCCCGTCCGCCATGCCGCCCCAGTTGTCCTTGGGCGCTTCGTCGTAGAGCGCCTGCAGATCGAGCGGCAGCGTATCCATGCCGACGGTCCCATCCTGCTTAAACGTCCATTCGGCCCGCGGTCGGTCGCGATAGACTTCGATGCCGTTGCCTTCGGGATCGGCGAGGTAGATCGCCTCGCTGACCAAGTGGTCGGACGCGCCCTGCAGCCGGACATTGTTGTGTGCGACATGGGCGAGCCAGCGGCCGAGTTCTTCGCGGTTCGGCACGAGAAAGGCGTTGTGGAACAGGCCGGGCGCGTTGCGCGGTGCTCGCGCGGCGTTGCCCTCGGTCGTCAGCGTGAGCAGCGGGCGGCCGTTGACGCCGAGCGTCTCGCCGCTCTTGCTGGCTTCAATCGGGCTGAGGCCCATGATCTTCTGATACCAGGCGGAAACGGCCGGCAGGTCCTGGACGACCAGATGCGCATGCTCGACATGCGCGGGCATGGCAAGCGCATGGTCGGTCGGCATGTGGAAAGTCTCCTGCGAGGTCATATCGGTCTCCTTGGCATCGAAGCTACGGCCGGTTCGCCGTTTCAGTTTCGTCGAAACTGCTCGGAATATGGGCCGCCTCGTTCGTTCACGGAAGACTGTCAGTCACTTGATGTTGTGTTCGACGCGCGTTGACAGTGATTGTCGTCGCCCTACCTCATTTCGAGTGGGGCCATGCGCGCGCAGCGCTTTCGATTTGATTTCAATCAAAGCCGAAGATGCCGTCGAGGCGCAATCTTGAGACGAGGGATTGGCCTGTGGCAGCAGCCTGGCGATCCGCGTGGGCAACAGAAGGAGTACAGCATGTACAAGAAGATCATCGTCCCGATTGCCATGGATCAGCTCGAACACGGCGAGTCCGTGCTTGGCATTGCCGAAAAGCTGATCGATGAAGGGGGCGAGATTATCCTGCTCAACGTCGTCGAGGACCTGAACGCCTATGCGCAAGGCTACATGATCGTCGACTTCCCGCTGGAAATGGTCGAGGAATCCCGCAAGCAGGCGCTGAAGACGCTCGAGGCGCTTAAAACCAAGCACGGGATCAAGGGCCGCATCGAAATCCGGACCGGCGGGGCCGCCGGCACCATCAACGCCTTTGCCAGCGAAGAAAACGCCGATCTCGTCATCATCGCATCCCATCGGCCGGGCCTCATCGACTACTTCATCGGATCGACGGCAAGCCGGGTCGTCAGCCATTGCCCCTGCGCCGTTCTCGTCGACCGGTAAGCCACGAACAACAAGAGCGCATGCGGCGCGTGACCTTCGCGCCGCCACCGCCAAGGAGTCTTCAGATGGACAAACATGGGCTTGACGACTTTCACGACCGCCTGACCCGTCGCAAGGCCGAGCTGCAGGGGCGTCTGGTCAAGATCGAGCACGATCTCGATGAGCCGATGAACGCTGATGTCCCGGACCGGGTGACCGAGCGGGAAGGGGACGAGGTGCTCGAAGGCCTTGGCCTTGCGGGCCAGGAGGAAATCCGCGGGATCGACGCCGCGCTCGATCGGATCGCCGCCGGCACCTTCGGAACCTGCGTGCGCTGTGGCCTGCCGATTTCGGCGGCGCGCCTGCAGGCCGTGCCTCATGCCCCGCTCTGTCAGGACTGCGCCGCCGAGGTCGCCCGCGGCGGGCGGTAACGTCAGGCGGTCCTGCCGCTTCCCAAATCCACTTTCAGCCGGGGCAGGAACCGCCCGGGGATCACGCTCGACGCGACGACCCCGTCATCGACGGCCCCCATGCGGCGGTAAAAGTCGGCCGCACCGGGGTCCGCGTCGATCGTCATGACCGTTGCACCACGCATGCGCGCCGCGGCGACGCACCAGTCGAAAAGCCGTCGGCCAATGCCTGCCGCCCGTGCTTCCGGTTCGATGAACAGCTTGTCGAGTTCGACGTGGTTGCCGCTCCCGCGGACCTGCGCCAGGCCGACGATGCGTTCGCCGTCCGTGGCCACCTGCAGGTCCGAATCCGTCCAGTCGTCGGCCGTGAGCGTCAAGGCCGGTCGGCATGCTTCAAGAAAAGCCTCGTCATAGCCCCAAACAGCCTTCGATCGCAGGCAGAGGTCGCTGAGCACGTCCGCTTCTTCCGGCTGAGGGGTGCGCAAGACTGACATGATGATCCTCCCGATCGGCGTGTTCCGGCCGTTCATGTGGTCATCGCCGTGGCCTTGGGCAAGTCTCCTTCCAAACTTCGCAGATTTGTTATGGCATTGTTGTAATGCGTTGCAAAAGTTGATGCTTTTGCCGCGCCGCTCCTTCTTTGCGGCGGCGAAGCCTTGTGGCAGTGTGGTGGAAACGTTGTGGTGCGACGGGCATGCGCGCTGCTGGAGAAGAAAAAGCTCGGGGAGAGGGAAGACGTGGAGTTCGCAGGCGTCAAATGGAACTATGACCGCTCGGAACTGATTGCCGACGGCATCGTTCATGGCATCGGCCTGGCGGCTGCACTGGTTGGCGTGACCGCGCTGATCTTCTACGCAACGCTATGGAGCACGACCGGGCAGCTCGCCGCCGCGGCCGTCTATGGCGCGGGGCTGCTTGCGACCCTCTCGATCTCCTTTCTCTATAATCTCTACCCGGTTTCACGCACCAAGTGGTTCCTGCGCCGCTTCGACCATTCCTCGATCTTCGTGCTGATTGCCGCCACCTATACGCCGTTCCTGCAGCGTGGCCTTGATGATCCGTTCCTGTTCGTGATGCTGATCGGCATCTGGGCGATCGCCGGTCTTGGCGTCGCCATCAAGTGCCTCTTTCCGGGGCGCTTCGACCGGCTGGCGATCCTGCTCTATCTCGCCATGGGCTGGAGCGGCGTGCTCGCCGTCGGCCCACTGCTGTCGGCGCTCACGGCGACGACGCTCGTGCTGATCCTGATCGGCGGCATCATCTATTCAGCCGGCGTGATCTTCCATGTGTGGGAAAAGCTGCGCTTCCAGAACGCCATCTGGCACGGCTTCGTCGTAACAGGAGCGGCGGTGCACTATTCGGCCGTGCTGACCTGTTTCAGCGCCGCGTCCTGAGGGGCGATCAGTTCGGCGCTTCGCCGGCCGCCGCAGCGATCGGTGGATGCTGACAGCCTTCCGAAGGCCTCAGGGCCTCCGCCATGCGCGAAATCACGCCGTCGAAGCTGGTGAGCCGGGTCTTGCGGTACTGCAGGCGGAAATAGGCGGCGCTGCCGTCGCAGAGCGCGATGGCGCGGGTATAGAACACCTCGTCACCGCGCGCGCCCGAGAAACTCGCCCAGGCCGCCGTCACGCGGGAATAGGAAATCCGCCAGTCACCCTCCCGCTCGTAACCCATGCGGTCGTTGACGTCGGTCTCGAAGTCACCGTCCATGAGCGTGCTGCCGAAGACCGAAAGGGTCGCGCCGTTGTCGCTGGCATGAAAACTCGCGCCATCGCCATTATCGCCCTCGCTCTGCAGTTCGAAGCCGGGCGGAATGTCGAGCACATAGCCAAATCGGGCGTTGGCGTAGGGAACCCAATCCTCTGCCGCCGACGTCGTCAGGGCGGAAGGGAGCAGCAAGGCGAGGGCAGTCAGGATGCGTAGCATGCGGACCTCCTCTCGCTTGCTCGATCTATTACTTCTAGCGCGGTTGGCGCCACGGGGCGGTTCCCGGCGGAACAGCACCCCATGCCACTCCTTCCAGGCTCCGGTGTCAATCCTCGGTAAACGTCATCGCATGGCCGTTCAGGCAATAGCGCAGCCCCGTCGGCGGCGGGCCGTCGGGAAAGACGTGACCGAGATGGGCGTCGCAATCGGCGCAGCGGATTTCCGTGCGCACCATGAAGTGGGAGCGGTCCTCGATCTCGCGGATCGCCTGATCGTCGATCGCGGCGAAGTAGCTCGGCCAGCCGCAACCGGAATCGAACTTGGTGTCGGAGCGGAACAGCGCCCGGCCGCAACAGACGCATTCGTAGGTGCCGGTTTGTTTGTTGCTGAGGAAAGGACCGGTGAACGGACGCTCGGTGCCCTGCTGTCGCGTGATGCGATACTGCTCCGGCGAGAGCTGCGCCCGCCACTCCGCATCGGTTTTCACCACTTTCGGCGTCTTTACGGTCGTCATGAAAGTCTCCTGTCGTTGCGGCGACTATATAGGAATGCGCGACCGCGCGCGCAAACATCGCCAGCGCCCGTTCCGTGACGGACCTCAAGCGATTTCGCGGCGGATCACCGCCGGCCCGGCGCCGAGCCTGCGTTTGCTGTCGTTGTAAAAGGCGATGAACTCGGCCGCCGGCAGCGCCTTGGAGAACAGCCAGCCTTGGCCGTATTGCACGCCCCGCTCGATGAGATAGTCGGCCTGTTCCTGCCGCTCGATCCCCTCGGCGACGATGTAGAGATCGAGCGATTTGGCGATGTCGATGATATGGGGTGTGATCGAGCTGGTGGCCGAATCCGTGCCGATCGTGTCGATGAAGGACTTGTCGATCTTCAGCGCATCGAGCGGAAGCTCCTGCAGGTATTGCAGGCTCGAATAGCCGGTGCCGAAGTCGTCGATGGCCACCGAGTGGCCGCGCCGGCGCGCTTCCTCGATCGTCGTCCGGGCGGATTTCACGTCCATGAAGCCGCGTTCGGTTGCCTCCAGCCAGATCTGTTCCGTGATTATGCCGGTGTTTCGAAGCGCCGTCTCGATCACCGGAAGGATGCGCCCGGATTTCAGATCGTCGGCAGCGAGGTTGATGGCGATGTGCAGCGAGCGGTCTGCGACGAGCACGCTCTTCAGCTCGGCGATCGTCGCATAGAGAACCTGATCGGTGATCTCCTCGATCAGCCCGTTTTCCTCCGCAAGAGGGATGAAGAGATCCGGCCGGACCATCTGCCCATCCGGCCGCCGCCAGCGCACCAGAGCCTCCGCGCCGACGCAGATACCGGTCTTGAGCTCGATCAGCGGCTGGTAGTGCACGATGAACTCGCGCCGATGCACGGCAATCGAAAGCTCGCCGAGCGGCGACAGGCGACGCCGGGACAGCCAGACGACGAGGCCGACCATCAGCGCCGCGACCAGCGCCCCGCCCGGCAGCAGCAACAGGCGTTCCCGATCCATGTCGCTGAGAATGGCGATACTGGGCGCAGTGGCAACCGCGATCCAGTTGGCGTCCCGTGACGTTGCAAAGAGGTCGTCGGCATTGCTGCCGGTCTTCGGAAGATCGGCAAGCTGCTCCGTGAGCCGCGGGTCAGGATCGTTGAGGGTACTGACCAGCACGCCGTTTTTGGTGGCGACGGCAAGCCGGGTGCCGGGCTCCGCGATCACGTCCACGAAACGGACCGGGTTGGTCAGCACCGTATAGGAGCGGTACCGGAACGCCGTCATGGGCGCGCCGGTGCTGATTGTCGGATACATCCGCGGGATGACCTCGACGCCGTTGCTTGCGAAGAAATCGGCCGGTGGTGCGCGGGTGAGGCGGCGCGGCGGGTAGCCCCACGAGGTGCACCTGAGCAGCCCGTTCTCGAAATAGCCGATGTCCTCGATGGCGGTGGTGTTGACGACCAGCGAGCGCAGCGCCGCGATATGGGTGGCCATGCATGGCGGAAGGTCGAGCCGGTCGGCTGTCTTCAGCGCCCGCGACGCCTCATCGAGCGCGGCGTCGGCGCGCATGATGGCATAGTCGGCGAGGCGGGCAAGCCGTGCCTGCTCGCTACGCACGGCGATCGACCAGGAAAGGTAATAGGCCGCCAGCATCGGCAGGATCGCGCCGAGGGCAGCCAGGATACTGGCGATGACGACTATGCGAGATCGTTCCAAGCGGGTCCCGCCCATTCGATGTGTGGTCTTCTGTTTCGTGCCTGCCGCTAGCGACTGCGGCACCGGCAACCGCGTCTCAGCCGTTGCAAGGTCTGCCGGCGTCGTCGTCGCGTCTGTTCATTCTGAATTGAGGGTGTCTGCAAATACAACTATCACGTCTTGCAGTTCGGTTTCCAGAATGTTCGATCGATCCCCCGCCACCCGATGAAGATGTTGCTAACAGCATTTTAATTGTTGTTGGCGGCCGCCGCCTAAAGCGCGCGAATCTGGTATTGCAGGGGCTCCGCTTCGGTTCGTCCGGCCGAACTGGCAGACACATAACGCCGATTTTATCTGGATAAGGCTTGAGACCCCAACACCCTTCTTTTATGTCGGGGGTTCGATCGATTATACGATGAATTAGAAGGAGCAGGCCTGGACGATGGATGTTGCGGCCCTGACATTTCTGGCCCTTGCACTGCCTTTCGTCGCGGCATTGCTCGCGCCGCTTCTGACGCGCCTTCTCGGCCACAATGCGGCCTGGGTGCTTGCGCTGTTCCCCTTGGGCGTCGTTCTGCACTTCGCCGGTTTCTGGCCGGAAGTGGCCAAGGGCGAGGTGGTTACGGGCGGTTACGCCTGGATACCCTCGTTCAATGTCAGCTTTTCCTGGCTGATCGACGGGCTGTCGCTGACATTCGTCCTGTTGATTGCCGGCATCGGCATGCTGATCGTGCTTTATGCCGGCGGCTATCTGAAAGGCCACCCGCAGCAGGGACGGTTCTTTTCCTTCATCCTGATGTTCATGGGCTCGATGCTCGGCCTCGTGGTCTCCGACAGCTTCCTGATGCTGTTCGTGTTCTGGGAACTGACCTCGATCACCTCGTTCCTGCTGATCGGTTTTGATCATTCGCGTGAGGCGGCGCGGCGCGCGGCCCTGCAGGCGCTGGTCGTGACCGGGGGCGGGGGCCTGTTCCTGCTCGCCGGACTGCTGATCATCTGGAACGTCAGCGGCGTCACTCAGCTCTCGCTGCTGTCGGCCTTCGGGCCGGAGATGCGCGAAAGCCCGTTCTATCTGGCGGCACTCCTTCTCGTTCTCGGTGGCGCTTTTACCAAGTCGGCGCAGTTCCCCTTCCATTTCTGGCTGCCGAACGCGATGGAAGCCCCGACGCCCGTCTCCGCCTACCTGCACTCGGCGACCATGGTGAAGGCTGGCGTATACTTGCTGATGCGGCTGAACCCGGTGCTCGGCGGCACGCCCGAGTGGCAGATCCTTCTGCCGCTCTTCGGGGGTGCGACGCTCGTCATTGGCGCGGCTCTTGCCTGCCGCCAGACCGATCTGAAACTGATGCTCGCCTATACGACGATGGCGTCGCTCGGCCTGCTGGTCATGCTGATCGGGCTTGACGTGCCCCATGCGATCGAAGCGGCGGTGCTCTACCTCGTCGCCCATTCGCTGTTCAAGGGCGCCCTGTTCATGGTCGCCGGCATCATCGATCACGAGACCGGCACGCGCGACGTGACGAGGCTCGGGGGCCTTCGCTCCGCCATGCCGCTCACCTTCGTCATCGCGCTTGCCGCGGCGTTCTCGATGGGCGGGCTGGTTCCCTTCTTCGGCTTCATCGCCAAGGAGGAGATCTACTACGCTCTCTCCGGTTTTGATCGCCGTTCCCTGGTCTTTGCCGCAATCGCGATCCTCGGCAACGCGCTGATGTTCGCGGTGGCCTTTGCAGTCGCGCTGAAGCCGTTCATCGGCGCCAAGGTCGAGACGCCGAAGGCGGCGCACGAGGCGCCGATCCTGCTCTGGCTCGGCCCTGCGCTGCTCGCGGCGAAGGGGCTCTCCGCCGCCTTGCTTTCGGGGCTGACGCACGAACTGGTATCGGCGCCGATGGCGTCGGCGGTTGCCGGCGAGCCGCGGGCGGTGACGATATCGGTCCTTCCTCACGTTGGCCTACCCTTGATGATGTCGATCGCGACCGCCGTAATCGGCATCGGCTTCTATCTGAAGCTTGACCGCGTGCGCGCCTTCATGGCGACGATCCTTTCCGATATCGGCTGGGGTCCGGATCGCGGCTTCGATCAGTTCATTCGCGGGCTCGTCCGTTTCTCCGTCGCGCTGACGCGACGGCTGCAGTCGGGGCGCCTCGAAGTCTACATGACCGCCACCTTCATCCTGGTTGCCTTCGTGCTCCTGGTCGTGCCGATCGCCTATGGCGAGTTCCCGCGCGCGCCGTTCTTTGCCGCAGACGTGCCGCTGCATGAACTGGCGATCATGGCGATCGCGGTCATCGGCCTCGTCGCGGTGGTGCTTGCCGCCGACCGGCTGACCGCCATCGTCTCGCTCGGCATCCAGGGCTTTGCCGTCGCCGTCATCTTCCTCCTCTACGGCGCACCGGATCTGGCCTTTACCCAGTTCATGATCGAGACGCTTTCGGTTGTCGTGCTTGCGCTGGTGATGACGCGGCTCCGGCTTTCGCCGTCGGACCATCGTCCGCTTGCGCAGAAGATCCCGGATCTCGCCATCGCACTCGCCTGCGGTCTTGGCTTCGGGCTGATGCTGCTGAAGGTGACGGGGGTGCCCTTCGATACGACGCTCACCGACTTCTTCAACCTCTATTCGAAGTCGATCGCCCACGGCGCCAATGTGGTGAACGTCATCATCGTCGATTTCCGCGGCACGGACACGCTCGGCGAGATCGCCGTGGTGATGGTCACGGGCCTTGCGATCCTGTCGCTCGTTCGCCTGAGGGCAGGTTCGCTCCGGCGTATCGCCGATAACGATCCGGATGCGGAGGAGGGCGCATGAAATCGGTGATTTTCCGCGCCGTCGCGCCGTTCCTGACAAGCCTGATGGTGTTGTTTTCGATCTTCGTCCTGTTGCGCGGCCACAACGAGCCGGGCGGCGGTTTCATCGGCGGCCTCATCGCGGTGTCGGCGCTGGCGATCTACGGCATCGCCTGCGGCGTCGAGACGGTGCGTCGTGCGATCTATTTCCACCCGATGGCGATTGCCGGGGCGGGCCTCCTGGCCGCGACGGTCGCCGGCCTGGTCTCTATCGCCGCCCGCGTGCCCTTCATGACCGGCCTGTGGATCTATCCTTCGGTGCTCGGCCTGGAAGTGCCGCTCTCGACGGTGATGCTGTTCGATTGCGGCGTCTATCTGGTGGTCGTCGGCGCGATCAGTTCGATTGCGCTTTCGCTCGAAGAGCGGGGAGGCGAGTAATGGAGGCCTGGTTCGCTCTGCTTGTCGGCATCTTCTTCACGGTCGCCGTCTATCTGCTCCTGTCGAAGTATATCATCCGGGTGCTGCTTGGCGTCGCCATCCTCGGCAATGCCGTCAACCTCTTGATCTTCACCGGCGGTCGGCTGACCCGCGGCGTGCCACCGGTCGTCCCTGGCGATCAGAATGCGCTCGTCGGTCCCGCCGCCAACGCCCTGCCGCAGGCGCTGATCCTGACGGCGATCGTCATCTCCTTCTCCTTCTTCGCGTTCCTGCTGGTTCTCGCCTGGCGGGCCTACGAGGAGCTGCAAACCGACAACACCGACGAGATGCGCGTTGCCGAGCCGAAGGACGAGCCGGCCCCGCCGCTTGGATACTGACCGACCCATGGCCGCTACAACCTCTCTTCCCGCAGATCTCTCCGCCGCGCTCGTGCTCGAGCCCGTCGCGTCTGCCGACTGGCTGGTGATCCTGCCGGTTGCCTGGTGCCTCGCAATCGGCGCGCTGCTCGTAATGCTGCGCCGGAAGATCGATTGGCATCCCTACGTCGCCGTTGCCGGACTGGCCGGGCTCGTTATCATCGACGTGCTTCTTCTGCGCCATGTCCTTGCAAGCGGACCGGTAACGATGGTGATGGGGCGCTGGCTGCCACCCTTCGGCATTGCCTTCACCGTCGACCTGACCGGCGCGCTCTTTGCGCTCACCGCCTCCGTCGTGGCGCTAGCAGGCGGCATCTATTCGCTTGCCGATATCAACGACAGCGGCCGGCGCTACGGCTTCTATCCGTTCCTGATGCTGCTGATGGCGGGGGTGTCCGGCGCCTTCCTGACCGGCGATGTCTTCAATCTCTACGTCTGGTTCGAGGTGCTGCTGATCTCGTCCTTCGGCCTGATCGTGCTCGGCTCCGAACGCGAGCAGATCGACGGCGCGGTGAAGTACGGCTTCCTCAACCTCGTTGCGACCACCCTGTTCCTGATCACCACAGGGTATCTCTATGCAAGCTTCGGCACGCTCAACATGGCCGACATCGCCCGCAAGGCCGAGGGGCTCGCGGGCACTGCGCCGCTGATGACGCTGACGGCGCTGTTCCTGCTTGCCTTCGGCATGAAAGCCGCAGCCTTCCCGGTGAATTTCTGGCTGCCGGCCTCCTATCATACGCCGCGCGTGGTGGTCTCGGCCCTGTTTGCCGGCCTTCTCACCAAGGTCGGGATCTACGCGCTCATCCGCGTCACCGTCATGCTGCTGCCGGTCGAGCGCGAGGAACTGAGCTTCGTCATCGCCATTGCCGGCGCGCTGACGATGCTCGTCGGCGTGCTTGGTGCGCTGGCGCAGTCGGACTTCCGCCGCATGCTCGGCTATCTCGTCGTCTCCGGCATCGGCTCGATCCTTGCCGGCGTCGCCGTCGGCGGCCCGGGCGGTATCGGCGGCGCGATCTTCTATGCGCTGCATTCGATGCTCGTCATGACCGCGCTTTACCTCGCGTCCGGTGTCGCAGCGAGGCTTGGCGGCAGCTTCTCGCTTACCTCGCTGGCAGGCCTCTATCGCCGCCATGCCGGTTTCGCGGCGCTGACGCTCATGCTGGCCTTCGCCGTCTCCGGCCTGCCGCCGTTCTCCGGCTTCTGGCCGAAGGTCATGCTGGTCAAGGCGGCGCTCGATATCGGCGCCTGGTGGCTGGCAGCCGTGCTGCTTCTGACCGGCTTCCTGACGACCATCGTCACCGGCCGTTTCTTCCTGCTCGCCTATTGGCGCGATGCGGGGTCCACTGAGGGCGCCTCTGCGTCCGCGACGATCGCGCCGGCGGCACTATTGCCGCTTGCCGCCTTGACTGTGCTGGCGCTCGCCATCGGTCTTTATCCCGAGCCGCTGCTATCCATGGTTCAGAATGCTGCCGCGGGCCTTTCCGAACCGTCGGCCTACCTGAACTCGGTCTTCCCGGGAGGTGCCCCGTGACCAAGTTCCTGACCATCAATCTCGTGTTCACGGCCATCTGGGGCGCGATCAGCGCCAGCTTCTCGCCGGCCAACCTGATCCTCGGTTTTGCCGTCGGAGCGTTGTCGCTCTTTCTCATCCGGCGCGAGCTTGAGCCCGTTGCCTACCCGGTGCGCCCGATCAAGCTCTTCCTGCTGACCGCGCTGTTCTTCAAGGAACTGGCGATCTCGGCGACCAAGGTCGCCTTGTTGGTCATCCAGCCGAAGATGGTGCTGAAGCCGGGCATCTTCGCCTATCCGCTGACGGTCAAGAGCGACTTCGAAATCGCGCTGCTGGCCAATCTCATCACGCTGACGCCGGGAACACTGTCAGTTGACGTCTCCGACGACCGCCGGACGCTCTATGTCCATGCGCTCGACTGCGCCGATCCGGGCGGCCTCAGGCGCGATATCGCCAATGGCTTCGAGCGACGGATCAAGGAGGCATTCGAATGACCCTGTCGGCGCAGATTCTCGCCCTTGCCACCGGCTTTGCGTTTGTCGTCCTGTCCGCAGCGCTCCTGATAACGGTCTGGCGCATCATTCGCGGGCCGACGCTGCCGGACCGCGTGCTCGGCCTCGATATGCTGGTCGCGATCGCCATCGGCCTCATCGCCGTCGTTGCCATCCGCACTGGCTTCAACCTCTATATCGACATTGCCATCGCGCTCGGCCTTGTCGGCTTCCTGGCGACGGTTGCTTTTGCTCGCTTCGTGCTGGCGCGCGGCCTATCGCCCGAGAAAGCCGTCGCCGACGGACGCGTGCCGCAGGCCAAAGGCGGGTCCGCGCCAAGGGGCAAATCGACGCAGCGCAAGCGCAAGGGAGGACGCCGATGAGCCCGGTGCTCGATATGGCCGTTACCCTGCTGGTTGCCGTCCTGTTGGTCGGCGGTGCGATCTTTTCGCTGCTGGCGGCGATCGGCATCGTCCGTTTCCCCGATCTCTATACGCGCATGCATGCGGCCTCCAAGGCCGGAACAATCGGATCGGGCCTGTTGCTTCTGGCCGCGGGCGTGCATTCTCTCGATCCGGCTATTTTGATTCGCGCGCTTGCAGGCTTCTTTTTCTTCGTTCTGACTGCGCCGATCTCGGCTCATCTCTTGGCAAAAGCCGCACATCAGGCAGGTTACAGGCTGACTAAGCTGTCTGTCATAGATCAGCTTCCGCAAAAGGAAGAGCCGCGTCGCGACTGATCGACGACAGTTCTGAAACTGTATTTCAGAACATTACGATCGAGTGTGGCCATTTTAGCAATTTGGAGATAAACTTGCTAAGTGCCGCTAAATTTATGTTTGGACATTTCGCGCATCGATGTTAATCGAGTAAATGTAAAGTGTCGTCGTGGAAAATACTTTGATCTGAAATTCCAGCTTGAGTTGTGAATGTTGATCGTTGCTTTGAGAGTTCGGTCGTCACCGGTGACTCGGCAGCAGGTTTTGTAATCAAGTTCCAGCTCTTGATATCGCGGCCGGTGTTTCTCCTTGCCGCGTTGATGGTCCATCCCAAGGCAGCCAAGGCTTCCTGACGGCTCTTGCAAGCGTTCCTCCCCCGAAACGCCGTTTCGGGTTGTGCTTAAGTCCGATAGGAGAAAGAAATGACTGAAACAGCGCTTGGCGCGAGCCATGAACTTCTGGTTGAGCTGACGGCGGAAATCGTTGCCGCCTACGTCAGCAATCATGTGGTTCCGGTCGCCGAGCTTCCCACGCTGATCGCAGATGTGCATTCGGCGCTGAACAACACGGCGGCTCCCGCGCCGGTCGTCATTCCCGTCGAAAAGCCGAAGCCGGCCGTATCGGTTCGCAAGTCCGTTCAGGACGACCAGATCACCTGCCTCGAATGCGGCGGCACCTTCAAGTCGCTGAAGCGCCACCTGATGACCCACCACAATCTGTCGCCGGAAGAATACCGCGAGAAGTGGGACCTGCCGACCGATTACCCGATGGTCGCGCCCGCCTATGCGGAAGCACGCTCGCGCCTCGCCAAGGAAATGGGCCTCGGCCAGCGCCGCAAGCGCCGCGGCAAGTAAAACTGGTCGTCCCGCTGAAGATGCGGGCAGCCCGTGATGGCTGCCTGGCCGTGAGCGGGAAAATTCAATCACGATGGCCGGGCCTCTGCGCCCGGCCATCGTGTTTCAGTCGCCTGGTCCACGGGCGCCCGCCACAAATGGATGCAGCATCTCAACGTATCATGACCGCCCTTGGCGTCTGATGCGTGGGGCATCCAGCGCGGTTCAAAAATATGCATTGATCTCCGGGTATGGCGCCGCATGCTCAAAGAGCGCCTCGGACCGCCCATCAGCGAGGAAGTTCGTCACCAATGTCGACGTCTGCAGCCACAACGTCTGGGGAATCCATGACCCGACGCTGATCCGAGAAACACCAAGCTCGGATAGTTCAGTGGCGGCAGGCAGGCCGGGCCAGGCAATGACGTTCAGCAGGAGTTCGGTGCCTTTTGCGATTTCACGAATCTCGGTGCGATCGGTCACCCCGAGCACGAACAAGCCGTCGGCTCCCGCGTCCCGGTACTGCCTGCCGCGGGCAAGCACCTCCTTCACACGGTCGCTGGCGGCTGCGAGTGCTCGCGCGTAAACGTCCGTGCGCGCGTTGATGTAGAGTCTGATGCCAAGCCGCTCCGCCGTCTCTCGGGCCTGCTCGATCTTGCGGCAGAGCAGATCCGGCGTGCCGGCGCCATCCTGGATGTTGATCCCAACCGCGCCGGCCTCGATGAAACGAGCGGTCGTCCCGGCGATCTCCGCCTCGTCATCGGTGTAGCCCGCTTCAATGTCGACGCTGAGCGGCACACTGATGACGCGGGCGATTGCTGCGACGCTTGCCATGCTCGCCAATGTCTGCGCGTCAGGCCGCCAGGCGAAGCTCCGCCTCGTTCTTGATGCGGCGGATCATCGAGCGCAGGCCGTTGGCGCGCTGGGTCGAAAGGTGTTCGATCAGGCCGATCTTGCCGAAGGTGTCGATCGCGTCGATCCTGGCGATTTCGGAGGCATGCTTGCCGGAGTAGATGGCCAGCACGATCGCGACGAGCCCGCGCACGATATGGGCGTCGGATTCGCCTTCGAAGTTGAGGACGGGATCCTCGGGATTGCCGGCCGCATTGGTCACGAGCCACACCTGGCTGGCGCAGCCCTGAACCTTGTTTTCCTGCGTGCGCTTGGCTTCAGGCATCTCCGGCAACGCCTTGCCGAGCTCGATCACAAAGCGATAGCGATCCTCCCATTCTTCAAGAAAGGCGAAATCGTCGATGATCTGGTCGAGCGTCGTCATGGTCCGGTCCATTCGTCGGGTGATTATAAACTCGCCGGCCCTTGCCGCGAACACTTTCATCCCTGTTCTTGCCCGCCGCCGTCAGGCGCTCGGGCTTTCAGCCATCATATAGGCGATGGCAGAGCCATTGAGAACCGGCAAATGTGCGACGGATACGGCAACCGCTTTCCCTGTCAGACCGAGATACTTGTCGGGATGCTGAGGGAAACGGTCGTGCCACCGCCGGCGCCCTCGATATTGCCGGTGGCGGCCGAAAGCGCCTGGCCGGCAGTACGGGCCTCATCCGCATCACGGCCGGATCCCTTGGCGCGCAATTCCTGCTCCGCCTTGCGCAGCAGTTGCTTCACCTGTTCGGCAACGGATTTGAGTTCGGCTGCCACCTTCGCCACGGGATCGGAGCCGTCGTTATCCCCGCCGAATTCGCGATAGGCGCGTTCGGCAAAGCTTGCCGGTCCCGATGAGGGCTCAGCCTCACTGTCAGCCGCGGCGGCATCGGCTTGCGCGCCGGACGCGTCCGCTTGCCCGCTACCGGCATCGGCAAGCTCGGTAGCTGCCGTGGAGGCCGCAGCCGCGGCGGATGAGACGCCGTTGACAGCTCCCCCGCCGCCGGCGCCGGCCAGTTGCTGGGCGGCCGTGCCGAGCTGTTGTGCAAGCTGCTTGGCAAGCCTTGCAAGCGTTTCCGGGTCCGATGCGAAGAACCGGAGCATTCGGAGCTGCTCCTTGACTTCGTCGAGCTTCTTCTTGACGGCAGCAGCGCGGTTCGCAGCACTTTCGTCGTCGCGGCCAAGAAGCAGGGCGGTTGACGCAGGGCTCTTGCTTTCGCCCACTGTTCCGGGGGCGGCGCCGGACGTTGCCGGGCGTGTCACGCCAGCGTTCGAGAAAAGCCCATAGATCTGCATTGTCTGCCTCCGCCTGTCGGTGCGGCGGACCTAAACAGGCAGGGCTTGCGTGTGGCTGTGCGGCGAGAAAATCAGCGGTTGCGGGCGCAAAAGAAAACGCCGCGAGGGGATGGGTTCCTCGCGGCGGCCGCAACAGGACGGCAAGTCAGGCAGTAAGTCAGAAATGTGCGGAAGGGGTGCTGTTACTGGATAACGGCAGCCTTGGGGTCGAGGCGCTTTTCCGGAACCGGGGTGCGCTTGAAGACGGGTTCGGCGTCGATGGTGCTGACCTCGGTCGCCGGAGCCGCCACATCCGCCGCCGGCGTGACCGTACCGGTCGTCACCTTGGCATCCGGCGTCGTTGCATCGGTTTCGGCAAACTGGGTATCGAGGAATTCGTAGGCGATGCGGGCGCCTTCGCGGGCCCGGTGACCCAGGGCAACGAAGGTTTCGGCACCCTTCTCGCAGACATCCGGCTTCTGGATGCAGATGGCGCTGATGTACTGGAACGCCTCATTGGCAGCGGAGAAGGTGTCGCCCAGTTCTACTTTCGGGGCGTGTTCGAGTTTCTGCGCGCTCGAAGGGTCGAGGAATGGCAGCAACACCAGCACCAGCGAAAACCAGAATGTCGCCTTGATGAGAAACCACATGTTCTGCCCATCCTTCGTTCGGCTGCCGCGGCCCGCCAGTCTTGTAGCCGGCTTTTGCACCTTCGGCATCCCGCAGCGCCGTGGTATCCCCTGATACCCGTTCACGCCACCTTCTAAACCTTAGGAGCCTGCCGGCGTTCTCTTGGTGCCCGGCCCCTTGTTGAGATCGACATTACGGTGGGAATCACAAGACGGCTTTTCGAAATCGAGCGGCATTTGCTTCAAATTTTAATGAAATGCCGGTGTCCGGCGATTTGCGGGGGCATTTGTGTCGCATTTTAGCGTTTGCCGTTAAGGTTCGTGGCAGAGCCGCGCGCGGCAACCCCGAAGGCAGCGGGAATCGCACCGCAAAACCCGCGCCACAATCGTTAACACAGTGCAGAAAATGCACAGAAATCCGCTGCTTACGCCCCATTAACCACAAGAAATGAAGGTCGCCCGATTTGGCTCAAAACGGGATTTTTCGACCGTTTCGCACGGTTCCAGCACGGCCGCGTTTATTCTTTCATTAAGCCGGGGATGCGAGATTCCGACATGTCACGAGGCGGCTTGAGTCTCGATCCAAAGGGTCGTGAAAACACAGAGTGTCGGTCTCGCAAGAACAACAAATGTAGCAGGGTAAAGCGTGAGCGTATTGCGTAACATGGCTGGCAGATGGACGTCCCGTGTGGACGAGGTCGCGGCCCTGTGGCTTCCCCGTCGTGAAGCGTCTTCGCCGGCCGACCTCCGCCATGCGAAGCGCCTGCGTACTCTCGCGGCTGTTTCCTTGACGGCTCTGCCGGTGGTGCCGCTTGCCCTGTCGCTCGCCATGCCCGTGTCTTCGGCTCTCCCTCTGGGCACCGCTCTTTGGGCCTCGGCCTCGCTGCTTGCGGCCGCTGGCGCGATTGTTCGCGGCCGCGCGCCGGAAGAGGTGGCCGCCGTATCGGATCCGGTCGTGCCGGACCTCTCTGCCGCCTATGACCTCTTTGCGGGCCTGGTGACCGTGCACGATCTGCGCGGCAACGTGCTGTCCGTCCATGGCCGCGACGCGGCCGAGCATCTGACCCTGATGCGCGATCCGGCGGGACGCGGTTTCATCGAGCAGATCCACGTTTCCGATCGCATCACCTTCCTGAGCGCGATCGACATCCTTCGCCAGGGCGGCGACCGGGCGACGGTCGACATCCGCATCGAGCGGCGCACGTTGCCGATCGAGGGCGAACAGTTCGTTTACATGTCCTGCGAGCTGGCGCCGCTGCGCGACGACAATGGTCGCCTGGTCGCGATCCTCGCCCAGTCGCGCGATGTCTCGCAGGAAGCGGGCCTGCGTGCCGAAGCTGCAGCCAGAACCGCTGAGGCGGTATCGGCAAACGATGCCAAGACTCGGTTCCTGGCCGCCGTCAGCCACGAACTGCGCACGCCGCTCAACGCCATTCTCGGCTTTTCGGACGTGCTTGCAGGCGAGTATTTCGGCAAGCTCGAGAACGATCGCCAGCGCGAATATGTGGGCCTGATCCACAAGTCCGGCGAGCACCTGCTTTCCGTCGTCAACACCATGCTCGACATGAGCAAGATCGAGGCCGGTCGCTACGAGTTGATGCCCGAGCCCTTCGGTGTCGCCGAGGCGGTTTCCGCCTGCGAGGCGATGCTGTCGCACCAGGCCACGGAAAAGGGCGTCAAGCTCGCAAGCCGCATCACCCGCGGCATCGGCGAGATCAACGCGGACCAGCGCGCCTTCCAGCAGATCCTCATCAATCTGGTCGGCAACGCCGTCAAGTTCACCGATCAGGGCGGCGTCGTCACGATCGACGCCGAGGCAGACGGTGGGATGCTGAAGCTGTCCGTCAGCGATACCGGCATCGGCATTGCGGCCGACAAGCTGGCGCTGCTTGGTCAACCTTTTGTCCAGATCCAGAACGACTATACTCGCCGCTACGAAGGCACCGGCCTTGGCCTCTCGCTGGTCAAGGGCCTGGTTGCGCTGCACGGCGGAGAGCTTTCCATCCGCAGCCGCGAGGGCGAGGGGACCGTTATCGTCGTCACGCTGCCGCGCGATGGCTCCGGTATCGCCTGCGCGGAGCAGGAAGAAGCACGTGCGCCGGTGACGGTGGAGTTTCCGCCGCGCCTAAAGGATTGTGATGTCGCCCCGGCCGCCGAAGGGGGGCGGTTCGAGGGGAAAAGTTTGAACGAGGAACGGGGATATGGCGCCGCGCAAGCGAAAACAGCCTGAACGGAAGAAGGCCGCGCGGCAAACGCCCGGCCTGGCCGTGCGCGGGCTGGTCCTTGCCGGACGGGGTGCTGGGCTTGCCGGTCGTCTGATGGCGCGCCATCCGCTGGTGTCCGGCGGCTCGGCCGCCTTTCTCGTCGTGTTCTCTTTCGTTGCTGCTAATGCCATGTGGTATCAGCACGGCACGCACCCGTCGCCGCTTCTGCGCACCCGCGTTCCGCTTGTCAGCGCCGAAACGGCGCAGCGCATCGCGATCGCCAAGGGCGAGGAGATCGAGCCGCGAAAGGTAACCACCTTCGTCATCGAGCGCGAGGGTGAGGCAAAAGCTGAAAACGTCGAGGATGTGATCGCGGCTGCATCCGCGGATCCGCAGTCGGAAAAGCCGTCGCCCGAACGGGTGGCGAGCGTGCCGGATCCGGCGCAGTCGAAGCTTGTCTCGGAGATCCAGAAGGAACTGGGCCGCATCGGCCTTTATGACGGCGCGCCGGACGGACGGAGCGGCCCGCGGACGGCTGCGGCGATCCTCCGCTTCGAGGAGCGGGCGGGCCGCACGGGGACCGGCGCGGCGAGTGTCGAGCTGCTCCAGGTCTTGAGATCTGCACCGGCTGAAAAGGCTGCCGCGGTTCCGGCTGGACGGCCGCTTTCGGAAGCCAAGGGCGGCGGCGTGGAGATTGATCCGGTCGCTGCAGCCATCCGCTCGGCCGAAAAGGAAAGCACCTTCGTTCCGCGTGCGGAAATTCCGGTGTCGAGCGAACTGGTGCTGAACATCCAGAAGGGTCTCAGCAACCTCGCCTATGCGGACGTGGCGGTCGACGGCGTTGCCGGAGAGCAGACGCGCGCAGCGATCCGCCACTTCGAAAAACATTACCGCCTGCCGCAAACCGGCGAACCCAATCCGCAAGTGCTGAAGAAGCTCAAGGAAATCGGCGCGCTCTGACGCGTTTCACGCGCGCTCACCCCTGTCGTCGCTCAGGCGCGATTTGCCTCCTTCGCCGCGCGCGTGTATCAGCCTCCCATGCGCCTGAAGTCCCATATCTTCGTCTCGTCCCTGCTGCGTCGTGCGTTTTCGCTCGGTGGCTATGCGGCGGTGCTGCGCAAGGGAGCGGAGGACGCTGGCGCAATCTTCATTCGCCAACGGACGCGGGTGGGTACCGAGACGCTCTTTGCCCCGGCGCCGCAGAACTTCTTCGCCGACGAGATCGATCTCGGCCGCAAGTTCGAGGTGCGGCTGCAGGACAGCGACGCCGAAAAGGTCGATGCGGCGCTTGCAAGCGAGATCCGCTTCGATCCGGATTGCTGGATCGTGGAGATCGAACTGGACGACCGCGGCGACCTGTTCGAGGTCGTTGCCGACGATGGCAAAGGCCGACCCTGACACCTCTTGCCGATTGCGCCGGCCTGCTTGACTCTCCACTTGGTGGAGGCCGTAGGACGCGTTCATGGACGATCAAATCTTTTCGATAGGCGAAGTTTCGAAGCTGAGCGGCATACCGGTCCGGCGGCTTCGGTTTTACTCGGACAAGGGGTTGCTGCCACCCTCCGCACGGACGGAGAGCGGCTACCGCATGTATTCCGGGGCCGACCTGGCGCGGCTAGACCTCGTGCTTGCCCTGCGTGAAGCGGGCGTGAGCCTCACGGACATCGGCAAGATCCTGGCCAATAGAACCTCGCTTGCCGACGTTCTGGCGTTGCGGCTTCGGACGCTCGAAACGGAGATCCGGTCAAAGCGACGGATCGCCACGGCCCTGCGAATGGCTTTGAAGATCCATGAACCCTCCCCAACGGATCTCAGGAGATTGTGGACCGTGACCAGGATTTCAAAGACGGAATTTCGTGCCGCGCTCGAGCGTTTCTATGATGACGTCGCCGGCGGCGCGCCGATGGAGGCGGCGTGGAAAAAGAAGATGATGGATGCCGGTACGCCGGATCTGCCCGAAGACCCGACAGCCGAACAGATCGACGCCTGGTCGGAACTGATGGAGATGCTGTCCGACAAGGCTTATGCCGCCGAGATGCGCGCCCACATGTCGAACCTGTGGACCGAGGAATTCGACCCCGCCGCCTACGCCCAGGCGGCGGACGCCACTTTCGCGCGGGTGAGGGCAGCAATCGACAATGGCCTGGGGCCTCAGTCGGCCGTCGCCAGAGAAATCGCCGCCGACTGGCTGGCGCAGTCGGCAAGGGCGATGAAGCGGGCGCCGGATGAGGCTTTCCTGGATTGGCAGCTCGAACAGTACCGCAAGCACCACGCGCGTTCGGCGCGTTACCAGGAATTGATGGCAATACTGCAAGGGCAAGCGCCGCAGGCCCCGACCGGTCGTGAGTGGAGTTGGATCATCGACGCGATGAAACAGCTCTTCTAGGGTAGGGACCTCGGCTCCATTGGGCCGACATTGCCGGACACATCTCGCGTGGCGTGGGCGGAAGCATGTATCAGCCGCGGCGGCGGCCAAACAGTCGCTGCGGCTGCACGTTGACGGACGTGGCTGCAACCTTGCGCGCGCCGACGTGGCGCGTGTCGTTGGCGGTGTTCTCGGCAAAATAGGCTTCGTGCCGTGCCGCGGGCGTAGCTTCTTCGGCTTCCGCCTTGAGCCAGGCATCCAGTTGCGCGCGGCAGGCGCTGCGGTCCATGGCGCCGATCAAGGCTGCCGCATGGCTGGTGTCGCCAAAGGGCTCGCGAAGATGCGGATAAAGGGCCTGAAGCACGAAACCGGCATCGGCCGCCTCGATGTCGAGCGCGACCAGGCTCGTTGCCAGCAGCTGTCCGGAAATATCGAGCAGGATACGCTCGACCTGCGCATCCCTGGTGTCGAGGGCCTGGCCGAGGACACGCGAAAACAGGATGATCTCGCCGCTCCTGGCAAAGCGCACGAGCAGTGCAGCCATGACGTCGGTAATCGTCGTCGACGACGGCGTCTGTGGAATATCGCGCGAACGGGCGCCGGCAAGTGCCTTGATCTCGCGGCGAAGCGCTTCTTCGCGCGCCGAGCGCAACGAGGCGGCCTCGTCTTCCTGGCTCGTTTGTTCGGCTTCTGCCGCGTTCACGGCGCTGCTGCGCGCTGCCAGTCCCGGCGGGTTGTGATGTTCGACGAGCGCATCGACGACGAGGGGGGAGAGGTTCGGGCGGCGGCCGATGGCGGCCGCATGTTCCGGCCCGCGCTCGCGGATGATCGTTATCAGCGTCCGGTCCGCGATGGCCTTCGAGCGGGTCAGGAAAATCGCTGCGATGGCAATCGGCATGCCGCCGATCAGTGCTGCGACAGTCTCCGGAATTTGCTGGCATTGCGAAAGGGCTGCTGCGGCCTGGCGGCGGGCTTCGTTGCTGGAGCCGAGGAACAGCGGCTCGAACAGCTCGGCAAATTGCTTCATGTCGGACTTGCGAGGGAAACGCAGGCTTTCGAAACCGGTGACGGTCGCCATCAGGACGACGTCCTTCAAGCGGCCAGTCTGTGGCCTTTCCAACTCACGAAAGCGATCCGTCACGATAATTCCCTGCACGCAAAACATGATCGCCATTGCCGGCGATCCGGAACGGCACACGTCGCAAAAATTAGAAGAAAAGCGTTAGCGCACTGTTAACTATGGATGTTGGAGCTTTATTCAGGCTTGCGGCACCCCCAGGGCGCGCGATGCGCCCATGGATCGCGCTATCGCACGGCAAAACTCGGGGACATCCGCAGCCATAGCCTTAAAAAATCCACATGCTGTCATGAGTTATCGCGGCGACGGTGAAGGGCCCGGACGCCCGCCGACGTTTGGGGCCATGTGAAGAGGGGCCTCTCCATGGGAGATATGGAACTGTGAAGAAATTTATTCTGCGCGTAGCGGCGGTCTGCGCGCTCCTTGTGGCCCCGGCGATTGCGCAGGCTGCCGAGGGTTTTGCCACCGCCAACGTCAACATGCGCTCCGGCCCGAGCACGCGCTACCCGGCGGTATCGATGATCCCGGTGGGCGAATCAGTCGAAATCCACGGCTGCCTTGCCGACCTTCCCTGGTGCGACGTGTCGTTCTACGGCGGTCGCGGCTGGGTTGCCGGGCGTTATGTCCAGGCCGACTATCGCCGCAACCGCGTCTATGTCGAGCCGCGCTATTATCGCCCGCTCGGCATTCCGACTGTCGTCTTCCAGTTCGACAGCTATTGGGATCGCAACTACCGCGGCCGCGACTTCTATCGCGAGCGCGACCGTTGGCGGCGCGGACCGGATTGGGTCGATGACCGGCGTGATCGCCGCGACTGGGAGCGGCAGCGCGAGCGCGACCGCCGTGACTGGGAGCGCGATCGCCGAAAGGAACAACGCGACTGGGAACGCAGGCAGCGCGACGAGGACAAGTGGCGCGACGACGACTGGCGCCGTCAGCGCACGGAACGCGAGGACCGCCGTGACTGGGAACGCCGCAGCGATGGCGGCGTGCGCGTTCGGCAGGACGACGGCACCGTCTATGAGCGCGCCCGCCCGGCTCCGATGGTGCGTTGCCAGATCGACGATCCCTACTGCGAGAACTGATCCGGGCGCCACGCATCGGCGCGGCCCGGTGTGATGAAAAGTCTGAATGGAAAAGAGCGGGCGGCCCTGGTCGCCCGTTTTGCGTTTCGCAAGACCCGCTTTCGACCGACTTTGGCGGAACCAAACGCCAGCCGGCGCGTTGAGCCCGCGCAGACAAGGGAGCGTTGTAATGGTCGAAAAGAAACTGCAGGCGGTGGAAAAAGTTGCCGTGAGTGAAGCGGAATCAGGCGCTCGCGCCGAGGTCGATGCACAGATCGCCGAGTTGCGCGCGGAAATCGCCCGGCTGACGGAAACGGTCTCAGCGATCGGAACGAGTACGAAGGCGGTTGTGCAGAGCGAGGCGGATCTCCTCGCAGAACGCGTGAGAGAGCGTGTGCGTGACGAGCCGCTATCGACCCTGGTCGCCGTTGCGGGTGTGTCCTTCCTGTTCGGTTTGATGTCCCGCCGTTAGCGGGAGAGGCGAGCCTTCGCCCGGATTGCCGCTGTTACCTTGGATACATCGCCAGGGCCGGTCGGCAGACATACTGAACGCAGGTTGGGATTGCAGAGCGTGTATTAGTAATCTGTTAACCAACCTGTGGCTCAATCGAAGTGGACCCGGTATTATCGGGCTGCGTCGTGAACCAGAACAGCAACATCCGGGCAACCGGAAGAAGGAGCAAACGAGAAAGGCGCGCCTGTCCAGGGAAGATCTGGGAAAATGCGCTGGCCCGAGAAGGGCAGGGTGAAATCTGTACGGTAGTTCATCCGTCTCAAGACTTTGTGGAGACGAGCATGGCAGACGTGATCAGAATTCAGGACCGCAAGGTCCGTATACCGCCGCACCGGCCTCCGGCCATTTCGGGTGGAGCGAAAGTGCTGCTGTTCACCGGCATCCGCTACGAGCGCCTCGATCGCGACCCGCAGCCGACCGCACCGGACGGACGCCGCATCAAGAAGCAGTGAGCCCCAGCGCTCCTGTGCAATAGGCGACCGAAACGGTCGCGTTCCAAGTCACTGTTCTTGCCCGCTATCTCGGGCCTATCCCCTATGCACCGCTGCGCTCGACGTGGCATCGGATCATCGCCGCGTATCTCGGCGCAGATTTATAAGCTTGCTGCCGTTGCCCAACGTCCATCCAGGATCGTCTAGCGACGGAACGGCTCGCAGGTCGATTCCGCAAGGAAGTTGCGGACCTGTTCTTCGAAGCTGTCGACCGGTGCCATCGCTCTCAGCACGGCAAAGCCATCCTGTTCCTTCATCTCGATCATGATCGATTGTGCGAGCGCTTGCGGCGGAGACTTTCGCAGCTCGACCAACTGGATCGGCGTTGCGACGATGAGGTCGAGCTTGCCGTTGACCGCGGTGTGGTCGTTCATGCTGAAGACTTCATTCGAATTGCCGTCGAAGACGGCGAGCGACCAGAACGGCACGTTGCCGCTGGCAAGGAAACGCGCCGGTCCGTCCGAGATCGAGAAGCTGCAGACCGCGGTTCTCAGATAAGGATCGTCGTTGGCAAGGCCGGTGGGGCCAGGCGTGCTGGTCAGCGCAAAGAAACTGTCCATCTCCAAAAGCCCGAGGACGCGGGTATAGGCGTCACGGCCCGTGAACTGCGGCAGCGCCAGCACGATGATGATGTGCAGCAGCGCAGCGCCGACCAGGCCGAGGATCGTGGCAAAGAGAACGCTACGCATCGCCGCAACCCGTCTTGGTGATCACCGGCATGGCGAGATCGATCAGGCCGGACGAGCCGGCCGTCGGCGTATCGAGCAGCGTCAGCACCAGCCGGAACGTGCCCGCGTGGCGCACGGCCAGCCAGTTGTCGGGCTGCGCGTTCGGCGACACATGGATGGTGAAGTTGCTGTTTTCACCGCGCAGGACCGTCCAGGAGTTGAGCGCGGAGGGGAGGTCGGAGCCGGGCCGCAGCGGCAGGCCCTCTGCATTCGCGGCGTAAAGCGTCCAGAAGCGGGCCTGTGGCGTTAGCCCAGCAACATCATAGGAGCAGGCCGCCTGGAGCTTTTCGCCCTTGCTGTCGGACTGGGCGCTGAACATCAGCCCTTCGGCACCGCCATAGAGCAACTCGCCCGCGCGCGCCCGATGCGCCTTGGCATAGGGGTCGGCATTGGCCGTCTGCGCCTCGGGAAAGGCGACCCAGGGGCCGATCGCGATCGAGCCGAAGCCGACGGTCGCTTTCAGCGCCCATACCGCCGAGGCGATGCCGCCGCCGAAGGCGATGGCAAGGGTAAGCGCGACGAGGAAGGGGATTCGAAACAAGGGCGACTCTACCGGATATGGTCCTGCGGCGTAACGCCGGCGGGTTGACCCTCTATCTCGCCGAAATCCCGGCCCGGCGCAACGGCGACGGCCTCGAAGCGGATTGCGCGGCAGCGATATGCGACGGGAGCGGACATGCTGGTGTCAGTTGCTGGCGGCATCGACATTCGCCTGTCCAGAGCGCGGTTCTTCCGCCGCGCCGAGAGCGGCGACCTTGCCGCCGGCCTTCTCGGGTGCCTTCAGAGCCGGTGCCTTTTCGAAGGTCTCGCCAATGCTTCGCAGCAGCCGGGTGACGTCGGTCGAAAGCGAGCGCGGCCGCACCAGCGGCGGCAGCGCGTTTTCGTCCGGCTTCGCTGACGCCACCTGCGGCGGCTGCTTTGCCGGCGCCGTGGGCGCGGTGATCCCCGGGATCGTCCGGTGTTCGATGCCCTGCTCGGCGTAGTCCATCAGCCGCTTGAAGGTCATTGCCGGCAGCGAACCGCCGGTCATGTTGTTGGTCGAGGTGTAGTCGTCGTTACCGAACCACACCGCGGTCGTATAGTCGCCAGTGAAGCCGACGAACCAGGCGTCGCGATAGGCCTGCGTCGTGCCGGTCTTGCCGCCGACGACGATGCCGTTGTCGAGCGCGGCCTTGCGCGCCGTGCCGATGATCGGGATCTGCGTCAGCATGGAGTTCATCGACGTGTTGGCGGTTTCGGAGAGGATGCGCCGCGCCGGCGGCGCATCGCGTCCGAAGTCGTAGAGAATGTCGCCGTCATAGTTGAGGATCTGGCTGATCCCGTGGCGTCGTGACTGCATGCCGCCGGCCGGGAACACCGCGTAGGCGGTCGCCTGGTCGAGCACGGTCACTTCCGATGTGCCGAGCGGCATGGTCTTGTCGGTGCGGATCGGGGTCTCGATGCCCATGTCCTTGGCCGTCTGGGCGATCAGGTCCGTGCCGAGCTTGTCCTTGGCGAGGCGCACGGGAATGGTGTTGATCGACTTGGCGATGGCCGTCAGGATGGTAATGCGGCCGGCATAGCTGCGGCCATAATTCTGCGGCGACCATCCGCGCCAGGTGATCGGTGCGTCGACGACGACCGTTTCCGGCGTCATGCCTTTTTCCATCGCTGCCGCGTAGGTATAGACCTTGAAGGAGGAACCCGGTTGGCGCAGTGCGCGGGTCGCACGGTTGAACTGGCTCTCGCCATAGTCGCGGCCCCCAACCATGGCACGCACGGCACCGCCGTTTTCGACCATCACCAGCGCACCCTGCTTCACGCGGAAGCTCTCGCCATATTGGCGCAGGCTCGATTCCACCGAATCCTCGGCGGCATTCTGCAGGCCCATGTCGATGGTGGTGCGCACGATCAGCGAATGTTGCGCGAAGGGGCGGGCGATGCGCTGGACTTCGTCGAAGGCCCAGTCGAGGAAGAAGTCGGGCGCCTTCACCTGGGCGCGGTCGATGACCGTCGCCGGATTAAGTCGCGCGGCGATGACCTGGCCTTCGGTCATCAGGCCGCCCTGGACGAGGTTGGTCAGAACCTCGTTGGCGCGTCCGCGTGCGGCCGGCAGGTTGACGTGCGGCGCATAGCGCGCCGGCGCCTTGAAGAGGCCCGCAAGCATCGCCGATTCCGCAAGGCTGACATCGGTGATCGACTTGCCGAAATAGAACTGCGCCGCGGCCGCCGCACCGAAGGTACCGCCGCCCATATAGGCGCGGTCGAGATAGAGCCGGAGGATTTCCTTCTTCGACAGGTTGCATTCCAGCCAGACGGCGAGGAACGCTTCCTTGATCTTGCGTTCGATCGTCCGCTCGTTCGACAGGAAGAGGTTCTTGGCGAGCTGCTGCGTCAGTGTAGAACCGCCCTGCACGACACCGCCGGCGCGGGCGTTTTCGGTCATGGCACGGGCAAGGCCCAGGAAGTCGATGCCCCAATGGTCGAAGAAGCGCCGGTCCTCGGTCGCCAGCACCGCCTTGATCAGGTGATCCGGCAGTTCGTCGATCGGCACCGAGTCTTCGTGGATAATGCCGCGATGGCCGATCTCGTTGCCATAGCGGTCGAGGAAGGTGACGGCGAAATCGCTCTGGGCGCGCCAGTTGCCCTTGGTTTCCTCGAAGGCCGGAAGGGCGAGTGCCAGCATCAGCACCGAGCCGACGGTGCCCCAGTTCATGCCTTCGCCGAGCACCTCGAAGACGGCCTTCTTCCAGCCCGTGACGCGGAAGCGGCGGAAGAAGATGGTGGTGTCCTCCCACCATTGCCCCAGCTTGAAGCCGGCATTCCAGACCGTGGAATCGATCCAGGAGTCGATCCTGAGAAAGATGTGCCGTTTCTTCGGCCGATTATCGTCTTTCCTCGGTTCCCGCACGGTCTCAACCACCTGAAGGCTCTACGGCATCATGCCGGCGCCATGTAATATTTGCACGGCGTCAAATTCCAATCTACTTGCATATCGCGCCGCCGGCCTTAAAAAACCGGCAATTTTCTGCGAAATTTCTGTATCGCGAGCGATTTGACGAAAGTGTGATGACGATGGGCGAAATGCCTTTCTGGAAGGCGAAAAGCCTTGAAGACATGACCGATACCGAGTGGGAAAGCCTCTGTGACGGCTGCGGCCTCTGTTGTCTCAACAAGCTCGAGGATTGGGACACGGGCGAGATCGCCTGGACCTCGATCCGCTGTACGCTTCTCGACGGCGAGAGCTGTCGCTGCAAGGACTATCCCAACCGCCAGGCGACTGTGCCCGACTGTATCCAGCTGACGCCGAAGGCCGTGCGCGAAATCACCTGGCTGCCGCCGACCTGCGGCTACCGGTTGGTGGCCGAAGGGCGCGATCTCTACTGGTGGCATCCGTTGATTTCGGGCGATCCGGAAACGGTTCACACCGCCGGCATTTCCGTGCGCGGCCGCACCGTTGCGGAAGACGGCATCGATGTCGACGATTACGAGGATTATCTCGTCACCTGGCCGCTGGAAGTGGGACAGGAAAACGCGGACTAACAAGGGGTTAGCCGAAGTGGCGGAATCGTTTTGGCAGTGCGGCGCCGGCAGGGCCGTTCTGCCGCAACGCACCTCTAGTGGCTGCCGCCGTTCTTCTTGACGAGGCTTTTCGGCGCAACATTGCGCCACGCCGTTTCCATCGATTGCCGCACGAGATCCTCGTCGGCCTGGACGAAGTAGAACGACGTCCAGCCGCGATCGCCCCAGCCTCCGGGCACTGCCGCACAGACGCCCGGCTCCATTTCCAGAAGCATGCGCTGCTGGTCGGGGGTGAACTTGAAAACGGCACGACCGGCCTCCGGCAGGGTCATGAAAATACGCTTCCCGACGCGAAAATCTCGCGTCCCGAAATGCGCATTTTCCTCCGTTCCAGGCAGGCTCAGCGCGAGTCTTTCGATCTCTTCCGTCAGCATGAAGAAAGATTAACATGCTTTTGCCGAATGGCAAAAAGGCTGAAAATCACTACAAAAATTGCAAGGGGTGCCCTTGATGCGCGCGCTCGACAAGGGCGCTAGCGGAGCCTGATCGGGCTGCCTGGATGGGCTTTGGCATCGGTGGTGGCGCGCCCGCCGCACGGGGCGGGAAAACATCGCGACCGGCGGTGATAGCCTCACCGCCGGTCCGCTAAGGACTCACCGAAAAGCGCTCTGAACGAGCGCTGTCCGACGACAATCTAGGGAAATCGAAGGGCAGGGCCGGTGACGCGCAGGCGCGCCACTCAGGCGGGCCTCATTCCGCCGGTGCGACCGGCTTCGGCGTTGCGTCGCTCGCGGCGCGCATCTCACGCCATTCGCTCTCGAAACGGTCGAGCAATGATTGCGGTACTTTGGACTGCTGAGATGCGGGCTGGTTGTTTGCGAGCGTCTGCATGCGATCCTCCCGGGTTCTGTGACGGTTTCGTGATGTATGATGTGGCGGACAATTTCACATCGCAAAGGCTTTGTAAATCAGTGGCTTAAATCATTTAAACGATTGAAAAATCTTTAAATCGATTAATTTTTCGTTTATACACAGCACGCATCGCGCCTGGTCGTCAACAGGTTTAAGTTGCAGCTATTTTTGAAGTAATTTGCGCGCATAGATTGTGGCAAAAGGGTCGGCCGGTTCGCAGTGCTTTGTCTAAGAAGACGACACTGCTGCGGGCGTGATCGGTGCCGTGGTGACGCATTGCCTCGCAAGGGCCGAGGGCCGTAATGGCCGAGCCTTGTTTGAAAGGGCGCCGAACCTGAATCAGTCTCTGAAGTGTTTGAATCTCGCTGCGAGCGACAGCCGCCAAGCGATTCAAAAGAATCGGCAAAATGGGTGCGAAGCCATGCCGCCCTCGATCGGGAACGGCGCTGCTTAGGTCAGCAAAAAGATCCTAGCAAAACATGCTTAACGAAAGCTGACGGTTGGGCTGTTCCGTCTGGTGGCCTTGGGTTCCCGGCCGCGTTCCTCGCGTGATCGCGTCGCCCAAACTGTCGCAGGAAGCGGCTATGGCTAGGCAACGGATTGACCGATGCGGGTTTCCTCCAGGGAAGAATCGCCGCAATCTAAGGTCGGATTTCGGGGGAGATGATGCGTTTCCCGATAGTGCTTGCCGGTCCGAAAGGCCGACATTCATTTGCCATTCAGCCTCGTTCGTTTATTCCTTCTGCCATGATGCTTCCCAAGTCGAAAGTGCGTTCATGTCTTCACCAGTGATCATAGCCGCGCTTGCTGCAGGCCTCGCCGGCTTCAGCCCGCCAGCGATCAGCGTGCCGTCGGATATTGTCGTTCGTGTGGCCGGCGATTGCAGTGCGGCTGCCGCGCAGGTCGTTGCCGACACCGGCGGCGAGTTGCTGTCGGCGCAGCCGACGTCCGACGGTCAGTGCGTGATCACCGTGCTTGTTCCCGGCAATGGCGGCAGGCCGAAGAAGGTAACCGTCAAGGTGCCGATGTAGGCTATCCCTGCAGCGCCGCGTGCCGTATCAGGCGTACGAAGGTCGCTGTAGCACTTTGAATGGCTGCGTGTTCTTATCCTTAAATCGGCCAGATTTGGCGAAACATGCAGCAGGATGGCCGCGAGAGGAAGTAAAGACGGATGCGCATTCTGATTGTCGAGGACGACGCCAACCTGAACCGGCAGCTCGCCGAGGTGCTGAAGGAGGCCGGCTACGTCGTTGACCAGGCCTATGATGGCGAGGAGGGGCACTATCTCGGCGACGCCGAGCCCTATGATGCCGTGATCCTCGACATCGGCCTGCCGGAGATGGACGGCATCACCGTCCTTGAAAAATGGCGTGGCGACGGCAAGACCATGCCGGTCCTGATCCTGACGGCGCGTGACCGCTGGAGCGACAAGGTGGCTGGCATCGATGCCGGCGCCGACGACTATGTCGCCAAGCCGTTCCACGTCGAAGAAGTTCTCGCCCGCATCCGCGCGCTGATCCGGCGCGCTGCCGGCCATGCGAGCTCGGAGATCGTCTGCGGCCCGGTCCGCCTCGACACCAAGGGCTCCAAGGCAACGGTCGATGGCGTGGCATTGAAGCTGACGTCGCACGAGTTCCGGCTGCTCTCCTATCTCATGCACCACATGGGCCAGGTGGTTTCGCGCACGGAACTGGTCGAGCATATGTACGATCAGGATTTCGATCGCGATTCCAATACGATCGAAGTGTTCATCGGCCGGCTGCGCAAGAAGATCGGCAACGATCTGATCGAAACGGTGCGCGGTCTCGGATACCGAATGCAAGCGCCGGGCAATGGCAATTAGATCGCTCACCGCCCGCGTCCTGGTAGTTTCGACCGTCTGGGCGGTCGTCTCTCTGGTCGTGATCGGCGTGGTCATTTCCGAACTCTATCGCCAGGGCTCCGAGCGCGGCTTCAAGGATTTGCTGAGGGCGCAGCTTTTCAACGTCGTCAATTCGATCTCCGTAAACGAGAGGACGGTGCTCTCGGGCAGCCCGCAGCTCGGTGATCTCAGGTTTTCCCAACCGCAGACCGGCTGGTACTGGGTCGTCGATCCGATCGGCGAGTTCGATACGCCGCCTTTGATCTCGACCTCGCTCGGCAACGGCAAGCTGCCGATCGCCAGCGTCGACGAGGTGCCCTTCGATACCGGCTATGTCCGCTTCTACACCACCAAGGATCCCTTCGGGAACGAGGTCGAGGTCTCCGAGACCGAGGTCGTTCTCGACATCCAGGGCCATACGGCGCGCTTTCGCGTGGCGGGCAACCGCGATGTGCTCGAGGCCGACATCAACCGCTTCACCCGCAACCTGACGATCGCGCTCTCCATCTTCGGTCTTGGAGGGCTCGGCGTGAACGCGCTCACCATCCTCTTCGGTCTTAGGCCTCTCGATGAGGTCCGGCGCTCGATGGAAAAGATCCGCGCCGGCGAAAGCGAACGGTTGGATGGTGCATTCCCGCGCGAGATCCAGCCGCTCGCCAACGAGGTCAACGCGCTGATCGACAGCAACCGCCGCATCGTCGAGCGCGCCCGCATGCAGGTCGGCAATCTTGCCCATTCGCTGAAGACGCCGATCGCGGTGCTGCTGAACGAGGCGCGGGTGCTCGAGGCATCGCACGGCGAGCTGGTGCGCACCCAGGTCGATGCGATGCAGACCCAGGTTCAGTCCTATCTGAGCCGCGCCCGGATCGCGGCGCAGCGCGAGTCCGTGCTGGCGCGGACCGAAGCGCAGCCGGCGCTCGAACGCCTCGTGCGTGTCATGCGCAAGCTCAATCCGGAAAAGCAGGTTCATCTGTCTATCAACCCGCCGGGACTGGTTCTTGCCATGGAGCTGCAGGACGTCGAGGAGACCGTCGGCAACCTGCTCGAAAATGCCGCCCGCCACGCCCGAGCAGAGGTATGGCTGAACGTCAGGCCGGCGCCGAGCGAGGTTCATGCCAAGGAACCAGGACGGCAGTGGATCGTTCTCGATATCGACGACGATGGGCCGGGGCTCAACCCCGACCAGATCGCCGTGGCGATGAAGCGCGGCAAGCGGCTCGACGAAAGCAAGCCGGGAACCGGGCTCGGTCTTTCGATCGTCAGCGAGATCGTTCGGGAGTACCAGGGCACAATCACCCTGTCGCGACGGGACGAGGGAGGCTTGCGGGCGGAACTGGTTTTGCCGGCGGCCGTTTAGAGGGTGCGGGAGAAATACGTGGGTCTGGCGTCGCTCGCATGCGAATCCATCGTGATTTAGGGGTCACACCCGTGCTTGAAAATGTCACACCCGCGGGGCCCGCCGTTGCCTCGGCGCGCGGGGAATGCCAAAAGAAAATCAAGGACTAGTCGTCACCGTGCTCGAATGGAACGAGCTTAAGGATGCGGCTTCGGATAGGATGATTGAGTGTCGCGGATCATGAGGAACCAGGCAGAAATGACACGGGCTATTGTCGTCGGCGGCAGGATCGTTGTGGTCGCTTCGGCCGTCGCACTGGCCGGATGCGGCACGACGGGCAGCAAGGGCGCGGCCGGCAGCCTCGGCTCGACGGCGACGCGCGGCGCCACCTCGACCAATTACATCGCGGCACTCCAGGGCGGGGTGATCGCGCGTCTCACCGATCTCGACATCGGAGCATCCGACCGCCAGAGGGCGCTTGAGGCGGAGTACCGCGCACTTGAAGCGGCCCCCGGTGGCCAACCGGTGACCTGGGACGGGCGTGGCGTCAACGGTTCGGTCGTTGCAGCCGCTCCCTATCAGGTCGGGTCGCAGAACTGCCGCCAGTATAGCCACACGGTTACCGTCAAGGGCCAGCCAAAGACGGCGCGGGGCGCTGCCTGCCGCAACCCGGATGGCAGCTGGACGCCGCTGACCTGAGGCCTGGCAGGCCGGGGTCTTCCGGATGCGCCCGGGCTGCTCGATCCGCCGTTGCGGCGAAACGCCTCAAATCTCCGTCATAAGGGGTTTTCGTGTTGGAATGGCATGGGGGCCATAGTATTGAGCTTCCATGTTGTTCTGGATCCTCGTCGCCACCCTGACGGCGGCCGTCGCTGCCGTGCTCATCCTGCCGCTGCTGCGGGCAGGGGAAGCCCCGTCGTCTCCTCACAGCCATGACATCGAGGTCTATCGCGACCAGCTCGAAGAGTTGAAGCGCGACCAGGACAGCGGTCTGATCCGCGGCGATGATGCCGAGCTTGCTCGCGCCGAAGTGGCGCGCCGGCTGCTGGCCGCTGGCGAGAGCGACAGCGAGGCGACGCCGGCCGCTGCGCCGCGTCGCAGTGTCAGCCGTCTGGCCCAGGCCTTCGTGCTGCTCTGTCTTCCGGCCGTCGGGCTCTGTCTTTACTTGCTGACCGGCAGCCCGGGCCTTCCGGCGCAGCCGCTCGCCGCACGCCTGGCCGATCCCAATGGCGACATCAACATCCTGATTGCCAAGGCCGAGAACCACCTGGCGATAAACCCGAACGACGGCGCCGGCTGGGATCTGCTTGCGCCGATCTACATGCGAAACGGCCGTGTCGAAGATGCAGTCGATGCCTATGACCGGGCGATCCGCCTGCTTGGCCCGACGCCGGCACGTCTCGGCGGCTATGCCGAGGCGATGGTCGTGCAGTCCGACGGCGTCGTGACGAGCAAGGCGCAGGACGCACTGAAGCAGGCGCTGACGCTCGATCCCAATGACCCGCGCTCGGAATTCTATCTTGCCCTCGGCCTCAAGCAGGAAGGCAAGAAAGCGGAAGCGCTGACTGCCTTCAACCGACTGGTCGCGACATCACCCGCCGACGCACCCTGGCTGCCGCTCGTCAAGCAGCACGTGGCTGAATTGGGGGGCGCCACCAGCGCTGCAGCGCCGGGCAATCCGAGTGCCGATGATGTGGCTGCGGCCCAGAGCATGAGCGCCGGCGATCGCCAGGAAATGATCCGGGGTATGGTCGGCAGCCTGGAGAGCCGGCTGAAGGAAAATCCGGATAATCTCGAAGGCTGGGCGCGGCTGATCCGCTCCCATGTTGTCCTTGATCAACGAGACAAGGCGCTGGCCGCGCTAAGGGAAGGCCTAAAAACCTTCCCGGCCGATGGCGACGGCGGCAAGCAGCTGCTGGCGCTGGCGCGCGAGCTCGGGATTGCCACCGACGGAGTAACGCAATGACGCGCAAACAAAAAAGACTGGCGATCATCGGCGGCGGCGTCGGTTTCCTGTTGCTTGCAGCCTTCCTCGTGATGTTCGCTTTCAGCCAGGCGATCGCCTATTTCTATGTGCCGAGCGACCTCGAAAAGGCCAACGTGCCACCGGGAACCCGCATCCGCCTCGGCGGCGTCGTCGAAGCCGGCTCCGTCAAGCGCGGCGACGGCAAGACGGTGACCTTCACCGTTACCGATACGCTGAGCGGTGTGCCGGTCACCTATACCGGCATCCTGCCCGACCTGTTCCGCGAGGGGCAGGGCGTTGTGACGGAGGGAACCTTCGTTGCGGGAAGCTCGGTCTTCGTGGCAGACTCGGTTCTCGCCAAGCATGACGAGACCTATATGCCCAAGGATGTCGCCGACCGTTTGAAGGCCCAGGGCGTCGAGCTCAGCGGGAAGGAAACCATCAAGTGATCATCGAGCTCGGACACTACGCTCTGGTTCTGGCGCTGGCGACTGCGGTCATTCAGGCGGCCCTGCCGATCCTCGGCGCACGGCTGAAAGATCGCGGCCTGATGGAGCTGGCCTCCAGTGCCGCCGTCGCCTGCTTTCTGCTCGTCGCTTTCGCCTTTGCCGTCCTCACCTTCGCCTATGTGACCTCGGACTTCTCGGTCCGCAACGTCTGGGAAAACTCCCATTCGCTGAAGCCGCTGATCTACAAGATCTCGGGCGTCTGGGGGAACCATGAAGGCTCGATGCTGCTTTGGCTGTTGATCCTGACGTTCTTCTCGGCGCTGGTTGCCGCCTTCGGGCGCAACCTGCCGGAAACGCTGAAGGCAAACGTGCTTGCCGTCCAGGCCTGGATCGCGATGGCCTTCGCGCTCTTCATCTTGCTGACGTCCAATCCGTTCGCGCGGTTGATGCCGGCGCCGGGCGAGGGCAAGGACCTGAACCCGATCCTGCAGGATGTCGGTCTCGCCATCCATCCGCCGCTGCTCTATCTCGGCTATGTCGGTTTCTCCGTCTGCTTCTCCTTTGCCATCGCGGCCTTGATCGAGGGTCGCATCGACGCCGCCTGGGCGCGCTGGGTCCGTCCGTGGACGCTCGCTGCCTGGACCTTCCTCACCGCCGGCATCTCCATGGGCTCCTACTGGGCCTATTACGAGCTCGGCTGGGGCGGCTGGTGGTTCTGGGATCCGGTCGAAAACGCCTCCTTCATGCCCTGGCTTGCGGGAACCGCGCTTTTGCACTCCGCGCTGGTCATGGAAAAGCGCGAAGCCCTGAAGATCTGGACCGTGCTTCTCGCGATCATGACCTTCTCGCTGTCGCTGCTCGGCACCTTCCTTGTCCGCTCGGGCGTCCTGACCTCGGTTCACGCCTTCGCCACCGACCCGACCCGCGGCATCTTCATCCTCGCCATTCTCGTCTTCTTCATCGGCGGTGCGTTCACGCTCTTCGCATTGCGCGCTTCGCATCTGAAGGCCGGAGGCATCTTCGCGCCGATCTCGCGTGAGGGCGCGCTGGTCTTCAACAACCTTATCCTGACGACGGCGACCGCGACGGTCCTGACAGGCACGCTCTATCCGCTGGTGCTTGAGGCGCTCACCGGAGACAAGATCTCCGTCGGCCCGCCCTTCTTCAACATGACCTTCGGCCTGTTGATGCTGCCGCTGCTCTTTGCGGTGCCCTTCGGCCCGCTGCTTGCCTGGAAGCGCGGCGACTTTGCCGGCGTTTCGCAGCGGCTCTTCGCAGCGGTCGCCATCGGTCTGCTCTTCGGTGTCGCCTATTATTACTTCATGAATGGCGGCCCGGTTCTGGCGCTCTTCGGCATTGCCCTTGGCGTCTACGTGATTGTCGGGTCGTTGACGGACCTTGCGCTGCGCTCCGGCCTCGGCAAGGTCGCGGGCAATGTTGCCTGGCGGCGCTTCTCCGGCCTGCCGCGTTCTGCCTTCGGCACGGCGCTTGCACATATCGGCCTTGGCGTCACCCTGATCGGCATCGTCGCCGTCACGGCCTTCGAAACCGAAACAGTCGTCGAGATGAAGCCGGGCATGACGGTCGATGCCGGCGGCTACACCCTGCGCTTCGACGGAATGCGCAATGGCAGCGGCCCGAACTATTCCGAGGAGTCCGGCCACTTCACCATCAGCCGCGGCGGTGTCGCAATTGACGAAGTCTGGTCATCGAAGCGCCTCTACCAGGCGCGCCGCATGCCGACGACGGAAGCCGGCATCCGCACCTTCGGTTTGAGCCAGCTCTATGTCTCGCTCGGCGACCAGATCAGCGAAGGCGGTATCGTCGTGCGCATCTGGTGGAAGCCGATGATCCTGTGCATCTGGGGCGGCACCCTCTTCATGATGGCGGGTGGCTTCGTCTCCCTGAGTGACCGCCGCCTGCGCGTCGGCGCGCCGGCCAAGGCCAAGCGACCGAAGACGGTGCCGGTGGGGGCTGCGGAATGAAGCGACTGCTCCTGGCACTCCTGCTTGTACTTGCGCCTGTCGGCTCAGCCTTTGCCGTCAACCCGGATGAGGTGCTTGCCGATCCCGCGCTCGAAGCGCGGGCGCGGGCGATCTCGGCGGAACTGCGCTGCATGGTCTGCCAGAACCAGTCGATCGACGATTCCAACGCCGAGCTTGCCAAGGACCTGCGCGTGCTCGTGCGTGAGCGGCTGGCGAACGGCGACAGCGACACGGCAGTCATCGATTACGTCGTGTCCCGCTATGGCGAATTCGTACTGCTGAAGCCGCGCTTCGAGACGAAGACCCTGATCCTCTGGGGTATGCCGGCGACCCTGCTCCTCGTCGGGGCGATTACGCTTGTTATCGCCTCTCGCCGTCGCGGCGCCCAGGCCAAGGGCGCGCCGCTTTCCGAGGACGAAAAGGAAAAGCTGGAGAAGCTGCTTCAGCCTTAACGCGGCGCTCGCCGAACGCGCATCCGTTGCACCGGCCCCGCACTAATCTTTTGATATCGCTGGAGATCCCCGCCAGCGGCTGAGAATGCCGCTCGCGCCAACGCGCAATTCCCGGTAGGCCCTTGGTCGAGCCCGGGCCAGCTCTTCGCAACATTACCAAAAATTCATTTTCCGGACAGAACTCAGTAAGGTCCCATCCGTTACATCTTTGGTCATCGGCTGTTCCTCCAGTCAGCCAAAACGAATTCCGCCTTCCCTGAGGCGGTTTCGCAACCAGGTTTCGGTGCCGTCTTCGACGGCATCAAGGAAGAGAAAAGGCAAAACGGATGTTTACGACCAAATCCCTGCGTCCCTCCCTCAAGACCGTTCTGAAGACCTCGACCGTCGCCGGCCTTGCCGCCGTTATGCTGACCTCGGGTCTGCCGGCCAGCATCTCGCAATCCTTTGCCGATCCGGTGAAGGTAGAAGCGCCGTCGGTGCCGAGCTTCGCCAACGTCGTCGAGGCCGTTTCGCCGGCGGTCGTTTCGGTCCGCGTTCAGTCGCGCGCCAATCCGGTGTCGGAAGACGGAAGCAGTTTCGACTTCAACTTCAACGGTCGCGGCTTCGATGATCTGCCGGAAGACCATCCGCTGAAGCGTTTCTTCAAGGAATTCGGCCCGCGCGGTGACGATCGTGCCGACCGCGGCCCCGGCCGACGCGGCCCGCATGGCGAAGGCCGCCTGCGTCCGACCGCTCAGGGCTCCGGCTTCTTCATCTCCGATGACGGTTACCTCGTCACCAACAACCACGTCGTTTCCGACGGCTCGGCCTTCACCGTCATCCTCAACGACGGCACCGAGCTCGACGCCAAGCTGGTCGGCAAGGACAGCCGCACGGATCTCGCCGTGCTCAAAGTCGATGACAAGCGCAAGTTCACCTATGTCAGCTGGGCCGACGACAGCAAGGTCCGCGTCGGCGACTGGGTGGTTGCCGTCGGCAATCCCTTCGGTCTCGGCGGCACGGTAACCTCGGGCATCGTCTCCGCGCGTGGCCGCGACATCGGCTCCGGCCCCTATGATGATTACCTGCAGGTCGACGCGGCGGTGAACCGCGGCAACTCGGGTGGCCCGACCTTCAACCTCTCCGGCGAAGTCGTCGGCATCAACACGGCGATCTTCTCGCCGTCGGGCGGTGGCAACGTCGGTATCGCCTTTGCCATCCCGTCGACCGTTGCCAAGGATGTGGTTGCCGACCTGATCAAGGACGGCTCGGTTTCCCGCGGCTGGCTCGGCGTGCAGATCCAGCCCGTCACCAAGGACATCGCCGAATCGCTCGGCCTTTCGGAAGCAAGCGGCGCGCTCGTCGTCGAGCCGCAGACCGGTTCGCCGGGCGAAAAAGCCGGCATCAAGAAGGGCGATGTCGTAACCGCGCTGAACGGCGATACGGTCAAGGATCCGCGTGACCTTGCCCGCAAGGTTGCGGCGATCCGCCCGGGCACCACGGTCGACCTGGCCCTGTGGCGCGACGGCAAGGCGGAAACCGTCAAGCTCGAAATCGGCACGCTGCCGAAGGACGACAAGGAAGCGGCCAAGAGCCAGGACGACCAGTCCGATGAAGCCCAGCCGTCGAGCGAGCAGGCACTGGCCGACCTTGGCGTCTCGGTCGTGCCGTCCGACGATGGCAAGGGCGTCACCATCGCTTCGGTCGACGAAGACTCCGATGCCAGCGATCGCGGCCTGAAGCAGGGCGAAAAGATCGTCTCGGTGAACAATCAGGAAGTGAAGTCCGCCGACGACATCCTGAAGGTCATCAACACTGCCAAGAAGGACGGCCGTAGCAAGGCGCTCTTCCAGATTGAGGCCCAAAACGGCAGCCGCTTCGTGGCCCTTCCGATCGACAAGGGCTGATCGCGGCAGTCAGATGATTGACCGGAGCGCCGCGATTTCCAAGTGATGTCGCGGCGCTCGCCGTTTGGAGCGGGATGTGAAAAGGTGTGTGCGGTTTTCCGCCCGCATCCCGCTCTCCCTCGCGAGAGCACTCGCCAACCCGGTTGTCGAAAGTCGAAACCGGTTGAGACAGACAGGGGTCCGGGACTATGGTCGCGCGTATGAAGATTCTCATCATTGAAGACGATCTCGAGGCGGCAGCCTACCTGGCGAAAGCCTTCCGCGAGGCGGGCATCGTGTCCGATCACGCCAGCGATGGCGAGAGCGGCCTGTTCATGGCCAGCGAGAACAATTACGACGTTCTCGTGGTGGACCGCATGCTGCCGCGTCGAGACGGTCTCTCTGTCATCACCGAGCTTCGCCGCAAGGACATTCACACGCCGGTGCTGATCCTGTCGGCGCTCGGCCAGGTGGACGACCGGGTAACGGGTCTGCGCGCAGGTGGCGACGATTATTTGCCGAAGCCCTACGCCTTCAATGAGCTGCTCGCCCGCGTCGAGGTGCTCGGCCGCCGCAAGGGCACGCCGGATCAGGACATGGTTTACCGCGTCGGCGATCTGGAACTCGACCGCCTGTCACATTCCGTGCGCCGGCAGGGAAAGGAAATTCCTCTGCAGCCGCGCGAATTCCGCCTGCTCGAATATCTGATGAAGAACGCCGGCCAGGTCGTCACTCGCACGATGCTGCTGGAGAACGTCTGGGACTATCACTTCGACCCGCAGACCAACGTGATCGACGTGCATGTTTCGCGGCTGCGCTCGAAGATCGAGAAGGACTTCGATGTGCCGCTGCTGCGCACCGTGCGTGGCGCCGGCTACATGATCAAGGATGACCGGGCGCCCGCATGAGCAAGCTTCGCGTTCTCTTCAGAACGACCGCGGTCCGGCTTTCCGCCCTCTACCTCATCCTCTTTTCGCTCTGTGCTGCCTTTCTCGTCATCTACGTCACCGGCATGTCGGAGCGGCTGCTGCAGCAGCAGACCCGTGACGCCGTTACCGCCGAGGTGGCGCAGATCGAGCAGGTCTATAGCCGCGCCGGCATGAACGGCCTGTTGCGCTCGCTCGAGCGGCGGGCACGCCAGCCGGGCGCCAATCTCTACGTGATCGCGGGACCGAGCGGCGAAATCCTCGCCGGCAACGTCGCGAGCCTGGAGCCGGGCCTGCTCGACAGCGAAGGCTGGACCGAGCGTCCCTTCGCCTATCAGCGCTATACCGACGAGAGCAAGAAGGACACCCATGTGGCGCTTGCCCATGTGCTGGTGCTCGACAATGGTCTGCGCATTCTCGTCGGCCGCGACCTGCAGGAGCCGCAGAAGTTCCGCGCGCTGGTGCGCCAGGCGCTGATGGTGGCGCTCGGCGTCATGGGGCTCGGCGCGCTCGTTATCTGGTTCGGCATTGGTCGCAACGCTCTGAAGCGTATCGACCGCATGTCGGAGGCGAGCACCAAGATCATGGCCGGCGATCTGTCGCAGCGCCTGCCGATGAGCGGTTCGGGCGACGAGTTCGACCGGCTGTCGGAATCGCTGAACGCCATGCTCAGCCGCATCGAGAAACTGAACGAAGGGCTGCGACAGGTCTCCGACAACATTGCCCACGACCTGAAGACGCCGCTGACGCGGCTGCGCAACAAGGCGGAAGCAGCCCTTGCGCGCAAGGGCACGAGCCAGCGCGGCGCGCTGGAGGAGATCATCGGCGAATCCGATCAACTGATCCGCACTTTCAACGCGCTTCTGATGATCTCGCGCGTCGAGGCCGGCTCGTCTGCCGCCGAGATGAGCGACATTGACCTTTCGCAGATCGTCGCCGATTGCGTCGAGCTCTACGAACCGGTGGCCGAAGATGGCGGTCTGAAACTCGAAGCCGACGTCGCCCCGGCTCTGGTGATTTCAGGCAACCGCGAACTGATCGGCCAGGCCCTCGGCAACCTCATCGACAACGCCATCAAATATGCCGATGGCGCCGAGAACCCCCTGATCAAGGTCTCGCTGGAAAAGCGCGAGGGGAGTGTGTTGCTGTCGGTTGCCGATCACGGTTCGGGCATACCGGCGGCGATGCGCGACGAGGTGATCAAGCGCTTCGTACGCCTTGATGAGAGCCGGTCCAAGCCAGGCACCGGCCTTGGCCTGTCGCTGGTCGAGGCAGTCATGGAAATGCACCATGGCGCGCTGCATCTCACAGACACGGTTCCGTCCGCCGAAGGCGGCAAGGGTCTGACGGTTCAGATGGTTTTCCCGGTGGCGGCAACCTGATAGACCGGTTCTGGGAGAACGAGGTGGAGTGAGGCAGCGCGCGCGGTCGTTGCGCGCTTCCGCTCCGGCCAGAGGGAGACGGCATGCAGGAACAGGTGCAGAAGTGCTGGGCGGTCGAGACGACACCGATCCGTCCGGCCACACAAGCCGACGCCAAAACAGCGCTTTCGGTCTTGAAGGATATGGCCAAGGGCCACGAAAAGGTCGCAAGCCTGCTTGCGTCCGACACGCCGTTCAAGACTTTCATCGTCTCGGCCTTTGCCCTTTCCCCATTCCTGCGCGATACCGGCGACAGCCGACCGGCTATTCTCGAAGAACTTCTGTCGACCGAACTCACGGTCTTCCTGAGCGAGCGCGTGCGCCGCGCCCGTGATGCCTGGAAGCCGAACGAGGGCGGCGCGGCATTGCCGGATACGGAGATCATGGCGCGGCTGCGACGCGCCAAGCGTGAGCTCGCCTTCGCGGTTGCTCTCGCCGATCTCTCGCGCCATTTCGACGGGCGCGAAACTACCCGCTGGCTCAGCGAATTCGCCGGTGCGGCCGTCTCCGCGACGATCGACCACCTGCTCTTGAGCGCGCACGAGACCGGCAAGCTGAAGGTCAAGGATGTCGCAAACCCGAGCGCCGGTTCCGGTGTCGTCGTGCTCGGCATGGGCAAGCTCGGCGCCTTTGAGCTCAACTATTCCTCCGATATCGACCTCGTCGTTTTCTACGATCCGCAGTCCGGCATCATCGTCGACCGCGACGATGCCTCGGAAACTTTCGGCCGGCTGCTGCGCCGCTTGATCCGCATCCTGCAGGAGCGTAGCGGCGACGGGTACGTCTTCCGCACCGACCTGCGCCTGCGCCCGGACCCGGGTTCGACGCCGCTGGCGATCCCGGTCGAAGCGGCGATGCTCTATTACGAAAGCAGGGGGCAGAACTGGGAGCGCGCCGCCTTCATCAAGGCGCGGCCGGTCGCCGGCGACATCGAGGCCGGCGAGCACTTCCTCAAGGACCTGGTCCCCTTCGTCTTTCGCAAATATCTCGACTATGCGGCGATCGCCGACATTCATTCGATCAAGCGGCAGATCCATGCCCACAAAGGGCACGGTGAGATCGCGGTCAAGGGCCACAACATCAAGCTCGGCCGCGGCGGCATCCGCGAGATCGAGTTCTTCGTCCAGACCCAACAGTTGATTGCCGGTGGCCGCATGCCGGACCTGCGCCAGCGCGCAACCGAGCCGATGCTGCGGGCGCTCGTCAAGGCCGGCTGGATCGACGAGGAGACGGCCGACGAACTTGTCGAGGCCTATTGGTTCCTGCGCGATGTCGAGCACCGGATCCAGATGGTGCGCGACGAGCAGACGCACGTCTTGCCCGAAACCGAAGCGGAGTTGAAGCGCATCGCCTATATGCTCGGCTTCGAGGATACGGCCGCCTTTTCCAAGGCGCTGTCGCGCGTGCTCAAGACCGTCGAGCGCCGCTATGCCCAGCTCTTCGAACAGGAAGCAAAGCTGTCGACCGAGACCGGCAACCTCGTCTTCACCGGCCAGCGCGATGACCCGGACACGTTGGAGACGCTGAAGAAACTCGGCTTCCAGCGGCCTTCGGATATCTCCCACACGATCCGCACCTGGCACTATGGCCGCTACCGCGCCACGCAGTCGGTGGAGGCGCGCGAGCGGCTGACCGAGCTGACGCCGGAGCTGCTGCGGGTCTTCGGCGAAAGCCGCCGCGCCGACGAAGCGCTGTTGCGGTTCGACAACTTCATCTCCGGCCTGCCGGCGGGCATTCAGCTCTTCTCGTTGCTCGGCAACAATCCCGGCCTCCTGTCGCTGATCGTCAATGTCATGTCGTCGGCACCAAGGCTTGCTGAAATCATCGCCGCGCGCCCGCATGTCTTCGATGGCATGCTCGATCCGGGCCTACTCGCCGAACTGCCGACGCGGGAGTATCTGGCACCACGCATCGCCAATTTCGTCGGCGGTGCACGCCATTATGAGGAGGTGCTCGATCGCCTCAGGATCATCGCCGCCGAGCAGCGCTTCCTGATCGGCATCCGGCTTTTGACCGGCGCAATCTCCGGCGCGCAAGCCGGCCGCGCCTTTACCGATCTTGCCGACCTCATCATCGCTGCGGCGGTGAAGGCGGTCGAGGATGAAGTCCGCTCCGTTCATGGCAATTTCCCCGGCGGCCGTATCGCCGTCGTCGGGATGGGCAAGCTCGGCAGCCACGAGCTGACCGCGGGCTCGGACGTCGACCTGATCCTGCTCTACGACTACGACGAGACGGCAACGGAATCCGACGGCGCCAAGCCGCTCGATCCGACGCGTTACTTCACGCGGGTGACGCAGCGCCTGATCGCCGCACTTTCCGCGCCGACGGCGGAAGGCATTCTCTACGAGGTCGACATGCGGCTTCGTCCCTCCGGCAACAAGGGGCCGGTCGCAACCAGGATCAACGCCTTTGCCAAGTATCAGCGCGAAGAGGCCTGGACCTGGGAGCATCTGGCTTTGACCCGGGCGCGCTGCATCTGCGGCGACGACCGGCTGATGGCCGAGGCCAACGGGATCTTCGCCGAGATCCTCGGGCGCAAGCGCGATGTTGCCAAGGTCAGCGCCGACGTGATCTCCATGCGCGAGATGATCGATAGCGAGAAACCGCCGAGCGACATCTGGGACTTCAAGCTGATCCCGGGGGGCCTCGTCGATATCGAGTTCATCACCCAGTATCTGGCACTCGTGGCACCGGCCAAGGGCGTTCAGCCGCTGACATCGGGCACCAATACCGCCGACGCGTTGAAGCTGCTTGGCGATGCGCTGATGAACCCGAACGATCTCGATGTGGCGCTGGAGGCGCTGCATCTTTTCACCGAACTGTCCCAGATCGTGCGGCTTTGCATCGACGGTGAGTTCGAGCCGAAGGAAGCGCCCGCGGGCCTGATCGATCTTGTCTGCCGGGCAGGGGACTATCCGGACCTGAAAACCCTGGAGGGAGACGTCCGCAGGCTTTCCAAGTCCGTGCGGCGCGTCTTCCAATCGGTCGTTTCGGGGTGAATGGGGCCGCGCGGAAAGCGGAAGGCGCGCGGAAGCCCGCGCGCTGATTGAGACCTTGCCTTAGGTTCGGTCCGGAATCCTGACCGAGATGATGGTCCCGACATTCTCGGTCGAGTGTATTCTCATGCTGCCGCCGTGCAGGCGGGTGAGCGAACGCGAGATCGCGAGCCCAAGGCCAGATCCGCCCTTGCTCTTGGCGTACTGGCTCTGCACCTGTTCGAAGGGTTGGCCGATCTTCTGAAGCGCGTCGCGCGGAATGCCGATGCCGGAATCGGCGATGGTGAGCGTTACCGCGCCCGTCACCTTGCGTGCCCGAAGCGAAATCCGCCCGCCCTCATTGGTGAACTTCACCGCATTGGACAGGAGGTTGAGCAGCACCTGCTTCATCGCCCGACGATCGGCGATCATGGTCAGGCCCGACGAGATCTGCTGCACCACGTGGATGTTCTTCTGCTCGGCCGGAATGGTGGTGAAGCGCAGCGTTTCCTCGATGAGGGGCGCGAGATCGATTGTCTCGCGGCTGATGCGCATGTGGCCGGCCTCGATCTTCGACATGTCTAGAATGTCGTTGATGACGTTCAAGAGATGCTTGCCGCTCTCATGGATGTCGCGCGAATACTCGTTGTACTTCTCCGAGCCGAGCGGCCCGAACATCTGGTTCTGCAGGATTTCCGAGAAGCCGAGGATGGCGTTGAGCGGCGTGCGCAGCTCATGCGACATGTTCGCGAGGAACTCGGACTTGGCGCGGTTTGCCGCTTCCGCGCGGTCCTTTTCGACCTGGTAGTTGGAGTTCGCCACCGAAAGCTCGGTCTTCTGCCGCTCCAGCGTCATGCGCGAGGCCGAGAGGTCGCCGATGGTTGCCATCAGCCGCCGTTCGGATTCGCGCAGGCGCACCTGGTGGCGCTTCAGGAGCGTGATGTCGGTGCCGACGGAAACAAGGCCGCCGTCGCGCGTGCGCCGCTCGTTGATCTGCAGCCAGCGCTCGTCCGCAAGCTGGACTTCGCTCGTCTGCGACTGGTTGCTGTGATCCGGGTCGGCGATCCGCCGCTCGACCACTGGCCGCGCTGCCGCCGTATGCACGGCGATGCGTTCGGTGCCGGGAACCAGCACATGATCCGGAAGCTTGTAGGCCTCCTGGAAGTGGGTGTTGCACATCACGAGGCGGTCGTGCTTGTCCCAGAGCACGAAAGCTTCGGAGGTACATTCGATGGCGTCGGCGAGCCGCTGGTCGGCCTCGGCATAGCGCTGTGCAAGCCGGTGCTGTTCGGTCACGTCCATGGCGATGCCGATCAGATGCGCCCGGCCAGAGGCGGTGCGGATAATCTCGGCGCGGGCGCGCAGCCACACATAGTGACCATCCGCATGGCGCATGCGGAACACTTGGTCGATCTGGCGCGCGTCGCCGCGGGCGATCGTGCGGGCGACGCTGTAGATGCCGTGATCGTCAGGATGCATCAGCCGTGCGGCGTCGCCGAAGGAGAGCACGCTGCTCTCGCCGGGCATGCCGAGCATTTCGTACATCGAGCGCGACCAGAACAGCCGCCGGTTGGCGAGATCGAAATCCCAAAGGCCGCAGCGGCCGCGCGAGAGCGCCGTCTCGACCCGCAGGTTCGATTCGGCAAAGACGGAATCGGCATCGCGGGCGCGTTTTGCCTGGATGTAGTAGGCGTAGAGCACCATCAAGAGGATGGCCGAGATGCCGGCAAACAGCGTGACGTTCAGCGAAACTTCGTCTCGCCAGGTCGTCTCGAGCTGGGTGACCGGCGTTGCGGCCAGCACGACGCCAGCCGCATCGGGCAGCTGCGCCAGCGCCACGATGTGGTCGGCGCCGGCGATCGCCGTTTTCATGATGCTCGAATGCTCGCCGAAATATTGTAGCGTCGCGATGTCGGGCGCGGCCGCGGCGAGCGTGCGGCCGATGAGCGGGCCACCGCCCTCCGTGCTTGCGAAGATCCGCCCGTCCTTGCGAACCGCGAGGATGAACGTGCCGGGATCGAGCATGCCGGTCGGCAGAAACTGGCTGAAGCGTTGCTCCGCCTCGGCGCGCCGGCCCTCGTCAAACAGCGCGACGCCGTCCGTCTGGAAGGCGGCAACGGCGATCGCCGCGGCAAGGCCGACGGTCTGGCGCGAGCTTTCCTCCATGCGGGCGTGCTCGTCCATGATGCTGGACATGCGCGAAACCGCCACGATAATCAGGAACGCAATGATCAGGATCGGGATGGAGCGCTTGAGAACGGGCTCCGCGTTTGCCAGGCGGCGCGAAGCCGGCCCGGCAAAGATCTTCGCCTGCGAGATGAACTCCTGCTCCAGGCCGGTGACGCCTGGAAGCTTGAGTCGCAACCGCCCGTCGGCTGCGCTCGCTGGTCGCGCGTCCGCCATCTTTCCCAATGCTCTAAACCCTCTGATGATTCGGCGCGCCGCTCGCCCGAATCTGACTCAATGAATCACAGGGCGATTCGCCTTGTCCAGAGGCGCTGGTAAAGATTTGTTAACCATTTCTTATCGTTGGAAAATAATAGGCCGGGTCGCGCTACAGCGCCGCGCGTCTTGTTCAGACGCGCAAAGGTCGCTGTAACGCTTTGATTTGCCGCATGTCTTTTCCCTTAAATCGAGGACGATTTAAGGAGACATGCAGGTGCGGCCCGGCCCCAGGAAAATCAGGCTTTGGCGATGCTCAGGCCTTGAGCATGCGCTCGACGATGTCGCCGACATCGGCCGAAAGTTTCGATGCGCCGGCGATCTCCTTCAGCGCCTTGCGGGCATGCCCGGCACGCTTGTCCTCCAGCGAACGCCAGGAGCGCATGGAGGTCAGGATGCGGGCCGCAAGCTGCGGATTGCGCGGGTCGATATCGAGGATCTGGCGCGCGAGGAAGCGGTAGCCTTCGCCGTCGGCGCGGTTGAAGCCGGTCGGATTGGCAAAGGCGTAGGTGCCCACCAGCGAGCGCACGCGGTTCGGATTGTTGCCGTTGAACAGCGGCTCGTCCATCAGCGCCTTGATGCGATCGAGTGTCCCAGCGCCCGGGATCGTCGCCTGTACGGCGAACCACTTGTCGATGACGAGCGCGTTGTCGGCGAAACGCGTGCGGAATGTTGCAAGCGCCTCTGCCGCCTCGGCCGAATCCGGGAAGCGGTGCGCGAGCAACGCCAGCGCATGGCTGAGGTCGGTCATGTTGTTGGCCACCGCAAAGGCCTTCGCTGCGCGCTCGGGCCCTTCTTCGGCCTGAACCAGATAGGTGAGCGCGCTGTTGCGCAGTGCCCGCCTGCCGGCGCTTGCCGCATCCGGGCTGAACTCGCCGCCGGAGACGAGCTCGTCGGCGAGCTTGAGGAAGGTGTCGCGTCCGGCGACGGCAACGGCCGTCAGGATCTGCTGACGGGCCGCGTGGATTGCGTCCGGATCGTTGTTGGTGCCGATCTCGCGGGCGATATCAGATTCGCTCGGCAGTGCCAGCGCCTGCGAACGGAAGGCCGGCTCCAGGCTGTCGTCGGCGGCGGCCCGGATCAGGCCGTCGATCAGCGCTTTGTCCGCGGTGACCGGCTTGCCGGCGCGGACATTCGCTGTCGCCTCGACGAGATTGGCAAGCGCGATGGCGTTGAGCGCCTGCCAGCGGGCGAAGAGGTCGCTTTCGTGGTGCGCGATCAGCGCGAGGTCGTCGGCGCTCTGCTCGATATGCAGGTTGATCGGCGCGGAGAAGCTGCGGTTGAACGACGGAACCGGGCGCGAGGGGATGCCCGAGAAGACGACCGTCTGCTTGCGCTCCGTCAGATGCAGGACATCGTCGGTCATGTCGGCGCCGGAAACGGCGGTAAGGGCCGCTTCGCTGCCGTCTTCGAGCAGCAGGCCCATCTTCAGCGGAATGTGCATCGCTTCCTTGGCGCTCTGTCCGGGCGTGGGCGGCACGGTCTGTTCGAGCGACAGGGTAAAGGTCTGCTTGGCGGCGTCATAGGCGCCCGAAGCGGTGACCAGCGGCGTTCCGGCCTGGTGATACCAGAGCGCGAACTGGCGCAGATCCCGACCGCTTGCCGCCTCGAAGCAGGCGACGAAATCCTCGATCGTCACCGCCTGGCCGTCGTGCCGGTCGAAATAGAGATCCATGCCCTTCTTGAACAGATCGCGGCCGAGAATGGTCGCGATCATGCGGGTGACTTCCGATCCCTTTTCATAGACCGTCGTCGTGTAGAAGTTGTTGATTTCGCGGTATTTCGTCGGGCGTACCGGGTGGGCAAGGGGACCGGCATCCTCGGGGAACTGCTCCGACTTCAGATGACGCACTTCGGCAATGCGCTTGACTGCGCGCGAGCGCATGTCGGCGGAGAATTCGTGGTCGCGATAGACCGTCAGGCCTTCCTTCAGGCAGAGCTGGAACCAGTCGCGGCAGGTGATGCGGTTGCCGGTCCAGTTGTGGAAATATTCGTGCGCGATGATCGCCTCGATATTGGCGTAGTCCGCATCGGTTGCCGTTTCCGGGTCCGCAAGCACGTATTTGTCGTTGAAGACGTTGAGGCCCTTGTTCTCCATGGCGCCCATGTTGAAGTCGGAGACGGCGACGATCATGAAGATGTCGAGGTCGTACTCGCGACCGAAGGCCTCTTCGTCCCACTTCATCGAGCGCTTGAGCGCATCCATGGCGTAGGAGGCGCGGGGCTCCTTGCCGTGTTCGACATAGATCTTCAGCGCGACGTCGCGGCCGGACATGGTCGTGAAGGTGTCCTCGACCACGCCGAGGTCGCCGGCGACCAGCGCAAAGAGATAGCTCGGCTTCGGATGCGGATCGAACCAGGCGGCGAAGTGACGGCCGTCGCCCATGTCGGCGCCGCCGAGATAGTTGCCGTTCGAAAGCAGGAGGGGAGAGGACGCCTTGTCGGCGATGATGTTGACCGTGTAGACGGCGAGCACATCCGGACGATCGGGGAAATAGGTGATGCGGCGGAAGCCTTCGGCCTCGCATTGGGTGCTGTAGACGCCGTTGGTGCGGTAGAGCCCCATGAGCTGCGTATTGGTCTCGGGCGAAAGCAGCGTGGTGATGGTGATTTCGAACGGGGCGGTTTCGGGCAGGCCGCGGATCGTCAGCGTATCGTCGGCGACATCGTAGAGCGACGTCGCAAGCTCTTCCTGGTCGAGCAGCAGGCCGGTCATGGTCAACTCATCGCCATCGAGCACGAGCGGCGCGGCACTGTCGACACCTTCGCGGCGATGGAAGATCAGCCGGGCCTCGACCTTGGTCTCCTTCGGGTCTAGCTCGAAGGTCAGATCCACTCTCTCCAGAACGAAGTCAGTCGGCCGGTAGTCTTCCAGATGAATGATCTGGCCAGTATTTGTCCGCATGGTCAGTCCCGCTTGCACCGTTCTACTGGAGAATTTGTAGAGGGCGCCTGTGATGGTGAAAAGGCCAAGGGGCGAAAAGCTGGGCTGTGCCACACGATTGTGATGCCGGCGACCGCACTTCCGGCAGAAAAGACATGGCGTCCGTTATTCTTCCCGCTCCCTTATCGGACCGATGTGTACCGAAGTGGGACTAACAAGACATGAATTGGAAAGGTTTTTTTCGGGGCGGCTAAAGAAAAGCCGGCCGTCCTACTGTCGAAGGTTAATCGATCAAGAAAAAACGTCATTCATCACGAAGTTTGATCCGACTTTCCTGCGAAGCGTCGCTAAGGTGGTGGGGTCCTGCAGCGGTTCTCTCCGCTGAAAAATCTCCAAACCAGCCCGCGTGCCTGCTGATTGCCGGTCAAGGCTGTTCGAAAAGTGCCCTCAATGAATGCGGAAGTCGAAAGCCCGATGAAGGGGATCCTGCTCAAGGTCCTTTCCGTCGTCATTTTCGTTTGCATGTCGACGCTGATCAAGGCGGCCGGAAACGAGATCGCCACCGGCCAGATCACCTTCTACCGCTCGGCCTTCGCCATGGTGCCGATCCTCGGTTATCTCGCTCTTCGCGGACAGTTGCGCGACGCCTTCAAGACCAAGGACATCACTGGCCATATCGCTCGCGGCTTCATCGGCATTCTCGCAATGAGCTTCGGCTTCTACGGTCTTGTGCACCTGCCGCTGCCTGAGGCCATCGCCATCGGCTATGCCATGCCGCTGATCGCGGTCGCCTTCGCTGCAATCTTTCTCGGAGAATCCGTCCGGCTTTATCGCTGGTCGGCGGTCGTCATCGGGCTCGTCGGGGTGATGATCATCACCTGGCCGCGGCTGACGCTGTTCGAAGAGGGGGGCTTCGGTTCGTTCGAGGCCATGGGGGCGGCCGCGGTGCTGGTCTCGGCGGCGCTCGGCGCCGTTGCGATGGTGCTGGTGCGAAAGCTCGTCAAGAATGAGCGTACCCACACGATCGTGCTTTACTTTTCGCTTTCGGCCTCGGTCTTCTCGCTCGCGACCTTGCCTTTTGGCTGGCCGTCGATTTCGCGCGAAGCCTTCCTGCTCTTGATGTTTGCCGGTTTCTGCGGCGGTGTCGCCCAGATCCTTCTGACCGAGAGCTATCGCCATGCCGACATGTCGACGATCGCACCGTTCGAATACACCTCGATCGTGCTCGGCCTGATCATCGGATACTTCCTGTTCGACGATATCCCGACGGCCACCATGCTTGTCGGCACGGCCATTGTCGTCGGCGCCGGCATCTTCATCATCTTTCGCGAGCACCGGCTCGGCCTCGAGCGCCGGGGCGCCCGCAAGCATGTGACGCCGCAGGGCTGAGCCACGGCCTATGGTCGCGGGTTTTCCCAGGCCGGGACCGTGTCGTCGTCGATCAGCGGTTCCTGTGCGGCCTGCAGGGCAGCCGGGCTCGTCACATCGGGACCGGGTGTCGGCATGACGCTCGTTGCCTGGAAGTCGGTCTTGACGACGAGCCCCTTGTGCTGCTCGCGCTGTAGAATGCGCCAGGCGGCATAGCCGCCATAGAGCGCGAAGTAGACGGCAAGGACGAGAAACAGCGCCGCCGGGCCGAAACGGTCCATGACCGGACCGACCATGAGCGGGCCGGAAATCGTGCCGAGCCCGTAGGTGATCATCAGGCCCGAGGATGTCTCGACATATTCGTTGGGCTTGGCAAGGTCGTTGGCATGCGCGACGTTCAGCGCGTAGATCGGGAAGAGCACCGATCCGACGAAGGCGGCGATGATATAGAGAACGGCGGGCTGGCTGCCGATCGATGCCGACATCACCAGGCACGAGATGACGCCGACGATGCCGCAGCCGACCATGACGATGCGCCGGTCGATCTTGTCGGAAAGACGCCCGATCGGGATCTGCGAGAGGGCGCTACCCGTCAATAGCGAGGCGAGCAATGTGGCGCCTTCCGCCGTCGAAAGTCCGATCTTCTGGGTGAAGACGCCGCCGAGGTTCAGCCAGGCGCCCGACAGCGCGCCGGCGAGGAAACCGCCGACGACGGCAACCGGCGAGCGGCGAAAGAGGGCGGGGATATCGAACTTCGCCTGCGCCGGCGGCGCGGGCATGGGGGATGAGGAGAGCGCCGTCGGCAGCAGCGCCAGCGAGAACAGCACGCTGCAAAGCATGAACAGCGACGTGTTGGTCGGATCGCCGAGTGGCACCATGTACTGTCCGCCGATCGTGCCGACCATCGTCGTGATCAGATAGAGCGAAAAAAGCAGGCCGCGGTTCTCGTTGGTGACGCGCTCGTTGAGCCAACTCTCGATGACGAGATAGCTGCCGGAGATGGCAAAGCCGGCAATGGCGCGGAACACGATCCAGGCGCGCCAGTCGACGATGAGGCCGCAGAGCAGGATCGCGATGGAGAGCAGGGTGATCAGCGCGGTAAAGACGCGCACATGGCCGACACGCAGCACGAATTTCGGCGTGACGACGCAGGAGAGCGTGAAGCCGACCGTATAGCCGGTGGCAATCACCGAGACCGTCAGCGTCGACCAGTTCTCTGCGACGGAGCGCACGGGGATAACATAGCTCTGCAGGCCGAAGCCGACCATCATGAGCAGGGTCGACACCATCAGGCTGAAGACGGAAGCGAGGCTGGCCAGCATCGGCGCTCCTGGAAACGTGGCGCTTCGTCATTTGTCCGATGACAAGCAAACGCAGATGGAGCGAGGAACGGTCTGGCAGGACCGGATGAGCCTGACACTCCTTAGTCGGGACGAGTGTGGCTCTATCCAGTTTTCTACGCCCTGTCGATTGCGACAGGCGATGGCAAAAAGGCGGTGTGTTTGTCTTCGGGCAGCGATCAGTTCGGCAGCAGCGGGCTCACGGCCACGCGATGGGCGCGGCGTGCATCCTGCTTGGTGCTGAGAACGGTATACTCGCGCGAGGCGCGCACGGCCGTACCGATGTCGGAGATCGAATCGAGCAGGACCTTGAGGCTGGCAATCGGCTTGGTCATGGGTTCGTTCCTTGTCTCGTGTCGGGTCAAACGATGCGTCACGCGATACGCAGGGCCGCGTATCGCGTGGGGATCAGCGCTGGATGAAGTCGGCGAAAATCTGCGCCGGACGGGTGGTCCGGGCGAGGCCGATCGCGGTCATCTGCTCGTTGGCTGCCGTGCCAAAGCGGTTGAACGGCGTCCGTTGAGCAGCGCCGGTGTGACGGAGCGTCTCAAAGCTGCTGTGGATCGGACGAAAGCGGGCAGTCATGGTTCAATTTCCTTAAATTCCATTCCTCCCGTGTCAATATATTGCGCTGCAACATACCATTTTGCAATGCGTCAAAATGCGCCGCTGATATGCGCAGGCCGCATGGCTTTCTTCATACTTTGTTCATGAAACGGGCAGGCGGCGCGCGAGCGCCATCCGGGCAGGCGCTTTCCTCGGGATCAGCCGTGAATGCGGGCCTTGAAGGCAAGCAGGTCCTGCCAGACGAAGCGCTTGTTGATCGGCGCCGTCACCAGGTCCTGCGGATGCAGGGTGGCAAGGGTCGGCACGTTGATGCCACCAACGGCAAGATCCCGCCATTCGCCGCGAAGCTGGTGGATCGTATCGTTGCCGCCGAAGAAGAAACGGGCGGTGAAATTGCCGAGCAGCAGCAGATGCTTGGGCTCTGCCAGCGCGATCTGGCGCTCGATGAAGGGGCGACAGATGTCAGCCTCGCGCGCCGTCGGCACGCGGTTGCCCGGCGGGCGCCAGGGCACGACGTTGCTGAGTAGCACGCCTTCGCGCGTAAGGCCGATGCCGGCGATCATCCGGGTCAGCATCTCGCCGAGGCGGCCGGCAAAGGGCTGGCCGTCGCGATCGTCGTCGGCATAGGGCATCGGGCCGACGATCATGATGCCGCTTGCCGCATCGCCTTCGGCAAAAACCAGATTGCGGGCGCTGTTCCTGAGATTGCAGCCAGCAAAACCTTCCATCGCAGTCCGGAGTTCGGCGAGCGACCGCGCCGATTCGGCGGCAAAGCGCGCCTCTTCGATCGCCTGCGCATCGGGAATGGCAACCGCTGGGGCGTTCGCGACCGGGGCCGGTGCGCGGGAAGGCGTGGGGGCAGCGGCCGCCGGTGTCTGGCGCGCAGCCGGTTGCGAGGCGGGTGCCTCCGCCCGGTTGCTGGTTGCCGTCGCGCGGGCACTGCCGCGCGCTGCCTTCATCGCCTCGAACTCGGCGAAACGGTCTACCGGCTCCTCTTCCAGCAGCCATTCGACGCCCGCGTCGCCGTGGAAGGCGAGGAGGGCGGCAAGCTGCGCCGGAGAGAGGTCGTGGGCGGAAATCATGGCCGCCAACCTAGCCCATAAGCGGCCGGACCGGAACCGCTTTTCCGGCGCTCGGCCTTCCTATCCAAGGTCATGCACATCGGGCCCGCGCGTCGCCTCAGGCTGCGTTGGCGGTCCAGTGGGCGATGTCCTCGTGCTCGCCGATCAGCGCCAGGCCGTGGGCGATCGACAGCAGTTCGCCGCCGCTTTCGATCCGGTCGGCATCGAAACGCCGCTCGAAGATGCCGCGTACGGCTGGAACGAAGGAGGTGCCGCCGGTCAAGAAGACCTTGTCGATCGTCTCGGGTGCCGTTGCGGTCGACTGCAGGACGTCGTCGAGTGCGCCCTCGATGCGGGCGAGCTCCGGTGCGATCCAGCCTTCGAAATCGCTGCGGCGAACGGTGCGGCGCGACATTTCGCCGAGCGGCGCGAAATAGAACTCGGTCTCGTCCTGCTTCGACAGCTGCATCTTGGTTGCCGAGATCGCGTTGTAGAGCGGGTAACCTTCGTCATATTCGATCAGGTCGACGAAGGCCTCGAGCTTTTCCGGCTCCAGGCTCTGGCGCACCAGCTTCTTCAGATCCGTGAAATCTTTCAGTGTCTTGAATATCGAAAGCTGATTCCAGCGGCCGAAATTCGCGTAGTAGTTCGACGGCACTTCAAGCAGCTTGTCGAAGCTCTTGAACAGACTCCCCTTTCCGATCAGCGGCGAGACGACGTTGTCGATGATGCGGAAGTCGAAGTGGTCGCCGGCGATACCAACGCCCGAATGGCCGATCGGGGTTGCCGTCAGGCGTCCGGCCTTGGTCTCGAAGCGGATCAGCGAATAGTCGGTCGTGCCGCCGCCGAAGTCGGCGACGAGCACCGTCGCGTCCTGCTTCAGGTTCTGGGCGAAGTAGAAGGCCGCTGCCACCGGCTCGTAGACGTAATGCACTTCCGGGAAGCCGAATTCGGAGAGGGCTGCGCCGTAGCGCTCGAGCGCCAGCGCCGGGTCGGGGCTGGAGCCGGCAAAGTGCACCGGACGGCCGACGACGATGCGGCTGTATTGGTCTGCCCAGCCGTCGCCGGCATAGTCGCGCAGCTTGGTCAGGAACACGCGCATCAGGTCTTCGAAGCTGTGGCGCTTGGCAAAGACCTGCGTGCCCTGGAAGAGCGGGCTTGCGGCAAAGGTCTTGATCGACTGTAGGAAGCGACAGTCGCCGGGATTGTCGATGAAGGCGCGAATGGCGGCCTGGCCCGCCTCGACCTTCAGCGCCTGGGCGCCAAGCTTGGCATCCTTCATGAAGGAGAGGGCAGTACGCATGGCGTCGGTCGAGCCGGCGAGGCTGTCGAAGTGCATCGAATGGGTCGTGTCGCCCGCGGCAACCGCCAGAACGGAATTGGTGGTGCCGAAATCAAAGCCGAGTGCCTTGACCATAAGTGTCTCCTTGCGTCTGGCGTCGCTTCGCCGCCCGGAGCCAGCCGGCAGGCGCGCGACGCAACATGAATTCCGTGGGCCGCTCTCAGGGATCGTTGGGCGGCCGGCTGCAAAGCCGAAAGACACGCCGTCCGGACGCCGAGAGGCGCCTTGCCGCGTGCCGATTGCGAATGGGGTGTGCCAGCGCGTACCGCTGGAAGGGTGCGGCGGCCTCCTCGCACGGCTCTTCGGCAAAAGCAAGGCCGCATGGCCCGTAGGTTCGCTGCGCGACAAATTGATATATTTACGTTTACGTACACGTCATATAGATATTTGACCTATACTCATGACCTCATGCGCAAAAGCGTGCATCGTCTGTCGCATCCCGGCTCGACAAGCCAAACTGCATTTGCCATGACGGAATGATATGCCCTGGGAACTGAGCCGGCAGAAGACCGGTGAGACTGGAGAGACGGTATGACCGAACAAGACCTGCCCGAACGCGAGAGCATGGAGTTCGACGTTGTGATCGTGGGTGCGGGACCGGCGGGTCTTGCGGCGGCGATCCGGCTGAAGCAGGTCAATCCGGAGCTTTCGGTCGTCGTGCTCGAAAAGGGTGCCGAGGTCGGCGCGCATATCTTGTCCGGCGCCGTCGTCGATCCGATCGGCATCGATAGGCTGCTGCCCGACTGGCGTAAGGACGCCGACCATCCGTTCAAGACCGAAGTGAAGGACGATCACTTCCTGTTCTTGGGCCCGGCCGGCTCGATCCGCCTGCCGAACTTTTTGATGCCGCCGTTGATGAACAATCATGGCAACTACATCGTCTCGCTTGGCAACGTCTGTCGCTGGCTGGCGACAAAGGCGGAAGAACTCGGCGTCGAGATCTATCCGGGCTTTGCCGCAACCGAAGTGCTCTACAACGACGAGGGTGCGGTCATCGGGGTCGCCACCGGCGACATGGGCATCGAGCGGAACGGCGAGCCGGGTCCGAACTTCGCCCGCGGCATGGCGCTCTTGGGCAAATACACCCTGATCGGCGAGGGCGTGCGCGGCTCTCTCGCCAAGCAGCTGATCACCAAGTTCGATCTCTCCAGGGACAGCGATGTCCAGAAGTTCGGCATTGGCCTCAAGGAACTTTGGCAGGTGAAGCCGGAAAACCACCGACCCGGCCTGGTGCAGCACTCCTTCGGCTGGCCGCTCGGCATGAAGACCGGTGGCGGCTCGTTCCTCTATCACCTCGAAGACAACATGGTCGCCGTCGGCTTCGTCGTGCACCTCAATTACAAGAACCCCTATCTCTTCCCGTTCGAGGAGTTCCAGCGCTTCAAGACGCATCCGGCGATCCGCGGCACGTTTGAGGGCGGCAAGCGGCTGTCCTATGGCGCGCGCGCGATCACCGAGGGCGGCTACCAGTCGGTGCCGAAGCTCTCCTTCCCCGGCGGCGCGCTGATCGGCTGTTCGGCCGGTCTCGTCAACGTGCCGCGCATCAAGGGCAGCCACAATGCGGTGCTTTCAGGGATTCTCGCCGCGGAAAAACTGGCGGCGGCGATCGAAGCGGGTCGGGCCAATGACGAGCCGATCGAGATCGAACGCGGCTGGCGCGACAGCGCCATCGGCCAGGACCTGAAGCGGGTTCGCAACGTCAAGCCGCTGTGGTCGAAGTTCGGCACGGCGATCGGCGTTGGGCTCGGCGGTCTCGACATGTGGACCAACCAGCTGTTCGGCTTCTCGTTCTTCGGCACGCTGAAACACGGCAAGACCGATGCGCAGTCACTCGAACCGGCCGCCCAGCACCAGAAGATCGATTATCCGAAGCCGGACGGAGTTCTGACCTTCGATCGGCTGTCCTCGGTGTTCCTGTCGAACACCAACCACGAGGAGGACCAGCCGGTCCACCTCAAGGTGAAGGACATGGATCTGCAGAAGCGCTCCGAACATGACATCTATGCCGGCCCGTCGACGCGCTACTGTCCGGCCGGGGTCTACGAGTGGGTGGAGAAGGACGGGAAGGACGTCTTCGTCATCAACGCGCAGAACTGCGTGCACTGCAAGACCTGCGACATCAAGGACCCGAACCAGAACATCAACTGGGTACCGCCCCAAGGCGGCGAAGGCCCGGTCTATCCGAACATGTGATGGGCCGCAAAGCGCCTTGGTGTTGATAGAGATCTGGCGCTGACTATCGGGGCGATGCGCGGTTGCGCAGCCGTTTGATGCAGTAACTGATCGCTCTGCCCATCAGTCGTCCGGCAAAGACGCACAGGGTCACGGTTGTCAGCGGCAGCAGCCCGAAGGTGAGCATGGAGAAAATCAGAAACCATTCGAGTGAGCCCCCGACGCTGGGGTCGACTCTCGAGTAATAGGAATTAATTAGTATAATCGAAATTATAATGCCGAATATCCCGACGATGTCACCGCAAATTGACAAGACCGATCGTCGATTGACCAGGTTGGACCACACAAAAATTGCGACCAACATTGGGATATAGTGAATCGCAATAACAAATTCGCGAGAGATCATATTAGGGGTCCAAGAAATAGGTCTATGTTCTCTATCGCCCGGAATGATTGCAGAGAATATCTGGTGAAAAGTAAATCCAGATCTGCTGGAACGCCTGCGCGTAATGGTCGTCCGCCGCTAGGCACGATCAAGCGCCTGACGAAAAGTGGCTATTCTGGCATGGGCCGCAAATTGCGGCCCAGCGAGCGATTAGAAAATGTGCCGTATGTGATGTCGACAGGTCTTTTCTATTCCGTCCATACCCTGTCGACGAAATCGGCGATCAACGGCGCGATTTCGGGCAAAAATTCTTCCAGGGCGAAGTGGCCCGTATCGAAGAGATGCAGTTCAGCCTCGGGCACATCACCCAGAAATGCCCGCGCGCCGGGCTCGGTGAAAAAGGGATCGTTGCGTCCCCAGGTGATGAGCACTGGCGGGCGATCGCGCCGGAGCCAGGTCTGCCACTCGGCATAGCGCGCAAGGTTGCTCTTGTAGTCGAAGAACAGGTCGTGCTGCGGCTGGCGTCGTTCCGGAAGATCGAGGAAATGCTGGTCCATCGTCCAGCCGTCGGGAGCGACCCGCTCGGGATCGCTCGTGCCGCCTTCGTACTGGGCGCGCGTCATCTGCAGCGTCAGCAGTTGCTCGATCTTTTCGCCGGCATCCGGATCGTCCGGCGTCAGTGCGATGAAACTCCGGGCGGCCTCCGACAGACCTTCGTGATAGGCGTTGCCGTTCTGCACGATCAGGCCGGCAATCAGTTCCGGCCGGCGCGCGGCCAGCCGGAAGCCCACAGGCGCCCCGAAGTCGAAGACGTAAAGCAGGAGGCGCTCGATCTTCAGGGCGTCGACAAACCCCTCCATGAGATCCGCCAGCCGGTCGAAGCTGTAGGTGAAGTTGCCACCCGACGAGGTGGACGCCGGCGCGTCGCTATGGCCGAAGCCGGGATAATCGGGCGCGACCAATCGGTAGTCGCTGCCGAGCGCGTCCATCAGTCGGCGATATTGGTGGGACGAGGATGGAAAGCCGTGCAGCAACAGGATGGTCGGCGTGTCGGTGCCCGCGTCATGCGGCACGCTCTCCCGATAAAACAGGCGGATCCCATCGATTTCGATGAAACGGTGGCGGATGACCGGAATGCGGAGAGCAGGCATGTAACACTCCTCTTAGCGATACTTATGCATTAGAATTGCACTCGCTTGCCTAATGTGTCAATTGTAAAAATAGGTGTTAGAAAGGAGGTCGACATGGAGGTGACGCCGTTCGTGGGAGAGCCCTTGGCCCTCGATCTCGTGAACACACGGCCCCGGGTCTCGGCAGGGGCCGTCGATCTGATCGCCGATGGCAAAGGGCTCCGGGCTTGGCTGGAACTGGAAAAGGACCGTCTGTCCGAGGTGAACCCGAGCGACCTCGTTTCGATCTCTGTCAAGGATCTGGGGCATATCCACGCCGTTCGCGACAGTCTGGCGATGGCGCTCGATCACCGGATGCGCGGGCTTGGTCTGCCCGCTGCAGCGGTCGAAGGGCTGAACGCGGCGATGCGCGCCGCGCCTGCGGTTCAACGACTTGAATGGGGCGATCCGCCCTTGCTCAAAAGTCAGAGAGAAGGGTCTGCGGCGGTGCGCCTAGCGGCCTTCCTTGCGCAGGACGCAGCGGAGCTGTTGGCTGGGCCGGGAGGCCAGCAGATCCGCAAATGCGAGGCCGAGGATTGCGTCATGCTGTTTGTCGGCAGCAATGCCCGGCGGCGCTGGTGCTCGGCGGCGCGCTGCGGAAACCGGGTGCGCGTGTCGCGCTATTACCGGCGCAGCAAAACGCCCTGACGCGCACTTCGACGATGCGCAAATATTAGGAAAGGCACCCGTTGACGCAAATGGGAAAGTCCTTGCCGGAAAAGCCCGTTAGCTTTCATGGTGTCATCGGCTTGACGCCGACGGATCTGCAGGCCATTCGGTCCCTGTTGTCTTGAGTTGGACCGAGCCCTGTGACGCTGTCGATCCCCGCGGTGAGATCGGCAGTGCGACGGGATGCACCGCCAAAACAAGGGAACGGAAATGAAGAAGCTTCTTGCAACGACTTGCCTGGCCGCAGGCCTCCTCGGCCTCGCCGGCGCAGCTTCGGCCGCCGAATGCGGCGACGTGACGATCGCCAACATGAACTGGCAAAGCGCCGAGGTGCTGGCGAGTGTCGACAAGATCATCCTGACGGAAGGCTACGGCTGCAATGCCGAACTGGTGGTTGGCGACACAGTGCCGACGATCACCTCGATGATCGAAAAGGGACAGCCGGATGTCGCACCGGAAGGCTGGGTCGACCTGCTTCCCGACGTCGTCAATCGCGGTCTTGAGGAAGGCAAGCTCGTCGGCGCGGCGATCGCGCTCTCCGACGGAGCCGTGCAGGGCTGGTGGGTGCCGAAATACATCGTCGACGCCAATCCCGACATCAAGACGATCGATGACGCCCTGAAGCACAAGGAACTGTTCCCGGATCCGGAAGACGCAAGCAAGGGCGCCGTCTTCAACGGCCCGCAGGGCTGGGGCGGCACGGTCGTGACGACGCAACTCTACAAGGCCTATGGCGGCGAGGCCGCCGGCTTCACGCTGGTCGATACCGGCTCGGCGGCAGGCCTCGATGGCTCGATCGCGAAGGCCTATGAACGCAAGCAGGGCTGGGTCGGCTACTACTGGGCGCCGACGGCCCTTCTCGGCAAATACGAGATGGTGAAGCTCGGCCATGGCGTCGAAGCGGATGCAGCCGAGTGGAAGCGCTGCAATACCGTTGCCGACTGCCCGGATCCGAAGAAGAACGACTGGCCGAAGGACAAGGTCCAGACGCTCGTGACCAAGGGCTTCGCCGATCGTGCTGGCCCGGCGATGGACTATCTCAACAAGCGCGCCTGGACCAACGATACGGTCAACAAGCTGATGGCCTGGATGACCGACAACCAGGCGAGCGGCGAGGAGGGCGCCAAGCACTTCCTGCAGGAAAACCCCGATATCTGGACCCCGTGGGTTTCGCCCGAGGTTGCCGAAAAGGTGAAGGCCGCGCTCTGATCGCGACGGTCATAGCCAGCGGGCGGCGCAGTCAGATGCGCCGCCTCTTCGTTCGAGGTCCGGCAAAGGCAAAACAACAATCGCGGCCGGCGAAATCTGAAGGGGAAATGGAATGGACTGGTTGACCCAGTTTCCACACATGGATGACGAGAGCCTGAGAGCCTTGAAAAAGGCGATCGACGAGGGATTTCGCGGCTTCACGCGCGCCTATGGCGACGCGATCGAAGGCTTCTTCGAGCCCTTGCAGTTCTTTCTCATCCAGTCGGAGCGCTTCATGACGAAGACGCCCTGGCCGATCATTCTGATCTTGATCGCTTTCATCGCCTGGGTGGCAAGCCGCAACTGGAAGATCGTCGCCGGCTGCATCGGCACGCTGCTTTTGATCGGCTACTTCGACATGTGGGACGACACGATGAAGACGGTCTCGATGATCTTCGTCTGTACCGTGCTGTCGATCGCCATCGGCATCCCGATCGGCATCGTCATGTCCCGTTCGGACCGGTTCCAGAACATCGTCAACCCGATCCTCGACGTCATGCAGACGATGCCGAGTTTCGTCTATCTGATCCCCGTCGTGATGCTGCTCGGCATCGGCAAGGTGCCGGGGCTGATTGCCGTTGTCATTTACGCGATCCCGCCGATGATTCGCCTGACGAACCTTGGCATTCGCCTCGTCGACAAGGACGTGCTGGAGGCGGCAGATGCCTTCGGTTCGTCGGGGTGGCAAAAGCTCAAGAACGTGCAGATGCCGCTCGCCTTGCCGACGATCATGGCCGGCATCAACCAGACGATCATGATGGCGCTCGCCATGGTGGTCATCGCCTCGATGATCGGCGTTCAAGGCCTCGGCCAGCCGGTGCTGAAGGCGATTGCCAACCAGTACTTTACGCTCGGCATCTTCAACGGGATGGCGATCGTCGGCATTGCCATCATCTTTGACCGCGTCAGCCAGGCCTATGGCCATCGGCTGCAGAAGCATCGCGAAATCATCCACGGCTGAGCCTTGGCGATCGGAAGAAAAAGGAAGGCCCCGGACGCGAAGAGCGCCGGGGCCTTTGTCATTTCGGGAAACTCAGCTGCGGGCGGAGAGGATGCCGGTCGAAAGTGCGACGCCGGTTGCGGTGACGACGGCGGCGAGGATCTCGAAGGGGCCGATCTGTTCGCCGAGCAGGATGGCGCCGCCGATCATCGCCAGAACCGGTGTCAGCGCCGTGAAGGCGGCCGCCTGCGTGCCGCCGAGGCTCTTCACGGCAAAGCCGTAGGCTACCATGGCGACGAGGCCGGACAGGATGCCCTGGCTGGTGACCTGCAGTGCGATCTCCTGGAGCGGAACGCCGGCGAGGGTGGTTCCGAAGCAGGCGGCGAGTCCCAGATGGATCAGGAACGACCAGATGGCGATCAGGGCACTCCCCTGCAGCGGGCTGAGGCCAGAGCGGCGGAAGGCATGGGTATAGATCGCCCAGAGGGTGGCAGCCGCCGGCAGCAGCGCGTATCCGCTCCAGCCGGTCGATGCCGCGCTGCCGAGGCTGCACGTCAGGAGGATGGCGACGCCGGCAAGGATCGCGGCAAAGCCGAGCACGCGCATCCGGTCCGGCCGCTCGCCAAAGACCGTGATGCCGATGAGGGCGGTCGCAAGCGGCATCGAACCGCCGAGCAGAACGCCGACCGAGGAGGCTGGAACGGAATGGATCGCAAAGGCGGAGACCTGAAAGAACAGGGCGCCCGAGCCGGCGACCATGAGAACCAGCAACAGGACCGGCAGCTTGCGCGGCAGCAGCCCGGTCTTCAGCCAGACCGGGGCAAGCAGCAGCGCCGGCACGCCGTAGCGGATCAGGCCGAGATCGATCGTGCCAAACGCGGTGCCGGCGGAATGGCGGGTCGCCAGTATCCAGCCCGCCCAGATGAGGACGGTTATGAACGCACCGGCATAGCCGGTGGCGACAGGCGTCGTATTGCCGCGATCGAGAGCGAGCGCAACCATTTGAATTTCCTTCCCGAATTGGATACCTGAGAGGCTTTGGGGTCTGGAAGGAAGATTACGCCCGGACAGCGGGGCATGTCCTTGCGATTTGTGCCCGAAATAGACTACTGTCAGCAACAATGTGCCAATAACAACATCTGAAGTTTGTAAAAATGCCAAGTCTCGATAAATTCGATCTCGCCATCCTCAGGATCCTTCAGGAGGACGCGCGCGCAACGAACGTCGAGATTGCCGAGAAGGTCAATCTTTCGCCGTCGCCCTGCCTGCGGCGCATCCGCAACCTGGAAAAATCCGGCATTCTGCGCGGCTACAGGGCCGACATCGATCGCAAGGAAGCCGGTCTCGGGCTGACGGTCTTCGTCGAAATCAAGGTCGGGCGCCATAGCCGCGAGAGCGCACAGCAGCAACAGGAGGCGCTGCTCGCCATCCCCGAGGTGGTGTCCTGCTTTCTGATCTCCGGCAATGCCGATTTCCTCGCCGAGGTCGTCGTCGAGGATCTGCCGGCCTACGAGAAGCTCTTGACCGAGACGTTGCTGGCCTTGCCCGGCGTCACCGACATCCGGTCCAATTTCGCGATCCGCTCGATCAAGACAGGCGGGCCGCTGAAGCTGCCGGAGCCGCGTTGATCGCTGCGCTGCCGTGACACTTCGCTTCTGTTGTTCCGGCCGTGATGGAGCGCGTGAAGGGTCCTGCGCTCCCGTTAAGTTTCGGTAAGGTTCTGGAATTGGCCGCAATCGCGCTTATCTGATCGCGGTGAGCCGCATTGCCGCGGCAATGGAGCCGACGAGCCGTTCATGAAAATCAAGGCAATCTTCAATCGCGACGGCGGAACGTTCCGCACGACGGACATGGCCGCCTATGGCCAGAAGGTCGAGGAAGTCTTCCAGGCCGCGGGCCACCAGATCGAGATTGCGGCGGTTTCCGGAAGCGAAATGCAGGAGGCGTTGGAGCGGACCTGCCGCCGCGACGACCTCGATGCCATTCTCGCCGGTGGAGGCGACGGCACGATCTCGGCCGCCGCCGGCGTCGCCTGGAAGAACCGAATGCCGCTCGGCGTCGTTCCTGCCGGAACGATGAACCTCTTTGCCCGCACGCTGAAACTGCCGCTCGATATCTGGAAAGTGCCGGAAGTGCTGGCAAATGGCGTGATCATTGACGGTGACATCGGCAGCGCCGATGGCCGCGCCTTCGTGCATCAGTTCTCCATGGGGCTGCATGCGCGCATGGTGCGCTACCGCGAATCCTACAGCTTTCGCTCAAGGGCGGGAAAGATCGCTGCCAGCACCCGCGCTGCGGTCGGGGTGATTCTCAACCCTCCGGATTTCGAGATCGAGTTTGATGTCGACGGTCACAAGGAAAGCCGCCATGTGTCTGCGGTCTCGGTCTCCAACAATCCGTTCGGCCGCGATACCCTGATGTATGCGGACGACGTGACTGCCGGTCATCTCGGCTTTTACACGGCGCCGCCCTTAAGCCCGCCGGGTGTCGCCAAGCTCGCCCTCGATGTGATGCGTGGAAAATTTCGCGACAGCCCGCTGATCACGGCCATGAACGGCCACGCGCTTGATCTGCATTTCCCGAAGGTCGAGCGCAAGATCAACTGCGTCATCGACGGTGAGCTTCTGCCCATGGGCCGAGACGTCGCGCTTCGCATTCACCCCGGCGAACTCAAGCTGCTCGTCGGCGCGGATCGCGACGGATCGTCGATCCAGAAGTAGCCGAAACTGTAGCGATCCTCGAGCTTGCCATGCAGATAGGGCAAAGCGAGCAGCTGCGGCTGTATTTGCGTTTCCGGCACGCCGAAGGATTTGAGGACATCGACGAGTGGCGCCGGTGGCGCTGCATCTGCCTTGCCGCCATTGGTCCAGACGACAAGAAGCGGCCCGGCCAGCTGATCGATCGCCGGGCTGCTGTTGTTGCCGGGCACGTAAACCTTGGCGCCGTGCAGGCGTGTTCGCAGGTTGCCGGCCACCTGCTTGTTGGTGGCCAGAACCATCGTCGGTTCGCGTCCATGCTGCTGAACGACGGTGTCGACAAGGGTGCTGTAGGGAATGCTCAATCTCGAAACCTTGCCGAACCAGGGCCGGACGACGGCGCGGGTCGACACCACGACCAGCGTCGTCACGATGACGAAGCCGATAAGGAGGGCGACGGGCCGGACGCTGCGTGTGGTATCGACGCCGGACGCCTCGACCTTGAGAGCCAGATAGAGCGGCAGCAGGGCGAGGAAGAGCACCAGCCACTTTTCCCGCATATGGGTGGCGCCGGCAACCAGCATGATGATGAGAACGGCGCCGAGACAAAGGACCAGCATGCGCCCGACGACCCGGGCCCAGAGGCTGTCGGCGCGCCAGATCGCCGGCAGGTCCTTGCGAAACACGAGGGCGAAGACGACGAGGATGATGCCTGAGCCGCGAAGCGTCGAGGCAACGAGCGCGACGATCGCCTTGAACGCCTTCGACACGAAACCGGCTTCCTGCCCCGTACCCATTTCCTTGAAGGTGTTGCTCGACGCGGCGCCGATATTTTGCAGGACCCAGTAGCCGTGCGGCAGGGCAATCAGCGCGCAGATTGCGATTGCGACAAGGATGCGCCAGTCGAACAGCCGGGAGCGAAGTTTCGGCTCAGGCAGGATCGCGACGATCGCGGCGACCGGAACGATCACGAAATTGTACTTTGAAATGACGCCGATCCCGACGGCGACGCCTGTCAGAGCATAGGCAAACAGGGTCGGTCGGTTCATCGTCCGCAGGAAGGCATAAAGGAACAGCGAAACGGCAAATAGCGCGGCGACCGTGTGGGAGAGGTCACGCTGGGCAAGCAGGAAGATCGGCGGGAGCGCGAGGACGCCCATTGTCGCAATGGCTGCCAGGCGCCGGTCGCCGACGACCTCACGGGACGCGAGGCCGAAGAAGAGACAACTGAGGAAAAGCAGGCCGTTCTTGAGCACGGTCATCGTGGCCACCGACGGGCCAAACAGCGAGGTCAGCCCGTATTGCAGCCAGTTGTAGAAAGGCGGTTGCGAACCGTAGCCGAGCATCAGGAACTGCGAGACATAGGCCTGCTCGGATTCGTCGATCTCGAGCGACGTCGAGGCGGAAAGCCTGAGTGCAATGCACAGCAGGAAGTAGCCCGCGATCAGCGCAAGGACCAGGTTTGGCCGGCGGTTGACGGCCTCAAGCATCTGTCTGGTCCCGCACGAAGACCTGCCGGACGATATAGCTCGTCGTGCCGTCGTCGCTGAAATAGGTGCGCGCCATCATCTCCGCTAGAATGCCTGTGGTGATGAGCTGCACCGACGAGAGGAACAACATCACCCCGACGATCAGCATCGGCCGGGTTCCGATATCGTTGCCGAGCACGAACTTGTCGAAGCCGAGATAGAGCAGGATCAGGCCGCTGAGTGCGCCCGCCGCAAGCCCGATCGAACCGAAGAAGTGTCCCGGGCGCGCCTTGTAGCGCATGAAGAACAGCACCGACAGGAGATCGAGAATCACCCGGAAGGTTCTGGAGATCCCGTATTTGGACTGGCCATGCTGCCGCGCGTGGTGGGTTACGGGCATTTCGCCGATGCGGCTGCTCGGCACGACGCCTGCGACCCAGGCGGGGATAAAGCGGTGCATTTCGCCCATCAGCTTCACCTGCTTGATGATCGACGCGCGATAGACCTTCAGGCTGCAGCCATAGTCGTGGAGCCGGACGCCGGTGATCTTGCCGATCAGGCGGTTGGCGCACCAGGACGGGATTTTCCGAAGGAACAGGCCATCCTGTCGGTTCTTTCGCCAGCCGACGAGCAGGTCGAGCTGACGCTCCTCGATCGCGGTGACCATCTCGGGAATATCGGCAGGGTCGTTCTGCAGGTCGCCGTCGAGCGTGGCGATCAGGCGGCCGGCGGCAGCGTCGATGCCGGCCTGCATGGCTGCCGTCTGTCCGAAGTTCTTCTGCAGCTCAACGATCTTGAGGTCGATGCCGGGATCGGAAAGCGCCTTTCTTGCATTCACGAGCGTTCGATCGGTGCTGCCGTCGTCGACGAGGATCAGTTCCCAAGGGGTCGGAAAATTCGTCAGTGCATCGCGGACCCGCGTAATCAGCGGCTGAATGCTGTCTTCTTCGTTGAATACGGGAATGACGACGGATAGCTCTATGGAATGCATGGGAACCGCTCATACATACGGCGCTCGCGCTGCCGCAAGAATTGGACTGTGCTTACATAAACATTTTCTTGCACAGATATCGGTGATAACCAACGTTCAATCTTGCCCTTCAACACGGGAAATCGAGGCCTGATGACATCGGATTGCGAGCCTGACCGGCGATCCTGGCTCGTCCGCAACCGGATGACATTGCTGTCGGCGGGCGCCATTGCGGCCTACGCGGCCTTCGTCGAATGGTTCTGGGGCTGGCCGGCGCTCTTGCGTCAGTGGTCCGAAATCGGCCTAGGTGCCGCGTCTGCGGCCCTCTTGCTGCTCATCGCGACCTACTTCATCCGCTGCTATCGCATCTACGATTACTTCCCGAACGAAACGTCGGGGCGCTTCCTGCCGCTCTTTCGCGTCACCCAGGTCCACAACCTCCTGAACATCATGCTGCCGTTTCGCGCCGGCGAGACCAGCTTTCCATTGCTGATGCGTTCGGAGTTTTCCGTCCCGCTCGCCAGGGGCACGGCCGCCCTTCTGGTCATGCGCCTGCTCGACCTGCATGCGCTCCTGGTCGTTGCCGTCGTCGGCTTGGTCTTCGGCAGCGGGTCGGTCGCGCTCTGGCTCGTCTGGTTTGCAGCGCTCGTCTCGCCGTTTCTCTTTTTTCTCTTGAAGGACCATGCGATCGCGCTGGCGCGCCGGCTTCTGCCGGCAAAGCTTGAGCCGGTCGTCGAGGAATTGGAGGCGGGCCTGCCGGGCACCGTGGCTTCCTTCCTTCGCGCCTGGGGCATGACCATCCTCAACTGGGCGGTCAAGGTGATCGTGCTCGCCTGGGTGCTGGCGTTCATGGGGGTTGCGCCGATTGCGGCCAGTTTTGGCGGCGCGCTCGGAGGCGAGCTCTCGTCGGTGCTGCCGATGCATGCGCCGGCCGGCGTCGGCACCTATCCGGCGGCGATTGCGGCCGGCGCCGTTTCCTTCGGCGCCCCCGCCGGTCGGGCGGGCCTTGAACTGCTGGCGACTGCCGGCGTCAACGCGCATCTTCTGATTATCGTGTCCGCGGTCGCGGGCACGCTGTTGTCGATGGTTCTGGGAAAACGTCGCTAGAGCGTCATGCCGTGGGGGCAATGTCCTGGCGACGTTCCGGCCTCTACTGGAACGAGGTTTCGTAGAAGCTTCTGAGCTTGCGGGAATGCAGCTTTTCCGGTGGCATCGCCGCGAGCTTCTGCAGCGCCAGGATGCCGATCTTCAAATGCTGGCTGACCTGCGTCTTGTAGAAGGCCGTCGCCATGCCCGGCAGCTTCAGTTCGCCGTGCAGCGGCTTGTCGGAGACGCACAGCAGCGTTCCATATGGCACGCGGAAGCGGAAGCCGTTGGCGGCGATCGTCGCCGATTCCATGTCGAGCGCAATGGCGCGCGCCTGCGACAGCCGCTTGACCGGGCCGCGCTGGTCGCGAAGCTCCCAGTTGCGGTTGTCGATGGTGGCGACGGTTCCCGTGCGCATGATCTGCTTGAGATCGTAGTCGCGATAACCGGTTACTTCCGCCACGGCGTCCTGCAGCGCCACTTGCACTTCTGCAAGCGCCGGCAGCGGGATCCAGACCGGCAGGTCGTCGTCGAGCACGTGATCCTCACGCATATAGGCATGGGCAAGCACGTAGTCGCCGAGCCGCTGGCTGTTGCGCAAGCCGGCGCAGTGGCCGAGCATCAGCCAAACGTGCGGGCGCAGCACGGCGATATGGTCGGTGATCGTCTTGGCGTTGGACGGACCGACGCCGATATTGACCATCGTGATGCCGCCGTGGCCCTTCTTCTTCAGGTGATAGGCCGGCATCTGCGGCAGCCGGGGGAGGGTGAAGTCCGTTTCCGGTTTGCTGGCGCCGGCGGGTGTCACGATGTTGCCGGGCTCGACGAAGGCGGTGTAGCCGTTGCCGCCTTCCGCCATCTGCTGCCGGGCCCAGGCGCAGAACTCATCGACGTAGAACTGGTAGTTGGTGAACAGCACGAAGTTCTGGAAGTGATTGGCGCTCGTTGCCGTGTAGTGGCTGAGCCGCGCCAGCGAATAGTCGATACGCTGCGCGGTGAACGGCGCGAGCGGCGACGGTTCGCCCGGACCCGGCTCGTAGGAGCCGTTGGCGATTTCGTCGTCCGTGGTCGTCAGGTCGGGTGCATCGAACAGGTCGCGCAAGGGGATGTCGATGGCGTTGGCGGCCGATGCCTCGACATAGGCGCTTTCGCCGAAGGCGAAATGCAGCGGGATCGGAGTGGCCGATTCCGAAACGGTGACGCCGAGACCATGATTGCGGGTCAGCAGCCCGAGTTGCTCTTTCAGATAGTGCCGGAAGAGTTTTGGCCGGGTGATCGTCGTCGTATAGACGCCGGGCGCACTGACATAACCATAGGAAAGACGGGAATCGACATGGCCGAAGCTGCTCGTCTCGATGCTGACCTGCGGGTAACAGGCGCGATAACGGGTCAGCGGCTTGCCGCCCTTGCCCAGCTCCTCGAACGCGTCGCAGAGGAACCGGGTATTGCGTTCGTAAAGCGCCTCGAGGCAATCGACGGCGGCAGCAGGATCATCGAAATACTGCGGCTCGAAAGGCTCGGGCGTTGCTGTGGAAAGGACGGAGTGTGCAGAGATTCGCTTGTTCATGTCGCATTATAGGCTGCGGCTTCTGACAAGCAAACGACAAGATGGCAGCACCCACAACCGCGAGGCGACTTGGGGTTCGTCGCTCAACGCGGTCCGGCGAGGATGATGGCACTGCCGAGCAGCGCGACCGTCATGCCTGTGAGATCCCAGCGGTCCGGCCTGACACCTTCCGCCAGCCAGAGCCAGAGCAGCGACGCGGCGATATAGACGCCGCCATAGGCCGCATAGGCGCGGCCGGCAGCCTCGCTGTCGATCAATGTGAGCAGCCAGGCAAAGAGCGCCAGCGACACCATGCCGGGAGCGAGCCAGAGGGCAGACTTGTCGAGCTTCAGCCATGCCCAGAAGGCAAAGCAGCCGGCGATTTCGGCAAGGGCGGCGAGGGCGTAGATGAGATAGGCGGGCATCGGTTCGGGTCTGGTGGCCTTGGCTGTAACGAATCCTCTGGAGACCCAAGGATAGGTAAGCGGCGCGCGGATGCGCAAGCCGGCCAAAACAAAAGGGCGCGATGCGCGCCCTTTACAGCTCGTGGTTCCGATCCATAGCGTTCCGTCAGGTCATGGCCTGGCGCTGCAGGGTGACGAAGAGGACAAGGCCCGCGCCCTGCTTGCCGATGCCGGTACCGCTGGCCTTGGAATAGGCGAGCGCCCCGACCGGCGCCATCAGCAGGCTTGCGAGCGCCAGGACGCGCAGCGACAGAAAGGCCGAAGTCGAAAGTGCTGCCAGCATGTTCGTCTCTCCATCAGACCACGAAGTGATCGGTTTCGGTTGGGGCTCTGGAACTTAGCCCGCCTGGCTGCGTTAGAGCTTGGCCTGGCAGTACTGTGCCGTGTGAACGGTGCAATCGGTCAGCGAACCGAGATAGGTATTGCTGCGGCGACGTTCGGTGTCAGCGCTGACCGCGGCGGCAAGAGAGACAGCGAAAACGACCATCAGAAGGCTGATGATGGTGAGGCGCCGAGCGAGGATATCCATGGTTCTGTCCGTTGTTTGGAGGCAGGTTCAAATCGATTGAGTGTGTTTTCGCATACCCAAACTGAATTGATGCTGAGATGTCCGTTCATCTGGCGTTCATCTTCGGTTGAACGTCCATGGAACCAAGAGGTGCCCGACCCCGGTGGCACTGTCCGTCGAAACGGAAGGCGTATGCTCGGGCCATTTTAAAGGCCTGTCGAGGGCGCCGGCGAAAGGCCGTTCGGCAGATCCTTCGCGCGCATGAAAAAAGGGCAGCCATCGGCTGCCCTTTCATCGTCGTGATCGTAGCGGCGATTTCCGCCGCGCGCCGGATCTATTAAAGACGGGTCCAGGTCTGCGACTTGCACAGCACCTTCAGCACGCAGCCCTTCATCTTCAGCGAATTGCCGTTAACCGCGCCGGAACCGCTATAGGTCTTGTCGGTATCCGGATCGGTGATCTCGCCCGAGTAGCTGCCATCGGTGCCCGAAAGGTTGCCGATGCGCTTGCCGGCATGTTTGCCGGTCTTCAGCGTGATGCAGAAGGCGCCGCCGCAGGGGGCGATTTCTGCCGTGGCGCCGCTCGCCGTCTTCCAGTTGCCTAAGATCGGTTCCGCCGCCGCGGCGGTTCCGGCAATGCCGAGAGCCAGCGTCGCGGTGATGAGCAATGTACGTAGCATTCGTGTCCTCCAATTTGAGGCTGCCGACGTGGTCCGCTCCGCCGGCAGCTCAAGATGTCCTCGTATGAAAAGGCAGTCTCCTCACCGCCGCGGGCAAGATAGCTTACGCGCACGTAAAGGTAAACAAGCCGAATCGCGGCCCTTGCCGCTTTTTCCTGGGCGGTTTTGAACGCTTCTTGCGCAAGGAATTGCGCGGACTTTGCTGGCGCCGATCTTTTCGTGGTTAGCGTTTGGTTGAAATCGTCGATTGAATTTTTCGTAAATTTTGAGGCGAATGCGCCGGATTTCAGGCCCTCCGATGTTTAACAAAAACTCAAGTTTACCAAGCGTTTGAACTTTGTTTGTCGCAAATTAAGCATGCATTTTAAGCGCCCATTGAAGCCCGTCAGGCATAGTGAAGCCATAAGACGAGCGGAACGAAACGCTCCGAAAACCACCGAGGACGACACCGCAAAAGACGGCGCGCTTCGGAAAGGCCCGCAAAGGGGCAAGGTCGAACAGGGACCAAAACAAGTGCTGATCTGGAGCATGGTCCGCCCCAAACGGGCGGGCCGCTTCGGAAAAACCAACCAGGCAAGACAGGGACACGACAATGGCACGCTTTGATATGCAGATTGCTTCGGATGCCGCGATGGGTGGTGACAACCAGGCGGAAACCTTTTGCGACATGGGTCTGGCCTATGCGACCGGCCACGGACGCCCGGTCGATCTCGTCGCCGCCCACAAGTGGCTGAACATCGCGGCGATCAAAGGTTGCGACCGCGCCGTCGATCTGCGCGCCGACCTGGCGATGACGATGAGCAAGCCGGATCTCGCAGCAGCACTGCGCGCCGCTCGCGAATGGATGACGGTCCACTGATCGGACAGGCGGCGCCCGACGGCGCCGCAAGCTAGGCCTTGAGAAAAGGCGTCAGGCGAGTTTCTTCAAAACCGCGGGCATGGCCGCTTCGAGCAGGGCCATCTCTGTCTCTGGTCCGGTGCTGATCCGGATGCAGCGATTGAGCGGCGCGACCCCGGGCATCCTTATGAAGATGCCGTGGTCGCTCATCAAGGTATCGACGATCGCGCGGGCATAGACCGCGTCCCTGCCGCAATCGACAGCCACGAAGTTGGTGGCCGAGACGAGCGGCGCAAGGCCATTTTGCGTGGCGATGGCGGCGATACGCTGCCGCGACTCTGCAATCTTGGCCGTCACTTCCTTCAGATACACCTGGTCCGCAAGCGCTGCGATCGCCGCAGCGACACCGATCCGGTTCATGCCGAAATGGTTGCGGATCTTGTCGAAAGCCTGGGCCGTGCCCGGCGTGCTGATCACATAGCCGACGCGCGAACCCGCAAGCCCGTAGGCCTTCGAGAACGTGCGCGTGCGCACCACGTTCGGCATGTCGATCAGGGCGTCGATCGGCGGCAGCGCATCGGCCGGCGCGGTTTCGCAATAGGCTTCATCCAGAATGAAGAGCGTCGTCTCGGGCAAGGCCCTAGCAAATTCAACAATGCGTTCGGCCGACCACCAGCTTCCCATCGGATTGTCGGGATTGGCGAAATAGACGAGCGGTGCATTTTCCTGCTTCACTGCTGCCAGCAACCCGTCGAGGTCTTCCCGGTCGCTCGCATAGGGCATGGTGACGAGCCGGCCGCCATGGCCGACGACGTGGTAGTTGAAGGTGGGATAAGCCCCGAGCGAGGTCACGACCGGCATGCCCGGCTCGATCACCATGCGGACGATCTGGCCGAGCAGCCCGTCGATGCCTTCGCCGATCGCGAGATTGGCCGGGCCGGTTCCGAGATGGGCTGCAAGCGCCTGCTTCAGATCGTGATTCTCAGGGTCGGCATATTTCCAGGTCGCGCTCGCCGCTTCCCGCATCGCCGAAAGCACGCTCTCGGCCGGACCGAAGCCGCTTTCATTGGCGCCGATGCGCGCCGCGATCGCGCGCCCGCGCTGGCGTTCGATCGCCTCCGGCCCGACAAAGGGGATGGTGGATGGAAGGGATTGGATGAGCGGCGTGAAGCGAGAGAATGCGGACATGCTGAAGATAAGGCCCCGTTCGAATGACGTAGCGGAACTTATCGCATGCTTCGTCAAAGCGGAATCGCTGCCGAAAGAAAAGCTGCCGGAATCCGCGGCCCTTCGCCTTGCAGTCGGCGTCGGCCTATCGCCGCGGCTTGGCGTTCTTCACTTGCCCGGTGAAGAATTCCTGTCGGATGATTTCGCGCAGCAAGGTCTGCTCGATCGGCTTGATGAACTGCACGCCGATGCGCTCGCCATTGCGATAGACCTCGGCGCATCCGATCCGAAGCGACGTGCCGACGATGTGCAGATAATAATGTTGCGGCAGGCCGATATTGGTGTCGACGGCAAAGCTGGCGCCACCGCGCGATATGTCGATCATCCGGCAGGAGCGGACCGAGACGCTTCCGAGCCCCGGCTGCACGGCAGTCAGCGTGCCCGCATGGCCGATGGAGAAACGCTCGTAGCGCCGCTCGTAAAAAGGCGAGGGGACGCAGGAATACATCGTCTGGTTCTGCATGCGTCTGTCTCCGCCAGTGCCGGGTCGGACGGCGCGATCAACCTCTGACCGCATACCAAGACCCCGGACAATTCATTTGTCCCACATCATATCGGTGGGCGATTTCCACCGATGCTAGAATCAGTTTTGCAGAAGAAACTTGCAATCCCCTGAAATCGATCACTAAAAATCTAATGTCAGCGTTGCCTGGATTGGAGGTTCAAAGACCGCCGCTGGAAAACTGGATGCGGATCAGGCGTCTCAGGAAGTCGGCCGAAAGCAGCATGTTGAACCGCACCCCGAGTTCCGTACCTTCGCGATGGACCTGCGAACACCCGATTTCCTCTTTGAACCCCTCTATCTCGAGGAAGAAGTGTTTCGGTATCAGGATCGACGCGTTGAAATCCAGCATCGCGCCGGCAACCGAGATATGGCGCAGCAGACATTGGTACTTGGTCTTGGCCTTCAGGTGCTGGCCGATGACGAGGATCCGGCACGGCCGCTCGATGAAATAATGCTGATGGGTCGTGGCGAGTTGGCCGGGCTTCCCCTCGGCGACATGCATTTTCATTGACATGGCAAGCTCCGTATCAGCGCAGCCCTCGGCGGATCTGTGGTGTTCTTAACGGACTCACCGTTTCGCCACCGTGATTGAGCTAAGCATGCCGACTTGCTTAGACCTTGTGCCATCGGCAGGCGTCATCGCTAAAATATGGCGTGCGCCGACATTGAAAGCCCCAACCTCATACGTAATACTTTCGTCAGGCAAGACCGGGAGCGCCGAGGGCAGCTTCCGAGGGCAATCGGGCGAGGCGTCGTCTGTCGTTGAAGCTGGGCAAGGCGGAAAACGATGACCGGTGCCGGAGGGAATAGCATGGCCTTGGGGCTTTCGCGGCGGTGGCTGCCGCTTTCGATCATCTGTGTAGCGCTGTTCGTGTCGATGCCCGCCGGAGCGTGGGCGGCAAAGCGCGTCGCGCTGTTGATCGGCAATGAGAAATATGCAGCGACGTCGCCGCTGAACAATCCCGCCAACGACGTTGAATTGATGAAGGCTTCCTTCGAGGACGCCGGATTTGATTCGGTAACGACCGTGCACGACGTCGGTCGCCAAGACATGGTCAAGGCGCTGCGCGACTTCGAGGATCTCGCGACCGGTGCCGAGGTTGCGATCGTCTATTATTCCGGCCATGGCATGGAGATGAACGGCGAGAACTTCCTGCTTCCCGTCGACGTGCAACTGAAGACTGACAAGGATGTCGAGGACGAGGCGATCGACCTCGACCGGGTTCAGCGCTCGCTCGAAGGGGCAACCAAGCTCAAGCTTGTGATTCTCGACGCCTGTCGCAACAATCCCTTCGAGCAGAGCATGACGCGCTCGATCTCGACCAGGGCCGTTTCGCGTGGACTGGCGCGCGTCGAGCCCGAATCGGCCGATCTTCTCGTTGCGTTTGCTTCCAAGGCCGGCACGGTCGCGCTCGACGGGGAGGGCAAGAACAGCCCCTTCGCCACGGCACTCGCCAAATATCTGACCGAGCCGGGTGTCGATGTCCGCATCGCGCTCGGCAAGGTGCGCGACGAGGTGGTTTCGGTGACAAATCGCGGCCAAGAGCCTTTCGTCTACGGCTCGCTCGGTGGCGCCCAGATCTTTCTCAACATCAAAGAAGTGAACATCACCGTCACCAACAATGGCGGACAGCTGTCGCCGAACAGCCAATCGGAAGCGGCTGCCGACTGGCAGAACATCCGTGATCTCGCCGACAAGGACCTGCTGACCGCCTTCCTGGCCAAGCATGGCTCGGACCCGGTGTATAAGATGCTCGCCGAAAAGAAGCTGAAGCTCTTGAGCGAAGCCGAGCAGACATCGAGCGTGACGCCGGACGAGATTGCCTGGGAAGCCTTGAAGCAGTCAACCGATGCGGCGGCACTGACGCGCTTCATCGAGCGCTACCCTGACAGCCAACACAAGGCGGAGGCCGAGCAGCAGATTGCAGCCCTCGAGCCGCAGAAGGGCCTCAACGTCTCGCCGACCGGCAAGGACACCCAGGCTTCGCGCGATTGCTATCTGCTTGCCGGCGAGCCCCAGTCGATGCCCGGTTTCCTCGGGGTCAACTTCCTGAAACTCGACGCCGAGCGGGCGCTCACCGCTTGCGCCCAGGCCGTCAACGAGAATCCTGACGATATGATGCTCGTCAATATGTTGGGTCGCGCGCAGGACGCCGGGCGCAACTATGTCGAGGCGCGGCGCAACTACCGGAAGGCGGCCGATGGCGGCAACATGTACGCGCTGACCAATCTCGCCTGGTTTTCGGTCTACGGGACCGATGGGCCGGTGGATGTCGACGAGGGCAAGCGCATGTTCGACCAGGCGGCCCGAGCCGGCAATGCTTATGGCCAGGCTTCGCTCGGCTGGCTCTATCGCGAGGGCTATGGCGGCATCGCACAGGACTATGCGGAAGCCGCCCGGTGGTATGAACTGGCCGCCAATCAGGGATACGCCAATGCCATGGCGACGATGGGCTGGTTCTACCGCGAGGGCCTTGGCCTGCCGAAAGACCTCGGACAATCGCTCGCCTGGTACAAGAAAGCAGCCGAAAGTGGCGACGCCAACGCGATGTCGTCGCTCGGCTGGGCCTATCAGAATGGGCTGGGAACCGAGCAGAGCTACCCGGATGCCAAGGTCTGGTACGAGAAGGCGGCCAATGTGGGCGATTCCTATTCCATGGCGCTGCTCGGCTGGTTCTACGATATCGGCAACGGTGTCGCGCAGGACTATGTGCAGGCCCGCACCTGGTACGAGATGGCGGCCAACGCCGGTAGCGCCTATGCGATGGGCAACCTCAGTCGCCTCTATGATTATGGCCTTGGCACCAAGGCGGACGCGAAGGAGGCGGTTCGCTGGGCAGCGGCCAGCGTCGAGGGTGGGGATCCGGCCAAGCTCGATGAACTGAAGAACCAGCCCAACAACTTCACACCGGCCTTCCGCAAGGAAATGCAGAGCCTCTTGAAGGACCGTGGGTATTATGGTGGCCCGGTCGACGGCGAGTTTGGTGCTGCGACTCAACAGGCAATCGAACGGCTCGCGCGCAAATCGTAAGGAGCACACGACTGCGCCGACACGGAATCACATTGCCGCGTACACCGGCCTTGCCCGGGAAGATGAGGGCGAACACAACGCGGTGCGGCCGGACTTGCCGATCGGCCCACACGAAAATGCGAGGTTTTCCCGGAAACCGACAAAAAAATCTTGCATTGGCCGCGGACTGACACTAGTCAGGCGCTAACGGAGAGGTGGCCGAGTGGTCGAAGGCGCTCCCCTGCTAAGGGAGTATACCGGAAACGGTATCGAGGGTTCGAATCCCTTCTTCTCCGCCACTATCCCAAGCAGCCCATACCCTTTGCGCTCTGCCGCTTCGAGCAAGCATATGGTTTCGGCTATCTCTCGCAGAATTTCACTCGTCGTGGTTCATTGGTCGTGGCGGCAATTCGCTGTAGTCGCTCGCGCATTCTTGATGCTGCGCGGTGCTGGCGTTCACAGCGTCCAGAATCACTTGTGCAGGGCGTTTCGCGAATCTCTGCGTTGATTCTGCCGATTCCTCAGCCCTCCATCCTTTCTTCACGAAGCGCTTTTTTGGAGCGAATGCTGTTTTAGGCATTCTGCGGGTCATCTGAATCGAAGTTCGCGTCCAGCTTTTCCCCTGTTTTAGGCGGGTTTCTGCCTCTTTCTGAAACAGGCGACCTCCGTCTTCCCTATGCTAACCCCCCGTCAGCAAAGGGTTTTCTTAATGCTTTGTTAATTTTCTTCGGGGGTCTGCGGCGATTTTGTGTCGTTTCAGCAACAGGGCTCGGCGAAGGGCGATGCAAAGGAGGTGAACTCGCCAGTTGGACGTTGCGCCGATGATCCGGTCTTGTATTTTCAACTCCGGAAGCAAGGGCGGTTGATCGTCCGACTTCTTGAACGTTGGGGATGGGGCAGGGAAAGCTGTCCTTCAGCAAAATACCCAGACCCGTTTGAAACTTTTGACTGGAGGTCAGAAATGAACATCAAGAGCCTTCTTCTCGGCTCCGCTGCAGCTCTCGCAGCAGTTTCCGGCGCACAGGCAGCCGACGCAATCGTCGCAGCCGAGCCGGAGCCCATGGAATACGTTCGCGTTTGCGACGCTTTCGGCACTGGCTACTTCTACATCCCGGGCACCGAAACCTGCCTCAAGATCGGCGGCTTCATCCGCTTCCAGGTTGACTACGGCCGTGACGCCGTAAACAACAAGCAGGGCTGGGGCAACCGCGGCACGTCTGACTGGGATGCCTTCTCGCGCGCTTACATCTCGTTCGATGCCAAGAGCGACACCGAGTACGGCACGCTCACCGGTTTCTTCGCTGCTGAATTCAACGCCGATAACGACTCCGACGAAGGCGACAGCCTGATCGACGTCGATGAAGCCTACATCCAGCTGGGTGGCCTCAAGGCCGGCTTCTTCTACAACTGGTGGGATAAGGGCCTGAACGGCGAAACCGACTCGCTGGGCAACAACACCGAGTTCAACTCGATCGCTTACCTCTATGACGGCGGTTCGTTCCAGGCCGGTATCTCGATCGACGAACTCGAAGGCACCGAAACCACCAAGAAGAACGGCATCGGCGTTTCCGGTATCGTATCGGCTTCGCTCGGCGGCGTTTCCTTCGACCTGCTCGGCGGTTACGACTCCGAGTTCGAAGAAGGCGCGATCCGCGCTCTGCTTTCGGCTGACCTCGGCCCGGGCGTATTCCAGCTCGCTGGTATCTGGGCTTCGGACCCGAACGCCTACTGGAAGAAGTCTGAATGGACCGTTGCGGCTTCGTATCGCTTCAACGCCACCGACAAGCTCGCCATCACCCCCGGCGTTCAGTACTTCGGTAGCCTCCAGGATTCGTTCACCAGCTTCGGCAACGACGATGCATGGCGCGCTGGCGTCACGCTCGACTACAAGATCACCGAAGGTCTCGCGACCCGCGTGTCGGTCCAGTACGAAGATGCTGACAACAAGGACGACCAGGTATTCGGTTTCGTCCGCCTGCAGCGCGACTTCTAATATCGTCTGACCTCGGTCAGAAGAGAGAAACCCGGCTTTCGAGCCGGGTTTTTTCGTTTGGTATGATGCTGTGAATCTGGCCCTGCAACCTACACATCATGCTTGAGGAATCGGGGAATAGGGACCGCCTCGGGGGCGGCTTCCGTGGGTCAGCGCGAGCGCACGATGTCGTTCAGAAATGCGGCGATTGCCTCGCGTGGGCCGTCCAGATGAAGCAGCGGTGCATGTCCCTGGCCAGGTGCGGTGAAATCCGCCAACCCGGCGTGTCGCCGGTGCATTTCGCGCACAGTTGTCTCTGAAAGAACCCGCGAATGCTCACCCCTGACGACCATCAGGGGGATCTGGCTCATGGCGTCAAAGGGTCTCCAGAGATCGGGCAATGGTGTTTCGGGTGTCAGGCCGCGCAGTGGCAGCGCGATCGCCGGATCGAAATCGGCGACCGGGACGCCATCTTCGTCGCGATATATCGCTTTGGCCATGTCCGACCAGTCGCCGTCGGTTAAGGAAGGAAAGTCGACGCCGTGCAACGTCCTTAGATAGGTGGCTGCTGTCGCCCAGCTCGTCAGTGCGTCGCCCGAGTTGAGATAATCCCGGATCGCAAGCAGCCCCCCAATTTCGATCACAGGCCCGATGTCGTTGAGCACTGCGGCTGCAATCAACGATGGGGCACGATCGATGAGGTTGTGGAGGATCAGGCCACCACGGGATGTCCCGATAAAAATTGCCTTTTCGACAGCGAAGTGCGCACAAGCCGTTATCACATCGGCCGTTTCGACGGCCACCGTGTAGCGGCTCTTGTCGCTGTCGCGTTCCGAGTTGCCGCGCCCTCGGTAGTCCAGTGCGATGACGGGAAAGTCGCCTGACGTCGAAAGAAAGCTTGCGAGTTGGTGAAAGTCCCGGCTGTTGCGGGTAAGGCCCGGCAGGCAGATGATCGGTACTGCCGCGGATGGCGAGGGGGGAGGGCCGTAGCTTCGCGCGTAAAGGAGAGGCCCGTCGGAACTGCGGAAGAAATGCTCCTGGAATACATCTTGACCCATGCTGCTCCCTCTCGGTCAGGCGAAATCCTATCCGTTTGAAGGGGAAGAGCAAGTTGCTCGGGCCGACATTGTTCGGCGGCCCGAGCATGGCTGGCGAGGACCAACTTTGCGTCTTTCTGTTGCGGCTCTCCTGTCCGCTTCGGTCGTCTGCTCGGTTACTCCCTAGCTCAATAGGGCGAGCTGCATTGGCGCCGAGGGCCACCATAGGGCTGATAACTGTTGTCCCAGGCTCTATAGGAGCGGTAGCGCGCATAGCACCAGCGCTGATGCGCGTTGCCGCTGACGGCTCTTGGTCCGTTGTAGTATCTCGGGCTATTGTAATATCGCGGTTGGCTCAGCAGTCCGCCGATGATCGCGCCTGCGGCCAGGCCGCCGATCACCGCCCCGACGTCGTTGTCGTCGTGGTCATAGTGCCTGCGATATCGATCCCGGTAATATCTGTCGCGGTAATACCCGCTGCGATTATAGTCGCGGTAGTCGCGATCCCGATCGCGATAGCCATGTCGGGCGCGAAGTTCACAATAGGGAACGGCGCAACTGGATCGGCTCTTGCGTTCTTCGCCGCGCTCGTAAGAGAACTGAACCTGTTGAACGTTGGTCGTGCTGGAGAGGATCGGCGGAGTGCTTGGAAACGCGCCGGCGGGTGGCACGCTGCTCAAGGTGGTCGCCAGAGAAAGGGCGACGATTGTCAAGGTCTTCATAACGTTCACCATTTCCTTCGGAATAGACTGGCCTTAGGAAGGAAATGGTTGAGCTCACGGTTTGTGCCCCCGGCGCTCATCACAATTATTTGATTGCCGCCAGACCGGCTATTGCCGGCCCATTCGCAGGTCTTCGACGATATCGGCCTTTTGCCCAAGCCTCGACTTGTAGACCTGATAGTTCTCCATCACCCGCTGGACGTAGTTGCGGGTTTCTTGAAACGGAATGCGTTCGATCCAATCGACGACTTCGTCGATCGGTTTTCCGCGCGGGTCGCCGTAGCGGTCGAGCCATTCGGGAACGCGGCGCGGGCCGGCATTGTAGGCGATGAAGGTGAGGATGTAGGAGCCGCCAAAACTGCTGATCTGTTCGCCGAGATAATGCGCGCCAAGCGTGGCGTTGTAGCCGGCGTCGCTCGTCAGCCGGTCCTGTGAGTAGGCAAGGCCATAGCGGCTGGCAACGCCCTTGGCCGTTCCCGGCATCAGCTGCAGCAGGCCGCGAGCGTTTGCGGTGGATATGGCGCCCGGGTTGAAGGCGCTTTCCTGACGCGCAATCGCATAGGCGAGCGCCTTGCCGGAGCCGTCGATATTGGCGCTCGATGGGATCACGCCGACGGGAAACGCGAGCGCTGCGACATCGATCCCGCGCCCGAAGGCGATCTTGCCAACCTGGAGCGACAGCTGATGATTGCCGGTTTTTTCGGCGCGGGCCGAAAGCAGTGCCAGCTCGCCCGGGCTCGTCAGTTCGTCGGCAAGCGCCCGGTAGATGCTGTCGGCGCGCCAGGTGTGGCCAGTGCCTTCGAGCCGCGTGATGGCGCGCACCGCCTCGCGGTTTTCGAACCGTGATCGGTCGTCTGCCGTCGGGGCCGGATAGGCGACGTTCAGCGTCTTGCGACCCAGCCGGGCGGCCGCGAGTTGCCCGTAGAACGTCCCGGGATAGCGGGCCGCATTTGTAAAATATTCGTTGGCGTCACCCGGTCCGCCCGCCTCGGCCGAGCGCCCAAGCCAGTACCATGCGCGCGAAGCGGAGAGGGGGCGGCTCGACACATCGAGAATGCGGCGGAAGTGACGTGCAGCGGTCGCCGGGTCCTCCATGCCGCGCAGGGCATACCATCCGGCATGAAACTCGGCGTCGATGATATCGGTCGCCTCGGTTGCGAGATGGCTGGCGGCGATCCGGTAGGCGCCCCGAAAGTCGCCATTGTCGAGCAGCCCGCGGCTGACGACGCGTTGCTCGACCCACCATTCGCCGGGGTTGACCAAAGCGCCCTTGTCCTTGGGCATGCGCGCAAGGAGCTTCGCCGCTTCCTCGTATTTCTTCTGTTTGCGCAGGTACTCGACCTGAATAAAGAGATAGGCCGGATCCTTGCGCCAGGCGGGGTCGACCGCTGCAATGAGGGCCGTCGCCTTGTCGCTGCCGCGGCTGACTGCCGCCCAGGCGCGATACAGCGATTGAGCCTTTCCAAGGTCGCCGAACCGTTCGGCCTGCTCGACGCGGTTGCGATAGAGAAGCATCACCATGCGGCGCTGATGATTGTCAGCGGTCAGGAGGCTGGAAAACTCGTCGAGGATCTTGGTTTCGATGTCCTTGTCGAGCGTGTCGCGCTGCCAGATCGCACGCAGGTTCTTGGCGGCCGTATCGGCTTTTCCGGTGGCGACGAGCGCGCGGGCGAGAATGAGGGAGCCTTCGGTCGTTTCCGGCTGCGTGTTGCCGAAAGCCGCGAGCACGTCGGCCGCTGGCGGGTTCTCTCGATAAAGCGCTCGTTCGGAGTTGGCGCGCAGGGATTTCAGCCCCGGCCATCCCTGCAGTTCCCGTTGGGCGTCGGCAATTTCGAAGGAAGGCACGCCTCGCTGGCCGGAAACGGCGATCGCCCAAGTCAAGATGTGCCGATCGAGCGTGCCTTCGGCCATGGCGTCGCGCACGGCAATCGCCGCGGTCGGCTGCTTGTTGGAAAGAGCATCGAGCCCTGCCTTGAGATCGCTGCTGAGCGGTCCGGCCACTGTCGCGATGGCATTCGTGGTTTCGTTCGTGGCAATGGGGACCGCCTTGTCCGAAATCACGGGCTTGCGTGTCGGAACCGGTACGCGATCGAGGGTTTCTGCGCTGCCTGCCGACGCTGCCAGAAGCGCCGCGCCGAAGATGGCGGCGGCAGGCAGATATATTGACCCGCGCATCAAGAACCCCGTGTTCCCCGTGTCCAACTTCGTCCGCCGCCAGATTGCCCGATGACAAGGCGGGCGGCCAGTATCGATCACAACAATTGCACCAAACCCGCTCTCGCCCTGGTTGGGCGGTCGTGATTATGCGTGCCAAACATCAAGCTTTTGCATGAAAACCGGCGTGAAATGCCGTGTTACAACGCTTGCCGCAGCCACGTCACATGATTATGGTGCGGCAGTTTTTTTAACCGTCGATTACGGCCAAAGCATGAGTGCAGACTTCGCTTTTACGCCGTCAGGAGTTGTGCATGTTCAAGGGTTCCATTCCCGCTCTCGTAACACCGTTCACCGCCACCGGCGCGGTGGATGCGGATGGTTTCGTCGCGCATGTGGAATGGCAGATAAAAGAAGGCAGCCACGGCCTGGTGCCGGTCGGCACCACCGGCGAGTCTCCGACCCTCTCGCATGACGAGCACAAGAAGGTCGTCGAACTCTGCATCGAGGCCGCCGCCAAGCGCGTGCCGGTTATTGCCGGCGCCGGCTCCAACAACACGACGGAAGCGATCGAACTTGCTCAGCATGCTGAAAAGGCCGGTGCCGATGCGATCCTCGTCGTCACGCCCTACTACAACAAGCCGACGCAAAAGGGTCTCTTCGCGCACTATGCGGCAATCGCCGAAAGCGTGAAGGTGCCGATCGTCATCTACAACATCCCCGGTCGCTCGGTCGTGGATATGAGCGTCGAGACCATGGCGGCGCTCAGCAAGGCTTACGCCAACATCATCGGCGTTAAGGATGCCACCGGCAAGATCGAGCGCGTCTCCGAGCAGCGCATGGCCTGCGGTCCGGAGTTCGTCCAGCTTTCGGGCGAAGATGCAACCGCGCTCGGCTTCAACGCCCATGGCGGCGTTGGCTGCATTTCGGTCACGGCAAACGTCGCACCGCGCCTTTGCGCCGAGTTCCAGCAGGCGACGCTCGCCGGCGATTATGCCAAGGCGCTCGCCTATCAGGACAAGCTGATGCCGCTGCACAAGGCGATCTTCATGGAGCCGGGCCTCTGCGGCGCCAAGTATGCGCTGAACCGCCTCGGCCGCATGAGCCGCGCCGTGCGCTCGCCTCTGTTGCCGACGCTCGAGCCGGCAACCGAGGCTGCGATCGATGCAGCGCTCAGACACGCAGGATTGATGAACTGATGGCACCCAAAGGAAGCCAGCGTACGGTCAACAAGGTTGTGGCGGAAAACCGCAAGGCCCGCTTCAACTACGAGATCGTCGACACCTACGAGGCCGGTCTGGTTTTGACCGGCACCGAGGTCAAGTCGTTGCGCGAAGGCAAGGCCAACATTGCCGAGTCCTATGCGACGGACGAGGGTGGCGAGATCTGGCTGATCAACTCCTACCTGCCGGAATATCTGCAGGCGAACCGCTTCAACCATGAAACGCGGCGGCGGCGGAAACTGCTTCTGTCGAAGCGCGAGGTCAACCGGCTACAGGGTGCTGTCAACCGCGAAGGCATGTCGCTGATCCCGCTGAAGATCTACTTCAACGATCGCGGCCGCGCCAAGCTGGAACTGGCGCTGGGCAAGGGCAAGAAGCTGCACGACAAGCGCGAGACGTCGAAGGAACGCGACTGGAACCGCCAGAAGAACCGCCTTCTGAAGGACCGCGGCTAAGAGAAATCCCTTTGCGTTGCATCCGCCAAAGACGGCCGGTGCAACGCCACAGTCGCCCACCGCGCGCTGAAAAACCTGCCGGCAATTTTTGAGATTTTTGAGAAAAGTTCAACGATCGACGTCGTTGATGCGGGGCGTTTCGAATGGCGCTCGCGCAATCGCGCGCCTTGCGTTCGGGCGAACGCTTCAGATCTCGACCGGATCGGCCACCGGCTCGGTGTTGTGGCGCGGGGTGCGCTCGGACGGTTCGCGGCCGATTTCGGCACGCAGCGTTGCAAGATCGATAAAGTGGTCGGCCTGACGGCGCAGGTCGTCGGCGATCATCGGCGGCTGTGTCGACATCGTCGAGACGACGGAAACCTTGCGCCCCTTGCGCTGCAGCGCTTCCACCAGCGTGGTGAAATCGCCGTCGCCGGAGAAGATGACGAGGTGATCGACGGTTTCGGACTGCTCCATGGCATCGATCGCCAGTTCGATATCCATATTGCCCTTGATCTTGCGGCGGCCGAGCGAGTCGGTGAACTCCTTGGCCGGCTTCGTCACGACCTTGTAACCGTTATAGTCTAGCCAATCGATGAGCGGGCGGATTGAAGAGTATTCCTGATCCTCGATGAGGGCCGTGTAGTAGTAGGCGCGCAATAGATAGCCGCGCTTCTGGAATGCTTTCAGGAGCTTACGGTAGTCGATGTCGAAGCCGAGGCTTTTCGATGCCGCGTAAAGATTCGCGCCGTCGATAAAGAGTGCGATTTTTTCGCGGGGGTCGAACATCGTCTTTCCTTTTTCAATAGCGGCGCATCAAAGGCCGCCTGCCGGCGGGTGCGCAAAAGTAAGTCGATTACATTAATAATTGCTGATATGGCAAATAATGTAGCTTATGTATTGCATTATTCCAGCCGCGCGCTCGCGAATATAGCTAGTTTTAGCAGTTGCTATAGATCGTCCACATCTCTGGGTCGCCTTTTCCATCAGGGGCTTCATTCCCGGCCTGATTATGCAACCTAAATGTGTGGGCGACGTTTCCAGCTCATTCGCATCGCATTTTATCACGAAGTGTGACGTTACGTGAGCGTCCCTTGAAGGAAAAACTTGAACTTGCCTTGTTTTGATTGTATCCGGGCGCTTAATTCCAGAAATCGGACCCGATGAGGCGCCGTCAGGCGACTGCTCCGGTTTCGTGTTGTCAATCCGTGCAGCGGCGATGCCGCCGCGCTTCGAGCCCAAAAGGACAGGCAATGGCCCGCGTCACCGTCGAAGATTGCATCGACAAGGTCGATAACCGTTTCGAACTCGTTCTGCTTGCCAGCCACCGCGCGCGCCTGATTTCTCAGGGCGCCGCCATCACCATCGACCGCGACAACGACAAGAACCCCGTCGTCGCGCTCCGCGAGATCGCAGATGAGACCCTGTCTCCTGGCGACCTCAAGGAAGACCTGATCCACTCGCTGCAGAAGCATGTTGAAGTGGACGAGCCCGAGCCCGATCCGGCTTCGCTGCTCCAGACCGATGCTGAGACGACCTTTACCGAAGTCGCCGAGGACGAAGATCAGCCGGAAGCCATCACCTTCGACCGCATGTCGGAAGAAGAACTGCTTGCCGGCATCGAAGGTCTCGTGCCGCCGGAAAAGAGCGACGACTACTGAGATCCGTCGCGGAACGCCCGTTCCCACGTGTTTTCAAAGCAGTGCGCCACTCGTATGATTGGCGCACTTTTTTATTGATTTCTTCTAGAGCGGGAAATGGAAAGTGTTTGCGGTTTTCCGCCTGCATCCCGCTCTAAATTAGGAGAACGATCACGTTTATGATTTTAGGTCGGTGGGACCTGAAATCATCATGATCTAGAGGATCGCCAGCGAATGATGCGCCAATACGAGCTCGTTGAGCGCGTGCAGAAATACAAGCCCGACGTCAATGAGGCCTTGCTCAACAAGGCCTACGTCTATGCGATGCAGAAGCATGGCCAGCAGAAGCGGGCAAGCGGCGATCCCTATATATCCCACCCCCTGGAGGTGGCGGCAATCCTGACGGAGATGCGTCTCGACGAGTCGACCATTGCCGTTGCTCTTCTGCACGACACGATCGAGGACACGACGGCCACGCGGCAGGAGATCGACGATCTCTTCGGCGAGGATATCGGCGCGCTCGTCGAGGGGCTGACGAAGATCAAGAAGCTCGATCTCGTTACCAAGAAGGCCAAGCAGGCGGAAAACCTACGCAAGCTGTTGCTCGCCATTTCGGACGATGTGCGGGTTCTGCTCGTCAAGCTCGCCGACCGGCTGCACAACATGCGCACGCTCGACCACATGTCGGCGGAGAAGCGCGCCCGCATCTCCGAAGAGACGATGGATATCTACGCGCCACTCGCCGGCCGCATGGGTATGCAGGACATGCGCGAGGAGCTCGAAAACCTCTCGTTCCGCCATATCAACCCCGAGGCCTTCGAAACGGTCACCCGGCGGCTGGAGGAATTGTCCGAGCGCAACGAGGGCCTGATCAAGAAGATCGAGGACGAGCTTCGCGAATTGCTTCAGGCGGAGGGCCTGAAAGCGGCACAGGTCAAGGGTCGGCAGAAGAAGCCCTATTCGGTCTTCCGCAAGATGCAGTCGAAGTCTCTGTCCTTCGAACAACTGTCCGACGTCTGGGGCTTCCGCATCATCGTCGACGATATCCCGGCCTGCTACCGCGCGCTCGGTATCGTCCATACGCGCTGGCGCGTCGTTCCCGGCCGTTTCAAGGACTACATCTCCACCCCGAAGCAGAACGATTACCAGTCGATCCACACGACCATCGTCGGCCCGTCCCGCCAGCGCATCGAGCTGCAGATCCGCACGCGCCGCATGAACGACATCGCCGAATACGGTATCGCGGCCCATTCGCTCTACAAGGACGGGGAGGGGAAAGAGGGTGCGTCGGCAGATGCGGCTCTGTCGCCGACGTCGAATGCCTATTCCTGGCTCCGGCGCACGATCGAATCGCTCGCGGAGGGCGACAATCCGGAAGAGTTCCTGGAGCACACCAAGCTCGAACTGTTCCAGGATCAGGTCTTCTGCTTCACGCCCAAGGGCCAGTTGATTGCGCTGCCGCGCGGCGCGACGCCGATCGACTTTGCCTATGCCGTCCACACCAATATCGGCGATACCTGCGTCGGCGCCAAGATCAACGGCCGTATCATGCCGCTGGTCACCCGCCTCAACAATGGCGACGAAGTGGAAATCATCCGCTCAGGCATCCAGGTGCCGCCGCCCGCCTGGGAAGAAATCGTCGTTACCGGCAAGGCCCGCTCGGCGATCCGCCGCGCAACGCGTGCGGCCATCCGCAAGCAATATGCCGGCCTCGGCTATCGCATTCTGGAGCGCACCTTCGAGCGCGCCGGCAAGACCTTTTCGCGCGAGGCGCTGAAGCCGGCGCTGCATCGGCTCGGCCAGAAGGAGGTCGAGGACGCCATCGCCTCCGTCGGCCGCGGCGAGCTTTCCTCGCTCGACGTGCTGCGCGCAGTGTTCCCGGATCATCAGGACGAGCGGGTCACGGTGAAGCCCAGCGCCGACGACGGCTGGTTCAACATGCGCAGCGCCGCCGGCATGGTGTTCAAGTTGCCGGGCCGCGGCAAAGATGCGAACGGCGTCGCCCAGGCCGAAGGGCCGGAGGCCCTGCCGATCCGTGGTCTTTCGGGCAATGCCGAAGTGCATTTCAGCCCGGCCGGGGCCATTCCCGGAGACCGCATCGTCGGCATCATGGAGAAGGACAAGGGCATCACCATCTACCCGATCCAGTCGCCGATCCTGCAGAAGTTCGATGACGAGCCGGAGCGCTGGATCGATGTGCGCTGGGATCTGGACGAGGCCAACAGCAGCCGCTTCATCGCCCGCATCGCAATCAGCGCCTTGAACGAGCCGGGGACGCTTGCCGAGGTGGCCCAGGCGATCGCCACCAGCGACGTCAATATCCGGACTTTGTCGATGGGGCGCGTGGCTGCCGACTTCAGCGAACTGCAGTTCGACCTCGAGGTCTGGGACCTGCGTCAGCTCAATCATCTGATCACGCAGCTCAAGGAATTGCCAAGCGTGTCCATGGTGAAGCGCCTGTTCGAATAAGGCGACTGGCTGCGCCCTGCGCAATTGCCTGCAAAACAGGCAGGCTGCGCATGGCGAAACGGCAAGCCATGCCAATGGCGCATGGCTGCCGCCATTTCCTGTATCTGGTGGAACAGGGACCTCTAAACTATCTTCTCGGTCGGGAGGTAAACAAAGAGGTTTGCCATGTTTAATCAGTTGAAGAAGATCACCCGCGCTCTGCGCGTCCCCACTCAGGAAGAGCGCGAGCTCGCCTATCTCAATAGCTCGGTCGACCGTATCGACCTCGAGTACCGCCAGCGCCAGATCGATCGCGGCCTGTTCCGTAACTACTAAGCCCGCTGGGTCCCGTCTTCTGGCGGCATCCTGAGCCATGCGTTCGCCGGATGGCTCGCCTGCGACATGCGCGCGGCGCCTGGGCGGGTTGCAAGCGACAGGCAGGACGCCTATCTTGCGGCCAGCAAACAGGCGGACGCGCGGTCTTGTGCCGGCTGACGGCTTAAAGACGCGGTCATGACGGCATAATGTTATTCAGGCGCAGAAAACCGGTTACGATTTCCGAAAGGCTGCGGTCCATCCTTTGGCCGCGCAAAGGGTTTGCGCGCGGCCTGCGTTATGTGACGCTGCGCGTGTTGCGCCTTTCATCGACACCGCATTCGATCGCCGTCGGCGTGGCGGCGGGTGCCGCTTCGTCCTTCACGCCATTTTTCGGCCTGCACATCATTATTGCCGTTGCGCTCGCTTTCCTGTTCTCCGGTAATCTCGTCGCAGCGGCGATCACGACAGCGCTCGCCAATCCCGTGACGATCCCGATGATCCTGACGGCGTCCTACGAACTTGGGACGGCGATCCTCGGCGTCGAGAGCGCGCACGCCGCAAGCTCGGCCGACGTCATGCGCATGGTCGAGCACCTCGATCTTCCGGCTCTTTGGGGTCCGGTGTTCAAGCCGATGCTGGTGGGCTCGTTGCCGCTTGCGGCAGGCGGCGCCCTTCTTTCCTACATTGCGGCTTACCAGGCGGCCCGGCTCTTTCAAAAGCGCCGCCGGGCACGCACCAAAGAGCTCGGATCCTCTTCATGATCATAGGCATAGGCAGCGATCTGATCGATATCAGACGGATCGAAAACTCGCTTTCCCGCTTCGGCGAACGCTTCGTTCAGCGCTGTTTCACCGAGATCGAGATCGCCAAGTCCGAAGGGCGGAAGAACCGCGCGGCATCTTACGCCAAGCGCTTCGCCGCCAAGGAAGCCTGTTCGAAGGCGCTCGGCACGGGCCTCGCGCAAGGCGTCTTCTGGAAAGACATGGGCGTCATCAATTTGCCGGGCGGCAAGCCGACGATGAACCTGACCGGAGGTGCCGCAGCGCGTCTGGAGCAGATGCTGCCGCCGCATCATCGCGCCGCCATCCATCTGACGATTACCGACGATTTCCCCCTGGCCCAGGCCTTCGTGATTATCGAGGTGCTGCCCGTTGCCCCGATTGAGGGAACGGTTTAGAGCATTCCGCTGGAAAAACCGGCCCTGACCAATTGAAGGGGCGGCGGTTTGCAGCATATGAGACCGGGATTGCGCGCAGTCCAAAGCCGGACCGAGAGTCCGGACAAAAGTTGAGAGCAGGCCCCGTGCGGGCGTTGCGATGATAAAGGAACACAGTAGCGTGGCAGAAAAGACAGAAGCGAAGCAGAGCGGCCTCTGGGAGAACGTGAAGGTCGTCATCCAGGCATTGCTCCTGGCTTTGGTCATCCGTACGGTTCTCTTTCAGCCCTTCACCATTCCGTCCGGCTCGATGATGCCGACGCTGCTGGTTGGCGACTACATCTTCGTCAACAAGTTCGCCTACGGCTTCTCCAAGTATTCGCTGCCGCTTTCGCCCGACCTGTTCTCTGGCCGCATCTTCGCAAGTGAGCCGAAGCGCGGCGATATCGTCGTCTTCCGCTTCCCGCCGAACCCGGATATCGACTACATCAAGCGTCTCGTCGGCCTTCCGGGCGACCGCATCCAGGTGCGCAACAGCATTCTCTACATCAATGACAAGCCGGTTGAGCGCACGCCGGATGGCGGTTTCCGCGCCGACGACCAGTACGACACCGGCGCCGACGTTCCGGTTTTCCGCGAAACGATGGACAATGGCGTCTCCTATGACACGCTTGACCAGTTCCCGGATGCACGCGGCGACAACACCCGCGAGTTCATCGTGCCCGCCGGCCATTACTTCATGATGGGCGACAACCGCGACAACTCGGCCGACAGCCGCTTCGACGTCGGCTTCGTGCCGGCCGAAAACCTGGTCGGCCGCGCCAGCATGATCTTCTTCTCGCTCGGTCACGACACGTCGTTCCGCCAAGTGTGGAAGTGGCCGACGAACCTGCGCTACGACCGTCTGTTCAAGGCGGTCGAATGATGAAGTCGCGGTCGCTGGGCGCGGAGGATCGGGTAAAGCTTGAGGCCGTGATCGGTTATCAGTTCGCGGAGAAGGAGCGCCTTGACCGGGCGCTCACCCATTCCAGCGCGCGAAGCGCCAAGGGTTCGAACTATCAGCGCCTCGAATTCCTGGGCGACCGGGTGCTCGGGCTTTGCGTGGCAGAGCTTCTGTTCCAGACCTTTCGCGATGCCAATGAGGGCGAGCTTTCGGTCCGGCTGAACCAGCTCGTCAGCGCCGAAAGCTGCGCCAAGGTCGCCGACGACCTGGAGCTGCACCAATTCATCCGCACGGGCTCGGACGTCAAGAAGATAACCGGCAAGGCGATGATGAATGTGCGGGCGGATGTGGTAGAGTCGCTGATCGCCGCCATCTATCTCGATGGCGGTCTCGAAGCTGCCCGCGGCTTCGTGCTGCGCCATTGGAAAGACCGCGCAGTGCGCGCCGATGGGGCTCGCCGCGATGCAAAGACCGAATTGCAGGAATGGGCGCATGCCAAGTTCGGCACCGCGCCAGCCTACCGGACGGATGAGCGTTCCGGCCCTGACCACGACCCCCGCTTCACGGTAACCGTCGAAGTCACGGGTGTCGCGCCGGAGACCGGAACGGACAGATCCAAGCGCGGAGCCGAACAGGTAGCCGCGACGAAATTGTTGGAACGCGAAGGCGTGTGGCGGAAGAGTTCCGCCGGAAATTGACGGAAAACATGACGGACATGGAAAAAGATACGGCCGCCGAAGGCGCGCCGACCCACTCGGGCTTCGTGGCGATGATCGGCGCGACCAACGCCGGCAAATCGACCCTGGTCAACCGCCTCGTCGGCGCCAAGGTTTCGATCGTCAGCCACAAGGTGCAGACGACGCGCGCGATCGTGCGTGGCATCGCCATTCATGACAACGCCCAGATCGTTTTCATGGACACGCCCGGCATCTTCAAGCCGCGCCGCCGGCTCGACCGCGCCATGGTCACGACCGCCTGGGGCGGCGCCAAGGATGCGGACGTGATCATGTTCCTGATCGACAGCGAACGCGGCCTGAAGGGCGATGCGGAAGCGATCCTCGAGGGCCTCAAGGAAGTGCACCAGCCGAAGATCCTGGTGCTGAACAAGATCGACCAGGTGCGTCCTGAAGACCTCTTGAAGCTGGCGGCTGCCGCCAACGAGACGATCAAGTTCGAGCGCACCTTCATGATCTCGGCGCTGAACGGCTCGGGCTGCAAGGATCTGATGGATTACCTGGCCGAGACGCTGCCGGAAGGCCCCTGGTACTATCCGGAAGACCAGATCTCCGATCTGCCGATGCGCCAGCTCGCCGCCGAAATCACCCGCGAAAAGCTCTTCTTGCGTCTGCATCAGGAGCTTCCCTACGCCTCGCATGTCGAGACCGAGAAGTGGGAAGAGCGCAAGGACGGCTCGGTGCGCATCGAGCAGGTGATCTATGTCGAGCGCGAGAGCCAGAAGAAGATTGCGCTTGGCAAGGGCGGTGACGCGATCAAGGCGATCTCGACAGCATCGCGCAAGGAAATCTCCGAGATCCTCGAGCAGCCGGTGCACCTGTTCCTGTTCGTCAAGGTACGCGAGAACTGGGGCGACGACCCCGAGCGCTTCCGCGAAATGGGCCTGGAATTCCCGCGATAAGGCCGCGCGCACACCGTCTGGTGTGATGTTTTTCGGCACCCGTTGAAACGGGTGCCGTGCCGCTCACCGCCGAGGTGGGCTCAAGCGCCTGAAACGCGCTTTCCATTCGCATCGAGAACCGGTTCGCCGTCCTCCTTCGAGAACGAGCCCTTCTGCGTGTCGGGCAGGATGTCGAGCACCCGTTCGGACGGGCGGCAGAGCCGTGTGCCGATCGGGGTGACGACGAAGGGGCGGTTGATAAGGATCGGGTGCGCCATCATCGCTTCGAGCAGCCGTTCGTCGCTGACCGTGGGGTCGCCGAGCCCAAGCTCCGCATAGGGCGTGCCTTTCTCGCGAAGAGCGTCACGCACGGTCAGGCCGGCATCGGCTATCATCTTTTCCAGCGCCTGCCGAGACGGCGGCGCCTGGAGATACTCGATCACCGTCGGCTCGATACCGGCGTTGCGGATCATCGCCAGCGTGTTGCGCGAGGTGCCGCAGGCGGGGTTGTGGTAGATCGTGACGTTCATGTGCTTGCCTTCCGCGGGATTGAGACCGCCGTTGCGGCCAGCGTCGACGGTTGCTCAAAGCCATAGGGGCGAAGCTCGCCGCAGGCAAGCCGGCCGCCCGCGTCAGTTCGTACCGGCGTCGGCGACCTGCCGCTTTGCGAGAGCCGGGCCGATCATCTCGATCCGGTTGGTCCAGATGTAACCGGAGAACCCTGGCGGTACCATTTCCAGATCCTGCATCGTGTCGATGCCGGTGGTGGAGTCGCCACCGTCAAAGGGGCCGAGCAGGATGATCTCGCTTCCGGCCGCCTTCATCCGCGCAGCAAAGCGGTCGGGCCAGCCCCAGAGAAACGGCGCATAGTTTCCCGGTACGGCGACGAGGGTGTTCTTGCACGCGTCCGGGACGATGCCGGTCCAACCATAGCCGAAGTACTGCATCAGGCATGCCTTCGTCGACGTCCGGTCGTAACCGCGCATGCCCTCCAGGCGTTTCAGCGTCTCGCGGGTCGGCTCTTCGCCGCCATAGACGCCGAAAACGGCCTCCTGCCATTGCGGTTGCGCCTCGACGCGCGCCGCGAGTTCTGCGCCTTCTTCGGCGCGCCGGCTCTTGAAGTTGATCAGGAACTTGCGGTCGGGCAGGGCGGCCAGCACCTCCTCGAGCGTCGGCATCTGGCCGACGCCCTTGCCGCGGAAGGGGAAGGTCTTGCCGCCGTCGGCCGTATAGCCGTAGCCGATGTCGAGAGACTTCAGCGTCGCCATCGGCGTTTCCTCGGTCACACCCTTGGCCTCTGTCCGGCAATCGAGCGTCCAGTCGTGGAAGACGGCGAACTGTCTGTCGGGCGTCAGATGCACGTCGAGTTCGACGACATCGGCGCCTACCTCGAAGGCCGCCTGCATCGAGGCAATCGTGTTTTCGAGATAGGGATGCTCCGGCGTCCTGATGATCGTCGCCGTACACGTGTCCCTGCCGACATTCTCCTTCGGATAGGTTTGATGCATGCCCCGGTGGGCAAGCAGCTTTGCGGCACCCGCCGGCGGCGCGATGAACAACGATGTGTTCATCAACCACACGACCGCGACAAACAGCACGAAAATGGCAAGCGCTTTCTTCATCCTGATTCTCCTCTGGGAATCGGGATTGCCCGACATTGTGGCGCGACGATGTTGCTTTGCACGTATCGCGTGCGTGCATGTCGCGGATTGCGAACAATGTGTCACCCGTGCGCGCGATTGACCGTGAGCCGGGCCCCGTGAGAGGTAGCCGTCACTGACGTGCGATCCAGGAGAAGTGAGATGCCGCAACTCGTCGAAGGAAAATGGGTCAAGGGCGACGTTGCGGCGAGCGAGATGAAGGGCGGCGCGTTCCACCGCGAGCCGACGCGGTTTCACCGCTGGATCACGCCCGAAGGCAGGCCGGGCCCGGACGGGCAAGAAGCCTTGCCGGCCGAGGCCGGACGCTACCGCCTGTTCGTTTCCTATCTTTGCCCCTGGGCCTCGCGCACGATCGCCTTCCGCAATCTCAAGGGCTTACAGGACATTGTCGGTCTGACGGTTTCCAATCCGGAACTGGGGGAAGACGGCTGGGTTTATGACGAACCCGTTGATGCCGGCGCGCGCGTCGGCAAGATCCGCTTCCATCACGAACTCTATGTGGCGAGCGACCCGACCTACACCGGTAAGGTCTCTGTTCCGGTACTCTGGGACATGCGGGAAGGGCGGATCGTCAACAACGAGTCCGCCGATATCATCCGCATCCTGAACTCCGCCTTCGACGGGCTCACCGGCAACCGGCTCGACTTCTACCCCGAGGCCCTGCGCGCCGAGATCGAGCGCTGGAACGGCCCGATCTACGAGCGTGTCAACAATGGCGTCTATCGCTCCGGCTTCGCCAAGACACAAGGCGCCTATGACGAGGCGGTGGCAAGCCTGTTCGGCATGCTCGACGAGCTGGAAGCCCACCTTGCGGACAACCGTTATCTTGCCGGCGAGCACCTGACAGAGGCCGACATCCGCCTCTTCGTCACCCTGGTTCGCTTCGACGCGGCCTATCACGGCGCGTTCAAATGCAACATCCGCCGGATCGAGGACTATCCGGCGCTGTCGAACTACCTGCGCGAGATCTACCAGTGGCCAGGCATCCGCGAGAGCGTGCGCATCGACCACATCAAGCGCGGCTACTACGGCATTGCCCACATCAACCCGACGCGCATCGTGCCTGCAGGCCCGCTGCTCGATTTCGACCGACCCCATGACCGCGCGCGTCTGCCCGGTCTAGGCGTCGCTGAAATCTAGGTTTGTTTCTCAGCATTTGCTAAGGAAACAAATTTATGAGGGGCCATAAAGAACCCATTGCCAATCGATCGAAGCTTCCTACCTTAATTTGAGTTCTGATGGATAAGAGCCCGATGGCGGCGGCCTGACGAATTCTCGGCGCGGCACCCAAGAGGAGCCAGATGTGTCCCGCCGGATACCCGTGAGGCTACGCTCGTGCCGGTTCTCGCCGCTTCCGGACGCGCTGGCGCCTGTTCCCGATGCGCCCCGTGCAACCACTCCTGAAGCCCCGAAAGAGCCGACCCTTCGCATCTCTCATGCACCAGGACACGTTCGATAGGTCTGGTAGGGGTGGGATATGAATGCAGCATTGTTGACATTGCTTCGCCGTCTGGTGCGCAACGGTAACCTGACGGTCGTATTTTCTTCCGGTGAAGAAGTGATCCTGGGTGACGGCAGTGGAAAGCCGGCATCAATCCGCATCATCGATGCGGAGGCGGAGGCGGCGATCGTTCGCGATCCCGCTCTTCGCTTCGGTGAAATGTACATGGACGGGCGTGTCGTCATCGAGAAGGGCGATATCTTTGACGTGCTCTCGATCGTGAAGAGGAACGGGCTCGAGAACGCCGCAACGGCGACCAATACGTTGGCGGCCCTCTGGCATGTGTTGCGCCAGCAGATGCGGAGCCGCATGCCGGTCAACCGCAACCGGCACAACGTCGCCCATCACTACGATCTCGATCGCAAGCTCTTCAACCTGTTCCTCGATGAGGACTGGCAGTATTCCTGCGCCTATTTTCAACCGCGTGGAATATCGCTCGATGCGGCCCAACTCGCCAAGAAACGGCACATCGTGGCAAAGCTCCTGCTGGAGCCCGGCCAGAAGGTGCTGGAGGTCGGCTCCGGCTGGGGCGGCATGGCCATGTATCTGGCCGAATCCTCGGGCGTTGAGGTTACCGGCATCACGCTCAGCGAAGAGCAGCTGAAGGTCTCGCGTGATCGCGCCGCCAGGCGCGGGCTCTCCGATCGCGTCCGCTTCGAACTGCAGGACTATCGCACCCTGCAAGGCCGGCAGTTCGACCGCATCGTGTCCGTCGGCATGTTCGAGCATGTCGGCATCGGCAACTACGGCAACTTCTTCGAGAAGATGAACGCCCTGTTGAAGCCTGACGGCGTCATGCTGCTGCATTCGATCGGCCAGATCTACAAGCCCTGGGCCACCAATCCGTGGATCGAGAAGTACATCTTTCCCGGCGGCTATATCCCGGCGATTTCGGAGGTTTTGCCTTCCGTCGAGCGCACGCGGCTCCTGGTGAAGGATGTCGAAATCCTGCCGATGCATTACGCCTGGACATTGAAAGCCTGGCGCGAGCGCTTCGTCGCCCGGCGCGAGGAGGCGATCAAGCTCTACGACGAGCGGTTCTTCCGCATGTGGGAGTTCTATCTGGCTGCGTCGGAGACGGCCTTCCTCTACGACAAGCACTTCATCTTTCAGCTACAGATCTCGCCGTCTCTCAGTGCGGTTCCGGCCTCGCGCGGCTATATCGAGGAGAGGGAGCGGCAACTGATCGAGTTCGAAAAGCGCCGCCCACCGCTCGAACCCGTCAACACCTGGGATGCCGTGCCTGAGCAGGAGCATGTCGAGCCTGCCGCCATGGCGTGCTGAACCATCGGCCGTCCCGCCTGAAAGCTGGGCGGCCGATCCATCTTCTGTGGAGTTCCGGTTTTCCGCCGAAGGCCTTCACTTGGCCTTCAAGGTCTGCGCCTTTATGGTCGCCGACCAAACAGCAAAGACGGAATTCCCATATGGCCAGCCCTGCAAAACCCATCGCCGCCATTATCGCCAGCGAAATCAAGGCAACACCTTCGCAGGTCGTTGCGGCGGTCGAGCTGCTTGACGAGGGCGCCACGGTGCCGTTCATCGCACGTTACCGCAAGGAAGTGACGGGCGGGCTCGACGATACGCAGCTGCGTACGCTTGCGGAACGGCTGACCTATCTGCGCGAACTCGAGGCGCGCCGGGCATCGATCCTCGAATCGATCCGCGGCCAGGACAAGCTGACCGCCGAACTCGAAGCCAAGATCGCCGCCGTCGAAACCAAGGCCGAACTCGAAGACATCTATCTGCCCTATAAGCCGAAGCGCCGGACCAAGGCCGAGATCGCCCGCGAGCGTGGCCTCGGGCCTCTGGCAGAGGCGATCCTTGTCGATCGCTCGGTGGCACCTGCCGACCGCGCCGCCGCCTTCCTGACTGCCGAGGTGGCCGACGTGAAGACGGCGCTCGACGGTGCGCGCGACATCATCGCCGAAGGTATGACGGAGAATGCCGATCTGCTCGGCCGCCTGCGCAACCACATGAAGGGCGCCGCCTTCCTGCGCGCCAAGGTCGTCGACGGCAAGCAGGAGGCGGGCGCCAAGTTCTCCGACTACTTCGATCATTCCGAGCGCTGGGCAACGACACCGGGCCACCGGGCGCTGGCCATGCTGCGCGGCTGGAACGAAGAGGTGCTCTCGGTCGACATCGTCGTCGACCAGGACGACACCTCGCCGGTCAAGCCGGTCGAGCGCATGATCGCCGCCGCATACAATGTTGGCGGTCACCTGCCGGGCGACAAGTGGCTTGCCGAGATGATCGGCTGGACCTGGCGCGTGAAGCTTTCCATGTCGCTGTCGCTCGACCTCATGCGCGAACTGCGCGAGCGCGCCGAGGAAGAGGCGATCCACGTTTTTGCCCGCAACCTCAAGGATCTGCTGCTGGCGGCACCTGCGGGATCGCGGGCGACGATGGGGCTCGACCCGGGCATCCGCACCGGCGTCAAGGTCGCCATCGTCGACGGCACCGGCAAGTTGCTCGAAACGACGACCGTCTACCCGTTCCCGCCGAAGAACGACGTCCGCGGCACCCAGGCCGAACTCGCTTCGCTGATCCGCAAGCACAAGGTGGAACTGATCGCCATCGGCAACGGCACCGGCAGCCGCGAAACCGAAAAGCTCGTGGCCGACATGCTCTCGCAGCTTCCGGCGCCGAAGCCGACGAAGGTCATCGTCTCCGAGGCCGGCGCCTCGGTTTATTCGGCGTCCGAAACCGCCGCCCTGGAATTCCCCGGTCTCGACGTTTCGCTGCGCGGCGCGGTCTCGATCGCCCGTCGCCTGCAGGATCCGCTCGCCGAACTCGTGAAGATCGAGCCGAAGTCGATCGGTGTTGGCCAGTACCAGCACGACGTCGACCAGTCGAAGCTCAGCCGCTCGCTGGATGCGGTGGTGGAAGATGCGGTGAATGCCGTTGGTGTGGACGTCAACACGGCTTCTGCTCCGCTGCTTGCCCGTGTGTCCGGTCTCGGCAAATCCTCGGCCGAGGCGATTGTCGCCCATCGCGACGCGACCGGCCCCTTTGCGAGCCGCAAGGAACTGTTGAACGTGCCGCGTCTTGGCGCCCGCACCTTCGAACAATGCGCGGGCTTCCTGCGCATTCCGAACGGCAAGGAGCCGCTCGACGCATCCTCGGTCCATCCGGAGGCCTATGGTGTCGCCAAGAAGATCGTTGCGGCCTGTGGTCGCGACGTTCGGGCGTTGATGGGCGACAGCGTCGCGCTGAAGAGCCTCGATCCAAAGGTCTTTGTCGACGAGCGCTTCGGCTTGCCGACGGTCAAGGACATCCTTGCGGAACTGGAAAAGCCCGGCCGCGACCCGCGCCCGAGCTTCAAGACCGCGACTTTTGCCGACGGTATCGACGACATCAAGGATTTGAAGGTCGGCATGCAGCTCGAGGGCACCGTGACCAATGTCGCCGCTTTCGGCGCCTTCGTCGATATCGGCGTGCACCAGGACGGCCTCGTGCACGTGTCGCAACTCGCGGATCGCTTCGTCAAGGATCCGCATGAGGTGGTAAAGGCCGGCGATGTGGTGACCGTTCGTGTCACCGAGGTCGATGTTCCCCGCAAGCGGATCGGCCTCACCATGCGCAAGGATGGTGGCGCCGAGACGGGCCGCGAGCCGCGGTCAGGCGCACCGGGCGGCAACAACAATCGTGGCCCGGCCCCGCGCCAGCAGAAGCCGCAGCAACCGGCTCAGGGCGCTTTCGGTGCGGCGCTGATGGAAGCGATGAAGCGCAAATAGGGCAGGGCTTCGCCGCGGGCGCATCCGGCGCCCCGGCCGCTTGCTCTATAAATTAGCTAATTGTAATAATCCGGCCTTTCCACCATACTGGCTGCAGGGCGGCGCGGGTACACCGTGCCCATGCCGCAGCCGGCCGGCGACGGAAAGGTCAACGCAAACTCCTTCGCCGCGCGTCCGGTGAAAGGAGTTCGGTGATGGTGGGCAGTGCGATCCGCGGCCTGGCATTGGCCGCCCTCTTGGCGGCGGGCGTGGTGGCGCGTCCGGTTCCCGCGATCTCCCAGGCTCCGGTCAATTGTGCCGACCGGTCCGAAGTGATCGGGTTTCTGACGCGACAATATCAGGAGAAGCCGGCGGCAACCGCGCTGATCAACCAGCAGGCGATCATGGAAATATACGCTGCCGACAATGGCAGCTGGACGCTGATCGTCACCGACGTCAACGGGCGCAGCTGCGTCATCCTCGCCGGCAAGAGCTGGGAAACCCTGCCGCCCTTGCCGATACCGAAGGCCTAGCCTCTGGGGGAGCGAGCTCAGCCGCTCCTGTCAGAGCGAGCGGCCGACGCTCGAATAGCTGAAGCCGTGCTTCACCACCTCGTCCTGGCGGTAAATATTCCTGAGGTCGACGAGAATGGGCGTCTTCATCACGGTCTTGAGCCGGCGGAAGTCGAGTGCCCGGAACTCGTTCCATTCGGTAACGATCACCAGTGCATCGGCTTCGTTGGCGGCTTCGTAGGGGTCGCTGGCATAGTCGATCCCGTCAATCAGCTTCTTCGCGTTTTCCATGCCTTCCGGGTCATAGCCGATGACATGGGCGCCGGCATCCTGCAGCGTCTGCACGACCACGATCGCCGGGCTGTCGCGCATGTCGTCCGTGTTCGGTTTGAAGGTGAGGCCGAGGATCGCGATCTTGCGGCCGCGCACGTCGCCACCGGCGGCGGCAATGACCTTGCGGCCCATGGCCCGCTTGCGGTTGTCGTTGACGGCCACCGTCGTCTCGACCAGCCGTACCGGGCTGTCATAGTCCTGCGCGGTCTTGACCAGCGCCAGGGTGTCCTTCGGGAAGCAGGATCCGCCGTAACCGGGGCCGGCATGCAGGAACTTCGAGCCGATACGGCCATCGAGGCCGATGCCGCGGGCGACATCCTGGACATTGGCGCCGACCCGCTCGCAGAGATCCGCCATCTCGTTGATGAAGGTGATCTTCATCGCGAGGAACGCATTGCCGGCATATTTGATCAGCTCGGACGTGCGGCGCGAAGTGAAGACCAGCGGCGACTGGTTGAGATAAAGCGGGCGATAGACCTCGGTCATCACGTCCCGTGCCCGCGCGTCGTCGCCCGAAAGGCCGATGACGATGCGGTCCGGCCGCTTGAAGTCTTCGATCGCGGCACCCTCGCGCAGGAACTCCGGGTTGGAAACGACGGCGAAATCGGCGTCCGGATTGGTTTCGCGGATGATGCGTTCGACCTCGTCGCCGGTGCCGACCGGAACGGTCGATTTCGTCACGATCACGGTGAACCCCTTGAGGTTCTGGGCAATCTCGCGGGCAGCGGCATGCACATAGGAAAGGTCGGCATGGCCGTCGCCGCGCCGCGACGGGGTGCCGACCGCAATGAAGATGACGTCACTGTCGGCGACGGCGGCAACGAGATCGGTCGTGAAGGTGAGACGGCCCGAAGCGACGTTGCTTGCCACCAGCTGGTCGAGACCGGGTTCGAAGATCGGAATGCGCCCCTGCATCAAGGCGTCGATCTTGCTCTCATCCTTGTCGAGACAAACGACGTCGTGACCGAAGTCCGCAAAACACACGCCGGAAACAAGGCCAACATAGCCGGCGCCGATCATCGTGATTTTCATAGGCTCTTTCCCTTGTTGTGTTCCACCGCGAGCTCAGTTCATAGAACGTGCAATTGCGTATTTTTGCAATTGCTTATGCGCTCAGGTTCACACCCATTTATGCTCGATTGCGCTTAAAGCAACCCGTCCCGCCAACAGAATAATCCGTGGGGATTAGCTGGCGAGCGGCTTACCGGTTCGCGTTGTAGTAATCCTTGTACCAGGCAGCGAAGCGCGCCACGCCCTCTTCGACGGGGAGAGAGGGCTTGAAATCGGTCAGCGCTTCGAGAAGGTCGGGGGAGGCGTAGGTGCGGGGCACGTCGCCCTGCTGCATCGGCAGCATGTTGCGCACCGCCGGCTTGCCGACGGCCTTTTCGACCGTTTCGACGAAGGTCATCAGTTCGACCGGCTGGCCGCCGCCGATATTGACCACGCGGAAGGGCCCCTGGCGCGACAGCGTGTCCTCGGCCTTTTCCTCAGGCACGCGGTTTTCTTCCGCCGGCGCCACATGGGAAAGCCGGAGAATGCCCTCGACGAGGTCGTCGATATAGGTGAAGTCGCGGCTCATGCGGCCTTCGCCATAGATGTCGATCGGCTGTCCCTTGTGGATGGCATCGACGAACTTGAACAGCGCCATGTCGGGCCGCCCCCAGGGGCCGTAGACCGTGAAGAAACGGAAGGCCGTGGTCGGCACCTTGTACAGATGGGCGTAGCTGTGCGCCATCAGTTCCATAGACTTCTTGGTGGCGGCATAGAGCGTCATCGGCTCGTCGGCGCGGTCGGTTTCGGCAAACGGGATTTTCTCGTTGGCGCCGTAGATCGAGGACGTCGAGGCCAGCATCAGGTGCTTCGGGTTAAGCTCCCGCGCCAGTTCCAGAATGTTCCAGGAGCCGACCAGGTTGGAATCCACATAGGCCTTCGGATTTTCGAGGCTGTAGCGCACGCCCGCCTGGGCGGCGAGGTGGATGATGACCTCGGGTTCGGCGAGGTCAGCGGCCCGGCGCAGCGCGTCCCTGTCCTCAAGCATGCCGACGACGGGCTTGAAGCCGTTCGAACGGGCGAGGATCGCATGCCGGTTCTCTTTCAGCGTCACGTCGTAATAGGGGGTCATGCCATCGAAGCCGACCACGAAATGCCCTTCGTCGATCAGCCGCTTGGCGAGGTGAAAGCCGATGAAGCCTGCGGTGCCAGTGATGAGGTAGCGCACGACGATGTCCCCAATTTACGTATCGGCCGTTCATACGAAGAAAGGCGATCGATTGAAAGCCGAAACCATCGGTCTGGTTACCGGTCGAGGTCCTGTTGCAGGGCAGACAGCACCGACATCGCATGGCCGGCATACTGGCTGATCCAGCGATCATGGATCGCCTGGATCGGCAATGCGTTCAGATGGTTCCAACGCTCACGCCCCTCGCGGCGAACGAGTACGAGCTCGGCTTGCTCGAGGACCTTCAGGTGCTGCATGACCGTGCAGCGGTCGAGTTTGCTGAAGCGTTCGCAGAGCATGCCGGTGGTCTGCGGCTCCTGCCGCATGGCGTCGAGCATCTGGCGGCGCAGCCCATTGGCAAGCGCTTTGAAAACCAGGTCGTCTTTCGATTCGGTTGACATGTTATTTTCGTGTAACATATTCTTGTCAGTCTCGACAGGAGGAATACACCATGCCCTTTGAATTTCGTGTGAATGGACGGATCAGCCGCCCTGTCGCCCAGGTTTTCGATGCGGTGGTCAATCCGAACCAGCTCAGCCGCTACTTCGTGACGCTGGGCGGTATCAGCGGACCGCTGGTCGCCGGCGCAACCGTGACCTGGTGGGGCGAAGTGCCGATTGAGGTGGAGATGGTCGAGCCCAACGAGCGGATCGTCTTTCGCTGGCCCGCCATGGTCGCCGAGGGCGAGGATGCCTACCAGACCCGTGTGGAAATGCGCTTCCAGTCGCTGGAGGATGGCACCACCATGGTGACGATTGCCGAAAACGGCTGGCGCGAGAACGGACAGGGGCAGAGGAGCTCCTACGCCAACTGCGAAGGCTGGTCGCAGATGCTCGCCTGCATGAAAGCCTGGCTCGAATACGGCATCAATCTGCGCGACGGCTATTATCTCAGCGAACTCTCAGGCAAGCCGGCGCTCGAGCCGCAGGCCTAGAAACCGCCTGGAGCGGTAACGCCGCAAGCGGAAGGACATCTCGAGGCCGCAGCAGGAGCGCCCATCGCACGTTCGTGCACGCGGGCGGCGCTTTTGCTCGTTTGCGGCAATTCTTCGTGGGCTTTGACAGATCAACATCGCAGCCGCACCCAGACGGGTCGGCGGCCAACAGGAGCGTGCGTCATGACGAAAATTACCGGTGGTATCAACATCGCAATGAAGGTCCCCTCGCATCAGTACGAAGCGGTGGTCGCCTTCTATCGCGACACAGTTGGCCTCGAACCCATCCCTGAAAAGTTGCCTGCCATCGGCTTCAAGCTTGGGCCGAACCAGCTGTGGATCGACGAGGCTGCGAATTTCAGCCAGGCGGAAGTCTGGCTCGAACTCTTCACCGATGACCATGCCGGTGCCCTCGGGCAGCTCGCCGCCAAGGGGATCGTACGCTGCGACGCGATCGAGGATCTGGGCGAGGGCTTTCGTGGCGGCTGGATCATGAACCCGGCCAATATCGTACACATGGTCAGGGCGCCGGACGCCTGGTAAGGCGCCCGGCCGCCGCTTTCACCTGTCCTCAGTACATCGGAGGGAGGCCGCCATTGTTGGCGCTGGCCATCGGGATCCCGCCGGCTGGCTCGGTCATCGGCGGTTCGGCCTGCAGCACGACGACGCGTGAATCGAGCGGCACGCGGCTGTAGAGGTCGATGATATCGGGGTTGAAGAGGCGGATGCAGCCGCTCGAAACGGCCTTGCCGATCGACCAGGCCTCGGTCGTGCCATGGATGCGGAACAGCGTGTCGCGGCTGCCCTGGAAGAGGTAGAGCGCGCGCGGTCCGAGAGGATTGCGCACGCCCGGCTCCATGCCGCCGGCAAGCGGCCCGTAGCGTTCCGGTTCACGCTCGACCATGCTTTGTGTCGGCGTCCAGCGCGGCCATTCGGCCTTGCGCGCGATGCGCGCCTCGCCCTCGAATTCGAGGCCGGCCTTGCCGACGCCGATGCCGTAGCGCATCGCCATGCCACCATCTTGCACGAGGTAGAGGAAGCGGTTCTGGGTATCGATGACGATCGTGCCCGGCGGCTCATGCGTCTGGTAGGCGACCTGCTGGCGCAGGTAGCGCTTGTCGACCTTGCTGATGTCGATGGCATCCAGCGGGAACTTTTCGTTCGGCAGCGGGCCGTACATCGCCACGTAGTATGGATCCGGTCCCTTCGGCTTGGCGGGCCCCGACGTGGTGACGCAACTTGCGAGCGTCGAGGTGGCGAGAAGAAGGGCGAAGAGCTGCGCCAGGCGGCCGGCGCTGTTCCGGGACACACACATAATTTGAATTTTGATCCTGCTGATTGTCATTTTCGGGCGGGAGGCACGGCTTTTGCCGCTCTTCCGTTCTAATGTCAAAGGCGGCGTCGGGGCGGCGACAGCATGTCGCAAATGAGGCAACCGATGAGTGTGGCCGAATGGCGACAGTCGGCAATGGTGCTTTGCGCTCGCAACATAGCTTGATACTCTTTCGACCACGGGTGTATGCCATAGCCATGCAATGGAGCGATCAGGCCATCATTCTCGGGATCCGGCGGCACGGCGAAAGCTCTGCTATCGTCGAGGTCATGAGCGCCACCCACGGCCGGCATCTCGGCATGGTGCGCTCCGGCCGCTCGCGCTCGATGCAGCCGGTGCTGCAGCCGGGCAACTCGGTGGAGGTCACCTGGCGTGCCCGGCTCGACGAGCACATGGGCGAATTCCGGATCGAGCCGGTTGAGTTGCGCGCCGCCCGGCTGATGGAGACGGCGACCTCGGTCTACGGCATCCAGGCGCTGGGCGCGCTTTTGCGCCTGCTTCCCGAGCGTGACCCGCACCCTCATCTCTACGAGGCGCTGACCGTCATCGTCGATCATCTGGCCGATCCCGCCGATGCCGGCGAATTGTTCGTGCGCTTCGAGCTCGCAGTCCTCAACGACCTCGGCTTCGGCCTCGATCTTACCGAATGCGTCGCAACCGGCACCCGCGCTGAGCTCGTCTACGTCTCGCCGAAATCGGGCAGGGCGGTCTGCCGGGAGGCGGGAGAGCGCTATGCCGATCGCATGCTGGCGCTGCCGGATTTCTTGTCCGCCGAAGCGCGAAGGGCTGCGGACCACGACAGCCTTGCCGCCGCCTTCCGTTTGACGGCCTTCTTCCTCCACCGCCATGTCTATGAACCGCGCGGCCTCGATGTTTCTTCCGCCCGCGACGGCTTCGTCCATGCGGCGCTGAAGGCGCTGAAAGCGCAATCCTCGGCCGCCTGACCCCAGGAGTTATCTATGCACCAGGAACTTTACCCCGGCATGGCCGTGTCCGGCATCGGCGTGTTGTCGCTTGACCGCGTCGCCCGCGACGGCGGCCTGAAGGCAATGCAGGACCTTTTGAACGGCGACCTGCCGGCCCCGCCGATGTCGAAGACGCTGAAGTTCGGACTAAGCGAAGTGGAAGAGGGGCGGGTGGTCTTCAGGGGACTGCCGACCGAAGAACACCTCAATCCGCTCGGCACGGTTCACGGCGGATGGACGGCAACGATCATGGATTCGGCCCTCGGCTGCGCGGTTTTCACCACCGTCAAACCGGGGGAGGCCTATACGACGGTCGAGTTCAAGGTGAACCTCGTGCGCCCGCTGCTGCCCGATATGGGCGAGGTTTTCTGCGAGGGACGCATCGTGCATCGCGGCCGCACCATCGCGACCTCCGAGGCCTGGCTGCGCGACCGCAACGGCAAGCTGCTCGCCCACGGCACCGAAACCTGTGCCATCTTCCCGATCGACAATCTCAGGCGTTAAGCAATTCCAGGAAAAGTGCGCAGCGGTTTTCCGTCCGGAATTGCGAACCGGGAAAGCCAATTCCAGGAAAAGTACGCAGCGGTTTTCCGTCCGGGATTGCGAACCGGGAAGGCCAATTCCAGGAAGTGCGCAGCGGTTTTGCGTCCGGAATTGCGTCGCTGCAACCGACCCCGGAAACAAGAAACGCCGCGCAGAACTGCGCGGCGTCCCTATTTGCAATCGCAGTCCCGATCAGCCGATGCGGCCGCCGCCCTGCTTGGTCACGGCAACGACGGCCGGGCGTACCGGCATGTCGTCCTTGAAGTCCGGCCAGCGGGTGGCCGGGGTCTCGTAGGTGGCAAGGCCGGCGTCGCCCGGATGCTGGACGGCCAGGAAGAAGGTGTCCGATGTCGGGTTGAAGCAGGGGCCGCACATTTCGGCGCCGACCGGCACGCGGAAGAAGAGCTTCGACGTGCCGCGGGCGGCACCGTCCGTGTCGATCGCCCAGATACCGTCGGTACGGCCGGTGTCCTTCTCGTTGTTGCCGTCGGTCGAAACCCAGAGGCGGCCATCGGTGTCTATGGCGCAATTGTCGGGCATGCCGAACCAGCCGTTCTTGGTGGTCGCGGTCGAGAACGAAGCGCCGACATCGGCCACGCTTGGGTCGCCACACTTCAAAAGAACATCCCAGCGGCTCTTGAGCGAGGCGAAGTCGCCGTCGGTCTCGGTGATCTCGACGATATGACCGAAGGCGTTCTTGGCGCGCGGGTTGGCGGCGTCGACTTCGTCGGCCTTGCGCTTGGTGTTGTTGGTCAGCATCACGTAGACCTTGCCCGTCTTCGGGTTCGGCTGAACGTCTTCCGGACGGTCCATCTTGGTGGCGCCGAGCGCGTCGGAGGCAAGACGGGTGTTGATCAGTACGTCGGCTTGCGAGGCGAAGCCGTTGGCTTCCGTCAGCGGGCCTTCGCCGTGCGTCAGCGGCATCCAGGTGACAGTGCCGTCTTCGTCGAACTTGGCGACGTAGAGCGTGCCCTCGTCGAAGAGGTCCATGTTGGCGGCGCGGTCGTCAGGGTTGAAGGTGCCCTTGGTCACGAACTTGTAGACATAGTCGTAGCGTTCATCGTCGCCGGAATAGAGCACGACGCGACCGTCCTTGTTGACGATCGATTCGCAGCCTTCGTGCTTGAAGCGGCCGAGAGCCGTGCGCTTCTTCGGCACCGAGGTCGGGTCCAGCGCATCGACCTCGACGATCCAGCCGAAGCGGTTGGCTTCGTTCGGCTCCTTGGAGACGTCGAAACGGTCGTAGAAGGACGCCCATTCATACTGGCCGCCCGGTGCGCCCAGCCTCTTCAGCTGCTTGTATTCCGGATGGTCCTCGGCGATCTCGCCGCCGAAGTAGCCGTTGAAGTTTTCCTCGGCCATCATGTAGGTGCCCCAGGCGGTGACGCCGCCGGCGCAGTTGTTGAGCGTGCCGAACACCTTTTTGCCGGTCGGGTCGGAGGGCGTCTTCAGGCGGTCGTGGCCGGCGGCAGGGCCTGTGATCTGCATCTCGGTGTTGACGGTGATACGGCGGTTGTTCTTGCCGTCGAGAACCGGCTGCCATTTGCCGTCGACCTTGCGGATCTCGATGATCGTGCCGCCATGGGCCGCCATCTCGATGTCGACCAGCTCCTTGCTGTATTCGCCGAGAACGACTTTCTCTTCCTCGACTTCCTTGCCGTCCTTGGTCACCTTTTCCTTCACGACGCTGGCGAAGGCCGGGAACATCAGCTCGGCATTGGTGTATTCGTGGTTGACGACGAGCAGGCCGTGGTCGGCGCTGCCGTCGAGCGGGATGAAGCCGACATAGTCGTTGTTGTAGCCGAACAGCTTTTCCTGGGCGGCGGCCGTCTGGTTCTTCGGGTCGAACTCCGGGCTGTCGGCGAAGATCTTGTCGCCCCAGCGAAGCAGGACGTCTGCATCATAACCTTCGGCGACATGGTGCTTCTCGTCGACGCCGGCTTCGATCTCGGTGAAGTCGAACTGTGAACCGTCCTCGGCGCGTGCCTCTTCGGCGGTCAGGAGAGCGAGCGGGCTGACGGTGGTCGAGATCGCGGCAACGGCCAGCGAGCCGCCGATGAACGAGCGGCGCGAGAAGCGGCGATGGATGATGTCGCCCATCGTCGGATTGGTGGAACAGTTGTGGCCGACATCTTCCAGCTCTTCCCTGCGTTCCGTCAGCGTCTTGAATTCGGTCTCTTCCGTCTGGGCGAGATGCTTGTCCATGATCGGGTCTCCTGGTTGAACGATGGAAACCACCGCGCGAGGCAGCGGTGTTCATCCGCCTGTACCAGCTGCCCGATGACAGTTCTGCGACATTTCCGTGAAGAGATTACAGCGCTCGGCCGTCTATAGATTTGGCGCTTGCACAAAAGTCTGTATGGTTGCGCGCGCCGGCGATTGCGACTGCCAGGAGAAAGTATGTTCGAACTTATTGCTTTAGCTGCCTTTATTCTGGCCCTATCCGCCTATCTCGGCAACCGCAGGACGACCGAGCGCCTTGGTGCCGAACTGGGCGCTCTCAAGGCGGAGATCGTCGCGCTGAAGGCCGCGCCGGGCGATCGCGCTCCGGCCGAAGGAGCGACCGAGGCGCTTACGGCGGCGGACGAATTGCCGGCTGTGCCGGAGACGCTGGGGCCAGAGACGCTGGGGCGGGAGACGTTGGACGATGCTGCTGCCGCCATGTCGGCCAGCGCGCGCGAAGGCGCCCGGATTTTCGGCGATGCAGAGGGAACCGCGGCCGAAATCGAGGGCGAGGAGACGATCGCTGCCAGCATGGAAGCACCGCAGCCGGTCGCAACGGCACCCCGTCAGACCGAGAGCCTGGAAAGCCGTCTCGGCGCCCGGTGGGCCGTCTGGGTTGGCGGCATCGCATTGGCGCTCGGCGGCGTCTTCATGGTCAAGTACTCGATCGACGCCGGCCTGCTGAGCCCGGCGGTTCGCCTGACGCTTGCCGCTTTGTTCGGCCTCCTGCTGATGGCGGCGGGCGAGGTCATCCGTCGGCGCGCGGTGCCCGTGATCGCCAACGAATTCCAGAATGCCATGATCCCCGGCATTCTGACGGCCGCCGGTGCCGTCACACTCTTCGGGGTCGCCTATGCCGCCTATGGCATCTACGACTATATCGGCACGGGCACGGCCTTCGTTCTCTTGGCGGCGATTTCGCTTGCGACCGTCGGCCTGTCGCTGCTGCATGGGCAGGCGCTCGCTGGCCTCGGCCTGCTTGCCTCGCTCGCAACGCCGCTGCTCGTCTCGAGCAATGAACCGCGCCCCTGGGTGCTCTTCGGCTTCCTCTCGATCGTGTGGCTCGCGACCTTGCTTGCGTCGCGCCTGCGCAGCTGGACCGTCGTTCCGACCTTGGCCAATGCGGGCGTCGGGCTTTGGGGCCTGGCCTACATCACCGCCGTCGCGCCATTCGAACCGCGGCCGGTCGCCTTTGCGCTGCTGGTGATGATCGTTGGCGTCGGCCTCATCTGGCCGGGCGTCACGGAAGCGGCGCCTGCGCCCGAAGCGCCAGAAGGGGCCGAGCGACGCGGCGCCGTTGCCGGTCCCTGGGAGCGGCTGTTCATCCCGCCGCATGCGGCCATCTCCATTTCGGCTGCCGTTGCCGCCACCGTGCTTGCGCTCCTTCTCATCAGCCCGGCGGTGGCCGCGGTCGAATATCCGGTGACGGAGTTTGCCGTCGTCATTGCGGCGCTGGCAGCCCTGGGGGCCTGGCGGCCGACGGCCGTGTACCCCGCCGCGCTTTCGGCGGTCGGCGCTGTCGCTGGCGTCTGGAGCCTGACGGCGCTGAGCGGCGTGCTCGCCTATCTCGATCCTTCGCTGGCCGATGCCCTTCCGGCTGTCGTCCTGCCCGGGCGCACCGCCATGTTCACCGCTATGCTGCTTGCTGCGCTGTTTATCGGCCTCGGTGGTTTCGTGTTGTCGCGCCGGCTCGTCGCCCATCCGCAATATTCGACGCTCTGGGCGGGCATTGCCGCGGTCGTTCCGATCGCGCTTGTCGCCATGTCGTTCCTGATGACCGGCAACTATTCCTTCGACCTGCCGCACGGTCTGTTCTCGCTCATCGCTGGGGCAGCGCTGCTGGCGCTTGCGGACTGGCTCTATCGCCGTGACGGCGCGGTAGAGGCGCGCGATACGGCGGCCGGCCTGCTGGTGGCCGGCTCGTTTGCCCTCTTCGTGCTTGCTCTCCATGCCTGGACGGACGGGCTGGTCACGACGCTTGCGATCGCCGTGCTCGGCACCGCCTACACACTCGCGACCCGCGTTCGCACCTGGCCGATCCTGCCGTGGATGACCGGCGCGGCGGCCATCGTGGTTCTCGGGCGCATCGCCTGGGAACCGACGATCGTCGGTGCCGGCAATCTTGGCACGACGCCTGTCTTCAATGCCTTGCTGCCGGGTTACGGCGTTCCCGCCGTGCTGCTTGCAGGCTCCGCCTATTTCCTGAGATCGTGGCCCGGCACGCGGGTGCGCAACCTTTTACAGGCGCTCGCCAGCCTCTTCGTGTTGCTGACGCTCGCGATCCTGGTGCGCCACGCGATGAACGGCGGCGTGCTCGACAGCGCTGTGCCGACGCTCGGCGAGCAGTCGATCTACACGCTGCTGGCAATCGGCGCCTCGGCGATCTTCATGAGCCTCGACATGAAGTCGCCGAGCCCGGTCTTCCGCTATGGCGGCATGGGGCTTGGCGTGCTCTCGATGCTGTCGGTGCTTTCGGCGCATCTCCTCGGCCTCAACCCCTATTTCAGCGGCGAACTGCTGGGACGTATTCCGTTCTTCGATCTGCTGTTGATCGGCTACCTGCTGCCGGGGCTCGGCTATGCCGGCCTTGCCTGGTATGCGCGCGACAAGCGGCCCTTGCCCTATGTCATGGCGCTTGCCGTCAGCGGCGCGGTGCTTGCCTTCGCCTGGGCGAGCCTCACGGTCCGCCGTGTCTGGCAGGGGGAAAACATCGCGGAGTGGAAGGGCTTCCTGCAGGGCGAGACCTACACCTACTCGGTCGTCTGGCTGCTGCTCGGCGTGTTGCTGCTGGTGCTGGGCTCGCGCTTCCACGCCAAGAGCATCCGCATCGCTTCGGCCGTTCTCGTTTTCGTCGCCGTGCTGAAGGTGTTTCTGATCGACATGTCCAACCTCGAAGGTTTCCTCAGGGCTCTGTCCTTCATCGGCCTCGGCGGGGTATTGATCGGAATAGGGCTCTTCTACCAGAAGATCCTGTCCGGCGTTGTCGCTGCACCGACGGCGCCGGCAAAGCCTGCCGAACAGCAATAGGACAGCATGACAGAGATTTCGAAACTCGCGGCCGCCTTCGCGCCGCATGAGGAGCTTGCTGCAGCGCTGCTGCCGCATGCCTTTGCCGCCGATGACGGCTCGCACGATGCAGCGCATCTGATCCGGGTCTGGAAGAATGCCGCCCGCATCCAGGCGGAAGAGGGCGGCAACGCGCGTTTGCTCGCCGCCGCGGTGCTGCTGCATGACTGCGTCTCGGTCGAGAAGAATTCGCCCTTGCGCACCCAGGCATCGCGACTGGCGGCTGAGAAGGCAACGGGCATTCTGAAAGATCTCGGTTGGGGCGCGGATGAGATTGCCGCGGTGGCGCATGCCATCCTGACGCACAGCTTCTCGGCCAACATCCCGCCGGAAACGCTGGAGGCGAAGATCCTTCAGGATGCCGATCGGCTGGATGCGATCGGCATGGTCGGCGCTGCCCGCTGCTTCTATATCGCCGGGCGCATGGGCAGCGGCCTCTATGACCCGCTCGATCCATTGGCCGAGGCGAGGGCGCTTGATGACAAGGCCTTCGCCATCGATCATTTCGAGACCAAGCTCTTCCGGCTGGCCGACGGGTTCAAGACCAAGGCCGGGCGCCGGCTCGCCACGGAACGCGAGCAGCGGCTGCGCGACGTGCTTGCCATGATGCTCGATGAAATCTAGTTGCCGGGAAGGGCGTGTCGCGCTTCTTTGTGCGGGTGTGTAGATTGCACCGGAACATTTCTCCGTTTCCATCAATCCGAGAAATGATCTAGGCCTTTCAACACATTGTGCCGCGCTGATGAATCGGATCGTCAGGCACGTGAATCAGTTTCTGAAGACGAGGGAAGTGCCCATGAAGGTGACCGGTCTCAACATTCATCCGCTAAAGAGCGGTCGCGCGATTGCCCGCGAGACGGTCTCGGTCAATCTCGACGGTGTCGACGGCGATCGGCGCTTCATGTTGGTGGAACCGGACGGGCGCTTCATCACCCAGCGCGAGTTGCAGCTGCTGGCGCAGGTCGAGGCCAGCCACATCGATGGCGGCGTGCACCTGAAGATGGGTGACCGAGAGATCTCGGTTCGCTTCGATCCCGACCGCAGGCTGAACGTCGTCGTCTGGGGCAGCGAAGTCGATGCAGCCGTGTCGGACGAAACGACGGACGAGGTTCTCTCCTCATGGTTCGGTCGCCCGGTCAGGCTTGCCCATATGGACACCTCGGCCGAGCGGTTCGTCGGCGCCGAATGGGCAGGAGCGGCCGCACCCGTCGGTTTTGCCGATGGCTTTCCGGTGCTGATTACGACGACAGGCTCGCTCGCCGATCTCAACCGGACGCTTGCCGAAAAGGGACAGGAGCCCGTCGGCATGGATCGTTTCCGCACCAATATCCTGGTTGATTGCGATGACGCCTGGGATGAAGACTTCTGGGAAAGCGTCGAGATCGGTGGCATCCGCTTCGATCTCGTCAAACCCTGCGCCCGTTGCATCATGACCACGCAGGATCAGATCACCGGCGAGCGCATTGGCGGCAACCCGATCCAGGGACTCGCCGAAAAGCGCATGTCCTCTGACCGACGTGTGCCCGGCGTTCTCTTCGGTTGGAACGCGGTGCCGCGGAGCGAAGGCACCGTGACGCTTGGCGACGCGGTCAAGATCATCGGCCGACGCGGCGAGCGCTGGCCGATGAAGGTGCGGGCTTCGGCTTAGTTCAGAAGCAGTTCCGAACGGAAACCATTTCAAGCCTCTCTCACGCCCAGGGCGTGATGCCGAGAAGTTTGGCGCCGAGATCCGAGAGGCTGGCAGGGGAAGCGTTGTGCTTTTCCCATTCGCGCGGATCGCCGGGGAAGGCGTCGCGCTTCGGATGATCGAGCTCGCGCCACAGCCGCACCCGCTCCTCGCGCTCGGCGATATTCTCCCATTCCGCCGGGTGCATCGAGATATATTGCGCCATGCGCACGCGGCCTTCGGAGTGGTTGGGCCGCACGCCGTGGGCGAGCAGGCTGTTGAAGATCATCAGGTCGCCGGCCTCCATCTCGATGTTGACCGTTGAGAGACCGGTCATGTCGGGGTGCATGGGGTCGCGGTCGGTGCTTTGTGTCTTTTCCCAGCTTTCGAAGTTTTCGAACAGTTCCGGCACGCACTGGAAGCCGCCCACGTCGCCGTCCTGCTTTTTCAGGCTGAGCACGCCCTGGACGCCGATCGGCAGCGGCCGGATCGAGGTGTCGACGTCCCAGTGAATGAAGCCGTTGGGATTGCCCTTCACCTTCTTCGGCGGATTGAGGTTGGCGCGGTCGATCGTCACCCACAGGTCCTCGCGGTCCCAGATGTCGACGAAGGCGCCGTAGATGCGCGGCTCCTGGCGATTGTCCCAGAGATACTGGTGATTGTAGATCTCCAGCATGCCGGTGTTGTTGAGTTCCTTCATCTTGTGTTCGCGTCGCTGCGGCGCGTACCAGGTCGAGGGATCGTTCGGATCCTTCTCGTCGAAGCGCCAGAGCAGATCGACGAGGCGCTCGACATTGGCCGGCGCTACTGCCTGGCGAACGATGACATAGCCCTTCGTGATCCAGTGCTGCCAGTCCGCTTCCGAAAGCACGCGCAAAGGCAGCCGCTTCTTGATGTCCTTCAGTTGAATGTCGAGATGGGCTGCCGTCGGGTGGCTGTCTCTGAGTGGCTGCATGGGTATCTCCTCGCCTGGCATGTTTGATGCGTGATGGAGAAAACCTAGCCCTTTTGCCGGTGCCGCTGTTGCACGCAGCCTGCCAAAATTGATACTATTCTGGCTTCCAAGGAGAAAGTGGCGCAACATGAAGGCTGTTTTGCAGAAGATATCGAGGCCGACCAATGCCTCATCCATCCTGCTTGACCGCCGGCTCGACGATGCCATCCCGTTCCAATGGCACCATCATCCCGAGTTCGAACTGACGCTGACCCTCAACTCGCGTGGCCAGCGCTTCATCGGCGACCATATCGGCGCCTATGACGACGGCGATCTCGTGCTGGTCGGTTCCAACCTGCCGCACACCTGGCATTCCGCCGGCAAGCTCGAGGAGGCGGAGCCGCACGTGGCGCTGGTGCTCTGGTTCCATCCGGAGTGGGTGGAGCGCCTGGAGGAGGGGTTTGTCGAACTCGCCGGCGTCAAGGCGATGTTCGAGCGTTCGGCCCCGGGGCTGCAGTTCACGCCGGACGCGGCAGCGCGCGTACGCCCGCTGTTCGAAGGGTTGCGCCGGTTGGCGCCGGAGGAGCGCCTGCCGGATGTCCTGTCGATGCTGACGATCCTGGCGCGCGAGCAGGTGGTCACGCCGCTCTCGAGCCGGGTCGTCACGCCATCGGGCCGATCGGTCGACCGCGGCCGCCTCGACCGGGTGCTCGACCATATCCATCTGCATTACGCTGAAAACCCGTCGATGGACGAACTCGCCGATCTGGCAGCGCTCAGCCTTTCCGGCCTGCATCGCCTGTTCCTGCGCCACCTCAACATGCCGGTCTCGGAATATCTGATGCGGCTTAGGATCGGCGAGGCCTGCGCGCTGCTCAGTGGTTCGACGCGCTCGATCGCCCATATCGCCGATGCCGTCGGCTATCGTTCGCTTGCCAACTTCAATCGTCAGTTCAACGCGGCCAAGGGCATGACGCCTCGAGCGTTTCGCGACCGGTTCCGCAGTGCCGCTTAATCAAGGCATCAATTCCGGTGATTGCGGCGTCAATTTAATTGGCTTTTATCTGTTTTAGCAGCCGCATAGGATCGCGCTCCATCAATCGGAGAGATTCCATGTCCGCTGTTTCCGGAGCATCCGCGCCCTCCAGTGCCCGTCAGGAGATGCCCTGGCTGATCATTGCGGCCGGCTCGGTCGTCGCGATGCTCACCTTCGGCCCGCGCTCGGCGATGGGCTTTTTCCAGCTGCCGATGCTTGCAGATACCGGCTGGGACCGGACGACCTTCGGTCTTGCCATGGCGCTGCAGAACCTCTGCTGGGGCCTGAGCCAGCCGTTTTTCGGTGCGATCGCGGACAAGTTCGGTACGTGGCGGGTGCTTGCCATGTCGGGCCTTCTCTACGCAGCAGGCCTGTTCATCATGGCCTTTGCCGATGCGCCGATCTGGCTGCACATCGGCGGCGGCGTGCTCGTCGGCATGGCGGTGGGCTCCGGCTCCTTCGGCATTCTGCTCTCCGCCTTTGCCCGCAATGTAACGCCGCATCAGCGCTCGCTTGCCTTCGGCATCTGCACGGCGGCGGGTTCGGCCGGCATGTTCCTGTTCGCGCCACTCAGCCAGGGCCTGATCTCCGCCTATGGCTGGTCGGACAGCCTGGTCTATCTCGGCGTTCTGATGCTGCTGGTGCCGTTCTTCGCGATCCCGCTGCGCGGCAACGCGTCCTCCGGCCGCCAGAGCGAGGCTCAGTACAAGCAATCGATCGGCGAGGCGCTGAAGGAAGCGCTTGGCCACAAGAGCTACCTTCTGCTCGTCTCTGGCTTCTTCGTCTGCGGCTACCAGGTTGCCTTCATCACCGCGCACTTCCCGGCCTATATCGGCGATATCGGCATCGACGCGCGTTACGCGGTGATCGCGCTGGCGCTGATCGGCTTCTTCAACATCATCGGCTCGCTGTCGGCAGGCTTCATCGCCCAGCGCTACTCGAAGCCCTATTTCCTGGCGCTGATCTATATCGCGCGCTCGGTGGCGGTGACGGCCTTCCTGCTTTTGCCGCAGACGCCGACCTCGGTCATCGTCTTTGCCATCGTCATGGGCCTGCTCTGGCTTTCGACGGTGCCGCCCACCAATGCGCTGGTCGCCATCATGTTCGGCACACGGCACCTCGGCCTGCTCGGCGGCATCGTCTTCCTCTCGCACCAGGTCGGCTCGTTCCTGGGCGTGTGGATGGGTGGCTACCTCTACGACCACTTCGGGTCCTACGATCCGGTGTGGTGGCTCGGCGTGGCGCTTGGCATCTTCGCGGCAATCGTCCATTGGCCGATCGAGGAGAAGGGCGTGGCACGCCCCGCCATGGCCTGAACGAAAACGAAAATCAGAAGCGCTGCGAAAAGCGGCGCTTCTATTCTTGAATTCTGTCACAAAACTTTCTAAATCAACCCATGCGGCTTTGCCGCTTTTGTTTTGGCTCAATTATGCTCAGATTGAGCATAATTGAAGAGCCGCCCAGGAAGAGGGGCGGAGAGGAGATGTCGATGACGCGCCTTGCACCTCGCACCGCGACCGTGGCGAAACCGGTTTTTGTCAGCGCCGCTGAGCGCTTCGGCATCATCGAAAGACCCGAGCTTGCCTTTACGCCGGCGGTCGCGCGCGAAACCGAGCATCTTTACGAGAAGGTCAAGGATTTCATTCCGGCGATCGAATGGCCGGTCTATGCGCCCTATGTGCACGCCATCAACCGGCTGAAGAAGGAGCGCAACGCCGTCATCCTCGCGCATAACTACCAGACACCGGATATCTTCCACTGCGTCGCCGATATCGTCGGCGACTCGCTGCAGCTGGCACGCGATGCCGCCAAGGTCGATGCCGAGATCATCATCCAGTGCGGCGTGCACTTCATGGCCGAAACGTCGAAGCTCTTGAGCCCGGAAAAGACCGTGCTGATCCCCGACGCCAAGGCTGGTTGCTCGCTATCGGAATCGATCACCGGCGCCGATGTCCGCCTGTTGAAACAGCGCTACCCCGGGGTTCCCGTCGTCACCTACGTCAACACGTCCGCCGACGTGAAGGCCGAGACCGACATCTGCTGCACCTCGTCGAACGTGCTCGATGTCGTCGAGAGCCTGGAATCCGATACGGTGCTCTGCATTCCCGACGAGTACCTGGCGATGAACGTGGCGCGCCAGACCAACAAGAAGATCCTGACCTGGAAGGGCCACTGCGAGGTGCACGAGCGCTTCACCGCCGCCGAGTTGCTCGCCTACAAGGAGGCCAATCCGGGCATCGAGATCATCGGTCATCCGGAATGCCATCCGGATGTGATCGCCGTCTGCGACTTCGCTGGTTCGACCTCCGGCATGATCAACTACGTCAAGGACAACCGTCCGTCGAAGGTGCTGCTCGTCACCGAATGCTCGATGGCATCGAACATTCAGGCGGAGATCGAAGGCGTCGAGTTCGTCAAGCCGTGCAACCTCTGTCCGCACATGAAGCGCATCACGCTGCCGAAGATCCTCGACAGCCTGCTGACCATGACGGAGGAGGTTCTCGTCGACCCCGCGATTGCTGATCGCGCCCGCTTGGCGGTCGAGCGCATGGTGAACCTCAAGCAGTAACAATTTCAACCGGCTCACACCGGATGCAGGCATGCGCATTGGAGGAGAATGAATCATGCTGACCGACCATTTCCGCCCGCAATCCTTCAACGGGATTGACGACATCGTCATCGTCGGTGGCGGCCTGGCCGGCCTCTTCTGCGCGCTGAAGTTGAGCCCGAGGCCGGTGACGATCCTTGCCGCAGCCCCGATCGGCCATGGCGCCTCGTCGGCCTGGGCGCAAGGGGGGATTGCCGCCGCCATGAGCCCCGGCGACACCTTCGAAAAACACGTCGCCGATACGCTTGCCGCCGGTGCCGGCATCGTCGACGAGAAGATGACGCGCATGATGGTGGCCGAAGGCCCGGCGCGCATCCATGACCTGCTCGACTATGGCGTACCCTTCGATCGCGACCTCGAAGGCAAGCTGCTGCTCTCGCGTGAGGCGGCGCATTCCGAGCGCCGTATCGTCCGCGTCAAGGGCGATATGGCCGGCAAGGCGATCATGGAAGCGCTGATTGCCGCCGTCCGCCGGACGCCGTCGATCCGCGTGATCGAAGGCTATGTGGTCGAGGAGCTGGTGCGCGAAGGTCGCTTCATCTCCGGCGTCATCGCGCGCCCGGATGCCGGACAATCGAAGAAGCGCGTGGCTTTCCCGGCCCGCGCCGTCGTGCTCTGCTCCGGTGGCGTTGGCCACCTCTATGCGGTCACCACCAACCCGTGGGAAGCCTGCGGGCAGGGGCTCGGCATGGCCGCCCGCGCCGGAGCGATCATCGCCGATCCGGAATTCGTGCAGTTCCACCCGACCGCCATCAACATCGGCAAGGATCCGGCGCCGCTCGCGACCGAGGCGCTGCGCGGTGACGGCGCCCAGCTTCTGAACGCCGCCGGCCATCGCTTCATGCTCGATATCCACCCGGACGGCGAGCTTGCGCCGCGCGACATCGTTTCGCGTGGTGTCTTTGCCGAGGTCCAGGCCGGCCGCGGCGCCTTCCTCGATTGCACCAAGGCCGTGGGCAAGCATTTTCCTGAGATGTTCCCGACCGTCTATGCTTCCTGCATGGCGGCCGGCATCGATCCGGTGACGCAAGCCATCCCGGTCGTGCCGGCGGTTCACTATCACATGGGCGGCGTGCTCACCGATGCCGAAGGCCGCACCTCGATCGATGGCCTCTGGGCAGCCGGCGAGGTGACCTCGACCGGCGTGCACGGCGCAAACCGCCTTGCCTCCAACTCGCTGCTCGAAGCCGTGGTCTTTGCCGCGCGTATTGCTGAAAACATCAAGGGCACGCTGCCGACACCGCAGTTGACCGAATGGGGCGACAATGCCGGCGAGAACGACGACCCGGTGACGGTCGAAGACAGCCCGCAGCTGACGATCCTGCGCAAGGTCATGAGCGACTGTGTCGGTGTGATCCGCACGCGCGAAAGCCTGGTGCGGGCGATCCGCGAGATCGAGCAACTCGAGCGCGACAACACCCGCATGCGCTTCACCAACATCATCACGACAGCCAAGCTGATCGCCGTCGGCGCGCTTCGCCGCACCGAAAGCCGCGGCGGTCACTTCCGCGCCGACTGCCCGCAGGAACGCCCGGAATGGCGTCGCCGTACCTATCTGACGCTCGCCGACGCCAACCGCCTGGCGCGTGAATTGGCAGAGACGGAAGCAGCCTGAGACGGTCTGGTTGGCCGCTTTCGAATTGAACCTTTGGAATGAGTGACACGATGACAGCAGCCCTCCGCCCCGAACTGCCCGCACTGATGATCGAGGATCAGGTGCGCGCGGCACTGCTTGAGGATCTCGGCCGCGCCGGCGATATCACGTCGCTTTCGACGATCGGGCCGGACCTGACGGCAACGGCCGGTATGAATGCGCGCGATCCCGGCGTCATTGCCGGACTGGAGCTCGCGCGCGCAGCCTTCCGTCTGGTCGACCCGTCGATCCGCTTCGAGGCCCTGGTGGTGGACGGCGACCGGGTCGAACCGGGTACGGCAATCGCCCGGATCTCCGGTCGCGCTCGCGGCCTGCTGTCGGCCGAACGTGTCGGCCTGAACTTCCTCATGCATCTCTCGGGCGTTGCCACCTACACGGCGAAATTCGCCGATGAGATCGCCCATACGCCTGCGAAGGTCTGCTGCACCCGCAAGACCATTCCGGGACTGCGCGCGCTGGAGAAATACGCAGTGCGCCTGGGCGGCGGCTCCAATCACCGCTACGGGCTGGACGACGCGGTGCTGATCAAGGATAACCACATCGCCGTTTCCGGCGGCGTCGCAAGCGCCGTCCACGCGGCGCGCGCCTATTGCGGCCATCTCGTCAAGATCGAGATCGAGGTCGACGGTCTCGACCAGATGCGCGAGGCGCTGACGGCCCAACCCGACGTCATCCTGCTCGACAACATGGGCCCAGACTTGCTCCGCGAGGCCGTTGCGATCAACCGGGCGCACTGGCAGCTCTCCACCGACGCCTATGCGGTCGATGCCCGCCGGACGCGGTTGGAGGCTTCAGGAAACGTCAATATCGATGCGGCGCGGGCAATCGCCGAGAGCGGCATCGACTATATCTCGACCTCGAAGATCACGATGGCCGCCCCGACGCTCGACATCGGTCTCGACATCGCCATCAAGAAATAGTCGAAGACACGATCAACGCTGCATGATGAAGGGGCAGGAGAAGCGCTCGCCGACGGTGATCTGCGTGCCGCAATCATAACGGCAGGTCTTGAACTGTCCGTTCGTGTCCTGACTATTGAGATTGCAGATGGTCGTTTGCGGTTGCATGCCGCCGCCCTGCTGGTTCTTGAAGTAGTCGGGCATCTTCGGCTTCTCGTCGGTTCCCGATTGCGGCGAGGTGCCGAGCAGCGACGTCAAAAAGGCCAGTGCGAGCAGCATGGTTGTCACCTCGGTCGTAGATATCGGGTCGCTCGGCGGCAGGTGGCGACTATTCGGCCTCGTCCCGCAGCACCGATCATAGCATCATCCCTCCTATGTAGGGCGTGCCGCCGGATGTTTTTAGGTGCCGGTCCAGCTCAGGAACTGATGGCTGCGATCATCGCCCGCCGACCTTGAGCCCCGGGGCAGGGCGCTCGTCGAGGATCTGACGGCGGAAGCGGAAGAGGGCGGCCGGCCGCCCACCGGTGGAAGAGAGCGTCATGCCCGTCGGCTCGACCAACTCGGCCCCTTCGACCAGGCGCCGGAAATTTTGCTTGTGCAGATGGCGCCCGGAGATCGCCTCGACGGTTGCCTGCAGATCGGTCAGGGTGAATTCCGGCGGCATCAGTTCGAAGACGACCGGCCGGTACTTGATCTTGCCGCGCAGCCTCGCCATCGCCGTGGCGACGATGCGGCGATGGTCGTGGCGCATTGCCAGCCCGACGGTCAGAATGTCGCTGCCGTTGCCGCGGCCGTCGATCGCCGCCTCCGGCACGAGCCCCGCCTCGTAGAGCAGCTCATAACGCTCGAGCACGCGCTCTTCGTCCCAGGGGAAATCGCCGAGGCCGAAGGCCAGGCGAATGCGCGCCCGGCGCCCGGCAATCCGGGCGGCCTGCTCCTCGCCGGATACGCCGGTCTCCCAGCGGGCAAGCGCCGGCAGGATGGCCTGGTCGAGCACCGCCGGGCGTCCCTGCCGCCAGTCTTCCCAGGGCAGGTAACCGTACCAGTCGCGCCAGTGCGCGCCGGCTTCGGCCAGCCGTTCGGTATTCTCGGCATCGGTTCTGGTCAGCGCCAGATAGCCGACAGAGACCATGTGCTTGCCTTCTTCGCCCGGCAGCCGCTGGCGGCCACGATCGCCGAAGGTGTAGAGCTGCTCGATATAGCCGAGCTTCAGCGCCGTACGTTTTTCGACGCGATCCCGCAGGCTCGTCTCAAACGTCCGGTGGAGCGCCGGATCGAAGGGGCCGAACGGCAGGCTGTCGCGCGCGTCGCCGTCGCTTTCGCTGACGGCGAGGATGCGCGGGCTGCGGTTGACCACGGCGACGATCGCCGCATTGAGGCCGATCTCGACCGTTGTCGGCTGTGTCTCAATCGGCAACGGCTGCTCCTTCGGAAGCAAGCGGCAGAAGGAACGGTGCGTTGCCGTCGGCATCCGCACCGCGACCGATCGCGCGAACGGCTGTGACGAGCCGGCCGTTGCGCTCGAGTACGGCGTCACCGATCTCGACAAGCCGGCTGTTGGGGGTCGCAAAGGGCGAGGCTCGGCGCAGCCGTTGCACCAGTTGCGTGTCGTCCTGGTTCGGCTCGGCCGCAAGCGCGGCGATGAGGGCGGCTGCGGGCGAGCGGGAGACGCCCATCCAGCAATGAACGAGGAGCGGCCGTGCGCGGTCCCATTCGCGCGCAAAGGCAACGATCTGCCGGACATGGTCTTCCTGCGGCGCGATGAGGTCGCCGGTGCCGGCAAAGGTGATGTCGTTCATGCCGAGCGTGAGATGCCGCGCCTTGGCGATGACGCCGGGACGATGAAAGTCCTGGCCCTTGGCAACGAGGCTGATCATCTCTGTGCAGCCATGGCGGACGGCCATTTCGGCGATGCGGGAAAGTGGTGAAACAATGATGTCGGGCATGTCAGATTTCCGCGCGTGCAGGCAGGCGCTGCGCTTCCAGCGCCAGGAACCGCTCGGTGAACAACCGCTGCGCCTCGACCGCCGGCACGGGGTCGATCAGCAGCGTCTCGCGGGTGATGCCGCGCGGCTGGCCGAAGAATTTTCGCGCTTCCTCGACCGAGAAGCCTGCAAGCACGGTCGCTTCGAAATAGGCGGCGACATGGTCGGCCTTCTTGATCTTGTCCTTCAATTCCTTGGAGCAATGCGGCGGCAGGCCGAAACGGAGATGGATGGCGCTTTCCAGCCGCTTTTCGACCGATTTGTAGCCACCGCCGACCACCGCCTTGAACGGTGAGATCATGTCGCCGATCACGTATTCCGGCGCGTCGTGCAAAAGCGCCAACAGGCAATCGTCGCTGCTGCATTTGTTGCTGCGGCGAAAAATGTCCTCGACCATCAGGCTGTGCTGGGCGACCGAGAAGGCATGGTCGCCGGCGGTCTGCCCGTTCCAGCGGGCGACGCGCGCGAGACCGTGGGCGATATCGCCGATCTCGACGTCGAGCGGCGACGGGTCGAGCAGGTCCAGCCGGCGGCCGGAGAGCATGCGCTGCCAGGCGCGGGCCGTCGTCACGCGCTCGCCTCGTCGGCAGACGTCGGGAAGGTGAGCCCGGCCCATTCGGGCAGGACCAATGTCACGGGCACGTCGCCGGCAAGCAGCGGGATGCCGTTCGCCATCGCTTCGCCGGCCTTGTCGATGCGCACGATCGCGAGCGCCGACTTGCCCTGTACCGTGCCGAGCGTGCCGATCGACTTGTCGTTTGCGGTGATCGTCGTTCCCGTCGGGGGAAGGGCGGCGTCGGCAGAAACGATCACGACCCGGCGGCGCGGCGTGCTGCGGTGCTGCATGCGCGACACCACTTCCTGGCCGACATAGCAGCCCTTCTTGAAGGAAAGGCCGCCGTTCTTGTCCATGAGCACATCATGGGGGAAGGCGTCCTGCACCGCATAATCGGTGCCGGCATTGGCAATGCCCGCCGCGATCCGCAGCCGTTCGAGGTCTTCTGCGCCGGCCGTGTCGCCGGTGGCTTCCCCATAGGCGCGAAAGAGCGCAATGCCCGCCTTCTCGAAACGGTGGTCGCGATAGGCACCTGTCGGTGCTGCTTCGTCGAATATCACGGTGACGGCGTCGGATGTCTTGATCGAAAGCTCGACTGCCGAGCGAAGCTTGTACATCGTCAGGCGCTTCAGCAGCGCTTCGGCCTGGTCATGTGCCGTTTCCAACCGTAGGCCGTCGCCGTCCCGGGAGATCAGGAACTCGAACAGGATCTTGCCCTGTGGCGTCAGCAGAGCGCCGGGACGCGCCTCATCGGGTGCAAGCGCGTCGAGATCGGTGGTGATCAGTCCCTGGAGAAGATCTTCGGCGTCCTTGCCGGAAATGGCGACGATCGCGCGATCGTCGAGGCGAACTCTGGGCATCGTTCGAATCCTGTTCGACGGGAGGGGAGGCTCCCGCGCTAACCTAGCAGACGATCACCTGAATGGCCGCGGCCGACTCAGGCCCCGGTTCCACCGGCGATCTCTTGGCGAAGAGGTAGGATGTTCGGCGATCATCGGCAAGCAGGTCGCCGGCGCTCAGTCGCCGGCGATGAAGAATTTCCACTTGCCATCCGGCATGATGCCGACGCGATAGAAGTTGTAGCTGCCGAATTCTTCCATGTCGGCAAAGTCGCCGGCGGTGACCAGGCGGAACAGGTCGACCTTTTCCGGTGCCGTCAGCGTCGAAAGCTTCTTTTCCGCGAAATAGGGCCAGACATAGGCCTCCTGCGGCGTACCCTTGTCCACCAGCACGAAGCCGGTCGACAGCACGTCGAGCAGGATCGCGAGGATTTCGACGCCTTCCTGGTCGCCCGAAAGGCTCTTCAGGATCGAGACCGGGTCTTCGTCGCCGGTGACGCCCGTGACCTGGGTCTGGTTCGGGCCCTTGCCGAGCAGCGAGCGCAGGCGCTCGATGTCGCCGGAAGCCGCTGCCTCGACGATCAGCTCGCGCATGCGGGCGACCGGCGCCGGAATCTTGGAAATGTCGGTCAGGACTTCGACAGGCCCAGTCGGCTCCGGCTCTTCGGCTTCGGGAGCGTCTTCCTTGGTGGCTGTCGCCGACTTGTTGATCAGCGGATCGGGCATCGGGATTTCGAGCGGAAGCTTCTCTTCCTCATCCGTCTCTTCGGCAACGGGTTCGGCTACGGGCGGCGTCGCCTTCTGGTCGCCCGCGGCAGGCTGTTGCTCGGTCGGGACGGGTTGCGGCGCGCCCTGCAATTCGCTGAGAGCGAAGGCGGGAGAAACCGCTGCCGGGGTGGTCAAGGCGACACCGGCCAACAGCAGTGTAGCGAGGCGAACCGGAAGGGTCCGGTTTGCGAGATTCCGATGCATCGGGCAGTCCTGATATTACTGAATCGTGCGCTGGGGCGAGAACTCGCCGGCGAGCACGCGCTCGCGAAGCGAATTGAGCATTGCTTCGGCGCCGTCTTCGCCATGAAGCCGAACGGTTTCCCGCATGGCAAGGGCAATGGCTGCATCGGCGATGATTTCCGGCTCGATACCGTCGGCCATTCCGTCCGCCCAGGCCTCGCTCTGGTGTTCCAGCGCGGCCTGCATTTTCTCGTGGACGATCATGTCATCGATGTCGGTCAGGCTTGGTTCCATCATTCGTTCCATGCGACTTCCATTGTGCAAGCGGTTCATTTTATGGCCGTTCGGCTGAACTCCGACTGAACGGCCGTGACGGACTCGCCATTTCTTACCACTCTCTTAACGAACTTAGCAGCCTTTTCCCGAAACGACACGGGGTCGTGAGAAAAGAGGTTAATTTATTGCTAATTTCCAAAGCGGGCGACGATTTCTGACGCAAGTGTTGCGCCTTCGGCACGATATCGCTGTTCGGCGACGATCGCAGGCCCCGTGCAGCTCGTATAGACGGATGCGAAGGTTCGATACCCGCGGTTGAAGGCGGCTGTCATCCGCTCGCGCCGTTTGACTTCGGTGGCGGTTTCCTTGTCGATCAGTTCCTGCATCGAGCGGCGCCAGACATCTTCCGGTTCCTTGACGCAGAGATTGCGGAGGTAGTGCACAGAGCCGAGGATCTCGGAGAGCCGAACCAGCCGCTGGTCATAGGGCGTCGGCTTTTCTTCCACGGCGGCCGGGGCAGGGGCTGCGGTCTCGGTCTTGGCCGGCTCTTTCGTCGGTGATTTTTGCGCTGCCGCGCCAGTGGCGACTGTCAAGGCGATGCCGGCGAGCGTAAGCCTTGTAAGGATCGGGACAGGGATCATGATTTCACCAAGCCCGAATTGGCGGCGGTTTCAAGGCCGTCGCCTGATGTCGCGGCGTTCGCTCCGGCGCCGGAGAGCCTTTCCACACATTCGCGCACGCTGTCGGGGATCGGCAAGGCGAAGATCTCCTGAGCCGTGAACCAGCCGAGCCCTGCGGCGTCGTCGCTGGCGACGGCAACTACGTCGGCATCGGCCTCGGCCCTGAAGACCGACAGCAGGAAGTGTCGCCCCTCGGACTCTTTGCCCGGCAGATCGTAGACTTCGAACAGCACCGGATCGCGCGCCTTGATGCCGGTTTCCTCGAACAATTCGCGAAGTGCTGTCTCCGCCGGCGTCTCGCCGGCTTCTGCCCGGCCGCCCGGAAAGGCGTACATGTCGGCCGACGGCGGGTTGGCCCGGCGGACGAGCAGATAGCGGCCGTCGCGTTCGAGAATGACGGAGGAAGCAAGTTCGGGCTTGGTCGGCATCAGGGAATCAAATCGTCTCGGTAGCGTTGACCCATCCTACGTGAAGTGCCACATCGATGTCATGTGCGGACGTTTTGCGCTGACGGCGACACCCGATGAAATAATGGAATTGTTCAGCCTGCTGGAAAGCGACGACTTTCCGGCGCGCTTCAATATCGCGCCAACCCAGCCGATCATGGTCGTCGTGGCCGGCGAGCGTGCGGCACCAGGCAGCAACCTGCCGGAGCGCAGGGCGCTGCTCGTGCGCTGGGGCTTCACGCCGGGCTGGGTCAAGGACCCGCGCGACTTTCCACTGTTGATCAATGCGCGGGTCGAATCGGCAATCGAAAAGGCGTCGTTCCGTGCCGCCATGCGGCACCGGCGGGTCCTTGTGCCGGCCTCCGGCTTCTACGAATGGCGCCGGCCGCCGAAGGGCAGCCGCGAGCCGTCGCAGGCCTATTGGGTGCGCCCGAGGAAGGGCGGCATCGTCGCCTTCGCCGGTTTGATGGAAACCTGGTCCTCGGCCGACGGCTCCGAAGTCGACACCGCGGCCATCCTGACGACGGCCGCCAACGCCTCGATCCGGCAGATCCATGACCGCATGCCGGTCGTCATCCAGCCCGAGGATTTTGCCCGCTGGCTGGACTGCAAGACCCAGGAGCCGCGTGAGGTTGCCGACCTCTTCGGCCCGGTCGCGGAGGACTACTTCGAGGCAATCCCGGTTTCGGACAAGGTCAACAAGGTCGTCAACACCGGGCCCGAAATCCAGGACGCCGTCACACCCAGGCCGGTCGCGGATGCCCAGCTAAAAGGCAAGAGCAAGCCGACCGAGCCCGATGGCGGGCAGATGTTTCTCTTTTAAGGAAAAGAGCGTCGCAAGCGTCAGGCCGGCCGCTTGGCCAGCTTGCCAGCCGGCTTCGCCTTCACCTGCAGCGCTGCGGCAAGTACGGCCTTCAGGCCGAGCGGGCGATACTGTTCGACGAGATTGGCGGTTTTGGCGATGTCTTTGGTCTTTGCGGCTTTCACTTGCACTCACTCCTTGATGCTTTCCCGAACCGGATACACTGCCGCTTTCGCACGTCTTCACGAAAGCGACGCTCCTCCTTGCTCTCCGGAGACAGGATTTCGTGGTGCGTTACCAACTACACCGCGAATCTGTTTTCCGCATGGCGATCTCAGATAAGCCTAATCATGACAAATCCATGACCGCGGAATCCTTTCGATAGTCGGCTGTGCTTGCATGCGGCTGACCTCTTGACCGAAATCGGGTGACGCGCGATAAGTGAGGCCATGAAAACGGTTATCTGCATTATCTGCCGGAACATTATTCGCTAGCGCTCCGCTGGCCTGGCCGTTTTCGTCTCCTAAAATCCAAGATGACAAACGCGCGGGCCTCCCGGGCGCGGTATTTTACGGTCGTATGCATCTTGGAGAATGGCAATGGGCGGAACGCCGACACTGAAGCTGTACAACACGCTGACGCGGGAGAAGATCGAGTTCAAGCCGATCGATCCCGACAACGTTCGCATGTATGTCTGCGGCCCGACGGTCTATGACTATGCCCATATCGGCAATGCTCGGCCGGTCATCGTCTTCGATGTCCTGTTCCGGCTGCTGCGCCATGTCTATGGCGCGGATCACGTCACCTATGCGCGCAACATCACCGACGTCGACGACAAGATCAACGCGCGGGCGCTGCGGGACTATCCGACCCTGCCGCTCAACGACGCGATCCGGCGGGTGACGGAGAAGACCGAAACCCAGTTTCTCGACGATGCCAAGGCGCTCGGCTGCCTTGACCCCGATGTCCAGCCGCGGGCCACCGACAACATCGCGCAGATGATCGACATCATCGAAAAGCTCCTCGCCAAGGGCCATGCCTATCAGGCGGGCGGCGAGGTGCTGTTCGATACCAAGTCGATGGCTGATTACGGTCAGCTCTCGAAGCGCAATCTCGACGAACAGCAGGCCGGCGCCCGTGTCGCCGTCGAGGCGCATAAGAAGAGCCCGGGCGACTTCGTGTTGTGGAAGCTTTCTGGCGACAACGAACCGGGCTGGGAAAGCCCGTGGGGCAGGGGCCGTCCCGGCTGGCACATCGAGTGCTCGGCCATGAGCAGCCGCTACCTCGGCGAAGTCTTCGACATCCACGGCGGCGGGCTGGATCTCATCTTCCCGCACCATGAAAACGAGATTGCCCAGTCCCGTTGCGCTCACGGCACGCAAGTAATGGCGAATGTCTGGATGCACAACGGCTTCCTGCAGGTCGAAGGCCGCAAGATGTCGAAGTCCGAGGGCAACTTCGTCACCATCTACGAACTGCTGCACACGGAAAAGTTCGCCGGCCGCCAGTGGCCGGGCGATGTGCTGAGGCTCGCCATGCTGATGACGCACTATCGCGAACCGATCGATTTTTCGGTGAAGCGGTTGGAAGAAGCAGAGCATCTGCTCTCCAAGTGGCCGGTTCCGGGTGACGCCAAGGGTGAGGTCGATCCGGCCGTGGTCGCCGCACTTGCCGACGACCTCAACACGGTCGCGGCGGTCCAGGCGGTCCATGCGCTCGCCCAGAAGGCGGCAGCTGATCCGAAGCTGCTTGGGACCTTTGCCGCAAGTGCCGCGTTGATCGGCGTGGTGCCGCAGGCGGTCGAACTCGACGAGGGGCTGGTCCGCGACATCGACAGCCGCGTGCGGGCCCGTCTGGAACTGCTGAAGGCGAAGAACTTCGCGGAAGCCGACAAGATCCGCGACGATCTGCTGGCGCGCGGCGTTCAGCTCAAGGACGGCAAGGATCCGGCAACCGGCGAGCGGGTGACGACCTGGGATATCAAACGGTGACGGCTGCCTAGCTATCGAGCCCTGTCCGATCCTTCTGATCGGTTCGGACAGGGTATCTGAAAGGGCGGCGAAAAGCGGAGCGCATGCATGAAAGAGGAGTTCGTGCGATGATCGACCATACGGGCATTCCCGTCGCGGATTTCGAGCGGGCGCAGTCGTTCTACGACAAGGCCTTTGCTCCGCTTGGCGCCTCCTTGCTGATGATGGTGCCGCTGGAACACACCGGCGGTCTCAAGGTGGGTGGTTATGGCCGCGAGCGGCCGGTCTTCTGGCTGCATGAGACGGCTGCAACGGGGCCGGGCCGGCACTACGCCTTTTCGGCGCGCAGTCGCGCCGAGGTCGATGCCTTCTATCAAGCGGCAATGGCCGCCGGCGGGCGTGACAACGGCAAACCGGGGCTGAGACCGCACTACCACCCGGACTATTACGGCGCCTTCGTATTCGATCCTGACGGCAACAATATCGAAGCCGTCTGCCATGCGCCGGGCTGAGGAGAAATCGCGATGAGTCTGGACAACAGGCCCTATTACACAGGCGGTTGCCAGTGTGGCGCAGTGCGTTTTCGCATTGAGGGCAGGCTCGGCGATGCGTCGGTCTGTCATTGTCGCATGTGCCAGAAGGCGAGCGGCAACTTCTACCTGCCGCTGGTTTCCGTCGGCGGCGCCCATGTCGCCTGGACGCGCGGCGAGCGCAAGCGCTACCAGTCGTCCAATTTCGGCTGGCGCGGTTTTTGCGGCGATTGCGGCACGCCGCTGACCTATGAGGCGCCGGACGGCATGGCATTGGCGATTGCCGCTTTCGACGAACCGCAGGGCATCACGCCAACGGTGCAATGGGGCATTGAAAGCAAGTTGCCCTATACCGACCACGTGGCCGCGCTGCCCGGTGTTCACACGATGGAAGACCCGGACGCGGTGGAATTCCTGGAGAAACTCGTTTCCTATCAGCATCCCGACCATGACACCGAGACCTGGCCCCCGGAGGAGAAGCGATGACCGAAAACGTTCGAACAGGTGGATGCCAATGCGGCGCGGTCCGCTTCCGGATTAAGGGTGAACTCGGGCGCGCGTCGATCTGCCATTGCCGCATGTGCCAGAAGCAATTCGGCTCGTTCTTCTCGGCGCTGGTAACGGCGCCGAAGGATGGTGTCGAATGGGTGCGGGACGAGCCGAGCTACTTCCAGTCCTCGGTCAACATCGACCGTGGCTTTTGCCCGAAATGCGGAACGCCGATGACCTACCGGCATCCGGGCGGCCTCGAGATCGCCATCGGCACCTTCGACGATCGTTCCGATCTTGCGCCGAAAATCCAGGTCAACCACGCCTCGCGTCTGCCCTGGGTCGAGACGATCTTCGAGCAGCCGGTGCTTGAGGATCAGGATTTCTACGCCAGGCAGGAAAGCATCATCTCGTTCCAGCACCCGGACCACGAGACCGACCAATGGCATCCTTCGGGAGCATTCCGGTGACCATCGCGCGCATCTATACGGGCGGATGCCAATGCGGCGCCGTGCGCTACCGCGCCGAGGGCGTGCTTTCGGACCCGCATATCTGTCATTGCCGCATGTGCCAGAAGGCGACCGGCAACTACTTCATGCCGCTCGCCAATGCGTCCCGCGACACGTTCGACATCACCCGCGGCCAGCCGTCCTGGTTCCGCTCGTCGCATCTGGTGCGCCGCGGCTTCTGCAGCGATTGCGGCACGCCGCTGTTCTACGATATGCCCGACGAGAGCTTCATCAACATCGCGCTCGGCTCGCTCGACGAGCCTGATGACGTGCAGCCCGTCTACCAGTCCGGCGTCGAATCCCGCGTCATTTGGTTCTCGCGGCTCGCGGGCCTGCCGCCGAGGGAGACGGATGACGGCACCGAGGTCTCGGCGACCCGCCATCTGATCGTTCTCGAAACCAACCGCCAGCATCCCGATTACGACACCGTGCACTGGCCGCTCACGAAAGACTGAGAATGACGACTGTTCTGCGTACGCTTTATCCGGAAATCGAGCCCTATGCGTCGGGCCATCTCGACGTCGGCGACGGCCACACGATTTATTGGGAGAAGGCCGGCACACCGGGCGCAAAGCCCGCCGTCTTCCTGCATGGCGGGCCCGGCGGCACGATCTCGCCGAGCCACCGCCGTCTGTTTGATCCGGCGCTCTACGACGTAACGCTGTTCGACCAGCGCGGTTGCGGCAAGTCGACGCCGAATGCCAGGATCGAAGCCAACACCACCTGGCATCTCGTCGCCGATATCGAGCGGCTGCGCGAGATGGCCGGCGCCGACAGGTGGCTGGTCTTCGGCGGTTCCTGGGGATCGACGCTGGCGCTCGCCTATGCCGAGAAGCACCCGGAACGGATTTCCGAACTGGTACTGCGCGGCATCTACACGCTGACCAAGGCCGAGCTCGACTGGTACTACCAGTTCGGCGTCTCGGAGATGTTCCCGGACAAGTGGGAGCGTTTCATCGCGCCCATTCCCGAGAACGAGCGCCACGAGATGATGCATGCCTATCACCGCCGCCTGATGAGCGACGACAAGGCGACGCGCCTTGAGGCCGCCAAGGCCTGGAGCATCTGGGAAGGCGAGACGATCACGCTTCTGCCGGAACTCGCAACCAGCGCGCCCTTCGCCGAGGACGATTACGCCGACGCCTTCGCGCGGATCGAGAACCACTTCTTCGTCAATGCCGGGTGGATGGAGGATGGCCAATTGCTGCGCGACGCCCACCGGCTGCACGGCATTCCAGGTGTCATCATCCATGGGCGCTACGACATGCCGTGCCCGGCGAAATACGCTTGGCAACTGCACAAGGCCTGGCCGGGATCGGAGCTTCATCTGATCGAAGGCGCAGGCCACGCCTATTCCGAGCCCGGTATCCTCGATCGGCTGATCCGCACCACGGACCAGTTCGCAGGCAAGACCGAGCAAAACTAAACAGAGCATTTTTGGACGAGAGCCATGACCAGGGAACGCATCTACCTCTTCGACACGACGCTGAGAGACGGGCAACAGACGCCCGGCATCGACTTTTCCGTCGAAGACAAGATTGCGATTGCCGGCCTGCTCGATCAGTTCGGCATGGACTATATCGAAGGCGGCTATCCCGGCGCGAACCCGACCGACACGGAGTTCTTCGGGCGCAAGCAAACCCAGAAGGCCTCCTTCGTCGCATTCGGCATGACCAAGCGCGCCGGGGTTTCCGCGTCGAACGACCCAGGCCTCGCGGCACTGCTGGCGGCGAAAAGCGACGCTATCTGTCTTGTCGCCAAGAGCTGGGACTATCACGTCGAAGTAGCGCTCGGCTGCACCAACGAGGAGAACCTCGACAACATCCGCGCCTCGGTCGAGGCGGTGGTCGCCTCGGGTCGCGAGGCGATGGTCGATTGCGAGCATTTCTTCGACGGCTACAAGGCCAATCCCGCCTATGCGCTTGCCTGCGCGAAGACGGCCTTTGACGCCGGCGCGCGCTGGGTGGTGCTCTGCGACACCAATGGCGGCACGCAGCCGCCGGAGGTGCGCGAGATCGTCGCCGCCGTGATCGCTGCCGGCGTGCCCGGTGCCAATCTCGGCATCCATGCGCATAACGATACGGGCCAGGCGGTCGCCAATTCGCTGGCGGCGGTCGAGGCAGGCGTGCGCCAGATCCAGGGAACGCTGAACGGCATTGGCGAGCGTTGCGGCAACGCCAATCTCGTCACGCTGATCCCGACGCTGGCGTTGAAGGAGACCTATTCAAGCCGCTTCGAAACGGCGATCGACGCCGACCGGCTGCTGGAGCTGACGAAGCTCGCCCATTCCTTCGACGAACTCTTGAACCGCTCGCCCGACCAGCAGGCCCCTTACGTCGGCGCGTCGGCCTTTGCCACCAAGGCCGGTATCCACGCCTCGGCGCTGCTCAAGGATCCGCGCACCTACGAGCATGTGGCGCCCGAAAGCATCGGCAATCTGCGCAAGGTCATGGTGTCCGACCAGGGCGGCAAGGCCAATTTCATCAACGCCTTGAAGCGACGCGGCATTGTTGTCAGCAAGGACGATCCGAAGCTCGACAAGCTGATCGCCATCGTCAAGGAACGCGAAGCGACCGGCTATGCCTATGAGGGGGCGGATGCGAGCTTTGCGCTGCTCGCCAGCCGCATCCTCGGCACGGTGCCGGACTTCTTCCATGTCGAAAGCTTCCGGGTGATGGTCGAGCGTCGCTTCGATGCCAACGGTCATCTGAAGACCGTGTCGGAAGCGGTAGTGAAGGTGGTTGTCGACGGCGAGACGATGATGTCGGTAGCCGAAGGCCACGGCCCGGTTAACGCGCTGGACTTGGCGCTGCGCAAGGATCTCGGCAAGTACCAGTCGGAAATCGAAGACCTGGAGCTTGCGGACTACAAGGTCCGTATCCTCAATGGCGGGACCGAGGCGATCACCCGCGTTCTGATCGAATCGACCGATGGCACGGGCGCGCGCTGGTGGACCGTGGGGGTCTCCGACAACATCATCGATGCGTCTTTCCAGGCACTGATGGACAGTATCGTCTTCAAGCTGCTGAAGAACCGCGACCACGTCGGACTGATCGCCGCCGAGTAATCTCCGGCGATCGGTCCAGAAACGTTGATGGACTGGGCCTGGGGGAGGGTGAGCAAAACTCATTCTCCCTTCACGGAAATGAATTGGTGCATCACCGGCCATTGGGGTAGGACGCACCAATGGGAGATCGTGCCGGCCGACAGGCTGTGCCCTCCCTTCTGACCGGAGAGCGGCCATTGCCGCCAGGGCTCTCCGGCAAAACACCAGGAAAAGATGATATGGCCGAGCCGAAAGCACCCGCCGAAAATACCGATTCCGCGAAAGGCTTTGCCTTCGCGCTGACCGCCTATCTGCTTTGGGGCTTCCTGCCCTTCTTCATGAAGGCGGTCGCCCATATCCCGGCGCCGGAAGTGGTGGCGCACCGGATCGTGTGGTCGGTGTCGCTCGCGGGTCTCGTGCTGCTCTGGCTCGGTCGCACCGACGACATCAAGGCGGCACTGCGCTCGCCGCGCATGCTGTGCATGGCCGCGCTGACCGCCGTGCTCATCACCATCAACTGGGGCATTTATGTCTGGGCGATCGGTGCGGGCCGCGCCATCGAAACCGCGCTCGGCTACTACATCAATCCGCTCTTCTCGATCTTTCTTGGCGCCGTGCTTTTGAAGGAGAGGCCGAACCCGGCGCAGATGGTTGCCATCGCGCTCGCGGCCTCCGCCGTTGCCGTGCTTGCCTTCGACGCCGGCGGTCTGCCGTGGGTGTCCATCGGTCTTTGCCTGTCGTGGGGCTTCTACGCCTTCTTCCGCAAGACCCTGCCGGTTGGCCCCAACCAGGGCTTCTTCCTGGAAGTCCTGCTTTTGAGCGTACCGGCCATCGGCTACATCATCTGGCTGGAAACGACGGGGCAGGGCCATTTCGGCGATACCGGCATGGCGGACGTCCTGTGGCTGCTGTCCTGCGGTATCGTCACGGCCGTGCCGCTGATGATCTATGCCAACGGCGCCAAGCTCCTGCGCCTGTCGACGATCGGCATCATGCAGTACATCGCGCCGACGATGATCTTCGTGATCGCCGTCTTCGTCTTCCACGAGCCCTTCGGCACGGCAAAGCTCATCGCCTTCGGCCTGATCTGGGCGGCGCTGGTGATCTATACCGGCGCCATGCTGGCGGAAAGCAGGGCGCGCCGCGCCCTGCAGGCAAGCCCGGCCGAATAAGGCCGGTTGCGATAGAAACAAAAAAAGGCGCGCCGGGTGGCGCGCCTTTTTTGTTGGCCGAATGCGTTTCCTAAAGCTTGGAGATGATTTCGGTTTCGCCCTCACGGCCGTTGCCGCCGCCAGCGGCCGCCAGGATGGTCGGCACGATGTCGGCCGCGTCATTGACGACAAGCGGCTGCACGAGATGCGCCGTATGGACGAAGCCTTCCTCGCGCATGTGCTGCAGGAGGTCCATCATCGGCCTCCAGAAATTGTTGATGTTGCCGAAGACCATCGGCTTGCGGTGACGCCCGAGCTGCGCCCAGGTCATGATCTCGACGATCTCTTCCAGCGTGCCGATGCCGCCGGGCAGCGCCACGAAAGCGTCGGCACGTTCGAACATCGTGTGCTTGCGCTCGTGCATGTCGGCCGTCACGATCAGCTCGTTCAGCTGGCCGAGCGAATGGCGGGTCGCTTCCTTGTCCATCAGGAATTCGGGGATGATCCCGGTGACTTCGCCGCCGTTGGAAAGCACGCCGCTGGCGACCGCCCCCATGATGCCGCGGGTGCCGCCGCCATAGACCAGGCGAAGCCCGTGATCGGCAATGGATCGGCCAAGCGCGCGCCCGGCTTCCATGTAGGCATTGTCGCGTCCCGGCTGTGAACCACAGTAGACGCAGATGGATCGAATCGTGCTGTTCTCGGTGCTCATGCCCTCAAAAAACATTGCAGCGCAGCATGGGTCAAGAAAAATGAGGGGAAACCCGGCTTTCTGCGGGTTGCCGCCCCTTCGGCTGCTTGTATGCCGAATCGCGAATCGCTAGCAATTTCAGTGATTGATTGAAGAAATCGGACGAGTTGCTTGCTGTTGCGCTATAATGACGGCGCAAGCCCGCACCGCAGGCCGATGAGAGGGCATGCGCGGAGCGTTGCTCCGCTCCGTGTGGAGAGTGGCATGATCAAAAATAAGGCCGGCTGGGTGGCCATTTCTGTCCTCGTGGCAGCAACAGCGTTGATGGTATTCGTAATTCAACCGAACTTGCGCGGCGACGGCAAGAAGCCGGCAGCCGATCAGGCGGCAGGCACCGCGACGCAGTCGACCGAGGCGACGCCTGCGACCGGTGGGCCGCAGGCGACCGGCGCCTCTGTCGAGACCGCCAAGACGGATGCTGCGCCGCAGCAGGAGCAGCAGAAGGCCGAAGCGGCGACCGCCGCCAACGTCCCTGCGACCGATCCGGCCGTTCCCGGTTTCGACGTGCTGCGTGTTGAGCCCGATGGCTCGACGGTGATCGCCGGCCACGCCCAGCCGAATTCGAAGCTTGAGATCCTCAGCGGCGACACCGTGGTCGGCACCGCCGATGTCGGCGCGACCGGCGACTTTGCCGCGGTCTTCGACAATCCCCTTCCGGCGGGTGACCATCAGCTCACGCTGCGCAGCACCGGTGAAAACGGTGCGGTGAAGAGCTCCGAGGAAGTAGCGACCGTTTCCGTTCCCAAGGATCCGTCCGGTCAATTGCTTGCCATGGTCTCGAAGCCTGGTACGGCGAGCCGTCTGATCACGACGCCGGGTGCGGCGGAGGAAGTCGCCGCTGCGGACCTCAAGCCGGCCGAGGTTGCCTCCGCGACGCCGCAGGCGGTCGATGCTGCCACGGCGCCGGCGCAGCTTTCCGGCGTTCCAGGCCTGCAGGTGAGTGCGGTCGAGATCGAAGGCAGCAAGATGTTCGTCGCCGGCAGCGCCAAGGCCGGTGCCTTGGTGCGCGTCTATGCCGACGACAGGCTCGTCGGCGAAATGAAGGCCGACGACAAGGGCCACTTCGTCGTCGACGGTGAGATCGAGTTGACGGTTGGCAGCCACATCATTCGGGCGGACATGCTGAACGAGGACGGCACCAAGGTCGTGATGCGCGCCTCGGTTCCCTTCGACCGGCCCGCAGGATCGCAGGTCGCAGCCGTTGCGCCTTCGGGCACGCCGTCGGCAACCGCCGGTCTCGATGGCCTGCGTGCGGAAGCTGGAAAGGCGCTGGCGCTCTTGAAGGGGCTCTATGCCAATGGCAAGGTTCCGAACGGCGAGCAGCTGGCTGCCGCCCGTTCGGCGACCGAGATCGCGTTGAAGTCGCTTGCGGATTTCCGTCTTGCCGACAATTCCGACCAGACGCTCGTCGCCTCGGCGACCCGGGCCGCAAAGGCCGCGGCCAGCGCGCTCGCGGCGCTGAAGGCAGCGCCTCAGGACCCGTCGAGCGTTGCGACGGCCCTTACCAAGGTTGATGCGACCGTCGGTGCGGTCCTGGCCGAGCAGGGCAGCGCCACGCCGGCGTCGCCCGAGAAGGCCCAGCAGAAGGACAATGCCCCGGCGCCGGGTGAACTGGCAAAGGTGATGGGTGCTGGGAGCGCGGTTGTAAATGATGCCGCACCGGCGCAGCCGGCGACCGAGACAGCAGCCGTTGTAGCCTCGCCCGACCAGCCCCAGACACTCGAGCAGGCTCCCCTCAAGGAGAGCAAGAGTTCGGTGATCATCCGCCGCGGCGACACGCTGTGGCAGATCTCGCGCCGCGTCTACGGCGCGGGCCTGCGCTACACCACGATCTATCTCGCCAACCAGGACCAGATCGAGGACCCGGACCGCATTCGTCCGGGCCAGGTCTTCGGCGTGCCGGACAAGGCGCTGCCGGACGAAGAATCGCGAGAAATTCACAAGAAGCACATGAAACAAGAGCAATAAGCAGCCGATCTGCGGCCGCCGACATTGCGGCGGCTGCGGCGGATGCCTATCTCCCGACCAAGGGCGGCGCCTTCGACAGGGCGCCGCTTTTCATTGAACGGTGATGACGGCGCCTGAGGTCTTCGTTTACAGGGAGGGCTCGGCGCAGAGCTTGGATGCGCGACAACCTGCCTCCAAGCGCGCAAACGTAAGAGCGGATCAGAACGTGGCACCCCAGAAGAAAACCGTCTCGGCCGATACCAGCAATCCCCTGCAGACGATCGCCAATCTGTGGCCCTACATGTGGCCGTCGGACAGGGCCGATCTCAAGCTCCGGGTGATCTGGGCAACGGTCATTCTGATCATCGCCAAGGTCGTGCTGATCCTCGTTCCCTATTCCTTCAAATGGGCAACCGATGCGCTGAACGGCAAGCCGGATGTCCTGGGCTTTCTGCCCGTGTTCATGACCGGCGCAGTCATGCTGGTGCTTGCCTATAACCTTGCCCGTCTTTTGCAGGCCGGGTTGAACCAGTTGCGCGACGCGCTGTTTGCAAGCGTCGGCCAGCATGCCGTCCGGCAACTCGCCTACAAGACCTTCATACACATGCACCAGTTGTCGCTCCGCTTCCATCTGGAGCGGCGCACCGGTGGGCTTTCGCGCGTCATCGAGCGCGGCACCAAGGGCATCGAAACGATCGTCCGCTTCACGATCCTCAACAGCGTGCCGACCCTGATCGAGTTCCTGCTGACGGCGGTGATCTTCTGGTGGGGTTACGGCTTCAGCTATCTCCTCGTTACCGCTGTCACCGTCTGGCTCTATATCTGGTTCACCGTGCGTGCGAGCGACTGGCGCATCGCCATCCGCCGTTCGATGAACGACAGCGACACCGACGCCAACACCAAGGCGATCGACTCGCTGCTGAATTTCGAGACGGTCAAGTATTTCGGCAACGAGGAGATGGAAGCCCGTCGCTTCGACAAGTCGATGGAACGTTACGAGGCGGCGGCGACCCAGGTCTGGACGTCGCTCGGCTGGCTCAACTTCGGCCAGGCGCTGATCTTCGGCGCCGGCACGGCGGTCATGATGATCATGTCGGCGCTGGCCGTTCAGCGCGGCGAGCAGACGCTGGGCGATTTCGTCTTCATCAACGCCATGCTGATCCAGCTTGCGATCCCGCTCAATTTCATCGGCTTCGTCTACCGCGAAATCCGCCAGGGGCTTACCGATATCGAGCATATGTTCGACCTGCTCGACGTGCGTGCCGAAGTGGTGGATCGCCCGGATGCGAGCGAACTCGTCATCGGCAAGGGAGCCATCACCTTCAAGGACGTGCATTTCGCCTATGATGCGGCGCGCCCGATCCTGAAGGGTATCACCTTCGAGGTGCCCGCCGGCAAGACGGTGGCCGTGGTCGGCCCCTCCGGTGCCGGCAAGTCGACGCTCTCGCGGCTGCTCTATCGCTTCTACGACGTGCAGGAAGGGGCGATCACCATCGATGGCCAGGACGTGCGCACAGTGACGCAGAAGAGCCTGCGTTCGGTGATCGGCATGGTGCCGCAGGACACGGTGCTCTTCAACGACACCATCGCCTACAACATCCGCTACGGCCGCGTTTCGGCGAGCGAAGCCGAAGTCGAGGCGGCGGCCGAAGCCGCGCAGATCGCCGAGTTCATCCGCACCCTGCCGGAGGGCTTCCAGGCCATGGTCGGCGAGCGGGGCCTGAAGCTTTCGGGCGGCGAGAAGCAGCGCGTCGCGATCGCCCGCACGATCCTGAAAGCCCCGCCGATCCTGATCCTCGACGAGGCGACGTCTGCGCTGGACACCCGCACGGAGCAGGAGATCCAGTCGGCCCTCGACGTCGTGTCGCGCAACCGCACGACGCTTGTCATCGCGCACCGGCTTTCGACCGTCATCAACGCCGACGAGATCATCGTGCTGAAGGACGGCGTCATTGCCGAACGCGGCACCCATGGCGAACTGATCGACCGTGACGGTCTCTATGCCTCGATGTGGAGCCGCCAGCGCGAAGCGACGCAGGCCGAAGAGCAACTGAAGCGCGTGCGCGAAAGCGACGATCTCGGCATCGTCACGCGCGGCGAGCCGGCGGTTTGATGGCGTCTTTTTCTTTGCTGAGCGCGACGCGTTTTGTCGCTACCGGGCGGGCGGCGTTGCCCGCCGGGACATTTCGCGCTAGAGCGGGGGCAGGAAATGCGTTTGCGGTTTTCCGTCCGCATCCCGCGCTAACTTATAGAAAACGATCACGTTCCACGGAAAATCTGGAGTAGAGTTCATGAGCCTGGTCAATACGATCCGCAACACGCTCGTCCCGGTGCACAAGGAAGGCTATCGCTTCGTCGCGATCTTCTTCGTCGTGTCGCTGGTGCTTGGCTTCCTGTGGGAGCCGTTGATGTGGATCGGCTTCGTGCTGACGGCGTGGTGCGCTTACTTCTTCCGCGATCCCGAGCGCATGACGCCGCTTGACGACGATCTGGTGATCAGCCCGGCTGACGGCCGCGTCTCGTCGATCGCGACGGTTCTGCCGCCGGAAGAACTGAACCTCGGCTCGGAACCGATGCTGCGCATCTCCGTTTTCATGAATGTGTTCAACTGCCACGTGAACCGCGCGCCGATGGCCGGTACCATCACCCGCGTCGCCTATCGCGCCGGCAAGTTCGTCAATGCCGAGCTCGACAAGGCCAGCCAGGAGAACGAGCGCAATGGTCTGGTGATCGATACCAAGCACGGCGCCATCGGCGTCGTTCAGATCGCCGGCCTCGTTGCCCGCCGCATCCTGTGCTGGAAGTATGAGAACGGCTCGCTGGAGGCCGGTGAACGTTTCGGCCTGATCCGCTTCGGCTCGCGCCTCGACGTGTTCCTGCCGGCCGGTGCCGAGCCGCGTGTCAGCGTCGGGCAGACCGCTGTTGCCGGTGAAACGGTGCTTGCCGAGTTTGGCTCGGCCAAGGGCCCGGTCATCAGCCGCCGCGCATAAGGAGTGTCCATGGAAGGCTCTGAACAGCAAAAACCGATCGAAGCGCCGCAGGTGTCCGAGGACACCAACGGCTCGAGCGATACCGCGCGCGGCCCACGGCTGCGCGAGATCCCGCTGCGGCTGATGATCCCCAATCTCATTACGGTGCTCGCGATCTGCGCCGGTCTTTCGGGCATCCGGCTCGCCTTTGAAAACCGCATCGAGCTTGCCGTTGCGATGGTGCTGCTCGCCGCCTTTCTCGATGGCATCGACGGTCGTGTCGCGCGCGCCCTGAAGGCGACGTCGAACTTCGGCGGCCAGATGGATTCGCTTGCCGACATCATCAACTTCGGTGTCGCGCCGGCTCTCGTGCTCTACGTCTTCATCCTCGATCAGGCGCGCTCGATCGGCTGGATCGCGGCTCTGGTCTACGCAATCGCGATGGGTCTGAGGCTCGCGCGCTTCAACGTGATGGCAGAGCGCCAGGTCAAGGCGTCCTGGCAGTCGGAATACTTCGTCGGCGTGCCGGCGCCGGCCGGCGCCATGCTCGTTCTGTTGCCGGTTTACCTGGGTCTCCTGGGCCTTGCTCCCGAGCGCACCTTCGCGCTGATCGCGTCGGCCTATACGGTGCTGATCGCCTTCCTGCTCGTCAGCCGCCTGCCGGTCTGGTCCGGCAAGTCGGAGAACAGCCGCGTTCGCCGCGACCTCGTCCTGCCGGCCATCCTCGGCGTCGTCTTCTACGTTGCGACGCTGATGACCTATACCTGGGAAACGATGGCGGTAACGGCGCTCGGCTATCTGATCACGCTGCCCTTCGGCGCGCGCTCCTGGCAGCGCAAGTATGGCGGCGACTGGCCGGTCCATCCTTCGACCGGCGGCGACGGCTTGCCCGGCGACAAGGACTGAACGAGACCAAAACGACACGCAAAAAGAAAAGGCCACCGTGACGACACGGTGGCCTTTCTCATTTGCGCGGTGTGCCGAAGCTTATTCGGGCATCCGGTAATCGACGATCTTGTCTTCGCGCACGATGTAGAGCTTGCCGGTTTCGGTCTGGTTGGGGCCAACCAGGGGCAGCAGCTTGGCTGCGACTTCCGAAGGATGCGGCACGGTCTCCGGATCTTCGCCGGGCATCGCCTGGGCGCGCATCGCGGTGCGGGTGGCGCCGGGGTCGACCGAGAGGATGCGCAGCGGCAGGCGCTGCGTCTCGCCGGCCCAGGTGCGGGCCAGAGCCTCGACGGCGGCCTTCGACGCGGAGTAGGGCCCCCAGAAGGGCTTGCACTTGTGTGCAGCGCTCGACGACAGGATCAGCGCACGCCCGGCGTCCGACTTGATCAGCAGCGGTTCGAGCGAACGGATCAGCCGCCAGGTGGCGTTGACGTTGATCATCATCACCTTGTCGAACACCTTCGCCTCGACATGGCCGATCGGCGAGATCGTGCCGAGCACGCCGGCATTGGCAACCAGGATGTCGAGCTTGCCCCAGCGCTCGTTGATCGCACCACCGAGCTTGTCGATCGCCGGCATGTCGGCGAGGTCGAAGGGCACCAGCGTCGCAGAACCGCCCGCCGCCTTGATCGCGTCGTCGAGTTCTTCGAGACCGCCAACGGTGCGCGCGCAGGCGACGACATGGGCACCGGCCTTGGCCAGTTCGAGAGCGGTGAAATAGCCGATACCGCGCGATGCGCCGGTGACCACGGCCACCCGGCCTTTGAGATCGATCGTCATTTTAGTGTCTGATTATCCGTTGCTGGCGAGAACCGAGAGTTTGCGGACATTGCTGGCGCCTTCCTGGTCGAGGAGGCGGGTCGGATAGTCCCCGGTGAAATAGTGGTCGGTGAACTGCGGCGCCTTCGGATCGCGCTTCTCGCCGCCGACCGCCTCATAAAGACCGTCGATCGACAGGAATTCCAGCGAGTCCGCGCCGATGTAACGGCACATGGAGGCGAGGTCTGCATGCTGGTTGGCAAGCAGCTTGTCGCGGTCCGGCGTGTCGATGCCGTAGAAGTCCGGATGGAAAATCATCGGGCTCGCAACGCGCACATGCACTTCGCGTGCGCCCGCGTCGCGCATCATCTGTACGATCTTCACCGACGTCGTGCCGCGCACGATCGAATCATCGACGAGGATGATGCGCTTGCCCTCGATCATCGCGCGGTTGGCCGAATGCTTCAGCTTGACGCCGAAGGCGCGGATCTGCTGCGTCGGCTCGATGAAGGTGCGGCCGACATAGTGGTTGCGGATGATGCCGTATTCGAAGGGAATGCCGCTCTGCTGGGCATAGCCGAGCGCAGCCGGCGTGCCGCCGTCCGGCACCGGAACCACGACGTCGGCCTCGACCGGCGCTTCCTTGGCGAGGTTGATGCCCATGTTCTTGCGCGACACATAGATGCTGCGGCCGCCGACGACCGAATCTGGCCGGGCGAAATAGACATATTCGAACAGGCAAAGCCGCTCGGGCTGCGAAACCTCGGGCTTGCGCGCGTCGATGGTTATCGAGCCGTCGGGCTGGATTTCGCAGATGATGACTTCGCCGTTCTCGACGTCGCGCACATAGGTCGCGCCGATGATGTCGAGCGCGCAGGTTTCCGAACAGAAGATCGGCTTGCCGTCGAGTTCACCCATGACGAGCGGGCGGATGCCGATCGGGTCGCGCGCGGCAATCAGCTTCGTGCGGGTCATCGCCAGCATCGAATAGCCGCCTTCCATCTGGCGGATGGCGTCGATGAAGCGGTCGGAGGAGGAGGTCTGCTTCGAGCGCGCGATCAGGTGCAGAACGACTTCGGTATCCGAGGTCGACTGACAGATGGCGCCGTCGGCGATCAGCTGCCGGCGAAGCGTGAGGCCGTTGGTGAAGTTGCCGTTATGGGCGACGGCGATGCCGCCGACTTCGAGTTCGGCAAAGAGCGGCTGCACGTTACGCAGCGCCACTTCGCCTGTCGTCGAATAGCGGGTGTGGCCGATCGACATGAAGCCGGGCAGCTTCGCGAGCGTCGCGGGATCCGTGTAGTGGTCGCCGACGAGGCCCATGCGCTTTTCGGTGCAGAACTGCTTGCCGTCGAAGGTGACGATGCCGGCTGCTTCCTGGCCGCGATGCTGGAGCGCGTGCAGGCCGAGCGCTGTCAGCGCCGCCGCATCCGAGTGCCCCAGTATGCCGAAGACGCCGCACTCTTCGTGCAGTTCATCGCCTTCGAGTTCATCGTGGATTTCGATGGATCTATCGGTCATCACAGTCGCCTTTGCTCCGTACCGGTGCGCATATCGTGATCAGGCCCGCCGTCTTCAAGCAATCTTAGCTGAAAACGGCTGCAAGCGTTATTCCCCAAAAGGACAAAGCCCGCGGGGCGGGCTTTGTCGGCAAATCGTTCCTGTCTCAGCCGTTGGTGGCCGGGGCGTCGTCGGCGGGCGCCTGGTCCGGCGTCGTCGCAGGTGCCTGGCCGGGCGTCGTTGCCGGCGCTTCGCCTTCGCCTTCGCCGGTCGTGTCCTTGCCGCGCAGGCGATCGAGAATGGTGGCGTCGGCTTCTTCGGGCAGCAGAGCGATCAGCTTGTTGCCCAGATTGTCGAGCAGCGGCTTCGATTTGGCCTGGGTGACCCAGGTCGGCTGCTGCTGCGGAGCGACGAGCCAGTTGAAGAACAGCATGGCGACGACGACCAGCAGGATGCCGCGGGCGGCACCGAAGAGGAAACCGAGCGTGCGGTCGAGCGCGCCGATGCGGCTGTCGATGATGAAATCGGCGATCCGCATGGTGATGAAGGAGATGATGATCAGCGCGATCAGGAAGATCACCGCTGCCGATCCGATCATCGCGACCGTGTCGCTGTTGGTGTACTGCTTCGCATAGGGCAGGAGATGCGGGTAGAGGAAGTAGGCGGCAGCTGCCGCACCCACCCAGCTCGCGACCGAGAGCACCTCGCGCGAGAAGCCTCGAACCATGGCCAGGATTGCGGAAAACAGGGCGACGCCGAGAACGATACCGTCGAGAATTGTAATGGGCATTTTGTCCTTACTCCGGACCCGGTTCGTCCGGGTCTCCTCAAGCCTATCCGCCATCGGCCCTGAGTTCAGGGCATTTTCAGCCTGTTTGCGGCCCTTAAAGGGCGGCCTGCGACATCCGCATCTTCAGTCTTCGTCCTCCGCCGGTCTCAGTGCGTTTCGCGACCCCGCGATGCGCGCCACCAGATCGGGCAGGCTTTCCATCTCGCTCCAGCGGCCATTGCCGTTTTTCGGCAGTTCGGTCGAAGCGGACGGCAGGACCGCCTGCGAGAACCCGAGCTTCTCGGCTTCCTTAAGGCGTTGTGCGGTATGCGCAACCGGCCGGATGGCACCCGACAAGCTGACTTCGCCGAAATAGACGCAATCCGCCGGAAGGGCAAGCCCGGCAAGCGATGAAACCAGTGCGGAAGCCACAGCCAGGTCTGCCGCCGGCTCGGAAATGCGGTAACCGCCGGCAATGTTGAGATAGACGTCGTGCTGGCCGAGCCGCACGCCGCAATGGGCTTCGAGCACGGCGAGGATCATCGAGAGCCGCGCGGAATCCCAGCCGACGATCGCGCGTCTCGGCGTGCCGAGCGAGGTCGGCGCGACCAGCGCCTGCACTTCGACGAGGACGGGCCGGGTGCCTTCCATGCCGGCAAAGACGGCGGCGCCCGGCGATTTTTCGTTGCGTTCGCCGAGGAAGAGCTCCGACGGGTTGGCAACCTCGCGCAGGCCCTTGTCCGACATCTCGAACACGCCGATCTCGTCGGTCGGGCCGAAGCGGTTCTTGACGGTGCGCAGGATGCGGTAGTGATGGCCGCGGTCGCCTTCGAAATAGAGCACGGCGTCGACCATGTGCTCGACGACGCGCGGGCCGGCGATCTGGCCTTCCTTGGTGACGTGGCCGACGAGCACGACGGCGGTCCCCGTCTGCTTGGCAAAGCGGATCATTGCCTGAACGCCGGTGCGAACCTGGGTCACCGTGCCCGGCGCCGAATCGACGATGTCGCTCCAGAGCGTCTGGATCGAATCGATGATCACCAGATCCGGGCGCTTGCCTTCAGAAAGCGTTGCCAGAATGTCCTCGACATTGGTCTCGGCGGCGAGCAGCACGTCGCTGTCGGCAGCGCCGAGCCGCTGGGCGCGAAGGCGCACCTGCGCCACGGCCTCTTCGCCCGAGACATAGATGACGCGATGATTGCGGCGCGAGAGCGCAGCCGCCGCCTGCATCAGCACGGTCGACTTGCCGATGCCGGGATCGCCGCCTACGAGCAGCGCCGAGCCGCGCACAAAGCCGCCGCCGGTCACCCGGTCGAGTTCCGAGATGCCTGTCTGGATGCGTGGCGCGTCTTCGATCTCGCCCGAGAGCGTGGTGAGCGCCACCGGGCGTCCCTTCTTCGGCGCCCGCGACGGACCGCCACCGATGCCTGCCGTCGGATTGTCCTCGATGATCGTGTTCCACTCGCCGCAGCCTTCGCACTTGCCCACCCAGCGGGTGTGGACCGTGCCGCAGTTCTGGCAGATGAATTGGGTACGCGCTTTCGCCATCGGCATCGACTTTCGGAATGTGAGACCGCCGACGTCGCGATCGGACGTCGGCGGAAAAGAATCACTTGTATCGTCACATAATGCCGCGAAACGCGGAACAAAAGGTGAATTTCAGCGAGAATGACCGAAAAATGATATGAAGGACGGCATCACGCGCCGCCGACATAGTGCCTGGCATAGCGATGTCCGAGGCTGGTCAGCATCTCGTAGCCGATCGTGCCGCCGGCGCGCGCGACATCGTCTATGGCGACGTGCCGCCCGAAGAGCTCGATGTAATCGCCCGGCCGCACAGTACCCGTGGGAAGGTCGGTGACGTCGAAAAGGCTGAGATCCATGGTGACGCGGCCGACATGCGGCACTTTCCGGCCATGCAGGAAGCCGAAGGCCCCTGATGGCGTTGCCTGCCTGAGGGTGACGCCGCCGCCCGAGACAGAGCGGTGGTAGCCATCGGCGTAGCCGACCGCGACCGTGGCGATGCGGCTGTCGCGGTCGAAGCGGGCGGACGCGCCATAGCTCGCTGTGCCGCCGGCGGCCACATCGCGCACCTGGATGATCCGCGCTTCGGCGGTCACCACCGGCTTCATCGGGTTGGGGACGTCGTTCACCGCCTCGCCGCCATAAACGGCGATGCCCGGCCGGGTCAGGTCGAAATGATAGTCGGGCCCGAGGAAAACGCCGCCGGAGTTTGCAAGGCTCGCATCGACGCCTTCATAGGCGGCGGTCACTTCGTGGAAGCGCCGGAGCTGAATGCCGTTCAGCCGGTGGTCGGGATCGTCGGCGCAGACGAGGTGGCTCATGATCAGCACCGGCGAAAAACTTGCCGGCCGCGCCGGGTCTGTCGCAAGCGCAACGGCCTGCTCGACCGTAAGGCCGAGCCGGTTCATGCCGGTATCGACATGCAGCACACAAGGGTGGTCGCCATGCTCGGAAAGGGCGGCCATGAACACGGCGAGTTGTTCGTCCGAGTTGATGACCGGCACCAGATCGTTGTCGAAGAAGAGCGCCTCGTTGCCCGGCCACATGCCGGCGAGAATGTAGATGCGCCCCTCCGGAACCAGAGGGCGCAGATCGGCGCCTTCCTCTGCATTGGCGACGAAAAAGTCGCGCGCGCCGGCGGCATAGAGGGCAGTGGCCGCCTGATCGATCCCAAGGCCGTAGGCGTCCGCCTTCAAGACTGCCGACGCCCGCGCTTTGCCCGAGCGGGCATTCATCGCGCGCCAGTTGTCGGTGAGGGCGCCGAGATCGATGGTGAGCCGGTTGGAGGCGGCGAGGAAATCTGGAGGGAGCATGCCGGGTACTCTGCCGTGGACGATCCAAGAGCAATACAGCCTAGCGCCCATCGTCGCAAATGCCTGCCTGTCGCACCGACTGAAGGCGCCGCGGCTTTGAACGAGCACTTTTGTGCAAGACGCGGGCGCGTGGCATCACTATTCTCTCCCCATGCAGACGATTTCGCAGGAAGAAGCCATCGATGTCATGCCGATAGAGGGCGCCGAGCGCACGCGCTTCTGGCGGGATTCCCGTTTCATGGGCATGGAATGTCTGACGGCGACCTTCATCACCCATGAATTTGCTCCGCATGCGCACGAAACCTTCAGCATCGGCGCCATCGAGGCCGGCTCGCAGATCAGCAAGATCAAGGGCGAGCGTTCGGAGGCCGGCCCCGGATACTTCTATCTGATCAATCCCGACGAAATTCACGACGGTCATCCGGGCGGCAGCGGCTATCGCTATCGCATGGTCTATCCGAGCGCCGAACTGCTGGTGAACATCATCGAGGATGTCACCGGACGCGCTTTCAAAGGCACGCCATCCTTCTCCAAGCGTGTTTTGCAGGCACCGGACCTGGCTCTTTCCTTCCATCAGGCCCACCGCACGCTCGAAGTGTCGGGGGCGACGCTTGAGGCGGAGGAAAAAATGTTCGCGGTGCTTGCCGCGATGTTCGAACGCCACGGAAGCACGATCATCGCGCCGATTGAAACGCGGGAGCAATCGGCCGTGCACCGGGCGCGCGACTTCCTGGCGGAAAACTATGCCGAGGATGTCGGGCTCGAGGAACTGGCGAAAGTCGCCGGCCTCAGCCGCGCCCACCTCATCCGCGCGTTCCGCAAGGAGTTCCACATCACGCCGCACGCGTACCTGACCGACAAGCGCGTGCGGGCGGCAAAGACGTTGCTGCGGCACGGCTGGTCGGCGGTGGACGCGGCCTATCAATGCGGCTTTGCCGACCAGGCGCATTTCAGCCGTCATTTCAAGGCGCGCACCGGCGTCACCCCCGGGGCCTTCCGCGCCGGCTGATCACTTTCGTTCAAGACGATCCTCAACCCGAGACCTAGAACACGCGGGTGATTGCGATGGCGCGCCTGCGTGGAAAGGCGGCGCATCGCGCGAATGGAGACGTGGACGTTGCAGGAAAGAAGTGCGTTTCAGGAATTTCGGGCCGCGGCAGTCGCCATGACGCCGCTGATCGTTGCGGTCATGCCGGTTGGCCTCGTGTTCGGCGCGGTGGCTGCGAGCAAGGGGCTCACGCCGGCCGAGGTGGCGCTGATGAGCGCGCTGGTCTTTGCCGGCGGATCGCAGTTCGTCGCTATGGATATCTGGACGCATCCGGCGTCCTGGGCAGCGCTTGGCTTTTCGGCCCTGCTCGTCAACATTCGCCATGTGCTGATGAGCGCTTCGATCGGCGGCAAGCTCGACAGTTTCTCCGGGCCGGCGCGCTATGCGTCGATGCTGCTTCTGGCCGACGAGATCTGGGCCATGGCCGAGATGCGCGCGAGCAACGGCAAGCTGACGCCTGCCTGGTATGCGGGCCTTGCGGTGCCGTTCTATTGCCTTTGGGTGTTGACGAGCCTTGGCGGCGCGCTGCTCGGCGCCTTCCTGGGCGATCCGAAGGTTACGGGCCTCGATTTTGCGTTCCCCGCCGTCTTCATCGTGCTGGTCATGGGCTTCTGGAAGGGGCGCGAGACCGGGGCCGTTCTGGCTGCAAGCGCGCTCGCCGCGGTCCTGACGCATCAATTGCTGCCGGGGGTCTGGTACATCGCTGCCGGGGCTGCGGCCGGCGTCGTGGTGGCACTTCTCTCCGGCGCCCGCAAGGAGGCCCATGCATGACCGTCGATCTCAATACGCTGCTCGCAATCCTTGCCATGGCGATTGCGACGATCGCGACTCGCATCGGCGGCCTCGTGCTGATCCGCTATGTGACGATCGGGGAAAACCAGAAGCGCGCGCTGGAGGCGATCCCACCGGCCGTGCTGATGGCGGTCATCGCGCCGACTGCCTTCGTGACCGGTCCAGCGGAAACGATCGCCGCTGCCGCGACGGCGGTGGCCGCCATGCGGCTGCCGCTCCTGGTGTCGGTCGCCGTCGGCGTCGTCTCGGTGGCGTTGCTGCGCCTCGTATTCTGAGAGTTTGTGCTGAAACGGGCGGGGCGCTTCAGCGAGAAGGTCACGTACCTTTGAAATTGAGAGCGGGCTGGGAAACCGCAAACATTTTTCCCAGCCCGCTCCGGCCGCCCCCACGGAACTTAAGAGCAATCCCAGGAAACGTGTGAAACGGTTTTCCGTCCGGAATTGCGTTCTTCAAGTGATGGATTGTTTCGCTGTTTCGACGAAACAATGAAACTGTCTAGTGTTCTTCGTACTGGGTGAAGGATGGATCGGCGAGATCGGTGAAGCGCGTGAATTCCGACTGGAAGGCGAGCTTCACGGTGCCGGTCGGTCCGTGACGCTGCTTGGCGATAATCACGTCGGCCGTGCCCTTCACCTGCTCCATCTTCATCTTCCATTCTTCGTACTTCGGGTCGAACTCGTCGCGCGGCTCCAGGTTCTTCACGTAGTATTCCTCACGGAACACGAAGAGCACGACGTCGGCGTCCTGCTCGATCGAGCCCGATTCACGAAGGTCGGAGAGCTGCGGCCGCTTGTCTTCGCGGCTTTCGACGCCACGGGAGAGCTGCGAGAGCGCGATGATCGGAACGTTCAGCTCCTTGCCGAGCGCCTTGAGGCCGGTGGTGATCTGGGTGATTTCCTGCACGCGGTTGTCGCTGGATTTGCCCGAACCGGTCATGAGCTGAATATAGTCCACCACCAGGCAGTCGAGGCCGCGCTGGCGCTTCAGGCGACGCGCGCGGGCTGAAAGCTGGGCGATCGAGATACCACCGGTCTGGTCGATATAGAGCGGCACCTTCTGCATCATCTGCGAGCAGGCGACGAGCTTTTCGAAATCGGCCTCGGAGATGTCACCGCGGCGGATCTTCGACGAGGAGACTTCGGTCTGCTCGGAGATGATACGGGTAGCGAGCTGTTCGGACGACATTTCGAGCGAGTAGAAGCCGACAACGCCGCCGTTCTTGGCCTTGAACGAACCGTCCGCCTGGACTTCCGGCTCGTAGGCGGCGGCGATATTGTAGGCGATGTTGGTGGCAAGCGAGGTCTTGCCCATGCCCGGACGTCCGGCAAGCACGATCAAGTCGGAGCGCTGCAGGCCGCCCATCCGGCCATCAAGCGACAGGATGCCCGTTGAAATGCCCGAAAGGCTGCCGTCGCGCTCGAAGGCCTGGCCTGCCATGTCGATGGCGAGCGCCACGGCGTCGTTGAACGACTGGAAGCCGCCGTCGTAGCGGCCGGTCTCTGCCAGTTCGAACAGACGGCGTTCGGCGTCTTCGATCTGGCCCTGCGGCGGCATGTCGAGCGGCGCGTCATAGGCGATGTTGACCATGTCCTCGCCGATGGTGATCAGCGAGCGGCGCAGCGCCAGGTCATAGATCGCCCGGCCATAGTCTTCTGCGTTGATGATCGACACGGCGGCGCCGGCAAGGCGCGCAAGATAGGTCGCGACGGTGACGTCGCCCACCTTCTCGTCGGCCTTGAGGAAGGTCTTGATGGTGACCGGGTTCGCCATCTTGCCCATGCGGATGATGTCGCCGGCGACTTCGTAGATCTTGCGGTGCAGCGGCTCGTGCAGATGCACGGGCTTCAGGAAGTCCGAGACGCGGTAGTAGGCGTCGTTATTGACGAGGATCGCGCCAAGCAGCGCCTGCTCGGCCTCGAGGTTGTTCGGGGCCTCGCGGTAGTGCTGGTCCGCCTGATCCTTGCCGATAGGGGATAGCTTTCGCGACGCTTCGTTCATTCGATTATCTCTGCCTCTGTCTGGTGTGGCACCGGTTTGCGTCTAAGCGCGGGCCGGGTCAAGTGCACGAGGGACACAGTCGCAGAGCGACGTCACCGCACCCGGCGCTGTTCCCGTTGTTCGACTGATCCACAGGCGGGGGTTCGCAAATGTGCGGATTATGCCGTCGTCACAAATTTGGTCGTTGACGCCGCGAATCACCCGAACCTTCCCGACAGGCCGAAGTGTAACGCCGTCCTCCTCTGCCTCAAATCCGCATCTTGAAAATCCACCGCATTTGGATTAGATAGAGGCAATATAATTAGCATGCTAGTAATATGGAAAAGATATCAATGTATCAGCCAACCGTGAACCGCGAACTGTTCGATGCCTTGTCACTGGTCAATCGCAAGCTGCGCGCCGTGTTCGATGCGCGGGTGAAGGAGAGGGGGCTGACGTTGTCGCGCGCCCGCGCGCTCTTTGCCCTGACGAAGAAGGACGGCCTGAACCAGCGGGAGCTCGCCGACGAGCTCGACATCGAGACCCCGACCCTGGTGCGCCTGCTCGACGGCATGGAGAAGCAGGGCTTCATCGAGCGGCGGGTGGAGGTCTCCGACCGCCGCGCCAAGCAGATCCATATGACCGAACTCGGCCGCACGGTTGCCGACGAGATCCTCAGGCTTGCCGATGAGATCCGGGCCGAAGTGCTGCAAGGCATCGACGCAGCCGAGCTTGCGGTGACGAAGCGGGTGATCCGGGCGATCGCCGACAATGTCCAGTCGCTGGCGCGGGAGTGACGGCGATGGGTGCAGGCGCGACGGCCGCCGCAAACGACAATCGCCTCGCCATCGAGCTTGAGGCTGCGGAGACCATCGACGAGGATCAACGCGGGGAAACCGCGATTGCGCCAGAACCGGCGCCAGCGCCCGTACCGGCCCCGGTCGAGAAAGGCCTGTTGCTTTCGGCGGTCTATGTCCTGGGCTCTGTGCTTTTGTTCCTGACGCAGGGGCTCGGCATGAACCTGGCGCTCGCCAACCTCACGCAGGTCCAGGGCTCGCTTTCGGCGACCGCCATCGAGGCCGGTTGGCTCTCGGCGGCCTACATGGCGCCGAATGTCAGCCTGTCGATTGCGCTGGTGAAGATCCGCGCCCAGTACGGGCTGCGCCGTTTTGCCGAAATCAGCATCGCCGGCTTCGTCGTCGTCTCGCTGATGAACGTCTTCGTTTCCGATCTGCATTCGGCGATCGTCGTGCGCTTCATCAGCGGCATTGCCGCCGCACCGATGTCGACGCTCGGTTTTCTCTACATGCTCGAAGCCTTTCCGCCGGCGCGCAAGCTGACCGTCGGTCTGGCGTTGGCGCTCACCTGCACGACGATTTCCGCGCCGGTCACCCGCCTGATCTCGCCGACCTTGATCGAATACGGCCAGTGGCACGCGCTCTACACGCTGGAAATGGCGCTGGCGCTGATCGCGCTGCCGATCATCTACCTGCTGCCGCTGACGCCGGTCCCGCATGCGAAGGTCATCCAGCGCATGGATATCCTGAGCTACCTGCTCGTCGCCGTCGCCTTCGGCTGCCTCGCCGTGGTCCTGACCATGGGGCGCCTCTATTGGTGGGTCGAGGCGCCATGGCTCGGTGTCTTGCTGATCGTCTCGATCACGACGCTGACGACCGCGGTGCTGATCGAGCTCCATCGCCCGGTACCGTTGATCGACGTGCGCTGGATCGCCTCCAAGGAGATCGTGCACTTTGCCGCCGTTCTCCTCATTTTCCGCCTGGTGGCCTCCGAACAATCGACGGTCGCGGCGAACTTCTACCAGCAGCTCGGTCTCCAGTTCGAGCAGGTCGCGACGCTCTATTGGATCATTCTTGCCGCGGCGATCGGTGGCGGCCTGCTTTGCGCCGCGCTGATGAACCCTCAGCATGCGGAGCGCGTGCATATCCTGGCGCTCGGCCTTCTGGCGACCGGCGCCTATATGGATAGCCAGGCGACCAGCCTCACGCGGCCGGAGCAGATGTATCTGAGCCAGGCGATGATTGCGTCTGGCACGGCGCTCTTCCTGCCCCCGGCGATGGCGCGCGGCTTCAAGGCGGCGCTCGCCAAGGGGCCGAGCTATATCCTGAGCTTCATCGTGATCTTCCTCTTCACCCAGAGCATCGGCAGCCTGATCGGCTCTGCCGCCTTCGGCACCTTCGTCACGATCCGCGAAAAGTTTCACTCCAACATTCTCGCCGAACAGATCGTGCTCTCGAACCCGCTGGTTGCCCAGCGCGTCAACCAGCTTTCCGCCGCCTACGCCAAGGTGATGGGCGACAAGACCCTGCTCGGCGGCGAGGGCACCGTGCTGTTGTCACAGCAGGTGACCCGCGAAGCTTACATCCTCGCCTACAACGACGCCTTCCTGCTTGCCTCGGCGGTCGCGCTCTTCGCGCTCGCCGGGCTGCTGCTGCACATCTTCTACAACTGGCTCAGGCAGAGATTGTCCGCGCCTGCGCCGATGCCGGCCACCTGATTGACAGAGTTGACGACCATGTTGAAATCCCTGCGCTCCCCCACGAGCATCATCGTTCTTCTCGCCGGCATTGCCGGTATCGCCCTCGTGCTCTACGCTTGGCGGCTGCCGCCGTTCCACAGTTCGGTCGAATCGACCGAGAACGCCTATGTGCGTGGCTTTGTCACGATCATGAGCCCACAGCTTGCGGGCTATGTCGCCGACGTTCCGGTGCACGACTACGAGACGGTCAAAGCCGGGCAACTGCTGGTGAAGATCGACGACCGCATCTATGCGCAGAAGGTGGCGCAGGCGGAAGCCACGCTTGCCGGTCAGAAGGCAGCCCTTGCCAATTCCTTCCAGCAGGAGCTTTCGGCCAAGGCTGGTATCGCCGCAAGCCAGGCGCAGATCGACAGCGCCAAGGCCGCCTTCAACCGGGCGCGTGCGACCTGGGACCGCATTCGCCCGCTTGCGGAAATGGGTGTTTCGACCCGCAGCGACGCCGATCAGGCGCGTGCGGGCTTCGAGCAGGCCGACGCTGCCGTGAGCCAGGCAGAAGCTGGGCTGGAAGTCTCGAAGCAGGCACTGGCGACGACGCTCGGCGCGCGTTCCGGACTGCAGGCCGCGGTGAGCGGGGCGGAAGCGGCCGTCGAACTCGCGCGTATCGATCTCGACAACACCCGCATCGTCGCGCCGCGGGACGGCCGGCTCGGTGAGATCGGCGCGCGGATCGGTCAATATGTGACGGCCGGCTCGCAACTCCTGGCGCTGGTGCCGAACGACGTCTGGGTGGTCGCCAATTTCAAGGAAACGCAGCTCGACGGCATGAAGGCGGGCCAACCCGTCACCATCGCGGTCGACGCCCTGCAGAGGAACGAGCTGACGGGGCATATCGAGCGGTTCTCGCCCGCCGCCGGTTCGGAGTTCAGCATCATCCGTCCGGACAACGCCACCGGCAACTTCACCAAGGTGGCCCAGCGCGTCGGCGTGCGCATCGCCGTCGATCCCGGCCAGCCGCTGGCGGAAATGCTCTCACCCGGTCTCTCGGTCGTCGTGCGCGTCGACAAGGATGCGCCGGTGCATGTTGCACCGGATCAGGCCAACAAGGGCGGCACGCCCGTTGCCGCTCACGGATAAGGGGCTGGACTTCTCGGAGGTCATTGCCAGAGCGGGCCGTGCAGCGGCCAAGAAAAAAGCCCGGATCGATGATCCGGGCTTTCGCGTGTTGAATGGCCTTTGAGGCTTATTCTTCTTCGCCTTCGAATTCGGCTTCCGGGTTGAAGAAGTCTTCCGGCTTCAGGGCGTCTTCGTCAACGCCGTAGATGGCGTCGGCCGAGGTCAGGCTTTCGCCCTTGGCCTGGCGACCGGCTTCTTCGGCCGAACGGGCAACGTTGACTTCAACCGAGATCTCGACTTCCGAGTGCAGGTGCAGCGTGACCTTGTGCAGGCCGATCGACTTGATCGGCTGGTTCAGGTCGACCTGGTTGCGGCCGACGTTGAAGCCTTCGGCAGCGAGCACTTCGATGATGTCGCGGGCAGCAACCGAACCGTAGAGCTGGCCGGTTTCGCCAGCCGAGCGAACGATGATGAACGACTTGCCGTCGAGCTTCTCGGCAACAGCCTGGGCTTCCGACTTGCGCTCGAGGTTACGAGCTTCGAGCGTCGAACGCTCAGCTTCGAAACGGGCCTTGTTGGCAGCGTTGGCGCGCAGCGCCTTGCCGAGCGGCAGGAGGTAGTTACGAGCAAAGCCGTCGCGAACCTTTACGGTTTCGCCCATCTGGCCGAGCTTGGCGATACGTTCGAGAAGAATGACTTCCATGTTGGTTTCCTTTCAGAGTTCCAGTTCGTTGGTCAGTTTTTTCCAACCGGCGTGACCGCGATGGTGCGTCGCGTATCGATCAGGCCGGACAGGAGGAAGAAGAATGCCGGGATCGTGAACACGAGCACCGACAGGTATGCGATCCACAGCACGGGAAGCCGCCAGGACTTGCCGCGCGTGCGGAAATGGAAGGAGGCGAAACCGGCAAGCAGGAAGCCCGCGCCGAATGTTCCGCAGATCAGCGCGCCGATCGTTGCGGGTGCGCCGCCGAGGAAGGTGAGGACCAGGCCGCCGAGAAAGATGAAGATCGCGTTGCGGTGCATGCGCAGCGTCGAAGGAATATCCTCGCGCGGGCGCAACGACCGGCCGGACATCTGCACGATGCGGGTGGCAAGGTAGTAGGCGGTAAACAGCATCAGCACCCAGATCGCGCCCTGGACGAGCGGCAAGGCGAGGGTGAAGAGCGACTTGATCTGGGCGATGGCGGCTGCATCGGGGTTATAGGCGCTGTCCTGGGCCTTCACCGCCTGAATGACGATATCGACCATGCGATCGGAGATATCGGCGCCATAGCCGACGATGACGCCGACGATGATCATGCCGACGGTCACCAGACCAGCGAGATGGCTGAGGATATCGGAAAGCGGATACCAGGCGAGCGCCTCGTCCGGACCACCGAGTTCGGAAGCCGGGCGGGCGAGATTGGCGAGGTGGCTCAGCCAACCGGCCGGGATCAGCGTGACGACGAGGATCAGCAGCGAGAAATAGGGCGAAACGAGAACGGCACCGGTGGCGCCGGCCGTGACGATCGCGGTGATCGCGGCAGCATTGCCCCAGCCGAGGCCGGCAATCAGGATCGGAAGGGCCGAGGCGGCGTAAAGGACGATCGCAAGAGACGACTGCGTATTCGCGCCCATCGACAAGAGGGCGGCGGTAAAGCCGGCGAGAACGCCGGTCAGCAGCGATGTCCTGTTCACATTCGTCACGTTCGCTGTCCTGCTTCGTGCAGTTAGGGGATGGCCGAAGCCTTGTCCCCAGCATGGGATTTTGGCGCATCGCGCCGGTTCCGATCCGCGCCCATCGCGGAAGGGAGTGAAAGAGGCGCTCACCTTAGGGGAGCGCCTCTCCCAACACGTCGGGTTCCGTCGAGTCAGAAGACTGACGGAAGGTCAGCCGTTCTTAGGAAACGACGTAGGGCAGCAGGCCGAGGAAGCGTGCACGCTTGATCGCCTGGGCGAGTTCGCGCTGCTTCTTCTGGGAAACGGCCGTGATGCGGGAAGGAACGATCTTGCCGCGCTCGGAAATGTAGCGCTGCAGAAGACGGATGTCCTTGTAGTCGATCCGCGGAGCGTTTGCGCCCGAGAAGGGGCAGGTCTTGCGGCGACGGTGGAACGGGCGACGAACCGGAGCGGAAGAAACTTCAGCCATTGTCTTAATCTCCTAAAGTTTCTTGATTACGCGCGGTCTTCGCGCGGGCGGCGCGGGCGGTCTTCGCGGTCGCCACGGTCCGGACGCGGACCACGGTCGCCGAAGCCACGCTCCGGACGGTCGCCATCGCGGCGCGGACGGTCGTCACGGTCGCGCTTCTGCATCATGGCCGATGCGCCTTCCTCGTGCTTCTCGACGGCGATCGTCATGTAGCGCAGGATGTCTTCGTTGATGCGCATCTGGCGTTCGATTTCGTGAACAGCCGCTGCCGGAGCGTCGATGTCCATGAGAACGTAGTGAGCCTTGCGGTTCTTCTTGATGCGGTAGGTGAGGGACTTCAGGCCCCAGTTCTCGACGCGACCGACCTTACCGCCGTTTGCTTCGAGCACGCCCTTGTACTGCTCGACGAGACCGTCGACCTGCTGCGGCGTGATGTCCTGGCGGGCCAGGAATACGTGTTCATAAAGAGCCATTGTGGCTTGCCTTTCTTGCGTTAATCAGCCCGGACCTCGGCGGCTAAGCCTCAACGACTGTTCTTAGTGGCTGACAGGCAGCCGGCAAGAAAGTGTTGTATCGAGACGGTCGAGAGCGGAGACACGGGAGGCCGGAAAGACGTGCAATCCTAACGGCTCCCCTAATGGGAAACCGGCCCTCCGTTCAGCCACCAGCCAGAAGACCGGGCATTTCGAACAGGGCGCTTATACGCATTTTTCCGCGGAAGGCAAGGCTTGCCGTATCTTTTCCGCTTTTTACGTCGGCCCGTTCGCCTTCTTCCGTTTGCGCAGCCGGCCGTGGGCATTGGCATAAGGAGAGGACGTGTTGAACTGGATCATGCGTCCGAGCGTGAATTTTCCGTACCATGGCCGCCCGTAGAGCGCCTGCTCGTCGCGATCCCTGATCCGTGCTTCGATCGCCTCCTTGCTTTGCTTCAGCCTGGCGACAAGCTCGCCTGGCGAAAGAGCGCGGAAGTCCGCATAGAATTTTTGCGCCAGCCGTCCGAGTTCGTTCCATTTATAGCCCGTCTCGGGGAAGTCGACCGGCTCGCTGCGCTGATCGCGATCGATCCATTTGATCACCAGCTCGCCCCAGCCGATGAGGTAGGCGACGAGATCGCCGACGCTCATCACGGTGCCCTTGGCGTGGCCCTCGATCGAAGGTTCGCGGTAGCGCTGGTCAGGAACCCGTTCCAACTCGCGCATCAGCCTGGCGAACTGGGCGTCGATCGCCTCAAGCAGTTCCGCTTTCGTCTGGGGCACCGGCATCGGCGATCTGCTCTCACACTCAGATCGGCATCGGATAGATTCGGTGCAGCCGCCGGATTCCGTTCACGACGTCCTGCGACAGCGTGAGATCGATGGCGTCGAGGTTGGTCTTCAACTGCTCCATCGACGTCGCGCCGATGATGACGGACGCCATGAACGGCCGCGCCAGGCAGAAGGCGATGGCCATCTGCGCCGGATCGAGGCCGTGCTCGCGTGCCAGTTTGGCATAGCCTTCGACGGCCGGTTCCTGGTGCGGCGTGAAGCGGCCGCCGAGATCGCCGTTGATCGAAAGTCGCGAGCCCTTCGGCTTCACACCGTCGAGGTACTTGCCGCTTAAGAGGCCAGCGGCGAGCGGCGAATAGGCGAGCAGGCCCACGTCTTCGTGGTGCGACAGCTCCGACAGGTCGAGGTCGTAGGTGCGGTAAAGCAGGTTGTACTCGTTCTGGATCGAAGCGACTCGCGGCAGGCCATGACGCTCCGCCATGTCGATGAACTTCATCGTGCCCCACGCCGTTTCGTTGGAAAGGCCGATAGCGCGCACCTTGCCGGCCTTAACGAGGTCGCCAAGCTTGTCGAGGATCGCCCGGAGGTCGCTCGCGACGTGGTCCTTGTCCTGCTTGGACGGGTCGTAGGACCAGGCATTGCGGAAATGATAGTGGCCGCGGTTCGGCCAATGAAGCTGATAGAGGTCGACATAGTCGGTCTTCAGCCGCTTGAGGCTGGCGTCGATCGCCTGGTCGATGCCCTCGGGCGTCGTCGGATTGCCGTTGCGGATATAGGGACGGCCGGGACCGGCAACCTTGGTCGCGACAACGACGTCATCCCGCCGGCCGCGCTTGGCCAGCCATTCGCCGATGAAGCGTTCCGTGTCGCCGTAGGTCTCCGGCGACAGCGGGGTGGTCGGGTAGAGTTCGGCGGTGTCGATGAAGTTGACGCCCTTGTCGAAGGCGTAGTCCAGTTGCTCATGCGCCTCGGCGATGGAGTTCTGCGAGCCCCAGGTCATGGTGCCCAGGCAGATTTCCGAAACCTTGATGCCGGTGCGGCCAAGCGTGTTGTAGCGCATCTAGATAAGTATCCTTGTGAAGGGCGAGCGCCGACCTGGGGAGGGAAGGGGCGCCGGCACCGGGAATGGAGCGGTCGCCTCAGCCCCGGTGGTTGGGGAAAGGGCAGAGCGACATCGGGCGGCAAACTTACGCCTTGATTGTTGAAGATCAAGGGCAAAAGGGCCTGTCGGCCGCGTCCCTGCCGGCCTCCAAGCTTGACTCGTCGGTAAGGAATGTGAATGGAGAGGAAACCGGAGATGTATGGTTTCTGCCTGCATCCCGCTCTAACTCATAAGAACCGATCACTAGGATTTCGTGTCGCGCCGACCCGAAATCCTAGTGATCTAGGGAAGGGACGATCCCATGAGCATTGCATTCACGTTTCCAGGCCAGGGCAGCCAGGCTGTCGGCATGGGCAAGGATCTGGCCGACGCTTTTCCGGAAGCAGCAGCCGTCTTTGCCGAAGTCGATGAAGCACTCGGCCAGAAACTGTCCGAGATCATGTGGAACGGCCCCGAGGAAACGCTGACGCTGACGGCGAACGCGCAGCCGGCGCTGATGGCCGTATCGATGGCCGTCATTCGCGTGCTCGAAGCCAAGGGCCTCGACCTCAAGTCCAAGGTTTCCTTCGTCGCCGGCCATTCGCTCGGCGAATACTCGGCGCTCTGTGCCGCCGGTACTTTCTCCATTGCCGACACGGCGCGCCTGCTGCGCATCCGCGGCAACGCCATGCAGGCGGCGGTTCCCGTCGGCAAGGGCGCGATGGCGGCGATCATCGGCCTCGAACATGCGGACGTCGAAGCCGTCTGCCGCGAAGCCTCCGCCCTCGGTTCCTGCCAGATCGCCAACGACAATGGCGGTGGCCAGCTGGTGATCTCCGGCGAGAAGGCTGCCGTCGAGAAGGCCGCGGCACTCGCTTCCGAAAAGGGCGCCAAGCGCGCGTTGATGCTGCCGGTTTCGGCACCCTTCCATTCTGCGCTGATGGCGCCAGCTGCCGACGCGATGCGCGAGGCGCTGGCCAAGGTCGAAAAGCGCAATCCGGTGGTGCCCGTCATCGCCAACGTGCTTGCCGCGCCCGTCAGCGATGCCGAAGAGATCGCCCGTCTGCTGGTCGAGCAGGTCACCGGCCAGGTCCGCTGGCGCGAGACGGTCGAGTGGTTCGCCGCCAACAACGTCACGACGCTTTATGAACTCGGTTCCGGCAAGGTCCTGACCGGGCTTGCCCGCCGCATCGACAAGACCGTCACCGGTATCGCCGTCAATACGCCCGCCGATATCGACGCAGCACTCGCCGCCTTGCTCGCCTGAGCGAGCGCCTAGGCGCTCCAGTTATAAGGAATCAAAGAGATGTTTGATCTTTCCGGCCGCAAGGCTCTCGTTACCGGCGCATCCGGTGGTATCGGCGAAGAAATCGCCCGCATGCTGCACGCTCAGGGCGCCATCGTCGGCCTGCATGGCACCCGCGTCGAAAAGCTTGAAGCGCTCGCCAACGAACTGGGCGATCGCGTTCACCTCTTCCCGGCAAACCTTTCCGATCGCGCCGAAGTCAAGGCGCTTGGCGAAAAGGCCGAGGCCGAACTCGGTGGCGTCGACATCCTCGTCAACAATGCCGGCATCACCAAGGACGGCCTCTTCGTGCGCATGAGCGACGAGGACTGGGACGCCGTTCTCGAAGTGAACCTCACGGCCGTGTTTCGCCTGACGCGCGAACTCACCCATCCGATGATGCGCCGCCGTTTCGGCCGCATCGTCAACATTACCTCCATCGTCGGCGTCACCGGCAACCCTGGCCAGGCGAACTACTGCGCCTCCAAGGCCGGCATGATCGGCTTCTCCAAGTCGCTTGCCCAGGAAATCGCGACGCGCAACGTCACGGTCAACTGCGTGGCTCCGGGCTTCATCGAAAGCGCGATGACCGGCAAGCTCAATGACAAGCAGAAGGACGCGATCATGGGCGCGATCCCGATGAAGCGCATGGGCACCGGCGCCGAAATCGCTTCGGCGGTCGCTTACCTCGCTTCGAACGAAGCTGGTTATGTCACCGGCCAGACGATTCACGTCAATGGCGGCATGGCGATGATCTGATCCGGTTTCCGGGATGGGCCGCCCGCCGAGATTGTGCGGCGGGCGATCTTCAACGTCCCGGGATGCCGCCTGCCAAATGCCTGAAATTCAATGTTGAGCAAGCGAATGACAGGCATTTTCGGACTTTGCGACAGCGTTAAACCGTGTTAATCGGGCCATGACTGTTAGCAGTCGACCGGTCCCGCCAGGCGTCCGGCAGCCTTGGCTGCCTTGGGTTTGCCGCAGTTCCGGTTGGATGGATTGCCGGGTGGGCCGTCTTGGTCTATCAGGCTTACAGAAGAGTACCGGTGCCGGAATAGGCGCCTACAGAAACGAAGGTCGAGGAACTCCGACATGAGCGATATCGCAGAACGCGTAAAGAAAATTGTTATTGATCATCTTGGCGTCGACGCCGAAAAGGTCAGCGAAGGCGCAAGCTTCATCGACGACCTCGGCGCGGACTCGCTCGACACCGTCGAACTGGTCATGGCTTTCGAAGAAGAATTCGGCGTTGAAATCCCGGACGACGCTGCTGACTCGATCCTGACTGTCGGCGACGCCGTCAAGTTCATCGAAAAGGCTCAGGCCTAATATCTTAAAGCGGCTTCGGCCGTGGACGGGCCGCCTAAAGCGGCCCGTTTCAGCCCAGGGAAGTGGGCTATCCCGCGCTGAGCGGGGATTTCGATCAGCAAGCGTTTCCCGCATTTCCCTCTGATCGTGTGAATAAGAACCTTAAAATGGATGCCCGGATCGGGTTCGTTACACGTGGTCCGATCCGGCTCTGAAATGGAAAAGTCAGGGTGGGTCGCGGACTATGAGACGTGTCGTTATCACCGGTACCGGCATGGTATCTCCCTTGGGTTGCGGAACTGAGGCGACGTGGGCGCGCCTGCTTGCCGGGCACAATGCCGCGCGCAAGGTGACCGAATTCGAGGTCGAGGACCTTCCTGCCAAGATTGCCTGCCGCATTCCCTTCGGCGACGGCACCGACGCGACCTTCAATGCCGACGACTGGATGGAGCCGAAGGAGCAGCGCAAGGTCGATCCGTTCATCGTCTACGCGATGGCTGCGGCCGACATGGCGCTGGCCGATGCCGGCTGGAAGCCGGACAACGATGAAGACCAGATCGCAACCGGCGTGCTGATCGGTTCGGGCATCGGCGGTCTCGAAGGCATCGTCGAAGGCGGCTATACGTTGCGCGACAAAGGCCCCCGCCGCATCTCGCCGTTCTTCATTCCCGGCCGGCTCATCAACCTTGCCTCGGGCCAGGTGTCGATCCGCCACAAGCTGCGCGGTCCCAACCACTCTGTCGTCACCGCCTGTTCGACCGGCGCTCATGCGATCGGCGACGCGAGCCGTCTGATCGCGCTCGGCGATGCCGACGTCATGGTGGCTGGCGGCGCGGAATCGCCGATCTGCCGGATCTCGCTCGCCGGCTTTGCCGCCTGTAAGGCGCTGTCGACCCAGCACAACGACGATCCGCAGAAGGCCTCGCGCCCCTACGATATCGACCGCGACGGCTTCGTCATGGGTGAGGGCGCCGGCGTCGTCATCCTCGAAGAGCTCGAGCATGCCAAGGCGCGCGGCGCCAAGATCTATGCGGAAGTCGTCGGTTACGGCCTTTCGGGCGATGCCTTCCACATCACTGCTCCGTCGGAAGACGGCGACGGTGCCTATCGCTGCATGCAGATGGCGCTGAAGCGCGCCGGTCTGACGGCTGCCGATATCGACTACATCAACGCCCACGGCACCTCCACCATGGCCGACACGATCGAGCTTGGCGCCGTCGAGCGTCTGGTTGGCGAGCACGCGTCGAAGATCTCGATGTCCTCGACCAAGTCGGCCATCGGCCACCTCCTCGGCGCTGCCGGCGCGGTGGAAGCGATCTTCTCGGCGCTGGCGATCCGCGACAACATCGCGCCACCGACGCTGAACCTCGACAACCCATCGGTCGAGACGAAGATCGACCTCGTGCCGCATGTCGCACGCAAGCGTGAAATCAACGTGGCGCTCTCGAATTCCTTCGGTTTCGGCGGCACCAACGCTTCGTTGGTCCTGCGTCGCTACACCGGCGCCTGATCGCGCGCCCGGAGCGTCGCCTGAGCCAATCATCGCGCCGACCGCAGAAGGCGGCGCGATGATCCAGCTTTTGCCGTATTGCTCGCTACAAGCATGTGTTGGGAGGAGGCGCCGTCATGGAAGATGGCGCTCGCCGACCGCGATGTTCGCGCAAGGCATATCTGTCAGATTGCCATTCAGCCATTGCCTGGAAACGACGGTTTGCCCGGTTTTTACCGCGGACCGAGGTTCCGGATTAAAGTGTCGGTCGTCCGCCGCGTTCTCTTGAACGGACGGTGATTCGACACATTTCTGTGGTTCTTCGGTGAGATTGCACCGGCCGCGGATTTTTGAGTAACTGCGGACGCCGGCCTTCTGGGCGGCACCGTTTTATAAATTTGACCTATGCCTGCCACGGTCCAGTCCGAAATTCGCACCGGAAGCAGGAAGAGAATGAGGCCGCGAATTTCGGGTTCGGGATAATCGTGAGCGACTCAAACGATAACGGCGCGGCGCAATTCGGCCGCAGTGAAAACGCGAGCAACGGACCGATCATTCCGAAATCGGCAAACGAAGCGCTGCGTCCGGAAAAGGTGCCGCAGCCGCCGAAACGATCGCGTAAAGCACGTAGCCAGGTCGTGATCTTCCTGAACTTCGTCATGACCGTCATCGTGTTTGCAGCGCTCGCCGCCGCCGGCACGGTCTATTATGCGATGCACCAGTACGAAAAGCCGGGTCCGCTGCAGGCGAACCAGAACTTCATCGTCCGGGGCGGCGCCGGCATGAGCGAGATCGCAAGCGGCCTTGAGCGCGGAAACATCATCACCGATGCGCGTGTTTTCCGTTTCGTCTCCGAGGCCTATCTCGACAACGAGACGCTGAAGGCCGGCGAATACGAGATCAAGGCAGGCTCGTCGATGCAGGAGGTCATGCAACTCCTGAAGTCGGGCAAGTCGATCCTCTATTCCGTTTCCCTGCCCGAAGGCTTGACCGTCAAGCAGATGTTCCACAGGCTCGCCGATGATCCGGTGCTCGTCGGCGATCTGCCGTCAGAACTGCCGGCCGAAGGTTCGCTGATGCCTGACACCTACAAGTTCACGCGCGGCACCAAGCGCGGCGAGATCGTCCAGCAGATGGCCGCAGCCCAGAAGATCCTGGTCGGCCAGATCTGGGAGAAGCGCGATCCCGATCTGCCGGTTTCGACGGTGGAAGAACTGGTGACGCTGGCCTCGATCGTGGAGAAGGAAACCGGCCGCGCCGACGAGCGCCCGCGCGTCGCTTCGGTCTTCATCAACCGGCTCGACAAGGGCATGCGGCTGCAATCCGACCCGACGATCATCTATGGCATTTTCGGCGGTGACGGAAAGCCGGCGGACCGGCCGATCCTGAAGTCGGACATCGACAAGCAGACGCCGTACAACACCTATATCATCAAGGGCCTGCCGCCGACGCCGATCGCCAACCCTGGCCGTGCAGCACTGGAAGCGGTCGCCAATCCGTCACGCACGCCGGAGCTTTACTTCGTTGCCGACGGCACGGGCGGCCACGTCTTTGCCGAGACGCTCGACGAACACAATGCCAATGTCCGCCGCTGGCGCAAGGTTGAGGCGGAGCGGGCAGCCGAAGCGGCGAAGGCTGCGTCTGACGCCGGCACTGCTGAACCGGCAGCTACGCAGCCGCAATAGGCCGGCGCTCGCGGGCGGCAGAGCCGCCTAGCGATGCTTGCACTGTGGACGGACGAATCACGGCGCGGATATCCCTTGCGGGATGCCGCGCCGTCGCCTTATTGCTTCTGCTGAAACCGCAACGGAGGTGATGATGCCGCTCCAATCGATGACCGGCTTTGCCCGGAGAGAAGGCAGCAGCGGCCGCCGTCGTTGGGCCTGGGAGCTGCGCTCCGTCAACGGCAAGGGCCTGGATCTCCGGCTGCGCCTGCCGCAGGGGCTCGAGCGCTTCGAGCCCGAGGTGCGCAAGCTTGCAGCAGAGTATTTTTCCCGCGGCAACCTTCAGATCGGCCTCTCCGTCAGCGGCGGCGAGGCTGCCGTCGAGGCCGTGGTCAACCAGGCAGCCTTGACGGCGGTTCTGAACCTGCGCGGTCAACTCGGGGACCTCGTCGATCCCGCGCCGCTCCGGTTCGACACGCTTCTCTCGATCCGCGGCATCGTCGACTTCCGCGAGCCGGAGGAGAGCGAAGAAGAGCGCGCTGCGCTCGACGCCGATATCCTGGCCGGGCTGGCGGGTGCGCTCGCCGATCTGCGCAAGATGCGCGAGGACGAGGGCGCGGCGCTCTGTCAGATCCTGCTGGCGCAGGTCGAGACGATCGAGCGGCTAACGGCGACGGTCGAGGCCGACCCGTCACGTAGCGCCGCGGCGATTGCCGACCGGCTGGCGCAGCAAGTGGCCCTGGTCATGGACAACGGGTCATCGCTGGAGCGGGACCGGCTCCATGCCGAAGTCGCTTTGCTCGCCACCAAGGCGGATCTTCGCGAGGAGATCGACCGGCTTGGCTCCCATATCGTTGCCGCCCGCGAGCTTCTGTCGAAGGGCGGCCCCGTTGGGCGCAAGCTCGATTTCCTCGCACAGGAATTTAACCGAGAATCGAATACGATCTGTTCCAAGTCGAACGCAGCCGCAGTGTCTGCCGCCGGCATCGAGTTGAAGGTCGTCATCGACCAGTTCCGCGAACAGGTCCAGAATCTGGAGTAAGGTATGAACCCGGCGACCCCTTCGCCCATCAAGATCGCCCGTCGTGGGCTGATGCTCGTCATTTCCTCGCCGTCGGGCGCTGGCAAGTCGACCATTGCGCGCAATCTCCTGGAAGCCGATCCGGAGATGAGCATTTCGGTCAGCGTGACGACGCGTCAGCGGCGCCCGAGCGAGATTGACGGGCGGCACTATCACTTCAAGTCCATCCGCGAATTCGAGGCGCTGAGGTCCACCGACTCGCTGCTCGAATGGGCGGAGGTGCACGGCAATTTCTACGGCACGCCGCGCGACGCGGTGGAGGCGGCCATGGCCGCCGGCCGGGACATGCTCTTCGACATCGACTGGCAGGGCGCCCAGCAGCTCCAAGAGAAGATGGCGGGAGACGTCGTCTCGATCTTCATCCTGCCGCCGTCCATGGCCGAGCTGCAGTCGCGCCTGCATCGCCGCGCCGAAGACAGTGAAGAGGTGATTGCCACGCGCCTTGCCAATTCGCGCGCCGAGATCGAGCACTGGCGGGAGTATGACTACATCGTGCTCAACGACGACCTCGACCGCGCCTTTGCGTCCGTGCGGGCGATCGTCGAGGCCGAGCGCCTGCGCCGCGACCGGCGCCCCGGCCTGTTCGATTTCGTCAACGGGCTGCTGACCGAAAACCCGTTCTAAGGTTTCAAAAGAAATGGCTCCGTGAGGAGCCATTTTTGATTCATGCCATTTGCAACGCGCGCCTTGCGATCCACATGCCCGCTCAGAGGCAGTTTGCCAGCCGGCAGAATTCTTCCACCGAAAGTGTTTCGGCGCGTCGCTGCGGGTCGATGTCGGCCTTGGCAAGCAGCGCCTCGCCACCGAGCGGCTTCAGGCTCTGGCGCAGCATCTTGCGGCGTTGGCCGAAGGCTGCATGCGTCACCTTCTCGAGGGCTGCGACCGCGCAGGGGATCGGGTTTTCGACCGGCTCCAGATGGACTACGGAGGACGTCACCTTCGGTGGTGGCGTAAAGGCCTGCGGCGGTACGTCGAACGCCATCCGTGCGTTCGTACGCCAACCGCAGAGCACACCGAGGCGGCCATAGTGGTCGTCATCCGCGTCGGCGACGATCCTCAGGCCCACTTCACGCTGGAACATCAGCGTCAGCGACTGCCAGAAGGGCGGCCAGCGCTCGGGCAGCAGCCAGTTGACGAGCAACTGCGTGCCGACATTGTAGGGCAGGTTGGCGATGATCTTGACCGGCCCTTCGTCGGCAAGCGTCTCGAAGGGCGTTTTGAGCGCGTCGCCCTCGATGACCTGCAGCCGATCGGGATAATGCGCGCCGATTTCGGCAAGTGCCGGCAGGCAGCGCGAGTCACGCTCGATCGCAATGACCTTCTTGGCGCCGAGCGCGAGGATGGCGCGAGTGAGGCCGCCCGGTCCGGGGCCGACCTCGATGACCGTCACGCCTTCGAGCGAACCGGCGGTCCGCGCGATCTTCTGCGTCAGGTTGAGGTCGAGCAGGAAGTTCTGGCCGAGCGCCTTCTTGGCATCGAGGCCGTGACGCTGGATGACGTCGCGTAGCGGAGGAAGACCGTCAAGGGCGGCCATCAGCGGGTATCTCCTGGCATATTGGCCGCAAGCGATGCGGCAAGGTCGAGGGCTGCCCGAAGGCTGTCGTCGCGGGCGATGCCCTTGCCGGCAAGGCTGAAGGCGGTGCCGTGGTCGGGCGAGGTGCGGATGAAGGGAAGGCCGAGCGTGACGTTGACGCTATCGTCGAAGCCGAGCGCCTTGGCCGGGATCAGCGCCTGGTCGTGATACATGCAGATGGCCACGTCGTAGGTGGCGCGTGCACGATCATGGAACATCGTATCGGCCGGCAGGGGTCCGACGGCATCGATGCCTTCAGCGCGCAGCCGGTCGATAACGGGCCGTATCACGGCGTCGTCCTCGAGGCCAAGCGCACCGTTTTCGCCCGCATGCGGGTTCAGCCCGGCGATCGCGAGCTGTGGCTGCCGAAGTCCGAAGCGATTGCGAAGGTCTGCCGCAGTAATCGCACAGGTGCGATAGATGAGGTCCGGCGTCAGTTGCTCCGGCACGTCCTTCAAGGGGATATGGATGGTGACGGGAACGGCGCGCAGCTTCGGTCCGGCCAGCATCATCACCGGCAGCACCGGCTGTCCCGTCGCCTTTTCGGCAAGATCGGCGAGATATTCGGTATGGCCCGGAAAGCGGAAGCCGGCGTCATAGAGAACCGCCTTGGCGATCGGGTTCGTGACCACGGCCGAAGCCTGTCCGGCGGTCACAAGTCGCACGGCCGTGTCGATCGCGCCGATGACGGCGCTGGCATTGGCCGTGTCAGGATCGCCGGCCTTGACCGGGGCAGGGCAGGTAAGCGGCAGCACCGGCAACGCCGTATCGAAGAGGGAGAGCGCGCCGACGCAATCGGTCTCGCGGATAGGCACTGTGTAGCCGAGCATCGATGCGCGTGCGGCAAGCACCGCGGGGTCGCCGATGAAGAGGAAGGGGGCCGTCGCGCGGTCGCGGCGGCCGAGCCAGGCCGAAAGACTGATGTCCGGCCCGATACCGGCCGGGTCGCCCATGGTCAGGGCGAGGGGCCCGCCGGTTGTTTCGCGCATGGTTCCGTCGTGATTACTTGTTGACGATTTGCGCCTTCTTGCGCAGCTCCTCGAGGTACTTCTCGCTGTTCGGGTCCTCGCCGCCTTCCTTCTTCTTGCCGATATCCTCGGCGCGGAAGACGATTTCGGCGGCGGTGTCGTCGTTGACCTCACGCTTCTTGCAGATCGCCAGGTACTCGACGCCCTTTTCGGTCACGCGGGTGCCAGTGGTGCCGTTCTCGCCGGCTTTCTCGATCAGCGGCTTCCATTCGTCGGGCAGCTGCTGGGCCAGCATGCGGCCGAGGCTGCGGATCGACACGTCGCGATAGTTGGCGGCAAACACCTTGGAGGTTTCGCAACCCGGGAACTGGGCGCGCGAGGCGTTGGCTTCGGCCTGCCGCTTCGCGGTGATCGCGCCACGCTTCTTCTCGGGAATAACGAAGATCACCTGCTGCAGGAAGTATTCGGTGGTGACGGGCTTCTGTCCGCCGCCTGCCATCATGCGCTTGACGAGGTCGGCGCCTTGGAGGCGGTTGGAGCTGCCGTAGCGGAAGTTGACCGCGCGCGGCCAGCTCATCTGCACGGCGATGAACTGCTTGAAATGTTCCGCGCCGACGCCGGCCTGATCGAGGATCTTGCCGAGCTGCTCGGTCGAAAGCTTGTTGCCCGAGGCGAAGCGCGCATAGGCGGCATCGACTTCCTGGGTGCTGACGGACTGGCCGATGCGTGCGATCTCGGCCCGCTTGAGAACTTCGTCGACGAGCTGCTTCTTGGCTTCGTCGTTGCCGCCCTTCTGACGCTGCAGGCGAAGGAAGGCCACGCGCTTGGCGATGTCGCCGGAGGTAATCACCGTGTTGTTGACCGTTACCTTGACCGTGCTCGCTGCTGCCTGAGCTCCGGAGCATACGGCAACGCTCAAGGTGCCGGCCAAAGCCAGTACCGACAGTGTCCTCAAGATCGACATTTTCCCGCCCATTATCTTTTCCTATATCCCGGACTATCACCGTCGACAGGCTTTGTCCGCCTATCGGCCTTGCGCCGTTGCCTTATCTTGTCGGAGGGAATGCATAGTACATGCGGCCAAACGATGACAAGACCGTTTGACCGTGCCGATATCGACGAATGGGCGAACTTTTGGCCCGCCCACTCGCTTGACGATATCAATAATAGTCCAGCTCTTCGAACTTGGTGTCGCCGACGTTCACGTCGCCGAGCGTACGGAAGCTGATTCTCGCGCCGATCGACCAGTCGTTCGCCACATTGGCGTCGGTATCGCGTTCCTGTTTGTAGACGATCGAGAACAGCGTGTCCTGATCGTCGTAGGTGATGCCGAAACCGTTGCGCGAGATGACATCCTTGTTGATGTCATAGGTGATCGCGCCGAACACCGACCAGTAATCATGGAACCGGTAGGCGGCAGCCGTCTGGATTTCGTCCTGGTTGGACAGAGATCCGTAGAGCGGCTGCGCTTCGATGCGCGTATAGGTCATCGCCGCCTGCCACGTCGTGCCGAGATAGCCGACGGTGGTGTCGGCGCGGCGCAGCGACAGGTCCTTTTCGTCGAGGCGGCCGGAAATGCTCGCCATCAGGCCGGACGGTGCATCGATGCCGAACATGGCAACGTAGTCGGAACTCCTGGTCTCGAGACCGGAATTCGCCCCGGCCTTGACCAGGTCGTCCGTCGCAAACGAGTTCAGCCCGCCCAGATGGAACGACTGGCCGACGATGCCGCGCAGGCCGTAGCCGCTGTCGAAGGTTCCGGTATAGCGGAAACCGACATTGGCGCGCGTGCCGCCCTCGATCCGGTCGAAACCGGAGAACTTGTCGCGGTCGAAGAGGTTGGTCGCGTCGAACACGAAGCTCTGCGCGTCTTCGTTTGGCAGGCCGCCGGCATATTGTTCGTTCGGGCGTGCATAGAGCTGCGCGATCGGTTCGAGCACATGGCTGCTGTCCTCGCCCACGAACAGAATCGGGTAGCGGGCTTCGAGACCTGCGGTCAGCATGCGCCGCGTCACCGCGTCGCTCGTGTTGTAGTCGCCCGTGTAGGCCGGACCCGGGTTGTCCATGTTCAGCCCGATGGCGTCGCCACGCGCCGCCAGCAGCGGCGTGATGACCAGACCGCCCGGAGCAATGAAGGTGCGCTTCCACTCCAGTTCGCCGGTCAGGCGGTGCGACGTGCCCTCGAGGCCACGGAAACGGGTCACGCCCGGCTGCGTGAACGCGTCGAGCCGGTTGCGCTTCACGTTCGTGAAGTTCAGCGTACCGGAAAGCTCACCGCCCAGGACGGATTCAGGCGCCTTGTAGGAATAGTCGAGAACCTGTGCCGCAGGCTGCTGGTTCTCCTCGATGCTGTTGGCGTCGGCATCCTGGATGTCGAAGTAGAAAGCGCGCAGATCGAAGTAGTTCCGCTTGCCGAGCCCGCTCAGATACGCCTGGTTGACATAGGTCGTTCCGTCGAAATTCGACAGTTCGTAGGTCTTGGCGAAGTTGGCGTCCGACTGGACGAGCACGTTCCAGCCGAAGGTCCAGCGCGGGTTGATCTCGAACTCCGCCTTCGAGGCGATCATGCCACGGTTGGTGTGCATCGCGTCGACGGTGCCAGGCGTGAACTTGCCCTTGTCGAGCTGGCTGATCCCGGCGAAGTTGAGAGTGTGGAAGCCGTTGTGGAACCGCTGGCGGAATTCACCCTCCAACAGGAAGCCCTGTCGCGTCAGGCCGGTAAGCGTTGCCGTTGCGTCCATATAGGGCGAGATCGCCCAGTAGTAGGGGACGCCGACGCCAACGCCGAGCTTCTGGGCCGAGCGGAACGTCGGGAACAGGAAGCCGCTCTTGCGTTTGACCGTATGGTCGGGCAGCTCCATCACCGGAATATAGGCGATCGGCTTGCCGAACAGTTCGAAGCGGGCGTTCTCCAGGCGGATTGTCCGCGTGCGGCCATTCTGGATGACGCGCTGGGCCTTGATGTGCCACAGCGAGCGATGTTCCGGCTTGGTCGAGCAGGGCGTGCAGGCCGTGTAGACGGCCTCGTTCAGAATGAATTCCTCACCGTTCCGGCGCTCGCCGCTCGTGGCAGCAAGCCGCGTCAGATCGGTGGTTTCAATGCGCATCTGATCGAGGAAGCCGTCCCCGAAATCGTCGGTGATATCCATCTTGTCGGCGTAGACGACATTGCCGCCCGGCTCGACGAACTGGATTTCCCCGGATGCATAAATGCGGCCCTTCTTCTGGTCGTACTCGACCTGGCGGGCCACCATCTTGTAGCCGCCGTAATCGATCTGCACGTTGCCGCGCACGATCACTTTTTCGGCGTCCTTGTTGTAGACGAGCTCATTGGCGGACAGAAGCAGCTTGGCGTCTTCCGGCATGTTCGGGCGCAACGAATCGAGGCGCTCCGAAGCCTGCTGCGCCATCGCTGGCGCACTCATTCCCATGGCAAGTGTCTGCAGCGCCACGCCTGCGAGCAGGGCGGCGTTGATCAGCCTTATACGTTTGCGGTTCACTACCGCCACTAGCCATCCTCCTGATTTAAAAGAATCGTCGAGCCCAGCGCCATCGCTACAACAACTGGCAACCAGGCTGCAACGAAAGGAGGCACAATGCCGCTGCTCCCGAATGCTTTGACAAGCACGGTGACGACATAAAGCACGAAGCCTGAAAGGATGCCACCGAGAATTACGGAGCGCGATTGGTTAAACCGGCTAAATTTCAGCGACACGCAAGCGGCTATCAGCGTCATGGCGACGAGCAGCAGCGGCAACGACAACATTGAGTGGAATTGGGTTTCCATGCCGTTGGTCGAAAAACCGAAGGAGCGAGCCACTTCGATCTTACGCGGCAGGTCGAAAAACTGAATGGAATCAGCCTTTGCAAGACGTTCCTGAACAAACTCCGGCTTAAGATTGGTGGCCAGCTGTGCTGTTTTCAAACGTTGCGGAAGCTGTCCGTTGCGCGTTTCCGTGACGTCGTTAAGAAGCCAGTAACCATCTTCAAGTTTCGCCGACGCCGCATCCTGTCTCAGAATGATCGTGCCCTGTGGATCAAAGTGGATGACGGTGACGTTGAGAAGTGTCGTCCCGTTGTCCTGAACAGAGCGTGCGCCGATGATCGTGTCCGTGCCGTTATAGATCTGCCGGAGCCACGGGATCGAGCCGGCATCGGCGTTCCGCGTGGAGCCCCATTCGGCGAGCAGAGCCTCGCCGCGCTTCGTTCCCCAGGCCGCAAGCGGGTTGAGCGCCACGACCGCCAGCACGCCGAAGAGGAAAGACCCGAGCACGAAGGGGCGCAGGAACTGCCAGACGGAGATGCCCGCCGCGCGGGTCACCACCAGCTCGTAGCGGCGGTTGAGCGAGATCAGCGCGGCCATGGCCGAAAACAGCGCGACGAAGGGTATCGTCTGTTGAAGGATCAGCGGGATGCGAAGCGCGGTCATCAAAAGGGCGCCGGAGATGCTGTAGCGCGGCAGGTTCGCCAACCGGCTCGCCTGTTCGCTGAAGTCGATGATGAAGACCAGCGAGAAGATCCCGACGAGGAACCAGAACGTCGTGATCACATAGCGCATGAAGAAGTAGCGGCCGAGCGTGCCCATCATGACGGCTGCCCCTTCTCGGCATCGGGCCGCATCAGGCGCAGGCGAACCAGGAGCTCCTGCAGCTTTTCTTGCCCGGTCATCGGAATGTCCAGCCGCCTGTTGCTGACGAGCTGGTGAATGCAGAGCGCGCCCGCAAGCAGCGGCACCGCATACATCAAAGGTACGAACCAGACGGAGTCCTCGGCGCTGTTACCGGCGTAAAACGTCATCCAGCGGATGAGCAGCGCCATACCGAGGGCGCTGACCATCGGATGAAGCCGCGCTTCGCGGTGGGAGCGTGCGTCGCTGCTGAAGACGAGCGCGATCAGGCCAAACAGCAGGGGAAAGGTCCATTCCGTGAAGCGACGGTTGAGCTCGGCTGTAAACGCAAGCGGATTGTTCTTGTAGACATGATCCTCCGGGTCCGGATTGATCAGGCCGGGAAGGTCGCGGTCCTTCGCCCGGATGGTCGCCTCGCGCGTCGTCTTGGTCATGTCGGCGAGGTCGAAGGCGTAGGAGTCGAACTTGATGATCGACACACTGCCGTCGGGGAGCTTGCGTTGCACTTCCCCGTCTTTCATCACCAGCGCCGAGCTCTTGTCGTCGATGGCGCCTTCGCGGGCGTAGTAGACGAGTTCGAAGCTCGGATTGCGCGAATCGGCGACGAAGATGCCCTGCAGCACGCCGCCGCCCCGCCGCGCGCCAACCTGGACGTAGAGATTGTCGGCGACCTTGCGGAATGTGTTCTCCTGGACGACGGATGACAGGAGGTCGGCGTTGGCGGTTGCCAGCATCTTGCGCAGCGCCGTGCGCGAATAGGGTTCGACGAAATTGTCGACCACGAAGGAAAGCACGCTGAGGCCCAAGGCCAGGTAGATCACCGGCCGGATGATCGCCATGCGCGAGCTGCCGGCGGCATTGAGCACCGTCAGCTCCGAATCGGTGTTCATCGTCGACAGCGTCTGCGTGACGCCGATCACCAGCGCAAAGGGCAGGATGATCGTGATGACGGAGGGCAGGATGAGGGTCGCCACCTTGGCGAAGGCGAAGACGGACTGGCCGTTGTCGGTGACGAGGTTGACGTTGGTCAGCGCCTGAGTCGTCCAGACGATGCCGAGCAACGGCAGGAGCGTTGCGAGGAACATGATCACGGCACGCCGGAATATGTAGCGTTCGATCAGCTTCATGCCCGTGTCCGGTCCAAAATCCTGCTCATGTTTCTGTTCCGGCGGCGATTGTCGAACCGGGTCCCGCCCATGTCCGTAAACCGAAGCCCGGTCCTTTGCCAGCCATCCCTGCTGCTCGAATTGTGTAGCAACAGGGATAATTTAAGGCGAAGAACCTCGGTTAACCGCATGTAAACATCTGCGGGCATCTTGCCAAGCGGTTGAAAAGCGAGAAGGGTGCCGGCCACAGCTTTGACGGTGGCGAACGATGCGAATATTTGCCACTGTAACCGCCCGGTAACAGGCCGGCTTGCCATGAGCCCTGCCGTGTCGCCCGGATGCGTTGTGCGGCCTCGATCCCCTTGGGCTGGCGCTCGATCCCTCGGAAAGATCCATTCGATCCAAAGGGTTGCGTCCAGACAGGAAATACCCGGAGTTTTCAATGTCGATGAAGTTTGAGTTCACCTTTGCCAAGTCCCACAAGCCGAGCGGCGGCGTCGCCGTTCTGCTGAAGACCGCGAGCGCGTCGGCGGCTGCTGGCGCCGATGTCGCCGACCCCGAGAACGTGGTGGCGAAGGCGGCCAAGATCAAGAAGTTTACCGGCAAGGCGTTCTCCACTCTCGACATCGTCGCGCCGCATGGCTCGCCCGCCGATCGAATCGTCGTGCTCGGTCTTGGAGACGCGGATGCGCTGACGGACCATGACTGGCTGAAGGCCGGCGGTAGCGTTGCAGCGAAGCTCGGCTCGGTCGACAGGGTGACGGTCTTCATCGACGCGGACGACGTCAACGTGACCGGCAAGGCGGCCGCCGACTTCGCGCTCGGCATGGAAATGAATGCCTACGCCTTCGACAGCTACAAGACCAAGAAGGCCGACGACGACGCGAAATCGTCCGGCAAGCCGACCAAGGTGACGATCGTCACCGGCACGGTCATAGCGGCGAAAAAGGCGTTCACGGCGGCGCAGGCCGTTGCCGAAGGCGTGTTTATCGCCCGCGATCTGGTGAACGAACCGGCAAACGTGCTCGGCCCGGTCGAGTTTGCCGCCAAGGCGAAGGAGCTGGAAAAGCTCGGCGTCGAGGTGGAGATCCTCACCGAAAAGGAAATGAAGAAGCTCGGCATGGGCGCGCTGCTCGGCGTCGCACAAGGGTCGAGCCGCCCGCCGCGGCTTGTCATCATGCAGTGGAAGGGCGGCAAGTCGAAGGACCGGCCGCTCGCCTTCGTCGGCAAGGGCGTCGTCTTCGATAGCGGCGGCATCTCGATCAAGCCGGCAGCCGGCATGGAGGAGATGAAGGGCGACATGGGTGGCGCCGCAGCCGTCACCGGCCTCATGCACGTGCTCGCCGCCCGTGAAGCCAAGGTCAACGCCATCGGCATCATCGGCCTTGTGGAAAACATGCCCGACGGCAGCGCCCAGCGCCCCGGCGATATCGTGACCTCCATGTCCGGCCAGACGATCGAGGTGATCAATACCGACGCCGAGGGCCGTCTCGTGCTTTGCGATGCGCTCTGGTACTGCAACGATCGCTTCAAGCCGCAGGCGATCATCGACCTTGCAACGCTGACCGGCGCCATCATGGTGGCGCTCGCGACGCATCATGCCGGCCTGTTCTCCAACGATGACCGCCTGGCGGGGCAGCTCCTTGCTGCCGGCATTGCGACGCATGAGCCCCTGTGGCGCATGCCGCTCGGCCGAGAATACGACAAGATGATCGACAGCAAGTTCGCGGACATGAAGAACACCGGCGGCCGCCACGGCGGCGCGGTGACCGCGGCGCAGTTCCTCAAGCGCTTCGTCAAGGACACGCCCTGGGCGCATCTCGACATCGCCGGCACCGCCATGGGCGCGCCGACCGACGAGGTCAACCAGTCCTGGGGCTCGGGCTTCGGCGTACGGCTGCTCGATGAACTGGTGCGGGCGAGCTACGAGGCCTGATCGCCAATGCCGGACGTGACGCAAGGCGGGAAGAAGTCGGCATGACCGAGATCCTGTTCTATCACCTGACGGAATCGAAGCTGGAAGACGCGCTGCCGCCATTGCTCGACAAGAGTGTCGAGCGTGGCTGGCGGGTGGTCGTCCAGACAATCGATGCCGAGCGGCGCGACGCGCTCGACACGCATCTCTGGGTCTATCGCGACGAGAGCTTCCTGCCGCATGGCACGGACGCCGGCGATTTTGCGGCGGACCAGCCGGTATTGCTCGTCGCTGACGACGGTAACGCCAATGCGGCGACGGTGCGTTTCGTCATCGATGGCGCAGCTCCGCCTGACGTCTCGGCCTATGAGCGCATCGTCTTCATGTTTGACGGCTACGACCAGGAGCAGCTGGAGGGCGCGCGCGGTCATTGGAAGCGGCTGAAGGGCGAGGGGCACACCTTGACCTACTGGCAGCAGAACCGCGACGGCCGCTGGGAAAAGAAGGCCTGAGTTTACAAGCGTTACGACAAAAAAGCCCGCGGCCGAGACCGCGGGCTTTTTGTTTCCGGCCTGTCCGGAAGGTCAGTCGTGAAAGGCCTCGACGAACTTGCGTTTGCCGAGCATGAAGGCATCGGCGACGTGGCGAAGCGGCGCCAGGTCGACGTCGGATTTCCGGGCTTTGACGATTTCGGCGAAGCGCCGGTAGAGCATCGGATATTCCTGCTCCGGTTCCTCGTGCACGAGCTTGCCGTCGATGGAGAGCTTGGCGCCGCCCTCCGACAGCACCATCTCGCCACCCGCCGTGCGGGCCACAATGTCCCAGCTCTGCTTGCCGGTCTGGCGCCAGTCGAATTCCGCTGCGACCGGCAGCTTCTGGCCGTCGGTGAAGGTGATGCTGGCGGCGATCGGCGCATCGCGATTCTCGGGGAATTCGAGCACAGCCGAGGTTACGAACAGCGGCCGCGGCAGGATGTGGGTGACGATCGACAACGCGTTGATGCCCGGATCGAAGATCCCGAGGCCGCCGGCCGCCCAGATCCATTCCTGGTTTGGATGCCAGTGGCGCACGTCTTCCTTCCAGATGACCTGGACATCCTTGATCGTCGTGCTTGCCAGGAAGGACTTTGCCGCTTCCACCGCCGGCGCGTAGCGGGAGTGCCAGCTTGCAAACAGCGACAGCCCCTTGGATGCGGCCAGCGCCTCGAGGTCCGCCACTTCGCTGAGGGTAGCGCCCGGCGGCTTTTCCAGGAAAACGTGCTTGCCGGCGTCGAGTGCGATGCGCGCCGCCTCGTAGCGATACTGCGGCGGCATGCAGAGCGACACAGCTTCGATCGCAGGCACAGCTTGGAGCATTGCCTCGATAGACTTGAAATTGTCGATGCCATCGACCGTCCCATGCCGGCTCGCGGCGGCAATCAGCTGATAGTCGCCGTTCTTGGCGATCGCGGGCAGGTGCTGGTCGCGAACGATCTTGCCGATACCGACAAGCGCTATTTTGATGGGGGCCATGGTGTTCCGCTCGATTTGTATGACTTATTGTCGGTTCTTGTAGCAGATTGCGCACCGGGAGCAAGCGGCCGCCCACCGACCAGACGAAGACATCTATGTCGACGAAATCGACAGATTGTCATTCCCTCTCAACGCCGCCGCACTAACTTTACCGGCGGACGTGCGGTGCCCTTGCGTCAGCCGAACGGACGATGGGGCGGTCTCACCGCTTGAAAGGGGAGTGAACGATGCAGCAGCAGATCCGTCGGGCAAGCCGAGCCGACCTCGACGTCATGATCGAGTGGGCCGCGGAAGAGGGGTGGAACCCCGGTCTCGGCGACGCAGGGCCTTTTTGGGCGGCCGACCCGGAGGGGTATTGGGTAGCGGATGGAGAGGAGGGGCCGGTCGCAGCGATCTCGCTGGTGCGATACAACGAAAATTACGGCTTTCTCGGCTTCTACATCACCCGGCCGGATCACCGTGGCAGGGGCATCGGCCGGCACCTGTGGCAACAGGCGATGTCGGCTGCCGATCGGCGCATCGTCGGCCTGGACGGTGTGGTCGCGCAGCAGGAGAACTATAGCCGGTCCGGCTTCGCCTATGCCCACGCGAATATCCGCTACGGCGGCATCATCGACGTGGTCGAGCCGCCGGGCGCAGATCTCCTTGAGGTCGCGCCGGTGCACATGCCGCTCCTCGTCGACTATGATCGACGCTTCGTTCCGGCGCGTCGCGAAGTTTTTCTGCGCGAGTGGCTGAAGCCGAGCGACGGGCGGCGCAGCGTCTTGTTGCTGCGCGATGGCGCGATTGCAGCCTACGGGACGATCCGGGCCTGCCGCAACGGCTTCAAGATCGGGCCGCTGTTTTCCGACACCGAGACCGGTGCCGATCTGGTCTTTCGCAAGCTTGCCGCCGGCGTCAACGGCAGCGACGTCTACCTCGACATCCCCGAACCGAATGCCTCGGCCAAGGCACTTTGCGATCGCTACAATCTGAAGCCCGTGTTTGAAACCGCGCGTATGTATCGTGGACCGGATCCCGGTTTACCGCTGGCGCGGATCTACGGAATCACCACCTTCGAGCTGGGTTGACGGAGGCGAGGCGACCGCCGGGCCGGCTTATCAGCCGGCCATCGCGTCTTCATATTCTGCGGAAAGCTCGAGCCATTGTTCTTCGGCGTGGGCGAGTTTTGCTGCCGCGTCGGAGCGTTCCTTGGCCTTCTGCGCAGCCTTGGCCGGCGACTTTTCGTAGAGCGCCGGATCGGCAAGTTCCACATCAAGTGCCTGAATCAGTTTCTCCAGCTTTCCGGTCAAGGATTCGATTTCATTGATCTTCTTGCGGAGCGGTGCCAGCGAGGCACGCTTGTCGGCATTGACCTTGCGCTGGTCCGCCTTCGAAAGACTGTCATCGACGCCCGTCGGCCTCGGCTTCTCGTCCTTCGCCTTGGGCCCGCCGACGATCAGGCTGCGGTAGTCCTCAAGGTCGCCGTCATAACTCGTCACGGTCCCGTCGCGCACCAGCCACAGCCGGTCTGCCGTCGCCTCGATCAGGTGCCGGTCGTGCGAGATCAGGATCACGGCACCGGAGTAGTCGTTGAGCGCAGTGATCAGCGCGTTGCGGCTGTCGATGTCGAGGTGGTTGGTCGGCTCGTCGAGGATCAAGAGGTTCGGCGCATCGAAGGCGGCGAGGCCCATCAGCAGCCGCGCCTTTTCGCCGCCGGAGAGATCCTTGGCCGGCGTTTCCATCTTTTCCGTCGCAAGCCCCATCTGCGCGACGCGCGAGCGGACCTTGGCTTCGGGCGCTTCCGACATGCGCCGGCGCACATGCTCGACAGCACTTTGCGTCGGGATCAGGTCGTCGAGCTGATGCTGGGCGAAGAAGCCGACCTTGAGGTTGGGTGCGATCTTCAGTTCGCCGGATTCCGGCGCCAGGCGGCCGGATATGAACTTGGCGAAGGTGGACTTGCCGTTGCCGTTCGAGCCGAGCAGGGCGATGCGGTCGTCCGTATCGATCCGGAGGTTCAAACGCTTGAGGATCGGCTTGCCGGGCTCGTAGCCGACGGTACCGCCGGTGACGGCGATGATCGGCGAAGCGGCTTCTTTCTCGGGGTCAGGGAAGGAGAAGCCCTGAACATGGTCTTCAATCACAGCCGCAATCGTGCCCATACGCTCCAGCGCCTTGACGCGGCTTTGCGCCTGGCGCGCCTTGGTGGCCTTGGCCTTGAAGCGATCGATGAAGCTTTGCAGGTGCTTACGAGCCGCGTCGTTCTTGGCTTTCGCCTTCATCTGCAGTTCGTCGGCTTCCGCCTTCTGTCGCTCGAACTGGTCGTAGGGGCCGCGATAGAAGGTGAGCTTCTTCTGGTCGAGATGCACGATGGCATTGACCGCGGTGTTCAAGAGGTCGCGGTCGTGGCTGATGATGATGACGGTGTGCGGATAGCGGCGGATGTAATCCTCCAGCCACAGCGTGCCTTCGAGGTCGAGATAGTTGGTCGGCTCGTCGAGCAGCAGCAAATCCGGCTCGGAAAAGAGCACGCCCGCAAGCGCCACCCGCATCCGCCAGCCACCGGAAAACGACGAGGCGGGACGCAGCTGTGCATCGTGGTCGAAGCCGAGGCCGGCGAGAATGCTCGCAGCGCGCGCTTCGGCCGAGTGGGCGCCGATGTCGGCAAGCCGGGTCTGGATCTCGGCTATCCGATGCGGGTCGGTCGCGGTCTCGGCTTCTGCGACCAGCGCAGTGCGCTCCTTGTCGGCCTTGAGCACGATCTCGATCAGCGGTTCTTCTGTGCCGGGCGCTTCCTGCGCGACCTGGCCGATGCGCGCGTTCTTGGGTAGCGCGATCGTGCCGGCTTCCGACGCGAATTCGCCGGTTATGATGCGAAACAGCGTGGACTTGCCGGCGCCGTTTCGGCCCACGAGCCCCGCCTTCGTGCCCGCTGGAAGCGTCACGGATGCGTTTTCGATGAGGAGACGTCCCGCGATGCGGGCGGAAAGGCCGGAAATCTGGATCATTGCGGCCTTTTGCCCGGACTTGGCCTTGAAGGCAAGAGGCGTCGGCGTGCAGCTGCCACCGCTGTGGCGGTCCGGGAATTCAAGAGGCCATTGTTATCGATTTTTGAACAAGGCGTTCCGACTATCGATACTACACATCCTCATCGTGAGGGACCATTTCAATAACGGAAGGGCGGGGAACGCTCTTCTGACCGCCTCGATCGACCGAACGCCAGTGGCAGAGGCCCCGCGTTCCGAGGGACGACCGATCCGGCCAAGGACATTTTGATGAAACCTCGTTCAACCGAACGAGCCTCCCAGGAGTGAAGACCATGAAAACCGCAATCCAGACCGCTCTTTCCGCCGCTCTCGTTGCAACCGCTATCCTCGGTGGCGCTTCCGCTGCTTTCGCCGGCGGCAGCTACTATGAAGGTGTCAGCCCGACGCCGCTCTATACCGAGCGCACGCCTGCCGTTACCGGCAAGTCGTCCTTCACCATCGGCAGCTCCGAAGCAGGCTATGTCGATCGCACCAACACCGGCTCGGTCGCAAACTTCAGCGTCGCGCCGAAGAGCGTGATCGGCGGCGAAGGCGAATACTACCAGGGCATTTCGCGCTAACCGCGATGAATGAGGGGGCGCGGGCTTTCGCCCGCACCCCATTTCAAGGGATTTGATGGATCACCGTGATGATCCTATGAGGCGATCCCAAGCGCCTAGAGGGGCTGAGCCCCAACCTTACATCTCCACCAAGGAACAGATCGATGAAGAAGTCCTTTGCCGCAATCCTCGTTGCGGCCGCCATGCTCGGTGGCGCGTCTGCGGCCGTTGCCGGCGGCAGCTACTATGAGGGTGTGAGCTCCACGCCGCTCTTTACCGGTCGCGCCGAGGCTTCCGCCGGCGCCGGTGTGTCCGCGACCGCAAGCCGCGGCGATTATTATGCCGGCATTGAAGACAAGACCGTCGACACGACGGCAACCGGCGCGATCGCCAATGGCGGCGCCAAGGCTTTCGGCCAGGCCGACCAAAACAAGCAGTAAGTCACGCCAAACGGTTGACCGAACAACCCGGTCCCGCCACGCGGGGCCGGGTTGTTTCGTTTTGGCGTTGCCAAGTGAGGTACATTGCCATGACAGAAAAAGTCGAAGTCGCCGAGCGGCTCTTCGAGCTCTACCACTGCGTTCATCGCCTGGTGAACGCGTCCATGTCGGAGGAAGGCGTTTCGCTCGCGCGCAGCAAATTCCTGTTTTACCTGAACACGCTCGGCCCCTGTCGCTGTGCGGATATCGCCGCGGCGCTCGGCTTTGCGGCCAGAACCGTCACCGAAGCGATCGACGGCCTGGAGCGGGACGGGATGGTCCTGCGTGAACCGGATCCGGAAGACCGCCGCGCGAAGATCATCTCGATCACTGATCGCGGCCGGCTGGCGCTGGAGGCGGCACTGCAGCCGCGCCATCGCACGATCGATGAACTGTTCTCGGCGCTCGACGATTGCGAACGCACAGAACTCTTTCGCCTGCTCGGCTGTCTGCGCGAGAAGGCGTCGGAGATCGACGACAGCCGTCACCCGGTCGCCGCGTGATTTGCAAGCATCAAGCGGCGCTCTGGCCGTAGCCCCTGCCGCGGCCGAGGGCCGCCGAATAGCAGAGGATGCCGGCGCCATCGCGGGCGCCGGTAAGGGCTTGTTCCGCCTGGGACAGCAGATCGGCGCTGGTCGATGCCGGTTGCGCAAGTGTGATACCGGCCGCAAGCGAAAGCGTCTCGGCGGTGTGCGCCCGTCCGGGGAGGGTGACTGTCAACTCCTGCACGGACTGCCGCAGCCGCCGGGCAATGGCCTCGGCATTTTCGGCGCTGACATCGCGGCACAGGAAGGCAAACTCCTGCTGGCCAACGCGAGCGACGAAATCGTCCTTCTTGATCGACTTGCGAAACAGCGCCGAGAGCTTGGCAAGCGCCTTCGCGGCAGCCGTGCCGCCGTGGTGCTCCGCCACCTCGCGCAGCCCCTCCACCGAAACGAGAAGCAGGGCGACCGGCTGGTCCGTCCGCTCCGTTTCGAGGATCGAGTCGAGCTTGGTCGTCAGCGCCACGCGGTTTGGCAGGCCCGTGGCCGGGTCGCGGGTCAGGGATCGCCGGCTTTCGGCAAGCTCGCCTTCGAGTTCGGCGAGATGTGTCATGCTGGTTTCCAGCGCCTGCTGGAGAGCGCCTTCTTCATTGGTCAGACGACCGGCCGCTTCCCGCAGTCGCGCGGCGTCGTCGGCGAATTCGGACATGCCAGCAACGGGGTCAGTGGCCAGGCGCCCGGCGAAATGATCGAGTTCATCCTTGAAGCTCTGCTTCTGCAACAGGGAGAGCCTGAGCTTTTCGGCGATCTCGGCTAGCGCTTGCTGGCCGGCGGCTCTTGCCCGGTCCGCAGCAAGTGCAGCATGGGAGACGAGGTGATGCCTCAGACCCACGGCATCCAGTGCATCCTGCTGCGGATTGTTTCCGAGCGCGGCGAGTTCCCGGGAAAGCTGCGGCAGGCGGCCGGACAGTGCCTCGTAGAAAAGCTCGTAGTTGCGGGGCAGGGCCGCGATCCCGTGCGCCGACATCGCATGCGCCACCTTCAGAATGATCGCCGCCTGCCTCGCCTGCGTTCGGCTGGCATCCGCTGGAACTTGCCTGTTCATTCTGTCTTGGCCCCCGCTGCCGTCTCGATCTCTCGCTCGATAAGCCGCCACTATGAGAAGGCCGCATTTAAGGGAGTCTGAAGATTTCGGGCCGCGGGCGATTCCCGCCCGGTATGGTTGCTAAATTCCATCCGCCCGCGGTGGTTCGCAACCGCATGTCGCAGGGCAATGGACGGTCGCCAACCGTCGCCATCTTTATACTTGACGCCTTTAGTCACCAATTATATTCGGCGCTGCTAAATCGGGCATCGAGTCCGGGCAAACAGCGACGGTCAAGCATGTCCCTCTCGTTCATTGCGGATTTGGCAAAGTGGGGCGATCGGCCGGCGCTGGTCTTTTCCGCGCAACGGATCGTCACCTATCGCGAACTCCTCGAGCGGGTGACCCGCCAGGCGCTTGCCTTTCGCGGCCCGCGCGGGCTGGTGACGATCGAGGCCGAGCTTTGCGAACACGCGATCGTCGCCTATCTGGCAGCGCTCGCGGCCGGGCATGCGGTCGCCATGCAGGCCCCGAAGAAAGGTGCAGCCGGATCCTGGGTCGATGCCTTCGAGCCAGACTTCGGCTTCCGTCGCATCGATGGCCGCTGGCGCACGGAGCATCTGCGACAAGGCGACAGGGCGCCCCATGACGAACTCGCCGTCATGCTCTCGACCTCGGGCAGTACCGGTTGCGGCAAGGCCGTGCGCCTCTCGCGGGAAAACGTTTCGGCCAACGCGGTGGCGATCGCGGGCTATCTGGGCCTGACGGCGGAAGATCGCGGTTGCCTGATCCTGCCCCTCCATTATTCCTACGGCCTGTCGGTGCTGAATTCTCACCTCGCCGTTGGCGCCAGCCTCCATATTCCCGGCGGCTCCATCCTCGATGCTGGTTTTCTCGATGGCCTGGCGGAAAGCGGCAGCACGAACCTTTCGGGCGTACCCTATTCCTACGAGCTGCTGGAAAGGGTGGGCTTCCGCGATCGGCGGTTCCCGCACCTGCGTTTCATGAGCGTTGCCGGTGGCCGTTTGAGTCCTGATGTCATCCGTCTCTACAACGAGCACCTCGGCACCCAGGGGGCGGCTTTCTTCGCCATGTACGGCCAGACCGAAGCCACCGCCCGCATCGCCTATGTGCCGCCGGCTGAGCTTGCCGGCAACGAGGACAGGATCGGCGTCGCCATTCCCGGTGGACGCCTTCTGATTGAAAACGAGAGCGGCGTGCCGATCGAAAGCGACGGCGTGGCCGGCGAGCTCGTCTATCGTGGCCCGAACGTCATGATGGGCTATGCCACGTCTCGGAACGATCTTAGCCGCGGTGCCGATCTTGCCGAACTGCGCACCGGCGATCTTGCGATGCGCCATGCCGACGGCCTGTTCCAGATCGTTGGCCGGATGAAGCGCATCTCCAAGATCGCCGGGCTCAGGATCGCGCACGACGTTCTGGAAGCGGGGCTCGAAGCGCGCGGCATCACCGCTGCCGTCGTCGGCGACGATGACGGCCTTCACGCCTTTTACGCCGGCAGCCGCGATGCCGAAGAGATCAGACGGTACCTGGCGCAGGCTAGCGGGCTGACCTTGGCGCACCTGAAGGCGACGCCCCTTGCCGAGATGCCGCGGCTTGCCAGCGGCAAGATCGACTACAACGCGCTGAACATGGCGGCCCGCCAGGCGGTGGCCAGCGGCGACGACGACCACAGCGGCGGGATCGAAGGGCTCTTTGCTCAGGTCTTCTATCCGAAGCGGGTGAAACGCTCCGACAGCTTTGTCTCGCTCGGTGGCGATTCCCTGCGCTTCGTTCAACTGTCGATCGGCCTGGAAAAGGCGCTCGGACAAGTTCCGGATGCCTGGGAGACCTTGCCGATCGCCACGCTATCGCTCCAGGAACGGCGCGAGACCACCACGCGGCGGATCGGTACGGACCTCTTGGTCCGCGCGCTTGCCATTCTTCTGGTCGTCCTGCACCACGAGGTCCTGTGGCCGATCCCCGGCGGGTCGGCGGCCATGGTCGTCCTCGCCGGCTTCAGCCTCGCACGCTTCCAGATGGGACCGCTGCTTGCAGGCGACGGTTGGGCGATCTTGCGGCCGCTCGCGCAGGTGCTGATCCCCTATTACCTGATCGTTGCGGCCTATGCGGTCGCCTGGGGAGAGGTGCCCTGGGCCTCGGTTTTCCTCGTCGGCAATTTCGGCCTAGCCCTGCCGGAGACGCACGGCATGGTGCCCTATCTCTACTGGTTCATCGAAGCCTATTGCCAGATGATGCTCGTCTTCGTCGGGCTCTTTGCCATCCCGCAGTTCCGGCGGTTCGTGTCGGCACGACCATTCGCTGCCGGCATGGCCCTGCTGCTGGCCGCGCTTGTCGCCCGGCTGGCGCTGCCGCTCGTCTGGCCGATCGGCAACCGCCAGATCTTCACGCTGCCATGGATTTTCTATCTCGCCGTTATCGGCTGGTGCACTGCCGTTGCCGAAACGGCCAGGCAACGGCTGCTGCTGATGCTGACTGGGACCGCCGCCTTCCTGTTCTTCGGTCTCTACGAAGGGGTCTGGATCGGCACGAAGATCAAGTATCTCCTGCAGATCTGCGTCCTGGCAGCGCTGCTTTACCTTCCGCGCGTCAGTCTGCCGCGCTGGTCGGCCCAGCTCATCCTGCCCCTGTCGGCGGCGGGCTTCCACATCTACATCCTGCACCGCTTCGTGCCGGAATTGCTGATCTTGCCGTTGCAGCCGGCCTTGCCGCCGGCTGTTTTTTCGCTGCTGTCGATTGTTGGCGGCGTCGCGCTCGGCCTTGCCGCGTGGTTCGGCCAGCGCCAGCTCCTGAAGGCGCTCGCCGCGTGGCGAGGGCGTGAGATCCGGCCACTGCGGCTGTTCGGCATCGAGGCGTTGCGCTCGCCGCTACGCCCACTGTGACCCTTGCGTCCTTAGAAACTGGGCGAGGTCCAGTATCAGCGACGGGCGCCCGAGCGCGGTAAGCGTCGCGTGCGCCTGACCGCGATGGTGGGTCTGGTGGTTGAAGAAGTGCCCGAGCGTCGGCGCCAGCTTCTGCGTGACGGCCGTCGGATTGGTGAGCGTCTTGTAGCTGAGCACAGCGCCAAGGCGCGCGTCGCTGAGGCTATCGATCCAGGCAATGATGCGTTCGTCCTCGACCGCCCGCGCGGCGGTGAGGGCGGCGAGGTCCTCGTGCAGGGTCGTATCGAGCGAAGGCGGGGTATCACCTTCGCCCGTGAAGCGCTTCATCCAGATGCGGTCGGCAACGAGGATATGATTGAGGGTGGAAAGCAGCGAGCCGAAAAAGGCGCCGCGGTTTTCCCGCAGTTCGGCATCGGTCAGTTCCGCAGCGGCGGTATAGACGAGGCGGTTCGCCCAGCGGTTATAGTCGGCGAACATGCGAAAGTGATCGAGCATCGGCTACCTTTCTGGTGGCTGCGGTTTGCGGGTGGCGACGCTAACCCGGAACCGCATTCCTGTGGCTGATATCATTCATGAAATTTACTGATTTGATGACGCGGCGGATATGTCGTTCAAGGGGACGATAATCGTCCCGGAGGGTTCGCATGACAAGGAAGCTCTATTCGCTGTGTGGGTCCGACAGGGCGCGTCCCTTCTCGCCGCATGTCTGGAAGATCGCGATGTCGCTGGCCCACAAGGGGCTCGACTTCGACACCGTGCCGATCGGGTTCACCGAAATCCGGGCGGTCGAGGACGGCGCGACGAACCTGGTGCCGTTGCTGCGGGACGGTGAAACACTGGTGAAGGACAGCTTCGAGATCGCCCTCTATCTCGAACGGACCTATGCGGACCGGCCGCCGCTCTTCGCCGGCGAGGGGGCGAAGGCGATCTCCCGCTTCGTGGAAGGCTGGTCGCAGACGACCCTGCACCCGGCCATCACCCGCATCATCATAAGGGATATTCACGACCGGCTGGATCCCGTCGATCAGGCCTATTTCCGCGAGAGCCGGGAAAAGCGCTTCGGCACGTCGCTCGAAGCGGTGGCCGAAAGCGGCGGACCCTCGCTCGCAACCTTCTCGGAAAAGCTCGAGCCTTTGCGCCATCTGCTGAAGTTTCAGGATTTTCTGGGTGGTGCAACGCCGCTTTTCGCCGACTACATCGTCTTCGGGGCGTTTCAGTGGGCGCGCATCGTTTCGCCGCAACGCCTGCTTCAGCCGGGTGACGCCGTCACCGCCTGGTTCGAACGCTGCCTCGATCTCCATGACGGGCTCGGGCGCAGTGTGACGGCTGCGTGAAACCCGCCTGGCCCAAGCCGAATCATCGGTGAACCCCCTTGTTTTGCGCGGAATTGGCGGCTAATGAACCGCCACTTCTCAAGAAACAAGGGATTTGAGCCAATGGCTATTGAACGTACCTTCTCGATGATCAAGCCGGACGCGACCAAGCGCAACCTGACCGGCGCCATCACCAAGATGCTCGAAGATGCCGGCCTGCGCGTCGTCGCTTCCAAGCGCGTCTGGATGAGCCGTCGCGAAGCCGAAGGCTTCTACGCCGTTCACAAGGAACGTCCGTTCTTCGGCGAACTGGTTGAGTTCATGTCCTCCGGCCCGACGATCGTTCAGGTTCTCGAAGGCGAAAACGCAATCGCCAAGAACCGCGAAGTCATGGGCGCCACCAACCCGGCAAACGCTGACGAAGGCACGATCCGTAAGGTTCACGCTCTCTCCATCGGCGAAAACTCGGTTCACGGTTCGGACGCTCCGGAAACCGCTGCTGAAGAAATCGCTTACTGGTTCTCGGGCACCGAGATCGTCGGCTGATTCAAAATCTTCGGTTCAAGCCGTAGCGGCTTGAATTGACTCGAGATTTGAACCGGAGCGGAAACGCTCCGGTTTTTTGTTGCACGGTCTCTCAGACGGGGCATTTTGCGGTCTCGAAGTGCGCCGGTGCCTTGCCGCCGCTGAAGACCGCCGGGTTCTTGTCGTAGGCCGGGCCCTCGACCAGCGGCTTGGCCGGCATGATGTCCTGGTCGACATCGGAGACCACGGTCGTTTCCAGTTTCTGCAGCGACTGACCTTCTGGGCCTTTGACCTCGATCGACACCGTATAGGGGCGGTCCTTCTTCACGCAGGTAATATCGGGGCTTTCCAGCACCACTTTTTCCAGCTTCGGAAACAGCTTGCGCTCCAGCGTCAGCGCGTCACCGCCAGCTGGGTTTTCGAAGCGGGCAACGACGACGCTGCCGTCGGGCACCGCCTCCGCCTTGGTCAGCGTGATCATGTAGGTCGCATAGGCGAGGCGGTAGTTGAAGACGAACATCTTGCCTGTCAGCTTCAGCGGATCGGGGCCGCTCTCGCGCTGGCAGCCGCTGACGGCGAGTGCAATGGCAAGCGTGGCTACGATCCCGAATGTCCTTGTCATGAGGCTGCCTCTTCCCTGTTGCGGCGATAGTGGCGCTTGGCCTTTGTACGGTTGCCGCAGACGGCCATGTCGCACCAGGTCCGGCTGCGGTTACGGCTGCGGTCGAGAAACAGCCAGCCGCAATTCGGGCAGATCTTCAGCCGATCGGGCTCGGGGTAGGCGGCAAGCGTGAGCGCCGATCGCGCCGTCGCGGTGTCGAGTGAAAGCCGTCCGCGCTGGTTCGTCGGGCCGCGCAGGACGCCAGCGATCGCCTCCAGCAGATCAGCCAACAGGTCCGGCCGCCCTGCATCCGAAATCTCCGCGCGAAAATGCCGGTCGGTCGCTTCACGCAGCCGCAAGAGCCGGCCGCGGTTCTCCGCGGCGACCGGTGCGAGCACGCCGAAGCGCCCACTCTCTGCCCCAAAGCGGTTGGCCGCGTCCGCAAAGGAATCGAGCGCTGCGACATCGGCGAAACGGTCGATCCGGCGCTCGGGGTCGAAGCGCAGGACGACGGAATTGGCGACATCCAGTGCCAGGGCGCCGCCTGCAAATCGATGGGCTGTCCAGGTGAAGGTCATGCTAAAATCCTAACTGGCAAAATGGATTTTACCAGTTATATTGATCTTGTCACGCTCCGGATGCGCCATGCTCTACTTTCTGCAGCAGCTCGCCAATGCCGTCCCCATCGCTGCGCTCTACGCGGCGCTTGCCTTTGGCTATGCCATCGCCTTTGCCGTGACGCGCAGGGCCGATCTCACCTATGGTGCGCTCTTTGCTTTCTCGGGCCAGATCTTTGTGCTGTTTGCCGCTTTCGGCTGGGACCGGTTGTGGCTGGTGCTTCCGGCCGCCCTTGGTCTCGGTGCGGCGGCAGCCCTGACTTTCAGCGTTGGGGCCGGGCTCGTTGCCGGGCGGTATGTCATGCGGCCGTTGGCTTTCTCGTCGGCCAACACCGTCGTCGTCGCCTCGCTCGGCTGCCTGCTGGTGCTGATGGAAACGGCACGGCTTGCCTCGGAGACCCGCAGCCTGTGGCTGCCGCCGTTCCTCAACGCCAACATCGTCTTCTGGGATGATCCGCGGTTTCCGGTCACCCTGACGGTCATCCAGCTCGGCAACACCGCGCTGATGGCGGCGCTGGTGGCGGCCGGCCACTGGTTCCTGACGCATTCGCGGGCAGGGCGGTTCTGGCGGGCCGTTTCCGAGGACCGGGGGGCTGCGGCCCTTTGCGGCGTCGACGCTGCCACCGTCTACATCGTCGCCTATGGCGCGGCGTCCCTGATTGCCGCCGTCTGCGGCATTCTCGCCGCGTCCTACTACGGCAACATGGATTTCGGCACGGGGCTGACCTTCGGCGTCAAGGTGCTGTTCATCGCCGCGATCGGCGGTCAGGCTTCACCGCTCTATGCCGCGCTTGGCGCGGCTGCGGTCGGCCTGCTGGAAACGCTGTGGAGCGCCTATGGCCCGATCCTCTGGCGAGACTTCGCGATCTTCGGATTTCTGGTGATCGTGCTGGCGGTGACGCGCAAGGAAAAGGCCATTCCCTGACCTCGAGGGACGGCCGCTTTTACTTCGACCAGCGGTCCCTGGCCGTATCGTCGGCGTCCTTGGCGCTGACCCAGCCGCCGGTCGTGCCGTCGCCCAGATGCTCCTTCTTCCAGAAGGGAGCCGATGTCTTCAGGAAATCCATGATGAAGTTGGCGCCGTCGAAGGCGGCCTGCCGGTGACGCGAGGCGGTGACGACGAGCACGATGTTGTCGCCAGGTGCGATCTTGCCGTAGCGATGGACGGCGGTTACGGCGTGAAGGGCGAAACGCTCGACCGCTTCGCGACAGATGCGCTCAATCTCCGCCTCCGCCATGCCGGGATAGTGTTCCAGTTCGAGGGCTGCAAGGGTACCGGCCTCGTCGCGGCAAAGCCCTGAAAACGTGACGACGGCGCCGATTTCGGCGCGCCCCGCCGAGAGCTTTGCGACCTCGGCATTGAGATCGAAATCCTCACGCTGGACGCGCACGGTAACCGGAGCCGACATGACGTCAGCCGCCCGTCATTGGCGGGAACAGAGCGATCTCCCGGGCGCCGGCGATCGGCTCCTTGTGGTCGACATGTTCCTGGTTGATGGCCGCCCGGATGACGTTTTCATGTTCGAGCGCCGCCTCGTATTCCTCACCGAGCGTCTTCAGGTGCTGAAGCAGATCGGCAATGGTGACGACGCCGGCGGGAAGGTCGAGGGTTTCCTCACCCTTGCCGATGCGCTCGCGCACCCAGGAGAAATAGACGAGATTGACGGTGCTCATTCGTTGACCACGTGCTTCAGGCCGGCGCGGAAATAGTCGTAGCCGCTATAGAGCGTGATCGCCGCAGCGATCCACAGCAGGCCGATACCCATTTCCGTCGTATAGGGCAGGATCTTGTCACCAGCTGGGCCGGCCAGCAGGAAGACGATCGCCACCATCTGGATCGTCGTCTTCCACTTGGCGATACGGGTGACGGGCACGCTGACCTTCAGCGCCGCCAGATATTCGCGCAGGCCCGAGACCAGGATTTCGCGGCACAGGATGATGATGGCGGCCCAGATCGACCAGCCGGCAATCGTGCCGTCTGCGGCGACGAGCAGCAGGATCGAGGCGACCAGCAGCTTGTCGGCGATCGGGTCGAGCATCTTGCCGATGTTCGAGGTCTGCTTCCAGATCCGCGCGAGATAACCGTCGAAGAAGTCTGTAATCGACGCGATCGCGAAGAGCGTAACCGCCGTCCAGCGCGCGAAGTCCGAACTGTGCAGCCGTCCTTCGACGAAGAAGCAAAGCACGATCAGCGGCACGATCAGGATGCGGAAATAGGTGAGCAGGTTCGGGATGCTGTAGGCGACGGGCGTGGGCATGGATTCGTGTTCTCTGGTTCGTCAGGTACAGAAATGACTTTGCTGGCCGGAGGTCAACAGGTCATCGTCGTCAACTGTCATATTTGCCCTATCGCATGTGAACGCCGGGTGAATTGTGACATCAGGTTTTCATTTCCCCGCATCGTCGTGGAAATGTTCGTAGACCAGCCGCGCCACCGTTTCGGAAATCCCGGCGACGGCCATCAGGTCGTTGATGCCGGCGCGCGAGACGGCCTTGGCGGTGCCGAAATGCGTGAGCAGCGCGCGCTTGCGCGTCGGCCCGATGCCGGCGATCTCGTCGAGCGGATTCTTGACCATCTCCTTCTTGCGGCGGGCCCGATGCGAGCCGATCGCGAAACGGTGCGCCTCGTCGCGCAGCCGCTGGATGAAATAGAGCACCGGATCGCGCGGCGGCAGCGTGAAGCTCTCGCGGCCGAGCGCGAAGAAGCGTTCACGGCCGGCGTCACGGTCGACACCCTTGGCGACGCCGATCGCCGTCACGCAGTCCTCGACGTCGAGCTCCTTGAGAATGGCGCGCACCGCCGTCATCTGGCCCTGACCGCCGTCGATGAGGATGACGTCGGGCCAGGCGGGGAAGGCGGCATCGTCACCGACGTCCACGCTCCGGTCCGGCTTGCCTTCCTCTTTCAGCAGCCGTGAGAACCGTCGTGTCATCACTTCGCGCATCATGCCGAAGTCGTCGCCCGGGGTGATGTCGGTCGATTTGATGTTGAACTTGCGGTACTGGCCTTTGACGAAGCCTTCCGGGCCCGCGACCACCATGCCGCCGACGGCATTGGTGCCCATGATGTGCGAGTTGTCGTAGATCTCGATGCGGCGCGGCGTGCGCTCCAGCTTGAAGGTTTCCGAGAAGCCTTCAAGCAGGCGCGATTGCGAGGCCGTTTCGGCCAGCTTGCGGCCGTGGGCTTCGCGCGCATTGGCGAGCGCGTGGTCGACGAGATCCTTCTTCTCGCCGCGTTGCGGCACTTGGATCGCGACCTTGTAGCCGGATTTCTCGCTGAGTGCCTGGCCGAGCAATTCCTGCTCTTCCACCGCTTCGCAAAGCAGGATCTGCCGGGGACAGGGCTTGTCGTCATAGAATTGCGCGAGGAACTGCGAGAGCACCTCGGCCGTCGGCAGCGAAGGATCGGCTTTCGGGAAATAGGCGCGGTTGCCCCAGTTCTGTCCGGTGCGGAAGAAGAAGACCTGGATGCAGGAGATCCCGCCCTCGTGGTGGATCGCAAAGACGTCCGCTTCCTCGACGCCGGAGGGGTTGATGCCCTGGTGGCTCTGGACGTGGCTGAGCGCGGCCAGGCGGTCGCGGTAAAGCGCCGCCCTTTCGAAGTCGAGGTTCTCGGCTGCCTCGCCCATGGCGGCAGCGATCGTCGCCTTCACCGCCTGGCTCTTGCCCGAGAGGAAGTCCTTGGCCTCCTGCACCAGTTCCGCGTAGCCCTGATCGCTGATTTCGCCCGTGCAGGGCGCCGAACAGCGCTTGATCTGGTAAAGCAGGCAGGGGCGCGTGCGCGTCTCGAAGACGCTGTCGGTGCAGGTCCGAAGCAAAAAGGCGCGCTGCAGCGAATTGATCGTGCGGCCGACCGCGCCCGCGGACGCGAAGGGACCGAAAAAGTCGCCCTTGCGGCTGCGTGCGCCGCGATGCTTGTAGAGCGCCGGCGCCCGGCTGTCGCCGGTTACCAGGATATAGGGAAACGACTTGTCGTCGCGCAAAAGCACGTTGAAGCGTGGGCGTAAGCGCTTGATCAGGTTCGCTTCGAGCAGCAGCGCCTCGATCTCCGTGCGCGTCGTCACGAACTCCATGTTCGCGGTCTCGCGCACCATGCGGGCGATGCGGTTGGAATGGCCGCGCCCCTGGGCATAGTTGCTGACGCGTTTCTTCAGGCTGCGCGCCTTGCCGACATAGAGAACGTCGCCGGCCTCGTTGAACATGCGGTAGACGCCGGGGCCGTTCGGCAGCAGCTTGACGAAGGCCTGGATCAGTTCCGCGCCCTTCAGCCCCTTGGTCTCCGAGTGATTCTCGTGCCACGCGACGACGGGCGCGACGCTGCTCGCGTCAGACACTTCGATCAGGTCGTCGTCGTCTTCCGTTTCGTTGCCGTCATAAAGGATGCCGCCGTCGGCCGGCACGCGTCCATTCATTCCACTATCTCCCTGATGTCGGGCGTTTCCCAGGCGAGGTGCTGGCCCCCGTCCAGTGCGATCATCTGCCCGGTAATCGACGGCGTGTCGAACAGGAAGCGGATCGTGCGTCCGAATTCGTCGAGCGTCGGCCCGCGCTTCAAGATCAGCGCATCGACCTGCGCCTCAAAATCTTTCGGGTCCTGCCGTTCGTTCGGCAGCGTCGGCCCGGGGCCGATGCCGTTGACGCGGATGCGCGGGGCGAGCGCCTGCGCCATCGTCCGGGTTGCCGTCCAAAGCGCCGACTTGGACAACATATAGGAATAAAAGCGCGGATTGGGAGCCCAGACGCGCTGGTCGATGACATTGATGATGAGCCCGCTGGCATCGGCGGGCAGTAGCGCGGCGAAATCGCGCGCCAGCAGGGACGGGGCTTTCACATGCAGCGCGAAATGCTGGTCCCAGACCTCTTCGTCGAAGGCATCGAGGCTGTCCTTCTTGAACAGCGACGCATTGTTGACGAGCAGGTCGATCGGTCCGAGCGCTGCCGTCGCGCGCTCGATCAGTGTCGACGTCGCGCCCGTATCCGTAAGGTCGGCTCGAATCGCGACGGCATTCGTTCCGGCCTCTACGAGGGTTTTGGCCAGGGCCTGCGCTTCGTCAAATGAGGCATCGGCATGAATGGCGACGGCAAAGCCGTGGGCGGCCAGGTCCTCCACTATAGCTTTGCCGATCCTCTTGGCGCCCCCGGTTACGAGTGCCGCCTTCAGTGCTTTCTTCAACGTTTCATCCCGCTTTTTCGAATCTTCGCGTCAGCGGACGAAGATATAGGGAAGAAACGCGGGGCTGAAACACTCCCTGACGATTCCTTGCCCAAAAATTAATGGAATTGGCGTAAATTGTATTATTTTGCGTGCTTATAGTATAGTTTTCGTTAATCTTGAATCATGGTTAACAAATCTCCTGTGGCGCCAAAGCAACATCAAATTTTGGGCGCGTTTGTGCCACCAAAATTTCACAATTTGGCTCTTGTGAATCCGCAATTGCTGGCCAATTTCAGCTCAACCGGGCGGGTTAATTAAAAGTTGTCCGATGTTCCACTGCGGGACCCCAAGCCCGAGGGGCATCGGTACGAAAAGGAGAATGTTTATGCGTACGCTCACCACCACCCTCATGGCTTCGGCTATGACCCTCATCGCCTTCCAGGCCGCCCAGGCTGCAGACGCGATCGACGAAGTTCCGGCAGCTCCGCAGGCCGAATACACCGAGCCGGCAGCGAAGAACTGGTCGGGTGCCTATGTCGGTGGTACCGCCGATTGGAAGCATGGCCAGCACGATGCGACCGGCAGCAACACCGCAGCCGGCTTCGGCGGCGGCCTCTATGGCGGTTACAACGTTCAGGACGGCCAGATGGTATACGGCGGTGAAGCCGACATCGGCTACTCCGGCCAGGATTCGACCAAGGGCAACCTGCGCATGAAGCAGGGCGTCAACGGCTCGCTCCGCGGTCGCGTCGGTGTCGATCTGAACCCGGTCCTCGTTTACGGTACCGCAGGTCTCGCCGTCGGCCAGACCAAGGGCACCGTCGGCGGCGCTTCCGACAAGAACACCATGGTCGGTTGGACCGCAGGTGTCGGCGCGGAAACCTTCGTCACCGACAACATCACCGCACGCGTCGAGTACCGTTACACGGACTACGGCTCGAAGGACTTCCGCATGGGCGGCACCAACGTTTCGTCGGGCTACGACGAGCACAGCGTTCGCGTCGGTATGGGTGTGAAGTTCTGATCGGCTTCGCCAGATCAACGAAAAAGGCCGGGTCACCCCGGCCTTTTTTGTGCTTTCTGTTCAGGCCTTGAACTTAGGGTAATCCGGGAAGTGTTTTTCGAACTTCGCCGGCCAGTTCTTCAGCTTGGCGCGTCCCTTCTGCCATTCGCCGGCAAAGCGCAGCTCGATGTAGCGCAGCATCGCGGCGAGCGCGAAATGGCCGGCATTGAGCTTGGCCCCGGTCTTCGGCAGGTTGGCATTCAGATAGTCGAGGCTGCGCTCGACCTTTTCCCATTGCCGGTCGATCCAGGGCTGATGCACCTTTTCCGGCGGATGGGAGCGCTTCTCGTAGACGATCGACAGCAGGCTGTCACAGATACCGTCGCACAGTGCTTCCAGCAACTCGACGTCGGTGCGCTTTCCGGCATTCCTCGGATAGAGCTTGCCCTTGGTTTCCCGGTCGATGAAATGCATGATCGTACGGCTGTCGTAGAGCGCCTGTCCGTTGTCGAGAATCAGCGTCGGGATCTTGCCGAGCGGATTGTTGTCGATCAGCTCCGGCGGGTTGGCATTGGTGTCGGTCAGGACACTTTCGGCCGCATAGCCCGCATAATGCGCCGCCATGCGCACCTTGGTCGAATAGGGCGAGGCGGGCGAGTACAAGATCTTCATCGAGCGTCTTTCCTTCCAGGGATTGCGAGATGGGTTTCTAACAGGCGCCTTCTCCGGCTGGTCAAGGCGCCGGGGGCAGCGACACGCTTTCTTTTCGGCAGGCCTGGCGATCGACCGCCGGGCAGGCGCGGAAATTGAGCGACTTGTCGAAGCAGATACGGATTTCTTCGAGCCGATTGCCCTCGCAGGTTACGGCGACAGCGTCTTTCGTCATGCCAGGGTTCTTGGCGACGAGCGCGTCTTCGATGGCGGCAACACGCAGGCCTTTTTCCTGCGGGGGAGGTGCGAGCTCCGATGGCAGCGTCAGCCGCTCCCAGGCCGCGCGTGTGACGGCGAAGTAATCCTCCTGGCTGAGGCCGGAACAGGTCCCGTGCTTGCGCCATTGGTGGCCGATCAGGCCCATCGATGGAATGAGGTCGAGATATTGCTTGCCGAGCGACGAGGGCACGCGATCGGACTGCCGTGTCGGGCAGAAGTCAGGATAGCCCCGTTCGTTCTGCGGCCACAGGCCATGCACGATCAGGCCGCGATTGCCGCCGACTTCGCACTGGCTGGATTTTCCCTTGGGGTCGTTGTCGCCGCACCAGGTCGGCGACCAGGAAAGCGAGAGCACGTAGAAATCGAACCCGCTGCCGAGCGGAACCGCAGCGGCTGCCTTTGTCGTCTGCTGCCCTGTCGCCGTCGGCGCCTTCTCGGTGCTCTGGTCGCTGCAGGCAGCAAGGGCGGTGACAATAAAAAGCGCCGGCAAAAGCCGGCGCACATTCCGGAATGCTTTCATGATTAGCGAAGCGAGGCGCAATACGCGCCGTAGACATACCAGGGATCGAGGCCGCCGACACAGAACTCGATGCTTCTGCCGACGCCGGCAAAGCCCCACGGGCGTTCGATGAGGTAATAGAGCGACCGCTGTTCGCCGTTGGTCATCACCGCGGTTCCGTAGCAGTATTCGCGCTCGACGAGATGCGTCTCGTCGCGGAACTCCTGCCGGTTCTGCCCCATGTTGCGGATTTCGGCGATCGAGAGGTTGGCGTGAAGGTAGTTTGCATCCCGATACGCGAACCGGGATGTGATGAAGCCGAGGACCGAGGATTCGCTGCAGACCCCGGCGTTGTAGGATTGCGCCTGGCCGCTGCCGATATAGTCGGCGGCGATGGCGCCCGGCGCCGTAGCACCCGCGAGGGAAAGCGAAATGAGAAGCGTGGCGGCGAGCGTGCGAGTCATGGGCGTCTCCCTATGTCGTCACATGAGATTGCGGTGCGTCGCGCCCGTCCGTCAAGCCCCTCGGGTTGTCTGTTCTTCGCCGCGCAGCCAGAAGCAGCGGCTGGACGCGAAACGATCCTGCCCCAGCCGGGTTTTCAGGAACGGCAGCAGCAGGTCGAGCTCGCTCTTCAGCGTGAAGGGCGGGTTGACGATGATGAGGCCGGAACCGGAAAGCCCGGTGGTTTCCCGGTCGCTTCTGACCGACAGCTCGGCGCAGAGCATCTTCGGGATGTCCAGCGCCTTCAGCGCCTCATGAAACGCCTTGATCGGCGCGCTTTGCTTCAGGGGATACCACAAGCAGTAGACGCCGCCGGTAAATCGGCGGTAGCCGCGCGCAAGGCCATCGGCCAGCCGCTCGTATTCGCCTTCCTTCTCGAAGGGCGGGTCGACGAGAATCAATCCGCGCTTTTCCTTCGGCGGCAGGTGCGCGCCCAGCGCCAGCCAGCCGTCGAGCTCGGTGACCCGGCTTTGGAAATCGGCGTCGAACAGCCGGTGCAGGGTCTCAAAGTCGTCCGGATGCAGTTCCATCGCCGAAAGCCGGTCCTGGGGGCGGAAGAGCATGCGCGCGAGCTTCGGCGAGCCGGGGTAGAGCGTCAGCTCGGAGCCGGGGTTCAGGGCGCGTATGGAAGAGAGGTAAGGGGCAAGGATCGCCGCGATCTCCGGCGGCAATTCGCCGTCGAGCAGCCGTCCGACGCCGTCGCGCCATTCGCCGGTCTTCTGCGCTTCCTCGCTGGAGAGGTCGTAGAGCCCGATACCCGCATGGGTATCGAGAACGCGGAACGCCTTCTCCTTCTGCTGCAGATAGGTGACGAGCCGCGCCAGCACCGCGTGCTTCAGGACGTCGGCGAAATTGCCTGCGTGATAGATGTGCCGATAGTTCATGAGCGCCGCCGATGGCTGTGATCAATAGTTGCGATGGGTGGGCGATTGGCTCTTTGAGCCGAAATGCCGATGCCATATAGAAAAGCCATGAACGTTGCGACCCCCATCAAAGCAGAAAAAACCATCGGCCACTCGGTCTGTCCGCACGACTGTCCCTCGGCCTGTGCCCTGGAAGTCGACCTGACCGCCGAAGGGCGGATCGGCCGTGTGCGCGGCGCAGCCGCCAATACCTACACCGCCGGCGTGATCTGCGCCAAGGTGGCGCGGTATTCCGAGCGCATCTATCATCCCGACCGTCTGATGGCGCCGAAGCGTCGCAAGGGCGTCAAGGGCGAGGGTAGCTGGCAAGATGTGAGCTGGGAGGCGGCGCTCGACGAGATCGCCGATCAGTTCGTTCGCGCCGAGCAGAAATATGGCGCCGAGACCGTGTGGCCTTACTTCTATGCCGGCACCATGGGCCAGGTGCAGCGCGACTCGATCGACCGGCTGCGTCACGCCAAGCGCTATTCCGGCTTCTTCGGTTCGATCTGCACCAACATGGCCTGGACCGGTTTGAGCATGGCGACCGGCGCCCTGCGCGGCCCCGACCCGCGCGAGATGGCCAAGGCCGATTGCGTCGTGATCTGGGGTACGAATGCGGTCGCCACCCAGGTCAACGTGATGACCCATGCCGTGAAGGCACGCAAGGATCGCGGCGCGAAGATCGTCGTCATCGACATCTACGACAATCCGACGGTCAAGCAGGCGGACATGGGCCTGGTGCTGAAGCCGGGCACTGACGCCGCACTAGCCTGCGCCGTGATGCACATCGCGTTTCGCGACGGCTACGCCGACCGGGCCTACATGGCGAAATTCGCCGATGATCCGGCCGGCCTTGAAGCACATCTGACGTCGCGCGGCCCGGAATGGGCGTCGGCGATTACTGGTCTGTCGGTCGAGGAAATCGAGGCCTTCGCAAGACTGGTCGGCACGACGCCGCGGACTTATTTCCGGCTTGGCTACGGTTTCACGCGCCAGCGCAACGGTGCCGTCGCCATCCACGCGGCAGCATCGGTCGCGACTGTTCTCGGTTCCTGGAAACACGAAGGCGGCGGCGCCTTTCACTCCAACAACGACATCTTCAAGCTCGACAAGCGCGAATTGATCGGCTCGGCCTTCCACGATCCGGATGTCCGTATGCTCGACCAGTCGCAGATCGGCCGTGTGCTGACCGGCGACGCCGAGGCGCTGCGCCATCGTGGTCCCGTGACGGCGATGCTGATCCAGAACACCAACCCGGTGAATGTCGCGCCGGAACAGCGGCTGGTGAAGCGCGGCTTCCTGCGCGACGATCTCTTTGTTGCCGTGCACGAGCAGTTCATGACCGACACGGCCGCGGTCGCCGATATCGTGCTGCCGGCAACCATGTTCCTGGAGCATGACGACCTCTACCGCGGCGGCGGCCACCAGCACATCCTGATCGGCCCCAAGGTGGTGGAGCCGCCCTCGACCGTGCGCACCAATCTCTTCGTGATCGAAGAACTCGCCAGGCGACTTGGCGTTGCCGATCATGCCGGTTTCGGCCTGACGGAGCGTGAGCACATCGACCGGCTGCTCGCCAACTACGGCATCGGCTACGAGGAGATGAAGCGCCAGAAGTGGCTCGACTGTCAGCCGGCTTTCGAGGAGGCACATTTCCTCAAGGGCTTCGGCCACCCCGACGCCAAGTTCCGCTTCAAGGCGGACTGGACGGGAACGCCGGCGCCGAACCGGCCGCCGAAGTCGATGGGCACTCAGGGGCCGCACCAGGCGCTGCCGGAGTTTCCTGATCATGTCGACCTCATCGAGGTCGCCGATGCCGAGCACCCGTTCCGGCTGGCGACCTCTCCGGCTCGGTCCTTCCTCAACTCGACCTTTGCCGAGACGCCATCCTCGATCCAGAAGGAAGTGCGCCCGGAAGTGATGGTTCATGCGGAAGATGCCGCAGAACTCGGCATTGCCGATGGCGATATCGTCCAGCTCGGCAACGTCCGCGGCCAGGTGCGTCTGCATGCGAAGATCGGTGGCGGCGCCCGCCGCGGCGTGGTCATCGCCGAGGGCCTGTGGCCGAATGGCGTGCATCTCGACGGGGAGGGCATCAACGTGCTCACCGGCGCCGATGCCGTTGCGCCCTATGGTGGTGCCGCCTTCCACGACAACAGGGTCTGGGTAAGGTTGGCGCGCTAAATCAGGTTGTAGAACGGCAGACGGAACCTCCCATGAGCGGCGATCACAACCACGCAGATGTCACGAGCACGCCGGTTTCAAGGCTTTGGGCCTCGCTTGGCCTGACGGGCGGCTTCATGCTGGCCGAAGTGGTCGGCGGGATCCTGACCGGCAGCCTGGCGCTGATCTCCGACGCGATGCACATGCTGACCGACACGGCGGCCCTTGCGATCGCGCTCGTCGCCATCCATGTCGGCCGCCGCCCGTCGGACCTCCTGCGCACCTATGGCTACGCCCGCTTCGAGATCCTGGCTGCCGCCTTCAACGCGCTGCTCCTGCTCGGTGTCGCCTTCTACATTCTCTACGAGGCCTGGAAGCGGCTGTCCGAGCCGCAGGAGATCCAGTCCGGCGGCATGCTGGTGATTGCCGTCATTGGCCTTCTCGTCAATCTCGCCTCGATGCGGCTGCTCACCAGCCACAAGGACGAGAGCCTCAACGTCAAGGGCGCCTATCTCGAAGTCTGGTCGGACATGCTGGGCTCGGTCGCCGTCATCGTCGGAGCGGTGGTCATCTGGCTGACCGGGTGGCAATGGGTGGATTCGCTGCTCGCTGTCGGCATCGGCTTCATGGTCTTTCCGCGCACCTGGGTGCTGCTGAGGGAATGCGTCAACATCCTGCTCGAAGGCGTGCCGCCGGGTATGCGCCTCGCCGATGTCCACGCGACGATTGCCGCCGTTCCCGGTGTTGCCTCCGTGCATGACCTGCATCTTTGGGCGATCACCCAGAGCCAGCCGTCGCTGACCGCTCACGCCGTGCTTGCCGACGGCGCCGATGCCGAGACCGTGCGCCGCGCGATCGAGGACCGGTTGCGCGCGACCTTCGACCTGCACCACACGACGCTGCAGATGGAGCGGGAAGACCGCACGGCGACAGAACACATCCACTGATGGCCAAATGGCGGGATCGCACTCGCCGGAGAAGGAAGTTGCATGAGCACCCACCATGACCCACGCGTCAGGATCGTCGGCCGCCGCACGCTGTGGAAGGGCTTTGCGCACCTGGAAGAGGTGACGTTCGAACAGCAGATGTCCGATGGCGCGATCGTGACGCTGAAGCGGGAGATCCACGACCATGGCAATGCGGCGACCATCCTGCTCGTCGATGCCAGGCGGCAGAGCGTCATCCTGGTGCGGCAACTGCGCGTGCCCGTGCTGCTCCAGGGCGACCCGGCCTATCTGATCGAGGCGGCCGCCGGGCTTCTGGACGGCGACACTCCGGAAGAGGCGATCTGCCGCGAGGCACTGGAGGAGACGGGCTACCACGTCCAGGACGTCATCCACCTCTTCGACGTCTATATGAGCCCTGGCGCGCTGACCGAGCGCACGAGCTTCTTTGCCGGCCACATCGACGCCACCGAGAAGCGCGGTGACGGCGGCGGGCTTGCGCATGAAGGCGAGGACATCGAAGTGCTGGAGATCCCCTTCGACGAAGCCTTCGCGATGATCGCTGGCGGCGAGATCCGCGACGCAAAGACGATCATGCTGCTGCAGTGGGCGAAGCTGAACCGGCAGGAACTGTTCGCCTAAGGGATTGTTTTGTAAGACTATTATTTATTACGGATATTTCACTTTTTGATCCGCATCGGGTAAGCTAAAGCGCTGATGTCCTCATTATCGACATGGGCGCTTCATGACACCCTCTCTACCGGAACGTGCAGCCGACGACGAACAGCAGGCGGAGGGAGGCTGGATCGCCTTCCTGCGCCGCAACCGTCGCTATCTTTCGGCTGCCGGTACGCTCCTTGTGATCGCTCTTTTCGGCTTTGCGATCTTTCACCTGACATCCGAGGTTCAGTACGACGAAGTCGTCCAGGCATTGGCGGACACCAGCTGGACGGCGGTTACGGCCGCGGTGTTCTTCACCGCATTGAGCTTCCTCGCGCTCACCTTCTATGATGTCAGCGCACTCGATTATATCAGGCGCAAGCTGCCCTATGCCGACGTGGCGCTGACGGCGGCTTCGGCTTATGCGGTCGGCAATACCGCGGGTTTCGGGGCGCTCAGCGGCGGCGCCATCCGCTACCGTTCCTATTCGCGCCTCGGCATCGAGCCGGAAAACATCGCCCGGATCATCGCCTTCGTGACGCTCGCCTTCGGGCTCGGACTGCTGACGGTGACCTGCCTCAGCCTGCTCGCTGTCGGCGAATATGTGGCGCCGATGACCGGCATGGATCCGTTGGTGCTGCGCGTGATCGCCGCCGTCATCCTCGCCGGGCTCTTCAGCGTGTTCTTTCTGGCGCGGGACGGGCGGGCGGTGAGCCTCGGCCGGCTGACCTTGCGGCTGCCGGATTCACGCACGGTTTCGCGCCAGTTCCTGGTGACGGCGCTCGATCTCGCCGCCTCGGCGACGGTTCTCTATGTTCTCTTGCCCGCCGGTACGATCGGCTGGCCGGCCTTCCTAGCGGTCTATTCGCTGGCCGTCGGCGTTGGCGTCTTGAGCCACGTTCCGGCCGGCCTCGGCGTCTTTGAGACGATCATCATCGCGACGCTCGGCCACAATGCCGACGTCGACACCATTCTCGGCGCGCTGGTGCTCTACCGCGTGATCTATCACGTGTTGCCGCTGGTGATCGCGATCGCCGTGGTCATCGGCATCGAACTCCGCCAGCTGTCCGGCCATCCGGTCGCATCGAGCGTACGGCGCATCGGCGGCCGCATGACGCCGCTCCTCTTGGCGACGCTCGGCATCGTGCTTGCGATCATGCTGGTGCTTTCCAGCGTGACGCCGACGCCGGACGAAAACCTGGCATTCCTAGAAGGACTGCTGCCGCTGCCGATCGTCGAAGGCGCGCACTTCCTTGCGAGCCTGCTCGGCCTCGCCCTTGTCGTCGTCTCGCGCGGGTTGGCGCTCAGGCTCGACGGTGCCTGGTGGGCCTCGATCGTGATTGCTGTCGCCGCGCTGCTGCTGTCGCTGATCAAGGCGATCGCCGTGGTGGAAGCCGGCATGCTGGCCTTCTTCCTGGTGGGTCTCATCGTCAGCCGCCGCCTGTTCGTGCGGCCTGCCTCGCTGTTCGGGCAGGCGCTGACGGTGCCGTGGCTGACGGCGCTGGGCGTCATCTGCCTGGGCGCGCTGGTCGTCCTGCTCTTCGTCTATCGTGATGTCGAATACAGCCATGAACTCTGGTGGCAGTTCGAATTCTCCGCCGAAGCGCCGCGCGGCCTTCGCGCGCTTCTCGGCGTTACCATCGGCGCGAGCATGCTTGCGATCTGGAGCCTGATGCGTCCGGCAACCGGAGCCGCCGAACCTGCCTCAGACGACGCGATGGAGCGGGCGCTTTCGATCGTCGAGGCGCAGGACATGTCCGATGCCAACCTGGTGCGCATGGGCGACAAGAGCCTGTTGTTTTCCACTGACGGCCGCGCGTTCATCATGTATGGCCAGCGCGCCCGCTCCTGGATCGCGCTTTTTGATCCCGTCGGTCCGGTCGATGCCTGGCCGGAGCTGATCTGGCACTTCATCGAAAAGGCGCGCGCGGCAGGCTGCCGGGCGGTCTTCTACCAGGTCTCGCCCCAAGGGCTTGCCTACTATGCCGATGCCGGGCTGCGCGCCTTCCGGCTCGGTGAACTCGCGCGTGTCGATCTCGCCCGCTTCGAACTGAAGGGGGGCAAATGGGCGAACCTGCGCCAGCAGGTGAGCCGCGCACAGCGCGACGGGCTCGAATTCCGTGTCGTAGCGCCCGAAAACGTTCCGGACGTCATGCCGGACCTGACCGCGGTGTCCGATGCCTGGCTCGCGCATCACAATGCCAAGGAGAAAGGCTTCTCGCTCGGTGCCTTCGATCCCGAGTATCTTCGCGAGCAGCCGGTGGCAATCCTCACCTGTGGCGGGCGTACGGTCGCATTCGCCAATATTCTGGTGACGGCGACCAAGGAGGAGGGCACCGTCGATCTCATGCGCTTCTCGCCGGATGCGCCGAAGGGGGCCATGGATTTTCTCTTCGCCCAGGTGATGGAGTATCTGAAGGCCGAGGGCTACCGAACCTTCAACCTTGGCATGGCGCCCCTGTCGGGCATGTCCACGCGCCAGATCGCGCCGGTCTGGGACCGGGCCGGGCGCACCTTCTTCGAACACGGCGAACGGTTCTACAACTTCAAGGGCCTGAGGGCCTTCAAGTCGAAGTTTCATCCGCAGTGGCAACCGCGCTATCTTGTCGCCAGTGGCGGCATCAATCCGATCCTCGCCCTGATGGATGCGACATTCCTGATTGGCGGCGGTCTCAAGGGAGTGGTGAAGAAATGATCCGTGTCGCGAACGCCTGGAAATGCCTGACTTCGGCGGCGCTGCTGCTCTCGGCATCGATGTTCCCCGCTCTCGCCGAGGACGCACCGAAGAGCTATGATACCGGGATGATCCCGTCGCCACGCATCATGCTGCCGAAGGAAAAGGCGGCCGCACTCGTCGTGCTGCTGTCGGACGCGGCCGGCTGGACGGACAAGGAACAGGCGATCGCCGACACGCTGACGGATGACAAGACCGTCGTCATCGGCATCGACCTCAAGGCCTATCTCGCCTCGCTCGCCAAGGATGATGGCGATTGCATCTACATGGTCTCCGATATCGAATCGCTCAGCCAGCAGGTGCAACGCGCGGTTGGCACGGACGCCTACCAGCTGCCCGTCGTCGCGGGCGTCGGTGCTGGCGGTGCGCTGGCGCTGGCGATCGCCGCCCAGACGCCACCGGCAACCATCGGCCAGACGCTAGCAGTCGACCCGGAGGAGGGGATCGCGCTTGAAAAGCAGCTCTGCACCCCGGCCGAAAAGGTGAAGAAGGGCGACCGCATGGTCTATGGACTGACCGACGGCGTCTTGCCCGACCCGGTCTCCGTCGTCTTTTCTCCCGCAGCGTCGGCGGACGGGCGCGCCCATGTGGCGGCGCTGATCGCCAAGCACCCGGACATCGAGCAGGAGGACAGCGAAGACGACGCCTATACGACGCTGTCCGATCACCTCACCGATATCATCGACAGTGAGCGCGACGCCGGCAATCCGTTCGGCCTGCCCTTGACCATCCTCGACGCAAAGCCGACCCGTGACACGATGGCGGTGATCTATTCGGGCGACGGCGGCTGGCGCGACATCGACAAGGAAGTCGGCGACGTGCTGCAGCAGCAGGGCGTTCCGGTCGTCGGCTTCGATTCCCTGCATTACTTCTGGTCCGAGCGCGATCCGCAGGTGACGGCGGACGACCTTGCCAAGGTGATGAGCTACTACCGCAAACACTGGAACGTGCGAAACGTGCTCCTCATCGGCTACTCCTTCGGTGCCGACGTCCTGCCGCGAACCTTCAACCTGCTGCCGGCTGGCGAAAAGGCCCATGTTCGCCAGGTGACCTTGATGGCCCTCTCGCACATGGTTGATTACAAGGTTTCGGTGCTGGGTTGGCTGGGGGCTTCGGGCGACGGCAAGGGCGGTGATCCGCTCGACGACATCAAGCGCATCGATCCGGCGCTGGTGCAATGCATCTACGGCACCGACGAAGAGGACGATGCCTGCCCGCAGCTGAAGGGCACCGGCGTCGACGTCATCGGCATCGACGGCGGACACCACTTCGACGAGGATTATCCGGCTTTGACACGGCGCGTGCTCGACGCTCTCGATCGCCGGCTCGCGTCGGCGAAGTGACCATTTGATCTAGTCAGGCTGCCGGTGAGATCAGCGTGGCGTTCGCTTCGGCGGCGCTCTCGCTCACCGCGCGGCCGCCTTCCATGCGCACTTTGCCCTCGGCCATCAGCCGAAGCGCCATCGGATAGGTGCGGTGCTCGACGGTCAGCACCCGTGCCGCAAGGCTGTCGGATGTGTCTCCGGGCTGAACCGGGACCACCGCCTGCGCGAGGATCGGACCTTCGTCCATGCCCTCGGTGACGAAGTGCACCGTGCAGCCGGCGACCTTCATGCCGGCGTCGATCGCCCGCTGATGGGTGTGCAGGCCGGGGAAAAGCGGCAGCAGCGACGGATGGATGTTGAGGATGCGTCCCTCGTGCCGCTGGATAAACGTCGCCGAGAGCAGGCGCATGTAGCCGGCGAGGCAGATGATGTCCGGCGACAGCCGGTCGAGTTCGGCAAGGATTGCCGCTTCGTGGGCGTCCTTGCTGTCGAAGTCCTTGCGCAGGAAAGCGCTGGTAGGGATGCCAAGCGCCTCGGCTTTGGCAAGGCCGCCGGCATCCGCCTTGTCGGCGATGACAGCGATGATCTCGGCCGGGAAGTCCGGCTCGGCGGTCGCCTTTGCGAGCGCCAGCATGTTGGAGCCGCCGCCCGAAATGAAGACGACGACCCGCTTCTTACCCGTCGAGACTTCTGTCGTCATAGGGCGAGGTTGCCCTTGTAGATCGTGCCAGCTGCCCCTTCTTCGCGGGCGACCATGCGGCCGAGCGTGAAGACGATTTCGCCTTCGCCGGTCAGCACGGACGCGACCTCTGCAGCCTTGTCGGCCGGAACGACAGCGATCATGCCGACGCCGCAGTTGAAGGTGCGCAGCATTTCATTGGCGGCAACGCCACCGGTCTGGGCAAGCCAGGAGAAGACCTTCGGCGCCTTGATCGCGTCGAGATCGATCTCGGCCGCGAGATGCTTCGGCAGCACGCGCGGAATGTTCTCGGGGAAGCCGCCGCCGGTGATGTGGGCGAGCGCCTTGATCGAACCGGTCTCGCGGATCGCCTTCAGGAGCGGCTTCACATAGATGCGCGTCGGCGTCATCAGCAGGTCGGCAAGCGTGCCTTCGCCGAACGGCGCAGGGGCGTCCCAGGCAAGGCCCGAGAGCGTGACGATCTTGCGCACCAGCGAATAGCCGTTGGAATGCACGCCGGAGGAGGCTAGGCCGAGGATGACGTCGCCTTCGGAGATATCGCCAGCCGGCAGCAACTGACCGCGTTCGGCAGCACCGACCGCGAAGCCCGCGAGGTCATAGTCGCCGCCCGAATACATGCCGGGCATTTCGGCGGTCTCGCCGCCGATCAGCGCACAGCCAGATTCGCGGCAGCCCGCGGCAATACCGGCGACGATCGCTGCACCCTGGTCCGGGTCGAGCTTGCCGGTCGCGAAATAGTCGAGGAAGAAGAGCGGTTCGGCGCCCTGGACGACCAGGTCGTTGACGCACATGGCGACGAGGTCGATGCCGACGGTGTCGTGCTTGTTGGCGTCGATGGCGATCTTCAGCTTGGTGCCGACGCCGTCATTCGCGGCCACCAGAACCGGGTCGGTGAAGCCCGCAGCCTTGAGATCGAAGAGGCCGCCGAAGCCGCCGATCTCGCCGTCGGCACCGGGGCGCCGGGTCGAGCGCACATGCGGCTTGATCTTCTCGACCATCAGGTTACCGGCGTCGATATCCACGCCCGCGTCGCTATAGGTGAGACCGTTCTTTCCCGACTGGCTCATGCTCGTTCTCCAAGGCTCGTCGTGCGACAGGTATTTTGCGGATGCGATTGGCACGGCAGGCAAGGGAGTGCAAGCCGAGAGCAGACATTGGCGGCGTTTTTTCAACATTTTGCCCATATCCCACGGCGCAAGCCAGTCCGCTTGGCTTTAAACTGGATGACTGCACCGGTCGCACTTGACCGTTACGCGCACCGCCCCCTATCTCCTTGACAGGGTTGTGATACGCAACAGTGGCGAGCGGCGCCTCAAGAGGAATGTCATGGATATCAAGGTCAGCGGTTCCGGATTGCAGCGTCAGGTCATTTTCTGGCTGCTGGTGCTTGCCGCCTTCATTGCCTTTCTGATGGTCTTCAGCTCGATCCTGCTGCCGTTCCTGGCCGGCATGGCGCTTGCCTATTTCCTCGACCCGGTCGCCGACCGCCTGGAGCGCTTCGGCCTCAGCCGGTTGATGGCAACGGTGGTGATCCTGGTCGGCTTCGTCGTCGTCTTCGTGCTGGCGCTGATGATCATCATTCCCGTCATCGTCAGCCAGGCATCGGACTTCATCGCCAATATTCCGGGCTACGCCTCGAAGCTGCAGGTGCTCGTCAACGAGGCGCAGGCGCGGCTGATCCCCGATTGGCTGGCAAGCCAGATGCCGTCGCTGAAGCAAAGCTCCGGCAAGCTGCTCGAACAGGGCGCCGCCTTCGTCGGCACGCTCTTCCAGCAGATCTGGAACTCCGGCGTGGCGCTGCTCGATGTCATCTCGCTGCTGGTGGTCACCCCCGTCGTCGCCTTCTACATCCTGCTCGACTGGGACCGGATGGTGGAGAAGGTCGACAGCTGGGTGCCGCGCGACTACGTCTCGGATGTGCGCCAGATCGCCCGCGACATGAACGCGACGATCGCCGGCTTCGTACGCGGGCAGGGCTCGCTCTGTGTCATTCTCGGCCTTTACTACGGTATCGGCCTCTCCTTGGTCGGTCTCAACTTCGGCCTGCTGATCGGCCTCTTTGCCGGCATGATCAGCTTTATTCCCTATGTCGGATCCATGGTCGGCCTGGTTCTCGCCGTCGGCGTCGCCCTGGTGCAGTACTGGCCGGATTATCTCTGGATCGGCCTTGTGCTTGCCGTCTTCTTCAGCGGCCAGTTCATGGAGGGCAACATCCTCCAGCCGAAACTGGTGGGCAAAAGCGTCGGCCTGCACCCGGTCTGGCTGATGTTTGCGCTGCTTGCCTTCGGTGCGCTCTTCGGCTTCGTCGGCCTTCTGGTCGCGGTGCCGGCAGCAGCCGCCATCGGCGTGCTTGTCCGCTTCGGCATCCAGCGCTACCTTGATAGCGACCTCTATCACGGGCACGGCAAAGCCGTGGAAAAGAAGGCGAAGAGCGACAAGGCCGCCTGATTTCCGACGATTGTCCCGAGTACAGCATGACAAAACGCCCATTTGAACAAATCCCCCTGGCCTTCGGCCACGACCCGGCGACGGGTCGTGAGGACCTGCTCGTCTCTGACAGGCTGAGCGCGGCCATCGCCATCGTCGACCATTGGCCGGACTGGCCGGCGCCGGTGGTCATCATCGCCGGCCCGGTCGGCTCCGGAAAATCACACCTCGCCAGCATCTGGAAGGAGCGGGCAGGGGCGGAAGTCATCCATCCGCTCGCCGGCTCCGATGCCGCGTTGATCGCGGCCGAAAGGCCCGTTCTCTTCGAGGATGCCGACCGCAGCGGTTTCGACGATACGACGCTGTTCCACGTCATCAACAACGTGCGCCAGCATGGCACCAGCCTGTTGATGACGACGCGGCTCTGGCCGATGTCCTGGCCGGTGACGCTGCCGGACCTGCGTTCGCGCCTGAAGGCCGCGACCGTGGTCGAGATCGGCGAGCCGGACGACGAATTGCTGACGCAGGTGCTGATCAAGCTCTTTGCCGATCGCCAGCTCCTCGTCGACGAGCGGCTGGTCGGCTACATCGTCCAGCGCATGGAACGGTCGCTCGAAGCCGCGCAGACGATCGTCGAGCGCATCGACCATCTGGCGCTCGCCCGCGGCACGAAGCTTTCGCGCGCGCTCGCTTCCGAAGTGCTCGAAGAACTGGGAAATCAGCGTCGGTCCGATTGACTGTCACAGAACCGTCGTCAAACTGAGATAGCCGGTGCAGCCGGAGCAATGGGATCTGAAAAGCATGGATAACGCGCTATCTGCGGTGAACGAAAATCAGGCATCGGCGGAGGACGTCGACCTGCTGACGAGCCCGCAGCGCTTCATCAACCGCGAATTTTCCTGGCTGCAATTCAATCGCCGCGTGCTCGAGGAAACGCTGAACACCGCACATCCGCTGCTGGAGCGCGTCCGCTTCCTGTCGATCTCGGCCGCCAACCTCGACGAGTTCTTCATGGTGCGCGTCGCCGGCCTCGAAGGCCAGGTGCGCCAGGGCCTCTCGATGCGTTCACCCGACGGCAAGACGCCGGTCGAGCAGCTCGAAGACATTCTGAAGGAAATCGACAATCTGCAGATGGAGCAGCAGGCCTCGCTCGCCGTGCTTCAGCAATATCTCGCCAAGGAAGACATCCTCATCGTTCGCCCGGCCTCGCTGTCGGCGCAGGACAGGAGCTGGCTTGCCAACGAGTTCGACCAGGCGATTTTCCCGGTGCTGACGCCGCTCTCCATCGATCCGGCCCATCCGTTCCCGTTCATTCCGAACCTCGGCTTCTCGATGGGCCTGCAACTGGTCAGCAAGACCGGCCGCGAGCCGATGACGGCGCTATTGCGCCTGCCGGTGGCGCTCGACCGCTTCATCCGGCTGCCGGACGTCAAGAACGTCATCCGCTACATTACGCTCGAAGATATGGTCAGCCAGTTCATCGACAGGCTGTTCCCGGGCTATGAGGTCAAGGGCTCCGGTACCTTCCGCATCATTCGCGACAGCGATATCGAAGTGGAGGAAGAGGCCGAAGACCTGGTGCGCTTCTTCGAGACCGCGCTGAAGCGCCGTCGCCGCGGTTCGGTGATCCGCATCGAGACCGATTCGGAAATGCCGGCGTCGCTGCGCCAGTTCGTCGTCCAGGAACTGGGCGTCCCGGAAAACCGGATCGCCGTCCTGCCGGGACTGCTAGCACTCAACACTTTGTCCGAAATCACCAAGGCTCCGCGCGACGATCTGCGCTTCGAGCCGTACAATCCGCGTTTCCCGGAGCGCGTGCGCGAGCATGCCGGCGATTGCCTGGCGGCGATCCGCGAAAAGGACATGGTGGTGCACCACCCTTACGAGTCCTTCGACGTCGTCGTGCAGTTCCTCTTGCAGGCGGCGCGCGATCCTGATGTCGTCGCCATCAAGCAGACGCTCTACCGCACCTCGAACGACAGCCCGATCGTGCGTGCGCTGATCGACGCTGCCGAGGCCGGCAAGTCGGTGACGGCGCTGGTCGAACTCAAGGCCCGTTTCGACGAGGAAGCCAATATCCGCTGGGCGCGCGACTTGGAACGCGCCGGCGTGCAGGTTGTCTTCGGCTTCATCGAACTGAAGACCCACGCCAAGATGTCGATGGTGGTGCGGCGCGAAGAGGGCAAGCTTCGGACCTATTGCCATCTCGGCACCGGCAACTACCACCCGGTCACGGCGAAGATCTACACCGACTTGTCCTTCTTCACCTGCAATCCTGTGATCGCCCACGACATGGCGAACATCTTCAATTTCATCACCGGCTATGGCGAGCCGGAAGCGGGCATGAAGCTGGCGGTCTCGCCGCACACGCTGCGTCCCCGCATCCTCAGGCATGTCGACGAAGAGATCGAGCATGCCAAGGCCGGGCGCCCGGCTGCGATCTGGATGAAGATGAACTCGCTCGTCGACCCCGAGATCATCGACGCCCTCTACAAGGCGAGCCGCGCCGGCGTCGAAATCGACCTTGTTGTGCGCGGCATCTGCTGCCTGCGGCCGCAGGTCCCGGGGCTCTCCGACAATATCCGTGTCAAGTCCATCGTCGGTCGATTCCTCGAACATTCCCGCATATTCTGCTTCGGCAACGGCCACGGGCTTCCATCGGAGAATGCCCTTGTCTATATCGGCTCGGCGGATATGATGCCGCGCAATCTGGACCGGCGGGTCGAGACGCTCGTGCCTCTCATCAACCGGACTGTGCACGAACAGGTTCTGTCGCAGATCATGCTGGGTAATCTCATCGACAACCAGCAGAGCTACGAAATTCTTCCCGATGGCACCTCTCGCCGGATGGAAGTCGGCAAGGACGCCGAGCCTTTCAACGCACAGCACTATTTCATGACCAATCCCAGCCTCTCCGGCCGGGGCGAGGCCCTGAAGTCCAGCGCACCGAAGCTCATAGCCGGCTGGAAGAGCGGCTGGCACAAATAAACTGGAATTGCATGGTCGAATCTGAAGCGCAGGGGCGTCTGCCCGGCATCCGCCCGGTTTCCGTTATCGATATCGGTTCGAACTCCATCCGCCTTGTCGTCTACGAAGGCCTGAGCCGCTCGCCGGCCATGCTGTTCAACGAAAAGGTGATGTGCGGTCTCGGCAAGGGCATCGATGCGACCGGACGCATGGATGAAGACAGCGTCGAGCGCGCGCTGAGAGCGCTGCATCGCTTTCACGCGCTCTCCAAACAGGCGCGGGCGACCTCGATGTATGTGCTGGCGACGGCAGCCGCGCGCGAGGCGAGCAACGGCCCGGCCTTCATCGAGAAGGCCGAGGCGATCCTCGGTCACAAGGTCCGCATCCTCACCGGTGAGGAAGAGGCCTATTATTCCGCGATGGGCATCGTCAGCGGCTACCACGATCCCGACGGTGTCGTCGGCGACCTTGGCGGTGGCTCGCTCGAACTCGTCGACGTCGCCGGCACGAAGATCGGCAAGGGCATCACCCTGCCGCTCGGCGGTATCCGCCTGTTCGAGCACAGCAACGGCTCGCTCACCAAGGCACGCACCTGGGTGCGCAAGTTCATGAAGAACTCGGCCGTGCTGAAGACCGGCACGGGGCGCACCTTCTATGCGGTCGGCGGCACCTGGCGCTCGATCGCCAAGCTGCACATGGAAATCCGCGACTATCCGCTGCACATGATGCAGGGCTACGAGATTTCCTTCGACGAGGCGATGGCGCTTCTGCCGGAAGTGATCGAGCCGAAGAACATCAAGCCGTCTGCCTATTCGACGATCTCCAAGAGCCGCCGCAGCCTTCTGCCCTTCGGGGCGATCGCCATGCAGGAAGCGCTTGAGATCATGAAGCCGGAGCGGATTTCCTTCTCGGCGCTCGGCGTTCGTGAAGGCTATCTGTTCTCGCTCTTGAAGGATGAGGAGCGCGCCCAGGATCCGCTGCTGACAGCGGCAAACGAGATCGCCATCCTGCGCGCCCGCTCGCCCGAGCACGCCCGTGAACTGGCCGATTGGACCGGCCGCATGGTGCCGTTCTTCGGCATCGAGGAGACGGAAGAGGAGGGCCGCTACCGCCAGGCCGCCTGCCTGCTCGCCGATATCAGCTGGCGCGCACATCCGGATTATCGCGGCCTGCAGGCGCTGAACATCATCGCCCACTCGACCTTCTCGGGCATTACCCATGCTGGCCGGGCCTATATCGCGCTTTCCAATTATTACCGCTTCGAGGGGCTCAACGACGACGGCGCCACGAATGCGCTTGCCGGCATCACCACGCCGCGCCTGCTGGAACTGGCAAAGCTGCTCGGCGGCCTCTTGCGCGTCGCCTACCTCTTCTCCGCATCGATGCCCGGCATTGCGCGGAACCTGACGTTCCGCAAGTCGTCGCTCCCGGACGTGGATCTGGAAATCGTCGTTCCGGCTGCCTATTCGGAATTTGCTGGAGAGCGTCTGGATGGCCGCCTGCAGCAGCTCGGCAAGCTTACCGGCAAGCGGCTCGCTTTCCACTTCGAAAGCTGACGCCGAAGAAATCCCGGACTAAAAAAGGAAGGGCGCGCGAACCGAAGTTCGCGCGCCCTTCTTGTTTATTCGGCCTTCAGGAAATCGCCGACTTCGAGCAGCACGAACTCGTTGTCGTCGGCCTTGTCGAGCGCGCGACCGGCCGAGAACGGCAGGTTGTTGTCGTTGCCGACGATGATGTGGGTCGCATCGACGCGGTCGACGTTTTCGATGGTGACGAAGGGCATGTCGTAGAAGCCTTCGCCGCCGCCCTGGCGCTTCTTGTTATCCGGGTCGGCGATCTTCAAGAGGTCGATGTAGCCGATCTTGCGCACGACCTTGCCGGCATTGCTGTCGTCGAAGGCGATCTTGTAGATGCGCTTGACCTTGGAGCCCGTTGCGAAGCAGTCCGGCTTCGGGTCCTTCGGATCGGCGCAGGCCTTGTCCATCGTGCCGGCGCCATTGTCGCGCTCGATCACCAGTGCGGTCTTGTCGTCGAGCATGTTGAAGTCGCCGATTGCCTCGCCACCTTCAGCCAGCGGGTAGAGCCAGCTACGGCCGGTCCAGGCCTTGCTTGCGACATCGAGTTCGATGATGCGCAGCGCCGGGCGGCCATCGGCCTGCTCGACCGTTTCGCTGTCGGTCCAGATCGGGCCTTCGAGCAGGCCGTAAAGCTTGCTGCCATCCTTGGAAAGCGCCATGCCTTCATAGCCACCGGAGCGCTTCAGGTTGAAGGCAGGCGTCTTCTTCGAGGGGTCGCCCTGCAGCGTCAGCGTTGGGTTGTCGGGCGACATCACCGGCTTGCCGTCCACCGTGGTCGCGATCACATCGGTCAGCTTGCCGTCGAGGTCGAACTTGAGAATGTAGGGTCCGAACTCTTCACCCACCCAGAAGCCGTCGGCGACCGGCTGGATCGATTCGACGTCGAAGTCGGCGCCGGTGAGATAACGCTTGTCCGAGCCTTCCATGACGATCGGGAAGGGGGCCTTCTTGTCCGGGTCGGTCAGGAACAGTGTTTTCAGCGCTTCGACCTTGCCGGCGTCCCAGTCCATCTTCACATGGTGCAGCATCAGCATGGCGTCGCTGGAGTTCATCTTGCTGCCGAAGCCGTTGTCGGACAGGCTCCAGAAGGTGCCATCTTCCATCGCCTTGATGCCGGAAAAGCCCTGCATCGGCTGGCCGTCGAAGGGAAGCGATAGGCCGGTCAGGCGCACGCCGTCCTTGCCCGGCACGGTGCCGAGCGCTTCGGCACGCTTGCGGTCCGCGGTGGTGAACTTGCCGGAGGTCTTGAGATACTCAGGCGCGTCCGCGGGGGCAGCGATGATCGTGTTTGCCGGCAGGATCGCGTGGCCCTTCAGGGTCGCGGTGAAGGACTTTTCCTCGGCCGAGGCGGCCATCGTCATCAAAAGGGAAAGAGCCGCAGTGGCGAGAAGCGTTTTCGTCATGAAGTTCACCTTGGGTTGGAGCCTTCTGCCTGCCGCCTTGGATCGCCGTAGATCCAAGGAGAAAGACGTGCAGCAAATTCGACGTGCTGCAGCGACCCTTGCGCGTCCCACGACGCGCGGCGCTGCAGTCCGAACCCCGATAGGCGGCTATGATGACGGTTGGGTGATGCTTGCTTTACAACCCGATGAAGCTTTGGTGACAGGATTGGCCGGCGACGGCGAGGCTCGCCCAGCGGCCGGGCGTCAGGCCGTAGGCGCGCTTGAAATGACGGGTGAAATGCGCCTGGTCGGCAAAGCCGGTTTCGAGTGCTGCACCGGCAAGGCTTTCGCCCCGGGCGATCATCTGCCGTGCCCGCTCCAGCCGGCGCATCAGCAAATAGCGATGGGGGCTGGTGCCGAGAACCCGGCGGAATTGCCGGGCGAGCGTGAAGCGATCGAGCCCGCTCACCGCCTCCAGTTCCTGCGAGCCGACGGGCCGTTCGAGATTGGCGCGAAGGAATTCGCTCGCCTGTAGGACGGCATGCTTGTCGACCTTTGCGGGCTTGGCGTCCTTGGTGCCGGCGTGACGGTAGAGCCCCTCGGCGATCCGCACGAGGATATCGTCGAGCGCCAGTTCGTCGATGCCATTGTCGAGATCCATCACGGCTTCGCCGACCGCCTGCCGCAGCGCCTCGTCGCCCACGACAGGTGCCGCGACGAAGGGCAGGGAACGATCGGTTTCGTCAAGGGCTGCGAGCAGCCGCTCCGGCTGCAGGTACATCATTCTGTAGCGAAGCCCGATCTCCGTTCCCGCGCCGCCGTCGTGGATCTCGTCCGGATGGAGGATGATGATGCTTCCAGGATTGCTGAAGCGACTTTCGCCACGGTACTGGAACGTCTGCACGCCACCGAGCGTCACGCCGATCGCGTAGGTATCGTGGCGGTGCGGCTCGAAGAACTTTCCATGCAGGCGCGCCTCGATGCGCTCGATGCCATCGACGGCAGGCGCCACCCGGATGCCGTCGCCGGGTGCCCAGCACAATCGTTCAAGATCGATTGCGGCACCGTCCGATAATGCGTCTTCCGGCACGCCCTGTCGGGCTGAAATGGAGATGGCCGTCATGTTCGATACCAAATTTGCAATCGTCTTGCGCGAGGACCTGGCAACCTGGCAGAAGCTCAACGTCACCGCCTTCCTCGCCACCGGGATCGCCGGACAGAAGCCCGACATCATCGGCGAAGATTATCGCGATGGCGCCGGCAACGTCTACAACGCCCTGAGCATCCAGCCGATCATCGTGCTAGCCGCAGATGGGAAGACGCTCGGCAACATTCAACGGCGTGCGATCGAAAGAGAGGTCAAAGCCTCGATCTATGTCGACGCCATGTTCGCCACCGGCCACGACCACGCCAACCGGGCGGTCTTCGCCGAGACCAGCCCCGAAGACGCTGCGGTCGCCGGCATTGCCATTCATGCGGACAAGAAGCTGGTCGACAAGATCACCAAGGGCGCCAAGCTGCACGGTTGACGGCGATCACGATCCGGTCGGTCGAGATCACTCGGCCGCGGCCGATGCCAGCTGAGGCGCTGCGCTGCCTGCGCGCAGCGACAGAACGCCAAGCTTCTGCCCCCGTCCTCTGACGGCATGCTCGCCGAGATCCTCGACCCGGACATAATGCGGCAGGCGCATCTTACGCGCGAGGTCTGTGGAGATCAGCACCTGGTGGCCAAGCGTCTTGCAGAAGCCTTCAAGCCGGGCTGTGGTGTTCACCGTATCGCCGAAATAGGTGATCTTGTGCCGGTCGAGCCCGATCTCCGCCGCGACGATGGTGCCGCCATGAAGCGCTGCGCGCAGGCGCGGAACTTCGCCGAACTCCTTTTGCCAGCGGGTCGCGTCCGCATCGATCATCTCCAGGATGTCGAAGACGCAATGAATGCAGGCGGCATTGTTGGTTGCGCGATCGAAAGGCCAGGTAATGACGGCGGCGTCACCGATATAGTCGTCGATCGAGCCGCGGTAGCGCATCACCGGATCGGCGATCGTTGCAAACAGCCTGCCGAGATATTCCTGCATCCTGAGGTCGCCGTGTTTCTCGGCATAGGCGGTCGATCCGGCAAGGTCGATAAAGAGGAAGACGCGCTCCTCCTCGACCGGCCTGCGGTAGCGGCCGGTGAGCAGGCTCAAAAAGACGTCGCGCCCGAGCAGTTCGCGAACCCTGAGGATGAAGACGAGCGAACCCGAAACGCCGAGCGCGAAGACGAGGACTGTCTTCGACGGCATCATCGCGTCCATCCAGTGGTCCTTCATGACGCCCCCCGTCTGCATGAGCAGGCCGGCGGCGGCATAGCCGACGTCGAGAAGGACGAAGTAGATCACCAGCGACGCGACGAAGAAGACCGGCGTGGAAAAGGCGTGGATCCGCCGATGCAGGCGCCGAAAAATGATGCGTCGCTCAAACGCGATGATCGGAAGGCACATGAAGAGCGCATAGGTTGCGCCGATCAGGGCGCCCTTGCCGTAGAAAACCCATGCGTAGACCGCACCGGCGCCGGCGATGACCAGCAGCAAGAGAAGTCCTTCGAAAGTCGAAAAGCGCCAACGCATGCAGAAAGCTCCGGTACCGGAAGAGGCGGCATCCGTGTCGGTCGGCGCTGCCCAGCACGCCGGCTCACGTCACCTCGCTTGAAACGATGGTGATTCTGTTCCGCCCGGCCCTTGGCTAGAGCTGGATTCGGGCGGAAACTTGTCTCCGCCCGTTACCTTTATCAAGCTGACGCGGACGTGATCTCGGCGCCGATTTCCACTGCTTCGATCTTCTTGTCGACGAAGCGCAGGGCGACGTCGCCGTTGATCAGCTTCAGTGCCGTTTCGCCGAAGAGCTCGCGCCGCCAGCCCTTGAGCGCGGCGACATCCGCCTTCTCGCCCTCGGCTGCGATTTTGTCGAGATCATCGCTGTTGGCGATGATCTTCGCGGCGACGCCCTGCTTCTCGGCGATCAGCTTCAAAAGCACCTTCAGCATCTCGCCGGCGGCTGCAGCACCTTCCGGCGCATGGCTCTGGCGTGGAAGTTTCGGCAGATCGGCCTTCGGGATCGCCAGCGCCTCGTTGACGGCCTCGACGACCGCCGTTCCGGCGGTGGAGCGTTCCCAGCCCTTGGGGATGGTCCGGAGCCGTGCGAGTGCTTCCGCATCCTTCGGCTGCTGCTGGGCGATCTCGTAGATGGCATCGTCCTTGAGGATGCGGCCGCGCGGCACGTTGCGGGCGCGCGCTTCGCGCTCGCGCCAGGCCGCAACCGTCTTCAGCACCGCGAGCTCGATCGGCTTCTTCACCCGCATCTTCAGCCGCTGCCAGGCATCGTCGGGGTGCAGGTCGTAGGTGTCGCGGGCTTCGAGAATGGCCATCTCTTCGGTCAGCCAGAGCGAACGGCCTTCGCGTTCGAGTTCTGCCGCCAGGTATTTGTAGATGTCGCGCAGATGCGTGACGTCGGCCAGCGCATAGTCGAGCTGCTTTTCGGTCAGCGGACGGCGGCTCCAGTCGGTAAAGCGCGAGGACTTGTCGATCTGCGTGCCGGTGACGCGGTTGACCAGTTGGTCGTAGGAAACGCTGTCGCCGAAGCCGCAAACCATTGCCGCAACCTGCGTGTCGAAGATCGGGTGCGGAATGAGCTCGCCGAGATGGAAGATGATCTCGATGTCCTGACGCGCGGCATGGAATACCTTGACGACTTCAGGATTGGCCATCAGCGCGAAGAAGGGCGCAAGGTCGATCCCCTTGGCCATCGGGTCGACGATGACGGCAAGATCAGGGCTCGCCATCTGGATCAGGCAGAGCTCTGGCCAGAAGGTCGTTTCCCGCAGGAATTCAGTATCAATTGTAATATAATTTGAGAGGGCCAGCTGCTGGCAGGCGGCCTCAAGGTCTGCTGTTGTTTCAATCATCAGATTTAAATCACTGTGGCAAAAATGCGGCTTTGAATTTCGTGTAACTCTTCGCGGCATCTGTCACAATCGAAATTCTCAGACGACCTTGAAATAACCGGTCATTCCCGTCTTTTGATGCTCGATGATGTGGCAATGGACGACCCAATCACCCAAATTGTCCGCCACAAGCGCCACTTCCGCCTGTTCATCGGGCAAAAGCAGGATCGTATCGGTCGGCGGCGGCATGAAGGTCCGCTTGTTGGAACTGAGGATGCGGAAGCTCAGGCCATGCAGATGGATCGGGTGCGCATGCGGCGTCCGGTTGGCGATCTCCAGCACATAGCTCTTGCCAAGCTTCATCTCCTCGATCGGCGCGATCGGATCGGGCGTGTCGCCCGGCCACGGAATCTTGTTGATCGCCCAGAAGGTGTAGCCGAGCGAGCCGCAGATCGAAGGCGTCGCCTTGTGCTCCGCCGTCGCTGTCAGTTCGAGCGGCACGCGGGTGGCGGTGGAGAGATCGGCTTCCGCGATCGGGTTGGCGGGCAGGGGGCCGACATCCCGAAGGTCGCGCTTGAGCGAGGCGCCGGCTGACCGGAAGCGTGCGATCGTCCAGGGATGCGATCCACGCAGGTTGCCAAGCGTGGCAGTCTGGCCTTCGCCATCGGGCATGCGCACGACAAGATCGACGCGCTGGCCGGGCGCAAAATCGTAGCGGTCAAGCGCAAACGGCTTGTCGACCGGATTACCGTCGAGCGCAATGACCATTGCGTCCGCGCCCTCAAGGCCGATTGTATAGATGCGGGTCACGTCGGTCGCGGCGATGCGCACGCGCACCAGGCCGCCTGCCGGTGCATCATAGGTAGGCTCTTGCTGCCAGTTGGCGGTGCGCACCGTGCCGTAGGTGCCGCCGCGGGCCGCATCGCGCGGCTTGAATGCGTCGATGAAGGCGCCGCCCGTGCCGAGGCGCCAGTCGCGCAGGTTGAGCACGATCTCCGAATCGAAGGTCGGGTCGTCCGGGTTCTCGACGACGATCACGCCGGTCAGGCCGGCGCCCATCTGCGTCAGCGTGTTGCAATGCGGGTGGTACCAGAAGGTGCCGGCATCGGGCGGGGTGAACAGATAGTCGAAACGGTCGCCCGGATAGACATAGGGCTGCGTCAGTTCCGGCACGCCATCCATGGCGTTGGCGATGCGCAGTCCATGCCAATGCACGGTCGTCGGCTCGTCGAGCCGGTTGAGGAGGCGGGCGGCATAGGGTTCGCCCTTGCGCATGCGCAGGACAGGCGGCATGGCGCTGCTTGAGGTCTCACCCAAGCCGTAGGTCATGACCTTGGGCGTAAGCCCATCCTTGGCGATCTGGGCTTCGGTTAGCTGCGCCATCAGGATCTGCGGATCGGGTGCGGCGCCGGCGCGCGCCGCCATGCCGGCACCAAGCGTGAAGGCGCCTCCGAGAGCAGCGGAGCCTTGGAGGAAGGTGCGGCGGCTGATGACGGGCATTTCGGCGATCTCGGCTGCTGTTTGAGGTGTGCCGGTTCTAAACCTGATTATTGTGTTCAGCAATTATGCTGATCGCGCGCATCTTGCCGCAGGTCAGCGGTCCTTGCGCTTGTGGTTGTTGCCGGCAGCGAGCTTGTTGAAGAAGGACGAGGTGCGCAGCAGGTTGCGGAACGGCATCGCCCGCTCGCCAGCCGGCACCGGTGCGCGCGCCGTCATGCGCTGCAGCGTGTAGAGCATGAACAGGAAGAGGATCGCTGCCGTGTAGATGAACAGCGCCTGCGGCCCGAAGATTTCGAGCAGGAAAGATGCAAATAGCGGCCCGATGATCGCGCCGAGCGACCAGAAGAACAGCATGCCCGCCGAAACGAGCGCATGTTGTCCCTCGGCCGCGTGGTCGTTGGCATGGGCCGAACAGAGCGAATAGAGCGGCATGGCAAAGGCGCCGAACAGGAAGATGCCGGCAAAGTTTAGCCATTCGTCGTTGCCGGCGCCGAAGGCGAGGAACAGGCCGGCAAGCAGCGAGCCAAAGGTGGCGATCAGGATGATCAGGCGGCGGTCGAACCGATCGGAATAGTGGCCGAGCGGATATTGCAACACGACGCCACCGATGATGCCGGCGCTCATGAAGGTGGCGATCGCGGTCACCGAAAGGCCGATGCCTTGCGCATAGATCGGCCCGAGTGAGCGGAAGGCGGCGTTGGTCAGGCCGACGACGATGCAGCCGACGGTCGCGAGCGGCGAGATGTTCCAGAGCGCCTTGACGTCGAAGCGGATCGCCTCCGGCGCCACCGGGCTTGAACGGTCGGCAAAGGAGATCGGCACCAGCGACAGCGTCAGCGCCATGGAGATGATGGCAAAGAGCTCGAAGCCGCCAAGCCCGATGCCTGGAATCACATATTGCGCCGCCGTAACGGAGCCAAGGTCGACGAGGCGATAGACGGAAAGCGTCCGGGCCCGGTTGGCATTGGTGACACTGGCGTTCAGCCAACTCTCGACCGTTGCAAACAGGCAGGCGAAACAGATGCCGGCCAGAAGCCGCATCAGGAACCACATCAGCGGATTGATGACGAGCACCATGGAAATGGCGGCCGCAGAGGCGATCGCCGCCATCGCCGAGAAGGTGCGGATGTGGCCGATCGAACGCAGGATGCGGGTGACATAGACGCAGCCGAGCGCAAAGCCGATATTGTAGCCGGCGCCGATCACCCCGATCAGCGAGGTCGAGAAACCCTCTTCGAGCGCGCGCAACGAGATGAACGTGCCTTGCAGGCCATTGCCGCCGATGAGGATGCCTGCGGTGACGAGAAGGGGGATGAGCGGGCGAATCTGGGACATGGGGCAGGCGACATCCGGAAATCGGCCACGACTCGGGGATCAAATGTGCGGCCAGTGATTGTGTAGCCCCGCATTCTGCCGGGCGACAGCCCCGAATTGTGACGATTGCCGTCCTTTTCGCGGCATTTCGGCCTGCTCTTGTCACGAGCGCCCTTGGACTGGCCCTTTCCTTCGTTTACAACGCACCTCCATCGGGGGCGGACAGCGGCCGCGCGGCTTGACAAAGGCAACGCGTCATGCGCTTTTCCGCCCGATTTTGACCATGTTGCCGTGCGCCGTTTCTGACGAGCCTGCGCGGCTCTTTGCAATTCCGGGATATGACGATGCACCGTTACCGCAGCCACACCTGTGCCGCCCTCCGCAAGTCGGACGTCGGCTCCACCGTACGCCTCTCCGGCTGGGTCCACCGCGTCCGCGACCATGGCGGCCTGCTCTTCATCGACCTGCGCGACCATTACGGCATCACCCAGGTCGTCGCCGATCCCGACAGCCCGGCCTTCAAGGCAGCCGAGACCGTGCGCGGCGAATGGGTCGTGCGCATTGACGGCCTCGTCAAGGCGCGCATGGACGATACCGTCAACAAGGGCATGCCGACCGGCGAAATCGAGCTCTACGCCCAGGAGATCGAAGTTCTCTCGGCCGCCAAGGAACTGCCGCTGCCGGTCTTCGGCGAGCCCGACTATCCGGAAGACGTGCGCCTCAAGTACCGCTTCCTCGATCTGCGCCGCGACACGCTTCACAAGAACATCGTCAAGCGCACCCAGATCATCTCGTCGATGCGCCGCCACATGGGCGACGTCGGCTTTACCGAATACACGACCCCGATCCTGACGGCCTCGTCGCCGGAAGGCGCGCGCGACTTCCTCGTGCCGTCGCGTATCCACCCGGGCAGCTTCTATGCCTTGCCGCAGGCTCCGCAGCAGTACAAGCAGCTGTTGATGGTTGCCGGCTTCGACCGCTACTTCCAGATCGCACCGTGCTTCCGTGACGAAGACCCGCGCGCAGACCGCCTGCCGGGCGAATTCTACCAGCTCGACCTGGAAATGAGCTTCGTCGAGCAGGAAGACGTCTGGTCGACCATGGAGCCGGTCATCCGCGACATCTTCGTCGAATTTGCCGATGGCAAGCCGGTGACCGAGAAGTTCCCGCGCATTCCTTACGACACGGCGATCCGCAAGTACGGCTCCGACAAGCCGGACCTGCGCAACCCGATCGAGATGCAGGCAGTGACCGAACACTTCGCCGGTTCCGGCTTCAAGGTCTTCGCGAACATGATCGCGTCGAACCCGAAGGTCGAAGTCTGGGCGATCCCGGCCAAGACCGGTGGCTCGCGCGCCTTCTGCGACCGCATGAACGCCTGGGCGCAGAGCCAGGGCCAGCCGGGCCTCGGCTACATCTTCTGGCGCAAGGAAGGCGAAAAGCTCGAAGGCGCCGGCCCGCTCGCCAAGAACATCGGCGAAGAGCGCACGGATGCGATCCGCACCCAGCTTGGCCTTGACGATGGTGATGCCTGCTTCTTCGTCGCCGGCGATCCCGCCAAGTTCTACAAGTTTGCCGGCGAAGCCCGCACCCGCGCCGGCGAGGAACTGAACCTCGTCGACCGCGACCGCTACGAATTCTGCTGGATCGTCGACTTCCCGTTCTACGAATGGCTGGAAGACGAAAAGAAGATCGACTTCGCCCACAACCCCTTCTCGATGCCGCAGGGTGGTCTAGAAGCGCTCAACGGCGACGATCCGTTGTCGATCAAGGCCTACCAGTACGACATGGTCTGCAACGGCTTTGAAATCGCCTCGGGCTCGATCCGTAACCAGCTTCCGGAAGTGATGGTCAAGGCGTTCGAACTGACCGGCAAGTCGCAGCAGGAAGTCGAAGACCAGTTCGGCGGCCTCTACCGCGCCTTCCAGTACGGCGCACCGCCGCATGGCGGCATGGCGTTTGGCATCGACCGCATCGTCATGCTGCTCGTCGGCGCCAAGAACCTGCGCGAGATCTCGATCTTCCCAATGAACCAGCAGGCGGTTGACCTCCTGATGGGCGCACCGTCCGAAGCGGCGCCGGCCCAACTGCGCGAACTGGCGATCCGCCCGATCCCGCAGAAGAAGGACTAAGGTCGAACGGACCTGACACTAAAGAAAAAGCCCGGCGATCGTCTCGTCGGGCTTTTTGTTTGCCTGCTCCAGATGTCGCTTCGGCGAAGCGGACCTGCTGCCGATCGTTGAGCTTGCCATTGCCGAGGTCGGGCGCCACCGCCAGCTGTCCGGCTAGGCGACCAACCATCTGTCGCCCGTCAGAAGTCCATGCCTGGACCGGGTGGTGGCGTGGGTCCGTTCTTCTTCGGTTTTTCGGCGACCATGGCTTCGGTCGTCACAAGCAGGCCGGCGACGGACGCCGCGTCCTGTAGCGCTGCCCGCACGACCTTCGCCGGATCGATGACGCCCATGCGGTAGAGATCGCCATACTCGCCGGTCTGCGCGTTCCAGCCCTGGGCGAAATCGCTCATCTCCCGAAGTTTGCCGACGATGACCGAGCCCTCGGCGCCGGCGTTTTCGGCGATCTGGCGCACCGGCGCCTCCAGCGCCCGCCGCACGATCTCGACGCCGACGCGCTGGTCGTCGTTTTCGGGCTTGAGCCCATCGAGCGCGTGGACGGCCCGAAGCAGCGCGACTCCGCCGCCAGGCAGAATGCCTTCCTCCACCGCGGCCCGTGTCGCATGCAGCGCATCGTCGACCCGGTCCTTCTTTTCCTTCACTTCCACTTCTGTCGAGCCGCCCACCCGGATCACCGCGACACCACCGGCAAGCTTGGCCAGCCGTTCCTGCAGCTTCTCGCGATCGTAGTCGGAGGTCGTTTCCTCGATCTGCGCCTTGATCTGGCCGACGCGTCCGTCGATATCCGCCTTGGTGCCGGCGCCGTCGACGATGGTGGTGTCTTCCTTCTCGACCATCACCCGCTTGGCCCGCCCGAGATTGGCGAGCGTCACGTTATCGAGCTTGATGCCGAGGTCTTCGGAGATGACCGTTCCGCCCGTCAGGATGGCGATGTCTTCGAGCATCGCCTTGCGCCGGTCGCCGAACCCCGGGGCCTTGACGGCCGCGATCTTCAGCCCGCCGCGCAGCTTGTTGACGACCAGCGTCGCCAGCGCTTCGCCTTCCACATCCTCGGCGATGATCAACAACGGCCGGCTTGCCTGGATCACCGCTTCGAGGATCGGGATCATCGCCTGCAGGTTGGAAAGCTTCTTTTCGTGAATGAGGATGTAGGGGTCTTCGAATTCGACCCGCATCTTCTCCTGGTCGGTGACGAAATAGGGGGAGAGATAGCCGCGGTCGAATTGCATGCCTTCGACGATCTCCAGCTCGATTTCGGCGGTTTTCGCCTCCTCGACCGTAATCACGCCTTCATTGCCGACACGCTCCATGGCCTTTGCCAGATAGCTTCCGATTTCGGCGTCGCCGTTGGCCGAGATCGTGCCCACCTGTGCGATCTCCTCATTGTTGGAAATCTTGCGCGCGTGGGTCTTCAGTTTCGCGACGATCGCGTCGACGGCGAGATCGATGCCGCGTTTCAGATCCATCGGGTTCATGCCGGATGCGATCGCTTTGACGCCCTCCTTGACGATGGCCTGTGCAAGCACGGTGGCCGTCGTCGTGCCGTCGCCGGCCACGTCGCTGGTGCGCGACGCGACCTCCCGCAACATCTGCGCGCCCATGTTCTCGAACTTGTCGTCGAGCTCGATCTCCTTGGCGACCGACACGCCGTCCTTGGTGATGCGCGGCGCGCCGAAGGCGCGTTCGATGACGACGTTGCGGCCCTTCGGGCCGAGCGTGACCTTGACCGCATCGGCGAGAATGTCGACGCCGCGCAGCATCCGATCGCGGGCATCGCTACTGAACCTGACTTCCTTGGCAGCCATTGTGGACCTCCCTCAACACGAACATATGGCCTCACGCACCCAGCCGCCCGGCAGGCGGCTTGCAATCGGACTTACCCGGCAAGCAGTTGTCTTCGACTACAGTTCGAAATTCCGCTCTTCTTCGTTGTCCGGGGTCAAGATGTCGATCAACGCCGCAACGCGGCCGGCCGGCAGATGGCGGCCTTCCCCGATCAGCGCTTCATCGTTGTTGACCCAGGCGATCGCCTCTGCAAGCTCGCCGGCCGTTGCGCCGGTCGCAAGCAGTTCGGCCATCAGCGTCTCGTCGACCGGGCCAAGGATGGCTGTAATGTCCGCCTGCTTCAGTCCCATGGCTATCTCCTTCCGTTTTATCGGTCAGGAACAGGGAATTCGGTCCTTGGCGGGATAAATAGGCCAGACCCGGCCGGCATCAAGCGGCGATCGCAAGGCCGACATGCGGACGCACCAAAAAGCGCAAGCAAGCTTCACTGCGGCCGAAGCGCGTTGTCGAGGAAGTACCATTGGTCGAGATGGGCGCGAACGATCGGCTCGATGGCGTTATTCAAGAGCAGCATGTCGTCCAGAATTCGCGCATTCGGGCGATCCTCAGCCGGCAACCGAATAGGCTCGAGTGCTTCAAACTCGAAGCGGAAGTTGTCTGTGCGCAGACAGTACCATGGGCAGATCGTTGCGCCCGTCATGCGTGCCAGTCGAATGGCCACCGCAATGTTGCCCTCCTGATGCGGCTTGCGGCCAAAGAACGGTCCCCTGATCATGCCGGCAAAGCCTTCGTCGCAAAACATGCTGACGACACCGCCGTTTTTCAGCACCCTGAGCGCCGGCCGAATGCCTTCCGCCCCGGGAGGAAGGAACCGTAGTCCGGCCTTGGTGCGAACCCTTTCGGCGATCCAGGACTTTGCGCGGCCCTTGGGAGGCACGTACGAGGCGTAGGGTTGAAGGCCAAAACTCCGGATGGCAATGGTCCCGGCCTCCCAGTTGCCAAGGTGCATGCCGACGGTGATGACCGGCCCTTCCTTCGCTGCGTCGCGGATCCGCGCGAGGCTATCGGCCTTGAGCCGCTCGGGGCAGCGCTGCAGCCGGTTGATCACCGAAAACTCGGTCATCAGTCGCCCTTGTGCTCGACAGTTTTCGCGAAACAACGCCTCCTGCTGCGAGGCGTCCAGGTCGGGACGCAGATGCTGGATGGTTGCACGGGCGCGCTGAGCCGCGACCTTGTGGAACCGTGGCACCGCGAAGAGGCCGAGTGCTGCCCCTAGGCGCGAGCAGGCGTCCATCGGCAACATTTTCATGCCAAAGTGTCCAGCGAGGTTGGCGAGGTTCCACAGGTTGTCGGAAATCCAGTAACGCTGGAAAGCGCGCAGGCGATCACCGCCTGCTAGCGCGTCCGTAAGGCCGGGGACGCCTTCCTCCGTGAAGGTCCAGGCCTTGCGCTTGGCAATCGGCTCTTGCGGGCGTGGATCACCCATGCGCTTCGCTCCTGCGCCTGTGAAGCGTGACTGGAAGTCCGCGCTTCGGTCGCAATGTCAGGCGGCAAATTGGCTCGACTGCGTGGCGCGTGGCGACGCGCACCCGGAACCGCTGGGCAATGATTGCTAGACACAGGATCGCTTCGGTCAGCCCGAAATGCAGACCGGGGCAGACGCGGGGGCCGCTGGCAAACGGAATGAAGCTGTAGGGCGTCGGCCGACGACCCTCGGTAAATCGCTCCGGATGAAAATGGTGCGGATCCTGGAAGAGGCTTTCAGTCCGGTGGAGAAGCCACGGCACGATCAGCACGAGCGAGCCCGGCTCGGCGGCAACGTCGCCGATCATGTCCGCCTCGCGGGTCTGCCGCGCCAGGATCGGCACCGGCGGGTAGAGGCGAAGCGTTTCTTCGATGACCGCGCGGCACCATTCGAGCTGCGGCACGTCGTCGATCGTCGGTGTCCGGTCGCCGCAGACCCTGGCGATTTCGTCGTGGACTGCCTTCTCGACCCAGCCGGCCTTCGAAAGCAGATACCAGGTCCAGGTCAGCGTCGCCGCCGTCGTCTCGTGCCCGGCCATGAAGATGGTTGCGGCCTCGTTGCGCAAGGCGACGAGGTCGAGTTTCAGTTCCGGGTTTCGTTGCTGGCGGCGGATCAGCAGCTCGACCATCGAATTGTGGTCGCCGCGTCCGGCCAGGTGATCCTCAACCACCTTGTCGATGGTTGCGTGGATGCGCTTGACCGAACGACGCAGGCTCGGTGTGCGCAGCACTGGCAGGCCATCGTCGAAGCCGAGGAAGTAGCCGATGTTGATGGAATCGACCAGCGACTGGTAGCTGGTGAAGCCCTCGGTCACCGCCGCCGCGCTATCGTCGCCGAGCTGGTTGCCGAAGACGCTGCGCGCGATGATCTCTGCGGTCAGTCCGGCCATTTCGTGCAGAGCGTTGACCTCGGCGCCATCGGGCATGCGGTTCCAGCGCTCGACCAGTTCGCTGGTCGTATTTTCCATGACCGGTCCGAAGGAGGGGACCCGTTTGGCGTGGACGATATCTGCCACCAGCGGCCGGCGCTGCTTCCAGGTGTCTCCGTCCGAAATGAACAGCCCGTCGCCCAGCAGGAATTCGAGTGCCCGGCGCATCTGCGGGCTCTTGCGTTCGAAGTTTTCGTGGCGCTTGACGACGACCTGGCGGATCAGGTCGGGCGAATTGACGACGATGATCTGTCGCCCGAGGATCTTGGTCTGCGAGACCTTTTCGGTATAGTCGCTCGCCCGCCAGATCGACAGGAAATCCGTCCGTGCCTGGAGCAGCAGCCGCAGCGGCTTACCCGGCGGGCCTGTGTAGTAATCGGCTCGGACGGGGGCGAATTTCCCCTCCAGCAATTCTTCAGTGAAATTTACAGACTGCTGGAGCCAGGCGAGCATTTACGTCCGATCTGCCGTAACGTGGAGACGATATTCGGGTATGTATTTGTATATTTTGGACAAAGTCCGAGACGTCCCGGTCGAGGCTTAAATGCTCTCAAGTTCGCTGGAAGTCGGACTCTGAATTGCCTGAGGCTGGCATGCACGATTTCGATGAAAAACGCCATCGCCTTACGGTGAAAATTTCTTGGTGCAAGCAATAGCCGACCGGGAAGAAGCGTGCCCGCAAACCGGTGCGCGCTCCACAAGGCCGCCCGACGTGATCCGACTTTGCGGTTCGCAAGTAAAGGCGGAGCTTGTTCTTTCAGGGGAGGGGCGGCGGTGCGGGCTTCGGCTGGCGAAGTCCGCCGAGTGAATGCCGTGGGCCACATGGGAAGCGGGTCGCGGCGCCATCAAACCTTGCGCGCCTGTCTCGGCGCGCAAGGCTGGTCGTCATCTTGGTCTCTCGCGGGCTCGATTGAGGCCGGGAGAAACCTGAACGATTAGTCGTTCGCCGTTACCTTGACGCCAAGCACCGACGGGATGGTGTTCGGCGCGCCCATGGCGGCACCCATGATCATCGGGAACGGAACCGGCTTTTCCGGAGCGGCGCTGATCGTCAGGCTCTTCGGGCCGTCGAGATAGGCGTTGACGGCGGCCGACACCTGGTTCTGTAGTTCCGGCACGTTGAGCTGCGCCATCATGATCGGAACCAGGCCCTTCAGCGACTGCGCCATCTGCTCGCCGGAAACACCCTGCTGCGAACCGGCATAGTCGAGCGCCTTCTTGGTGATAGACGCGTCGTCGAAGCGGATTTCGGCGCTGTTGAAGGTCAGCTGCTGCATGAGGCCCATCATGGCGAGACCCATGGCCTGGTTGGCCTCTTCCTTGTTCGGGTTGGCTTCGGCAGCCTTCATCGCTTCCTGCATCGACTTGACGAAGGCAAGCGTGTAGCCGGAGATGTCGAGAGCGAAGTTCAGCCGGCCGACATTCTTGAAGTCGAGGGCATATTCTTCGAGTGCGACATTGCCGCTTTCGACTTCCCAGCTGCCCTTCATCGTCAGGGCGCCGTCGATGGTGGTGAGGCCGAGCTTTTCGATCGCCTCCTTGGTCTTGGCGTCTTCGACCGATGACAGGTCGGCCTTGATGCCGGACGCGGTCGCGTCGAAGTCGAAGCCGGCGTCATTTTCCTGGCGCGCGAGGTTGGCTTCGGTGCTTTCGAGCGAAAAGACTTCCTTGCCCTTGGAGCTGACGGCGATCGGGCCGGTGCTGGCGCTTTCATAGAGAAGGATGTCGTTGATCGTTCCGCCGGTCGCATTGGCCGGGATCGTCAGGCCGGAGAGCAGGATGTCCTTGACCGAAATGGCACCCTCGTCCTGGCTGACATTGACGTCGGGGAACGAAACGGTTTCGGCGTAGTAGCCGCCGCCTTCGGTTTCCTCGACGCCTTCGAAGGTCAGGTCCCCGATCTTCAGGTCCACCGCTTCGCCCGGCTGGCTTGCGACCTTGAGCTTGACGCCGGTCACCGTCACCTTGTCGCCGTCGACTTCGGCCTTGTCATAGGTGAGCGAGGTGCCGTTCGCGTTCGTCGCTGCGTCGAGCTTCTTCATCAGATCGGCGCCATCGAGCGCGAAGGCCGGGCCGGTAAGCGTGAGGAGCGCGGCGCTCGCCATCATCAGGCGGATCTTGCGCGTGTGCATCATTTCGAGTTCCTTCGTGAAAATCTTTGATTGTGTAGCTGTTTAAGAAGATAAGGCGTCGCTGATCTGGTTCCCTTGGCAAGGGCTTCAACTGTAGGCGCATGGCAGCATTCGTCTTTGTCGGCGGCGCGCTGCCGCCATTTCCATCTGCCAATGCGCGTCCTGCGATCCCCCTTGCAAATCGTCCAAATCAACTCCAGCCGAAGCTATTACGAAACAGGGCGAAATTATATTCGCTTGGGCGAACCGCACATGTTCCTGCTCGGGCATGCTTTCCGGGACGTTACCTGGCGGCAGCCTCCGACGCATAGCGGCGCGACCGTTGCACGAACATTGCGCCGGGGCAAGCGGATCGGTGTGCGGGCCGGTTATTTGAGGCGCGGGGGTTCTCCACAAGCGCAAGCCCTGAAAACCTTGCCGTTCCGGGTTTGTTGCGCTAGCAAGAACCTATGGGACAAAGCCTCAATCCCCCGTCAGGCGGGGACGATCACATTCAGCCGGTTGACCTCAAGGCGGCGCTGGAAGAGCGTTACCTCGCCTATGCCTTGTCGACCATCATGCACCGCGCGCTTCCGGACGTTCGCGACGGGTTGAAGCCCGTGCACCGTCGCATCGTGCATGCGATGAGCGAGATGGGGCTGCGCCCCAACTCTTCGTTCAAGAAATGCGCGCGTATCGTCGGCGACGTGATGGGTAAATTCCATCCGCACGGCGACGCGTCGATCTATGACGCGCTGGTGCGCCTGTCGCAGGAATTTGCGATCCGCTATCCGCTGGTCGACGGCCAGGGCAACTTCGGCAACATCGACGGCGATAACGCCGCGGCGATGCGCTACACCGAAGCCAAGATGACGGACGTCTGCTCGCTGCTTCTGGAAGGCATCGACCAGGACGCGGTGGATTTCCGCCCGACCTACAACGAGGAAGACCAGGAGCCGACGGTGCTCCCCGGCGCTTTCCCGAACCTGCTCGCAAACGGCGCGACCGGCATCGCCGTCGGCATGGCCACATCGATCCCGCCGCACAACGCGCATGAACTGTGCGACGCGGCGCTGCATCTCATCCGTCATCCCGAAGCGACCGTCGAGGATCTGCTTTACGATCCGGCCAACCCGCAAAAAGGCGGCATCGAAGGGCCCGACTTCCCAACCGGCGGCGTGATCGTCGAGGGCCGGGAAAGCATGGCCGAGTCCTACCGCACCGGCCGTGGCGGTTTCCGTGTCCGTGCCCGCTGGGCGCAGGAAGAGCTTGGGCGCGGCGGCTACCAGATCGTCGTCACCGAGATCCCGTACCAGGTGCAGAAGTCGCGCCTGATCGAAAAGATTGCCGAGCTGCTGATCGCCCGCAAGCTGCCGCTGCTCGAAGACATCCGCGACGAATCGGCCGAAGACATCCGCATCGTCCTCGTGCCGAAGAGCCGTTCGGTCGATGCCGGCATCCTGATGGAATCGCTGTTCAAGCTGACCGAGCTCGAAAGCCGCATTCCGCTCAACATGAACGTGCTGTCCATGGGCCGCGTGCCGCGGGTCATGGCGCTGAACGAAGTGCTGTCGGAATGGCTGGCGCATCGTCGCGAAGTGCTGCAGCGCCGCTCGCGCCACCGGCTGGCCGCCATCGACCGCCGGCTCGAAATCCTCGGCGGCTACCTTGTCGCCTACCTGAACATCGACGAAGTCATTCGCATCATCCGCGAAGAGGATGAGCCCAAGACGGTGATGATGGAGCGGTTCTCGCTCACCGATCTCCAGGCCGAGTCGATCCTCAACATGCGCCTGCGCTCCTTGCGCAAGCTCGAGGAATTCGAGATCCGCACCGAGTTCGATGCGCTCTCGAAGGAAAAGGCCGAGATCGAGGCACTGCTCGCCTCCGACGAAAAGCAATGGCAGACCGTCGCCTGGGAAATCGGCGAAGTCAAAAAGAAGTTTGCCAAGGCGACCGAGATCGGCAAGCGCCGCAGCACCTTTGCCGATGCGCCGGAAGCCGACGTCGAAGCGATCCAGCAGGCGATGATCGAGAAGGAACCGATCACCGTCGTCATCTCTGAGAAGGGCTGGATCCGCGCGCTGAAGGGCCACATCTCCGACACGTCGTCACTCCAGTTCAAGGAGGGCGATGCGCTGAAGGTGGCGTTCCCGGCGCAGACGACCGACAAGATCCTCGTCTTCACGACAGGCGGCAAGGTCTACACGCTCGGCGGTGACAAGCTGCCCGGCGGTCGCGGCCATGGCGAGCCGCTGCGCATCATCGTCGACATGGAGACCGACCAGGACGTTCTGACGGCCTTCGTTCACGATCCGGCGCGCAGGCTTATCGTCGCCTCGGTTGCCGGCAACGGCTTCGTCGTCACCGAAAGCGATATCGTTGCCAATACCCGCAAGGGCAAGCAGGTGATGAACGTCTCGGGCAGCGACGAAGCGAAGCTGGTCGTTCCGGTCAAGGGCGATCACGTGGCCGTCGTCGGCGAAAACCGCAAGCTGGTCGTCTTCCCGCTCGTACAGATCCCCGAGATGGCGCGCGGCAAGGGCGTGCGGCTGCAACGCTACAAGGATGGCGGCATCTCCGACATCCGCTGCTTCACGATCGCCGACGGTCTCGTCTGGGAAGACAGCGCCGGCCGGGTCTTTACCAAGACCAAGGACGAACTGATCGAATGGCAGGGCGACCGCGCCTCTGCCGGCCGCGTCGTTCCGAAGGGCTTCCCGCGCAGCGGCAAGTTCAGCGGCTGACCACGATAGCGAGAGCCATGCGGTCTAACGACCGCGTGGCTTCTGTTTCGTTCTGGCGCAGTCTGGCGCGCGCTCTTAAATCATTGGAAATCCAAATGAAACGCAAGCGCAACTGGCGCTTGTAAGCCAGAAGGCTATAATGGATCACTGCGCATCCAACAGGGATGACAGCGATGCCGAATGCCACAACCCTTGATGACGTCCTGCTGGCGCTTGCCCACCCGGTTCGCCGCCGCACGTTCGAGATCCTTTTTGCCGGCGAAGCGCGCGTCGCCGACATAGCTGTGGCTGTCGCGGTAACCGGCGAAGAGTTGGAAACGCATATAACGCTTCTGGAGGCCGCGGGCCTTGTCACCCGCCTCAGGCGGCGTGACGGCGACGCCGTGATCGGCAATCCGGCGCCGCTCAGCGTCGCGGCCACCTGGATCAACACCAACCGCGAACTGTGGGTCATGCGCGTAGAGATGCCCGGCGTCCGCCCGGCTTCGCTCGGACAGCCGCAGGAACCGCTGCCGGTACGCGATCGGAGCGTCGATCACAAGCAGCGTCGTCCGCGGCCGAGCGGTCAGCGCGACGACAAGTCTTAAACAGCAGTGCTATTCGGCGCAGGCAACGGCCGCTTTCAGCGACCGGCTGCGCATCTGCCAGAGCGAATGGCCGATCAGCGCGAAGATGAGGATCGAACCGCCGATCAGCGTCTGCGTTGTCGGTGTTTCGGCAAAGACCATCCACACCCAGATCGGCGCGAGAATGGTCTCGAGCAGATAGAACATACCCACTTCCGGGGCTGAGAGATAACGTGGGCCGGTCGCAAGACAGAAGAAGGCGAGCGGGATCATCACCAGGCCGTTGAACAGGATGTAGCCGGGGGCCGCGATCGTGAAGCCGCCGGCTGGCAGCATCAGGAGCGCGACGGCTGCCGGAAAGATCGCCGTCACCAATGGCACCAGCGCCATGTCGCGCTTGCTCGCGCGGCTGATCGTGATCGCGCTTGCCAGCAGAAATGCGGAGGATGCCGCCATGGCGTCGCCAAAGAGGTGGCCGCTTTCCAGCCCGTCCTGGACGATCAGCCCGACGCCGAGCACCATCACCAGCATGGTCACGAGCGTCGCATTTGATGGCCTCTCCTTCAGGAAGATCCAGGAGAGGATGGCGGCGAACATCGAGGTGAAGGCGAGGATGAAGACCACATTTGCCGTCGAGGTGTTGAAGACGGCGAGCAGGAACGTGCAGGAATTGATGCCGTAGAAGATGCCGACCAGAAGGCCGGCCTTGCCGGGCATCAGTGAAATCTTCCGGCCGAGCACGCGGTTGAGCACGAACCAGGCGCCCAGCGCGATTACGAAGGTCGACAGGCTGCGCACGGCAAGCAGCGACCAGACGTCGCCGCCGGCGGATCGGATGAGCGGGATGTCGAAGGAGAGGGCGAGGCCGCCGAGGCCGGTGATGGCAAGGCCGCGCCGGTGCATCGCGGCATCGGAAGATGAACTCAATTTCTAACCCATTTTCGTAGGAGCGGCTTCCAGGGTGGTGTCTCCGCCTTCATAGCGCTCCCAGCCACGGGCCATAAGGTGCTCTTGCGGCAGAAACTTTGTTTTATACCCCATCTTGCGCGAGCCTTTGACCCAATAGCCAAGATAGACATGGGGAAGACCGCGCTCCCGGGCGCGGCGAATGTGATCGAGAATCATGAAGGTGCCGAGCGAGCGCTCTTCCTGCGCCGGGTCGAAGAAGGAGTAGACCATCGACAGACCGTCGCCCATGCGGTCGGTCAGTGCCGCTGCGATCAGCGGCCCGCGCGCCTTCTCGCTGATGCCGTCGCCTTCGACTCTCAGGCGATACTCGATGATCTTGGTGTGCACATGGGTGTCCTCGACCATCATCGCATAGTCGAGCACCGACATGTCCGACATGCCGCCCTTCTGGTGGCGTCGGTCGAGGTAACGGCGGAAGAGGTTGTACTGTTCGCTCGACGGCTCGGCCGCATACTCCGCAGAGATCACGTCGTGGTTGGCGGCAAGCACCCGGCGCATTGAGCGGGTGGGCTTGAACTCGTTGGCGAGGATGCGCACCGAAATACAGGCGCGACAGGTTTCGCAGGCAGGACGGTAGGCAATGTTCTGCGAGCGGCGGAAGCCGCCTTGCGTCAGGAGATCGTTGAGCTCGGGCGCGCGCTCACCCACCATGTGGGTGAAGACCTTCCGCTCCATCTCGTTCGGCAGATAAGGGCAGGCTGCCGGTGCAGTCAGGTAAAATTGCGGAGACGGTGCGGTCTGTGTGTTCATCGAGTGCGGAGGTCACTCTTCGCGCTGTGGTTCATGACAGTAGCATGGCGCAAGAATGGAAAACGTCAACTCACTCGTTTGCCGCTTCCGTCTGCGCCTGCCGATATTTTAGGTGTGACCACAATAGGTGGCAGCGGTAAGGCGGAAGACGCCGCCTTACGCTTTCAGCTCGGTTGCCTGCGCCGGTTTCAATACATGTCGCGGCGCACCGTGACGGTGCCGATCAGCAGATCGTGCAGCAGGCGGCTGCGGTCGGTGAAAAGACCGATCAGCAGGATCAGCGGCGTCAACAGCGCGTTGGCGATCCAGAAGATGACGAGATGGACGATCGCCGTCAGGAAGTCCATCGGGCGCCCGTCGGTTCTGGCAATCGCCAGGCCCATCACGCGCATGCCGGGAGAGGCCTGTTCGCGGCCACCGACCGTGAGGCCAAAATAGAGCATGGCGACGATCGCAAAGAGCGCCGGATACAGCATGAAGCCGAGGCCGAGCGTCAGGATGCCGAGGAAGAAGACGACGACCGCCGCGGGGATCCACAGAAGCGCGATGATCGCGTAATCGATCAGAAAGGCAAAGACGCGTCGCGACAGCACGCCCTGATAGGCGCGCCAGTCATTGCTCGGCAGCCTCAGTTCTTCGTTGTGCATGGTCATCGGTCAAAAGCCTCGTTTGGTTGCAGCAAGGATATGGGATGGCATTCCCTGCAAAACAAGGATCTGGGCCCGGATCAAGCGGAGCGTTTCAGCGGCCTTTGGCGAGGATGCGGGCCACTTCGACGGCGAAGTAGCTGAGGATGCCGTCGCAGCCGGCGCGCTTGAAGGCGAGCAGCGTTTCGAGCATCACCTTCTCGCCGTCGATCCAGCCGTTGGCAGCCGCGGCCTTTACCTGCGAATACTCGCCGGACACCTGATAGGCGAAGAGCGGCAGGCCGAAGGCTTCCTTCATCCGCCAGCAGATGTCGAGATAGGGAAGGCCTGGCTTTACCATCAGCATGTCGGCGCCTTCCTCGACGTCGAGGGCTGCGTCGCGGATCGCTTCGGTGCCGTTGGCCGGGTCGATGTAATAGGTCTTCTTGTCGCCTTTCAGAAGGCCGCCGGTGCCGATCGCCTCGCGATAGGGACCGTAGAAGCCGGAAGCGAACTTGGTCGCATAGGACATGATGCCGACATTCTGGTGGCCGCTCGCGTCGAGCGCCTGGCGGATCGCGCCGATGCGACCGTCCATCATGTCCGAGGGGGCGATGATGTCGGAGCCGGCATCGGCCTGGGCGACGGCCGCGCGGGCGATCATCTCGACGGTTTCGTCGTTGACGATTTCGCCGTTGCGAAGGATCCCGTCATGGCCGTGGCTGGTGAAGGGATCGAGCGCGACATCGGTGATGATGCCGATTTCGGGCACGGCCTTCTTGAAGGCGCGTGTCGCCTGGTTGATCAGGTTGTCGGCGGCAAGGCTGTTGGAGCCGGTATCGTCGCGCAGCGACAGGTCGATGTTGGGGAAGGTGGCGATCGCCGGGATGCCGAGATCGGCCGCTTCCTTCACCGCTTCGACCGCCTTGTCGATACTCATCCGGTTGACGCCCGGCATCGCATCGATCGGCTGGACGATATTGCTTCCCGGCACGATGAAGATCGGCCAGATCAGGTCGTCGATGGTCAGGCGGTTTTCCTGCACCAGTCGGCGCGTCCAGTCGGCCTTGCGGTTGCGGCGCATGCGGCGGTGGCCGGTAACCCTGTCCACAAGATTTGTCCTGTCGTTCATCGCGCCGCGCCTTTCCCGTGAAAATCGTCGATAGGCAAGCGCTTTATCATGGGCTGGCCGTCATTGGGAACCGCGCGGCCGGCGAACGGGCTGCGGCATTTCTTCCCTTTAAGGGTGGCCGCGGGGGAGGGGAGGCCGTGATGCCGCTGGCGGATGGCAAAGACCCGCCCTATCTTGCCGCCCATGCTTCATGATTCTGCCCATGTGCCGAAACCGTCGCTGACCGAGATCCTCTTCGGTCTCTTCCTGCGTCTGGTCTCCGCTTCATGTATCTGGTTCGCGCTGAACTACTGGGCCATGCTGATCGGCTTTTCCCATGGCGGCGCCGGGCGCTTCGATCTCCTGACGCCGGAGTGGCGGGCGGCCGCAACCGCACTGGCCGTGATCTATCCGGTGGCTGCCCTCGGCCTGTGGCTGCTGGTCTCCTGGGGGCCGGTCGTCTGGGTGGTTGCGGCAGCGATCGAGATCGTGATGTACGAGTTCTATCCGGCCAGTTTCGGCACCCGTCCGCTGCTGGTCGTGCTGCACGCGGCGGTCGCCGTTACCTTCGTTCTTTTCCGCGCGGCGATCTTCTATCAGCGCTGGCGGCTTGCCAGGCAGGTAAGAGTTGATTCACCCTGAGACAGGGTCGCCAAATGGCAAGCTCTTGTTAAGGCTGCGGTTTAAGTAGAATTTTAGACGTATTCGATAGGGTCTCACTCAAGGCGGGAAGACAAACAGACACCGCCAAACAAAACAGTGAGGCAGTCAAATGAACACCAAGATGAAGCCGCAGGCAGTTCAGGCCAGAGACCCCCAGGAAGAAACCATCCGCGGTCTCTACATGGAATCCCTTCACCTCGTCGAGCGTCTGCACCGCCGCCTGCTCGACGTCATCAAGGACGAGTTCGACCGCGAAGGTCGCAGCGACGTCAACGCCGTTCAGGCTCTGTTGCTCTTCAACATCGGCAACTCGGAACTGACCGCCGGCGAACTTCGCTCCCGCGGCTACTACCTCGGCTCGAATGTCTCCTACAACGTCAAGAAGCTCGTCGACCTCGGCCTGATCAACCATCAGCGCTCCCGCGTCGACCGTCGCTCGGTCCGCATCAGCCTGACGGAAGACGGCCAGGAAATCGCCGAAACCGTCGCCAAGCTTTACGAGCGCCACATCGGCTCGATCCAGAAGGTCGGCGGGATCGGTTCGGACGAGTTCACCCAGATGAACAAGCTCCTGCAGCGCCTCGATCGCTTCTGGAACGACTCGATCATGTACCGCCTCTGATCAAGGCAAACCTCCAGTTCAAGGGTCGGGCGCAATCCCTGCGTGTCCGACCTTTGCCATTTGCGGCACCCTGTCCTGTTGCCGAAAAGCTGCACAGCTGCGGCACGCTTTCCGCGCCTTCGCGCGATTTTTCAAGCCAAAAACATTAGCAAATCAGAATGTTGCCGTTTGCACGTCGGCTCCAGCCTCGTCGCGTCCAGCGAAAAGCAAAAGGCATGCCATGTCGCGGTTCAGCCTCGCCGAGACACGAATTGGCCATATTGCTATGACAGCGACGACGACATGCGGTAGGTGCGGCCACATGTTTTCTGGTGTGTGGATTCGTTTCGCGTTTCGCCTGCCGGATGAGGGTCCTCACTCGCGGCATCGTGAAATCTTGTGAGGGCAGGGTGGCTCGTTGGTTGACCTTTGTTAACCACGATCGTGTTAGGGCTGCGGCAACGTGCGTGTCAGCGCATAGGGCGCGTGCCAACGCATTGGGATGGTAGGATTATGTCGAAAAAGAATGGAATTGATGCATTCTCGCGCCGCGCCTTCTTGCGCTCGGCAGCAACCTTCGGCGCCGCGGCAGTCGCCGGCGCGGCAAGCGCACAGGACGCCCTGAACGAGATCATCAATTCGCCTCGCCGCGGCTCCTGGGACGACCAGTTTGACGCGAAAGGGGCATCGCGCACCGCGACGACGGTCGTTTCGAATACGCCGGTTTTCGGCCCGGAAACGATCGCTCACGTGCAGCAGGCGATCTTCGACTACCAGAACATCGTTTCGCAGGGCGGCTGGCCGTCGGTTCAGACCAGCGTCAAGCTCGAACTCGGCGTCACCGACCCGTCCGTGCAGCAGCTCCGCCAGCGCCTGATGGTTTCCGGCGACCTGCCGCGCTCGGCCGGTGTCTCCTCATCCTTCGACAGCTACGTCGAGGGCGCAGTCAAGCGCTTCCAGGCCCGTCACGGCCTGCCGGCGGACGGCGTCATCGGCGAGTACACGCTGAAGGCGATCAATGTCGATGCCAACACCCGCCTCGGCCAGCTCCAGACCAACCTCGTTCGCCTGCAGTCGATGTCGGGCGGACTCGGTCGCCGCTACGTGATGGTCAACATCCCGGCCGCCTATATCGAAGCGGTCGAGAACGGCCGCGTGGCGCTGCGCCACACGGCGATCGTCGGCAAGATCGACCGCCAGTCGCCGATCCTCAACTCGAAGATTTACGAGGTCATCCTCAACCCCTACTGGACCGCGCCGCGCTCGATCATCCAGAAGGACATCATGCCGCTGATGCGCAAGGACCCGACCTATCTGGCGCGCAACTCGATCCGACTGTTCGACGGTAGCGGCGGCGAAGTGTCGCCGGAAACGGTGGACTGGAACGCCGAGAAGGCGCCGAACCTGATGTTCCGCCAGGACCCGGGCAAGATCAACGCGATGTCCTCGACGAAGATTAACTTCCACAACGAGCACCAGGTCTACATGCACGATACGCCGCAGCAGGGCCTGTTCAACAAGCTCATGCGCTTCGAATCGTCGGGCTGCGTACGCGTGCAGAACGTGCGCGACCTTTCGACCTGGCTCCTGAAGGAAACGCCCGGCTGGTCGCGCCAGCAGATCGAGGCGACCATCAAGACCGGCGTCAACACGCCAATCACGCTTGCCGAGGAAGTCCCTGTTTTCTTCACCTACATCACCGCCTGGTCCGCCAAGGACGGCGTGGTGCAGTTCCGCGACGATATCTATCAGCGCGACGGTGCCACCGAACTCGCGCTTCAGACGCCCTATGGCGTCGAGCAGTCGGCCGGTTCGGTCGACCAGGACGCCCTGCCGCAATAAGCAGATTTGCGACACGAAATCGAAAAGCCGCGTTTCCCCTGGAAGCGCGGCTTTTTCATGCGCCGCACCCCGCGATATTTCGGCGCGGCAGATGGGGGAAATGACGCAAACCGCACAGCGGATATTGCTCTCTCCGTGCGAGGAAGTTAAAGAACTGCCACCCTTGAGAGGAGCCTCGCACCGATGCCTGAACAGACCAATGACGCCTTCTTCACCCGCTCTCTGGCCGACAGCGATCCGGACATCTTTGGTGCGATCGAGAAGGAGCTGGGTCGCCAGCGCCACGAGATCGAGCTGATCGCCTCCGAGAACATCGTTTCCCGCGCCGTGCTCGAAGCCCAGGGCTCGATCATGACCAACAAATATGCCGAGGGCTACCCGGGCAAGCGCTACTACGGCGGCTGCCAGTTCGTCGACATCGCCGAGGAACTGGCGATCGAGCGCGCCAAGAAGCTCTTCGGCGTCAACTTCGCCAACGTTCAGCCGAACTCCGGTTCGCAGATGAACCAGGCCGTGTTCCTGGCGCTCCTGCAGCCGGGCGACACCTTCATGGGCCTCGACCTCAATTCGGGCGGTCACCTGACGCACGGCTCGCCGGTCAACATGTCCGGCAAGTGGTTCAACGTCGTCTCCTACGGCGTGCGTGAAGACGACCACCTGCTTGACATGGACAACGTCGCCGAGCAGGCGCGCAAGCACAAGCCGAAGCTGATCATCGCCGGCGGCACCGCTTATTCGCGCATCTGGGACTGGAAGCGTTTCCGTGAGATCGCCGATGAAGTCGGCGCCTGGCTGATGGTCGACATGGCGCACATCGCCGGTCTCGTCGCCGGTGGCCAGCATCCGTCGCCGTTCCCGCATTGCCACGTGGCAACGACCACGACGCACAAGTCGCTCCGCGGCCCGCGCGGCGGCATGGTTCTGACCAACGACGAAGATATCGCCAAGAAGATCAACTCGGCCGTCTTCCCGGGCCTCCAGGGCGGTCCGCTGATGCACGTCATCGCTGCGAAGGCTGTCGCCCTCGGCGAAGCGCTGCAGCCGTCGTTCAAGGACTATGCGGCCCAGGTCGTCAAGAACGCCCGCACGCTTGCCGAAACGCTGAAGGCCAATGGCCTCGACATCGTCTCGGGCGGTACGGACAACCACCTGATGCTCGTCGACCTGCGCAAGAAGAACGCAACCGGCAAGCGCGCGGAAGCCGCTCTCGGTCGCGCCTTCATCACCTGCAACAAGAACGGCATCCCGTTCGATCCTGAAAAGCCCTTCGTCACCTCGGGCGTCCGTCTCGGCACGCCGGCCGGCACGACCCGTGGCTTCAAGGAAGCCGAGTTCAAGGAAATCGGCGAGCGGATCGTCGAGGTTCTCGACGGCCTGAAGGTCGCCAACTCCGACGAGGGCAATGCTGCCGTCGAAGCGAGCGTGCGCGATAAGGTCGTCAAGCTGACCGACCGCTTCCCGATGTACGGCTACATGTGATCGGTCGCCCATGCGCTGCCCCTATTGCGGTTCTGAAGACAGTCAGGTGAAGGATTCCCGTCCGGCAGAAGACGGGAATGCCATTCGCCGCCGCCGGATTTGTCCGGATTGCGGAGGTCGTTTCACGACCTTCGAACGGGTGCAGTTGCGTGAGCTGATGATCATCAAGAAAACCGGTCGGAAGGTTCCTTTCGACCGGGACAAGCTTTTGCGCTCCTTCGAGATCGCGCTGCGCAAGCGCCCGGTCGATCGCGACCGCATCGAGCGGGCGGTTTCCGGCATCGTGCGCCGCCTCGAAAGCTCCGGCGAGACCGAGATCCCTTCGGAAGAAATCGGCCTGCAGGTGCTCGAAGCGCTGAAGAGCCTCGATGACGTGGCCTTCGTGCGCTACGCTTCGGTCTATCGCGATTTCTCCCATGCGGAGGATTTCGAGAAGGTCATCACCGAGATCAGCGCTAAGATCGCGCGCGATCCCGGCGAGTAGCTCACGCTGGATAGAGCCATGACAGCGCCCAACCGTGAAGACGAGAGGTTCATGGCCGCGGCGCTGAGGCTGGCTCGCCACCATCTCGGACAGACATCCACTAATCCCTCGGTCGCATGCCTGATCGTCAAGGATGGCGTTATCGTCGGCCGGGCCGTAACCGCACGAAGCGGCCGCCCCCATGCCGAAACCCAGGCACTGACGGAGGCCGGCGAGAAGGCGAGGGGTGCGACCGCCTACGTGACGCTTGAGCCTTGCTCCCATCACGGCAAGACGCCGCCCTGCGCCGATGCGCTCGTCGCCTCCGGCATATCCCGCGTGGTGATTTCGATCCTCGATCCGGACGTGCGGGTCGCAGGGCGCGGCGTCGTGCGCCTGCGCGATGCCGGCATCACCGTCGATATCGGTGTGCTCCCCGAGGACGGGCATCACGCGCTTGAAGCCTACCTCATGCGCCAGGTCAGCCGACGTCCCTATGTGACTCTCAAGCTTGCCGTTTCGGCCGATGGCATGATCGGACGCAAGGGCGAGGGGCAGGTACGCATCACCGGTTCCATCTCCCGTGGTCAAGTACAGATGCTGCGGGCAGAGACCGACGCGATCCTAGTCGGGATCGGCACGGCTGCGGCTGACGATCCGGAATTGACCGTGCGCTTGCCGGGGCTTGAGCATCGCTCGCCGCTGCGCATCGTTCTCGACCGCCGGCTCGACCTGCCGCCTTCCTCCAAGCTCGTGTTAACGGCGCGGGAGGTCCCCGTTATCGTGGTCTCCAGCGATGGTTCCGGCGATGCGGATGCGGACGTCGATGACGGCCGAGCAGCACGTAAGGCGGCCCTGGAGGCCTCCGGTGTCGAGGTGCTCGAAGCCGGTTCGATCGCCGACCTTCTTGCGGCACTCGCTTCCCGCGGCATCTCCTCGCTGATGGTCGAAGGCGGTGCTGTGGCTGCACGCGCCTTTCTCGATGCGGACCTCGTCGACCGTATCCAGCTCTACACCGGACCGGGGACCATTGGCGAAAACGGCATTGCATCCCCATTTGACCGTAAGTCTGTGCCGGCAGGCTTCCGGCGCGTCGCCGAGGCACGGTATGGCGACGATTTGTTCGAGGAATACGAAAGAGAAAACTGATGTTCACAGGCATTGTTACCGATATCGGCACCGTCGACGCCGTCACCCCGCTGAAAGAAGGCATCAAGCTGCGTGTCGCCACGAGCTACGACCCGAAGACCATCGACATGGGTGCCTCGATCGCCCATTCCGGTGTGTGCCTGACGGTGACGGCTTTGCCTGAAGCCGGCAGCAACGAGCGCTGGTTCGAGGTCGAGGCCTGGGAAGAGGCGCTCCGCCTGACGACGATCGCCGGCTGGACGAAGGGCACGCGCATCAATCTCGAACGGTCCTTGAAGATCGGCGACGAACTCGGCGGCCACCTGGTTTCCGGCCATGTCGACGACAAGGCGGAAATTCTGTCTGTGGAGGCGGAAGGCGATGCCGTGCGCTTTCGTCTGCGAGCGCCTGAGCATCTGGCAAAGTTCGTCGCGCCAAAGGGATCGGTCGCGCTCGACGGCACGTCGCTGACAGTCAACAAGGTCGCCGGCGCCGAGTTCGACGTGCTCCTGATCCGTCACTCGCTGGAGGTCACGACCTGGGGCGAGCGTAAGGCCGGCGATTTCGTCAACTTCGAGGTCGACACCATGGCGCGCTACGCGGCGCGTCTCGCGGAGTTCCCGGCGCCAAAGCCGGAGTAAGCCGACTTCCTCTTTTGCCGAATGCACACCGCCCCCAATCGGGGGCGGTGCTGGTTTCGCGAGGCGTTGACACTCAACGCACGTAGAGGGTCAGGCTGCCATCGGCCGCCTGTTCGGCGCCGGCAATGTTGTTCATCTCGACATTCTGCGCCTTCAGCTTGGCTGCAAGCGGCTTGTTGCCTTCGACGGCTGCGTGCAGGGACGAAAGCTGTTGCGGCGTCGCTTCGTTGATCCACGTGCGCGTCTGGCTCGATTCCTTCAGCGTATCCACGTCGACGACGTTGAAGTGATCGCCCTTGAAGTCGCGGACGGTGTGGTCGATTTCGGCCGGCCAGTTCATCGCGGTGCTTGCGGCATAGGAGATGCCGCCGAAGGAGAGGGCGGAGAGAGCAGCGATGACGGAAAGCTTGGCTATGCGGTTCATGGTCATGCTCCTTTGTTTGCCGCAACGAGGCGCAAGCCGGCCCGATACGGGAACGCGGAACCTTGCGGGTTTCCGGGCCGGTGAGGTTCGCCTATGGCGGCGGCCAGCAGGGTTCGTTTGCGGGTGTTGTCACCCGCAAGCAAAAACGCTGGACTGTTTCGACTGATTGGTCGGCGTTTGCTCCCTTCTTGGGGAGGGCGCGTCGTGCCAACGACTAGGAAACTGGGCCGGAATGTGGCCCTTTCCATGGCATTGGCATCGGGAAAACAATTAAAACTTGTTCATGTTTCGGCGTGCGCGCGAGCCCATCTTTCGCCTGTCGCAGCCGCTGCCTTCTGGTGGCGCTCGAACATGATCACGTGGTTGCCGTGATAGGTCGTGCGCCAGAATTCCTTGAAGCCATGCTTCTCGGCGACCCGGATCGAGGCGTGATTGCCGATATCGATGATGCAGGTCTTGCGCAACGTCGGAAACTGGCGGTCGGCCCATTTGAGCGCCGCGCTGACGGCCTCGGTCGCGAGCCCCTTGCCATGCGCTTTCGGTGACAGCGCCCATCCCGTTTCCATCGTCCCTTCGAGCGAAGGCGTGATGGCGCGATGCACGTCGTGGAAACCGGCCTCGCCGAGAAAGGTCCCGGTCTCCCGGTCCTGGATGGCAAAGAAGCCGAAGCCGAAATAGTGCCACATGCCGACCTGGCGCAGGAAGCGGGTCCAGGATTGCTCCCGCGTAAACGGCACCCCGCCGACGTAGCGGATGACCTCGGCATCGCCGAACAGCGCGGAATAGGAGGGGAAATCGTCACGGCGATAGGGGCGCAGGACAAGGCGATCGGTCTCGATGATGGGAACGCTATGCATATTCGATCCTATGCTGTGATGATGTCAGGCACCGGGCTCGCCGTCCCAGTAGTCGACGGCGCTTTCCGGTCGGCCGGTGAAGCTGAACGACCGCTCGCCTTTGGTGCCGCGCGTCCTGGCGAGGAACTTGCCCGAATCCGGGTACTCGCAGATTTCGGTTGCCGCCTTGGTCGAGATCGAAAGGTACTTGAGCGGCACTGTGCCGGTATTGATCAGGTGATGTGCCGTCTCAGGACCGCCCGCAGGCGCGCCCAGAATGTCGCCCGGGCCGACCGCATAACGCTCGCTGCCGAAGCGGTAAGTCCCTTCACCCTCGAGGATAATGAACATTTCTTCTTCGACATGGTGATTGTGAAACGGGCAGCCGGACTTGCCCGGCGGCACTTCACCGTAGCCGATGCCCAGATCCTTGAGGCCGAGCAGCGCGCCGAAGGCGGCGTCGCGGGATTCGAAGAAAGTGCCTTGAGTCCAGTGGTCGAGTTCCAGGTTTTTGGGATTAACGATCGGCTTTTTCGTATCGGTCACATGGTCCTCCCTGGCGCACCGTTGTCGCGGCAACGCTAATACGTTCTATCCGTGTCGCGCGTTCGTCCCGTCGTCAACCTGCGATCGCTAAAATTAGCGACGATGGTTACAGGAATACATCCTAGTGTTGCAATCCATCGGCGAGACCATCTAGGCGCAATCGCGCGATGGTTTCACTAGGGGCTGTGAGGCCGCGTATTGGGGCGAATAAGGCGTAGGGCTGGCCGTCTTCGCCCGTCGGCGGCAGCGCCCTCCGGTGGGACGAATTGGAGGAGCGGCGAAGCTTAGGATGGTGGCTATTGGCGGCCGCCGGACGCGGCAAAAGGCCGTCTGCGGTGGAATTTGCTTGCCATTCGACGCCGGGCGTGGTTTGACCGCCGCCTTGGCCGGTCGCATCCGGCGCTGAATTCTCAAAGACAGGTGATCCATGGCAGAGACCACGGCAGCCCACATCCTGATTGTGGAAGCGCGTTTCTATGACGATATGGCCGATGCTCTGCTCGACGGAGCAAAACATGCGCTGGACGAAGCCGGGGCGACCTATGATATCGTCACGGTTCCGGGTGCTCTCGAAATCCCGCCGGCGATCGCCATGGCGCTCGACGGCGCCGATGAAGGCGGCACCGAATACGACGGTTTCGTTGCCCTTGGCATGGTCATTCGTGGCGAAACCTATCATTTCGACATCGTCGCGAACGAATCCTCGCGCGCGATCATGGATCTTGCGGTGAGCGAGAGCCTCGCGATCGGCAACGGTATCCTGACGGTCGAAAACGACGATCAGGCCTGGGCGCGTGCGCGCCGGTCGGAAGGCGACAAGGGTGGCTTTGCTGCGCGTGCGGCACTGACCATGATTGAACTTAAGAAGAAACTGGGCACGGAAAAGTGACGAAAACCCCCTCGGATCAACCGCTGAAGCAGGTCAACCAGCGCGGTGCAGCACGCCTTGCCGCGGTGCAGGCGCTCTATCAGATGGACATCGGCGGCACCGGTGTCCTCGAAGTGGTTGCTGAATACGAAGCGCATCGCCTCGGACAGGATGTCGATGGCGACACCTACCTGAAGGCCGACCCCTCCTGGTTCCGGTCGATTGTCGCCGGTGTCGTGCGCGACCAGCGCAAGCTTGATCCGTTGATCGGTTCGGCGCTTCAGGACGACTGGGCGTTGTCGCGTCTCGATTCCACCGTGCGCGCCATCCTGCGTGCCGGAACCTTCGAGATGCTTGAGCGCAAGGACGTGCCTGTTCCGGTGATCGTCACGGAATATGTCGAGATCGCCAAGGCCTTCTTCTCGGATGACGAGCCCAAGCTGGTCAATGCCGTCCTCGACCGCATTGCCCGACAGGTCCGCGGCGAACCGAGGAAATAAGGTCGATGGTTGCGGCTGCTGCAGATGACATGGGCAACACCCTTCGCGAAACACGCCGCAACGTTTACCTTCTGACCGCCGCGCAGGCCGTGCTCGGCGTCGTCGGCCCCATCTGCTTTTCGGTCGGCGGTGTCGCCGGCTACCAGATGCTGGCGGAAGACAAGTCGCTGGCCACCGCGCCGCTCACCGCGTTCAATGTCGGCATGGCGCTGGGCGTTGTGCTGGTGGCGGTATTGTCGCGCCTGATCGGCCGCCGTTTCGCCTTCATGAGCGGGACCGCAATCGCGGCCGCCGGGGCAGCGCTCGCCGCCGTCGCACTCTTCCGCGAGAATTTCTGGCTCTTCGCCTTCGCACTCGCGATGCTTGGCTCGTCGAACGGCTTTACACAGAAGCTGCGCTTTGCCGCTGCCGACGCTTCGCCGTCGTTCTACAAGCCCAAGGCAATCTCGCTGATCCTCGGCGGCGGCATCGTTTCGGCCGTTCTCGGTCCGCAGATCGTCATTTTCGCTGGCGACCTGTTCGCGCCGGTTTCCTTTGCCGGGGCTTTCGTCGTCCTGATGCCGATTTGCCTCCTCGCTGCCCTGTTTTTCGCGCCGCTGCGGCTGCCCGAACCGGGCGCAATGGTGAGTGCCCACCACGATCAGTCCGTTCGTCCGCTCGGCGAAATCGTTCGCAGCCAGCGCTTTGCCACCGGCATGATCTGCGGCATTTCCAGCTACGCGCTGATGACCTTCATGATGACCGGCGCGCCCGTCGCCATGGTGATCGGCTGCGGCTTCTCGACCGAACTCGCCACGCTCGGCATCCAGTGGCACGTCCTGGCGATGTTTGCGCCGAGCTTCGTCACCGGCATGCTCATCAGCCGCTTTGGCGCCGAGCGCATCGTCGGTTGCGGCCTGCTCTTGCTTATGGCCTGCGCCGCAGTCGCGCATATGGGCATCGAGCTCTGGAACTTCTGGGGTGCGCTCGTGCTGCTCGGCCTCGGCTGGAACTTCGGCTTCATAGGCTCGACGGCGATCGTCGCCAGCAGCTACCGGCCGCAGGAAGCCGACAAGGTCCAGGCCTTCCACGACATCATCCTGTTCACCACCGTGGCGCTGTCGTCGTTTGCCTCGGGGAAGGTGCTCACCGCCTATGGCTGGGACATGCTGAACGCGGTCGTGTGGCCGGTGACGATCGTTTGCCTTATCCTCCTCTTGCTCCTGAAGCGGGCGCCGCGCAAGGCCGCCGCCTAACGCTCCATTCCCCTGAAATCTAAAGCGAACGAGGCGCCGCCAGTGGCGTTTCTCGGGGCTTGACGATCTCCCGTTGCAACCGCACTCTGGCCGCGCCGTGAGGGGTGCTGCTTGAGGAGGTGGTGCGTGATTCGCGGTTTTGAGGGGCCTGCGGCCGGGAGTGAGTCCGCGGGTTGTAACGGAGGGTAATGCGAAATGACCATTTTATTGGGCGTTATCGCATGCGGGTTGCTCGCGGTGGCTTACGCCATCTGGGCAACACAGTCGGTGCTTGCCGCCGACCAGGGGAACGCCCGCATGCAAGAAATCGCAGGCTACATTCGTGAAGGGGCGCAGGCCTATCTCACGCGTCAATACAAGACCATTGCCATTGTCGGCGTCGTCGTATTCATCGCCGCTTGGGTTCTTCTTTCTCCCGCCGCCGCTTTTGGCTTTCTGATTGGTGCGATCCTTTCGGGTGCCGCGGGTTTCATCGGCATGCACGTTTCGGTGCGGGCCAATGTACGCACGGCCCAGGCTGCTTCCGTCAGCCTTGCCTCCGGTCTCGACATCGCCTTCAAATCCGGCGCAATCACCGGCCTTCTCGTTGCGGGCCTGGCCCTTCTCGGGGTCTCGGTCTACTACGTCGTCCTCACGGCCGGCATGGGGCATGAGCCTGCCTCGCGCGAAGTCATCGATGCCCTGGTCTCGCTCGGTTTCGGCGCATCGCTGATTTCGATCTTCGCCCGTCTCGGCGGTGGCATCTTCACCAAGGGTGCCGACGTCGGCGGCGACCTCGTCGGCAAGGTCGAAGCCGGCATTCCGGAAGACGACCCGCGCAATCCGGCGACCATTGCCGACAACGTCGGCGACAATGTCGGCGACTGCGCCGGCATGGCCGCCGACCTGTTCGAGACCTATGCTGTCTCCATCGTCGCAACCATGGTGCTGGCGGCCATCTTCTTTGCCGGGACGCCGTTGCTCGCAACCGTCATGGTGTATCCGCTGGCAATCTGCGCCGCCTGCATCATCACCTCGATCGTCGGCACCTTCTTCGTGAAGCTGGGTTCCAACAATTCGATCATGGGAGCGCTGTACAGAGGGCTGATCGTCACCGGCGTGCTGTCGATCCTCGGTCTCGGCGCGGCCACATCCTTCACCATCGGATGGGGCTCGATCGGTACCGTCGCCGGCAAGGACATAACCGGCTGGAACCTGTTCATCTGCGGCATTCTCGGGCTGGTGGTCACGGCGCTGATCGTGGTGATCACGGAGTACTATACCGGTACCAACAAGCGGCCGGTGAATTCGATCGCCCAGGCCTCGGTCACCGGCCACGGCACCAACGTCATCCAGGGGCTTGCCGTCTCGCTGGAATCGACCGCGCTGCCGGCCATCGTCATCGTCGGCGGCATCATCGCGACCTACCAGCTCGCCGGCCTCTTCGGCACCGGCATTGCCGTCACCGCCATGCTCGGCATCGCCGGCATGATCGTGGCGCTGGATGCTTTCGGGCCGGTCACGGACAACGCCGGCGGTATCGCGGAGATGTCGCATCTGCCGCCGGAGGTGCGCAAATCCACCGACGCGCTTGACGCGGTTGGCAACACCACCAAGGCCGTCACCAAGGGCTACGCGATCGGTTCCGCCGGTCTCGGCGCGCTGGTGCTTTTCGCCGCCTACTCGAACGACCTCAGCTATTTCGCCGCCAATGGCGACAAATATCCCTACTTCGCCGATGTCGGGCAGATCTCCTTCGACCTCTCCAACCCCTATGTAGTTGCCGGCCTGATCTTCGGCGGCCTCATTCCCTATCTCTTCGGCGGCATTGCAATGACTGCCGTCGGCCGTGCAGCCGGCTCGATCGTCGAGGAGGTTCGCCGGCAGTTTCGCGAGAAGCCCGGCATCATGGCAGGCACGGAACGGCCGGACTATGGCCGCGCCGTCGACCTTCTGACGAAGGCGGCGATCCGTGAAATGGTCATTCCTTCGCTGCTGCCAGTGCTGGCGCCCGTCGTCGTCTATTTCGGCGTGCTGCTGCTCTCGGGCTCGAAGGCCTCGGCCTTCGCAGCGCTCGGTGCCTCTCTGCTCGGTGTCATCGTCAACGGCCTCTTCGTGGCGATCTCGATGACTTCGGGCGGTGGCGCCTGGGACAATGCCAAGAAGAGCTTCGAGGACGGTTTCGTCGACAAGAACGGCGAACGCCATCTGAAGGGCTCCGACGCCCATAAGGCGTCGGTGACCGGCGACACCGTCGGCGACCCCTACAAGGACACGGCCGGTCCGGCCGTGAACCCGGCGATCAAGATCACCAACATCGTGGCGCTGCTGCTTCTGGCAATCCTCGCCTGATCGCATCGCCAAGCAAACAAAAAGGCCCGCGGAACATCGTTCCGCGGGCCTTTTCCTTGGAATGGGGCGGCTTAGTTGCCGAAGTCCTTGAACAGGCTGCGTGCCGCGGCCTGGCCTGCGCCGGGGCCGGTCAACAGCTGGCCGAGGAAGCTTGTTTCCTTGCCGCCTGTCGGCGTCGTGCGGGTCAGCATGTCGAAGACCTTGCCGTCTTTCAGCGTGTAGTGAGCCAGCTGGCTGACGGTGCCTTCCTTGTCGAAATAGACGGCCAGGATCGACTGGTCGACCAGCTGCGGCTTCATGAAGGCGACAGGGCGCTTGCGCGTCTGCGAAATGTAGTAGAACACTTCGTTGTCGAAGGTTGCCGTCGTCGAGGGCGTGCCGAGCGAGAGCAGCACCTGCTCGCGGCTGGAGCCGACCGGAACGAGGTTTAGCGTTTCCTGATCAACCACATAGCCCTGATGGAGAACTTCACCGACATTGGCGGACTGGCAGGCGGAAAGGGTAAAACCGGCGATTGTGGCTACGACCGCCACGCGGCCGAGGGTCTTAAAGTTTTTTCTCAAATACCGCTTCGTCAACGACAGCTCCCCTTGGAGAAACGATGGCAGATCCGCCATTGCAATTCGTGCCTGCTTCGGTAAACCAGCTTCGGCTGTCATGCAACAACGTCATGGGCGCTTGCGCGCATTTCGAGAAAGCCAAGCCCGAGCTTTGTGATGATTTTTGGACTGTTTAAAAGAAAAAGTGGCAACACCGCGATTGTCGAGCGGCAATATGCATTGCTGACGGCGGCCGCACGCCAGCCCTACCTCTACACCGACCTCGATGTGCCGGACACGGTGATGGGCCGGTTCGAGATGCTGTCGGCAACGCTGATCCTCTATTTCCGCCGTACGCGCGCTTCGGCGAGGGCGGGCCAGGAAATCGCCCAGGAGATCATCGATGCCTTTTTCGAGGACGTGGATCATTCGATCCGCGAGCTCGGCGTCGGTGACGCCGGCGTGCCGAAGAAGATGAAGAAGCTGGCCGGCATGTATTACGGCCGGCTCGAATCGTACGCGGCGGCGCTGGAGACGAAGGACGTCGAGGCTCTGGCGGCAGCGCTCAGGCGCAACTTCCACCCGGATGGCGGCGACGCCGCGCCTTCGATGGTGGCGCTTGCTGGCTATCTGCTGGCGGTCGAGGCGCAGCTCGTCGATGTCGCGGAAGACGTCGTCGAAGTCGGCCAGTTGCACATTCCGCCGGCTGGGGCGTAATAGAAAACAAGAGCGTCGCCACCGGCAGCCGGTCGGCGGCTGCATTCGCGATGGGCGCCAGGCAAGCCCGCGCGAGGAAGGATCCAATCATGAAAGACGAAAGCCGGCCGGCCTTTTCTTACCCGGTGAAGGTAGGGCACATTTCGGCGAACGCGGTCAGCGTTCATCTCTCCGCCAATGAACGTGAGCGCAAGGCGCTTGCCGAGCTTTGGAACATCAACGATGTCCTGTCGCTCGAGGCCGACCTGCAGATCGCGCGCTGGAAGAAGGATGGCGTGAAGATCAAGGGCGACGTCAAGGCCCGCATCGTGCAGAGCTGTGTTGTCACGCTTGAGCCGGTCGAAGCCGAAATCAACGAGCTGGTCGAGGCGATCTTCGTGCCCGAGGGATCGCGGCTCGCCCGCCAGGCAAGCAACGACGGCGGCGAGATGGTTCTCGACCCTGACGGCCCCGATATTCCCGATACCTTTATCGGCGACACCATCGACGCCGGCGTTGTCGTCAGCGAGCAGGTTGCGCTTGCGATCGACCCTTATCCCCGTAAGCCCGGCGTGACGTTCGGCGAGCGCATCGAGAGCACATCTGCCGATGACAAGAAGCCGAACCCCTTTGCGGTCCTGAAGGACTGGAAAAAGGACTGAGGTCGCGAAAGCGTCATCTACAATTCGGTTGTCACGCAATGGAAAAGCAGTATTTTGGCCCCAAACCGGCCAGAAGAGCCGCCAAAGCGATCTGCCGCGTGCTTGGCTCAAGCGTCAGAAGCAATATGTTTCGTCAATGCGTTTCCGTTGAGTGCGCCGCGGCGGCACGTGTTGTGTGGCAGAAATAAAGGATAAGACACGCGTGGTCAGAATTTCACTTGACGTGATGGGGGGCGACTATGGTCCTGAAGTCGTCATCCCCGGCGCCGCAAGAGCGCTTGAACGTCATCCGGACATCAAGTTCGTTTTGTTCGGCATCGAAGCGCAGTGCGCGGGCCTCCTTGAAAAATATCCGCAGCTGAAGGCCAACAGCACCTTTTACGACTGCGAGATTGCAGTCGCCATGGACGAGAAGCCGAGCCAGGCGCTTCGCCGTGGTCGCGGCAAGTCGAGCATGTGGAAAGCGATCGACGCGATCAACGCCGGCGAGGCAGACGTCGTCGTCTCCGCCGGCAATACCGGCGCGCTGATGGCCATGTCGGTCTTCTGTCTGCGCACCATGCAGGGAATTCAACGGCCGGCGATCGCCGCCATCTGGCCGACGCTGAAGGGCGAGAGCATCGTGCTCGATGTCGGCGCGACGATCGGTGCGGACGCGCAGCAACTGATGGATTTCGCGCTGATGGGCGGCGCCATGGCGCGCGCGCTGTTCGAGATCGAACGACCGATGGTCGGGTTGCTGAATGTCGGCGTCGAGGAGATCAAGGGACAGGAAGAGGTCAAGGAAGCCGGCCGCCTGATCCGTGAAGCCAATATCGACGGCTTCGACTATTACGGCTTCGTCGAGGGCGACGATATCGGTCGCGGAACGGTCGACGTCGTCGTCACAGAAGGTTTTTCCGGCAATATCGCGCTGAAGGCTGCCGAAGGCACCGCGCGCCAGATCGCCGAATATCTGCGCGCTGCCATGTCGCGCACGCTTCTTGCCAAGCTCGGCTATATCCTGGCGAAGGGCGCCTTCGACCGCCTGCGGGAGAAGATGGACCCGCGCAAGGTCAATGGCGGCGTGTTCCTTGGCCTCAATGGCGTCGTGATCAAGAGCCATGGTGGTGCGGATGCCGAAGGTTTTGCAGCCGCGATCGATGTCGGCTACGACATGGTTAAGAATGGCCTGAAGGCGAAGATCGAGCTCGATCTGGCGAAGTACCATGGCGGCGAGCCGCCACAGGCCCTTTCCGCCGGCATGAATGATGAGGTTTGAATAGATGATCCGTTCCGTCGTTCGCGGTTTCGGCGCGGCTTTGCCGAAACGCGTGGTCACCAATCAGGAGCTGGAATCCAAGGTCGATACGTCCGATGAGTGGATCGTGCAACGCACCGGCATCCGGCAGCGTTACATCGCCGGCGAGGGCGAGACCACGGCTTCGCTCGGCGAAGGTGCCGCGCGCGCAGCACTCGCCAACGCTGGACTTACGCCTGATGACATCGACCTGATCATCCTGGCGACCTCCACCCCGGACAACACGTTCCCGGCAACGGCCGTCAATATCCAGGATCGTCTCGGCATGCGCCATGGCGCGGCCTTCGACATGCAGGCCGTCTGCTCGGGCTTCGTCTATGCGGTCACCACAGCGGATGCCTATATCCGCGGCGGGCTTGCCAAGCGCGTGCTGGTGATCGGCGCGGAGACATTCTCCCGCATTCTCGACTGGACCGACCGCACGACCTGCGTGCTCTTTGGCGACGGCGCCGGCGCCATCATCCTGGAAGCCCAGGAAGGCGAGGGCACCAATGCCGACCGCGGCGTGCTGACGGCGAAGCTTCGCTCCGACGGTGCGCACCGCGACAAGCTCTATGTCGACGGCGGCCCCTCGACCACGGGAACGGTCGGCCATCTGAAGATGGAAGGCCGCGAAGTCTTCAAGCATGCGGTCGGCATGATTACCGACGTCATCGAGGCCGCCTTCGAGGCGACCGGGACGACGGCCGAAGATCTGGATTGGCTGGTCCCGCACCAGGCCAACCGCCGCATCATCGACGGCTCGGCCAAGAAGCTTGGTATCCCTCTCGACAAGGTTGTGGTGACCGTCGATCTGCATGGCAACACCTCTGCAGCCTCCATTCCGCTGGCATTGAATGCGGCGGCGGGCGACGGCCGGATCAAGAAGGGTGACCTTGTCCTGCTCGAGGCCATGGGCGGTGGCTTCACCTGGGGCTCCGTGCTCCTCCGCTGGTAAAGAAATTGCTTAAGCAACAGGCGCTTGACCGCAAAAGGCAAGGGCAATAGTCTTCGGACGCTGATCGGCGTACCAGACGTTGGTGGGGGAAGATGAGCGGAAAAACAGTAACACGGGCGGACTTGGCTGAGTCGGTTTTTCGCAAGGTGGGTCTGTCGAGGACAGAGTCTGCCGAGCTGGTGGAAACCGTCATTGACGAAATATGCAACGCAATCGTGCGTGGCGAGAGTGTGAAGCTGTCCTCTTTCGCGACCTTCCAGGTCCGCGACAAGAACGAACGTATCGGGCGAAACCCGAAAACCGGCGAGGAAGTGCCGATTTCGCCCCGGCGCGTGATGACCTTCAAGGCGTCGAACGTCCTGAAGCAGCGCGTGCTGAAGGCGCATCTGGGCCGCAGGGCCAAGCAGAAACCGGTGTCTCCCGTTTCGTGAACGCCAGACGACAGCCACAAATGTGGTTGAAAACCCATCCATAAGCCGTTGAAATGGAGCCGATTCGTGCCATCATTGGCGCGGTATCGGCTCATTGTCGGCTTTCGAGCCTGAGTCGCATGGCATGGATTGGGAACGATATGGAAAAGAGCCCGGACGCTTTTCGCACCATCAGCGAGGTCGCTGACGATCTCGACCTGCCGCAGCACGTCCTGCGTTTCTGGGAAACCCGCTTCCAGCAGATCAAGCCGATGAAGCGCGGCGGTGGCCGGCGGTACTACCGGCCGGAGGATGTCGACCTTTTGAAGGGCATCCGGCATCTGCTCTACGATCACGGCTATACGATCAAGGGCGTTCAGAAACTCCTGAAGACCAACGGCAACAAGTTCGTCGCGGCGATTGCGAGCGGCGATCTCGCGACCGTCGAGGCGCTTGCGGCCTCCAGCAACGAAGAGCCGGCACCGCCGAAGGCTGGTCTTTCCGAGGAGGATCAGATCGTTGGCCGCGCCAAGGCGCCCGCGAGCCGCCGCTTCTTCTCCTTCGGCGGCAGCAGTGACGACGTGCCCGAGATCTCTCTCGGAAAATCCTCGTCCGTGGGCAAGGAAGATCGCGCCCTGCTGCAGGAGGCGCTCTATGATCTCCTGGAATGCAAGCGGTTGCTCGACCAGGTGCGCTGAGAAAGCCATTTCAGAGGATCGATCAAGGCCGGTTTCGGACGCCCGACTGCGTGTCGGACGAGCCGTCTCGACGCAAGTATCCTGTATACGATCACCAAGGCAGCGCCTCTGCCGTCGGCGCGCTACCCGACGGCGAGGAGCATATGCGCGCCTATCCGCAAGACGTTCGCGCGACCATCTTCAGCAGCGTTTGAAAAAGCGTCAGTAGGAGATGCGGAAGCCGCCGGGGCTCGCCGCGGAGACGTCAGGCTCGGGATAGGGGCCCGTCCACTGCGCATAGGTCGTGTTGGTCGAACCCGAGGTCGCACAGCCGGAGAGCGTGAGAAGCGCAAGCGCGGTGAGGGCCATAAGGGACTTAAGAGGCATGGTTTTCTCCTAGAAGGGGAGACGCTCCAGGCCTCAAGGGCCAGTATCAAACTGTCCCTCAATTCATCCATGATGGCAAGCTCACGTTGCGTTAGGCAGCAAGTTTCGAGCGACGGGATCTCGTTTTGGTGAAGGTTCCGTAGCCGGACGTGCGGTCGGTGTTTTCGTCGCCACGCAGCATCGGACCTTGCAGGCATCCAGTGGCGCGCGGATGGTGGGGGCTTTCTCTGTCCGCAGTCGCGTCGCGGGGGGCGATGCCATGCCGTGAATTTGCGGAATATCCTGTCGGACTTTCGGCTCCCAAGCATACTTTTCCACGCCGTTTGTTCCTTTTTCGATCCAGGCCGCATTTTCCCGCTTGCGCTCTAAGCGTTGGTTATATAGGGGTTTCCTCGGTTCGGAGCGTAGCGCAGCCCGGTAGCGCACTTGACTGGGGGTCAAGGGGTCGTGGGTTCGAATCCCGCCGCTCCGACCATTTTCCTCTTCGGCTTTGATGTCCGAAATCCCCTGAGGAACTTCGTTTTCCCTTCATCTTTTCGATTAGCGACCGATCACTTCGGCGGCCCTGCCGTGAGGGATGGGCGAATAGCGGGTCATTGTCTTGATGGCCTGGCACGATTTGGGGGGCTTAATGCGTGCGGAAACTGATGAATCGGCTTTGGCTTTAAGCGCGTGTTTTGTCGTCACTTCCGTGGACCGCAGGTTTGTCGAGTTCGCCGGAGTGATGTTGCATACGCTGGCTCTGAATGGCGACGTCGACGAGGCCAACGTCATCGTCTTCTGCGACGGACTGACCCCCAAGGATAAATCGCATCTGAGACAGTGCGGCGGGCGCCTGCGCTTAACGCTGTTCGAATTGTCCGAAGAAACGCTTCAGCAATTCGATGGGTTGAAGACCAACAGCAACTGGAGCCGATCGATCTATACCCGGCTTGTCCTACCAGACCTCCTTGGCTGCAAGGAGGGGCGGCTCGTCTATCTCGACGCCGATACGATCGTGGTCGACAGTCTGCGTCCGTTGCTGAACCTGGATATGTCCGGCATGCCGGTGGCCGCTGTCGGCGGCGTTTCCAACCAGGACAATGCGCGTCTGAAGCTTCCAGACGGAACGAGAACGATGAATTCCGGCGTTTTGCTGATCGACATTGTGGAATGGCTGAAGAGGGATCTGTCCAGTCGCTGCCTCGAGATTGTCCGTTCACAGGCCGCAAGGCTGAAATTCTTCGATCAGGACGCATTGAACATCGCTCTCGCTGGACAGTTCGCTTCGCTCGACCGTCGTTGGAATGTGATCCTGCATTCGCATGCCGACGAACCGGCGATCTTCCATTTCACGCACGACAAGCCCAACTCCGTTCGTTGCCAGCACCCGGCGCAGCCCCTGTATTTGCAGTACCGGCAAGCGACGCCTTGGGCGAGCAAGCGTCTCAAGTCGCGCTGGCACAAGCGGATCAGTCGGCTGACGCACTCCGTCCGAAGACTTTTCGAGCGCTGAAACTCGGCCAGCCGGAGTTCTGTCGGCGGCGTCCGCAATCCTGATGTCTCCTTGCCGGCTCCGGTGCTCCAAGCTTCGGTTTGGCCTTGCAACGGGCTATCTCAGCATCGCCCCGGCCCGGGTCGCACTTGGCTGTGATCGGCGCACGAAACCGCACGGACCCCCGTTGGTTGCGACGCAGAAAAATTTATCGCTCATCCGAAATCGCTAAAATGCCTCGTTCCGGTGCGATGGTCCACGCGGCTGGGGCCGATCGCCGTCCTCGCGAAAGTGATGGAATGGCCTTATGGCGGGCGCCTGCCTGCCAAAGGAGGAAATGGAATGAAGACGCTTTCGAAGATTTTTGCCGTGTCGTTGCTCGGGCTTTCGGCCCTGACGGCAATGCCGGTCATTTCGACGTCCGGCACCGCCCGTGCCGACGACGCCGTCATCCTCGTTCCGGGCCAGCCTACCGGCTCATCGGGTGATACCGGCACGGCGAGTTCCAACCCGGATACCGGTGCTGCGAGCTCCAACCCGGATACCGGCGCCGCCAATTCCAACGGCGATACGGGGGCGCCAAGTTCGAACCCCGATACCGGCGGTGGTTCGGGCGCAGAAGGATCGACGCCCTAAGCGATCCTGCAAATGCAGCAAAAGAGGTCCTTCAGCAGGGCCTCTTTTTTGTTTTCGGAAAGAAGCAGCGGGGCAATCACTCTTTTCGCTATGTGGTTGACCGGAGCAGGTCGGCCTTCTGCAGTTTTGAAGCCGCGTTCCGGTAAAGGGCCTCCGTGCGGTCGAGCATGACGGCAAGCGTAAAGCGGTCCTTCAGGCTTACCGCGCTGGCCGACAGGGCCTTGAAGGTTTCGGGCTCCGCGGCACTGATCATGCTCTTGGCGAGTGCTGATGTGTCGTCGCTGTTGGGAAGGATGTAACCGTTCCGCCCGTCCTCGATCACCGTGCGCGCGCCACCGATATCGGTGGCGATGATCGCCTTGCCGGCCGCAGCCCCTTCAAGCATCACATAGGACATCGCCTCGTAGCGGCTCGGCATCACCAGGAGGTCGAAGGCCGGCACGGCCTGCGGGCCGGTGAAGGCGGAGGTCAGATGCATCCGGTTCTGAAGCCCGCTTTCGGCAATCGCTTTGCGAAGGCTGCCCTCGAGCTCGCCGCTGCCGACCATGACGAGGTGGCTGTTTCTGACCGAGGCGGCCACACTCTTGAAAGCGGCGATCAGCCGTTCCGGCGCCTTCTGGGCGGACAATCGTCCAACGAAGCCGAAAACGAAAGCGTCCGGCGCGATCCCGAAGCTGGCGCGCAGCGTCTGCGCCAATTCGCCCGAGGGTGGTGCCACGCCATTGACGATCACCGACATGCGCTTCTCCGGCATGTGCAGGGACAGCGCGTGATGGAACTCGTCGTCGGAGACGCAGATCAGGTGATCGGTAAAGAAGCGGGCCAGCGCCCATTCGATCGTGCCATAGATCAGCCGTCCGCCGCGGCCGAGCGTCGGGTCGAGCGTGCGAAAGGCGTGTGGCGTGTAGATGCGCGGCACATGAGAACCGGGCAGCCGCAGGCGCGTCAGCGCACCGGCCTTGGAACTGTGGCCATGGACGATGTCGAAACCGTTGTTCTGGATGATGCGCCGGAGTTCGAGAAAGCAGCCGACGTCAGACGGCCCGGGCGCGCGTCTCATCAGGACGGCGTGTACCGCCGGCAGGCCGATTGCCTTCAGTTCACGAACGAAACCTTCCTCGGCGCGCACCGGCGAATAGACGGCCTCGACGTGATGCCCGCGCTTGTGCATGCCGCGGCAGAGGTCGAGGAAGTGCCGGCCCGAGCCGCCGCCGCTCGGCTCCAGCACTTCTAGGAGCTTGAGGGAAGGGGCCGGCGACCGGCGCGGAACCACATGTTCCATGGTCAGGAGCTCCGGCCGGCGCGCGCGTGCCGGCGATGGCGATATTCAAGGGCGGCGCAACCCCAAATGATTCCGATGAGCAGGTAGAAGTGGCGCCAATGGTCCGTGTCGATGACATTGCCCACCCCGACATGGCCGAGGACGGCGACCCAGGCGATCATCAGATAGGTCTGCCAGGGGCGGTTGAGTAGCAGAAAGCGGAAGCCGAGCGAGAGCGTCCAGATGATCAGCGTCACGTAGCTGATGAATCCGAGCCAGCCGTAGGAGGTCAGCGACTTCAGCCAGACGTTGTGCTCGTCTTCCGGGAAGATCGTGCTGAAGACCATGGGGCCGATGCCGAGCGGCTTTTCCATCGACATCAGGAATCCGAGCCTGTGGCGGTCGAAGCGCCCGAGGTGGCCGCCGTCATAATCCTGCACCAGCTGCGAGCGGCTGGAAAAGAGCGTTGCGACCTGCTCGGACTGCAGCGCGACGAGGAGGGCGCCGACGATCATGATTCCGCCGACCAGCGCAAGCACCAGGATACGCAGGCGAAAGAGGCCGTTTCGCTCTTTCAGCAGCATCACGAAGACGAAGGCGACGACGCAGAATAGGTTGAGGGCCCAGGCTGCGCGGGAAAATGAAAGGAAGACGCCGAGTGCCAGCACCAGCAGCGCGGCGATCTTGAGCGGCGCCTTCTGGATGGGCTGCGTGAGGATGCCGTGGATGAGGTACATGGCCGGCACCGAGAGGAACGGGCCAAAGACGTTGGGGTCCTGGAATGCGCCCTTGGCGCGGCCATAGAGCGTGAAGTTTTCCGCACCCGGCACGGCGCCGAAATAGCCGAGGATGCCGAGCAGTGCCGTGATGATGGCCGCCGCCGTCCAGGCATTGAAGATCAGCCGCAGCCGCTCGTGGCGGTCCTCGATGATGGCTGCGAAGAAGACCGAGGAGAGCGCGAGGAAGCCGGAGACCGCCATGTACATCGGCCCCTTTGTCAGGTCGGTCATGACCGTCAGGGACAGCATGCCGCCGACCATGAAAAGGGTTAGAAGCGTCAGCAGCGGGGCGACGCTGCGCGAGATCTTGAGGCCCACAAGCGCCCAAAGGCCGATGAGCGCCACCAGGAACAGCTCATAGGGCGCCGGCTCGAAAATGACGAAGCCGGAGAGAAACACGGCAAAGGCGACGAGCCCGGAGCCGAGCAGCGAGAGCGCCGCAAGCTGGGGACGAGCGATCGGGAGCCGGCCTGTATCGACGGTGCTCAATAGGCATTCTCGGTGTTGAGCAGCCTGAACGGCGTCAGGAACAGGATCTTGAGGTCGAAGAGCAGCGACCAGTTTTCTATGTAGTGCAGGTCGAAGGCGGTGCGCAGGCGGATCTTGTCGTCATTGTCGATCTCGCCACGCCAGCCGTTGATCTGCGCCCAGCCGGTGACGCCGGGCTTGACGCGGTGGCGGGCGAAGTAGCCTTCGACAACGTCGGAATAGGTGCGGTTCTGGGTCTGGGCGAGCACGGCGTGCGGCCGCGGCCCGACGAGCGACAGCTCACCCTTCAGCACGTTGAAGATCTGCGGCAGTTCGTCGATCGAGGACTTGCGGATGAAGCGGCCGACTGGGGTGACGCGCGGATCGCCCTTGGTCACGGCGTTGCGGGCCGTCGGGTCGCTCATATGCGTATACATCGAACGGAACTTGTAGACCTCGATGGTCTCGTTGTTGAAGCCGTGCCGCTTCTGCTTGAAGATGATCGGGCCGGGGGAGGTTGCTTTGACCGCAATCGCCGCGCCGAGCATGATCGGCCACAGAAGCACCAGGGCGACCAGGCTGAAGAAGATGTCGAAGCCGCGCTTGGCGACGGAGTCCCAATCGGCGATCGGCTTGTCGAAGATGTCGAGCATCGGGACGTCGCCGACATGGGAATAGCTGCGCGGGCGGAAGCGCAGATTGTTGGCGTGGGCGGCGAGCCGGATGTCGACCGGCAGGATCCAGAGCTTCTTCAGAAGCTGGAGAATGCGCTTCTCTGCCGTCAGCGGCAGCGAGATGATCAGCATGTCGATGCGGGCCAGGCGGGCGAATTCCACCAGTTCGTCGACTGTTCCGAGCTTCGGGTAGCCGGCGATCACGTTGGGCGAGCGGCGCTCGTCGCGGTCGTCGAAAATACCGCAGATGCGGATGTCGTTGTCGGGTTGGTCCTCGAGCGTGCGGATCAGGTCCTTGGCCGGCTGGCCGCCACCGACGACGACGGCGCGGCGTTCCATCGTGCCGTTTCGGGCCCAATGGCGGATGGAATAGGCGATGAAGGCGCGCTCGGCGATCAGAAAGATTGCGCCGCCGATGAACCAGCCGCCGAACCAGACACGTGAATACTGATGGCCGGATTTGAGGAAGAACAGCGCGATGGCGATGCCGCCGAATGCGATGGCCCAGGAGGCGAGGATGCGCGGCATCACCCGCAGCCAGGCGCGCAGCGCCGGGATCTGGTAGGTGTCGGCGATCTGCATGGCAGCGACCGCCAGGGCGGAGCCGCCAAAGAGGATTGCCAGATAGAGCGGCAGCTGCTCGAAGCCCGGCTGGACATAAAGCGCGTTGATGGCATAGCCGATCGCAAAGAGCGCGCTGAACTCGAACAGGCGCATCAGCCCCATGATCATCGCCGGCGAATAAGTATCGGCGCTGAACTGCTCGGCGATCTGCCGCGCCAGCGGATTGAGATCCGTGGTCGTCGCTTCGTCCGGCATTTCGCCAGGCGCGCGGGCGCGGATTTCCGAAATCTTCTTGCGAAGCGCTTCGGGATCGAACGAACCCGGGCGGTCAAACTTGTTCATGGCTGTCTTCCGGCGCTGAAGTCCCTCAGCCGGGATAGCAGAAAGCCACTAAGAAACGCTTACGTTGTGGGCAACACGCTATCGGCGGGCGGCTGGTAACGGCACAATTCCCGATAGAGGCTTAACATATCCGCCGACATTACCGAAGCTGCAAATTGCGACTTGAACGTGCTCGGGTCGGGCATCACACGTGCCGCCCAGTCTTTCTCTGTGATTGCGCGGGCCATGATGTCGGCAAGCGACCGGGCATTGGCAGGTTCGGCAAGCGCGGTGCTGTCGCGTCCGAGAATTTCCGGGATGCCGCCGACACGGCTGGCGATAACAGGCTTTCGCGCGGCCAGCGCCTCAAGCACGATATAGGGCATGGATTCGGCGCGCGAGGGAACGACGATGTTGCGCGTCAGCGCAAAGGCCTCTCGCGTCTTCATCGCCGGCTGCATGCGGATACGGCGGCCGAGACCCTGCTGCAGCACCAGATCGCTGTATTCCTGCTGCTGCGGGCCGTCGCCGATCATCAGCGCCGACAGCGGCCGGCCGACAAGCCGTTCGGTCTGAGCGAAAGCCTCCACAAACAGATCGGGACCCTTCAGGTCCCGCATCATGCCGATATAGAGAAAATCGACCGCATCCGGCTGGGGCGGGACGACCTCGAATTCCCGGTCGTCGATGCCATTGTAGATCAGCTCGTTGCGCTCGCGCGGTGCACCGACCTTTGCGAAATAGGTCTTCCGCTCGAAGTCGCAGACGAAGACGAGGGCGTCGGTGATCCGCTGCTGGATCCGCTCTGCCGGGAAGACCAAGCGCCCGGTCAGAGAGCCTGGACGGTAGTGCAGGCTGCCGCCATGTGGCGAATAGAGGCGGGCTACGCGATACTTGTTGACCCGCAGGGCTGAACCGATGAGCCGGGCAATGACGCCGCCTTTGGCGCCGTGCCCATGCAGCACATCCGGTCGCAAACTTCTGATTTCCTTGTAGCCGCGCCATAACGCGGCAAAATCCGATGGCCCGACCGAGCGATGGATCGGCATCCGGATGAGGCCGAGCGCGAGATAGGGGCGGATTTCGTCGAACAGCCGATCCTCGTGACTGCCGCCTGTCGTGCTGTCGCAGAGGATCCCGACCTCATGGCCGGCCTTGGCATGCGCCTCGGCCAGGTCGCGCACGTGGCGAAATATCCCGCCGACAGGCGACCTGAAGCAGTGGATGATGCGCAAGGGCCGCTCTTGTTGCATCGAGATCAGAACAGGCGTTCGCGAACATAGATCGTGTCGCCGGCAAGAACAGCGTCGGTGATCGGGACCCGGCCGGTGATGATGCGGCCATTGATCTTGCGCGTAATGTCGGCGTTCGACTGATTGGCGCGCGGCGAGAAGCCGCCGGCAACCGCGATCGCGTTCTGCACGGTCATCCCCGGAACATAAGCATACTGGCCGGCCTGACCGACTTCGCCCATGATGAAGACGGAACGGTAGCGATCGACCTCGATCGTGACGTCTGGATCGCGCAGATAGCCTTGCTTCAGCTTGGCGGCGATCATGCCTTCGAGTTCGGGCAGGGTTCTGCCGCGCGAGGCGACTGTGCCGATCAGGGGGAAGGCGACGTAGCCGGCCTGATCGACCGTGTAGGTGCCGCTGAGGCCGGCCTGTTCGAAAACGTTGATGCGCAGGCGGTCGCCGCTGTCGAGCCGATAGGGCTGGATCGTGGCTTCGCTGAAGGCTTTGGGTGCGGGCTGGTAGCTCGTGCAGCCGCCGAGCAACATCGACAGCGCTGCCGCCGTGATCGCGAGACCCGTCTTGATAGCTGCAGTGGACATGCGGTTCATAGGCTCCGGAAACGACCAGCTTTTGTGACGTTATCGATCCGTTAGGGTTAATAGCAGGTAAACTCGCGGTAGAATTTTCGCGGAGACCTGGCGATGCCGCCCGGCCTTTACCATCCGCAGGTTGATCGCATTAACCCTTGCGTTACCATGTTCCTTTACGGTCCGGCGAGATTTGAAAGTTCGGAGCGACGAGCATGTCGGGAAGCGGCAGCGCACAGCAGGATGTGGATATCGACCTCGGCGGCCTGTTTCGCGCCGTCTGGGATCGGCGCGTCAAGGTTTTGCTCGCCACCGTCGCTGTGGCGGCGCTTGCCTTTGGCGCAGCAAAGATGATCGCGCCGGATTACCAGAGCGAAACCCGCGTGCTGATCGAATCGCGCGAGCCGGAGTTCAGCGGCCCCAACCAGGCTTCCCAGGCGGGAGCCGACCGCGTCTTTGACGAATCCGGCATTCTCAGCCAGGTGCAGGTGCTCAAGTCGGCCGACCTCATCAAGCAGGTCGCCCGTAACATGAAGCTTTACGAACTCAAGGAGTTCGATCCGTCGTCGGCGCCCTCTGCGCTTTCCGATCTTCTCGTCATGCTCGGCCTGAAGAAGAATCCGCTTGAGATGCCGCCCGAGGAGAGGGTGCTCAAGGAATTCTCCGACAAGCTCCAGGTCTACCAGGTGGAGAAGTCGCGCGTGATCGCGATCGCCTTCACCTCGAAGGACCGCCAGCTTGCGGCCGCCGTGCCCAACGAGATGGCGAAGGTCTTCCTGGCGCTCCAGAGCGGTGCGAAGCTCGATACCAATTCCGAGGCGACACGCTGGCTCGAACCCGAGATCGCCAATCTGCGCGAGAAGGTGCGCGACGCCGAAGCGAAGGTTGCGGCCTATCGCGCCTCGTCCGATCTGTTGCCGACCGGTGAAACCACCAACTTCGCGACCCGGCAGCTTACGGATATTTCGTCGGAACTGGCGCGGGTGCGCGGCGAGCGCGCCAATGCGGAAGCGCGTGCCGCCGGCGTACGCTCGGCGCTGGCAAGCGGCCGCGCGCCGGACACCATTGCCGATGTCGTCGGTTCGCAGATGATCCAGCGGCTGAAGGAAACGGAAGCGAACCTGCAGGCGCAGGTGGCGGACCTCTCGACCACCCTGCTTGACGGTCACCCCCGTCTGAAGGCGCTGAAGTCGCAGCTCGAAGGTATCCGCGGCCAGATCAGCACCGAGACACGCAAGATCCTGACGAGCCTCGAAAACGAGGCGAAGGTCGGCGAACTGCGCGAACAGCAGCTCGGGCAGCAGTTGAATGCGCTGAAGGCACAGTCGGCGCAGGCCGGCGAAGAAGAGGTGGGGCTGCGCGCGCTCGAGCGCGAAGCGACCGCGCAGCGCCAATTGCTGGAGACCTATCTCGCGCGCTATCGCGAGGCGACATCGCGCACCGTCGAGAATGCGACGCCGGCCGATGCACGGGTCATTTCGAGTGCCGTGGTTCCGACCGGCGCGAGCTTCCCGAAAGTACTGCCGATCACCATCGTTGCAGCGCTTGCAACGTTCCTCCTGACCTGCATTGGCATCATGCTCGGCGAGCTTTTCAGCGGGCGAGCCTTGCGGCCGGTTTCAGCTACGGGCGAACGGGCACCGGTCCGGCCCCGTCCGGCGCTTGCCGCAAGCGTTGCCGATTTGCCGCCGGCCCAGATGGCTGAGGCATCGCCCGTCATTTCGTCCGCAGCCGATGACGCAGTCGACTTGCTGCCTGCGGCGGAGCTTTCGCTTGCCCCGGACACGGAGGAGGAGGCCGCCGAGGCGGATTTCTCGATCGAAGCCGTCGCCGAGCATCTGCGTGCCACCAATGTGCGCGTTGCGATTTCGGTTTCGCCCGGCGGAGACGAGGGCTCCACCGCGACCGTGATGCTCGCCCGGTTGCTCGCCGAAGAAGAACTGAAGGTCGTGCTGATCGACCTGACGGGCTCTGCCTGCCCGACACGGCTGATGGCGCGCTCGCAGCAGCTCCCGGGGATCACCAATCTCCTGGCGGGGGAGGTGCCCTTCACGGACACGATCCACGCCGACCGCTTTTCCGACGCGCACATCATCCCCCAGGGCGATGCCGATCCGCGCCAGGCGATGCGTGGCATCGACCGGCTGAAGATGATCATCGACGCCTTGACCAACGCCTATGATCTCGTCCTGCTCGAATGCGGCCCAGCCGATGAAATGGCCGTGGAGAAGATTGCCGGTCGTGATGGCGCCGAAATCATCCTGTCGGCACCGTCGGTGAGCGACGAACGGATCGTCGAGGTACTGACCGGCTTCGGCGCGGCGGGCTACCGCGACATCGTGCTGATGACCGGCCAGGTGCAATCGGACCCCGAATATCCGGATCGCGACGCGGCGTAATGGCGGCGCGGGCCTCTGCCGCAAAGCGCAGGGACCGTGCTCTAGGGTGGATGATCAGTCGGCACTGTTGTCGAAGGTCTTGCCTTGCCTGCGCCGTCGCGTGCGCTGAATGCGGCCATAGACGGCCTTGTTCGCCTTGATCGCCCTTTTTGCCCTCACGACGAGGTAGTGCCGAAGGCCCGCGAGCCGGCCAGCGAGCGTCACCGGCAGTACGATATCGCGCAACGGCGTCTCGATCGTGCACCAGGAGCGCTTGTAGGGCTGGTCGCCGACGCCGAAGTCGAACAGGCGCACGCCTTCGCCTGATAGGCGCTCGATCATGCGGTAGAACAGCAATTCACCCGGGCTGGCGTCGCCGGCCATCGCTTCGTCGATCGACCCGAACTGGCAGATTACGTGATCTGCCTTGCGCGACAGTCCGGCGACGGCGACGATCCGGCCGTCATTTTCGCCTCGCAGGCGTATGGCATTGAGTTCCATGAGCTGAACGTCGTCGTCCACGCGGGCGGCGAGCGTATGGAAAAACGCCTGCGTTTCCGGATCCTGGAAGACATCGGGAAAGCCGAGGGTGGCAAAGCGCGTCGCCTTCTGCCGAAAGAAAGTGTCGAGCAGGGCTTGGGCCTCGTCGCTCGTGCGGGCGACCACATAGTCGTAGCCGCCCATTTCAGCCAGCCGCCGTTCGGAAATGCGCATCTTCTTGCGCCGCCGCTTGGCGTTGAGCTGGGCTAGTGTGGGCTGAATGCCACCGAGAAGGGGAAGCTGGAACGACGGGTTGGGATTGGTAACGCCCGAAAACAGGGCAAAGGGGCTGGGGTCGCCGCGCCAGTCGTTCGGCAGGCGATCGAGCATGACGATGTCGGCCAGGCCGCGCAGTGCGTCGCAGATGGCGCGGGCAAGCGCCTCGGCAAGCGCGGGCGTGGTGATGATGGCCGCGGCGTTGTGGGCAAACAGCCCGGTGTTGAGGTTGCTGTGCTCGGTTCCAATCAGCTTTGCCGTTCGAAACAGGCGTCCGCGCGCCACTTCCAGCGGCAGGATGAGCAGGAGCTCGCCATCGAACGTAATCCGTAGGAGAGCCAGGTCGCTGGCGTGGGTCGCAGCCCAGGCGCGGCACCAATGATAGGCATGGTGCAGCGAGTTCCCGGGAAGGGTGTCGAGCATGCGCCACTCGGTTTCGAGTGTCTCCAGGTCGCGGTGAAGCGAGATTTCGAAGCGGCCGGTGGCATCGGTCGGATCTGCACGCAAGGACGCATGCGCGCGGCGGTCGCCGGAGCCGTCCATGGTGAGTTCCGAGTTCGTCATCGCAGGTGCCGTCCGGTCCTTGTTGCGGAGAGATTGAACCTCAAACCCGCTACGATCGCTTTAATTCGGGAGTGCTTATGAAGGTCGATTGGCAATAACCGGCGAACGCGGTTAGCAAAGCGTGAAACGAAATTGACGCCTCACGCGATGAAGCCGGTTGCCAACACGCTGGCCCATTCAAGGCGGTTGCGGCGGGCCGCAAGTTGCGACATCGCCGTCCAGTCGTAGGTCACGCTGCGAAAGGTCGCGTCCCATTCCGTCCCCGACTGCTCGATGATGGCGTAGCGCGCGTGCGGGGATCCGGCCTCGACCTTGTGGGCCACCGGCCGACTGTCGGTGTAGCCGGGGCAGCCGACGCTGCCGGGGTTGACGACCAGGCGTCCGTCGGAGAGGCGGACGACGCGAGGAATGTGGGTGTGACCGCACAGGATGACCGGATAGTCGATCCCGACAGCTTCGGCCTCGATAGCCGAACGCGCGGCCCTGTGAACCGTACCGTCCGCCGTCAGGGCTTCGAGCCAGTAGGTCTCATCGTCGGTCGGGGTCGCATGGCAGAGGAAGAACGTTTGCCTGTGGACGTGTGCGACGGGCAGGGTGGCCAACCACTCGCGGTGCTCCGGCTTCAATTCATCGAACGCCGCGCGATCGGAGAGCCCCATGTCGCGCGGATCGACCGTCAACAGGTAACGGTCGTGATTGCCACGGATCGAGGGGATCGCCCGTTTCATCAGGATGTCGGCCGTGCGCGCGGCATTGAGGGGACCGCTCAGATGATCGCCAAGATTGACGATATCGGTGATCCCTTGTGCATTGATGTCGGCGAGCACCGCTTCGAGCGCAAGATCGTTGCCGTGGATGTCCGCGATAACCGCAAGTCGCATGGGCGTCCTCCCGAATGGCTACCGGACCGAGGATCAACGATCCCGAGCGGGCTTTTCCATCCATTTGATGATCAGCATGGCCGGCAAGATCCAGAGCAGGCCGGTGAAGAAGAAATAGGCCAGGTGCACGTACCAGGGAGCAGCGCCAAGCAGCAGCGAGGCGAATGTAACGGCGGCAAGCGCATAGACGACGACGAGGATGATGATCAGGATCGTGCCGATCAGCTTTCTGAGGCGTACGGGCATTTCATATCTTTCACAGGGGCAAATGCGCGCGGAGCGGCCGCGACCGCATGCCGCAAAGGTTTCGGCCTTGTTTTGCATGCCGCTCTGGTGCAAATCAACGGCTTTCCGAAAGGTGCGACCGTTGATCCGTCCGGTTGCGCCGCCGACAACCCTGCGACACCAGAGGGAACATGATGGCCGGCGTCGAAATGGCGACTGAACAAATGCTTCGAAACGAGATCGGCAGGACCGACCGCAACCGCCGGCAGATCCGCGGCTGGCTGGCGGTCGTGCTGTTCACCCTCTTTGCCCTGGTGCTCGTCGGCGGCGCGACGCGACTTACCGAATCGGGCCTCTCCATCACCGAGTGGAAGCCGATCCATGGCGTGATCCCGCCGCTGACGGTGGCCGAGTGGGAAGAGGAGTTCCAGCTCTACCAGCGCATTCCGCAGTATCAGCAGATGAACAGCGGCATGACGGTCGACGAGTTCAAGACGATCTTCTGGTGGGAATGGGCACACCGCCTGCTCGCGCGCACGATCGGCCTGATCTTCGCGCTGCCGCTTGCCTATTTCTGGTTCACCGGAAAGGTCGAGCGCAAACTGCGCATGCCGCTGCTCGGGATCCTTGCGCTTGGCGGTTTTCAAGGTTTCATCGGCTGGTGGATGGTTTCCTCGGGCCTGGTGGAGCGCACGGAAGTGAGCCAGTACCGGCTGGCGACGCATCTCGTCATCGCCTGTCTGATCTTTGCCGCCTGCATGTGGATCTTCCGCGGGCTCAGTCGGCATTCGAATGAAGCGGCGCCCACCGACCGCTCGCGCAAGATGGCCATGATCATCGCCATCTTCAGTCTGTTCCAGATCTATCTCGGCGCGCTCGTCGCCGGTCTCGATGCCGGCTTCAGCTACAACACGTGGCCGCTGATGGACGGCGCGATCATCCCGCAAGACCTGTTCCTGCAGCAGCCCTGGTGGATCAACCTGTTCGAGAACCCGAAGACGGTGCAGTTCGTCCACCGCATTGGCGCCTATGTGCTCTTTGCCTTCGCACTGATGCATATGATTGCCTCGCTGCGCGCAGCACCCGAAACGACCCATGCGCGCCGTGCCGTGCTCCTGTTCCTGCTCGTCTCGGTGCAGGCGGTGATCGGCGTCACTACGCTGGTGCTGCAGGTGCCGGTCGGCTGGGGCGTGGCGCACCAGGGTGGCGCGCTTGTGGTGCTTGGCTTTGCCATCGCCCACTGGCGCGGTTTCTACGGCGAGTACCCGCGGCCGACGGCGATCGAATTGCGCGACTGACGCCCGGCGAAATCCGGAAAAAGAAAGACCCCGGCGAGCGGCTCGCCGGGGTCTTTTGTTTTTCAGCCGATTGCCGCTCAGGCCGACAGCATCAGGTCCATGTTCTGGACCGCCGCGCCCGAAGCGCCCTTGCCGAGATTGTCGAGCAGGGCGACGAGGTTCACATGGTTGCCGCCGGGGGTGCCGAAGACGAAGAGCTTCATCGTGTCCTTGCCGGCAAGCTCGGTGGCGTCGATGCGGGCGAGCTTTTCGCTCTCCTGGAGCGGCACGACCTCCACAATCGACTGGTCGGCATAATGCGCGACGATCGCAGCGTGGATCGTCTCGAGTGTCGTACCGGCGGCGAGGTCCTCGAGATAGAGCGGCACCTGGACGATCATGCCCTGTGCGAACTTGCCGACGGAGGGTGCAAAGACAGGTGCGCGGTCGAGCAGGCCGTGCATCTTCATCTCGGGCACGTGCTTGTGCTTGAGCGTCAGGCCGTAGAGGAAGTGCGGTGCGCTGATGTGGTCGGCATTGGTCTCGTCTTCCATCTGCGCGATCATCTGCTTGCCGCCGCCGGTGTAACCGGAAACCGCATTGACCGTCACCGGATAGCCGTCGGGCAGGATGCCGGCCTGGCGCAGCGGGCGGATCACGCCGATCGCGCCGGTCGGATAGCAGCCGGGATTGGCGACGCAACGGGCGCTGCGGATCTTCTCCGGCTGCGCCTTGTCCATTTCGGCAAAGCCATAGGCCCAGTCGGGTGCGATCCGGTGCGCGGTCGAGGTGTCGATGATGCGGACTTTGTTGTTGCCCGAGACCATCGAAACCGCCTCGCGCGAGGCGTCGTCCGGCAGGCAGAGGATCGCGATGTCGGCGTCGTTCAGAAGATCTTCGCGCATCGCGGCGTTGCGTCGTTCCGCTTCCGGAATGGAAAGCAGTTCGAGATCGCTACGGCCGGCCATGCGCGTGCGGATCTGCAAGCCCGTGGTGCCGTGTTCGCCATCGATGAAGATCTTCGGTTTCATGATTTTCCCGTTCTGCCAGACAGTTAGAAGCCGTTCCGGAATCACTCTGGCATAGAATTGAATCAGTTTCTCAACAGGCCGGCGGAGCGCCGCCAACCCCACCTTTTCTATATAAGCAGCCGCCCTCCATCGCAACGGCAACGGTCGTCTTCAGCGAAGCGGCGCGCGCTCGGCAAGCTTCTCCGCATGCAGCCCCAGCATATACATCGCGACGGTCGCGCCGGCGATCGCCGTGATGTCGGCATGGTCGTAGGCTGGCGCCACTTCGACCACGTCGCTGCCGACCACCGTCAGCGCGCCGAGCTTGCGCAGGACGGACAGGATCTTGGCGCTCGACGGGCCGCCGGCGACCGGGGTACCGGTGCCGGGCGCATAGGCCGGGTCGAGGCAGTCGATATCGAAGGTGAGATAGGCCTTGCGCTCGCCGACCTGCCTTATGATCGTCTCGGCGATGTCGCCGGCACTCATCTCTTCGACGTCGTAGCCATAGAGAATGCGGATGCCGCAGTCCTCGGGCGCGTGCGTACGTATGCCGATCTGGATCGAGGCGTCGGTGTCGATCAGCCCTTCGCGGGCGGCACGGCCGACAAAGGAGCCATGGTCGATGCGACCGCGCTCGTCCGACCAGGTATCCTGGTGGGCGTCGAACTGGACGAGGGCGAGGGGACCGTGCAGCGTCGCCTGCGCCTTCAGGATGGGATAGGTGACGAAGTGGTCGCCGCCGAGCGCCTGCAGATAAGCGCCGCTCCTGATGATCTTGGCCGCTTCGCGTTCGATCGTTGCCGGCGTCTTCGAATGGTTGCCGTAGTCGAGCAGGCAGTCGCCATAGTCGACCGTTGCCATCTCCGCGAAGAGATCGCGGTCGAACGGGTACTGCGGATCGTTGTCGAAGATAGCCGAGGCGCGGCGGATCGCCTGCGGCCCGAAGCGGGCGCCGGGACGGTTGGACGTGGCGGCGTCGAAGGGAATCCCCCAGACGACGGCATCGACACCCTTCAACTGCTTTGAATACTTGCGGCGCATGAAGGAGAGAATGCCGGCATGGGTCGGATCGGACGCCGCCGATGTCAGTGAGCGCGCCGTCAGCGCATGATCGATTGTCCTGTTCGCCATATCCCGCCTCTGCCTCGGAGCCGGACAGCGCGCATCCTCTGCGCGCATCCGCTCAATCCTGTGGTGGCGGAAGGTTGGACAATCGTTGCCGGCAAGGCAAGGCCCTGCCGGCCGTTTCTTCGGCGATTACGAGGCCTTGGCTTCGTAGGTCGGGGCGAAGTCGCCAAGCGCCTTGGCTTCGGTGATGCGCGCGGCGATATCCTCTTCAATGATCGTCTCAAGCTGGGCGAAACTGTTGATCACGTAATAGATCGGCTGGACGATATCGATGCGATAGGGCGTCCGCAGCACGGTCATCAGGTCGAAGGGCCGAAACTCGACACCTGGGGTTCCCATCGCATTGCGTGTCTCGTTGGGCGAAGACACGATGCCGGCGCCATAGCAGCGGCGACCCTTCGCCGTGTTGATCAGGCCGAACTCGACGGTGAACCAGAAGATCCGGAACATATGCCAGGAATAGCCCTTGCCGAGCGAAACCGCCTTTTCGCCGAAGCGGCGGACGAAATTGGCGTAGCTCTGGTTGGTGAGCAGCGGGCAGTGGCCGAAGACCTCGTGGAAAATGTCGGGCTCTTCGATGTAATCGATATGCTTGCGGCGGCGAATGAAGGTCGCCAGCGGAAACTTGCCCTGGGACAGCAGTTCGTAGAAGCGGGACGGCGGAATGAGGGCAGGTACCCCTTCGACGCCGAAGCCGGTGGTTTGCGCGAGGCGCCGGTTCACGTCCTTCAACTGCGGCACGTGATCAGGGCCGAGATCGAGCGTCTTTGTGCCTTCCAGATATTCGTCGCAGGCCTTGTCGGCGAGCAGCGTCATCTGCCGCTGATAGAGCTCGCCCCAGATCGCATCTTCTTCCAGGGTGTAGAGATAGGTGCCGTCCGGTTCCGGCAGTTTGGCCGTGTAGCTGCTTTCCTTCGTCATGACGTCTCCTCATTCGTCAGATGAACTCTCCTGTTGCAATTGTATCGCGGATGGAGCGAGTATTTGTTCCACAGTTGCCAGGTGGAGGCTTGATGGCGGGAGGAAAATTCGAAATGCCGTCCGATGTGAAAGAAAATCTTCAGCCCGTTCGAAAACTGCTACGGCTGATTCAGGCAGATAGCGGCCAGTCTCTCTCCGATCTCGCCGAAAAAGCCGGCATGTCGCAAAGCTCGGCCTGGCGGCGGCTGCAGGAACTGGAGACGGATGGCGTGATCCGCAAGCGCGTCGCGCTGCTCGATCCGGCAAAGCTCGATCTGAAACTCTGCATCATCGCCCATGTGACGCTCGAAGATCACCACGATGAGGCGATTGCCGCCTTTTCCGCCGTCGTTCGCGAGCGGCCGGAGATCATGGAGTGCTATGCTTTATCCGGAACGTTCGACTACATGCTGAAGATCCGCGCCAATGACGTCGAAAGCTACGATGCCTTCATGACGCGCTACCTGATGCGCAATCCGCATGTGCGCACGGTGGTGTCGAGTTTCGTCCTGCGCGAACTCAAGTCGACGACGGAGCTGCCGATTTAAGCCGGTCGCCAGTGGTGCCCTTATCTCGCGGGAGAACTACGAGCGCTCGAATCCGTATTGGCGTTCGATCTTGCCGACGCGCACCTGATAATCCTCGTACCAGCGCTCGCGGCCGAGCCGCTGGGCCGTCAGGTGGCGGACGTTGTTTTTCCAGGCCGCGATGCTTTCTTCATCGGCCCAGTAGGAATTGGTGAGGCCGAAGCCGTCGGCGCCGCGAACGCTTTCCAGGCCGAGAAAACCCGGCTGCTCGCGTGCAAGCCGCTCCATTTCGTCTCCCATGTTGTCATAGCCGTGATCACCGGCCGTGCGCCGCGAGGCGAAGGTGACGATGTAATAGGGCGGCTCTGGGGTCTTGGCGACGGGAGAACGGGTCATGCGGTGCCTCAAAGGCTCGACGTTGCGGGATATGGTGCGTCGGATGATAACAAAAAAAGGCGGAGCAAAGCCCCGCCTTTCCAAGTGTCGCAGTTGAAGCGATTAACGCTTCGAGAACTGGAACGAACGACGTGCCTTCGCACGGCCGTACTTCTTACGCTCGACCACGCGGCTGTCGCGGGTGAGGAAGCCACCACGCTTCAGGACCGAGCGCAGGCCCGGTTCGAAGTAGGTGAGTGCCTTGGAGATGCCGTGACGAACGGCACCGGCCTGGCCGGAAAGACCACCGCCAGCAACGGTCGCGTCGATGTCGAACTGGCCGTCACGGGCAGCTGCGACGATCGGCTGCTGCAGGATCATCTGCAGAACCGGACGGGCGAAGTAAGCCGCGTAGGGCTTGCCGTTGATGGTGATCTTGCCGGTGCCCGGCTTGACCCAGACGCGGGCGACAGCGTCTTTACGCTTGCCGGTCGCGTAGGAGCGACCCTGGGCGTCGACCTTCTTGACGTGAACCGGAGCAGCCGGTTCCGCGGTCGTGGCGATGTCCTTGAGAGCGGAAAGGTCAGCCATTATCAGGCGCTCCTTGTGTTCTTGCTGTTCAGCTTGGCGACGTCGAGGACGGTCGGCTGCTGTGCTTCATGCGGGTGGTTGGCGCCTGCGTATACGCGCAGGTTCTTCATCTGGCGACGGCCGAGCGGGCCGCGCGGAACCATGCGCTCGACGGCCTTCTCGAGGACGCGCTCCGGGAAGCGGCCTTCGATGATCTGGCGCGCAGTGCGCTCCTTGATGCCGCCGGGGTAGCCGGTGTGCCAGTAGTACTTCTTGTCGGTGTACTTCTTGCCCGTCAGAACTGCCTTCTCGGCGTTGATGACGATGACGTTGTCGCCGTCGTCAACATGCGGGGTGAAGGTAGCTTTGTGCTTGCCGCGCAGGCGGTTCGCGATGAGGGAAGCGAGGCGACCAACAACGAGGCCTTCGGCGTCGATGATGATCCACTTCTTCTCCACCTCTGCAGGCTTCTGAACGAAGGTTGCCATATCAAAATCTTTCTTTGGACCCGAGCGGCGAACCGCTGGGCGTTTCTTGTTGCTTGGTTTTGCCCAGTTTCCCGGGCAAAAGAGAAAGCGGCCCGTAAGGACCGCGATCTGCGGCAGCTTATACGCAAGTGCGAAACAAGCGTCAAGAACGCGAAATCTGCGCTACGGAAATAAAATCAAGTAAAAACAATATGTTGCAAGTGAGGTATTTTGATACCACAAATTATCGCGGCGGAATCGAATAGGTCGCCGTGGCGTGCGCGACGAGGTCGTCGTCGCCAACCTTGATGATCGATGCGTCGAGAACGGCAAGCCGCTTGCCGAGTTTGAGGATCCGGCAGGTGCATTCGAGCGGTTCCGGCTCGGGCTTGCGCAGGAAGTTGATGTTGAGATTGGTGGTGACGGCAAGCGCAACCGGCCCGATATGGGCGATCAGCGCGATATAGGCGGAAACATCGGCGAGCGCGAACAGGGTAGGGCCGGATACGGTTCCGCCCGGCCGGATATGCCGTTCGTTCGGATCGAGCCGCATGGTGGCAAAGCCCGGACCGACCGCCGTGACATGGAAGACCTTGCCGTCAGTGTGGACCTGCGGGAAATCCGTGTCGAGAAACCGGTTGAGGTCGTCGACGGTCATGATCGGCTCGATGGTCATGCATTGCATCCTTCAACATGTCTGCCCGCCACCTGAAACCGACTGATGGCCCGACGCAAGGCGGAAAATGGTCGTAGGCGGAATGCGTCAGGGGGTGTGCCTGTCGGCTTGCACGGCACGCGCTGCCGGCGTACCACCAAGCCAAAGTTCAAGTTCCAGGAGAAAAAGATGGCCGACGTCGTATCGTTCAAGAAGGAAGAGCCGAACGGCCTGCTGCAGAAAGAACGTTCGGGGCCCGTCTTGCGGCTGACGCTCAACAACCCACCGGCCAACGTGCTCTCGATCGCCATGATGGAGGCGCTGCACGCCGAGTTCGATGCGGTCGCAACCTCCAAGGACATCAGGGTGGTCGTGCTCGCCGCGACCGGCAAGCTGTTTTCCGCCGGTCACGATCTGAAAGAAATGACCGCGCACCGCGAAGACGACGACCGGGGCCGGGCCTTCTTCGAGCGGACGATCCGCCTCTGCGCCGATCTCATGCTGAAAATCACACGGCTGCCGCAGGCCGTCATCGCCGAGATAGACGGCCTGGCAACGGCAGCCGGCTGCCAGCTGGTTTCCAGCTGTGACCTTGCGATCTGCACCGACAGCTCCACCTTCTGCACACCCGGCGTCAACATCGGTCTCTTCTGCTCGACGCCGATGGTCGCGCTCACGCGTGCGGCACATCGCAAGCAGGCGATGGAAATGCTCCTGACCGGCGAGACCATCGACGCTTCGACCGCCAAGGATTTCGGCCTCGTCAACCGCATCGTGCCGCAGCAGTACCTGCGCCAAGTGGTCGACAAATACGCTGCGGTCATTGCCTCGAAGTCGCCGCAGGCGCTGAAGATCGGCAAGGAGGCCTTCTATCGTCAGGCGGAGATGGACCTACCTGAGGCTTACGACTACGCTGTCGGCGTCATGGTTGAGAACATGCTGGCGCGCGATGCCGAGGACGGCATTGGCGCGTTCCTCGGCAAGCGCATGCCGGAATGGAAGGAAGACTGACGCTCAGGCGAGTTTCAGGAGCAGGGCGCCGAGCGCGATGACGCAGGCAGCCGCGATGCGCCAGGCGCTGACCGGTTCTTTCAGGAACACCACCGAGATCACCACGGCAAAGAGGATCGAGGTTTCGCGCAGTGCCGCGACGGTTGCGACCGGCGCTTTGGTCATCGCCCAGAGCGCCAGGCCATAGGCGCCGATCGAGCCGGCGCCGCCGATGAGGCCCCGCCACCAGTTCTTGTAGACGTGGCGGGCGACCGGCTTGATGCCGCGCCGGGCAAAAGCCCAGGTGAACAGCAGAACCGGCGGCAGCAGCGCCATCCACAGCGTGTAGGAGATGGCGTTGCCTGAAACGCGCGCGCCGATACCGTCGACAAAGGTGTAACTTGCGATGACGCATGCATTGAGCAGGGCAAGCACGATCGCGTTCTTGCCGCCCTTGCGCGACTCGAAGGCGAGCGTCAGCACACCGGCAGAGATCGTCAGGATACCGATCATCGTCCCGAAGGTGAGCTTTTCGCCGATCAACGCCCCACTGGTCATCGCGACGATCAACGGTGCCGCGCCGCGCATCAGCGGATAGACAAGGCCGATGTCGCCGGCGCGATAGGATGCGGCGACGAGTTGGAAATAGGCGAACTGGAACAGTGCCGAAACCAGGATGTATGGCCACGCTTCCGGTTTGGGCAACGGCATGAACGGCAGGAAGGGGATGGCGACGGCTGCGGCCCCGAGCGCGATCATTGCAGCGTCGAGCGACTTTTCCGTTCCCGCCTTGACCAACGCATTCCAGGTCGCGTGCAACAACGCCCCGAACAGGACGAGCGCAATGACTTCAACGGGCAAGATGAGACCTCGGAAAACGATGTGGCAGGCTTTGTGATGCTTGTCGCGCCGCACGGGCGCAAAAGCAACCGGAAAGTCTTGCAGAAGCGGCAATCTTTGGCGGGGAACGAACGGCCCGCACGGTTGACTTGGCCGGCCTCACCATCATTATACGACCGTTTAACACGAACGGATCCGAAGCCGCAGATGAACCACGACGCTTACCCGGACTATTATCTCGCCGACATCCTGCGCGAGACCAAGACGATCGCCCTTGTCGGCGCTTCGCCCAATCCTGAGCGTCCGAGCCATCGGGTCATGGCGTTTCTGCTGCGCAAGGGTTACCGGGTGATCCCGATCAATCCCGGGCATGTCGGCAAGAGCATCCAGGGCCAGGCCGTGGTCGGCCGGCTTGCCGATATAAAGGAGCCGATCGACATGGTCGACGTCTTCCGCGCTGCCGACGCCTTGCCGGCGCTCGTCGATGAAATTCTCGCGCTGGAGACGCTGCCGAAGGCGATCTGGGGCCAGCTCTCCGTGCGCAACGATGCTGCTGCGGCGAAAGCGGAAGCCGCCGGCATCAAGGTGGTCATGGACCGCTGTCCGGCGATCGAGTACCCGCGTCTGATCGGCTGATCGCGGTCGGCGCATCGCCGGCGGACCACACAACCGTCAGTTCTTGAAAAATCCTCTTTGACCGCATGCGTAGGCTCTGGAATAGTGCCGCGGCTTGCGCGCTCAACCGTGCGAGCACGATAGCGGTTCACGCGTAGATTCAAGGTGATAGAGCGCCCCGGCGCGCCAGCTGGCGGCCGCGCTCTGGTCATGGGAGGGACGAAATGACGAAAGACAATCCTGGTTTCAACACGCTCGCAATTCATGCGGGGGCACAGCCCGACCCGACCACGGGTGCACGGGCGACGCCGATCTACCAGACGACGAGCTTCGTCTTCAACGACACCGACCATGCCGCGGCACTCTTCGGCCTGCAGCAGTTCGGCAACATCTACACCCGCATCATGAACCCGACGCAGGCAGTGCTCGAAGAGCGTATCGCCGCGCTTGAAGGCGGCACTGCGGCACTCGCCGTTGCCTCCGGCCACGCCGCACAGCTTCTCGTCTTCCACACGATCATGAGCCCGGGCGACAATTTCATCGCCGCCAACCGGCTCTATGGCGGCTCGGTCAACCAGTTCGGCCACGCCTTCAAGTCCTTCGACTGGCAGGTCCGCTGGGCCGACCCCGCCGATCCGGCTTCCTTTGAGGCGAAGATCGACCGGCGCACCAAGGCGATCTTCATCGAGAGCCTCGCCAATCCCGGCGGTACCTTCGTCGATATCGCTGCCATCGCCGAGGTCGCCCGCAAGCACGAGCTGCCGCTGATCGTCGACAACACAATGGCGACGCCCTACCTGCTGCGGCCGCTGGAGCATGGTGCCGATATCGTCGTGCACTCGCTGACGAAGTTCATCGGCGGCCACGGCAACTCCATGGGCGGCGTCATCGTCGATGGCGGCACCTTCGACTGGTCGAAGTCCGGAAAATACCCGATGTTGTCTGAGCCGCGTCCGGAATATGCCGGTGTCGTGCTGCACCAGACCTTCGGCAACATTGCCTTCGCCATCGCCGCGCGTGTCCTCGGCCTGCGCGACTTCGGCCCTGCGATCTCGCCGTTCAATGCCTTCATGCTGGTCACCGGTTCCGAGACCCTGCCGCTGCGCATGCAGCGCCATTGCGACAACGCGCTTGCTGTCGCCAAGTGGTTGAAGACGCACGACAAGATTTCGTGGGTCAACTATGCCGGGCTTGAGGACGACCCCAACCACGCGCTGCAGCAGCGCTATTCGCCGAAGGGCGCCGGGGCCGTCTTCACCTTCGGCCTCAAGGGTGGCTACGAGGCGGGCAAGCGCTTCGTCGAAGGGCTGGAAATGTTCTCGCACCTCGCCAATATCGGCGACACGCGCTCGCTCGTCATTCACCCGGCCTCGACCACCCACCGCCAACTGACGCCCGAGCAGCAGGTGGCGGCCGGCGCCGGCCCCGACGTCGTGCGCCTCTCGGTCGGCATCGAGGATGTCTCCGACATCATCGCCGACCTCGAACAGGCGCTGGCCAAGCTCTGAAACTCTAGCCGAGAAGGGCGCGCCAGCGCGCCCTTCGCAAGGGTGCCAAGATGACGAATATGCAGAAGTTCGACCTGTCCACCGTCGAGGCGGAAACCGGTACACCGGCGGCCGACCGGCTCATCTCAGGCGCGCCGCAGTTCAAGACCTGGAACCTGGAGGAGGCCGAAGGTGGCCTCTATGCCGGCGTCTGGGAATCGACGCCTGGAAAATGGCGGATCGTCTATGAGGAGTGGGAGTATTTCCACATCCTCTCCGGTTATTCGATCCTCACGCAGGATGGTGGCGAAGCGGCGCATCTGCGCGCCGGCGACAGCATGATCCTGCGTCCCGGGTTCGAGGGCACCTGGGAAGTCGTGGAGACGACCCGCAAGGACTATGTCATCCGCCTTTAATCGCTGTGGCACCGGAGACCCATAGGGCTTCGGTGCTGCTCACCAGACGAGGTCGAGGCGTTCCAGTCCGTGGAAATGAAACGCGTCCTTGACCTCGGGCTCGGTCTTTAGCCGCATGCCCGGCAGGCGCCGAAACAGGATCGGCAGCGCCAGATTAAGTTCCAGCCGGGCGAGCGGCGCGCCGATGCAGAAATGCAGGCCGGCTCCGAAGGAGACATTGGCGCCTTCGTCGCGCGTCGGTCGGAAGGCGTTCGGGTCGGTGAACTTCTTCGGGTCAACATTCGCCGCTCCGAGCAGCAGGCCGACCTTGTCGCCCTTCCGCATCGTGACGCCTTCATCGAGTTCGATATCCGACAGCGCGTAACGCTGGAAGATATGCAGCGGTGCGGCAAAGCGCAGGCATTCCTCCACCGTCAGCGCGGTTGCCGCATCCGTCGCAAACAGGTCTTTCGCCGAAAGTCCGGATTGCAGGATCGTCTTCACCGCATTGCCGATCTGATGCACGGTCGCCTCGTGACCCGCATTGAGGAGGAGGGCGGTGGTCGAGACCAGCTCCGCGTCCGACAGCCGCTCGCCGTCCTTTTCCGAGGTGATCATGTGCGTCAGCAGGTCGTCCGCGGGGGTGCGGCGCTTCTCGGTGATGATGCCGCGCAGATAATCGGCAAAATCCGCGGAAGCCTGGTTGGCGTCGAGCTCGGTCTCGTAGCTGGGATTGAAGACATACATCCGAACCATGCGATGCGACCAGTCGAGCAGATTGGGCGCTGCCTCGACGGGAATGCCGAGCATGCGGGCGATGATCGTCACGGGAAGCGTTTCGGCAAAGCTCTTCAGCAGTTCGACCTCGCCGTCATCGGCAAAGCCGTCGATCAGGGTATGGGACAGTTGCTCGATGTCTGGCCGCAGCTGTTCGATCTGCCGCGAGACGAAGGCGCGGTTGACCAGCGTGCGCAGCCGGGTGTGTGCGGGCGGCTCAAGCTCCAGCAGCGAATGTTCCTCGAGCGCGTCGAATTCCTTCAAATGCGGTTTCGGCGCCGGTAGTCCAAGTTCGTCGCGCGTCGCCACATGCAGGATCTGCCGGCCGAAGCGCCGGTCGCGCAGAAGCGCGTTCACCTGGTCGTAGCCAGCGAAATACCACTGCTGCCGTTCCTCCCAGAAGAAGGCCGGGCACTGCGCATGGATCTCGGCATAGGCTGCGAGCGGATCACGGTAGAAGGCTGGATCGCGCGCGTCGATGGAAACGCGCCTCAGCGTGCGGTCGATGGAAATGGCAGGCATGGCAGGGGCTCTTCGCGGACTTCAATGGCCCCTATGTCTAAGGGAATCGCGGTTCGGCCGGCAAGCGTGGATATCGCACCCGTCGGGGCGTTGACAGCACGTGCCATGGCGGCCAATCTCTCCTGGCTGCGTAGGGCGCATCGGCAGAGAGCTGAAAGGGCAACGCCCGCCTACGGAACACAGACCGTAGTTGCGCCCATGCCAAACCTTGAAAACCTGAAGAAGCAGGCGAAGCAATACCTCAGATGGCATCGCGACCAGTACTATCCGGTCGCGGCCGAGATCAGGGCTGCCTTGCCGCGCTTCCGCGATCTTGATGATCACGCCATTCTGACGGCTGAGTTCAAGCTCGCCGACGCGCAGGAACTCGTCGCGCGTCAATCCGGTTTCGACAGTTGGCAGGCGTTCAAATCAGGAGCCCTGACAATGCCCAAACAACTGAAACCCGCCACACCGCAGCCGGTGCTGCAATCGACAGCCGCACAGTTGTTCGTTGCCGACATTAGGGCCGCGTGCGACTTCTTCACCGGGAAGCTCGGCTTTGCGGTCGATTTCGTCTACGGCGATCCGCCCTTCTATGGGCAGGTGATCCGGGACAATGCTCGGCTTGCTCTGCGTCTCGTCTGCGAACCCGTCTTCGTCGGCGACATCCGACAGCGCGAGCACCTGCTTTCCGCCTCCATCGCCCTCGATACCGCCAATGACATCAAACAATTGTACCTGGCCTACCAATCGGCCGGGGTCTCTTTTCATCAAGCGTTGCGCACGGAACCCTGGGGTGCGCGTACGTTTATCGTGCTCGATCCCGACGGAAACCTGATCCTGTTTGCGGGGCCGGCCGACTGAACTGAAAAGCGGGAAGGGGCGCCGGTAGCGTGCGTTCGCCGCCGGCGCCCGCGTCTTCCGGCACTCCATCCGCGGGGAACAAACTTCCGCTTTCCTCCCTTTTTCTATGGCACCAGGCGACCTATTTGCGCATGATGCGGCCAGCAAGCAGGGAGCGGCATGGGAAAAAACCAGTCCAGTCTATCGGCGGGGATCGTCGCTGCGATCCGCAAGAGACGTCCCACCGTCGTTCACCGCGAAGCCGCGGTCAGCCGCGGCGATATCGTCATCGCCTCCTACAACATCCACAAATGCGTCGGCACCGACGGGCGCTTCGACCCGGGCCGTACCGCCAATGTCATCGGTGAACTCGGTGCCGATATCGTCGCGCTTCAGGAGGCCGATCAGCGCTTCGGTGAGCGCGCCGGTCTTCTCGATCTCGAGCACCTGCGCCGCGAGGCGCATCTTGTTTCGGTGCCGATTTCCGGCTTTTCGACCAAGGGGCATGGCTGGCACGGCAACGTCCTGCTGCTGCGCGAGGGCGCCGTTTCCGACGTGCGGCAGCTGAAACTGCCCGGCGTCGAGCCGCGCGGTGCGTTGGTTGTCGATCTCGACCTGAAAGTCGGGCCGCTGCGCATCATCGCCGCCCATCTCGGTCTTCTCCGGCATTCGCGCGCCCAGCAGGCCGAGGCGATCCTCGAGGCGGCGTCCGATGCCAACGGGCGGCCAACCCTGCTCATCGGTGATCTCAACGAATGGCGGATGGGGCGGCGTTCGTCGCTGTCCTTCCTCAGCCCGGTATTCGACCCGTCCCATGCGACGGTCGCCAGTTTTCCCTCGCGCTTCCCGCTGTTGCCGCTCGATCGTGTGCTCGGCAATCCGCACCATCTGGTGACGTCGGTCGCGGTGCACGACTCGCCGCTGGCGCGGATCGCCTCGGATCATCTGCCCGTAAAGGCCTCGATCGACCTGAAGGCCGTGCAGCCGGAGCCAAGAGACGGCAAGCGGGTGGAAGCGGGTCGCGTGGGGCCGGCCTGACGGCGCGGACGAGTTTTCGATGTGGTCCTCTGTCCTGTTCACCGTAGCCGCCATCCTCGGACTGCTCGTGGCGACCGTGCTTTACATCTACGGCCGCTTCGGCCGACGCCCACACGGGCCGCCGTCAAGCGCCCTTCCGTTGGCCGATGCAGGCACGGAGCTAGACCGTTATCTGGCGCCGCTCGTTGACGCCCAGGCGGGTGCCAATGGCGTGGCGCTGGTTTCCGACAATATCGAGGCCCTGGTTGCGCGCGCGCACGCGGCACGGCGCGCCGGACGCAGCCTCGACCTGCAGTACTATTACTGGAAGGGCGACCTGACCGGACTTCTTCTTGCCCGTGAGATCCTGGCGGCTGCGGACCGCGGCGTGCGCGTCCGGCTGCTGCTTGACGACATCAATGCCGGCATCCACGACCGCATGTGCATCGCGCTCGACGCCCACCCCCATATCGACGTGCGGCTCTTCAATCCGAGCCGGGCGCGCACCGATCGCTTTCGCCGCGGCTTCGAAATGGCGATCCGCGCTTTCAGCGCCACGCGCCGCATGCACAACAAACTCTGGGTGGCCGACGGCCGCGTTGCGATTGCCGGCGGCCGCAACATCGGCGACGCCTATTTCGATGCCGCCGAACTCTCCAATTTTCGCGATCTCGATGTCTGGATGGTGGGGCCGGTGCTGGATCAGGCGTCGGCCATGTTCGACCGCTACTGGAACAGTGCCTCCGTGCTTCCGATCGCAGCGCTGCGCACGCCGCGCAAGCAGTATTTGCCCACGCTCCGCGAGGCCGTCGACGGATTGGCCCGCACGCCGGCGGGACGGTTCTATCTGGAACGCATCGACAAGGCGGCGGAGGAGGCCGAGATCTACCATGGCACGCGGCAGCTTCACTGGAGTTCCGATATCCGGCTGGCATCCGATCCGCCGGAAAAGGCGCTGATGCAGCGACGCCAGAACTGGCTGTTGCGCGAGCTCTTTCCGCTGATCGAGGCTGCCACGCGGGATCTGAGGATCATCTCGCCCTACTTCATTCCCGGCGTTGCCGGCACACGGGAGCTCGCCGCCATCGTTTCGCGCGGCGCTCGCGTCGCGGTGCTTACCAATTCGCTTGCGGCGACCGACGTTGCCGCCGTTCACGGCGGTTATGTCAAATATCGCCGCAAGCTCATCCGGGCCGGCGTCGCGCTCTTCGAGTTGAAGGAGCAGGGCGATGTTGCCGAGGGGCACCGCATGACGCTGTTCGGACGCCGCAATGCGAGCCTGCACAGCAAGGCCTTCGTGGTCGACGGCCTGAACGGTTTCGTCGGCTCGATGAACTTCGATCCGCGCTCAGCCTCGCTCAATACGGAAATGGGCGTGGTCTTTCAGGATGCGGCACTTGCCGGCGAACTGGCTTCCATGTTCGAGGAGGAAACCTCGCCAGCAATCAGCTACCGGGTCGACATCGAAGGATCACGCCTCATCTGGCGCGATCGCGCCAATGGCTCCGAGCGGCTGGTGCGCCATGAGCCGGATGCGAGCCTAACAAGGCGCATGATCGCCGGGCTGATCCGCATTCTGCCGATCGAGTCGCAGCTGTGACCCGTGGCTTGCTTGCCTCATTTGCGCTTCGTTTACCGATATCGTTGATCCCTGTGCGCAGCGTCTGGGTGTGCGGTCTTGGTCGAGGACGTTGCGCGAAAAATGCTCTATCGCCAACCATGTGTGGAGGACGGCCAAACTTCGGGGCGAACAGTGCCTTCGATTAAGCTTATCGAAGCTTCGCGACTTGAAGTGCAGGGTGTTGACACTCTATGTAGGAGCAGAAGGTAAATCCCGTGATTCCCGGTTCGCAAAGGTTTTGCGAACCCGATTGATGAAGGTTCGATATGAGAAATCCCGTTGATACCGCCCTGGCACTGGTGCCGATGGTTGTTGAACAGACCAACCGCGGTGAACGTTCCTACGATATCTTTTCGCGCCTTCTGAAGGAGCGCATCATCTTCGTGACCGGCCCGGTCGAAGATCAGATGGCAACGCTCGTCTGCGCCCAGCTTCTTTTCCTCGAGGCGGAAAACCCGAAGAAGGAAATCGCGCTCTACATCAATTCGCCGGGCGGCGTCGTCACGTCGGGCATGGCGATCTACGACACGATGCAGTTCATCAAGCCGGCCGTTTCGACGCTCTGCGTCGGTCAGGCCGCCTCGATGGGTTCGCTGCTCCTGGCTGCCGGCCACAAGGACATGCGTTTCGCCACGCCGAACGCGCGCATCATGGTTCACCAGCCTTCGGGCGGTTTCCAGGGCCAGGCCTCGGATATCGAGCGTCACGCCAAGGACATCCTGAAGATGAAGCGCCGCCTCAACGAGGTCTACGTCAAGCATTGCGGCCGCACCTACGAGGAAGTCGAGCAGACGCTCGATCGCGATCATTTCATGAACGCGGACGAAGCTCTGAGCTGGGGCCTCGTTGACAAGGTGCTGACCTCGCGCGAAGAAATCGAAGGCGGCGAGCAGGCCTGATAACGCGCATTTGTGTCGGGATAGATGTAATTGTGACACAATTGTAATGGCTCAAGGGCTTTATCGACAGGGTAAAGCCGGTAATATGAACCATTAATGCTATGTTGGAATCTGACGGCGTAGTGTTGGTTCGAGTTGGGAGAGTCGTTGCGGCCGCGTCGGGCGTCTTCGCCAGGGGCGGCAAGTACTCCCGGAAGCCCTGCGTGAGGTTGAGGCGCAAGGCAAATTGAGTGGTCCGCGATACTTATCTTGAAAGTGTCCGGCGTGCTGGAAGGAAGTCGAAATGAGCAAGGTCAGCGGAAGCAACGGCGGTGACTCGAAGAATACACTTTATTGTTCGTTCTGCGGCAAGAGCCAGCACGAAGTCCGCAAGCTGATTGCCGGACCGACCGTATTCATCTGCGATGAATGCGTCGAACTGTGCATGGACATCATTCGCGAAGAGAACAAGACCTCGATGGTCAAGTCCCGCGACGGTGTTCCGACCCCTCAGGAAATCATCAAGGTTCTGGACGAATACGTCATCGGTCAGCAGCAGGCCAAGCGCATCCTGTCGGTCGCCGTTCACAACCACTACAAGCGCCTGGCGCACGCCGCCAAGGGCAGCGACGTCGAGCTGGCGAAGTCGAACATCATGCTCGTCGGCCCGACCGGCTGCGGCAAGACCTATCTCGCCCAGACGCTCGCCCGTATCATCGACGTGCCGTTCACCATGGCCGACGCCACGACGCTGACCGAAGCCGGTTACGTCGGTGAAGACGTCGAGAACATCATCCTGAAGCTGCTCCAGGCGGCCGACTACAACGTCGAGCGCGCCCAGCGCGGCATCGTCTATATCGACGAAGTCGACAAGATTTCGCGCAAGTCCGACAATCCGTCGATAACGCGCGACGTATCGGGCGAGGGCGTGCAGCAGGCGCTTCTGAAGATCATGGAAGGCACGGTTGCCTCGGTACCGCCGCAGGGCGGCCGCAAGCATCCGCAGCAGGAATTCCTGCAGGTCGACACCACCAACATTCTCTTCATCTGCGGCGGCGCCTTTGCCGGTCTCGACAAGATCATCTCCGCCCGTGGCGAGAAGACCTCGATCGGCTTCGGCGCAACGGTCCGCTCGCCGGAAGATCGCCGTGTCGGCGAAGTTCTGCGCGAACTGGAGCCGGAAGATCTCGTCAAGTTCGGCCTGATCCCGGAATTCATCGGTCGTCTGCCGGTTCTGGCGACGCTCGAAGATCTCGATGAAGATGCGCTGATCCAGATCCTGTCCGAGCCGAAGAACGCTCTGATCAAGCAGTACCAGCGCCTGTTCGAGATGGAAGACGTGGAATTGACCTTCCACGAGGACGCGCTTCGCGAGATTGCCCGCCGGGCGATCGTGCGCAAGACGGGTGCCCGTGGCCTTCGCTCCATCATGGAAAAGATCCTGCTCGACACCATGTTCGAGCTGCCGACGCTCGAAGGCGTGCGTGAAGTGGTCATCTCCGACGAGGTGGTCAAGGGCTCTGCCCGGCCGCTTTACATCTACTCGGAACGGTCGGACGAAAAGACCAACGTTTCGGCCTGAGCGTCCTGAAATATCCATTGAGAAGCCCGCCTCGTGCGGGCTTTTTCATGTCTACTTCATGTCTTCACACTTAGCTGTTGAGACACGAACGCAGGGGCGCAGATTTCACAATTCGATTGTTGCTAAAGTGCCGCAAACAACGCAATGATGTGACGATTCAATGAAGGACCTTAATGGTTGCGGTCCAAGAGCTTGTAGTCCGTCGCAAGGTCCGCAACAGCATTGATGCGTAGTCAGAAGGACCCGGCCACAGTTTGTGGATGTCTGCGTCGAGCCTTGAAATGGACGCGGTTGCACTCCACTTTCATGTGGAAAATATGACAGCCGGGAGTGCCTGTAGGGCTCCCGGAAACGGGCCCGAAATCGGGACGGAAAGGAAATGACATGACGAACAAAACGTCACCGGCGACTGAAAGCGCGACCTACCCGGTCCTGCCGCTCCGCGACATCGTAGTCTTCCCGCACATGATCGTGCCGCTTTTCGTCGGCCGCGAAAAGTCGATCCGTGCGCTTGAGGAAGTCATGGGCACCGACAAGCAGATCATGCTTGCCACCCAGATCAACGCCACCGACGACGATCCGGAACCGTCCGCGATCTACGAAGTCGGCACCATCGCCAACGTCCTGCAACTGCTGAAGCTGCCCGACGGCACCGTCAAGGTGCTGGTCGAAGGCCGCGCGCGCGCCAAGATCGACGGCTACACGCCGCGCGAAGAATTCTACGAAGCTGCCGCGCACACGCTGAGCGAGCCGGAGGAAGACCCGGTCGAGATCGAGGCGCTCAGCCGCTCGGTCGTCTCCGAGTTCGAAAGCTACGTGAAGCTCAACAAGAAGATCTCCCCCGAGGTCGTCGGTGTCGCCAGCCAGATCGAGGACTATTCGAAGCTGGCCGATACGGTGGCTTCGCACCTTTCGATCAAGATCGTCGAAAAGCAGGAAATGCTGGAGACCACCAGCGTGAAGATGCGCCTGGAAAAGGCGCTCGGCTTCATGGAAGGCGAGATCTCCGTCCTGCAGGTGGAAAAGCGCATCCGCTCGCGCGTCAAGCGCCAGATGGAGAAGACCCAGCGCGAATACTACCTCAACGAACAGATGAAGGCGATCCAGAAGGAACTCGGCGACGGCGAAGACGGCCGCGACGAGATGGCCGAGATTGAAGAGCGTATCGCCAAGACCAAGCTTTCCAAGGAAGCGCGCGAAAAGGCTGACGCGGAGCTGAAGAAGCTGCGCCAGATGAGCCCGATGTCGGCAGAAGCCACCGTCGTTCGCAACTACCTGGATTGGCTGCTCGGTCTGCCCTGGGGCAAGAAGTCGAAGATCAAGACCGACCTGAACCATGCCGAGGAAGTGCTCAACGTCGATCACTTCGGCCTCGACAAGGTCAAGGAACGCATCGTCGAGTATCTCGCCGTGCAGGCCCGTTCGACCAAGATCAAGGGCCCGATCCTGTGCCTCGTCGGCCCTCCGGGCGTCGGCAAGACCTCGCTCGCCAAGTCGATCGCCAAGGCGACCGGCCGCGAATACGTGCGCATGGCACTCGGCGGTGTTCGTGACGAAGCCGAAATCCGTGGCCACCGCCGCACCTATATCGGCTCCATGCCGGGCAAGGTCGTCCAGTCGATGAAGAAGGCGAAGCGGTCCAACCCGCTGTTCCTGCTCGACGAAATCGACAAGATGGGCCAGGACTTCCGCGGCGATCCGTCGTCGGCGCTGCTCGAGGTGCTGGATCCGGAACAGAACTCGACCTTCATGGACCACTACCTGGAAGTCGAATACGACCTGTCCAACGTGATGTTCATCACCACCGCCAACACGTTGAATATCCCGGCGCCGTTGATGGACCGCATGGAAGTGATCCGCATCGCCGGCTACACCGAAGAGGAAAAGCTGGAAATCGCCAAGCGGCACCTGCTGCCGAAGGCGATCCGCGACCACGCGCTGCAGCCGAAGGAGTTCTCGGTCACCGACGGCGCACTGATGGCGGTCATCCAGACCTACACCCGCGAAGCCGGTGTGCGTAACTTCGAGCGCGAGCTGATGAAGCTCGCCCGCAAGGCCGTGACCGAGATCATCAAGGGCAAGGCCAAGAAAGTCGAAGTGACCGCTGCCAACATCAACGACTATCTGGGCGTTCCGCGCTTCCGCCACGGCGAAGCCGAACGTGACGACCAGATCGGTGTTGTCACCGGTCTCGCATGGACCGAGGTCGGCGGCGAGCTGCTGACGATCGAAGGCGTCATGATGCCCGGCAAGGGCCGCATGACCGTCACCGGCAACCTGCGCGACGTGATGAAGGAATCGATTTCGGCAGCGGCGTCCTATGTCCGCTCGCGCGCGATCGACTTCGGCATCGAGCCGCCGCTGTTCGACAAGCGTGACATCCACGTGCACGTGCCGGAAGGTGCGACGCCGAAGGATGGCCCGTCGGCCGGTGTCGCCATGGCAACCACGATCGTGTCGATCATGACCGGTATCCCGATCTCCAAGGATGTCGCCATGACCGGCGAGATCACGCTGCGCGGCCGCGTGCTGCCGATCGGCGGTCTGAAGGAGAAGCTCCTGGCAGCGCTTCGGGGTGGCATCAAGAAGGTGCTGATCCCGGAAGAGAACGCCAAGGATCTCGCCGAGATCCCGGACAACGTGAAGAACGCGCTCGAAATCATCCCGGTTTCGCGGATGGGCGAAGTGCTCGAACACGCTCTGGTGCGCATGCCGGAACCGATCGAATGGGACCCGGCAAACGAGCCGGCAACCGTTGCACCGGTTGATTCGCAGGACGAAGCAGGCTCTTCGATCGCCCACTGACGGGTGCTCGAAAAAGGGCGCCGCTGGCTCGCGCGGCGCTCATTTTGCAGAAAAATTGGGAAGACCGGCCATTGGCCGGTCTTTTTTGTTGTAAAAGCGCCCTGCAAGCCTTGCATTCCAAGGGATTAGGCGCAATTGGGAAAGGCAAGACGCGGGCGAAGCGCAAGCCGCCGCGCCTTAAAACACAGTCGTTTCGAACCAATCTGAAAGGGGTGGAAACATGAACAAAAATGAGCTCGTGTCTGCCGTTGCTGAGAAGGCCGGACTTTCCAAGACCGACGCATCTTCTGCAGTTGATGCAGTTTTCGAGACCATCCAGGCTGAGCTGAAGAACGGCGGCGACATTCGCCTGGTCGGCTTCGGCAACTTCTCGGTTTCGCGCCGCGAAGCCTCGAAGGGTCGTAACCCGTCCACGGGTGCGGAAGTTGACATCCCGGCACGCAACGTGCCGAAGTTCACGGCCGGCAAGGGCCTGAAGGATGCCGTCAACGGCTGATGAGATTTGCTTGGCGGCCGGACACGAGGCCGGCAGTCCAGGTATTCGAGGGTTCGGCGCAAGCCGGACCCTTTCGCATTTTGGGGCAGCCCTTGCGGGTACCCGCCATTTGCTCTAGGGCTTGCCCATTCTCAGGGCGGGGTGAAAGTCCCCACCGGCGGTAAGGGCATGAGAGCGCAGCGTCTTGAAGGCGCGCGAAGTTGGCCCAAGCCCGCGAGCGCCTCTCCTCGATTTTTGGGGGGAGGGTCAGCAGATCCGGTGTAACTCCGGAGCCGACGGTCATAGTCCGGATGAAAGAGAATGGTCGCCGGCACGAAGGGCAGGGATGCCCGGCGTCGTGTCGTGCGCTCATGCGTCCTGATTTGTGTTTGGTCCGCATTCAGGGTGCATGACATGAATCAGACTTCCCTCGGTTTTTCCTCCTCGCGCGCCATGGCCGGAGCCGGCTTCATGGTTCTGGCCGGGATCGCCTTTGCCGGCCTCAATGTCGTCACCCAATGGCTGACGATGAAGCTCGGTTTCCCGGCCACCGCCATGGCGTTCTGGCAATATGCCTTCGCCTTCCTCTTCTCGCTGCCGTTTCTGCGACGCGCCGGGCTGTCGGCCATGCGCACCGACTATCCCTGGCGCCACGTCGTGCGCGTGGTGCTGGCCGCCTTCGGGGTCGGGGCCTGGGTCTCGGGGCTAGCGCACGTGCCGATCTGGCAGGCGATCGCTCTGGTCATGACCTCGCCGTTCTTCATCATCCTCGGCGCCCGCCTGTTTCTCGGCGAACGTGTCGGCGCGGCGCGCTGGGCAGCAACCGCGGTTGGCTTCGCGGGGGCGATGATCATTCTCGAACCCTGGTCGGACAGTTTCAGCTGGGCCGCCCTTCTGCCGATCCTCTCGGCGCTTTTGTGGGGGGCTTCGTCGCTCATCACCAAGAGCCTCACCAGTCTTGAGCGCCCCGAAACGATCACCGTCTGGCTGCTTGTGCTTCTGACGCCGATCAACGGCGCCATCGCGCTTTCGGCCGGTTTCACCGTGCCCGATGGCGCAGCGCTCGGCTTCCTGCTGCTTGCCGGGATCCTGACCGTCGTCGCGCAGTATCTTCTGACGCTCGCCTATACGGTGGCCGACGCCGCCTATGTGCAGCCCTTCGACGACCTGAAGCTGCCGCTCAACGTCTTTGCCGGCTGGCTGGTTTTCGGTTACGCGCCGACGGGGTATCTTTGGGTCGGCGCGGTGCTGATCCTTGGCGCTTCGCTGTTCATCATGCGCAACGAAATGCGGCGCGAGCGCACCGCTCCCGCAACCGGAACGGTGTAAAACCCGAGCGTTGTCATTCGGCTGTCATCGGCATCGCGCAGAACCCCCATGTTTTCAGTGTTCGCACATGGGGGATTTCATGACCATCACTTCGCGCGTGACCGCGCTCGCGGCCGTTCTTCTTGCCTCCGCAGCATTTCCTGCGGCGGCCGAGCCCGTCTTCAACCGCATTGCATCCTTTGCTGTTGCCGATAATTTGCCGGAAGGCGATGCGCGCAAGGCGCCGACATCCGCCGAAATCATCGCGGCCAGCGAAGACGGCAATCTGCTCGTCTATTCCGACAGCCCGGGCAAGCGCGTCGGCCTGATCGACATCACCGATGCCAAGGCGCCCAAGGCAGCCGGCACGGTTTCCTTTGACGGCGAGCCGACCTCCGTCACCATCGCCGGTGCAAAGGCACTCGTCGCGGTCAACACGCGCGAGAGCTTCGTCAAGCCGTCGGGGCTTCTGGCGATCGTCGATCTGGCGTCGAAGAAAGTCGATGCGACCTGTGATCTCGGCGGCCAGCCGGATTCGATCACCGTCAACAAGGACCGCACGCTTGCTGCCATTGCGATCGAAAACGAGCGCGATGAAGAGCTGAACGATGGCAAGATCCCGCAGATGCCGGCCGGCGACCTCGTTATCCTGTCGCTGAAGGATGGTGTTGCCGATTGCGGTTCGCTGAAGCGCGTGACGCTGACCGGTCTTGCTGAAATCGCCGGTGAAGATCCGGAGCCGGAATTCGTTTCCTTCAACGGCAAGGACGAGATCGCGCTGACCCTGCAGGAAAACAATCACATCGTCATTATCGACGGCAAGACCGGGACCGTGAAGACGCACTTCTCCGCCGGCACGGTCGACCTCAAGAACATCGACACCAAGCGTAACGGCGCGATCGCCTTCAAGGACGAGCAGCCGGGCCGCAAGCGCGAGCCTGACGCCGTGAAGTGGCTCGACGACAACCGCATCGTCGTCGCCAACGAAGGTGATTATGAAGGCGGCGCGCGTGGCTTCACCATCTTCGACACGACCGGCAAGGTTCTCTATGAGGCGGGCGCCAGCTTCGAGCATGCAGTTGCCGCCATCGGCCACTATCCCGAGAAGCGCTCTTCGGCCAAGGGCGTCGAGCCCGAGGGCCTGGAAGCGGCGAAGTTCGGCGACGACAACCTGTTCTTCGTGCTGGCCGAGCGCGCTTCGATCGTCGGCGTCTACAAGGACACGGGCGCCGAGCCCGAACTGCTGCAGCTTCTGCCGTCGGGCATTTCGCCGGAAGGCGCCGTCGCGATCCCGTCGCGCAATCTCTTTGCGACCGCAAACGAAGTCGATCTCGTCGAGGATGGCGGCGCACGCTCGCACGTCATGATCTATGAGCGTGCCGAGGGCGAAGCAGCCTATCCGCAGATCCGCTCCGCCGAGAAGGACGGCCTGCCGATCGGCTTCGGTGCGCTCTCCGGTCTCGTTGCCGTCGCCGACAAGCCCGGCTTCCTGCGCGCCGTCAATGATTCGGTCTACTCGTCGCAGCCGACGATCTTCACGATCGACGCGACCCAGAAGCCGGCGTTGATCACCGAAGCGCTCGCCATCACCCGTGACGGCGCACCGGCTCAGAAGCTCGACATCGAAGGCATCGCCAATGACGGGGAAGGGGGCTTCTGGCTCGCGTCGGAAGGCAACTCCGACAAGCTCTACAGCCACGCGATCTTCCACGTGAACAAGAAGGGCGAGATCAAGAAGGAAATCGCCCTGCCGGAAGCGCTGCGCGCCGGCGAAACCCGCTTCGGCTTCGAGGGCATCACCGTTGTCGGCGAAGGCGACGAGCAGACGCTATGGATGGCTGTTCAGCGCGAGTGGAAGGATGACGAAAAGGGCTTCGTCAAGCTCGTCTCCTACAACCCGAAGAGCGAAGAATGGGGTGCGGTGCGCTACCCGCTGGAAAAGGCCGGTGACGGCTGGGTCGGCCTGTCGGAAATCTCCGTCCACGGCGACTACGCCTACATCATCGAGCGCGACAACCTGATCGGCCAGGCTGCCAAGCTCAAGAAAATCTATCGCGTTGCGCTGTCGGAACTGAAGCCGGCTGCCCTTGGCGGTGAACTGCCTGTCGTCAAGAAGGAAGAGGTTCGTGACCTCATTCCGGAACTGAAGGCGCTGAACGGCTACGTCGTCGACAAGGTCGAAGGCTTCACCGTTGATGCCGCTGGCAACGGCTATGTCGTCACCGACAATGACGGCGTCGACGACTCCTCCGGCGAAACCCTGTTCTTCTCCATTGGCGCCATCAACGCGATGTAAGCGTTACCGCCCGGAGAAAACGGGAGAGGCCGGGACATGACGTCCCGGCCTCTTTCTGTTTCGGCACCGGTGATTTGCGAAAGGCGGCCTGCGCCTAGCGGGCGATCGCGACCTGCGCTGCCTCTTCGGCCTCATCCTTGCGCTTGCGGATCTCGTCCGTCCGATCGACCAGCTTGCCGACGATGTCGTAGAGAGCGTCGAGTTCTTCATCGTCGAGTGCGGAGAAGATTTCCTCGAGCAGTTGCTTGCGGGGATGTTCGGCGGCTTCCAGAACGATGCGGCCGGTTTCGGTGATCGAGACGATCTTGGCGCGCCGGTCCTCGGGATCGGGCTTGCGCATGACCAGGCGGTCACGCTCCAGGCCGTCGATCGCTTCGGTGACCGTGCGCGGCGCGAAGTTCAGCGCACAGGCGATGTCGGTCGAGCGACAGGGGCCGAGCTTGCTGAGGAAGAAGAGGAACTTGCTGCGCGCCAGCGACACGCCTTCCTCGGTCATCGATTCGTTCACCAGCCGGTGAACCCGGTGGTAAAGCTCGAACAGTCTATCGGATACTTCGAATGTCTTCTTCATGATCGTCGCTGGAATTTCATGAGGTGCCATGTGAAATGGCAGTAACATTAGTGATAGTTATAATTGCCGCATTTGTCGACACAAACCTCCGGCGTTTCACGGTAACTCCGTCGCCGACAAAGAAACGGCCGCCATTTCTGGCGGCCGTTTCACTTTGTTCGGCAAGAAATTCTCGCGATCGGCGACCGTTTGCGCGTCACACGACTTGCGCGTCGCCTCGGGTCGCGATCAGGCGGCCCAACGCGATGCGCCGGTCGACTGGGCGTAACCGTGACCACCGGCCTCGCCGAGCGTAAAGCGTGCGATCAGCTCGCGCAGACGGCCGGCTTCCTGGGCAAGCTGGGCGCTTGCCGCGTTGGCTTCCTCGACCATTGCCGCGTTCTGCTGGGTGACCTGGTCCATCTGGTTGACGGCCGTGTTGACTTCGGAAAGCCCGGCGGACTGTTCCTGCGCCGAGACGGCGATCGCGTCCATGTGCTGGTTGATCGTGACGATGAAGCCTTCGATCGTGCGCAAAGCTTCGCCGGTTTCGCGCACGAGCCGGACACCGCTTTCGACCTCGACGGCGGAGTTGCGGATCAGATCCTTGATCTCCTTGGCCGCGTTGGCCGAGCGCTGGGCAAGCTCGCGCACTTCCTGGGCGACGACGGCGAAGCCCTTGCCGGCATCACCGGCGCGGGCAGCTTCGACGCCGGCGTTGAGAGCCAGCAGGTTGGTCTGGAAAGCGATCTCGTCGATCACGCCGATGATGTTGGAGATCTGGCTCGACGAATGCTCGATGCGGCCCATGGCGTCGACAGCACCCGAGACGATCGCGCCGGACTTGCGGGCGCTTTCGTTGGCCTGGCCGGCAACGGTGCGGGCCTCGTGGGTGCGCTTCGACGAATTGCCGACATTGACGGTGATCTGGTCGAGCGCGGCTGCGGTCTCTTCCAGCGAGGCCGCCTGTTGCTCCGTCCGTCGCGACAGATCGTCGGCGCTCTGGCTGACTTCGCGGGCACCGCTGTCGATGCTGCCCGAGGCTGACGAGACGGCGGCAAGCGTGTCGGCGAGCTGGGCGACGGCCTGGTTCAGATCGTGACGCAGCTGCTCGAAATCGGGCGAGAAGGGTTCGTTGAGCTGGAAGGCGAGATCGCCCGAGGCAAGGCGGCGCAGGCCGGTGGCAAGGCCAGCGGTTGCTTCCTGGAGGCGGCGCTGGGCTGCTGCTTCCGCTTCTTCCGTCACGCGCAGGCGCTCGGCTTCCGCCTTGGCGCGCTGCGTCTGGGCGTCGGCTTCGAGATGCTGATTGGCGATCGCAGCCTGGCGGAAGACCTCGACTGCACGGGCCATCTCGCCGATTTCGTCCTTGCGGGCGCCATAGGGGATGCTGCTGTCGGTGTCGCCCTCGGCAAGGCGTGCCATCGATCGGGTGATGATCTGGATCGGGCGGGCAATGCCGCGCACGGCATAGAGGATGGCGCCGAGCACGATGACGGCGGCAAGGGCGATGACGCCGATCTCGATCATGCGGATCTGGTCATGCGTCGCCGAACTTGCGGCAACGGCGGCATCTGCACCGGCGAGGTTCAGCGCGCGCATTTCCTTAATCGCTTCGTCGACCTTACCTTCTGTCTCGCGCATCTCGACCTTGAAGACGCTCTGCGCCTTCATGTTCTCGAGGTTGTTGGAGAGCTTGACCATGCCTTCGGCGACCGAGAGATAGGCCTGATAGGCGGTCCGGACATTGTCGAGCCCCGCCTTGTCGGCATCGGTGACCATCAGGCTCGAATATTCGTCGGCGAGCTTGTTGAAGCCTGCGACGGTCTCGCCAATGACCTTCTCCGCCGCCTTCTTTTCAAACGGGGTCAGGGAAATCAGATGGCGGGCAAACGCCATGCGGGTATCGGAAAGCTGCGTTTCGAGCGCGCGGGAAAGCGAGACGCGCGGCAGCCAGGTGGTGGCGATCTCGTTGTTGCGCTCGTTCATCATCTTGATGCCGCCGAGCGATGAAACGGCAAGTGCCGAGACGATAACGGCAACCACGAGGAAAAGGGCAATAAGCGTGTGGGAAATCTTGAGCCGTGACATGGTACCCCCGGAAGGACGGCCGTCCGTAAAACTGTACTTGAATTAAGTCATTCCGGCTCTTGATCGTCATGACGGAGCGGATAGCCGAAGCAGGAATCATTCCGGTGCCTGGCCGCGCGTGAAACGCAGCCGGGGCAAACCTATCGAACAAGATGTTACAAAAGCCCTAATCGATTAAAGTGAGTATAATCTGATATTTGCAGGTAGTGCCGCGATGTCTGGAGTGGACGATGTTAACTATTGCCGCCGGCCGCATCTGTATTAGCGTTGCCTTTACTTCAGATGTCCGAAATATGCTTTCCGGCAGGCTGCGCATCTCGCAAGTGGATGACGCATGACGGCTGATTGACGGGCGATGGCGGGGCGGCCATGGTCGGCCATGCCCTTCCGTTTCGTTCATACCGCAGACCTGCATCTCGATTCGCCCCTCCGCAGCCTCGCCCTTAGAAACGCCGATCTCGCAGAAATCGTGCGCGGGGCGTCACGGCAGGCCCTGGTCAAGATCGTCGATCTTTGCATCGCCGAAGAGGCCGATGCCTTGCTGATTGCCGGCGACCTCTATGACGGCAGCCAGACGTCGATGAACACGGCCCTGTTTCTCGGCCGGGAACTGCGCCGGCTCGACGAACACGGCATCCGCGTCTTCATCATCCGCGGCAATCACGACTCCCAGTCACAGGTCACCAACGAGCTGACCCTGCCGCCATCGGCCCACGTCTTCAAGGGCAGGGCAAAGGCGGTGGTCGCCAAGACGCTGGCAAGCGGTCGTGACGTCTATGTGCACGGGGTAAGCTTCGCCAGCCCGCATGCGCCCGAAAGCCTGCTTCCGGCCTTCCAGCCGCCGGTGCCCGGCGCGGTGAACATCGGCATGCTGCACACGAGCCTCGCCGGCGCCGCCGGTCATGATCTCTATGCCCCCTGCAGCGTCGCCGATCTCGTTGCCCATGGTTTCGATTACTGGGCGCTCGGCCATATCCATCAGCGGCAGGTCCATGCGGCAGAGCCTTTCATCGTCATGCCGGGCATGCCGCAGGGCCGCGACATCAACGAGGTCGGCGTGAAGAGCGTGTCGCTCGTCACGGTCGACGACGATGGCCGCCTCAGTCTTGCCGAGCGGGCGATCGCCATTGCCAGCTTTGAACGCCTTCGTGTCGATCTGACGGGCATCACGGAATGGCACGATATGCTCGATGCCGTCAGGCAGGCGCTGTCGCGCATCTGTGGTGAAACCGCGGCGGAGAACGTCATCCTGCGTCTGGCGCTCGCCGGCGCGACGCCCTTGGCCTGGCGCCTTCGCCGCGACGCCGACCTGCTGCGGGCGGAGATCGACAACATCGCCGCCGGCATCGCCGGATGTTGGATCGAGAAGGTCGAGCTCACCTGTGGTAATGCCCGGACCGAAAAGCCGGGCACCATGCTTGATCCCGTCGAAGAGCTGGCCGCACTCGTCGAAACGGACGTCCTGCCGGCGCACGGGTTCCGCCAGGACGTGCTGGCTGCCGTGGAAGATGTTTTGCAACAGCTTCCGCCCGAGCTTCGCCAATCGCTGGCGCCGGACGAAGAGGCGGTCGCGCGGCTGGCGTTTGAAGCCGGCGTGTCGGGAACCGCCGAGGTGCTAGCCCATCTTCATGGCGGCGGCGCCGGCGAGGGTGGCCACTGATGCGGCTCAGCGCGCTCGATCTCGTCCGCTACGGCAAGTTCACCGATCGCCGCCTGGACTTCGGCGACAGCGTGCCCGGCACGCCTGATCTCCACATCGTCTACGGCCCGAACGAGGCTGGAAAGTCGACCCTGTTCTCAGCCTTCCTCGACCTGCTCTTCGGCATCGAGCATTCGAGCCCCTACGGCTTCCTGCACCCATACCAGACGATGCGCGTGGGCGGCACGCTCGAAGCGGCTGGCCGCAGCGATCGCGTATTCCGGATCAAGCGAAAGACGAACTCGCTGGTCGGCCCCGACGAGCAGCCCTTGCCCGACAACCTGTTTTCCGGAGCGCTCGGCGCGATCGATCGCGACACCTACCAGATGATGTTCTCGCTGGACGACGAGAGCATCGAGAAGGGCGGCGAAGCGATCCTGAAAAGCGAAGGCGAACTCGGGTCGCTCTTGTTTTCCGCAAGCTCCGGCTTGCCGGACAGTGCCGCCATTCTTTCAGCCCTGCGAGCGAGGGCCGACGCCTTCTACCGGCCGCAGGCACGCAAGCATCAACTTGCGGAGCTGAAGGCCGAGCTGGACGCGCTCAGGACCGAACGCAATGCACTCGATATCAATGCGCGGGAGTATGCAGCCCTGCGCAAGACGCTGACGCAGGCACGCGAACGTCACGACGAGGCGAACACGCGTCGCACCGAGCTGAGACTGGCGCGCGCGCGCCATAAAGCCGAGATCGAGGCGCTGCCGTATTTCGGCCGGCTGCAGACGCTTCGTGCGGAGCTGGCGAGTGCTCCGCCGTTGCCTGTACCGCCCGCGGCTTGGGTGAGCGAGCTGCCGGTGCTCCAGCGTCAGGAGACGGAGATTGCGATCAGGCTGCAGCAGAACAGCAGTGAAACGCAGCATCGCCGCGATGCGCTGGAAGCGGTGCAGGTGGACAAGGCGGATCTTCTCCTGATCGAGCGCCTTGCAGCCCTTCAGGAGACCGCTCTCGATGCGCGCTATGTGACTGCGGCGCGGGATATGCCATCCAGGCAGGACGATCTGGCAAGGGCGGAGGCAGAAATACTTGGCTGCCTGCTGCGGCTTGGCGAGCCCGCTGACCGCGACCCCGCAGCTCTTCTGTTGCCGGCGGGTACGGTAGCCGACCTTCAGGATCTTGCCCGCCGGCACTCTGCGCTCGTCGAGCGCCTGGCCTCGGCTCGACAGGAACTGCAGATCACCGTCGAATCAAGCCGGGATGCCGAGCACAAGCTGGCGACGCTCGAGGAGCAGGGGGCAGTGGACGTCTCCGCTCTTGCCGCGCAGGTGTCACACGCGCGACGCAGGGATTGTGTCGTGCGCAGGCAGGTGGCCGAGGCGTCGAAGGCTCGGCTGGCTGCGGAACTTGCTGACAAGCTCGTGCTGTTGAAGCCATTTGCCGGAAGCATCGACGATCTGCACGCACTCGGTGTTCCGGCACCCGCGACACTGGATGGGTGGCGCAGGTTGATGGCGGCCCAGCAGGAGCGTCAAGAACGTCTCGCCGACCGCATGGCCGGCGAGCGGGAGCTGCTTGCAGGCGACGAGGCGCGGCTTGCCGGGATTTCTGCGACCGGCAGCGCCCTGGACGACGGTTCGGCCGCAGCATTGCGTCGCCGCCGTGACGAGGCTTGGCGCGCGCACACGGCCCGGCTTGTCGTTGAGACGGCAGCAGCCTTCGAACGCGTCATGGCCGAGGACGACGAAGCCACGGCGATGCGTCTCTCCGAGACGAGCAGGCTTGCCGACATGCGCGGCCTGGCGCTGTCGATTGCCGAACGACGGGCGCGAGTAGACGTCTTGCGTGAGCAGGACAGGCAAGCTCGGACGGATGCGGCTATGCAGGCGGAGCTGCTGGCATCAGGTGTCGCTGACTGTGGCTTACCGAGCGGCACGAGCCTGCCGCAACTGGAGACCTGGTTGGTGGTCCGCCATGGGGCACTCGAATTACGGGCACAATTGCGCTCCGCGCAAATGGAGATCGATCGCGCCCATGCCGAAGAGGGCGAGGCAATCGCTGGGCTACGCGATGAACTCCTGGCAATCGACATGACGGGACGCCTGCCGGAACGGCTCGACGGCCTTCTGCTGGTTGCCGAACAGGCGGTATCGCAGGCACAGGCGCTCGCCGGTAGCCTCGGTGCGGCCCGCGACATGGCAAAGCGCGCCAAAATGGTCCTTGAGGCCCGGCAATCGACCCTTGCTCTTGCGGAGGGCGAGATGACCGACTGGCAGGAGCAATGGGCGGCGCTTCTCTCGAGGAACTGGCTGGGCGCGCGCGACGAACCGCTCGTGCCGGCTCAGGTCGGCCCTATCCTTGCGATCCTGCAGGAACTCGACAAGCTTACGCAGCGTCAGGCCGACCTCGAATATCGCATCGCCGGCATGCGCAAGGACCAGCTTGCCTTCCAGAGTGTCATTGCCGAGCTCGCCGGAGAGCCAAGCGTGGACGATACGCTTGTGACCTACATGGCGCTCAAGGTGCGCGCAGCGGAGGCGCAGCGGCTTTCCGACCGCAGGGCGACCTTTGTATCGGAGCTCGCCCGCCTTGAGGATGAACGGCGTGGTGTGAGGTCGGAGCAGGAATTTCATGTCGGGCGCACACGGCTTGTCCTTGAATTTTTCGATTGTGAGACGCTCGACGAGGCAGGTCAGTTTCTTGAAGCCGCCCGAGAACAACAACGGCTACGCCAGCGCATCGTCGAATCGGAAGCGGATCTCGCGCAGCGCCTTGGCGTTGCCGAATGCGCTGAGGCCGAGGCGCTACTCTCCGAACTCGATGATGCGGCCGTGCGGCTGGAATTGGTGCGGCTCGACGGGGCGCTCGAGGAAGCCGACCGCGACGTCAGCGAATTGCACACGGACATGCGGGAGAAGGAAAAGGCGCTCTCAGCTGTCGAAGGCGGCGACACGGTCGCCGAGCTCGACCAAAAACGGCGGACGCTGCTGCTCGAGATCGAAAGCAAGGCGCTTGCCTACCTGCGGCTTCGGGCCGGCGTTATCGCGGCCGAGACTGCACTTCGACTTTTCCGCGAGAAGCATCGCAGCGCCATGATGCGCCGTGCGTCGGAAACCTTCAGCCGCATCAGCGGTGGCGAATATTCCGGCCTGTCGGCACAATCTGACAAGGGGCAGGAGTTTCTGATCGCCAACGCCGCTGGCGGCGGATCGAAGCTTGCAAAGGATCTTTCCAAGGGCACGCGCTTTCAGCTCTATCTGGCACTCAGGATCGCCGGCTATCACGAAATTGCCGCCGCCCGCGAATCGCTGCCCTTCATCGCCGACGATATCATGGAGACCTTTGACGACGGGCGCGCAGGCCGCGCCTTCGAGCAGATGGCCGAAATGGCGCGTGTCGGCCAGGTGATCTATCTGACGCACCACGAACATCTTTGCGAGATCGCCCGTGAGGCCTGTCCGACTGTGACGATTCACAGGTTATGATAGGCTCGCGGATGAGGTCGGGCCTGTTGGCCGTAGCGCATTTCTGCTGACGACGAGCGCACATACGAAAATCGGAGGAACGAGAAATGGACATCATACCGGGTGGATCGAGACCTTCGATGCGCGCTCCGGCGGAATACTTCACCGGCACGGTGCGCCAGGACCCGGTAATCGAGGCCGCTGAACCGGCGCGCGTCCGCGCCGTCAGCGTCACCTTCGAGCCCGGCGCGCGCACGGCCTGGCATACGCATCCGCTCGGCCAGACTCTGGTTGTCACCGCCGGCCGTGGCCTCGTGCAAAGCTGGGGTGGCCCGGTGCAGGAGATTCGCATGGGCGATGTCGTCTGGTTCCCGCCGGGCGAAAAGCACTGGCACGGTGCAGCGCCCGATACAGCCATGGTCCACCTCGCGATCCAGGAAGCGCTCGACGGCAAGGCTGTGGATTGGCTGGAGCATGTCAGCGACGAGCAGTATCGCGGCGGCTAGCGCCGCTGCGCCTACCGACACATTGGGATTTGGCGGTCTTGCTGCTTCAGGCGAGGCTGACGGTGGCGGGTGTCGCGAACGGGGCCGTCGAATCCCTGATTCCCGGCCGTCGACGGCCGAGCTCTAAAGCGAAAGCAACTCAGAACGAAAGGCAGATCGCAAACGTCACGCGTGAGCGACAAATGCGGCGGGTTCGGTGATGTTTTTCTTTCGGATAAAGTGGTGGGCGATGAGAGACTCGAACTCCCGACATCCTCGGTGTAAACGAGGCGCTCTACCAACTGAGCTAATCGCCCTTCCGCGTTTGGACCGGATCAGTCCGCCGCGTCGGTGGCCGTGATCTAGGCGTAACCGAAAAAAACCGCAAGAGCATTTGTATCGTTTTTCTGATTTTTTTTGTTGGCGATTGCGCGACCCCCTGAAACTGCGGGCTTCGTGCTTGTGGACAAAATACGCGTATGGCGCCCCGGCAACGACGCGCGGGGGGGGGAGGGAGGGAAGAAGATCCGGAATCAGCCTCCCTGTACGCGCATGGACGAATGCATGATCGGGTAGGGGCGATAGGTCGGTGGCGGCAGGCGTCATTGGTCCATTCCGATTTCGATCGTTTTATTGCCCTGTGGATCAATTTTCATTCCGTCACGGATTTGTCTTCAAACACGCTTGACACCCCAATCCGAACCGCTTAGTTAGCCGCTCATCGAACGGCGCTGCTGCTCGATGCGGGGCGGAAACGCCTCAACCAAGTCAAGATGATGCGGGTGTAGCTCAGTCGGTTAGAGTGCCGGCCTGTCACGCCGGAGGTCGCGGGTTCGAGCCCCGTCACTCGCGCCACTCTTGATCTGGAATTGCCTTAGGTTCTCATCAAGGGCCGATGGTGATACTAATGATCGTTCGCGGTCATCATGCGCGGGTGTAGCTCAGTCGGTTAGAGTGCCGGCCTGTCACGCCGGAGGTCGCGGGTTCGAGCCCCGTCACTCGCGCCATTTCTTGTCTCCTCCTTTATTGCAAATCGCGTCGGCCTTAGGGCCGGATTGTGCGCTGCGGCAATCTGTCTCGTCTCGCTTTGTTTTACCGTAAAGTTCGCGTCGGCCCGCAAATCCGCGCTTTGTCGGTATCACCCGTCTGATCCTGTGGTGCGAAGCGGTTTAAATGGCCCCTCAAGGCTTGCGCGACGGCGCGGGCTGCGCTAACCACTCCGGCGTTGCAACATATTTTTCGGCCTGCGAGATTTGTTGTTCTGGCGCTCTCCCATGCGCCCTCCCGCAGGCAGGGACGGATAACAATGACTGAACTTCTCGGTTCCTACGTTCCGATCGCGATTTTCATTGGAATCGCATTGGTGATCGGTGTGGCGCTTCTGATTGCTCCCTTCGCCGTCGCCTTCAAGGCTCCTGATTCGGAAAAGCTGTCGGCCTACGAGTGCGGCTTCAATGCGTTCGACGACGCCCGCATGAAGTTCGACATCCGCTTCTACCTCGTGTCGATCCTCTTCATCATCTTCGACCTTGAAGTCGCCTTCCTCTTCCCCTGGGCGGTGTCGTTCCATGAACTCGGCTGGTTCGGGTTCTGGTCGATGATGGTCTTCCTCGGTGTGCTGACGATCGGCTTTATCTATGAATGGAAGAAGGGAGCGCTGGAATGGAACTGACCTCCGGCACCACGCTCGTTGCGCCCAAGCCGAAAGGGATCATCGATCCCTCCACCGGCAAGCCGATTGGCAGCAATGACGCATTCTTCGGCGAGATCAACAATGAGCTCGCCGACAAGGGTTTTCTGGTCACCTCGACTGACGAGCTCATCAACTGGGCCCGTACCGGTTCGCTGATGTGGATGACCTTCGGTCTCGCCTGCTGCGCGGTCGAGATGATGCAGATGTCGATGCCGCGTTACGACGCAGAGCGTTTCGGCTTTGCGCCGCGCGCCTCGCCGCGCCAGTCCGACGTCATGATCGTCGCCGGCACGCTGACCAACAAGATGGCGCCTGCGCTCCGCAAGGTCTATGACCAGATGCCGGAGCCGCGTTATGTCATCTCGATGGGCTCGTGCGCCAATGGCGGCGGCTACTACCACTATTCCTATTCGGTTGTTCGCGGCTGCGACCGCGTCGTTCCCGTCGACATCTACGTGCCAGGCTGTCCTCCCACGGCAGAAGCGCTGCTTTACGGCGTGCTCCTGCTGCAGAAGAAGATCCGCCGGACCGGCACGATCGAGCGCTAAGGGCAGGGGGTCTTTGATATGAGTGAAGCCCTGAATGAGCTTGCATCCTACCTGCGCGAAACACGCGGCGCGCTGATCTCCGACGCATCGCTGGCCTATGGCGAGCTGACGCTGACGACGACATCGGCGAACCTGATCGCGCTGCTGACGTTCCTTCGTGACGATGTGCAGTGCGCCTTCGTCAATTTCGTCGATGTCTGCGGCGTCGACTGGCCCCAGCGGCCGGACCGTTTCGACGTTGTCTATCATCTCTTGTCGCCACGCCAGAACCTGCGCGTGCGCATCAAGGTCGCAACCGGCGAGAACGAGCCGGTTCCGTCGGCCACGCCGGTCTATCCCGGTGCCGACTGGTTCGAGCGCGAAGCCTACGACATGTACGGCATCCTGTTTACCGGCCACCCTGACCTGCGTCGCATCCTGACGGACTACGGTTTCGAAGGACACCCGCTGCGCAAGGACTTCCCGGTCACCGGTTTTGTCGAAGTGCGTTACGACGACGAAGCAAAGCGCGTCGTCTACGAACCCGTCGAACTGAAGCAGGAATTCCGCAACTTCGACTTCCTCTCTCCCTGGGAAGGCACGGACTACGTGCTGCCCGGCGACGAGAAGGCGAAAGCACGGTGAGACTAAATGGTCCGCGGTAGCCGGTGAACGGCTGCCGTCCGGCCTGGAGCAATCGGTATGACCGAACATAACGTCCGCAACTTCAACATCAACTTTGGCCCGCAGCATCCGGCGGCCCACGGCGTTCTTCGTCTGGTGCTCGAGCTTGATGGCGAAATCGTCGAGCGCGTCGATCCGCATATCGGCCTGCTGCATCGCGGCACCGAGAAGCTGATCGAGACCAAGACCTATCTGCAGGCCGTGCCCTATTTCGACCGCCTCGATTATGTGGCGCCGATGAACCAGGAGCACGCTTTCGCTCTGGCTGTTGAGAAGCTGACGGGCACGGAAGTTCCGATCCGCGGCCAGCTCATCCGCGTTCTCTATTCGGAAATCGGCCGTATCCTGTCGCATCTTCTGAACGTCACCACGCAGGCGATGGACGTCGGTGCACTGACGCCGCCGCTCTGGGGCTTCGAAGAGCGCGAAAAGCTGATGGTGTTTTATGAGCGTGCCTGCGGCGCGCGCATGCACTCGGCCTATTTCCGTCCGGGCGGCGTCCACCAGGACCTGCCGCACGAACTCGTCGAAGACATCGGCAAGTGGATCGATCCGTTCCTGAAGACCGTCGACGATATCGACGAACTCTTGACCGGCAACCGCATCTTCAAGCAGCGCAACGTCGACATCGGCGTCGTCAAGCTCGACGATGCCTGGGCTTGGGGCTTCTCGGGCGTGATGGTGCGTGGCTCGGGCGCTGCCTGGGACCTGCGCCGTTCGCAGCCCTACGAATGCTATTCGGACATGGAGTTCGATATCCCGATCGGCAAGAACGGCGACTGCTTCGACCGCTACCTGATCCGCATGATCGAAATGCGCCAGTCGGCGCGCATCATGCGCCAGTGCGTCGATCGTCTGCTCGGCGACGCCAAGGTCGGCCCGGTTTCGTCGCTCGACGGCAAGATCGTTCCGCCGAAGCGCGGCGAGATGAAGCGTTCGATGGAAGCGCTCATCCACCACTTCAAGCTCTACACCGAAGGCTACCACGTGCCGGCCGGCGACGTTTACGCCGCCGTCGAAGCGCCGAAGGGCGAATTCGGCGTCTATCTCGTCTCCGACGGCACCAACAAGCCCTATCGCTGCAAGATCCGCGCCCCGGGTTATGCGCATCTCCAGGCGATGGATTTCCTCTGTCGGGGACACCAGCTTGCCGACGTTTCGGCCGTGCTGGGCTCCCTCGATATCGTGTTCGGTGAGGTGGACCGCTGATGCGTCTCGCGCCCCTGGCCACGCTCGCTCTTCTCGCACTCGCATCGACCGCTTCCGCACAGGAGCAGGTCGATAGCGGCGCGACGTCGGGCGGCATGCGCGGGGGCTCGATGGCCGATCTTGTGGCCAAGGGCTACGAGATCAAGGCCGCGGTCGCCAATGGCACGCGCTACATCGTATTTTTGCAGAAAGACCAGTCAGCCTATGCCTGCGAATTCGTCTCGGTGACGAAATCGCGGTGCGGTTCGATTAACTGATAAGGTGTCCACTAGAATGTCCGTTCGTCGACTAGCCGAAGACACCGTCCAGCCAGCGAGCTTTGCCTTCAGCAAGGAGAACGCCGCCTGGGCGAAGGAAACGATCAACAAATACCCCAAGGGCCGTGAGCAGTCTGCCGTCATCCCGTTGTTGATGCGCGCCCAGGACCAGGACGGTTGGGTTACGAAGGCTGCCATCGAGTCGATCGCGGACATGCTCGGCATGCCGTATATCCGCGCGCTCGAAGTTGCGACCTTCTACACCCAGTTCCAGTTGAAGCCGGTCGGCACGCGCGCCCACGTTCAGGTTTGCGGCACGACGCCCTGCATGCTGCGTGGCGCTGAAGACCTGATCAAGGTTTGCAAGAGCAAGATTGCCCATGATCCCTTCACCCTGAACGAGAGCGGCACGCTCTCCTGGGAAGAAGTCGAATGTCAGGGCGCCTGCGTCAACGCACCGATGGTCATGATCTTCAAGGACACCTTCGAAGACCTGACGCCCGAGCAACTCGAGCAGATCATCGACCGGTTTGAGGCAGGCAAGGGTGCTGAAGTTACCCCCGGTCCGCAGATCGATCGCATCTATTCCGCACCTGAGGGTGGCCCGACCACGCTGATGGCGGCAGGCTCTGCTTCGGCCAAGGCTGCGCCCGCCGCTGCCAAGAAGGCAAGCGATGCTCCGGCCGTTTCGGTTCCGCCGTCGAACGCCGGCCGTGTCAAGACCGCTGCGAGCGAGACCAATGCTTCGCTGAAGACGCCGGCGACGGCAAAGGGCGAGGCCGCTGCCAACGCCAAGGTCGAAGGCGACACCGTCGACAAGTCGACGCCGGTGAAGGCCGCCGCCGTTTCCGGCAAGCCGTCGCTGGAGGACAAGAACCGTCCGTCCGGCATCGAGAAGCCGGCAGCTGTCGACGATCTCAAGCTGATCTCGGGCGTCGGTCCGAAGATCGAAGGTACGCTCAACGAACTGGGCATCTACACCTACGCGCAAGTTGCTTCGTGGAAGAAGGCGGAGCGCGAGTGGGTTGACGGATACCTGAATTTCAAGGGCCGCATCGAACGCGACGACTGGGTCAAGCAGGCCAAGGCGCTCGCCAAGGGCGGCGAAGCCGAATACATCAAGGTCTTCGGCAAGAAGCCGCGGTAAAGAGGTGAATTATGCTCAGAGATGAAGACCGCATCTTTACCAACATCTACGGCCTCAAGGACAAGTCCCTGAAGGGCGCCATGGCGCGCGGCCACTGGGACGGCACCAAGCAGCTGCTCGAAAAGGGCCGTGACTGGATCGTCAACGAAGTGAAGGCCTCCGGCCTTCGCGGCCGTGGCGGCGCCGGCTTCCCGACGGGCCTCAAGTGGTCCTTCATGCCGAAGGAAAGCGACGGCCGTCCGCACTACCTCGTCGTCAACGCCGACGAGTCCGAGCCCGGCACCTGCAAGGACCGTGACATCATGCGTCACGACCCGCACACGCTGATCGAAGGCTGCGTCATTGCTTCCTTCGCGATGGGTGCGCATGTCGCCTACATCTACGTGCGCGGCGAATTCGTCCGCGAGCGCGAGGCGCTGCAGGCGGCGATCGACGAGTGCTACGCCTACGGCCTGCTCGGCAAGAACAACAAGCTCGGCTATGACATCGACATCTATGTGCACCATGGTGCCGGCGCCTATATCTGTGGCGAAGAAACCGCGCTGCTCGAAAGCCTCGAAGGCAAGAAGGGCCAGCCGCGCCTGAAGCCGCCGTTCCCGGCAAACATGGGCCTCTACGGCTGCCCGACGACCGTCAACAACGTCGAGTCGATCGCGGTCACCCCGACGATCCTGCGTCGCGGGGCCGGCTGGTACACGAGCTTCGGCCGTCCGAACAACCACGGCACCAAGCTCTATTCGGTCTCCGGCCACGTCAATCGTCCGTGCACGGTCGAAGACGCGATGTCGATCCCGTTCCATGAGCTGATCGAAAAGCACTGTGGCGGCATTCGCGGCGGCTGGGACAACCTGCTCGCTGTCATCCCCGGCGGTTCGTCCGTTCCTTGCGTGCCTGGCGCGCAGATGAAGGATGCGATCATGGATTTCGACGGCCTGCGCGAGGTCGGCTCCAGCCTTGGAACGGCCGCCGTCATCGTGATGGACCGGTCGACCGACATCATCAAGGCGATCTGGCGTCTCTCGGCTTTCTACAAGCACGAGAGCTGCGGCCAGTGCACGCCGTGCCGCGAAGGCACCGGCTGGATGATGCGCGTCATGGAACGCATGGTTCAGGGTCGCGCCCAGAAGCGCGAGATCGACATGCTGTTCGACGTCACCAAGCAGGTGGAAGGCCACACGATCTGCGCGCTCGGCGACGCAGCCGCCTGGCCGATCCAGGGCCTGATCAAGCATTTCCGTCCGGAGATGGAAGCGCGCATCGACGAATACACCCGCAATGCCTCGTCGCATGGCGCGGTTCTGGAAGCGGCGGAGTAAGGCACGATGGCCGGCGCACGCGGGGAGGGACAGATGAAGGGACAGGCCGAAGCAGGCATTCCGTTCGCGCGTCCGCTTGGCGGCGAACCGGCCGATCCGTTCGGCATGGGCGAATGGATGAAGGGCCTTTCCCAGGTGCCGCTCCATCCGCTGATGGTTCACCCGGCAGCCGCAGTTGCGGCAGCGACCGCAATCGGCTTCGGCCTCACGACCCAGATTGCAGGCGCCATGATCGGCGCGATGCAAGGGGCCGTCGAGGCGGCGCAGAAGCGGGTAGAGCCCGCAGCGTCTGACGCGGCGCCTGCCGTCGTCGCAAAGACGATGCAGGCCGAAGCAAGGCCGGAACCGGTCGCCACGCCGTCCGCGCCTGCCAGGCGCGCAGCGGCAAAGCCGGCGGTCGAGAAGGGTGCCGCTGAAAAGGTGGTCAAGGCGCGCGCGACGCGTGCCAAGGCGAAAGCCGCCGACGACCTCAAGCGGATCTCCGGCATCGGCCCGAAGCTGGAGCAGGTGCTGAACGCCAAGGGCATCAGCGGCTTTGCCGACATCGCCCGCTGGAGCGAGGCGGATGTCGCCCGCTTCGACGACGAACTCGGTTTCGGCGGACGGATCAAGCGGGACGATTGGGTTGGACAGGCCAAGGCGCTGAAAGGCGCGTGAGACAATAGGGGTGGGGGACCGGAGACGGCCATCGCCCGCAAGCAGCAAGGCTGTGTTGGAATTGTCCGTCGCCGATGGGCCGACGGACGGAAGACAGGATTGAGTACGAAGATGGCAAAGCTGAAAGTCGACGGAAAAGAGATCGAGGTACCGGATCATTTCACGCTGCTTCAGGCGTGCGAAGAGGCCGGGGCTGAAGTTCCGCGCTTCTGTTTCCACGAGCGGCTTTCGGTCGCCGGCAACTGCCGCATGTGTCTGATCGAGGTGAAGGGAGGGCCGCCCAAGCCCGCCGCCTCTTGCGCCATGGGCGTGCGCGACCTCCGTCCGGGCCCGAACGGTGAAGCCCCGGAAGTCTTCACGACCACGCCGATGGTCAAGAAGGCGCGCGAAGGCGTGATGGAATTCCTGCTGATCAACCATCCGCTCGACTGCCCGATCTGTGATCAGGGCGGCGAATGCGACCTGCAGGACCAGGCCATGGCCTTCGGTATCGACAGCTCGCGCTACCAGGAAAACAAGCGCGCGGTCGAAGACAAGTATATCGGCCCGCTCGTCAAGACCGTGATGAACCGCTGCATTCATTGCACGCGCTGCGTTCGCTTCACGACAGAAGTTGCCGGCATTGCCGAGCTTGGCCTGATCGGCCGTGGCGAAGACGCCGAAATCACCACCTATCTCGAGCAGGCGATGACCTCCGAGCTGCAGGGCAACGTCGTTGACCTCTGCCCGGTCGGCGCGCTGACCTCGAAGCCGTTTGCCTTCACCGCCCGTCCGTGGGAGTTGAACAAGACCGAATCCATCGACGTGATGGACGCGCTCGGCTCGGCGATCCGCGTCGACACCCGCGGCCGCGAAGTCATGCGCATCATGCCGCGCGTCAACGAGGACATCAACGAAGAGTGGATCTCCGACAAGAGCCGCTTCATCTGGGATGGCCTGAAGACGCAGCGTCTCGATCGTCCGTACGTCAAGAAGGACGGCCGTCTGCAGCCGGCGACTTGGGGCGAAGCCTTCCAGGCGGTCAAGGCGGCCGTTGCCCAGACCTCCGGCGACAAGATCGGCGCCATTGCCGGCGACCTCGCTTCGGTCGAAGAAATGTACGCGCTGAAGCAGCTTATTGCAGCCCTCGGCTCCGAAAGCGTTGACTGCCGCCAGGATGGTGCCGCACTCGACCCGTCGCTCGGCCGCGCCAGCTACCTCTTCAACCCGACGATCGCTGGCATCGAAAGCGCTGACGCGCTTCTGGTTATCGGCTCCAACCCGCGCTTCGAGGCGTCTGTTCTCAACGCCCGCATCCGCAAGCGCTACCGCATGGGCAACTTCCCGATCGCCGTGATCGGCGAGCCGGGTGAACTGCGCTATGAATACGAATATCTCGGCGCCGGCACCGAAACGCTGGCCGAGCTCGTCTCGGGCAAGGGCAAGTTTGCAGCGACCTTGAAGAAGGCGCAGCGCCCGATGATCCTCATCGGCCAGGGTGCTGTTGCAGGGGAGGGCGGCGCTGCCGTTCTTTCCGCCGCCGCCAAGCTCGCGGGCGCCGTCGGTGCGGTCACCGCCGAGTGGAACGGCTTTGCCGTTCTTCACACGGCCGCTTCCCGCGTCGGTGGTCTCGACCTCGGCTTCGTTCCGGGCGCGAACGGCAAGACGGCGGCCGAGATGGTCACCGCCTCCGACGTTCTCTTCCTGCTCGGCGCCGACGAGATCGACCTTGCGGAACGCAAGTCCGGCTTCACCGTCTATATCGGCTCGCACGGCGACAACGGCGCACATGCAGCCGACGTCATCCTGCCAGGCGCGACCTACACCGAAAAGTCCGGTACCTGGGTCAACACCGAAGGCCGCGTTCAGGTCGGCAACCGCGCCGGCTTCGCACCGGGCGATGCCCGCGAGGATTGGGCGATCATCCGCGCGCTTTCCGACGTGCTCGGCAAGAAGCTGCCCTTTGATTCGCTTGGCGAATTGCGCTCGAAGCTCTATGCGGCCCACCCGCATTTCGCCGATATCGACGCAATCGCGACCGGCAACGGCGACGAAATTGCCGCACTTGGTCAAAAAGCCGGTGAGATGGGCAAATCCGTGTTTGCGTCTCCGGTCAAAGACTTCTATTTGACGAACCCGATAGCGCGCGCATCCGCCGTCATGGCCGAATGCTCGGCTTTGGCACGCAACAATTTCAAAGCTGCGGCGGAATGAGCGCGAGGGAATAGAGTATCATGGACGCTTTCGTTTCGACCTATGTCTGGCCCGCGATCATCATGGTCGCCCAGTCGCTGCTGCTCCTGGTCGCGCTGCTGCTTTTCATCGCCTACATCCTGCTCGCCGACCGTAAGATCTGGGCTGCAGTTCAGCTCCGCCGTGGTCCGAATGTGGTAGGCCCGTGGGGACTTTTCCAGTCCTTCGCCGACCTTTTGAAGTTCGTCTTCAAGGAGCCGGTGATTCCCGCCGGCGCCAACAAGGCGATCTTCCTGCTCGCCCCGCTCGTCTCCGTGACGCTGGCGCTCGCCGCCTGGGCGGTGATCCCGCTCAACGCCGGCTGGGTGATCGCGAACATCAACGTCGGTATCCTCTTCGTGTTCGCCATATCTTCGCTTGAAGTTTATGGCATCATCATGGGCGGTTGGGCGTCGAACTCCAAATATCCCTTCCTCGGCGCGCTTCGCTCCGCAGCACAGATGGTTTCCTACGAAGTCTCGATCGGCTTCGTCATCGTTACCGTTCTGCTCTGCGTCGGCTCGCTGAACCTGACGGACATCGTCAACGCGCAGTCGAGCGGCATCGGTACGAACCTCGGCCTGCCGGCGTCGTTCCTCGACTGGCATTGGCTGGCGCTGTTCCCGATGTTCATCGTCTTCTTCATTTCGGCGCTGGCCGAAACGAACCGCCCGCCCTTCGACCTTCCGGAAGCGGAATCCGAACTCGTCGCCGGCTTCATGGTCGAGTACGGCTCCACGCCTTACATGATGTTCATGCTCGGCGAATACGCCGCCATCTGCCTGATGTGCGCGCTGACGACGATCCTGTTCCTCGGCGGCTGGCTTCCCCCGGTCGACGTCTGGTTCCTCAACTGGGTTCCCGGCATCATCTGGTTCGTGCTGAAGGCATCCTTCGTGTTCTTCATGTTCGCGATGGTGAAGGCTTTCGTGCCGCGTTACCGCTACGACCAGCTGATGCGTCTTGGCTGGAAGGTCTTCCTGCCGATCTCTCTCGCAATGGTCGTGATCACTGCGTTCGTTCTCAAGCTGACGGGAGCCGCATGACGATGGCTCACGTTTGGCAGCATACCGCCGGCCGCTCCCAGGCCGGCAACTCTGGAGGTAAATGATGGCCGGTCTTTCGCAAGCCGTCAGCTCGCTGTTCCTGAAGGAATTCGTCGGCGCGTTCTTTCTGTCGATGCGCTATTTCTTCAAGCCGAAGGCGACGTTGAACTACCCCTTCGAAAAGGGGCCGGTCAGCCCGCGTTTCCGCGGCGAGCATGCGCTGCGCCGTTATCCGAACGGTGAAGAACGCTGCATCGCCTGCAAGCTGTGCGAGGCGATCTGTCCTGCACAGGCCATCACCATCGAAGCCGGCCCGCGCCGCAACGACGGCACCCGCCGTACGGTTCGCTACGACATCGACATGGTGAAGTGCATCTATTGCGGTTTCTGCCAGGAAGCCTGTCCGGTCGATGCCATCGTCGAGGGCCCGAACTTCGAGTTCGCCACCGAGACGCGCGAAGAGCTGTACTACGACAAGGACAAGCTCCTCGCCAACGGCGACCGTTGGGAACGGGAAATCGCACGCAACATCGCAATGGACTCGCCTTATCGCTGAGGCCAGAGCGTAGCGCCGCCCCGGGGAGGGCGGTGCATGTGACATAGGTTTGGGCAACGGCCGGACGCGTGTCCGGCTTTGCCTGTGGAGTGGGGCCAGAAGCGCCTCACACCGTGCAAGACGAAGAAGGCACCGATCATGGGTCTGCAGGTTCTTTTTTTCTATCTCTTTGCCTTCATCGCGGTGGCGTCGGCATTCATGGTCATTGCGGCCAGGAACCCGGTTTATTCGGTTCTGTTCCTGATCCTGACCTTCTTTAACTCAGCAGGTCTGTTCCTGCTGACCGGCGCCGAATTCCTCGCGATGATCCTGCTGGTCGTTTATGTCGGCGCGGTCGCGGTGCTGTTCCTGTTCGTGGTCATGATGCTCGACATCGACTTCGCGGAACTGCGGGCCGGCGTGCTCGAATACGCGCCGGTCGGCGCGCTGATCGGTCTGATCCTTGCAGCCGAGCTCATCATCGTGGTTGGCGGTGCGACGTTCTCGCCGGAGATCGCCAAGTCGATTTCGATGCCGATCCCGGCGGTCGCCGACCGCACGAACACGGCAGCGCTCGGCGACGTGCTCTATACCCACTACGTCTACTTCTTCCAGATCGCCGGCCTGGTCCTGCTCGTCGCCATGATCGGCGCGATCGTGCTGACCCTGCGCCACCGCGACAACGTCAAGCGCCAGAACATCCCGCAGCAGGTTGCCCGCACGCCCGAGACCGCCGTCGAAGTGGTCTCGGTCAAGCCCGGCCAGGGCATCTAAGTCGGACGCGAGATCGAGGAACAAAAAAATGGAAATCGGAATTTCCCACTATCTCACCGTCAGCGCCATCCTGTTCACGCTGGGCGTCTTCGGCATCTTCCTGAACCGGAAGAACGTCATCGTCATCCTGATGTCGGTCGAACTCATTCTTCTCGCGGTCAATATCAACATGGTCGCCTTCTCGGCGTTCCTGAACGATATCACTGGCCAGGTCTTTGCCCTGTTCATCCTGACCGTCGCGGCTGCGGAAGCGGCCATCGGACTTGCAATTCTCGTCGTCTTCTACCGCAACCGCGGCTCGATCGCTGTTGAAGACGTCAACATGATGAAGGGCTGATTGGGCTATGGATACCATCATCAAGGCTATCGTCTTCCTGCCTTTGATCGGCTTTCTGATCGCCGGCCTCTTCGGGAATTCGATCGGCGCCAAGGCTTCGGAATATGTCACCAGCGGTCTGATGATCATCGCCGCGGCTCTCTCCTGGTACGTCTTCTTCGACGTTGCCATGGGCCACCAGGAAATGATCAAGGTTTCGGTGCTGCGCTGGATCCAGTCCGGCAGCTTCGACGTCGAATGGGCGTTCCGTGTCGACACGCTGACATCGGTGATGTTCGTCGTCGTCAACACCGTGTCGACGCTCGTGCATGTCTATTCGATCGGCTACATGCACCACGATCCGCATCGTCCGCGCTTCTTCGCCTATCTGTCGCTCTTCACCTTCGCGATGTTGATGCTCATCACGTCGGACAACCTGGTGCAGATGTTCTTCGGCTGGGAAGGGGTGGGTCTCGCGTCCTACCTGCTCATCGGTTTCTGGTACAAGAAGCCGTCGGCGAACGCCGCTGCGATGAAGGCCTTCATCGTCAACCGTGTCGGCGACTTCGGCTTCGCGCTCGGTATCTTCCTCGTGTTCGTGCTGTTCGGCTCGGTCAACTTCGAGACGATCTTTGCGGCTGCCAAGACCTATCTGCCGGCCGAAGGCGCTGGAGCAGGCGAGGCGGTTATCACGCTGTTTGGCATGCACCTCGACAAGGCTGATGCGGTCACCGCAGCAGCGCTCCTGCTCTTCATGGGCGCGATGGGCAAGTCGGCGCAGTTCCTGCTGCACACCTGGCTTCCGGACGCCATGGAAGGCCCGACCCCGGTTTCGGCTCTTATCCATGCCGCAACCATGGTCACGGCCGGCGTCTTCCTCGTCGCCCGCATGTCGCCTATCTTCGAATTGTCGCCGGATGCGCTGACCGTCGTCACCATCATCGGTGCGATCACCGCCTTCTTTGCGGCGACCGTCGGTCTGGTCCAGAACGACATCAAGCGCGTCATCGCCTATTCGACCTGCTCGCAGCTCGGCTACATGTTCGTGGCGCTCGGCGTCGGCGCCTATGGCGCGGCGATCTTCCACCTGTTCACGCACGCCTTCTTCAAGGCGCTTCTGTTCTTGGGCGCCGGTTCGGTCATCCACGCCGTCGATGGCGAGCAGGACATGCGTTACATGGGTGGCCTCAGGAAGCACATTCCGGTTACCTACTGGATGATGTTCATCGGCACGATCGCACTGACCGGCGTCGGCATCCCCGGCACGATCATCGGTACCGCGGGCTTCTTCTCGAAGGACGCGATCATCGAATCCGCCTATGCCGCGCATAGCTCGGTTTCCGGCTTTGCCTTCGCGCTGCTGGTCGTCGCTGCGCTCTTCACCAGCTTCTACTCCTGGCGTCTGGCCTTCATGACGTTCCACGGCAAGCCGCGCGCTTCCTCGGATGTCATGCATCACGTCCACGAATCGCCGCAGGTCATGCTGGTGCCGCTCTACATTCTTGGTGTTGGCGCGCTCGTCGCCGGCTTCCTCTTCCACGACTACTTCTTCGGCCATCACTATGCCGAGTTCTGGAAGGGCGCGCTGTTCACATCGGCTGAGAACGAAATCCTCGAGACCTACCACGATGTTCCGAAGTGGGTTAAGTGGAGCCCGTTCTGCGCCATGGCGCTCGGCCTCTTCACCGCCTGGTACATGTATATCCGCCGGCCGGAACTGCCGAAGTATCTGGCAGAACAGCATCGCGGCCTCTATCAGTTCCTCTTGAACAAGTGGTACTTCGACGAGCTCTACGACTTCCTGTTCGTGCGTTCGGCCAAGTGGCTCGGCACCTTCCTGTGGAAGGAAGGCGACGGTCGCGTGATCGATGGCTACGGCCCGAACGGCATTGCCGCTCGCGTGCTCAACGTCACTGACCGCGTTGTCCGCCTGCAGACTGGTTACCTCTATCACTACGCGTTCGCGATGCTCATCGGCATTGCCGCGCTTGTTACTTGGATGATGTTCAGGAGTTCCTTCTGATGACCGATTGGCCCGTACTTTCCGCGGTCACCTTCATGCCGCTCGTCGGCGTTCTACTTCTCTTGCTTGTCAGGGAAGACAGCGCCTACGGCCGCCGGAATATCCTGAACGTTTCGCTGCTGACGACGATCTTCACCTTCGCGGTGTCGGTTTACATCTGGTACCAGTTCGATGCCTCGAACCCCGGCTTCCAGATGATCGAAAAGCATGAGTGGCTCGGCACCGGCATTTCCTACCATCTGGGTATCGACGGCATCTCGATGCTGTTCGTCGTGCTCTCGGCCTTCCTCATGCCGTTCTGCGTGCTTGCAAGCTGGCTGTCGATCGAGAAGCGGCTAAAGGTATACATGATCGCGTTCCTGGTCCTGGAAACGTTCATGATCGGCGTCTTCGTGTCGCTCGATATCGTGCTGTTCTACGTGTTCTTCGAAGCCGGCCTCATTCCGATGTTCCTCATCATCGGTGTCTGGGGCGGTAAGGACCGCGTCTACGCCAGCTACAAGTTCTTCCTCTATACGCTGCTCGGCTCGGTGCTGATGCTGCTTGCGATCATGGCGATGTACTGGCAGGCCGGTACGACCGACATCACGCAGTTGCTCGCCTATAACTTCCCGCGCCAGATGCAGACCTGGCTTTGGCTCGCCTTCTTCGCATCCTTTGCGGTGAAGATGCCGATGTGGCCGGTCCACACCTGGCTTCCCGACGCGCACGTTCAGGCGCCGACCGCAGGCTCGGTCATCCTGGCCGGCGTGCTCCTGAAGCTCGGTGGTTACGGCTTCCTGCGCTTCTCGCTGCCGATGTTCCCGTTGGCATCCGACTACTTCCAGCCGTTCGTATTCACGCTCTCGGTCGTCGCCATCATCTACACCTCGCTGGTGGCGCTGATGCAGACCGACATCAAGAAGCTGATCGCCTATTCGTCGGTGGCACACATGGGCTACGTGACAATGGGTATCTTTGCTGCCAACGTTCAGGGCGTTCAGGGTGCGATCTTCCAGATGCTGTCGCACGGCATCGTCTCGGGCGCGCTCTTCCTTTGCGTCGGCGTTGTCTACGATCGTCTGCACACCCGCGAAATCTCCGCCTATGGCGGTCTCGTCAACAACATGCCGAAATATGCCGTCGCCTTCATGGTGTTCACCATGGCGAACGTCGGCCTGCCGGGCACGTCCAGCTTCGTGGGTGAAGTGCTGACCCTGGTTGGCGCCTTCCGTGCCAACACCTGGGTTGCGCTCTTTGCCACCTCCGGCGTGATCCTGTCGGCGGCTTACGCGCTCTGGCTCTATCGCCGGGTCGTGTTCGGTGCCTTGGAAAAGGAAAGCCTGAAGGCGTTGCTCGACCTGTCGCCGCGCGAAAAGGCCATCCTTTATCCGCTGGTGATCCTGACGATCTTCTTCGGCGTCTACCCGGCACCGATCTTCGATGCGACCGCGGCCTCCGTGGATCTGCTCGTCAACAACTACTCCGCAGCCCTGCAGGCAGCGCAAAACGTTGCGCTTTCGGTGCAATGACCACAGGACGTGATTGGACATGACTGCTGAAACCCTCCTTGCAAGCCTGCAACTCTCGATCCCCGAGCTGATCCTCGCGGTCGGCGCGATGGCCTTGCTGATGATTGGCGTGTTTTCCGGCGAGAAGTCGGCGTCGACGGTCACCGGTCTTGCGGTTGCCGTTCTGATCATCGCCGGCCTCTGGCTCGTTCTGAAGACCGGTGAAGGCGAAGCCTATGGCGGCGCCTTCCTGTCGGATCCTTTCGCCAAGTTCATGAAGGTTCTGGCCCTGATCGGCTCCATCACCGCCCTGGTGATGACGGTTGGTCATGCGCGCTCCGCCCAGATCGACCGTTTCGAGTTTCCGGTGCTCCTGGTGCTGGCAACGCTCGGCATGCTCCTGATGATCTCGGCCAACGACCTGATGTCGCTCTACCTGTCGTTGGAACTGCAGTCGCTGGCCCTTTATGTCGTCGCTGCCATCAACCGCGATAGCGTGCGCTCGACGGAAGCCGGCCTGAAGTACTTCGTCCTTGGTGCGCTTTCTTCGGGCATGCTGCTCTACGGCATGTCGCTGATCTACGGCTTCACCGGCCACACCGGCTTTACCCAGATCGCGGCTGCGCTGACGGCTGAGGGCCGCTCGCTCGGCCTGATCTTCGGTCTCGTCTTCGTGCTCGCCGGCCTTGCCTTCAAGATCTCGGCCGTGCCGTTCCACATGTGGACGCCGGATGTTTACGAAGGCGCGCCGACGCCGGTCACCGCCTTCTTCGCGGCGGCACCGAAGGTCGCCGCCATGGCGATCCTCGTTCGCATCGTCATCAACGCCTTCGAGCCCGTGGTTGCCGACTGGCAGCAGATCATCGTCTTCATCTCGATCGCATCGATGCTGCTCGGCGCGTTCGCGGCGATCGGCCAGAAGAACATCAAGCGTCTGATGGCCTATTCCTCGATCGGCCACATGGGCTACGCGCTGGTTGGCCTCGCCGCCGGCTCCATGGCCGGTGTTCGCGGCGTGCTGCTCTACATGCTCATCTACATGGTCATGACGCTCGGCACCTTCGCCTGCATTCTGGCGATGCGCCGCAAGGAAGGCGAAAACGTCGAGAACGTCGACGATCTCGCCGGTCTGTCGCAGACCAACCCCTTCATGGCGACCGTGCTGACCGTCCTGATGTTCTCGCTCGCCGGCATCCCGCCGATGGCAGGATTCTTCGGGAAGTACTTCGTCTTCATGGCGGCCATCGAAGCTCAGCTCTATGCGCTCGCCATCATCGGCGTTCTCGCATCGGTCGTTGGCGCCTACTACTACCTGCGCGTCATCAAGGTGATGTGGTTCGACGATGCCAAGGGCGAGTTCGCCCGCACCGCCGGCGAACTGCGGCTGGTCTTCGGTCTCTCGGGCCTGTTCGTTCTCGGATACGTCCTGATCGGCGGCCCGCTCGGAAACGCCGCTGAAGTCGCGGCGCGGACCTTCTTTTGATCGCCTTTGAAAGCGGCGGCCGGATCTCGCTCGACGATTTCCGGCACGTCGCTCTCGATGCGGTCGGGTCGACCAACAGCGAATGCCTGGCGCGTGCGCGCCAGGGTGACCCGGGCAATCTCTGGGTCACGGCCATCAGGCAGACCGGCGGGCGCGGACGTCGCGGCCGGGCATGGTTCTCCGAACCGGGCAATCTCTACGCTTCGCTTCTCCTCATCGAGCCGGCTCCGGTCGAGCAGCTGCATTCGCTGCCGCTTGCCGTTGCCGTCGCCGTTCACAGGGCAATCCGCCAGGTAATGCCGCCGGGTTCGGCGCCTGTCGAGATCAAGTGGCCGAACGACATCCTGATCGACGGCAAGAAGACCTGCGGTATCCTGCTTGAAGGCGAAAGCCTCCCAGATGGGCGCCGGGCGCTGGTCATCGGTTGCGGCATCAACATCGCTGTCCAGCCGGACGAAGGGCTCTATCCCGTGACGTCCCTGGCCAACGAAGGTGCGTCGGTTTCGCCCGACGAACTGTTTGCGCGCCTGTTCCTGACGATGGCGGAGACCCTGCAGGTCTGGGATCGGGGCGTCGGTATCGCCGCGACGATCGAACAATGGCGGGCAGCAGCCCGCGGCATTGGTGAAACGATAACCGTGAACCTGCCGGACCGGTCGCTTTCAGGGCGCTTTGCCGGTATTGATGAGGCCGGACGGCTGGTGCTCGACACCGGCAACGGCATGACGCAGGCGATTGCCGCCGGCGACGTATTTTTCGGATAAATTTGGAAACAGGGGCGCATCACGATATGGCGCAGGAAGAAGAACTGGTGTTCTTGCCGCTCGGCGGCGTCGGTGAAATCGGCATGAACCTCGGCCTTTATGGCTACGGGCGGCCGGGAAGCCGCCAGTGGATCATGGTCGATTGCGGTGTGACGTTTCCGGGGCCCGATCTTCCGGGCGTCGACCTCGTTCTCCCCGATATCGGCTTCCTTGCCGAGGAACGTCGCAATCTCAAGGGCATCATCATCACGCATGCCCACGAAGACCACTATGGCGGCCTGAACGACCTTTGGCCGGGGCTGAACGTTCCGGTCTACGCCTCGCCGTTCACGGCTGGCATGCTGGAAGCCAAGCGCGATTTCGAGAAGAGCCGGGGCGAAATCCCGGTCACCATCTTCAAGCAGGGCGACCGTATCAATGTCGGCCCCTTCGAGATCGAGGCCGTCGGCGTCAACCATTCGATCCCTGAGCCGATGTCGCTGATCATCCGCACGCCGGCGGGCACCGTGGTTCATACCGGCGACTGGAAGATCGATCTGCACCCGTCGCTTGGACCGCTGACCGACGAGGCACGGTTCCGCCAGATCGGCGATGAAGGTGTGCTTGCCCTCGTCTGCGATTCCACCAACGCGATGCGCGACGGCGTTTCGCCATCGGAGCAGGAGGTTTCCGAAAGCCTGACGAAGATCATTGCCAGTGCCGAGGGCCGGGTGGCGATCACGACGTTCTCCTCGAATGTCGGGCGCATCCGCTCGATCGCTGAAGCGGCCGAAGAGGCGGGCAGGGATGTGCTCCTGCTCGGCAGTTCGATGAAGCGGGTCGTCGCCGTCGCTACGGACCTTGGGCTGATGGAAGGCATCAAGCCATTCCTCGCCGAAGACGAGTTCGGCTATGTGCCGCGCGACAAGGTCGTGGTGATCCTCACCGGCAGCCAGGGCGAGCCGCGGGCAGCCCTTGCCAAGATCGCCCGCGACGAGATGCGCAATGTCGCCTTCTCGGCTGGCGACACGGTCGTGTTTTCTTCACGCACGATCCCGGGCAACGAAAAGGCGATCAACGACATCAAGAACGGCCTCGTCGAACAGGGCATCCACATCATCACCGACAGCGAGGCGCTGGTGCACGTGTCCGGCCACCCGCGTCGCACCGAGCTGCAGCAGATGTACCAGTGGCTGCGGCCGCAGATCCTTGTGCCTGTTCATGGCGAAGCGGCGCATCTGACGGCGCACGGCGAGCTGGGTCGCCAGTCCGGCATCGCCAGCGTTCCGCGTCTTCGGAACGGCGAAATGCTGCGTCTTGCGCCAGGTCCCGCCGAAGTGATTGACGAAGCGCCCCACGGCCGCATCTACAAGGATGGCAGCCTCATCGGCGACTTCGAGGAGATGGGCATCGGTGAACGCCGGAAGCTCTCCTTCGCCGGCCATGTCGCCGTCAACGTCGTTCTCGACAGCCGCTACGATTTTCTGGGCGACCCGGATATCGTCGCGATCGGCTTGCCGGAGTTCGACGACGAGGGTGAGGACATGGAGGACACGCTCTATGACGCCATTCTCGGCGCCGTCGAGAGCATCCCGCGGGCCAAGCGCAAGGATCTGGCGATGCTGCAGGAGGCGGTCCGCCGCGCCGTACGCAGCACCGCCAACCAGATCTGGGGCAAGAAGCCGATCGTCACGGTGTTTGTCACCAAAGTCTGATTGGCCGGTCGCGCGCAACCTTGTAAGCGAAGCCGGACGTCAAAGCGGGAGATCGCCATGCTTGGAAGAGTGAACCACATCGCCATCGCCGTGCCGGACCTTCACGCCGCCGCCGAAAGCTATCGCTCGACGCTCGGCGCCTCCGTCACCGAGCCGCAGGCTTTGCCAGAACACGGCGTCACCGTCGTGTTTGTCACGCTTGCCAACACCAAGGTCGAGCTGCTTGAGCCGCTCGGCGAGGGCTCGCCGATCGCTGCTTTCCTGGCGAAGAACCCGTCGGGTGGGATGCATCACATCTGCTACGAGGTGGAGAACATCCTGTCGGCGCGCGACGCGTTGCGCGCCGCCGGAGCACGGGTGCTGGGGGATGGCGAGCCGAAGACCGGCGCGCACGGCAAGCCGGTGCTCTTCCTGCATCCCAAGGATTTTCAGGGTACGCTGATCGAACTCGAAGAGGTGTGACAGTTGATCGCGCGATGACGGTTTGTGCGATCGGGCCGGCGGCGCTATAAGGCGGACGGAATGTCGCGGAAGTCGCGGCGAATACGGGGTTGCCCGTCGTCTTGCCGATCGCCTTCACCGGGAGCTTGAAATGCCGCTTTTTTCGACCTTTGCCATCTACTTCATCATCTGGTGGATTACGCTCTTTGCCGTGCTACCCTTGGGCGTTCGCACCCAGGCGGAAGAAAACAGCGTCGTTCCGGGCAGTGTCGAGAGCGCGCCGGCGAAGTTCAACGCCAAACGGGTCGTGCTTCTGACGACCATAATTGCGGCCGTCATTCAACTCGCCTGGTATATCCTGTCCGTCAGGCTGGGCTACGGCATCGATTCCATTCCGCGTTTCTACCCAAAATTCTATTGATAAGTTCATCGCTGCCGCCACGCGAGGGCGACCGTTCTCGTAGCGACAAATTCTCTGCAATCTGATGGGCACATCCGTGCCTTGACGGCGCCTTCGCGCATGCCTGCGCAGAAGACCCGGGCAATTGTAGGATTGACCGCCGTGAAATTGACATAGTTCAATTTTGTAGGGTGCTTCGCGGGGATGTCGCTTGCTGAAAAGCAAAAAAAAACAAGGCTAAAAGCCTTGTTTTTCAAGTTTCGCGTGATCTTTAATCCGTTTCCGGCGGCAGCGACGAAGCGCGCCTAAGATCTTATCCTCCCAAGACTTGACCGCGAAAGTCGGCAAGAATTTAGTCTTCATGCCTGTTTTGTGAGCCGAAACTAGCCCAAACATTGGGCTCTGTCATCCTGTTTTTTTGCATTTTTGCTACAGTCGGGTAAAATATTCCCGTTGACAATTACTGTCGTAATCTTGTTACTAGCGTGCTCTTTTGACGCAGGATCGGCGTCGCATTCCCCCTGAAAATCCGTGGATGCTTTCTCTGCCCGTGACAACGGAGAGCAGGGTTTTCTTCCGACTGCGAAGCAGCTATGAACGCAAGGCTCGTAAAGGTTCCTGCCGGCTGCGCCGGTGATGGAAAATGGAGAGTCCGACCCGAGAAGCAGCGGTCGCCTTTATCAATCAAAAGGTGAAGCCGGCATCTCGCTCAACGTCATTTCGCCCGAATCCGCCGATAGTGCGACGTTCATCAAGTTCTGGAACCCGTCATGCGCCTGTCCCGCTTTTTCATGCCCATCCTCAAGGAAAATCCTAAGGAAGCGGAAATCGTTTCCCACCGTCTCATGCTCCGCACGGGCATGGTCCGGCAGCAATCCTCGGGCATCTATACCTGGCTGCCACTCGGCAAGCGGGTTCTCGACAAGGTCAATGCGGTCATCCGCGAAGAGCAGAACCGCTCCGGCGCGATCGAGCTTCTGATGCCGACCCTCCAGTCTGCCGAGCTGTGGCAGGAGAGCGGGCGCTACGACGCCTATGGCAAGGAGATGCTGCGCATCAAGGACCGCCAGGACCGGCCGATGCTTTACGGTCCGACGAACGAGGAAATGATCACGGACGTGTTCCGTTCCTACGTGAAGTCCTACCGCGATCTGCCGCTCAACCTCTACCATATCCAGCTGAAGTTCCGTGACGAGATCCGTCCGCGCTTCGGCACCATGCGCTCGCGCGAATTCCTGATGAAGGATGCCTATTCCTTCGATCTCGATCGGGAAGGGGCTGAGCACGCCTATAACCGCATGTTTGCCGCTTACCTTCGCACCTTCGCGCGCATGGGCCTTCGCGCCATTCCGATGCGTGCCGATACCGGCCCGATCGGCGGCAACCTCAGCCACGAATTCATCATTCTCGCCGACACCGGCGAATCCGAAGTCTTCTGCCATAAGGACTTCCTCGGCTTCGACATTCCGGGCGAAGACACGAATTTCGATGACGTCGCCGGCCTGAAGACGATCTTCGACAAGTGGACCTCGCGTTATGCGGCCACGTCGGAAATGCACGACGAGGCGGCCTTCAACGCTGTGGCCGAAGGCGACCGTCTGTCGGCCCGCGGCATCGAAGTCGGTCACATCTTCTATTTCGGCACCAAGTACTCCGAAGCCATGGGCGCCAAGGTGCTCGGCCCCGACGGCAAGGAGCATGCCGTGCACATGGGCTCCTACGGCATCGGCCCGACCCGTCTGGTGCCGGCGATCATCGAAGCTTCGCATGACGACAACGGCATCATCTGGCCGAAGTCGATCGCGCCGTTCGATGCCGTGATCATCAACATGAAAGCAGGCGACGCCGCTTGCGACGGCGCCTGCGAGACGCTCTACTCGAAACTCGGAAATGCCGGATTCGACGTGCTTCTCGACGACCGCGACGACCGCGCCGGTGCCAAGTTCGCAACGGCCGATCTGATCGGCGTGCCGGTTCAGGTGATCGTCGGACCGCGCTCGATTGCCAATGGTGAAATCGAGCTCAAGGATCGCAAGACCGGTGAGCGCGAGACGCTGACCGTCGAGGCTGCGATCAACAAGCTGATCGCAACGAAGTGATGAGGCAAGGGAAGGCAGGATGACCGCCGTGGTGCAAGATCAGGTGCAGGCCGCAACGCAGCCTGAAAAGTCCTCCAGCCGACCCTTTTCCGCCTTCGAGCGCATGGTGGCGTGGCGCTACCTGCGCTCCAGGCGCAAGGAAGCCTTCATCTCCGTCATCGCCGGCTTCTCCTTCATCGGCATCATGCTCGGCGTTGCGACGCTGATCATCGTCATGGCCGTGATGAACGGCTTCCGCACCGAGCTCATCTCCCGCATTCTCGGCATCAACGGCCACATGATCGTCCAGCCGATCGATGGTCCGCTCGACAATTACGCTGACCTCGCGACGAAGTTCTCGGGCGTCAAGGGCGTCACCATGGCGATCCCGATGGTCGAGGGGCAGGTTCTGGCGCAAGGTGTGGGCGACAGCTCGACCGGCGCCCTGGTGCGTGGCATCCGTGCTGACGACCTGAGCAAGATGAAGTCGGTTTCCGACCACATCCAGTCCGGCGATCTCGTCGGCTTTGCCTCCGGCACAGGTGTCGCGATCGGCTCGCGCATGGCCGAGCAGCTCGGCATTCAGGTCGGCGGAACGATCACGCTGACCTCGCCCAATGGCGACGTGACGCCACTTGGCATGAACCCGCGCGTCAAAGCCTACACCGTCTCGGCGATCTACGAGATCGGCATGTCGGAGTATGACGCGACGATCCTCTTCATGCCACTCGAGGAAGCGCAACTGTTCTTCAACGCCGAGGGACTGGTTCAGTCGATCGAGATTTTCGTCGAACATCCTGACGTCGTCGACGAACTGCGCCAGCCGATCGAGGATGCGGCCGGCCGGCAGATCTTCATCACCGACTGGCGCGACCGCAACAAGACCTTCTTCTCCGCGCTCCAGGTGGAACGCAACGTGATGTTCATGATCCTGACGCTGATCGTGCTGGTCGCGGCGCTCAACATCATCTCCGGCCTGATCATGCTGGTGAAGGACAAGGGGAGCGACATCGCGATCCTGAGAACAATGGGCGCAACCTCAGGCTCGGTGATGCGCATTTTCTTCATGACGGGTGCTGCAATCGGTGTTGCCGGAACGGTCGCGGGCGTGGCGCTCGGCGTCATCGTCTGCCTCAACATCGAATCCATCCGGCAGTTCTTTTCCTGGATCTCGGGAACGACGCTCTTCAGCCCCGAGCTTTATTTCCTCAGCCAGCTTCCGGCCGACATGAACGCCGACGAGACCGCACTCGTCATCGTCATGGCACTGACCCTTTCCTTCCTCGCCACGATCTTTCCGGCCTGGCGCGCCTCGCGCCTCGATCCGGTGCAGGCCCTGCGTTACGAATGACAAGGACGACACTTGAATGAATGCGCGTGTGGCACTGCAACTTTCCGGCGTCGAACGGCACTATGGGGAAGGCGAGACCTTTCTGTCCATCCTCAAGGGTGCGGATTTCACCCTGAGAAGCGGCGAGACCGTCGCGCTGGTCGCACCTTCGGGAACCGGCAAGTCGACGCTGCTGCATGTCGCGGGCCTGTTGGAACGCCCCGATGCCGGCGAGGTTCTGGTCAACGGGGTGTCCTGCGGCGGGCTTAACGACGACCGGCGCACGGCGATCCGTCGCAACGAGATCGGTTTCGTCTACCAGTTCCACCATCTGCTCCCTGAGTTCACGGCACTTGAAAACATCATGATGCCGCAGCTGATCGGGGGATTGCCAAAGAAGGAAGCCGCGGAACGGGCGAAGGCTCTGCTCGATTATATGCGCATCGGCCACCGCGCCGAACATCGTCCGGCGGAGCTTTCGGGCGGCGAACAACAGCGCGTCGCAATCGCGCGCGCCGTCGCCAACGCGCCGCTCGTGCTGCTTGCCGATGAGCCGACGGGCAATCTCGACCCGGAAACCGCCGGTTACGTCTTCGAGGCGCTGGAAGCGCTCGCCCGCCAGTCAGGGCTCGCGGCCTTGATCGCCACGCACAATCATGAACTCGCCGGGCTGATGGATCGCCGCGTGACGATCGAGGACGGCAAGGTCGTCGAGATGGCCTGATGGTCTGGCGGCGTGTACGCCGCCTTCCGGGCCTGTCGCTCGCCAGCTACTTGCGGGAAACCGCTGTTCCGTTGAAATGCCATGTGCGCTTTCCTACTTGGCTGTTCCTCAGCCAGTCCGCTGCCAGCAGTCGCCCGGCGCCGCTATCGTGCAGGCGGAAGAGATGAAACCGTCCCTGATCCCGCTGCACACGGCGGGTCTCGACGTCATCGCCGCGCAATCTAGGTCGGCGATACCTCTTGCGAGCGGGCGCTGTGCGGGTTCACGCGATCGTTGGTTCGCGTTCGATTGCCAATGGCGAGGTCGAAATAGAGGACCACGAGACGCTGACCGTCGAGGCTGCGATCAACAAGCTGATCGCGGCGAAGTGATGAAGCAAGGGAAGGCAGGATGACCGCCGTGGTGCAAGATCAGGTGCAGGCCGCAACGCAGCCTGAAAAGTCCTCCAGCCGTCCCTTTTCCGCCTTCGAGCGCATGGTGGCGTGGCGCTACCTGCGCTCCAGGCGCAAGGAAGCCTTCATCTCCGTCATCGCCGGTTTCTCCTTCATCGGCATCATGCTCGGGGTGGCGACGTTGATCATCGTCATGGCCGTGATGAACGGCTTCCGCACCGAACTCATCTCCCGCATTCTCGGCATCAACGGCCACATGATCGTCCAGCCGATCGATGGTCCGCTCGACAACTATCCGGAACTGGCGTCGAAGTTTTCGGCCGTCAAGGGTGTCACCATGGCGATCCCGATGCTCGAGGGTCAGGTTCTGGCTAAGGGCGTCGGAGACAGTTCGACGGGTGCTCTGGTGCGTGGCATCCGTGCTGACGACCTGAGCAAGATGAAGTCGGTTTCCGACCATATCCAGTCCGGCGATCTCGTCGGCTTTGCCGCCGGCTCCGGTGTTGCGATCGGCTCGCGTATGGCCGAACAGCTCGGCATTCAGGTCGGCGGAACGATCACGCTGACGTCGCCCAATGGCGACGTGACGCCGCTCGGCATGAACCCGCGCGTCAAGGCCTATACCGTCTCGGCGATCTACGAGATCGGCATGTCTGAGTATGATGCGACGATCCTCTTCATGCCGCTCGAGGAAGCGCAGCTGTTCTTCAACGCCGAGGGACTGGTCCAGTCGATCGAGATCTTCGTCGAGCGTCCTGAAGCCATCGACGAGCTGCGCCAGCCGATCGAGGATGCGGCCGGGCGGCAGATCTTCATCACCGACTGGCGCGACCGCAACAGGACCTTCCTCTCGACGCTCGAGGTCCAGAGCAACGTGATGTTCATGATCCTGTCGTTGATCGTGCTGGTCGCGGCGCTCAACATCATCTCCGGCCTGATCATGCTGGTGAAGGACAAGGGTAGCGACATCGCGATCCTCAGAACAATGGGCGCAACCTCAGGCTCGGTGATGCGCATCTTCTTCATGACGGGTGCTGCAATCGGTGTTGCCGGAACGGTCGCGGGCGTGGCGCTCGGCATCGTTGTCTGCCTCAACATCGAATCCATCCGGCAGTTCTTTTCCTGGATCTCCGGGACGACGATATTCAGCCCGGAACTCTATTTCTTGAACCAGCTTCCGGCCGACATGAACGCCCATGAGACCGCACTCGTTATCGTCATGGCGCTGACCCTTTCCTTCCTCGCCACGATCTTTCCGGCCTGGCGCGCCTCGCGCCTCGATCCGGTGCAGGCCCTGCGTTACGATTGACCCGACCCCACGACCGACAACGGCATCTCTTGAATGAACGCGCGCTTGCGACGAGCGACCGCCACCGTCACAAGCGCTTCCACCGCACAGGACGCCGAAAGCGCGCAGCGATCTTTCCGCGTAACAGACCGTTGCTCGCTCCTGCGCCACAGGCCGTAGGGTCTTGCCCTATGGCCTGATCAGGCCGCCACGATAGTCGAGCTCATAGGCTTCCTCGCCATCGACGAAGATGACCTCGTGCCCGGAAAAATGTGCGGTATCGCCGCGGCTGTTGTCGATATAGTAGCCATGGGCGTGCCGGAACTCCGTGCCGCCGAGGAAATGCCGCTTGTCGCGGTACATCGCCTGAAGTGCCGCCTTGATGACGACGCCTGCCTTTTCGCCGTTGATGAGGTCGGGACGGATGATCCGGCCGAAGTAGTTCATCGCCCACTGCGGCTGATCATCCTGCCAAACGGTCTCCTGGCCTGCGAAATCGGTCCCGCCGAAATAGCTGTCGACGTAGCGCCAGCGATCCCGTTCATAGCCGATATCGTGGGAACCCGGGCGTGACGACGAGCGCCGCCCGCCGCCGCCGACATAGGTGTTTGATTTCGCTTCGACGATGAATTCTTTGAGTGGTTCGAGCGCGGCCATGATTGTTCCTCATACGTTCGCGCAAAAGGATGCAGCGGTCCGTCGAGGTTGTAAAGAACAAATAGGGAACATTTACCCGATTATTGCAGGCCGCAGGCCTTCTGCCCGCGATCGTCGGTCCAGTCCTTGAGGAGGATGAGCTCGCCTTTGGCTTCGACTGGCTTGTCGTTGGATTTGCCCTTGCCAGTCAGCACATTGAGGTCGCATTGCGCGGTGTTGTCGGGATCGAGCGTATCGTAGGACGAGTAGGTGTAGCCCGCCACGACGAAGTCGAAGTTGCGATAGGCGACCGTCAGCTTCTGTTCCCAGCGGTCACGCCCGATGGCATCGTTGTGACTGGTGATGAGCAGCGAGCCGCTCGGCAGCGCTTCGATCGAGGGCGCTTGGCCGACGAGTTCGAACTGACCCCAGACCTTGTTCGGAATGGCTGATTTCAATGCCAGCGCGCCGTTGTCGCCGGTGAGGTAGAGTAGGACGCCGTTGTCCTCGTCGCTGCCTTCGGCCGGTCGCACGATCAGCGCGAGATCGGAAGAACCGTCCTTGTCCCAGTCGCCGGTCGCCGCAGAGACGATACGGGCGGGGTCGATTGCGTCGGCCGCCGAGGCAACGGCAGGAAGCAGTAGCAGAGAGGGGAGAATCAGGCGTGCAAGCATGTCGGAGCGCTCCGCGTGGTTGTTCCCCTTGATATGCGGGCGCGGCACTTTCCTCAAGCGGCTTGTCCACCGGTTAACCCGCATTCACGCGCCGTATTAACCATCGTGAACAGAACGCCTGTGCATTGCTTGACGCGTGAACAAAAATGGAACAAAGTAAAAACATAACGGAAAAGGAGCCATGTTATGACTGATTTTGTTCGTGACCTCGCCGCCTTCGCGTCGATGAGCCTGTTCATCGCAAGCATCTCTTTCATCGCGCTCGGCCTCTGAAGGCGGGCGTCGATATTTTCTCTCAAGCACCTCCGCAAAGCGCCTCATCCCCATTGAATAAGGGGGACGACATGCCAGGGGAATCTGGACATGGCGGGTGATAAACGGGATATCCTTCCAAGTGGACAGGAATCAGGGTGCGACAATGGCAGACGACAGCAAGGCAGCATCGAGTGAGGCGCTCGGCACGGATCCGCAATTCGTGCATCTGCGCGTCCACTCTGCCTTCTCCTTGCTCGAAGGCGCCCTGCCGCTGAAGAAGGTCATCGGCAAGGCGGTCGCCGATAACCAGCCGGCGATCGGGATCGCCGACACCAACAATCTTTTTGCAGCGCTGGAATTTTCGCAGAAGGCAGCCGGTGACGGGCTGCAGCCGATCACCGGCTGCCAGCTGTCGATTGACATGGAAGACGAGACCGAGGGGGATCGACGCGGCCATGGGCACCAGCTTGCCAAGCTGCCGTCGATCGTGCTGATCGCGGCGACCGATGACGGCTATACGCGCCTCGTCGATCTCGTCAGCCGCGCCTATCTCAGCGGCGAGGGCAGCCAGGCGACGCGCATCACCCGCTCCTGGCTTTCCGAGTGCGGCACCGAGGGGCTGATTGCGCTGACCGGCGCATCCGGCGGTCCGGTGGATGTCGCCATGAAGACGAGCTCGACGGCGCTCGCCGAAGCGCGCCTCGAAGCCCTGCATGATCTCTTCGGCGATCGGCTCTATATCGAGCTGCAGCGCCACGGTGGCTACGACCGGCGGCACGAAAGCCGGATGATCGAACTGGCCTACAAGTTCGACATTCCGCTTGTCGCCACCAACGAAGCCTTCTTCCCGTCGCCCTCCGACTACGAGGCGCATGACGCCCTGATGGCGGTCGCGCACAATGCCATGGTTTCGGACGACAGCCGCTTCCGATTGACGCCGGACCATTATCTCAAGAGCCGCAAGGAAATGGCGGCGCTGTTTGCCGATCTGCCCGAGGCGCTGGAAAACACGCTCGAGATCGCCCGGCGCTGCTCCTTCATGCTGAAGACCCGTGGGCCGATCCTGCCGCGCTTCACCGGCGCGACGGCGGATCCGGAGGAGGCCGAGCGCGCCGAGTCGGACGAACTGCGTCGCCAGGCGGAGGAGGGCCTCGAAGATCGTCTCGCGAGGCTCGGCATGGCGCCCGGCTACACCGAAGAGGAATACCGCGAGCGCCTGGCCTTCGAACTCAGCGTCATCGAGCGCATGAAGTTCCCCGGTTACTTCCTGATCGTTGCCGACTTCATCAAATGGGCCAAGCAGCACGACATCCCCGTCGGGCCGGGGCGCGGTTCGGGTGCCGGCTCGCTCGTCGCCTATGCGCTGACGATCACCGACGTCGATCCGATGCGCTTCTCGCTGCTGTTCGAACGCTTCCTCAATCCCGAGCGCGTCTCGATGCCCGACTTCGACATCGACTTCTGCCAGGACCGGCGCGAAGAGGTGATCCGCTACGTGCAGCGCAAATACGGCCGCGAGCAGGTGGCGCAGATCATCACCTTCGGTTCGCTGCAGGCGCGCGCCGCCTTGCGCGACGTCGGCCGCGTGCTGGAAATGCCCTATGGTCAGGTCGACAAGATCTGCAAGCTGGTGCCCAACAACCCGGCCAACCCGACGCCGCTTTCCAAGGCGATCGAGGAAGAGCCGCGCCTGCAGGAAGAGGCCGAGAAGGAGCCGGTGGTCGCCCGCCTGCTCGATATCGCCCAGAAAATCGAGGGCCTCTACCGCCACGCCTCGACCCACGCCGCCGGCATCGTGATCGGCGACCGGCCGCTGTCGCAGCTCGTGCCGATGTATCGCGATCCGCGTTCCGACATGCCGGTCACCCAGTTCAACATGAAGTGGGTCGAGCAGGCCGGTCTCGTCAAGTTCGACTTCCTCGGCCTGAAGACGCTGACTGTCCTGAAGGTCGCCGTCGATTTCGTGAAGCAGCGCGGCATCGAGGTCGATCTGGCGAGCATCCCGCTCGACGATCCGAAGACCTACGAGATGCTGTCGCGCGGCGAAACGGTCGGCGTGTTCCAGGTGGAAAGTGCCGGCATGCGCAAGGCGCTGATCGGTATGCGGCCCGACTGTATCGAAGACATCATCGCGCTCGTGGCGCTCTATCGCCCGGGTCCGATGGAGAACATCCCGGTCTATAACGCCCGCAAGCATGGCGAGGAGGAGGTCGAGTCGATCCACCCGAAGATCGACCACCTGCTCAAGGAAACCCAGGGCGTTATCGTTTACCAGGAGCAGGTGATGCAGATCGCCCAGGTGCTCTCTGGCTACTCGCTCGGAGAGGCCGACCTTCTGCGCCGCGCCATGGGTAAGAAGATCAAGGAGGAGATGGACAAGCAGCGCGCCCGTTTCGTCGACGGCGCCGTCAAGAACGAGGTGTCGAAGCCGCAGGCCGACCTCATTTTCGACCTGCTCGCAAAGTTCGCCAACTACGGCTTCAACAAGTCGCACGCGGCAGCCTACGCGATCGTGTCCTATCAGACCGCCTACATGAAGGCGCATTATCCGGTGGAGTTCCTGGCGGCGTCGATGACGCTCGACATGTCCAACACCGAAAAGGTCAACGACTTCCGGCAGGATGCCAAGCGCCTGGGCATCGAGGTGATCGCCCCGTCGGTGCAGACCTCGTTCCGGCATTTCCAGACGGGCGAGAGCCGCATCTACTACTCGCTTGCAGCGATCAAGGGCGTCGGCGAATCGGCCGTCGAGCACATCGTCGAGGTTCGCGGCGACAAGACCTTTGCAAGCCTCGAAGACTTCTGCCTGCGGATCGACCCCAAGCTTCTCAACCGACGCGTCTTTGAAAGCCTGATTGCCGCCGGCGCCTTCGATTGCTTTGGCTACGACCGGGCGGAGCTGGTCGGCGGGCTCGATCGCATTCTGGGATTTGCCCAGCGTGCCCAGGAAAACAAGACGAGCGGGCAGAGCGACATGTTCGGCGCAGGTGCTGCCACCGGGCCGGAACGCATTGCGCTTCCGACCTACACGCCGTGGCTCGCCTCGGAAAAGCTGCACCGCGAGTTCCAGGTGCTTGGCTTCTATCTCTCAGCCCATCCGCTCGACACCTACAATGCGCTGCTCGCCAAGATGCGCGTACAAACCTTCGGCGATTTCGCAGGCTCGGTGAAAAAGGGGGCGACGGCCGGAAGGCTCGCCGGAACCGTGACCTCGAAGCAGGAGCGCAAGACGCGAACCGGCAACAAGATGGGCATCATTGCCTTCTCGGATTCCTCCGGCCAGTTCGAAGCGGTTCTGTTCTCCGAGATGCTGCACCAGTATCGAGACCTGCTCGAGCCCGGCAAATCGCTGGTCATGACGGTGGCTGCCGAAGAGCGGCCGGAAGGCATCGGCCTGCGCATCCAGACGCTGCGCTCGCTCGAAGAAGAATCGCTGCAACTGCAGAAGGCGCTGCGTGTCTATGTGCGTGATTCCGGCCCGTTGAAATCGATCGCTTCGCACCTCAACACCAGGGGCGATGGTCTCGTCTCCTTCGTCGTCATCAAGGACAATGGCCAGCGCGAGATCGAGGTGGAACTGAGCGAGAAGTTCCGGATTTCACCGGAGATCGCTGCAGCACTGCGCTCGGCGCCGGGCGTCATCGACGTCGAACTGGTGTAGTCCGAGAGGGGGCCGCTCAATCGCAGCGGAGCGGCGTCTGACCAGGTTTGGAACCTCGCGACCCGCGGCCGGACGCTCGTCGGGTGTCGTCTGCCGGTCTGGGACGGATCAGTTGCCGGGACGTGTCCGGGTGATGGTGATGAAATCGGTGCCCTGACCGGTCTCCAGTCCGCTTTCCATATCGGCGATCGACAGCGATGAGCCTTCGGCGAGCAACGCTTCCACGCGCTTGCGCACATCGTCGGAGATCGTCATGCGCGCGAGCGTGCGCTGGATACCATTATAGGCGAAGGGATCGGCCTCCATGGAGATTCCAAGGCGCTTCTTCGTCGAGGCGGGCAGGTGGTTCTCAAGCGAGACGCCGAACCATTTGCCTTCGGCACCTTGCTCCTCATTGAGGCGGAACTGGAGGAAATGGGTTCCGAGTGCCTCTTCCGGCTTGTCGATCGTAAGCCCTGCCTCAAAGAGCGGCTTGAAGCTTTGCCGCACGAGGATCTTGCCGTTCTGCGGCGGCGTGCGGCCGGCCTTGCGCAGAAGCCTGTCGGTCAGTTCCGGCGTCAGCTTGCCGTCGCCGTCGAGGCCCTCGCTTGCCTGGAAGGCGCGCAGGGCCGCAATCGTCGCTGGCCCGGCATGGCCGTCGATCGCACCGGGTACGTAGCCGAGGAAATCGAGGGACGACTGAACCTCGCGCATGGTGTCGCGTGCGTCGCTGCGGGTGATCAGGATCCGGATCGGCTCCTCGGTGGAGCGCGCCGAATGGGCGCCGCCGGGCGGCTCCCGCATTGCCACTTCCACCGGAGTGTCGCCGGCCTGGCTGATCGCGGGTCTCAGTGGCACGTCGGAAAGCGGTGGCTGGAGGTCGATCGGAGCCGGGCGAAAGAGCAGGGCGCTCTTAACCTCCAGGGGCGTTATCTGCCGGTCGGAGATCAGCACGTGCACGCCGCGCTCGGTCATCTTGTAGAGCGAGGCGGCAAATTGGCTCGGCAACCGCACGCAGCCATGAGAGGCCGGATAGTCCGGCACATGGTTGGAGCCGTGCAGCGCAATGCCCGACCAGGTGAGCCGCTGCATGAAGGGCATCGGCGCGTTCGAATAGATGTTCGACTTGTGATGGCGCCGCTTTTCGAGGATCGAAAAGATGCCCGATGGCGTGGTGTGACCCGCCTTGCCGGTCGAGACCGGCGACGTCGCAATGACAGCGTCGCCGTCATAGACGACGAGCGATTGCTGGTCCTTCGAGACGATGATCTGAAGCGGCCCGCGACTGCCTGCAAAACCGGTGGCCGGCGACAAGAGCAGTGCGACGACGCTGGCGGTGAGAGCGAAACGCGATACCATACACTCAACCCAACACGTGACTTGGCGAACAAGCCTAGTCGCCAATCTTTAAGGAATTCATCCTGATGTGTGTGGGGTCGATCAAGGTTGCGTGATCGCTCTGCGAGGTGTGTCTGCTCGAGCAAGCACGCCTGCGGTCTTATGGATCGCGTTTTCTGGTGCCGAACGTGTAGCCGGTTTCGACGCTCGCCTTGCCGAACTTGTCGCGCAGCCTGTTCATCGCGTCCTCGGCCGCAGCGCGTCTGGTGGCCGCGGGATCAACGAGATCCGGCGGATCGGCGAGATCCGGGGCAGAGAGATCGCTGACGCCGATGCCGATCAGCCGATACTTCGTTCCGTCCGCCTCTTTTTCCAGAAGCTGCAGGCCGATGCGGAAGATACGGTCGGCAAGGCGGGTAGGGCTGTCCAGGCGCCGGTTGCGGGTGCGGATCTTGAAGTCGGCGGTTTTGAGCTTGAGAACGACCGTCTGGCCGGCGAGTTCGGACTTTCGCAGCCGGTGGGCCACCTGTTCGCTAAGGCGCCGCAGATGCGTGACAAGGTCGTCGTAGCGCGCGATATCGTCGTTGAACGTCGTCTCTGCGGACACGCTCTTGGCTTCGCCATCGATTTCGACCGCTCTCTCGTCGAGCCCGCGCGACAGGCGGAAGAGCCGTTGCCCCATGGTGCCGTAGCGGCGCATGAGGTCGCCTTCCTCCATGGTCTGCAATTGCCCGATCGTGCGCACGCCGTCACGCTCCAGCGTCGCGGCAAAGGCCTTGCCGACGCCCCAGATCAGGGTCACCGGCTTTTCCCGCAGGAAGTCCAGCGCCTCGGCCTGGCCGATGACGGAAAAGCCGCGCGGCTTTTGCAGGTCTGACGCCACCTTGGCGAGGAACTTGCAGTAGGAGAGGCCGACCGAGACGGAGATGCCGATCTCCTGCTCGATCCGGCGGGCAAGACGCGCAAGCGTGCGCGCCGGCGGATCGTGATGCAGCCGCTCCGTGCCGCTGAGTTCGAGGAAGGCCTCGTCGATCGACAGCGGCTGCACCAGCGGTGTCAGTTCCTGCATCAGCGTGCGCACCTCGCGGCCGACACGGGCGTATTTCTCCATATTGGGCTTGATGACGATGGCCTGCGGGCAGGCTTCCAGCGCCTTGAACATCGGCATCGCCGAGCGCACGCCGTGAATGCGGGCGACGTAGCAGGCGGTGGAGACCACGCCGCGCTTGCCACCGCCGATGATGACCGGCTTGTCGGCGAGCTCCGGGTTGTCGCGCTTCTCGATCGAGGCATAGAAGGCGTCACAGTCGATGTGCGCCAGCGTCAGGTCATAAAGCTCCGCATGCCGCAGAATGCGCGGGCTGCCGCAGGCTAGGCAGCGCCGCACGGACGCCGCCTGTTCCTTGAGGCAGTCGCGGCAGAAGCCTGGAGAGTGAGCAGCGCTGTCGGGCATATCGGGAACAAATATTGAACATTGCGACCTTAAGCTCTACTCTAGCGAGTCTCAAGGAGGCGCGATTGGAAATCACAATGCAATTGTCGCCGTTGAAAAGGATCGCCGGGCGCGTCTCGCGCAGCGCTGGCGTAGCTGAATTTGCGCCGACGGGCATCCGGTCCGGACTAGCCGCGGAAATGTGCGCGAATGGCGGCAGCTGCCTCCGGCCAATCGGCGACGGCACGAATGTCTGCGTCGAGCTTCGGCGCGAGCGCCTTGAAATCCGAGTCGGCCATGAGGTTGATCGGCAGGCAAGACGGCGCGTGATCCTTCACCGATCGCAAATTGCGAAGCATGTCGTCGATGAAGACCAGCGGAACGGTTCGGCCGCCGTGAAGTTTTTGGACGATCGGGCCCTTGGGCTCTTCGGACGCAAGCAGCGGATAGGGAAGGCCGAGCTGATCGAGAAGCGCGCGGCGGACTATGGCGTGCTGCGGCGGCATCGCGGTCAGAAAGACGATATCGGCTTCCTCCGACAATGCGGCGAGCGTCTCGACGGCCCTGGCGGCGGGCGTCTGCCAACGATCTTGCGAGCCGTAGAAGGCGTCGAGCAGGATTTTGACCTCCGGCTCAGCCACTGGTTGCTCGTCCGCATGCGTAATGATGTTGCCGGTCAGGCGGAACGACCGGGGCAGCAGCACATGGCCGCAGCTCCCGAGGAACGCTTTGAACGGATTGATGAATTCGAGCACGACATCGTCGATGTCACTGACGATCAGCGGGCGGTTGCCAAGCGTGATGCTGTGAACTGTCGGCGCGTTTGCCACCCTCAATCCTCGAAGCCTGCGTGGCCGGAAAGCACCGTATGGGCGCGCACAACGTCTTCGGGCGCCGTACCGGTCGCTGTACAGAATGCCATCAGGGTCGGCTCATGGTCCATCAGAAAGGCGACGAGCCCGCCCATGAAGCCGGGTTCGGCGATGGCGTTGCGCAGCGCCGTCGGGTCCGTGCCGGTCAGCGCCAGGAAGCGGGACAGGAGTTCCGGCTCGCCGGCAAGCCAGGCGAGAATGTCTACTGCAATTTCGTCGGCGCTCTTCAATGGTTTGTCCCCGTATGGTTTTTACGTGCGGAGTTACCTATTTTTCAACCAAATAGGCCTATCTCTGACGTTGAGGAAATGGGTCGAGTCGTCGGCTCCGCACGTTAATTGTCCTGAGGAGACTTGCAAGGTGACGATGGACAGCAAGGGATCGACATGCCCAAACAGGTGATGATTGTTGAGGACAACGAGCTGAACATGAAGCTCTTCCGCGACCTGATCGAGGCCTCCGGCTATGCGACGATCCAGACTCGCAACGGCATGGAAGCGCTCGAGCTTGCGCGCAAGCATCGGCCCGATCTTATCCTGATGGACATTCAGCTGCCGGAGGTTTCCGGCCTGGAAGTGACGAAGTGGCTGAAGGAAGACGACGAACTGCACGTCATCCCGGTCATCGCGGTTACCGCATTTGCAATGAAGGGGGACGAGGAGCGTATCCGCCAGGGCGGATGCGAGGCCTATGTCTCCAAGCCGATCTCCGTACCGAAGTTCATTGAGACGATCAAAACCTACCTGGGCGATGCCTGAGCGGCGGGAAAATTGATATGACTGCGCGTATTCTTGTTGTCGATGATGTTCCGGCCAATGTGAAGCTGCTCGAGGCCCGGCTGGTTGCCGAGTACTTCGACGTGCTGACGGCCAGTGACGGTTATGCCGCCCTGGCGCTCTGCGAAAAGACGCCCATCGATCTGGTGCTGCTCGATATCATGATGCCGGGCCTCGATGGTTTCGAAGTCTGCGAGCGGCTGAAGGCCAACCCGAAGACGGCGCATATCCCGGTGGTCATGGTCACCGCGCTCGACCAGCCTTCCGACCGCGTGCGTGGCCTGAAGGCCGGGGCCGATGATTTTCTGACGAAGCCCGTCAACGATCTGCAACTGATGTCGCGGGTGAAGAGCCTGGTGCGACTGAAGAACGTCAGCGACGAGCTGCGCCTGCGGGCGCAGACGGCGCAGACGATCGGGCTTGAGGATATCGGCCGGGCGGACCGGCCTGACGAGCCCGGCAACGTCCTGCTCGTCGATGGCCGCGGATCGTCGCAGGAGCGGCTGCAACGTGCGCTGAAGCCGATCGCCGAGGTCTCGGTCATCTCCGATCCGCAGGCCGCACTGTTCGAGGCGGCGGAGAACAATTTCGACCTCGTGATCGTCAATGCGAATTTCGACGACTACGATCCGCTGCGGCTCTGCTCGCAGTTGCGCTCGCTGGAGCGCACCCGTTTCATCCCGATCCTGCTGATCGCCGAGCAGGGCAGCGACGAACTGGTCGTGCGCGCGCTCGATCTCGGCGTGACGGATTACCTGATGCGGCCGGTCGATCCCAACGAGCTGATCGCCCGCTCTATGACCCAGATCCGGCGCAAGCACTGCAATGACAGGCTGCGGTCTAGCGTGCAGCAGACGATCGAGCTTGCCGTCACCGACGGCCTCACCGGGCTGCACAATCGGCGCTATTTCGACACGCACCTGAAGCTGCTGATGGATCGGGCCGCCGCGCGCGGCAGGCCGCTGTCCATCTGCATGACCGATATCGACCGCTTCAAGCAGGTCAACGATACCTATGGTCACGATGTCGGCGACGAAGTGCTGCGGGAATTCGCCAATCGCATCCGCACGACGGTGCGGGGCGCCGATCTTGCCTGCCGGTTCGGCGGCGAAGAGTTCATCGTGGTCATGCCGGACACCTCCGCCGAAATGGCAGCCGGTGTCGCCGAGCGTCTGCGCACGATCATCGAAAGTCTGCCCTTTGCGATCCCGCAGGCGGATGGTCCCTTGAAGGTCACTGCATCCATGGGGATTGCGACGCTCAGGCCCGGCAACGACACGGCCGAAGCGCTGCTGAAGCGCGCCGACACGGCGCTTTATCAGGCCAAGCACGAAGGCCGTAACCGGGTGGTGGCAGCCGCCGCCTGAGCCGCGGCCAACGCGTCTCGGGCCCCGGCGCCCGTCAAGGAATTTCTTGGGCCGCCTCTTGCGGCCTGCATTCAAAGTTGTATTCTCGCGTCACCTCTTGCTACCGGGGAGTTTGGGTAGCAGCAGGGATCATGCAGTGTGCCTGTCCAGGTCTGATACAGAATTAACCATGCGCCGAGCGGCACCGCTCCGCGCATTAAGAATTCGTTGATTTTTTTTTATTTTCAGGTGATGCTCATGAAAGAGGGGGCATCGGCCTTCTGCGATATTCGTTACCCCATGATGCTCAGGTCCGCCGCATCTCCTGGGTCGTGGGGTCGGTCGGTTGGCTTTTGGCGTCCGCGGAATCCTCGTGCCGCAGTCAGAGGCCAGCCGACCCCCTTTCCGACACGCCGTCCCGCCTTCGGGACGGCGTTTTGATTCTGGGGCAAGAGCCGGGGAGGGCGAGCCGTTTGCTGGCGCCGGCGTGAACGCGTTGCGCTCGGCAAATTTGCGAGATGCCCAAGGCGCTGGCCCAAAAAGGAAAAGGCGCCAGACCTTGCGGTCGGCGCCCTTCAATTCCCGAAAACCGGCGATCTTACTTGATCTTGGTTTCCTTGAATTCGACGTGCTTCTTGACGACCGGGTCGTACTTGGTCTTCGTCATCTTTTCCGTCATCGTACGGCTGTTCTTGGTCGTGACGTAGAAGAAACCCGTGTCGGCTGTCGAAAGCAGCTTGATCTTGATGGTGGTGGCTTTTGCCATGGTCGTCCTGCCTTTGTAACAATGAAAGCCGTGGACAACCGGTTGCGGGCCACGGGCAAGGTTGGCGCGAAACTACAAATCGCGGCTGAAAAGTCAAGACCGTTTTGGTTTCAAAACGATCCTGACCACCGAAAGCGCGACATAGAGACCGAAAAAGCCGGCGATCGCCCAGGCAAAACCGTTGTTGCCGGTAGCGTCCATCGCCGCGCCGATCGCCTGCGGCCCAGCGACGGTACCGACGGCATAGGAAAACACGAAGGCCGCGTTGGCGGCCGCGAGATCCGCGCCCTGGAGCCGTGAGCCCAGGTGGCTAAGACCGACCGTGTAGAGGCCGGAGACGCAGCCGCCCCAGAACAACAGCACGATTGCCATCAGGAACCAGCTCTCGACCAAGAGCGGCAGGAACAGCGCGCCGATGAGGCCGATCAGCGTCATCGCCGAGAGCAGTGTGCGGCGGTCTTTGACCCTGTCGGAAAGCATGCCGACAGGGATCTGGAAGATGAAGTTGCCGACACCCATGACGGTCAGCAGCAGCGCCGCCTGCGATTCGCTGAAACCGGACCGTGTTCCAAAGATGAGGAACAGTGAAAGGCCACCTGATTCGACCGCGCCGAAGATGAAGACAGCGGCCGTTGCCGTGGGCACGAGGAAGACATAGCGCAGGAAATGCCGCTCCGGCTTCTCGTCGATGACAGGGCTTTCGTCGCGCGCAAGAAAGATCGGCACGGACGCCAGCAAGATGACGCCGGCGCCGACGAGGAAGGGCAGGAGGCCTTCGCTTCCGAGGATCGAGAAGAGAAGCGGTCCGGTCAGGAACCCGAGTGACAGGAATGTGCCGTAGATCCCAAGCACGAAGCCGCGCTTGCGCGGCGGCGCCGTCGCGTTGATCCAGAACTCGGAGAGAATGAAGAGGACGGTGATCGCTCCGTGGAAGACGATCCGGAGCGGGAACCAGAGCCAGAAATTGGTGATGTAATAAAAGCCGAGCGCGCTGGTGGCCGCGATCAGTACGGCCCAGAGCATCGTCGGCGCTACGCCATGTCGGTGAGCGAACTTCGTCGTGAACGGGGCAGCCACCATCGATGCCAGGCCCGCCATGGCGGAGTTCAGGCCGATGAGGGTCGAGGAAATCCCGCGCTTCTCCATGATGATGGAAAGCAGCGGTAGGCCGAGGCCGATGGCAATGCCGACCGCGCTGATTGCAGCGACGGCCGCGATCAGCGACCGCCAGTGAATTTCCTCAACCGGTGCAGCCGTACCGGGCGATGGCTGTGACATCTGACGCGGATCCTTAGAGCAACGTGCGCACGAAGCGCCCATGGCGCGAGGTGTAGAGTGGAACCGGTCGTTCGCAGGGCAGCGAAGGATCGGCGTCCAGTCCGTTCCTGAGGTCCGCGAGGATGACCGCGGTGATGTCAGGTATCCGTAGCGACGGCGTAGCGTTCACATCGATCCACTGCAAATCCTGAAGCTCCCGACTGTCCAGGAACCGCGTGGGATCGATTTCGGCCTCGTCGGCGAACACGGCGAAGAAGCGCGTATCGAACCGCCTCGTGTTGCCTGGAGGGGTGATGGCCCGAGCCATATAGCGCAACTTTGCAAGATCGGGAAGAAAGGGAACGGGAGCTTCGGCGGACGGAAGCGGCGCGCCTATGGCGATGCCGGCTTCCTCGTAGAGTTCACGCAGGGCGGCAAGCGCGAGCGCGCGCGCCCGGGCATCCGACAGTCCGCGCGCGCCGGCAACCTTCAGCGTTCGCAGGACGGAGGGATGGAGATCGGAACCGAAGCCAATTCGGTGATCGCCGGTATCGCGACGTCCGCCGGGGAACACGTAGAGATCCGGCATGAAGGCGTGGGCACTATGGCGCCGCCCCATCAGCACGTGCACGCGGCCGCCAACGCGATCGAGCAGCATGATCGAAGCGGCATCCCGGGGCCGCAGGGTCGCGGGACGCGGAGGCTTGGGCTCGCTGCCCGTCTCCCGCGCCGGCGTCATGCCCGTTCGTCCCTCGGCGGCAGTACGTCCTCAGGGGCATCCTCGTGTCCGCCGAAGCCATGCATCTTCAGCGCCCATTGCAGGCCGATGACGGCGCCCTTTACAGGCTGCAGCAGCGCCAGCGAACTGATGACGGTGATCGGCGCCCAGATGGCGAGATGCTGCCAACTGTTGAGCGGCAAAATGAGGTCGGTCGCCATATAGCCGGCAAGCACGAGGTGGCCGACGATGGTCACGACGATATAGGGCGGGAAGTCGTCGGCGCGGTGGTGATCCATGCGCTCGCCGCAGGCTGCGCACGTCTCAACCGACTTGAGGTAGCTGCGAAACAGCTTGCCGCTGCCACATGCCGGACAGCGGCCGAGAAAGCCGCGCTTCATCGAAAGACCAACGGAGCGCTCGTCGCTTTTGGACCCGCCCAGATGAAGTGTTTCGCCTGATGCTGCTTTCATGTGCATTCCTCTGTCCTATCGGGACCCTATCGCCGGCCGCGCGGCGGCCGTGTTCCCGGCTTCTTCCGGGCGCCGGTGCGATCCCTGCGACCGGACTTGTGGAAGGAGCGCGTTGCCGTCGGCATCTTGCGTCCTTCGCTCTGCATCTCGAAGCGAAGCGCACCGGCAAGCGGCACGGCCTCGACGAGCTTGACGCGTACGGGATCGCCGAGGCGATAGCCGAGCCCGGTCTTCTCTCCGGAAAGCGCCTGATGCGCCTCATCGTAGATGAAGTAGTCGCGTCCGAGTGTTGATATCGGAACGAAGCCGTCGGCGCCATAGGCGGGCAGGGTGACAAAGAGTCCCGCCTTGGTGACACCGGAGACGCGGCCATCGAATTCTTCGCCGACGCGACCGTTGAGATGGTGCGCGATCAGCCGGTCGACCGTGTCGCGCTCGGCCGCCATGGCACGGCGCTCGAAGGTCGAGATCTCGGCGGCGATATCGTCGAGCACCGCCTCTTCCTGCGGCGTCAGCCCGCCTTCGCCCAGACCGAGCGAGGCAACCAGCGCCCGGTGGACGATGAGGTCGGCATAACGGCGGATCGGCGAGGTGAAGTGCGCGTACTTCAAAAGGTTGAGGCCGAAGTGCCCGATATTCTCCGGGCTGTAGATCGCCTGGCTCTGCGAGCGCAGCACCATCTCGTTGACCATGGTCTCGAAGGGCTTGCCTTCGGCCTTGGCGAGAATGCCGTTGAAGTGGTTCGAACGCATGTTCCCGCCCTTGACGAGCGAGATGTCGAGCGTCGCGAGGAATTCGCGCAGGCTTTCCTGCTTGGCAAGCGATGGCTGATCGTGGATGCGGTAGATGAGCGCCTGTCGCTTCTGCTCGAGCGTCTCGGCGGCAGCGACGTTCGCCTGGATCATCATCTCCTCGATCAGCTTGTGCGCGTCGAGGCGTTCGGGAACGTGAACACGATCGACCGTGCCGTCCGGCTTCAGGATGATCTTGCGCTCGGGCATGTTGAGCTCAAGCGGCTGACGCCGTTCGCGCCCGCGCGTGAGGATGCGATAGCCCTCCCAAAGCGGCTTCAGGATGCTCTCGAGGATCGGTCCCGTCTTGTCGTCAGGGTTGCCGTCGATCGCCGCCTGCGCCTGCTGGTAGGAGAGTTTTGCCGCGCTCTTCATCATGATGCGATGGAAGGTATGGCCGGCCTTGCGGCCCTCCTTGGAGAAGCGCATACGCACGGCAAGCGCCGGGCGGTCGATGCCTTCCTTGAGCGAGCAGAGATCGTTGGAGATGCGTTCAGGCAGCATCGGCACGACCCGATCGGGGAAGTAGACCGAGTTGCCGCGCTTCAGCGCTTCCAGGTCGAGCGCGGACTTCGGGCGCACGTAGTAGGAGACGTCGGCAATCGCCACCGTGACGATGACGCCGCCGGGATTGTCTTCGGACGGATCCGGCTCGGCATAGACCGCGTCGTCGTGGTCCTTGGCGTCGGCCGGGTCGATGGTGATGAGCGGCAGCGCGCGCCAGTCCTCGCGGTGCGCCATCGTGGCGGGGCCTGCCGCGTTCGCCTCCTCGATCACCCGTTCCGGGAAAACGTGGGGAATGCCGTGCGCATGGATGGCGATCATCGAGATCGCCTTTTCCGAGGCGACCGAACCTATGACGGTCTGCACCTGCGCGCGCGGCAGACCGTAACGGCCGAGACGCGACAGCTGCACCTCGACCAGATCGCCGTCCTCAGCGTTGCCCGTGAACTCCGGATCAACAAGTATTTCCTCGCCGCGCTTTTCGATCGGCATCAGGCGGCCACCGCCGCCGGGCGTCGAACGGAAGACACCGAGCACGGCATCCTTGCGCTTGTCCAGCACCTTGATGATGCGCGCCGTATAGGCAGGACCGCCACGCTCCTTGGCCGGGAAGATCTTGGCGAGCACCCGGTCGCCGAGACCGCCAACCGGAGCCTTGCCCTTACCCTTGGCGACGGCCGACTGCTTGATCAGCACCGCCGGCGCGACACCGTCGTCGTCGAGCCATTCGGCCGGGCGGCCGATCAGTTCGCCGTCGACATCGCGGATGGTGATGTCGAGCACGGTCACCGGGGGCAGGGCGCCCGGACGCACCAGCGACTTGCGCTTCTTTTCGACCAGACCGTCGACTTCCAGCGACTTCAGCAGGGCCTTCAGTTCGACGCGGGTCTCGCCCTTCAGCCCGAAGGCCTTGGCGATCTCGCGCTTGGAGGCGCGGTCCGGGTTTTCGGCGATGAAGCGCATCAGCACGTCACGCGGCGGGACCGCGCCGTGGATAATCGGTTCGCTTGGCTGGGCCGATCCGCCCTTTGCCGCGCGAGCGGGCTTCTTGCCCTGGCTTCTCTTGCCGGACTGTTCGGTCGGGTCGCGCGGTATTCTGGTCAAGATCAGTCCTTCTTGGCCTTGGCGGCCGTCTTTGTTTTGCTCTTGGCGGGCGCCTTGGCCTTAGCCTTGGTCGCCTTGGCGCCGTCCTCGGACTTCGCCGCTGCCTTGGTCGTCTTGGCCTTGGTTGCCTTGCCCTTGGTCGTTCCGCCCTTGGCAGCACGCTCCGAGATCAGCACAAGTGCCTCCTCGACCGTCACCGACTGCGGATCCTTGCCCTTCGGCAGGGTGGCGTTGACCTTGCCCCAATTGACATAGGGACCGTAACGGCCGTCGCGCACGGTGATCGGGCCACCATCGGGATGGTCGCCGAGTTCCTTGAGCGATGCGGCGGCGGTGCGGCCACGGCCGGCACCGGCCTTCGACTGCTTGTCGGCGAGAACCGAGACCGCGCGGTTGAGGCCGATCGAGAAGACGTCCTCGATCGATTCGAGATTGGCATAGGTGCCGTCATGCAAGACGAACGGTCCGTAGCGGCCAAGCCCGGTCGAGATCATCTTGCCGCTTTCCGGATGGGCACCGATATCGCGCGGCAGCGACAGCAGAGCGACCGCCTTCTCGTGGTCGATCGTCGATGGCGTCCAACCCTTCGGCAGGCTCGAGCGCTTGGCTTCCTTGCCGTCGCCACGCTGGACGTAGGGGCCGAAGCGGCCGCTCCGGAGCGTGATTTCCTCGCCGGTATGCGGATCCTTGCCGAGCGCCTGCGGTTCGTTCGAAACCGCGGCCTCCTCGCCGTTGCTTTCGGAGGAAAGCTGGCGGGTGAAGTTGCACTCCGGATAGTTCGAGCAGCCGACGAAGGCGCCGTACTTGCCGAGCTTCAGCGACAGCTTACCGGTGCCGCAGACCTGGCAGATGCGCGGGTCGCCACCGTCTTCGCGCTTCGGGAAAACCAGAGGCGCGAGCTCTTCGTTCAGCGCGTCGAGCACGTTGGTGACGCGCAGTTCCTTGGTTTCCTCGATCTGGGCGAAGAAGTCCTTCCAGAAGTCGCGCAGAACGTCCTTCCAGTTGACCTCACCGGCCGAGACCTGGTCGAGCTTTTCTTCGAGCGATGCCGTGAAGTCGTAGCCGACGTAACGGGTGAAGAAGCTTTCGAGGAACGCCGTCACCAGCCGTCCCTTGGCCTGGGGGATGAGCTTGCGCTTGTCGTTGGTGATGTAGTCGCGGTCGAGCAGGGTGGTGACCGTCGCGGCATAGGTGGACGGACGGCCGATGCCGAGCTCTTCCATCTTCTTGATCAGGCTTGCTTCGGAATAGCGCGGCGGCGGCTCGGTGAAGTGCTGCGAGGCGTTGATCTTCTGCTTGGCGAGGTTCTCGCGCGCATTGATCTCCGGCAGGCGGCCGTCGTCTTCGCTATCGTCCGTCTGCTCGCCGTCTTCCTTGGCATCCGTATAGGCGGCGATGAAGCCGTCGAAGCGGATGACAGAACCCGTGGCGCGCAGGCCGGCCTTCTGGCCGCCGTTGTCGGCGGTGATTTCAGCCGTCGTGCGCTCGATCTCGGCGGATGCCATCTGGCTGGCGATGCCGCGCTTCCAGACGAGGTCGTAGAGCCTGAGCATGTCGCCATCGAGGAAACGGCGGACCTCATCCGGCGTGCGGTTGAAGTCGGTCGGGCGGATGGCTTCGTGCGCTTCCTGGGCGTTCTTCGCCTTGGTGGAATAGAAGCGCGGCTTTTCCGGTAGGTAACGTTCGCCGAACTGGCTGGCGATCGCCTTGCGCGATGCTTCGATCGCTTCCGGCGCCATCTGCACACCGTCGGTACGCATGTAGGTGATCAGACCGACCGTCTCGCCGCCGATGTCGACGCCTTCGTAAAGCTTCTGCGCGACCTGCATGGTGCGCGAGGCCGAGAAGCCGAGCTTGGACGAGGCGGCCTGTTGCAGCGTCGAGGTGGTGAACGGCGGCGACGGATTGCGCTTGACCGGCTTTGCTTCGATGCTGTCGACCACGTAAGCCGCGCCATCGAGCAACGACTTCAGCCGGTTGGCTTCCTCGCCATTGCCAACGGCCCTTGGCGCCAGTCGCTTGCCGTCGGCCGAAACGAGACGTGCTTCGAACTCGTCGCCGCGTGGCGTCTTTAAGAGCGCCGAGATGTTCCAGTATTCTTCGGAGATGAAGCGCTCGATCTCGGATTCGCGGTCGCAGACGAGGCGCAGCGTTACCGACTGCACGCGGCCGGCCGAGCGGGCGCCCGGCAGCTTGCGCCAGAGCACCGGCGACAGGTTGAAGCCGACGAGATAGTCGAGTGCGCGGCGCGCCAGGTAGGCGTCGACCAGCGAAATGTCGATGTCCCGCGGATGGGCGATTGCCTCGAGAACCGCCTTCTTGGTGATGGCGTTGAAGGCGACGCGCTTGACCGGCTTGTCGCCGAGCACCTTCTTCTTCTTCAGAAGATCAAGCACGTGCCAGGAAATCGCTTCACCCTCGCGATCCGGGTCGGTTGCCAGAATAAGGCCGTCGGAGGATTTCACCGCGTCGGCGATGTCCTTCATCCGTTTCGCCGAGGCGGCGTCGACTTCCCAGGACATGTCGAAGTCTTCGTCCGGGCGCACCGAACCGTCCTTCGCCGGCAGGTCGCGCACATGGCCGAACGAAGCCAGCACCTTGTAGCCGGGCCCGAGGTACTTGTTGATCGTCTTTGCCTTGGAAGGCGACTCCACCACTACAACATTCATCGTCATTTTCTGAGACAACCGGTCCTGGTTCGGGCGTCAGCGCCGTTTGCGCCGTGCTTCGCCTTGTATTGACGCCCCGAAATGGACAGGGATTCGTGCGGGGTCAAGAGGGCTCACCCAAAATAACGATGAGAGCAGACTATGCAACTCATGCAGGATTGGGTCGTTTCCGCCCTCACAAAAGGTTGGTGCGCCGTCCGGCCAGTCCTCATTCGGCTGCTGCCACGGACACCAAACCGCCGGGATGCCGATGGAGGCGGCCGGCAAGATCAAGCTCCAGCAACAGCAGATAGACCTGCGCCGGCGAAAGCCCTGTGTGGCGGACGATGTCGTCGATTTCGACCGGCGTCGGACCGAGTGCGGTGCCGACCGCGGCGCGGTCGCTGTCGCTCGCATTGGCGGGAGCGACGGTTTGGCCATCCGGCTCCCGCGCGCCCGGCAGGGGCAGCTCCAGCTGGCTGAGCGGCGCCAGCGCTTCGATCACGTCTTCCGGCCCGGTTGTGACGATCGCGCCCTGTTTGAGGAGATCGTTGGTGCCGTGACAGCGCGGGTCGAGCGGCGAGCCGGGGACTGCGAAGACGAGCCGGCCGAAATCGGCGGCGTATCGCGCGGTGATGAGCGAGCCCGAGCGGTGGGCCGCCTCGACGATCGCAACGCCGAGGCTGATGCCGGCGATCAGCCGGTTGCGGCGCGGAAAGTCGCGGGCCCGGGGCTCCCAGCCAAACGGCATCTCGCTGATCGCAAGGCCTCGGCCGCTCGTTATGTCTTCGAGCAGGCCGATATTTTCAGGCGGGTAGGGCTTGTCGAGCCCGCCGGCAAGGGCTGCGATGGTGCCGGTGTCGAGGCTGGCGCGATGGGCGGCCGTGTCGATGCCGCGCGCAAGGCCCGAGGTCACGACATATCCGGCGCGGCCAGCGTCGCGCGCGATCATCGCCGCGAACTTCGCGCCGCTGACCGAAGCGTTGCGTGAACCGACGATGCCAAGCGAAGGGCGGGCAGCCGCGCTGAGATCGCCTTTCATAGCAATGAGAGGAGGAGCGCCGTCGATCTGCCGCAGCGCCGAGGGATAGGCCGCTTCGCCGATGCCGACGAAGATGGCGCCGTGGCGTCGTGCCGCCTCCAGTTCCCGTTCGGCTTCGGCGATGGATGCCACGCGATAGCTGTGTTTGGTGCCGCCGCGCCGCGACAGCTCCGGCAGCGCATCGAGTGCGTTTTCGGCGGTGCCGAAATGGTTGATCAGGTCGCGGAAGGCGATGGGGCCGACATTGTCGCTACGGATCAGCCGGAGCCAGGATATTTTCTGTCGTTCGGTCAGCGCCAATCCGGTTCGTCCTGCGCTGGCCTCAGACATTATCCCTTGTCTCCGATCTTGCTTTCCGTGCCGGCAAGCAGCCGCTGAATGTTGGCGCGGTGCTTTACCCAGGTGATGACCGTCATGGCGGCAAAGAGGAGGGCGACCTTCTCGTTGCCTACCGCGTAAAGTAGAACCGGGATGATAGCCGTTGCAACCAGGGCGGACAATGAGGAGTAGCGGCTGATTTTTGCCATGCCGAGCCAGATGACCGCAAAGGCGAGCACCATCAGAGGGGCAAGGCCGAGCAGTACGCCGATATAGGTCGCGACGCCCTTGCCGCCCTTGAAGCCAAGCCAGACCGGGTAGAGATGGCCGATGAAGGCGGCAAAGCCGGCGGCAATTCCGGCCTCGATGCCCCAGTAGGATGCGATGAAGGCTGCGGCCGAGCCTTTCAGGGCATCGAGCAACAGCGTCGCGGCGGCAAGCTTCTTGTTGCCGGTTCGCAGCACATTGGTCGCGCCGATATTGCCGGAGCCGATCTTGCGCACGTCGCCGAGCCCGGCCATGCGGGTCAGGATCAATCCGAACGGGATCGAGCCGAGCAGATAGCCGAAGGCAAGGCTTAGAAGCGTAGAGGGCAGCCCAAGCTGCCAGGACAATAGTTCCACCGGTTCCCCTCCCGCGCGATCGCTTTCGGCTTAGGCCGAATGCACCAGCTTGCCGGCAACATAGGTTTGCACGACCCGCCCGGTAAAGCGCGCATTTTCAAACGGCGTGTTCTTGGAGCGAGAAACGATCGCCTCTTCGTAAAGGACCCAGGGCTCGTCCAGATCGAGGACGGTGATATCGGCTTTGGCGTCGGGTTTCAGCGTACCGGCATCGAGACCGAAGATCGCCGCCGGACGCGTCGACATCGCGTCGATCAGGCGCATCAGCGGTACCTGGCCGCTATGATGCAGGCGAAGGGCGGCCGCGGCCAGCGTTTCCAGGCCGATCGCGCCATCGGCGGCATCGGCAAAGGGCAACCGCTTGGTATCAACGTCCTGCGGGTCGTGCGAGGAAACGATGATATCGATCGTGCCGTCGGCGAGCGCCTCGGCCATGCCGACCCGGTCGTCTTCGCTGCGCAACGGCGGCGAGAGCTTGAAGAAGGTCCGGTACTCGCCGATGTCGTTCTCGTTCAGCGCCAGATTGTTGATCGATACGCCGCAGGTGACGTTGGCGCCGCGCTCGCGTGCGGTGCGGATTGCGGCTGCCGATTCGGGAACCGAGATCTGGGCGGCGTGATAGGCCGCACGCGTCAGCCCGGCGATGCGCAGGTCGCGCTCAAGCGGAATGATCTCCGCTTCGCGCGGGATGCCGGAAAGGCCGAGCCAGCTGGCAAGCAGGCCTTCGTGCATGACGCCGTTGGCGCCGAGATATTTGTCGCGCGTTTCGAGGGCGATGACGGCGCCGAATTCGCGCGCATAGGTCATGGCGCGGCGCAGGACCAGCGTGTCGTGGATCGAGCGGCGACCGTTGGTGAAGCAAACGGCACCCGCTTCGCGAAGCAGGCCGAACTCGGTCATCTCCTCGCCGGCGAGGCCCTTGGTCAGCGCTGCGGCCGGGTGCACGTTGACGAGCGCCTTGTCGCGCGCCGTCTTCTTCACATATTCGACGAGCGCGATGTCGTCGATGACAGGATCGGTCTCCGGCATGGCGATGAAGGTGGTGACCCCGCCGGCAGCGGCCGCGCGTGACGCGGATTCGAAGGTCTCGCGGTGCTCGCTGCCCGGTTCGCCGACGAAGACGCGGGCGTCGACGAGGCCCGGGACGGCGGTGAGCCCGGCGCAGTCCTTGACGAAGGCGCCATCCGGCGCGCCCTGGTTCTGGGCATCGGCACCGGCGGCAAGGATATGCCCGTCGTCGCCGACGATGATCGTGCCGACTTCATCGAGATTGCGCGAAGGATCGACAATGCGAAGGTTCTTCAGAACGAGTGGTCTGGTCATGTGCGCGGCCCCTGGTTCTGCGAGAGAAGCAGCGTTTCCATCACTGCCATGCGCACGGCAACGCCCATCTCGACCTGCTGTTCGATCACGCTCTGCGGCCCGTCGGCGATTTCCGAGGCGATCTCGACGCCGCGGTTCATCGGCCCGGGATGCATGACAAGCGCATCCTCCTTGGCCGCCTTCAGCTTTTCCGCATCGAGCCCGTAGTAGTGGAAATATTCGCGCACGGAAGGCACGAAAGACCCGGCCATGCGCTCGCGCTGCAGGCGCAGCATCATGACGACATCCGCATCCTTCAAGCCCTCGGCCATCGAATGGTAGACCTCGACGCCCATGTCGGCGATGCCGGAGGGAAGCAGCGTTGCCGGTGCGACGACGCGGACGCGCGCGCCCATCTGGTTGAGGAGCAGAATGTTGGAGCGCGCCACGCGCGAGTGCAGCACGTCGCCGCAGATGGCGACGATGATGCGCGAGAGCTTGCCCTTGGCACGGCGGATCGTCAGCGCGTCGAGCAGCGCCTGCGTCGGGTGCTCGTGCTGGCCGTCGCCGGCGTTGACGACGGAGCAGGAGACTTTCTGCGCGAGAAGGGCGGCAGCACCCGCCGACGAATGGCGCACGACCAGCACATCGGGGTGCATGGCGTTCAGCGTCATCGCCGTGTCGATCAGCGTTTCGCCCTTCTTTACCGAGGAGTTGCCGACCGACATGTTCATCACGTCGGCGCCAAGGCGTTTGCCGGCAAGCTCGAAGGAAGACTGCGTGCGGGTCGAGGCCTCGAAGAAGAGGTTGATCTGCGTCAGACCCCGAAGCGTCGACGTCTTCTTTTCTCTTTGACGGGAGATTTGGACGGCTTCATCGGCGCGATCGAGCAGATAGGTGATATCCTGCTCCGTAAGCCCCTTGATGCCGAGCAGGTGGCGATGCGGGAAAGTGATCATGGGCCGCCCTTGCGCTCTGGAAATGTGGTCGCTCTATAAGACCTGGCCCCCGGCACGGCAAGGCTTGGGCGTGCCCGTCCGCAGAAAACTTGCAACGGCGATCCTATCTTTTCTGCGCCCCGTTCCGTGGTCGAGAAACTTGCGCTAGAACCGGCCCATGAATCAGATGAACCGGACTGAACAGAAACTCGCCGAGCTGAACCAGCCCAAGCCCTGGTCCGGCGTCAACGCCTATCGTTCCGATCCGCTCGTGGTCGACATCACCTCGGGCATGAGCAAGACGCTGCGCGATGAGTTCGATGTGCTCGGCCGCTACGTCACCTCGCCGGAGGCGCAGGAACTGGCGCGCATGGCGAACGAAGGTCCGCCGAAGCTGAAGACCCACGGGCCGCGCGGCGAGCGTCTCGATGTCGTCGAGTTCCACCCGGCCTGGCATGCACTGATGCGCCGCTCGATGTCCTCGGGCCTGCACGCGTCCGCCTGGGAAAATTTGGCCGACGAGCGCAACCAGTCGCATAAAGTCCGTGCGATCCGCTTCTATCTGACGGCGCAGCTCGAATGCGGCCATCTTTGCCCGCTGACCATGACCAGCGCGTCGCTGGCCGCGATCACCGCCTCGCCGGCGGTGCAGAAGGAGTGGGCACCGAAGATCCTGTCGCGCAAATACGATTCCACCAACCGCCCGTGGATGCAGAAGTCTGCCGTCACCGTCGGCATGGGCATGACCGAGAAGCAGGGCGGTACCGACGTGCGCGCCAACACCTCCACCGCCGAACGGGTGGGCGAGGGGATCTATCGGCTGAATGGCCACAAGTGGTTCATGTCGGCGCCGATGAGCGACGCTTTCGTCATGCTGGCGCAGACCCGCGAAGGCCTTGCCTGCTTCCTGGTGCCGCGTCTGCTTGAGGACGGCAGCGCCAACGGCCTGCGGTTCCAGCGTCTGAAGGACAAGCTCGGCAACCGCTCCAATGCGTCTTCCGAGGTCGAGTTTTCCGACACGTTCGGCTTCATCCTCGGCGCGCCGGATGCCGGCCTTCGCACTATCCTCGACATGGTAACGCTGACGCGGCTCGACTGTGCACTTGCCTCCGCCGGCATGATGCGCGCTTCGCTTGCCGAAGCCGTGCATCATACGCGCGGCCGCAAGGTTTTCGGCAAGCCGCTCGTCAGCCAGCCGATGATGACGCGGGTGCTTGCCGACATGGCGCTCGACGTTGCCGCGGCGAGCGCACTTTCGTTCCGCCTGGCCGAAGCCTTCGACAGGGCCCGAAGCAGTGCGGAAGACGCGGCCTATGCGCGGATCATGACGCCGGTTGCGAAATACTGGGCCTGCAAGATCGCGCCGGCACTGATCTATGAGGCGATGGAGTGCCTGGGTGGCAACGGCTACGTGGAAGAGCGTGCTCTGGCGCGCCACTACCGCGAAGCGCCAGTGAATGCCATCTGGGAAGGCTCCGGCAACGTCATGGCGCTGGATGTGCTGCGGGTTCTCGCCAAGGGCAAGGACCTGTTCGAGCAGCTCTTCGTCGTGCTGGCGCGCGATCTCGGCCCGTCCGGCCGCAAGACCATCGACGTGCTGCGCGCGGCCATGTCGCTGTGCGAACGCGATGAAGGTGCAGCCCGCATGCTGGTCGAACAACTGGCGCTCGCTGCCGCTGCCGCCGAACTCTATCGTCTCGGTGCCGGTCGCATTGCCGATGCGTTCCTGGAATCACGCCTGGCCGCCGGCTGGCGCTCGACCTACGGCATGCTCGATTCGCGCTTTGATTCCGCCTACATCCTCGACCTTCTCTATCCCCCTGCGGCGTAAGCCGTCAGGCACCCCGCGACGTCGTCAGTTGCTTGCGACGTAGGCGGTGACAAGGAGGACGAGCGGGATCGTGAAGAACGAAACCACGGTCTGGACGGTGGCCACGGCCGCGTAGAGCTCGGCGTCGCCACCCATCTGTTTGGCGAGCAAATAGCCGTTCATCGCCGTCGGTACCGCCGCGCCAAGGGCGATAACGAGAAGCGCATCGCCACGAATGCCGAGCAGGTAGCTGGCGCTCACCATGAAGACCGGCATGACGATCAGCTTGAGGAAGACGGCAAGCAGCGCGACGGCGCTTGGTTTGAGCGCGTCCGACGCGCGTAACCCGGCGCCGACCATCACCAGCCCGAGACTGAGCGATGCGCTCGCCAGCATCTCGATGGTGGCCATCAGCGGGCTGTAGATCTTCAGTCCGATCAGGTTGACGAAAATTCCGAGCACCGAAGACACGATGATGGGGTTGGTGGCGATCCGCGTGAAGAAGCGGCGAAAGTCACGGCTGCCGCCCGTGAACCACACGAGCACGGCAATATTGTAGAGATTGGTCGGGATGATCAGGAGCGTCATCAAGAGCGCAGTCAGTGTCAGGCCGAGTTGCCCGTAGAGTTTGTGGGCGATTGCAAGCGCCATGAAGCCGTTCCACCGTGTCGCCGTCTGGAACGTCGAGGTGAAGGACGCTGCGGAAACCTTGCGGTTTCTAAGCATGGGCCAAAGCAGGAGCACGAAAAGCGACATCAGGCTGACGCTGCCGATCGTGGCGATGGCCGTTGCGTCCGCCTGCAATCCGGTGAAGTTGGCCTCAGCCAGGGTCGAGAACAGGAGGGCAGGGAACAGGATGAAGTAGCCGAACTGTTCGAGCCCCAGCCAAAGGTTCTGGTCGACAAGCGTCGAGCGCTTGAGCCAGGCGCCGAGCAGGACCAGCAGGAAGACGGGGAGGATGCTTTCGAAGACGATAGTCATGGGGAGGGCCTGCGTGCGAGAGGCCTATCGCTACCGCAAATTTCCGCAAACCGGAATGTCTTGCCGCACGGGAAATGCGGGGAAGGGCTTATCCAGGCCCGATTGCGGATGCGCCCCTGTGAAAATTAACCTTAACAAATGGTTTACGTTGCGCAGGCCCCCGCAAGGGCGGAGATTGATCCGGCATTTTAATGGATTCCGGAGTGGAGCGGTTCGGTGAGAACTGGTCTTATGATCATCATGATGATGTTTTTTGCCGGACTGGCGCTAGATATCGCAGTTCCCGCGATGGTTCTTGTGGCCGTCGTGTTGGCAGACCGCGCGATTTACCCCGTCGTCTTTCGGCAGATCTCGGAAAGGGGAGCCGCATGAAGTGGTTTCTGATCCTTTGGGGCGGACCGGTCCTTTTGCTGACGGGCTGGTACAGTCTCTCGTACTACGACATGAGCTTCGGCTTTTTCATGCTGACGCGCCAAACCCATGATCTGGTATTCCAGATCTACGCCAACGTCCTCGGCATTCCGCCGGAATCGATCCCGCCGCTCGTCGCGCGCGCGATCGTCGTCGACAGCCTCATCGTTTTTGCCATTATCGGCTTTCGCAAGCGCCGCCAGATCGCGGCCTGGTATCGCCGCCGCTTCGGCGCCGCGGCCCCTCAGTCCGAGAGGCCGTCTCTTGCCAGCGACGCCAGCCTGTCGAGCGCGCCCTGAAGAATGAAGGATGCGGCAGCCGAATCGATGCGTTCGGCCCGCTTGCGTCGCGACACATCCATCTCGATCAGTACCCGCTCGGCAGCGACCGTCGACAGCCTTTCATCCCAGAAGATGAAGGGCAGGGGCGTCTTCTGTTCCATGTTGCGCACGAAGGCGCGGGTCGCCTGACAGCGCGGTCCTTCGGTGCCGTCCATGTTGACCGGCAGGCCGATGACGAAGGCCGCGATCTTTTCTTTGTTCCCTGCCGAAAGCAGCGCTTCTGCGTCCACGCCGAACTTGACCCGGCGGATTACCTCGCGCGGGGTCGCAAAGCGGCGACCGAGATCGGAGACCGAGAGGCCGATCGTTTTCGTGCCGAGGTCGAGGCCCGCTATCGCCTGGTTCGGCTGTAGCTGGGCTGCGAGTTCTTCGATGGTGAGAATTGCCATGGGATTGTCGATTCGATCTTTGCGCGGAGAGTTGTCTGATCCATATGCTGTTGCGACAGACAAATCATCAGGGAGATCGTCATGAAGATCAAATGGCTCGGCCATGCCGCCTTTCACATCGAAACGGCAAAGTCCAAAATCCTGATCGACCCCTTCTTTACCGGCAATCCTGCCTTCCGCGACGAGGAGCGCCGGGACGCGACCGCCGGGCTCACCCACATTCTCCTGACCCATGGTCACGGCGACCATGTCGGCGACACCATTGCGATCGCCAAGGAGACGGGCGCAACGGTTGTTGCCAATGCCGATCTTGCCGCCTGGCTCGGCCGGCATGGCGTCAAGGCGCTGGAAATGGGCAACACCGGCGGTACGATCCAACTCGGCAGTTTCTCGACGACTTTTGTCAACGCGCTGCATTCGTCGGCGCAGCTGACCGAGGACGGCGTCTCGCACTCGCTCGGCAATGCCAACGGCCTGGTGCTGCATTTCGAGGACGAGCCGACGCTCTATCACATGGGCGACACGGACATCTTTTCCGACATGGCGCTGATCAACGAGCTGCATCAGCCGGAGATCGGCATCGTACCGATCGGTGATCGTTTCACCATGGGCGGGGCGGTTGCGGCACTCGCCTGCCAACGCTTCTTCTCGTTCTCGACGGCGATCCCCTGCCATTACGGCTCGTTCCCGATCATCGACCAGACGCCGGAAACCTTCGTTGCCGGCATGGAAAGTGCATCGACGAAGGTGGCGACGCCACAGGTCGGCGGCGTCGTCGCCGTCTGATGTTGCGCCGGGCCTTTTGACGAGAGGTCCGGTCCTCCGGCAATTCCCCCGTTGCGTGGCTCGCCCTGCGCCATTATAGCGGGGGAAGTTCCAGTTACCGGAGACGATCATGTCCGTAGACCTTGCCACCGTGAAGCGCGTCGCGCGCCTTGCCCGTATCGCCGTTAGCGAAGAAGAAGCCGAACGGATGATGGGCGAGCTCAATGGCATCCTCGGTTTCGTCGAGCAGCTCTCCGAAGTGAATGTCGAAGGCGTCGAGCCGATGACCTCGGTCACGCCGATGGATATGAAGAAGCGGACGGACACCGTGACGGACGGCAACAAGGCCGACGACATCGTTGCCAATGCGCCGAATTCCGATCGCAATTTCTTCCTCGTTCCGAAGGTGGTCGAGTAATCTCCCGCCAGCCGCCCCGACGTTTCTGATTGCGAAAGCCAGATTTTACCATGACCGACCTTACCAGCCTGACGATTGCCGAAGCCCGCGCCAAGCTCGCCGCCAAGGACATCACCGCCGTCGAACTGACCGACGCCTATCTCGGCGCGATCGATACCGCCAATGAGGCGATCAACGCCTACATCGCCGTCACGCCCGAAAAGGCGCGCGAGATGGCCAAGGCCTCGGATGCGCGTATCGCCGCCGGTAAGGCCGGTGCGCTTGAAGGCATCCCGCTCGGCATCAAGGACCTCTTCGCCACCGAAGGCGTGCACACCCAGGCCTGCAGCCACATCCTCGACGGATTTGCGCCGCGCTACGAATCGACCGTCACCCAGAACCTGTGGAACGACGGCGCCGTCATGCTCGGCAAGCTGAACATGGACGAGTTCGCCATGGGCTCGTCGAACGAGACCTCCTACTACGGCGCGGTCAAGAACCCGTGGCGCGCCAAGGGCTCGAACCTCGATCTCGTACCCGGCGGCTCCTCGGGCGGCTCTGCAGCGGCCGTCGCCGCGCATCTCTGCGCTGGTGCGACCGCTACCGATACGGGCGGCTCGATCCGCCAGCCTGCCGCCTTCACCGGCACAGTCGGCATCAAGCCGACCTATGGCCGCTGCTCGCGCTGGGGCACCGTCGCCTTCGCCTCGTCGCTCGACCAGGCAGGCCCGATCGCCCGTGACGTGCGCGATGCCGCAATCCTCCTGAAGTCGATGGCAAGCGTCGACGTGAAGGACACGACCTCGGTCGATCTGCCGGTGCCGGATTACGAAGCCGCGATCGGCCAGTCGATCAAGGGCATGAAGATCGGCATTCCGCGCGAATACCGCGTCGACGGCATGCCGGAAGAGATCGAAGCGCTGTGGCAGCAGGGCATCGCCTGGCTGAAGGAAGCCGGTGCCGAGATCGTCGACATCACCCTGCCGCATACGAAATACGCGCTGCCGGCCTACTACATCGTCGCTCCGGCCGAAGCCTCCTCGAACCTTGCCCGCTACGACGGCGTTCGCTACGGCCTGCGCGTCGACGGCAAGGACATCGTCGACATGTACGAAAAGACGCGCGCCGCCGGCTTCGGCCACGAAGTCAAGCGCCGCATCATGATCGGCACCTACGTGCTTTCGGCCGGCTACTACGATGCCTACTATCTGCAGGCACAGAAGGTGCGCACGCTGATCAAGCGCGACTTCGAACTGGCGTTCCACGCTGGCGTCGACGCCATTCTGACGCCGGCAACGCCGTCGTCCGCCTTTGGTATTGCCGACGAGGATCTCGCATCCGATCCGGTGAAGATGTACCTCAACGACATCTTCACGGTGACGGTCAACATGGCCGGCCTCCCGGGCATCGCCGTTCCCGGTGGTCTCGACCACAAGGGCCTGCCGCTTGGCCTGCAGCTGATCGGCAAGCCGTTCGAGGAAGAGACGCTGTTCAAGACGGCGCATGTGATCGAACAGGCGGCCGGTCGCTTCACTCCCACCAAGTGGTGGTAATCTCTTGAAGGGCGGCACCGACGGTGCCGCCCTTTCCACTTCTGCTGCATTGATCGCCACTCTTGTCGCGGAAGGAGACCCGCGTCGTGCCCGTCATCCGCCATGCCCGCGCCGGCGACGTTGAACGGCTGGCCGACATCGGCCTTAGGGCCTGGCAATCGGCAATCGCGGGCCTTGCCGATGGCGAAAAGATGCGGCGCGTGGCCGAGGCCGCATTTCTCCGTTTTCTGTCCGATCACTGGCTTTCCGTTTTGCTCGTGGAAGGCGAAGGCGCCATCGGCGGATGGTGCGCGCGAGAGAACTTCGACAATGCGATCTCCGATCTGTGGATCGAGCCGCAGCTCCAGGGCAGGGGCTTCGGTGCGCTGTTGCTCGGCGAGATCGAACATCGCATTGCTGCGGATGGATTCGACGCCGTCACCACCAAGACACATGCGCGCAACGACCGCGCCGTCCGCTTCTTCCGCAATCACGGCTATGGCGTGAGCTGGCTGTCGACCGCCTATGCGCCACAACTCGACAGCGACGTCGCCTTCATCGGCCTGAGCAAATCCCTGGAGCAGACCCCGGGTCCCTGACACTCCGCCGCCCTATGCATGGCAGCCACGCGCAAAGCGGGCTGGCCTATTCACACCGCATTCATTAGGCCCATGAAATATTATGGGGTATGACGTGGTGGTGGGGCACCGCAAGGGGGGCGCTTGTTGCAGATGCTGGATAAAACGGTTCCGCGACCGTTGGTTCTGAGACCTTTCCACCATTCGATTTGGCTTGTCGGGCTGGGCGTGATCGTCTTCACCGCCTGCGTGCTCGGCATCTTGAGCCGCCCGGTCGGCATGTTGGCCTCGATCTGGCCGGCAAATGCGATCCTGCTCGGCCTGCTGATCAGAAGACCGTCGCTTGCCAGCCCGGCTGGATGGTCTACGGCGGCACTGGCCTACGTACTTGCGGACCTGGTGACCGGCGCGGATCTCTATGAAGCCGCGGCGCTGAATACGGCGAACATGGTCGGCGTCGTCATCGGTTTCCTGCTCTATCGCCGCTTTTCGCCGGAGCACCGGCATCTGCGCCGGGCGCGCTCGGTGCTTTACATGTTCGCGGCATCCTCCCTGGCGGCGATGGGCGCCTCGCTCGTCGGAGCGGTTGCTGTTCACCTGTCGTTCGGCAAACCCGTCACGGAAGCATTCGTCGCCTGGCTCACCACTGAGCTGGTCAATTATGTGGTTCTGCTCCCGGTCTTCCTGGCAGCGCCGCTTCCGGAAGGCGGCTTGCGATCCCGTGGCACGAGAACGACGGTGTCGACCGCCTCGGCTTCGGCAACCGTCTGGCCGTTCGTCTCCCTGGTTTTCTCGTGCGCTGCGGCGCTCTTCGTCGGCGGGCCGGGCGCTTTCGCCTTTCCGGTGCCGGCGCTTTTGTGGTGCGCGCTCAGCTACGGTCTGTTTCCGGTGACGATCCTGACGGCGATCGTTTGCGTGTTGACGCAGATTGCCGTTGCCTCCGGCGCCCTGCATCTCGGCGTCAGCGGCGTTGCCGAGGAGACGCTCACCTCCACCCGGCTGGGAACGACCCTGCTTGCGCTTTGCCCGCTGGCGGTCGCCAGCGTCGATGCGGCACGGCGGGCGCTGATCGGCCGCCTGTCCCATGCGGTCGACTATGATTTCCTGACCCAATGCCTGGCGCGTGCGACCTTCATGTCGCGTGCCGCCGCGCTGATCGCAGCACCGGTCGCCCGAAAAGGCGGGACGGTGGTGATGATGCTCGACATCGACCGCTTCAAGGCGATCAACGACACCTATGGTCACGCCGTCGGCGATCAGGTGCTGATCTCCGTTGCCGGCGTCGTTCGCGCGGCACTGCGCGGTGACGACCTCGTTGGTCGGCTTGGCGGCGAAGAGTTTGCTGTTGTGCTGGTTCGGCAATCCCCGACCGATGCGCTCAAGGTCGCCGAGCGACTGCTCGAGGCCGTGCGCGCGCTCCATATCGATCTGGAGCAGGGCGGAAGCATCGCCGTCACCATCAGCATCGGCGCCGCCGAAGTCCTGACCCAAGACCCCGGTCTCGACGGCTTGCTGCTTGCGGCCGACCGCGCGCTCTACCAGGCGAAGGCTGCGGGCCGCGACCGCGTGCAATGCGCGGCCCCATCGAGCGCTCACGCAACGTAATTCGCTTTCCGTAAAGTAAAGTGCGCATCTGACGATACCGGGCATGCTGGCATGCCCGGTATCGTTCGTATTCGCCGCTAGCGGTTGTTAAGTTCGGAGCGCACGAGCTGCAGCCCGCGTTCCGTGATGCGGTAGGGTTGTCCGCCTGACGATGAGATCGCCTTCTTCCGCTTCAATTTGCGGAAGAGTTCAAGGTCGAAGCCGGGATAGACCCAGCCGTCACGGGTGAAGCACCGGATTTCGGTGATCGCCTTTTCTTCGCGGATGATTTCGATACGACCGCCCTGGGCCAAATGATGAAGAATGCGCTGCTCTGCGCGCGAGATGTCCATTGTCTGAATGTTCCGGAATAGCGTTCGGAAGAACGCAGGAAAACGTTCCGCAAATCTCTGGAAAAGCGGGGTGACGTTTTCGGCCCGTGCGCGCAATCAAGGGATTACGCGGACGGGCTTTACCGGGACTCAGGCGAAGACAGGAACATCAAAACTCCAAAATAACGGTTGCTTCCTAAAAGACCGCCGCTCGCGCGTCAAGACATCATTGCAACGCCAGGGTGCCGATGGCCGCCAGCGCCACTTGGAAAACGATGATCAGCGCAAGGCGCGTGCGAAAGGGTTCCTTGCGTGTCTTGTGCCGGAAGAGATGGCGCGCCGTCATCGCTCCCGGGCTGCCACCGAACAGGGCGACCATCAGCAGCGTCCGCTCGCTGATCCGCCGTTTACCGGACCGCGCCGCTCGCTTGTCGTACCAGAACAGCCCGAAGGCAGCCAAGTTGACGAGAATTGCGAACGCGAGCGGGGCAAAGGCGATGGACATGGCCGAAGTCTTGCCGATAGGCGCTAAACGGTGGTTAAGAGACGCCCGTTGTCTGCATGAGATTGCAGATGGCGCGTCTGATCCAGCCGAACAACTTGCACCGGCGGACCAATTGTTCTACCGAGAAACCAAGAATTCAGGCTTCAAAGAAGAGCATGATATGAGCATTGTCGACGTCCGCACCCCCGATCCGAAACGCTTCATCCCCGGCGCCACCGGCGACTGGGAAGTCATCATCGGCATGGAAGTCCATGCCCAGGTGCTTTCCAATTCGAAGCTGTTCTCGGGCGCATCGACGGAGTTCGGCAATGCGCCGAATGCGAACGTGTCGCTGGTCGATGCCGCCATGCCCGGCATGCTGCCTGTGATCAACGAGGAATGCGTGAAGCAGGCGGTGCGCACCGGTCTCGGTCTCAAGGCCGCGATCAACAATCGCTCGATCTTCGACCGCAAGAACTATTTCTATCCGGACCTGCCGCAGGGCTATCAGATCTCCCAGTTCAAGGATCCGATCGTCGGCGAAGGCAAGATCATCATTTCCGTCGGCCCGGACCGCCAGGGCCAGTTCGAGGATGTCGAGATCGGCATCGAGCGCCTGCATCTCGAACAGGATGCCGGCAAGTCGATGCACGACCAGCATCCGTCGATGTCCTATGTCGACCTCAACCGCTCGGGCGTCGCGCTGATGGAGATTGTCTCCAAGCCGGACATGCGCTCGTCGGATGAGGCCAAGGCCTATATGACGAAGCTGCGCTCGATCGTGCGCTACCTTGGCACCTGTGACGGCAACATGGACGAAGGCTCGATGCGCGCCGACGTCAACGTGTCCGTCCGTCGTCCGGGCGAGGGCTTCGGCACGCGCTGCGAGATCAAGAACGTCAACTCGATCCGCTTCATCGGCCAGGCAATCGAATACGAGGCACGCCGCCAGATCGGAATTCTCGAGGACGGTGGCAGCATCGACCAGGAAACCCGCCTGTTCGACCCGAACAAGGGCGAGACCCGCTCGATGCGCTCCAAGGAAGACGCGCACGACTACCGCTATTTCCCGGATCCGGACCTGCTGCCGCTCGAATTCGACGATGCATTCGTCGCGGCGCTGAAGGCCGACCTGCCGGAACTGCCCGACGACAAGAAGGAGCGCTTCGTGCGCGACCTCGGCCTCTCGGTCTATGACGCTTCGGTGCTCGTCTCCGAAAAGTCGATCGCCGACTATTTCGAGGCGGTGGCGGAAGGCCGCGATGGCAAGATTGCCGCCAACTGGGTCATCAACGACCTGCTCGGTGCCTTGAACAAAGCCGGCAAAGCCATTGAAGAGACTCCGGTTTCCCCGGCACAGCTCGGCGGCATCATCGACCTCATCAAGGCCGAGACCATCTCCGGCAAGATCGCCAAGGACCTGTTCGAGATCGTCTGGAACGCGGGCGGCGACCCGGCCGAGATCGTCGAAGCGCGCGGCATGAAGCAGGTGACCGACACTGGCGCCATCGAGAAGGCCGTCGACGAGATCATCGCCGCCAACCCGGATCAGGTCGCCAAGGTGCAGGCTAAGCCCTCGCTTGCCGGCTGGTTCGTCGGCCAAGTGATGAAGGCGACTGGCGGCAAGGCCAACCCGCAGGCCGTACAGGCGCTGGTCAAGGCCAAGCTCGGCATCGAGGAATAAGCGATGTTCTTCGTGCGCACGGCAAGCGAGCGCGACCTGGAGAAGGTTCGTGCTCTGCTCATCGACACGTGGCACGCAACCTATGACACTTTCTATGGTGTCGAGAAGGTCAACGAACTGAACGAGCGCTGGCATTCGCTGCCGGCGCTCAAAGCCCGGCTCGCGCGCAAGAACGCCGAGTTCCTCGTTGCCGACGACGGAAGGCAGCTTGGTGGAATGGGCTATGCGGCGATGTCCGACACGCAGGCTAAAACGGTGGTGCTGCATCAGCTTTACGTCCTTCCGAAGTTCCAGCGCCAGGGCGTCGGCCGCGATATCTTTGCCGAGCTCGAGACCTGCTTTCCGGACGCCGAGCGCATGCGCGTCGAGGTCGAGCCGCAGAACCTGCACGCACTCACCTTCTATCGGGCGCATGGCTTTGCCGATGTGGGCGAGACCCCGGGCGACGACCCGTCCGGCCTGCCGGCCATCGTTCTGGAAAAGCCGCTTCTCGGCTAGGCGATCCGACCGGTTGCCTGAAGTTTCGCATGCCTGTGGATAAGCTCTGGAGGCAACGGCGCCTGTCATCGCGCCGTTACCTTCAGGTGTTTGATCCGCAGCCGATGAACGATGTGAGCGGAGAACCATGGACGCGACCGAACTCATGATCCGCAAGGCGGAGCGCAAGGACCTCGAAGCGATCGTTGCGCTCTTCGCCAATGATCCGCTCGGCGGCCACGGCGACACGACCGATCCCGAAGCCTTCGCAGACTACGCCGCCGCCTACGACCGGATTGAAGCCTCGACGCTGCAGACGCTCTTCGTCGCGGTTTTCGAAGGGCAGGTCGTCGGCACCTTTCAAACCGCGCTGCACACGTCGCTGTCCGGGCGGGGAAGCTCCAGCCTGATCGTCGAAGCCGTCCAGACGCGCGCCGACATGCGCGGCCGTGGGATCGGCGAACGCATGATGCGCCACGCAATTGCCGAGGCACGGGAGAAGGGGGCCAGGAAGGTGAGGCTCACGTCCAACGCCGTGCGCACCGATGCACATCGCTTCTATGAGCGCCTGGGCTTTGCGCGCAGCCATTTCGGCTTTCAACTGCCGTTGAAATGACCGCCTTTACCTCGGAATCACTGGACAAGCCCTGAGCGGCGGGGCATAAGCGGGAACATTGTTTTGGTATCTGGCCGCCTTCCCAACGGCCGGTCAAGGACGGCATCCATGAAGCTCCTGCTGCAGATTTTCACCTGGTGGAACGAACAGACGATCGGAACGCGCTTTCACACCTGGCGCCACGGTCAACGGGTCGGTCAAGACGAACTCGGCAATGTCTACTACCAGGGCGGCAAGGACTCCGAAGGCCGCACCCGCCGCTGGGTGATCTACAACGGCTACGCCGAAGCTTCCGCCATTCCGGCCGGCTGGCACGGCTGGATGCATCACCGGACCGACGTTTCGCCGGCCGATGAAAAGTACACGCCGCGCGAATGGCAGAAGGCGCACCGCGCCAATCCGACCGGCACGGCCAACGCCTACCGCCCACAGGGCTCGATCGCTGCCACCGGCAAGCGCCCGCGCGTGACCGGCGACTACGACGCCTGGACGCCCGGTTCCTGAATAATCTGTTCTCAGTGACGACGACGGACCGCGGAATGGGTTCCTCGATCATGGCGCGGCCACAATTGACGGTTAGCGCCTGAAATCCATGACGAACAGGATACGCGGGAGACAGGCGACGATGGCAGGTTCTGATCTGCGCAAGGCAATCGGCCAAGGAGCACGGCGTTTGGGCTTGTCCCTGCTTGCCGCTTTGCCGCTGGTCGCATCTGCGGAAGCCGTTGACGCAGCCCGCCTTTCCAACGCCGTTGCCGTCTTCTCCGGCATCGACAAGATCACCGGCCGCATCACCACCTTCGACGTCTATATCGGCGAGACCGTGCAGTTCGGCGCTCTTCAGGTCACGCCGCGCGTCTGCTACAGCCGTGACGATACGGAAGCGCAGAAGATCACCACCTTCGTCGAGGTCGAGGAAATCACGCTCGACCGCAAGATCCGCCGCATCTTCACCGGTTGGATGTTTGCCGACAGCCCCGGTCTGAACGCCGTCGAGCATCCGGTCTATGACGTCTGGCTGCAGTCCTGCAAGGCGACCTCGGACCTGCCGCCGCCGGATACCGCGCAGAAGCGCTGAGCGGCGGGGCATATCCCCATTCTTTAAAATCTGGCTTGGTTAGAAGGCGAGGTCGGGCGACGACATCGCGTTCGCGAGCAACACTTCGTATTCCGCCTTCGGCACGTCGACGGCGCCGAACGACTTCAGGTGTTCGGTGGTGAACTGTGTATCGAGCAGTTCGAAGCCGCGCGCCTTCAGTCGCTCGACCAGATGCACGAGGCAGATCTTCGAGGCGTCGGTGCGTCTGGAAAACATGCTTTCGCCGAAGAAGGCGGAGCCCAGCGAAACCCCGTAAAGCCCGCCGACCAGTTGGTCGCCTTCCCAGGCTTCGACGCTGTGGGCATAGCCCATCGAGTGCAGTGTCGCGTAGAGCGTGCGGATCTTGTTGTTGATCCAGGTGGTCGGCCGGTCGGGAGCAGGGGCAGCGCAGCCGTCCATGACCGCTTCGAAGGCGGTGTTGAAGCGGATGTCGAAAGGCTTTCGGCGGATGGTCTTGGCGAGGCTGCGAGAGGTGTGGAAGCCTGCGAGCGGGATCACCCCGCGAATTTCCGGCTCGACCCAGAAGAGCTCCGGATCATCGGCCGAATCGGCCATCGGGAAGAGGCCGATCGAATAGGCGCGCAGCAGCATGTCCGGCGTGATATCGGGCTGCTTGCTGCGCGTCCCTTTCAATGTCTGGTCCTTACTCGGACGTGGCGGCCAGATGCTTTTCCAGCCAATGGATATCATAGTCGCCGTTGGCGATATCCTGATTATTGATCAGGTCCTGGAACAGCGGAAGCGTCGTCTTGATGCCGTCGATGACAAATTCGTCAAGCACGCGGCGCAGGCGCATCATGCATTCGACGCGGGTGCGGCCATGCACGATCAGCTTGCCGATCAGGCTGTCGTAGTAAGGCGGGATCCGGTAGCCCTGATAGGCACCCGAATCGACGCGCACGCCAAGACCGCCCGGCGCGTGGAAATGCGTGATCGTGCCCGGGGAGGGGACGAAGGTGCGCGGGTCTTCGGCATTGATGCGGCACTCGATCGCGTGGCCGGAAAACACGATGTCTTCCTGCTGGACAGAGAGACCACCGCCGGAGGCGACGCGGATCTGCTCGTGCACGAGGTCGATGCCGGTGATCGCTTCGGTGATCGGATGCTCGACCTGAAGACGGGTGTTCATTTCGATGAAATAGAACTCGCCGTTCTCGTAGAGGAACTCGACCGTGCCGGCGCCGCGATACTTCAGCTTCTTCATCGCGTCGGCGCAGATCTGGCCGATCTTCATGCGCTGATCGACGTTGAGGGCCGGCGAATTCGCCTCTTCCCAGACCTTCTGGTGACGGCGCTGAAGCGAGCAATCGCGTTCGCCGAGGTGCACCGCATTGCCGGCGCCGTCGCCGACGACCTGGATTTCGATGTGACGCGGCTTGGAGAGGTACTTCTCCATGTAGACGGCGTCGTTGCCGAAAGCGGCAAGCGCTTCGGTGCGAGCCGTCGCAACGGCTTCCTCGAGGTCCGCCTCGCTGCGGGCGACCTTCATGCCGCGGCCGCCGCCACCGGCGGTCGCCTTGATCAGGACCGGGAAGCCGATCTTGCGGGCGACTTCGAGCGCGTTCTCCGGCTTCACTTCGCCGTCGGAACCCGGAACGACCGGGATGCCAAGTTCCTGCGCCGTCTGCTTGGCGGTGATCTTGTCACCCATGATGCGGATATGTTCCGCCGTCGGGCCGATGAAGGTGATGTCGTGCGCTTCGAGGATTTCGGCGAACTTGGCGTTTTCCGACAGGAAGCCGTAGCCCGGATGCACGGCGTCGGCACCGGTGATTTCGCAGGCGGCGACGATCTGGTGAATGTTGAGATAGCTATCGCGCGAGGGCGGCGGGCCGATGCAGACGCTCTCGTCGGCGAGGCGCACATGCATGGCGTCGGCGTCGGCCGTGGAATGAACGGCGACCGTGGCGATGCCGAGTTCCTTGCAGGCACGAAGCACGCGAAGGGCGATTTCGCCGCGATTGGCAATGAGGATTTTCGAGATCATCGCCGCGCCGCCTTATTCGATTACGATCAGCGGTTCGCCATATTCGACGGGGGCTGCGTCCTGGACGAAGATTTCGGTGACCTTGCCCGAGCGCGGAGCCGGGATCTGGTTCATTGTCTTCATCGCTTCGATGATGAGGATCGTCTGGCCTTCCTTGACCGTGGCACCGACCTCAACGAAGGGGCGGGCTCCCGGTGCGGGGGACAGGTAGGCAGTGCCGACCATCGGCGCGGTCACGGCATTCTTCGATGCGCGGGCGCTCTCGGCGGCGGGAGCGGCAACGGCGTTTGCCGGGGCGGCCGCTGCGGCGGGCATCTGGTAAGCCGGCATCTGCGGCATGGCCATCGGCATCGCAACCGGCGTGCCGTTGCGCGAAACGCGAATGCGCAGGTCGTCCTGCTCGACTTCGATCTCGGTCAGATCGGTGTCCTTGAGAATGTTGGCGAGATCGCGGATCAGCGCCTGGTCGATACCTGGTTTCTTGTCAGCCATGGAATATGAGCCTCTTGTGTTCTTTTTATTTCGACGGATTTGTCAGGTTCTTTAGCGCATGCAGCGCAAGAATGTAACTCTGTGCGCCGAAGCCGCAGATGACGCCCTTGACGGCGGGTGCGATCATCGACTTGTGGCGGAACTCCTCACGCGCATGGATGTTCGAGAGGTGCAGTTCGACGACCGGAATGCCGATGGCGCGGATGGCATCATGAAGTGCGATCGACGTGTGGCCATAGGCAGCCGGGTTGATTGCAACGCCCGCGGCGACGTTGCCGGCCTCGTGCAGCCAATCGACCAGCGTTCCCTCATGGTTCGACTGGCGGAAATCGACGTCGAAGCCGAGCGCCTTGCCTTCCGCCTTGCACATGGCCTCGATGTCGGCCAGCGTCTGGCCGCCATAAATACCCGGTTCGCGCTTGCCCAGCGCATTCAGGTTGGGGCCGTTCAGCACGAAAATGGTCGATGGCATAAGGGATTCCGGTCCGGTCATGGAGGGTTACCTATAGACTGATGGTCCCGCGAGGAAAAGCCCTTTGGGCCCCCGCGGGATTTGTCCACAGTCATGGGAAGGTTTGTCAGCAGGCGGTCTTGCCGCATTCGCGCATATTGGCGACCTTGCCTTCGATCTCCTCGGCGCCGACGGCTCCGAAGACCGCTTCGTTGCCGATGACGTAGGAAGGCGTTCCGGTGATGCCGAGGTCGTTGGCAAGGCTGTAGGCCTCGCGCACGGCCGCGTCATGCGGCTCCTTTTCCATCTTGGCGCGCAGGTCCTTTTCCGACACGCCGAGCTTGGCGGCAACCGCAAGCGCCGTCTCCTCCGTGGCGCGGTCCTCGCCGCCGAGCAGCGCCCGGTGGAAGTCGCCGTATTTTTCCGGAGCGACCAGGCGGAAGGCGGCGCTCACCTTGTGGGCGGCCAGCGAATCTGGGCCGAGGATCGGCAGTTCCTTCAGCACGAAGCGCACGTTCTTGTCCTTGGCGAGGATGTCGTCCATGTCGGAAAGCGCGCGTTTGCAGTAGCCGCAATTGTAGTCGTAGAACTCGACGACGGTGACGTCGCCCTTGGGGTTGCCGAGCACCATGTCGTAGTCGGAATTGAAGATCGCCTTCTTGTTCTCGGTGATCGCGCCTTCCGCCGCTTCCTGCTGCTTGGCGCGCTGCTTCGTCGTCAGCGCCTCCTGGACCTCGAGCATGATCTCCGGATTGGCGATCAGGTATTCCTTGATGAAGGCGCCGATCTCTTCCTTCTGCTTCGCGTCGAGCGCGAATGCGTTCTGGGGCAGGCTGACCCCGGCCACGAGCGCTGCGAGCGTCCCGGCGGCAATCATCTTGGTGCTGAAGTTCATTTCTACCTCGTTGTCCTTGCGTATCCCGTGTGTCGTCCATCGCGTGTCGCCGGGTCAACCGGCTGTTCTGAATGACAACAGGATTCCTCGTATCCGCAATATGCCGGCAGCATAGGGTGGGTGCTGCAGAAACGAAACGGCAAAATCGGCGGAAATACGGCACTCGCGGACTTGTGAAGGTCATTTTCATCGGGCAAAGGGCTGGAGAACAGCCGCATATCGAGGATTTTCCGTTGGTAGATTTGTCAAAACGCAGTGCCGTCGAACCCTTCCATGCGATGGACGTCCTGGCGGAGGCGACCCGCCGCCGCGATGCCGGCCACCCGGTGATCTCGATGGCGGTCGGGCAGCCAGCCCACCCGGCGCCCAAGGCAGCTCTCGACGCTGCGCGTAAGGCGCTTGAGCATGGCAGGCTCGGCTATACCGATGCGCTTGGCACCTTGTCGCTGCGCACCGCGATCGCCCGGCACTATGAAAAGCGCCGCGGCATCGCGCTCGATCCGCAGCGGGTGGCCGTCACCACCGGCTCATCCGCCGGCTTCAATCTCGCCTTCCTGGCTCTCTTCGATCCCGGCGACTGTGTTGCCATTGCGCGGCCGGGCTACCCAGCCTACCGCAACATCCTCGCAGCCCTCGGCCTGACGGTCGTCGAGGTCGAGGCCAATGCCGAGACCGGTTTCACTCTGACGCCTGAAAGTCTTTCACGTGCCGCTGCGAAATTAGGCCGTCCATTGAAGGGCGTGCTTTTGGCGAGCCCGGCCAACCCCACCGGCACCGTGACGGGCAGGGCCGGCCTCAAGGCGCTGGCTGACTATTGCCGGGCCGAATCGATCGCCTTCATCTCCGACGAGATCTATCACGGGCTGACCTTTGCCGGCGAAGAGGCAAGCGCGCTGGAGGTGACCGACGAGGTGATCGTCATCAACTCCTTCTCGAAATACTACTGCATGACCGGCTGGCGGATTGGTTGGATGGTGCTGCCGGCCGACAAGGTGCGCGGTTTCGAGCGCATCGCGCAGAGCCTCTACATCTCGCCGCCCGAGCTCTCGCAGATTGCGGCAGAAGCAGCACTCGACGCCCATGAGGAACTCGACCGCTACAAGACCGCCTATGCCGCCAACCGGGACATGCTGATGAAGCGGCTGCCGGAGATCGGCTTCGCGATCGCCTCGCCAATGGACGGCGCCTTCTACGCCTACGTGGATGTCACGCGCTTCACCAATGACAGCATGGCCTTTGCCAAGCGGATGCTCGCCGAGATCAATGTCGCGGCGACCCCGGGATTCGACTTCGATCCGCTGGAAGGGCACCGCACGATGCGCTTCTCCTATGCTGGCGCCGAGGCCGACATGGTCGAGGCGATGGACAGGATCGGACGCTGGCTGGCGTGACCGCCTGAGCGAACGCGCAGGGGCAAGGCCCCTTCTGTCATCCGTCTAAAGGAAAAGGCCCGGATCGCTCCGGGCCTTTCGTATTTTCAGAGTTTGGCGCTTGCAGCGCGGCTTAGAAGAAGCCGCGGCGCTGCCACCAGCCACCCTTTTTCGGCTTGGCCGGCTCTTCCTCTTCGGGCTTCGTCGCGCTCGACGTCACCACCGGTTCGGAAGCGATCTTCGAGAGGTCGCGGTTGGCGCGCACCGGCTTGGTCTCGGCAAGGTCGGCCGCAGCCTCTTCCACCGCTTCGACGGCCGGGTCGGCAATGGCGGGCTGGTCTTCGATCGCTGCCTGGGCAACTTCGTCGACGCTGACTGCCGGTTCTTCAGCCTTGACGGCCTTCTTGCGGGTTCGCTTCGGCTTGGCAGGCTTTGCGTCCGCCACCTCGACTTCTTCGGCAACCACAGCCGTTTCCTCGACGGCGACGGCCACTTCGACCTCGGCTGCAGCGGCCGGTGCTTCTACGGCTTCGGATTCGTCTGCGCCATCGTCGCCGGCTTCCGCATCGGCATCGGCTTCGAGCTGACCTTCACCTTCGCCTTCCGGACGGTTGCGGCGGCCGCCACGCTTGCCGCGGCGGCGGCGCTTGCGCTTCTGATCGCCATCGGCGGCCGCGGCGTCTGCATCGACGCCCTCGTCATCGCCTTCGTCCTCATCGGAACCGTCGTCAGCATCGCCTGCCGATTCGGAAACCTGGAGGGCGCTGCCTTCGGCCTGCTGGCCACCCTTGCCGCGACGGCGGCGACGGCGCTTGCGCTTGCGTCCATTCTGATCGTCGGACTGGGCAGCAGCCTTCGGCTGTTCCTGGCGCTGTTCGCCGGCGACTTCTTCTGCTTCTTCCTCGTCGAGATCCTCTTCGATCACGACGTCGTCTTCTTCCTCTTCCGGCTCGAAGTGCAGCAGCTGTTCGATCTTGACTGGGTTTTCGACCGGCTCGCCGCGATCGATCGCGAAGTGCTGTGCGCCGACATGGGCGTCAGCCTCGATGATGATCGAGACGCCGAAGCGGGCTTCGTAGTCCATGATCGTGCCGCGCTTCTGGTTGAGCAGGTAGAGCGCGATATCCGGGATGGTGCGCACGGTGATGTCGTGCGTCGTGTTCTTGAGCAGATGTTCCTCGATGCCGCGCAGCACGTGCAGGGCGACGGAGGACTGCGAGCGAACATGACCCGTGCCGTTGCAGTGCGGGCAGGTCTGCATCGTCGATTCGAGCACCGAGGCGCGAATGCGCTGGCGCGACATTTCGAGCAGGCCGAAATGCGAGATGCGGCCGACCTGGATGCGGGCGCGATCGTTCTTCAGGCAATCCTTCAGGCGCTTCTCGACCGAGCGGTTGTTCCGCTTTTCTTCCATGTCGATGAAGTCGATGACGACGAGGCCAGCAAGGTCGCGCAGGCGCAGCTGGCGTGCCACTTCTTCCGCCGCTTCCAGGTTCGTCTGGAGTGCGGTGTCTTCGATCGAGTGCTCGCGCGTCGAACGGCCGGAGTTGACGTCGATCGAAACCAGCGCTTCGGTCTGGTTGATGATGATGTAGCCGCCGGACTTCAGCGTTACCTGCGGCTGCAGCATGCGGTCGAGCTGCGCTTCGATGCCGGAGCGCGAGAAGATCGGATGCACGTCGCGGTAAGGCTGAACCACCTTGGCGTGGCTCGGCATCAGCATCTTCATGAAGCCCTTGGCTTCCTTGTAGCCTTCCTCGCCGGAAACGATGATCTCGCTGATGTCCTTGTTGTAGAGATCGCGGATCGAGCGCTTGATCAGGCTGCCTTCCTCATAGACGAGGCAGGGGGCTGTGGAGTTCAGCGTCAGCGTGCGGACGTTTTCCCACAGGCGCATCAGATATTCGAAGTCGCGCTTGATCTCGACCTTGGTGCGGTTGGCGCCGGCGGTGCGCAGGATCACGCCCATGCCCTGCGGCACTTCGAGGCCGCGTGCGATTTCCTTCAGGCGCTTGCGGTCCTGCAGGTTGGTGATCTTGCGGGAGATGCCGCCGCCGCGTGCGGTGTTCGGCATCAGCACCGAGTAACGGCCGGCGAGCGACAGATAGGTCGTCAGTGCCGCGCCCTTGTTGCCGCGCTCTTCCTTGGCGACCTGAACGAGCAGGATCTGGCGGCGCTTGATGACTTCCTGGATGCGGTACTGCTTGCGCGGCTTGCGAACCTGGCGGTCCGGAACCTCTTCCATGGCGTCTTCGGCGCCGACGGATTCGATGATTTCTTTTTCGCCGTCGTGGCTGTCGTCGTCATCATCGTCGTCGTCATGGCGACGACGGCTGTCGACATCCTCGGAAATGGCATCGGTATCGACCATGGCAGCCATCTCGCCGCCATTGCTCTCGTCGCCATCGGCCGACGCAGCAGCGGCTTCTTCCGCAGCCTTGGCCTTGGTCTTGCGGGTGCGCTTCGGCTTCGCCTTCGGCTTTTCGGCCGGGGCTTCCTCTTCGGCGACCGGTGCGGCGTCAGCGACGGCTGCGACCGACTCGGCTTCAGCGTCAGCTTCCGTGACGATTTCGAGATCCACGGGAACGGAGAGTTCGCTTGCCGGGGCAGGGGCGGTCTCGACATGCTCGATGTCGTCGTCGCGCCGCGCTTCTTCGGCTTCGGCCTTCAAGAGCGCCTGACGGTCGGCGAGCGGGATCTGGTAGTAGTCGGGGTGGATTTCGGCGAAAGCCAGGAACCCGTGGCGGTTGCCGCCGTAATCGACGAAGGCGGCCTGGAGCGAGGGCTCCACCCGGGTGACCTTCGCCAAGTAGATATTGCCGCGGATCTGCTTCTTGTGTTCCGACTCGAAGTCGAACTCTTCTATGCGGTTCCCGCGAACGACAACGACGCGCGTCTCTTCTGAATGAGACGCATCGATAAGCATTTTCTCTGCCATCTAAGCTGTGCTCCTCGGCGCGCCAGCGAAACGGGAGACAGACCTGCTTCCTTAGGAAGACTGCCAAACACGTCGGAAGGTGCGCCGGATATGAAAGTTCCTGTTTGGCGCAGGCGATGGTGCAGCAGCCAGACGACAGCCGGAACATGTGTGTCCCGGGGCCGCGCTACTTCTGACCGATACTGCTGAGTCAACATCAATGACCAAACAAGAATGCCAATGTCTAAGGTCTCATGAAGACCCGATGAATGCGCCCGCTTGCGGGCGTCGGTGAAAAATCACCATCAAGAACTCCGGCCACCGCCGGAAATTTGCGATCCAGTGTACGGGGAGGAAATGCAGCGACGGCGGATGAACATCTTGCGACCGCGGAAATGCGATAAGTTAACCGGTCAATCCGGTTCGACCGCACCCTGGCGCCAAGCTTTGGAGAAGCTCCGGCTGCCCGGTCGACTGTTCTATCCCGTCAACACTTTCTCCTTGTGACGCTTTTATGTTTTCTATGTCACATTGGCAAGGGAAAAGCCCGTGCCGCCACAATAATGATCGATTCGCTTGTCCACGTGGAGTAGGTCGATAAACGGTAAATCGATTGTCCCCGCTGCCCGGGGAAGATGATCATTGTCAAGCATTGGTTAACCATAAGGGTTCATTGATCAACCTGTACGTACAGCAGCCGTGTGTCGGCTGCTGTTTGGTTTTCTGAGAAAGTGGTGGAGAGCCCGAGGTGAGGCCTTTGGCGGTTTGTATGCGTGGTTCGCTGTTGTCTTTGATATCGCCCGCGGGCCGGCTTCTGCTCGGAGCGTCGCTGCTAGCCGGCGGTCTTCTTTGGAACGTGCCGGCGGCAGGGGCCGTCGAGCCGGGTCCTTTGCTCGCCTTTGCGGCACGGATCGCAGGCGACGATGCACGCACGCGCGTCGTCGTCGAGTTCGATCGCAAACCGGAATTCTCCCTGCACTATGTCGCCGATCCCGTTCGTGTCGTGGTCGACCTGCCGGAAACGGCCTTCGGCCTGAAAGCGGACAGCCTTGAACCGCGTGGCCTGTTCGATGCGATCCGCTACGGCGGCATGGGCGCGGGCAGCTCCCGCATCGTTCTTTCGGCAAAAGGCCCGGTCGCGGTCACCCATGCGGAAGTCGTCGCGGAAGAGGGGGGCAAGGGCTACCGCCTCGTACTCGATGCTGAGCGCGTCGACCAGGCGCGCTTCGATGCGCTTCTCGGTGAACAGCAGTGGACCGGATCGGTTGCCGCCACCAAGACCGACAGGCCGGTTGCCGTCGCCCCGACGAGGGAAGGCGGGCCGTTCATCATCGCGATCGATGCGGGCCACGGCGGCATCGATACCGGCGCGCTCGCCGGCGAAACGAAGACGGAAGAAAAGCACGTTACGCTCGCCTTCGCGAAGGATCTCGTCGAGGCCCTGAACAAGGGCGCCGGGATCGAGGCTTTTCTCACCCGCGACAAGGACGTCTTCCTCTCGCTTCCCCAACGCGTGCAGATCGCCCGCAACAAGGGCGCCCATCTCTTCATTTCTCTTCATGCGGACGCGCTGCGCCAGAAGGACATCCGCGGCGCGACGGTCTATACCATCTCCGACAAGGCCTCCGACCATCTGGCCGCAAGCCTTGCCGCGCGCGAAAACTTGTCCGACGAAATCGCCGGCGTGCCGCTTCAGAGCGAGCCGGCGGAAGTGGCCGACATCCTGATCGATCTGACGCGCCGCGAAACGCAGGCCTTCTCCGTCAACATGGCGCGCGCCGTCGTTTCGTCATTCGAGGGCCAGATCAATCTCATCAACAATCCGCACCGTTTCGCCGGCTTCCGCGTGCTGCAAGCGCCGGACGTACCCTCGATCCTGCTTGAACTGGGCTTCCTGTCGAACAAGGAGGACGAAAAGCTGCTGCTCGACCCGGAATGGCGCAAGAAGGTTTCCGAGCGTCTTGCCGTCGCCGTGCAGCGCTACCGCGAGCAGGCCGTCGCCAGCGGCGGCTGACGTTTGAAGGCAGGTCCGGGAACGAAGTGATTTGTGTCGCCCCGGTAACAGCGCTATGCTTTTCAACGGGATGCGCACGGGATTATCGCATAACAGCCCTATTTTACGCACAATCCGGGACCTAACCGGAATTGCGCCCGGATTTGTTGAGAAACGAGTTGAAGCCCGGAGTTCCCCGCCATATGAGGAGCCGGGTTGGCGGGACGCTGCGACGCCAGACGATTTCGCGTGAAAGAGTTTGGTCGGGCCGCTGCCATAAAAGCCGGCAGGACAGAGCATGGACTGTCAGTCGGGCGGTTCGGCAATTGGACGATAATTAAGGTACCGGTATCTGACTGATGATCAGGCTGATTGGATATTTTTTCGGGATTGGCGCGTTTCTGCTGCTGGGTGTGGCCGGAGCCGTGGCGCTCTATCTTGGTGTCGTCACCAAGGACCTGCCGGACTACGAGGTGCTGGCGAAATATTCGCCACCGGTGACCACGCGCTTCCACGCCGGCAACGGCGCGCTGATGGCGGAATATGCCCGCGAACGGCGCCTCTATCTGCCGATCCAGGCCATCCCGGATCGCGTCAAGGCAGCCTTCATCTCGGCGGAAGACAAGAACTTCTATCAGCATCCGGGCGTTGACATCACCGGTCTCGCGCGCGCCATCGCGGTAAACCTGCAGAACTTCGGCTCCGGCCGCCGTCCGGTCGGTGCCTCGACGATCACACAGCAGGTGGCCAAGAACTTCCTGCTTTCGTCCGACCAGACGATCGACCGCAAGGTCAAGGAAGCGATCCTGTCCTTCCGCATCGAGCAGGCCTACAGCAAGGACCGCATTCTCGAGCTCTATCTCAACGAGATCTTCTTCGGTCTGAACTCTTACGGCATCGCCGGCGCCGCGCTGACCTATTTCGATAAGTCGGTGACCGAACTGACCATTGCCGAGACTGCCTATCTTGCAGCGCTTCCGAAAGGCCCGGCCAATTACCATCCGTTCCGCAAGACCGCAGCAGCGCTCGAGCGTCGCGACTGGGTGATCGACCGCATGGTCGAAAATGGCTACGTCACCAAGGCCGATGGCGAAGAGGCCAAGAAGCAGCCGCTCGGCGTCAATCCGCGCCGTGGCGGCGCCCATCTCTTTGCATCCGACTTCTTCGCCGAAGAAGTCCGTCGTCAGATCATCCAGAAGTACGGCGACAACGCGCTTTATGAAGGCGGCCTGTCTGTCCGCACGTCGCTTGACCCGCGTCTCCAGACCGCGGCACGCAAGGCCCTTCAGACCGGTCTGTTGACCTATGACGAGCGTCGCGGCTTCCACGGCCCAGTCAAGTCGATCGAGATCGGCGGCGACTGGGGCGAGCCGCTCGGCGCGGTCGTCGCCTTCAGCGACGTGCCCGAATGGAAGCTCGCCGTCGTACTTTCCGTTGACGGCCAGGGCGCCGAGATTGGCATCCAGCCGGAGAAGGAAGCTTCGGGCAAGATCGTCGCCGAACGTGTCACCGGACACATCTCCGCCAAGAACATGCAGTGGGCCTATCGCTCCGCTAGCGGCGACCGCAAGTCGGCGAAATCGCCTGAAGGCGTCTTCGGCGCCGGCGATGTGATCTATGTCGAGCCGCTCGCCGAAAAGGGCGAATACCGTCTGCGCCAGCCGCCGAAGGTGCAAGGTGGCCTTGTCGCCATGGACCCGCAGACCGGCCGTGTGCTGGCGATGGTCGGCGGCTTCTCCTATGGCCAGTCCGAATTCAACCGCGCGACCCAGGCGATGCGCCAGCCGGGCTCGTCGTTCAAGCCCTTCGTTTACGCAGCCGCACTCGACAACGGTTATACCCCGGCGTCGGTTATCCTCGACGCGCCGATCGAGATCGTCGCCGGCGGCCAGGTCTGGCGTCCGGAAAACTACGGCGGCGGCTCCGCCGGGCCGTCGACACTGCGCCTCGGCATCGAGAAGTCGCGTAACCTGATGACCGTTCGCCTCGCCAACGACATGGGCATGAACCTCGTTGCCGAGTATGCCGAGCGCTTCGGCATCTATGACAAGATGCCGCCGCTCTTGGCGATGTCGCTGGGTTCGGGCGAAACCACCGTCCTGCGCATGGTCTCGGCCTATTCGGTTCTCGCCAATGGCGGCAAGCAGATCAAGCCGTCGTTGATCGACCGCATCCAGGACCGCTACGGCAAGACGATCTTCCGTCACGAGGACCGCACCTGCGATAACTGCAACGCCGGCGATTGGCAGAACCAGGAAGAGCCTGTTCTGACCGACAACCGCGAGCAGGTGCTCGACCCGATGACCTCCTACCAGATCACGTCGATGATGGAGGGCGTGGTGCTGCGCGGTACGGCCGCGGGCAAGATCAAGCTCGACCGTCCGGTTGCCGGCAAGACCGGTACCACCAATGACGAAAAGGATGCCTGGTTCGTCGGCTATACCCCCGACATGGTCGCCGGCCTTTATCTCGGCTTCGACAACCCGGCCCCACTTGGCCGCGGCGCGACCGGCGGCAGCCTCGCCGTGCCGATCTTCAACGACTTCATGACTGAAGCGGTGAAGGGCACCCGCCCGAGCAAGTTCGTCGTGCCCGAGGGCATGAGCATGGTCGCCGTCAACCGCAAGACCGGCATGGCCGCCCAAGAGGGCGAGCCGGACACGATCATCGAGGCCTTCAAGCCCGGCACCGGCCCGGCCGACACCTTCTCGGTCATCGGCGGTCTCGACCAGTACGTGCCGCCGGAAGAGATCCTCAAGAATTCGCCACAGGCGAACCAGGCAGTGACCTCCGGTTCCAACGGCCTGTTCTAGTCCTTATACCCGTCACGCGATGCCCGCCGCCTTTACATCAGCGGCGGGCATCGCTATTTGACGCTCACTTTCCTATCGGTTCACAAGAAGCAGGATCATGCGCAGCGAAATCGAGAATATTGTCGACGAAATCAAGCAGGCCATAAGCCTGCTGAGGAGGCATCTTTGACTGGGATCAGGCGGTAAGACGACTGGACTGGTTGAACAACAAGGCGGAAGATCCGACCCTGTGGAACGATGCTGCGGAAGCGCAGAAGCTGATGCGCGAGCGTCAGCAACTCGACGACGGCATCAATGGCCTTCGTCGTTTCGAGCAGCAGCTCAACGACAACATTGAACTCATCGAGCTCGGTGAGGAAGAGGGCGACGCGGCGATCATCGCCGATGCCGAACAGGCGCTGCGCGAACTTCAGGCCGAAGCGGCCAAGAAGCAGGTCGAGGCCATGCTCTCGGGCGAGGCCGACCAGAACGACACCTATCTCGAAGTGCATTCGGGTGCCGGCGGCACCGAGAGCCAGGACTGGGCCAACATGCTTCTGCGCATGTATACCCGCTGGTCCGAGCGCCAGGGATACAAGGTCGAGCTGATGGAAATCCAGGACGGCGAAGAAGCTGGCATCAAGTCCGCGACGTTGCTCGTCAAGGGCCACAATGCCTATGGCTGGCTGAAGACCGAATCGGGCGTACACCGCCTCGTTCGTATTTCGCCCTATGACAGCAATGCCCGCCGTCACACCTCGTTCTCCTCGATCTGGGTTTACCCGGTCGTCGACGATTCGATCCAGATCGACATCAACGAGAGCGACTGCCGCATCGACACCTACCGTTCATCGGGCGCCGGCGGCCAGCACGTCAACACCACCGACTCGGCCGTGCGCATCACGCACATCCCGTCGGGCATCGTCGTGCAGTGCCAGCAGGAGCGCTCGCAGCACAAGAACCGGGCGAAGGCCTGGGACATGCTGCGCGCCCGTCTCTACGAAGCGGAACTGAAGAAGCGGGAAGATGCCGCAAACGCCGAAGCCGCGTCGAAGACCGACATCGGCTGGGGTCACCAGATCCGCTCCTACGTCCTGCAGCCTTACCAGCTGGTCAAGGATCTGCGCACCGGCGTCGAAAGCACGGCACCGGGCGACGTTCTCGATGGTGAGCTCAACGAGTTCATGGAAGCAGCGCTTGCACATCGCGTCGCCGGTGGCGCGGATGCCGTCGTGGATGATTTGAATTAAGGCTGACAGTGGTCTGCCGAACTGAAATTGAAGAGGGCCGGATGTTCACATCCGGCCCTTTCTTTTGCTCAGTTGGAAGCGCGCTCGATCTTGATGTCGCCGAGATCATCGATGAGCACGGTCCAGCTCTCAGGTTCTCTCACCGATGGGTCGGTCTTCAGATAGACGGTCGCAAACATGCCGGGCTGCGCGGTGACGCCGGTCGATGTCTCCGGACGGATGTCGGTGACATAGGCCTTGAGTGCGGAGAATTCTTCGAGTTCCGCCGACGATATCACCACGGGGCCGGCCGAGGTCGCTTCCACCTGCTGCAGATGGACTTGGGCGGTTCCGTCCGCCTGGCGAAGCGCGATCAGCTTGTAGTAGCCGCGCCGGGCGTCGCCCGCCTTCTCGGCGGCGGCGTTCGGGTCGAGTGACGACAGCGGCTCTCCGCTTTCCTCCCAGTAGCCGGTGCTGGTCACGAAGGTCGCCTCAGGCGGAACGATGTTGGCATCCTGAGCCTTGGCGCCGGTGCTGCTGAAAAACAGGAACAGCGCGAGGAGGGCGGATCTGTGCATTGGGTCGTCGTCCTTAAGGCGGCGGCTCGGTTGCCGTTTGCTGCGGGCCGGCGGAAACCTGGCCGGCAGGATGATACCATAGGTCGCGCGGAGAACGTGCGCTCAGTTCGAAAATTGCTCGGCCAGGATGCGGTCCGACCAGGAATGATCGGGATCCGAAAGGATACGCGCCGTCATGTTTTCCGATTCGGCGATCTTCACCCTGACCACCGACTTTACTTCCTGATGGTCCGCCACGGCGTTCACCGGCCGCTTGTCGGCCTCGAGGATTTCGATCTCGACCGTGACATGGTTCGGCAGGAGCGCACCGCGCCAGCGGCGCGGGCGAAAGGCGCTGACCGGGGTCATCGCCAGGAGCGGGGCCTCGAGCGGCAGGATCGGTCCGTGGGCGGAGAGATTGTAGGCGGTGGAGCCGGCAGGGGTGGCGACCAGCAGCCCGTCGCAGGTCAACTCCTCCAGCCGTGTCTTGCCGTCGATCAGCACGCGAAGCTTTGCTGCCTGGTAGGACTGGCGGAAGAGGTAGACCTCGTTGATCGCAAGTGCCGTGAAGCTCTCGCCATAGACGTCGGTCGTCTGCATCTCCAGCGGATGAAAAGCGTTCTCGACCGCCTGACAGATCCGGTCCGTCAGATTCTCGGTGCTGTAGCGGTTCATCAGGAAGCCGACCGAGCCACGGTTCATGCCATAGACCAGCTTGCCGCTGTTCATAGTCTGGTGCAGCGTCTGCAGCATGAAGCCGTCGCCGCCAAGCGCGACGATCACATCGGCCTTCGACGGATCATGGTCGCCATAGATCGCCTTGAGATCAGCCGCAGCCTTTTGTGCCTCTTCCGCAGACGAGGCGAGAAAGGCTAGGGAAGTGAACGTTCGGGCCATGAAATTCTAGTCCGCTCGATATGTTATGCGCCGCCAGCGGCAATCGTTCTCCATTGTTTCTGGCATGGCCCGGAACCGAACGCATCTGAAAAATTGGGAGAATTCGCAATTTTGCTTTACACCACATGAGATTATGGTAACTCCCACCAAAGCAAGTGCCCTTATAGCTCAGTTGGTAGAGCGGCTGATTTGTAATCAGTAGGTCGGGAGTTCGAGTCTCTCTGGGGGCACCACTTCATTTCTTCCCCATAGTTTTTCCGATTTTTTGGCGGCTACCGTGCCGGGGTTTGATTGTTCGGGGCGTTGCTGCGGATACACCGTCGACGCAAAGCGAGCCGTCAGTCACGCATCGCAAAGATGGCCATGAACACAGGCGTGCCGATCACAACGCCGACAATCGAAAACAGCGGTCCATAGATCAGCGCGCTCAGCGGTATGCCGGCGACGCATGCCGCAATGCCATCCTCCAGGCAGTTGTGCGGTCCGCCCTCGAATATGTCGTAGACCGGCAGGAACAGTCCGGCGACGATCAGGCTGACAAGGAATGCCAGGACGGCGGAGACGAGCAGTCTTCCAAGAGTTCTCATACTCATGAACTATAGGGAATCAGTGGTTTCGGCCACCGCCGATTGTTCCTCCCGTTTTTGATAAGCGGCAGACGAGCATTCCTCGGCTGGTTCTCTTGGAAAGGTCCTGATCATCGAACACGTTCTTTCAGCAGCGACCAAAGCCAGCTTCGCCATACCCGCAGCGCTGGCGCCGATCGGATGGGCGGCGTGCGTTCTGCTGTGCGGTGTCATCGTTTGGAGCCCTGCCAACGCGCAGGAGGGATCCGATTGGGCGGAAATGAGTTCCGGCGCGACGCAAGTTTCCGGCTTGGGGTCGGTCCGGTATTCCGTGGGATTCAGCAACATCGGCTATGACCACTTTCGTTCGGAGATCGTGGTTGAGTGGCATGACGGCGCTAGGCGGACGCAGACGATCTACGAAGGCATCTATGACAAGCCGCCTGCAAAGGTCTGGGGTGTTCAAGGCCATCTTTGCGTTTCGATGCAAGCGTGCGCCCGGTATGAGGACGCCTGCACGGTGCAGGTGATCGCCTACCGATACGACGCCGGCGCCAGATCCTTTGCCGAGCTTGAAAGCGGCGAGCAGTGCAGCGAATGACATGCGGAGCCGACCCTGGTCGGCGGTCAACGTTTGATCGATGAGCGGCTCCACGCATCTTCACTTCGACACTGAATATGTCGCGGCCGCAACCAGCCATGCACGGGCCCTCGGCGTCGAGATCGTGATGCCAGTGCAGTCCGAGCAATGGTTCACGATACGCGATCCCGACGGCAATGTGCTGATGATCTGCCGATGCTGACGGAAAGCCGCACTACGGCAGGATCAGATGTCGAAGGACGGCCCCATGCGCACAGGAACCTCGCGGCATTTCTGCAGGGCGTTGAGCAGGTTCTCGGCCAGATAGTCGATCAAGGCTCTTGTCGCCGGCAACATGCCCTGGCGGGACGGGAAGACGAGGTGCACGACGACGTCGTTCGACGTCCATTCCGGCAGCACCGGCGCAAGCACGCCGGCGCGGAAAGCGCGCTCGCAGATATGGTCGGGCAAGAGCGCGACCCCCATGCCTTCGATCGCGGCGCGCTCAAGAATCAGGAAGTCGCTGCAGCCGATGATCGGGCGGTGGGTGATTTCCGTCGTGTTGCCGTCGATCGAAACCAGCCGCCAGACGTCGGTCGGGTGCTGTTCGTTCATCGACAGCGTCGCCTGCTGGCTGAGGTTCTCGATCGTGATCTCGCCCGAGCGGGCAAGGAAGGTGGGGCTGGCGGCAAGCCGCTCGCGCACCTCGCCGAACTTGCGGATGATCAACTGGTTGTCCGTATCGAGCTGGCCGCGGGCGCGCAGCGCCACGTCGACCCGCTCCTCGATCAGGTCGATGCGACGGTTGGTGGCTGTAATCAGCAGCCGGACGCCGGGGTAGCGGCGGTGAAACGCTGGCAGGATATCGGCAAGCATCGGGGTGAAGCCGAGCGGGCAGGCGAGCCGGACCGTGCCCGAAGGTTCGGCGCGCACGGCGGCGATCTCCGCCTCTGCGGCAGCCACCCCGTCGAGAAGGCTCTGGCAATGCTCGTAGAACACCCGGCCGATGTCGGTGACACGCAGCTTGCGGGTCGAACGCTCGAGCAGCCGCACCCCGAGCTGCTCCTCCAGTCGGGCCACATGTTTGCTGAGCTTGGATTTGGGTATATTGAGGTCCCGTGCCGCAGCACTGAAGCCGTTGTTTCGCACGACGGCGGCAAAAAGCCCGAGGTCGTTCAGATCCTGCATTGTCCTGTCTCCGAGGTGCGGATGATGGATATGATTGTTTCCGTCTGGAAACAGTATGTCAAATATCCGCTGGCTTATCGGGCCATTGTTTTCCCCTCATATGTGGATCACCGCAACGTAAACACAAAGGTGTTCCCATGAACGTTCTTCATATCGACTCCGGTATCCTTGGCGACCACTCGGTTTCCCGCCGTCTGACGGCCGCCCTTGCCGCCCAGGTCAAGGCTGACCGCCCGGATGCCCAGGTGACCTATCGCGACCTCGCTGCCAGCTCGCTGCCGCATCTGACCGGCGCCCAGATCATGGCCCCGGCCGACCTCGAAGGCGTCGACGCCGGCCTTGCTGCGGACGTCAAGCTCGGCCGCGACATGCTGGAAGAGTTCCTGGCCGCCGACACCGTCATCATCGGCGCGCCGATGTACAACTTCGGCATTCCGAGCCAGCTGAAGGTCTGGATCGACCGTATCGCCGTCTCCGGCAAGACTTTCCGCTACACGGAGAACGGTCCGGAAGGCCTCGCCAAGGGCAAGAAGGTCATCGTCGCCTCCACCCGTGGCGGCCATTACTCCGCCGGCCCGGCGGCCGTCATGGATCACCAGGAATCCTACCTGAAGACGGTCTTCGGCTTCCTGGGCGTCACCGACGTCGAGTTCGTTCGCGCTGAAGGCCTGAACCTCAGCGCCGACTCCAAGCAGTTTGCGATCGCCGAGGCTGAAAAGACCATCTCCGAAGGCAACGTGCTTCGCCTGGCGAGCTAAGAACTAAGTTCAGCGGATCACCGAGGTGATCCGGTGGGAGGGGCGTATGCCCCGCGTGCGGACGGTGCCGGTTGCGCAAGCAGCCGGCATTGTCCGTTTTCGAATATCGATATCTGCTTTATAATGCCCTCATGATGGACGGGCGGACGATCCTTTGGAGCATGACCGCTGCGGTGGCCTTCTTGTTCGCCGCCGAAGCCACGCTGGCTGCGCCGCCGGATCATGGCTGCACCTGCCGCAACCGAGACGGCTCCAAATACGAGCTCGGGCAGGTCGCCTGCCTGCGCGTCGATGGCAGCGCCTATCTCGCGCGCTGCGAGATGAACCTCAACGTCACCACCTGGAAGAAATTGCGTGAAGGCTGCCCGACGGCAGGGATGAGCACGCCCAGTCGCCCTGCGCTGCAATCCGTCGGTTTGTGACGGGTCGGCGCGGCTTGCCGTCCTCTTTCCTGCTCTTTCGAAATCGCACGGCATCACGCTCCGCAATTCGACCGCTGCGAAGATATCCACAGGCGCCATTTCGCGTTAAAGCCACGGCTTTGGAGCCGGATGATGTGGCCGCCGGCGCCGTAACGCTGAGGCGGCCAAGAGCGTCCGGGGCGATGTCAGCGCTTCAGATACTGGCGTGCCGCATACATGGCGATCGCCGCCGCGTTCGAGACGTTCAGCGACTTGATCGCGCCAGGCATGTCGAGCCGGGCAAGGTCGTTGACGATCGAGCGGGTCTTCTGCCGGAGCCCCTTGCCTTCGGAGCCGAGTACGAGCGCGATCTTCTCGCCGCTGAACGTTCCTTCCAGCGGCTGCGGTCCTTCCGAATCAAGGCCGATCGTCTGGAAGCCCAGTCGATGCAGTTCCTCGATGGCATCACCAAGGTTGGTGATCTGGATATAGGGGATCATTTCCAGCGCGCCGGAGGCCGATTTGGCGAGCACGCCCGATTCGGTCGGGCTGTGGCGCATGGTGGTGATCAGCGCGCCGGCATCGAAAGCCACGGCCGAGCGCATGACGGCGCCGACATTGTGCGGATCGGTTACCTGGTCGAGCACGAGGATCAGCGGGCAGTCGCGTAGCGCCTCGAGCCGGCGATGCGGCAGCGGACGCGTTTCGAGCATCACGCCCTGGTGGATCGCGTCGGGACCGAGAATCTTGTCGAGATCCTGTGGCGTCACCGTTTCGACCGGGAAGGGCAGGGCCGAAAGCTCCCCGAGTTCCAGCCTTGCGGCGGCGTTCTGGGTCACGCTGAGGCCAATGATCTGGCGCGCCGGATTGTCCAGCGCGGCGCGAACCGTGTGCAGGCCGTAAAGCAGCACTTGCTCTGGGGCGAGCTGCGGCGCTTTCCAGTCGGCCGGCGCCTTGCGGCGCCTGTCCTCTTTCGGGGTTGGAATTTCGCCACGCTCGCGCTTGGCATCGCGGTGCGCGCGCCTGAGGTTTGCGTAATGGGTGTCCTTGGCGCTCTTGTCGCCGGTGCGATCTTTGCTCATTGGCGTCTTATAGAGGGCTTGCCTGTCCGGCGAAATGGTTTTCCGCGCTGGGGGTAATTTTGCGGCTGTGGAGAAAATCGGATTTTTTGCACCGAGCCGTGTTGACAGGACGAAACGAGGCAGTCATATACCCGGCCACAGATCGAGAGCGGCACCGACAAGTCGCTGGTTGTCTCACGATCTCAAATGCTTGGTCGAAAGATCCCGACAGAATAATGGAGGGATGCCCGAGTGGTTAAAGGGGACGGACTGTAAATCCGTTGGCTCAGCCTACGTTGGTTCAAATCCAACTCCCTCCACCATTCTGCTTCTGGATCGAAGGCCCGCGGGTATAGCTCAATGGTAGAGCAGCAGCCTTCCAAGCTGAATACGCGGGTTCGATTCCCGCTACCCGCTCCAATAGCGGTGTCCTCCTTCCTTTCAGATTAATGTAGCGAATAAACATTCGCCGCTAAGCGCTTGAATGTTCTGCAACCGCAGCGATTCGCGGCGCGATGATGCCCAATCTTGTACCGGCGTTGCGCGCTTCTTATATATCGCCAGGAAGAGGCCGTCGGCGGCCGGTCCGGGCGCGCGCAATTAAGTCTTGCGCAAATCCCCTGAAACCCTTAAACGGCTCCACAAACCGGCCCTGCCGGCTGATCATTATTCATACTTGACCACAGGAAACGTACCCATGGCAAAGAGCAAATTTGAGCGCAACAAGCCGCACGTTAACATTGGCACGATTGGCCACGTTGACCATGGCAAGACGTCGCTGACCGCAGCGATCACGAAGTACTTCGGCGAGTTCAAGGCGTACGACCAGATCGACGCCGCTCCGGAAGAAAAGGCCCGTGGTATCACGATTTCGACGGCGCACGTTGAGTATGAGACGCCGAACCGTCACTACGCTCACGTTGACTGCCCCGGCCACGCCGACTACGTCAAGAACATGATCACCGGTGCAGCGCA